>NZ_JYFC01000001.1 GCF_000938265.1 Agreia bicolorata
CTCCCGCGTCGCCGCGAGACTCCTCGCCCTCGCCGCCGGGATCTGGCACAACTGGCTCATCAATGCCCCCGCCAAACGCTCCCTCATCGCCTACGACCACTGAAACGAATCGGACTCACTCATCTAGACCCTGCGAGACGCAGATACGACCGACCTCATCGCACCATCAGTGCCTATGCTTCCAAACGCGGCGAAATCCAATTTCACCGGCCATCGACCTCGAGGGATACGGACGGTCCAGGCCGCTTCCAAGGGGCCGCCGTGTCTCTTGCCCGAAAACAAGTCTGTTCCGTCTCAGGATCATTGAGATGATCAGGACCGTCTGCCTTATATCGCAGGACAAGTGCTGCTCTGGCATCTGATCGATCCAATCTACTGACCGAGGTTCTGCACTGAAAAGCGACGCCACCTGTTCATCTCCAGATCCGATGCTTGTCAGCCCAGAGGTCATTCGCCACGTATATGACCGCCCACCGCGAAGCGGACTTTGGCCTCCCACGTGTTCCCATCTGACCTCGAGAGTCTCGACGGCCGCGTGCGCAGCATCCGCTGCGGTCAGGTCCCTGTATGTGCTCCACTGGAGATCATCCGTGCCGTTCCGAAGATCGAGCGCCTGAGCCGCGTCGCCGATGGCTCCGCGGAGGCGTTCAGTGATCGTCTTCTGACTGACGAGAGGAGGTCGATCCGTGGTCGGCTGACCCGAGGATTGCGGCGTGCAGTATAGAACCGAGTTGACTCATCAACCGCATAACAGTGAGTCGTGCCGTAGACAGGAATCAGATCGATCTCCACCCCGGACGCCTCACTTGTTCAGGACACTACTGTGCCAGACCCATCGCGTCGGGCACCCGGTCGAGGCGGCTGCGGCTTCTGCCGGGAGAGTTCTCCGCCCAGTCGGCCACCGAACGGCCGCCCGTGGTCGGCGAACTCCGCCCGGAAGTACCCGAGCCGCCACGCGCCGAGTTCGATGCGTGCGCCCGTGCGCAAGACACGACCGAGCGGACGACGCGGGGAATCCCGATCGAGGAGCGGTATGTCGCCGGGCGTCTCGGAGTTGAGCCTCAGGGTGTACTCGTCGTCGGCGGTGTGCGTGATGGTGGCGTGCACGGGTTCGAGCCCGTCGAGTTGCAGATCGGCATCGGGACCAGAACCGATGACCGTCACTCCGTCGAGGAGCTCGAATTCCTTCGGCGGTGATCCATCCCAGTTCTCAGAACCGATCACGAAGATCAGCCGAGGTCGACCGGATCCGGGTGCGGCGTGGGTTGTGGTCGGACGAAACCGAGCGCGACGGTCGAACGTCGGCAGGAGAGGGAGCAGCGTCGATGGCGGAAGGGCAACGCGTCGTGCGGCATCGGCGCGACGCATCAGCAGCGATGTGACGACGCCCGGCTTACCCAGGCGGATATGCGGTGAGCCCGAGGCGACTCGCTGCGCGATCGACGTCTTGACGGAGCCCAACTCCCCCACCATGCCCGTAGGACCGGACAGCTGAACGGTCACGCCCCGACGGGCGAGCCCACCGGCGAGATCCCGGATGCGTGCCAGCGACACTCGCGTGCGGTCCACGAATGCTTCGGGGCGCGACACGAGAATCTCGATGGTGGAACCGCCGGCAGTGATCGAGCCCTCGATGGTGTTGCCGTCACCGTCGTCGAGCTGAAACGTCAGGTCGATGTCGAAACGGATCGATGCGGCCATGATCGTCAGGAGCGGAGCGGGTCTGAGCCGGGCGCCTGGTCGTCGCTCGTCGTGATTCTCAGGGTTCCGTTGAACTTCCAGATTGCTCTCGGGGCGTCCGGGCCGATGTCTCGCGGCACTTCGACGACCATGTCGACAAAACTGTAGTTGACCGCGGCGCCGCGGCCCGTGAGATACGACCACATCTCTCGTCCGAGATCCGTCCAGTCACCGATCGTCTTGCCATCGGGGCCGGTGGATGCATTGGACGGTGTTGCTCCGCCATGAACTTCGTCGTTCGATGTGTCTGTCATGTGCTGACACTATGCCGGGTAGACGAGGGGCGACAGAGCTGAGGCCGACCATTGCCAGAAGCAGGGTCGAGGTGTAGGGCCCGAACACCCGAAACGCCTCCTCGCGATGATCGCGAGGAGGCGCTTCGTGCAGGCGAGATGGTGAGCTCTAGCTCTAGACGACCTCGGCCTTGGAGGGGTTGTGGGCTGACCCAACGACATGGATACGCATGTCGTTCGTCGTGCCCGACTTTCCGGGAGGGGATCCGCAGATGACGACGACCTTGTCGCCCGCCTCTGCCAACTCCTTGCTGAGAAGCACCTCGTCGACCTGCACCATGAGCTGGTCGGTGTGCTTGACACGCTCTGTGAGGTACGACTCGACGCCCCAGGTGAGGGCCATGCGGTTGCGGATGCCCTCTTCAGGAGTGAGCCCGATCATGGGGATCTTCGAGCGGAGGCGCGACATACGACGCACCGAGTCGCCCGACTCGGTGAAGACGACCACGAACTTCGCCTCGACGAAGTTGGCCACCTCTTCGGCGGCCAGCGTGACGGCACCGCCCTGAGTGCGCGGCTTCGTGCCGAGCGCAGGGATGCGGTCGAGCCCGTGAACCTCAGTGGACTCGACGATGCGCGCCATGGTCTGAACCGTGATGACGGGGTACTCACCGACGCTGGTCTCGCCGCTCAGCATCACCGCGTCGGCGCCGTCGAGAACGGCGTTCGCGACGTCGGACGTCTCTGCGCGGGTGGGGATCGGGCTGGAGATCATCGACTCGAGCATCTGCGTCGCCACGATGACGGGCTTGGCCATACGACGCGACAGCTCGATCGCGCGCTTCTGCACGATAGGAACGGCCTCGAGAGGAAGCTCGACGCCCAGGTCGCCGCGAGCCACCATGATGCTGTCGAACGCGTCGATGATCTCTTCGAGGTTGTCGACGGCCTGAGGCTTCTCGATCTTGGCGACGACGGGAACGCGGCGGTTCTCCTCGGCCATGATCTCGTGCACACGCTCGACGTCTTTTGCGTCACGAACGAACGATAGGGCGATCAGGTCGGCGCCCAGCTTCAGGCCCCAGCGCAGGTCGGCCTCGTCTTTCTCCGACAGGGCCGGCACGTTGACCGCGACGCCCGGGAGGTTGATTCCCTTGTTGTTCGAGACGTTGCCCGCCACGATGACCTTCGTGGTGACCGTGCGGTCGTCGGACTCGATGACCTCGACCTTGACCTTGCCGTCGTCGATCAGCAGGAAATCGCCCGGCTTCACGTCCTGAGGCAGGCCCTTGAATGTTGTACCGGAGAGCTCTTTCGTTCCGAGCACGTCATCGATCGTGATGGTGAAGATGTCACCTTCGTTGAGGTAGTAGGGGCCACCTTCGAACTTTCCCAGGCGGATCTTCGGACCCTGCAGGTCGACCAGCACGGCGACAGCTCGACCCGAGTCGGCTGCAGCCTGGCGCACGGTGGCGTAGATGCCCTCGTGCACGTCATAGGTGCCGTGGCTCAGGTTCATGCGGCAGACGTCGACACCGGCGTCGATGATCGCCCGGATGTCTTCGTAGCTTGAGGTTGCCGGGCCGAGGGTGGCGACGATTTTTGCGCGTCTCATCGTGTAGTGGTACTCCGTGTTCTCTGCGCCCAAGCAGGGCGCAATCGGGATCAGTGGCTGAATCGGATGAAGGATGGAACGGGGTGGAAAGCTAGATCGAGATCGAGCGGTCGGTGGGCTTGACGGGGAACGGGAGTTCCGTGGCACCTTCAAGGTACTCGTCTACGGCCGATGCCGCAGCACGTCCCTCAGCAATCGCCCAGACGATCAGCGACTGACCTCGACCGGCGTCGCCGGCCGCGAAGACACCGGGCACGCTCGTCTGGTAGTCGTTGGCGCGGCCGACTGCTCCGCGATCGTCGAACTGCGTTCCGAGCTGACTGGTGAGGTCGGCGTGCTCAGCACCCGTGAATCCCAGAGCCAGAAGAACCAGGTCGGCCGGGATCTCACGCTCCGTGCCCGCCTTGGGCACACGTCGACCGTCGACGAACTCTGTCTCGGCCACGCGGATTGCGCGCACCTCGCCTGACTCGTTCGACAGGAACTCGACCGTTGAGGCGAGGAACTGCCGCTCGCCGCCCTCTTCGTGGGCGCTGGAGACCTCGAACAGGGTGGGGAACGTCGGCCAGGGCTGATCGGGTCGGCGTTCGCTCGGCGGCTGGGCTCCGATGGCCAGGTTGGTGACCGAGCGGGCTCCCTGACGGTGGGCCGTTCCGATGCAGTCTGCGCCCGTGTCTCCGCCGCCCAGAACCACCACGTGCTTGTCTTCTGCCGTGATCTGGTCGGCGATGGTGTCGCCCGCGCCGATCTTGTTCTGCTGCACCAGGTAGTCCATGGCGAAGTGCACACCGGAGAGGTCGCGGCCCGGGATCGGAAGGTCGCGGGGAACGGTCGCGCCGGTGCAGACGATGACGGCATCGTAGCGAGCCCGCAGGTCGGCCCAGGAGATGTCGACGCCGATGGTGATTCCGGCGCGGAATCGTGTGCCCTCCGCCATCATCTGGTTCAGCCGCTGCTCGAGCTGCTTCTTCTCCATCTTGAAGTCGGGGATGCCGTAGCGCAGCAGCCCGCCGATGCGGTCGTCGCGCTCGTAGACGGCGACGGTGTGGCCCGCTCGGGTCAGCTGCTGTGCTGCGGCCAGGCCGGCAGGGCCCGATCCGACGACAGCGACTGTCTTGCCGCTCAGGCGCTCGGGCGGGTGCGGCTGCACCCATCCGTTGGCGAAGGCCTGGTCGATGATCGAGACCTCGACCTGCTTGATGGTGACGGCCGGCTGGTTGATCCCGAGAACACAGGAACTCTCGCAGGGCGCCGGGCAGAGTCGACCGGTGAACTCCGGGAAGTTGTTCGTGGCGTGCAGACGTTCGATCGCCTGTCGGCCCTCGCCGCGGAACATCAGGTCGTTCCACTCCGGAATCAGGTTGCCCAGCGGGCATCCCTGATGGCAGAACGGGATGCCGCAGTCCATGCAGCGGCCCGCCTGACGGCGAAGCTCGGACGGATCGCCCTGCTCGTAGACCTCTTTCCAGTCCATGAGCCGCACCGAGACCGGTCGTCTCTTGGGCAGCTCACGCTCCTGAACCTTCAGGAATCCCTTGGGATCAGCCACCGGTAACCTCCAAAATGCGTCCCCAGACGATTTCGCCGTCGGGGTCGAGTCCTTCATCGACGGCCGTCTGCCTGGTCTCCAGCACCGCGGCGTAGTCGCGGGGAAGAACCTTGACGAACTCCGTCACGGTCGTGTCGAAATCGGCCAGCATCGCCGCGGCACGCGTCGATCCTGTCTCGAGTTCATGACGGGTGAGGAGATCGCGAACGATCTCCGCGTCGGCGCTTCCCAGAGGAAGCAGAGACAGCTCGCCGGTCGCGAGCGAGTCGCGGTTGACGCTCTCAGTGCGCAGGCGGTGGATGTAGGCGGTTCCGCCGGACATGCCGGCGCCGAGATTGCGGCCTGTCGAGCCGAGGATCAGCGCCAGGCCACCGGTCATGTATTCGAGCGCGTGGTCGCCGACGCCTTCGACGACGGCGGTCGCTCCGGAGTTGCGGACGAGGAAACGCTCCCCCACGATTCCGCGGATGAACATGCTGCCGCGAGTTGCTCCGTAGCCGATCACGTTGCCCGCGATCACGTTGTCTTCCGCCGCGAACTGGCTCCGGCGGTCGGGTCGAACGATGATCTGCCCGCCCGAGAGACCCTTGCCGACGTAGTCGTTCGAGTCCCCCTCGAGTCGCAGGGTGATTCCCGACGGCAGGAAAGCGCCGAAGGACTGACCGGCCGAACCCAGCAGCGTGACCTGGATCGTGCCCTCGGGAAGCCCGGCCTCGCCGTGCTTCAGGGTGACCTGGTTGCCGAGCATCGTTCCCACCGCGCGTTCTGTGTTGCGGATCGGAAGTGTGATGGCGACGGGCTCGCCGAGCTCGAGTGCTGACTGCGCTTCACGGATGAGGCGGTTGTCGAAGTGCTTCTCGAGCTCGTGATCTTGCTGGCGCCGATTCGAGCGCGGCTCGTCATCGGCGAACTCCGGTCCGACGAGGATCGGGCTCAGGTCGAGACCGTCAGCCTTCCAGTGCTCGATCGCGCCGTTCATGTCGATCAGTTCGTGGTGTCCGATCGCCTCTTCGAGCGAGCGGAAACCGAGCTCGGAGAGGTACTCGCGCACCTCTTGCGCCAGGAACTCGAAGAAGTTCACGACGAATTCCGGCTTTCCGGTGAAGCGGGCTCGGAGTTCGGGGTTCTGCGTCGCGACTCCGACGGGGCACGTGTCGAGGTGGCAGACACGCATCAGAATGCAGCCTTCGACGACGAGCGGCGCCGTGGCGAAGCCGTACTCCTCCGCACCGAGCAGGGCGCCGATGATCACGTCGCGGCCGGTCTTCATCTGGCCGTCGACCTGAACGACGACTCGGTCACGCATACCGTTGAGCATCAACGTCTGCTGCGTCTCGGCGAGTCCGATCTCCCACGGGGTTCCCGCGTGCTTCAGCGAGTTCAGCGGGCTCGCGCCCGTGCCTCCGTCGTGGCCGGAGACGAGCACGACGTCGGCGAGAGCCTTGGTCACGCCCGCGGCAACCGCGCCGATGCCCGACTGGCTGACCAGCTTGACGTGCACGCGGGCCAGCGGGTTGGCGCGCTTGACGTCGAAGATCAGCTGCTTGAGGTCTTCGATCGAGTAGATGTCGTGGTGCGGGGGCGGTGAGATCAGTCCGACTCCGGCGGTCGCATGACGTGTGCGTGCGACCCAGGGGTAGACCTTGGTCGGAGGGAGCTGGCCGCCCTCACCGGGCTTCGCTCCCTGAGCCATCTTCAGCTGGATGTCGGTGGCGTGCGTCAGATACATGCTCGTGACGCCGAAACGGCCGGATGCGACCTGCTTGATCGCACTGCGCCGGCGCGGGTCGAGGAGACGGTCGGTGTCTTCGCCGCCCTCTCCCGTGTTCGACTTGGCACCGATGGAATTCATCGCGATCGCCAGCGTCTCGTGGGCCTCCTGCGAGATGGAGCCGTAGCTCATGGCACCGGTCGAGAATCGCTTGACGATCGACTCGATCGGTTCGACCTCGTCGAGGGGAACAGCCGGGCGGGCGCCGTGGCGCAGCTTGAAGAGTCCTCGCAGAGTCATGAGATTCTCTGCCTGCTCGTCGATCAACCGCGTGTAGTCGCGGAAGATGTCGTAGCGACGGTTGCGCGTCGAATGCTGCAGCCGGAAGACGGTCTCGGGGTTGAACAGATGCGGCGGACCTTCTCGGCGCCACTGGTACTCGCCGCCGGTCGCGAGCGGTTCATGTGCCGACGCCGCCTCGTCTTCGGGATACGCGGCGCGGTGCCTGCTGGCGCTTTCGGATGCGACGACGTCGATTCCGATTCCACCCAGCTTGGTGGTGGTTCCGGTGAAGTACTCGCGCACGAAGTCGGTTCCGAGGCCGACGGCCTCGAACGCCTGTGCGCCCGCATAGCTCGACACGGTTGAGATGCCCATCTTGGACATGATCTTGAGAACGCCCTTGCCGAGCGCCTTGATGACGTTCTTGACCGCCTTCTCCGGAGTCAGACCGGTCAGGCGACCACTGCGCACGAGGTTCTCGCAGGTCTCCATGGCCAGGTACGGGTTGACCGCAGATGCGCCATATCCGATGAGGAGGGCGACGTGGTGCACTTCGCGCACGTCTCCGGCCTCCACGATCAGGCCGACCTTCATACGGGTCTCCTGGCGGATGAGGTGGTGGTGCACCGCAGAGAGCATCAGCAGCGACGGAACGGGAGCCAGGTCTTTGTTAGAGTCCCTGTCTGAGAGCACGATGAAGGCGGCGCCGTCATTGATGGCCTGATCGGCCTCGCGGCACATCTCGGCGATGCGCTCCTGCATGGCGAGCGGCCCGTCTTCGACCCTGTAGAGACCCCGGATCGTCGTTGTGATGCGACTGCCGGAATGGGGATCGATGTGCTGGATCTTCGCAAGTTCGTCGTTGTCGATGACCGGGAAGTCGAGAATGACCTGGCGCGTGTGCTCGGCAGTCGCGGCGAGGAGATTTCGCTCGGGCCCGAGTCCGAGGCGCATCGAGGTGACGACCTCTTCTCTGATCGAGTCGAGCGGAGGATTCGTCACCTGCGCGAACTGCTGCGTGAAGTAGTCGAACAGCAGTCGAGGCCGTTCGCTCAGCACGGCGATGGGCGTGTCCGAGCCCATGGCGCCCAGCGGCTCAGCGCCGTTCTTGGCCATCGGCATCAGGAGGATGCGAATCTCCTCCTCGGTGTAGCCGAAGGTGCGCTGACGCCTGGTCACAGACGCGGGCGTGTGCACGATGTGCTCGCGCTCGGGAAGGTCGCGGAGGTTGATGCGGCCCGCATCGAGCCATTCGGCGTAGGGCCCGGTGGCGGCGAGTGTGTCCTTGATCTCCTCGTCCTCGATGATGCGACCGGCGGCAGTGTCGACGAGGAACATGTTGCCGGGACGCAGACGTCCCTTGCGCACGACCTTGGCAGGGTCGACGTCGATGACGCCGATCTCGCTGGCCAGCACAACGAGGTCGTCGTCGGTCACCAGGTAACGTCCGGGACGGAGGCCGTTGCGGTCGAGAGTCGCTCCGACGAGGTCGCCGTCGGTGAAGACGAGCGCGGCGGGGCCGTCCCATGGCTCCATCAGCATCGAGTGGTACTCGTAGAATGCCCTGCGTTCGGGATCGAAGTCGGTCTGGTTCTCCCACGCCTCGGGGACCATCATCATGATGGCGTGCGGAAGCGATCGACCCGCGAGGGTCAACAGTTCGACGACCTCATCGAACGACGCGGAGTCGCTGGCCCCGGGCGTGACGATCGGCAGAAGCGGCGTCAGGTCGCCCATGACCTCCGACTCCAGCTGGGACTGGCGTGCGCGCATCCAGTTGCGGTTTCCCTGCACGGTGTTGATCTCGCCGTTGTGCGCCATCATGCGCAGTGGCTGGGCCAGAGGCCATGACGGGAAGGTGTTGGTGGAGTAACGCGAGTGCACGAGCGCGAGCTTCGAGGCGAAGCGCTCGTCGGAGAGGTCGGGATAGAAGGGCTCGAGCTGGAGCGTCGTGACCATGCCCTTGTAGGTGAGGGTTCGCGACGAGAGCGACATGAAGTACACCTCGAGCTCACGTTCCGCTCGTTTGCGCAGGCGATAGGTCAGTCGGTCGAGGACGAGTCCGCTGAGGGGAGCGCCCTCGGCGTCGTGGTTGACACTGCAGACGAAGAGCTGCCAGATCGCCGGCATCGCGGCGCGGGCGAGACGACCGAGCTCATCCGGACGGATCGGCACCTCGCGCCATCCGAGGATGCGCAGATCCTCGGACTCGGCGATGTCGGCGATGCGCGACACGATCGTCTCTCGCTCGGACGGATCCGTCGGAAGGAACGCGTTGCCTACCGCGTAGTGGCCGACCGGAGGAAGCTCGGCCGGGCCGACGGCACGGAGAAACTCGTCCGGGATCTGCGTGAGGATTCCTGCACCGTCGCCCGTTCCGGCGTCGGAGCCGATCGCGCCACGGTGTTCGAGATTGCGAAGCGCGCCGAGGGCGGTGTCGATGATGTCGTGCCCTGCCGTGCCTCGCAGAGTGGCGACCATGGCAAGGCCGCAGGCGTCTTTCTCCGCTGCGGGGTCGTACAACCCCTGTGCTGCGGGGACGGAACTGAAACGGGAATGCGGGGGCTGCTCGGACCGTGGCTGCTGGGACAAGGAAGTGCCGTCCTCTACGTGATTACTTAAGGATCTGGGACGCCGCTGGCCCATGAAGGGAAATGCCGTGATGCCCTGTCGGGTCGTGTCGGCTGTAGGGGTGTTCGGAAGCTGAGGACGCGAGTTGCGCGACTGTCATGTTCAGTTCGTGGATTTCGCACCGACAACGCTTGTGGCGCCTGATGCGACGGGTTCTTTCTCGGGAGAATCGGTGGCTCCATCGCCCCTGAGCTCGTCATCCGAGTAAGTGTCGCTCGATTCTACCCCAGCACCCGCGGGCACCCACTCTGCGCCCGGTCGGTACGGCCCCGGTTCCGCACCGGGGTGCTCGCGGCGCTGGATCAGAATGATGAGAAGGCCGACCAGAATCGCGGCCCATGCTCCCCAGACATTGGTGCGCACGCCGAAGAAGATCTCGCTCGGATCGACGCGCATCGTCTCGAAGACGGCGCGGCCGATGCCGTACCAGATCAGGTAGACGCCGAAGACCTTGCCCCACTGCAGGTGGAGCTTGCGCTCGAGCAGCAGGATGACGGCGACGCCGGCCAGGTTCCAGATGACCTCGTAGAGGAAGGTGGGCTGGAACAGCGTGCCATCGGCGAGACCCACCGGGATTGCGTCGTTCGGCTGCGGGATCTCGAGACCCCACGGCAGATCGGTCGGGGTGCCGAAGAGCTCGTGGTTGAAGTAGTTTCCGAACCGACCGGCAGCCTGCGCGAGCAGCATGCCCGGCGCGAGGGCGTCGGCGAAGGTCCAGAATCGGATGCCGCTCAGTCGGCACCCGATGTAGGCGCCGACCGCGCCTCCGATGAGCGAGCCGAAGATCGCGATGCCACCCTCCCAGACGGCGAAGACCTTCCACCACTCGATGCCCTCACCGAAGTAGTCGCCCGGGTGCGTGAGCACGTGGTAGATGCGCGCCCCGATGATGCCGAAAGGGATCGCCCAGAGGATGATGTCGAGCACAACGCCCGGCTCGGCTCCACGCGCGGTCAGCCGACGCGAGGTCAAGATGGTGGCGAGCACGATTCCCGTGAGGATGCAGAGCGCATACGCGCGAATCTCCAGCGTGCTTGCATACTGCGGAAGCCCGAGGCTATGAAGCCACCCGGTGAATCCGCTGATGTCGATACTGAAGCCCTGCCACGTAGGGCTGGGGATGCTTGTGGGGGCGAAGACCAACGGTTTCGACCTTTCATCGTGTTGTGCTCATGCGGAAGTCTGTTCGCTCGCCGAAGCGGGAGTTCAGACGTAGAGGGGCTGATGCTTATTGTAGGACGGAGGGAGAGCCGGTCAGCGACCGGTGCCGGTGGCCAGTTGCGCGGCGAGGCGGGCCACCCCGTCGACGCCGTCTTCGGCAAGCGCGCGGACGAGCGCCGACCCGACGATGGCGCCGTCGGCATAGCCCAGGATCTCGGCGATCTGCTCCGCGGTAGAGACGCCGATGCCCACGCAGGCGCTGGTTGATCCGACGGAGCGCAGGCGTGCGACGAGCTTCTCTGCTGCCAGGCCTAATTCGGCGCGCGCACCCGTCGTTCCCATCGTGGAGACCGTGTAGACGAATCCGCGGCTGTTCTCGACGGCAAGACGCAGACGCTCGTCTGTCGACGTCGGCGCGGCGAGGAAGACTCTGTCGAGACCGGTTCGGTCACTCTCGGCCAGCCAGTCGGCGCCGGAGTCGACCGTGAGGTCGGGTGTGATGAGCCCGGCTCCCCCGGCGGAGCGGAGGTCGTCTGCGAATCGCGCGACGCCGTACTGCACGACAGGGTTCCAGTAGGTCATGAGCAGAATGGGCGCGTCGACCCTGGCCCTGATCTTCTCGACAGCCGTGAAGGCGTCACGAAGTCGGAAGCCCGCGTCGAGAGATGCCTGCGTCGCTTTCTGGATGACCGGGCCGTCCATGACCGGATCGGAATACGGGATGCCGAGCTCGAGAACGTCGACACCGTTCTCGACCAGTGCGACGGCAGCGTCGATGCTCTCATCGAGAGTCGGAAAGCCGACGGGAAGGTAGCCGATGAGGGCTCCAGCTCGCGACCGACGGCTGGCCTCGATTGCGGATGCGACGGGAGACTCGATGACGCCGATGGCGGTCATGCGCCGGCCCCGGCATCCAGAACGCCGAAGTAGGCGCCCGCGGTCTCGACGTCTTTATCTCCTCGGCCGGACAGGTTCACGAGGATGGTCGCCTTCTCACCCAGCGTGCGACCGAGCTCGATAGCGCCGGCGAGAGCGTGTGCCGATTCGATGGCGGGGATGATGCCCTCGGTTTGGCAGAGCAGCCTGAACGCCTGCATGGCGGCCGCGTCGGTGACCGGCGTGTAGGTGGCGCGGCCGATAGAGGCGAGCCACGCGTGCTCGGGACCGACGCCCGGGTAGTCGAGGCCGGCCGAGATGGAGTGGGAGTCGATGGTCTGGCCGTCTTCGTCTTGCAGCATGATGCTGCGCGATCCGTGCAGCACGCCGGGGCGACCCATGGTGATGCTGGCCGCGTGGCGCAGCGTGTCGACACCGTCGCCGCCGGCCTCGAAGCCGTGAAGTGCGACCTCGGGGTCGTCGAGGAACGCGTGGAAGATGCCGATTGCGTTCGATCCGCCGCCCACGCAGGCGACCACGGCATCCGGCAGCGACCCGGTCAGGTCGATGACCTGCTGACGCGCCTCTTCACCGATGATCTTGACGAAGTCGCGCACCATGACGGGGAACGGATGAGGGCCGGCAACGGTGCCCAGCAGGTAGTGCGTGTTCTCGACGTTGGCGACCCAGTCGCGGAAGGCCTCGTTGAGTGCGTCTTTCAGAGTGCGTGTGCCGGTGGTCACGGGGATGACCTCCGCTCCGAGGAGTCGCATGCGGGCGACGTTCAACGCCTGCCGCTCGGTGTCGACCTCGCCCATGTAGACGACGCACTCCATGCCGAAGAGAGCCGCGGCGGTCGCGGTGGCGACGCCGTGCTGACCGGCGCCCGTCTCGGCGATCAGTCGGGTCTTGCCGATGCGCTTGGCGATGAGGGCCTGCCCGAGCACGTTGCAGATCTTGTGCGAGCCTGTGTGGTTCAGGTCTTCTCGCTTCAGCAGAATACGGGCGCCACCGGCGTGCTCTGCGAAGCGAGGGACCTCGGTGATGATCGAGGGCCGCCCCGTGTAGGTGCGGTGCAGCTCGGTGAGCTCGCGGTGGAACTCGGGGTCTGCCTTCGCGTCGTCGTATGCGGCGGAGAGCTCGTCGAGAGCAGCGATGAGCGACTCCGGCATGAACCGTCCACCGAACTCGCCGAAGAACGGACCCTGCTCATCGCGCAGGTGGGTGGGGGGCGCTTCTACGGTCATGAGGTTACGCTCAGGAATTCTGTGAGGGTCTCGCGAGGACTGCCATGGGTGACCAACGCCTCTCCGATGAGCACCACGTCGGCGCCAGCCCGGCGATAGTGGGCGACATCGGCGGCGGTCTTCACCGCGGACTCCGCGATGCGGATGGTGCCGTCGGGAATGCTGCCAGCGAGCCGACCGAAGAGGTCGGGATCGAGCTCGAACGTGCTGAGGTTGCGTGCGTTGACACCGATCACGCGGGAACCGAGATCGATTGCGCGGCTGAGTTCGTCGGCCGAGTGCGTCTCGACGAGCGCGGTCATGCCGAGCTCGGTGATGAGCGCGTGCAACCGTACGAGCGTCGCCTGGTCGAGCGCGGCGACGATGAGCAGAACGAGGTCGGCACCCGCGGCGCGCGCCTCGAACACCTGGTACTCGAGGCCAATGAAGTCTTTGCGCAGAACCGGGATGCCGATTGCCGCGCGCACGGCGCGCAGGTCGTCAAGTGATCCGCCGAAGCGGCGACCCTCGGTGAGCACACTGACGGCGCTCGCGCCGCCCGCCTCGTATTCACGGGCGAGAGCCTGAGGATCGACGATCTCGGCGAGGGCACCTTTGGACGGGCTCGAGCGCTTGATCTCTGCGATCACCTTGACGTGCTCGGCGGGTGCAAGAAAGGAGAGCACGTCGAGGGGCGCGGGCGCGGAAAGCGCGGCGGCTTCGACAGATGCGAGACTCGCGCTCTGCTGTCGTGTCTCTGCATCCTCGATTGCGCCGGCGAGGAGCTGTGCGAGCACCCTCTAGTGTCCTTTACCGGCGTAGCGCGGGCTGTAGGCGCCGAAACCTGCGACGGCCAGCACCTTGCCGAGGATCGCGCCCACGACGAGAAGACCGGCGGACGCCCAGACGAGCCACTGCACGTCGAAGAAAAAGGCGACGGTGCCGATGCTGAAAGCGATCAGCATAACGATCACAGCGGTCCAGGCCGCCGGCGAGTGACCGTGTCCCGGTTCTTCAGATACGTTGCTCATGGAACTCCTCTTGTTCGGGGTCAATAGTAGTCGAAACGAATACGCGTTCCTGTGCCCGTGGGCTACGCGGTGGGGTCTGTTCCCCGGCTCAGGCTGTCCCAGTTGTCGACGGATGCCGCCTTGCGGCGCACCGCGGCGTCGTCCGGACTCTCGTCGGCGTCGGGCACGACCGCATCGACGCCGTGGTTCTCGGAATCGTCGCCGCCGAGATCGACGAGTTCGTCGGCGCCGAGCACACGGCCGTCTTCGGAGGCGAAGCGAACCGCCTGGTATCGGCGGCCGGAAGCAGGCCAACGGGTCGTCGTGGCGGCCACGGCGATGCCCAGAAGCGCGAGCAGAGCGCCCAGCAGGATGGCGACGGCCGGCCACGCGGTCACGGCCTCGCTGCGCGCGATCGTGCGGATCGACTCGGTTCCGGCGACGCCGGTCGCCGCGGTCACGATGGGCGCTCCGGCGGACACCGGATCGACGAGCGGCCCGGTGCCGGAGAGAATGATGCTCGCGCCCAGCAAAACCTGGAGCGCTCCGAGCACGATGCGGATGACAGGCCCGGCGATGGCCAGGGCGGCGGCACTCGCGAGTCCGGCGAGTCCGAGTGCGGCCAACGCCGGCGCCGCGGTTGAGCCGGGCACATCGAGAGCGTGGCCGGATGCCCCGTCGGCCGTCACGGTGAGTGTTCCCCACGACTGCGACCAGGCAAGGAAGACCAATGCGCTCACCGCGAGCACACCGAGAATCATCAGACCCTTGAGTCGCGCCGATCCCTGTCTCGACGGCGAGGCGGACGCGTGGTCTTCGCTCGTCATACGATCCGCCGCATGGCGTTCGCGATGGCGACCGCCCGAAGAGGCGCCGCCGCCTTGTTCTGCGACTCGAGGAACTCGGAGTCGGGGTCGGAGTCTGCCACCAGTCCTCCGCCCGCCTGTACATGCGCAACGCCGGACTCGATCGTGGCCGTGCGGATGGCGATGGCAAGATCCGCGTCGCCCGCGAATCCGAAGTAGCCGACGACACCTCCGTAGACGCCGCGCTGCGCGGGTTCGAGATCATCGATGATCTGGAGGGCCCGAGGTTTGGGTGCGCCCGACAGCGTTCCGGCGGGGAACGTCGCGCTGAAGACGTCGATCGCGGTGACTCCGGGCCGGATCGCCCCTTCGACCGACGAGACGATATGCATGATGTGACTGAAGCGCTCGATGCGCATGAACTCGGTGACCTCGACGGTGCCCGGCACGCATACCTTGAGCAGGTCGTTACGGGCCAGGTCGACGAGCATGAGGTGCTCCGACTTCTCTTTCTCGTCGCCGAGGAGTTCGTGCTCCAACTCGATGTCGCGTTCGACCGTCGCTCCACGCGGGCGCGACCCGGCGATGGGGTGCGTGAAGGCCCGACCGTTGTCGACCTTGACCAGTGCTTCGGGGCTGGAGCCGACGATCGTGTAGGGAGTTCCATCGGGGCGTTCGAGGGCCAGCAGGTAGAGATACGGGCTGGGGTTCAGCGTGCGCAGCACCCGGTAGACATCGATGGGTTCCGCCGAGGTCTCGAGATCGAAGCGCTGCGAGATGACCACCTGGAATACGTCGCCGTCACGGATATGCACCTTGGCCCGTTCTATGGCGTCGAGGAAGTCGCTTCGTTCCGTGCGTGCGACCGGCTGGCCGACCGTGTCGAAGTCGGCGTCGTCAAGCCTCGCCTCGGTGGGCTTCGCCAGCTCGGCCTGCATGGCGTCGAGACGTTCCTGCGCCTCGCTCCACTGAGCATCGGAGTCGCCGAGGGGATCGGCCAGCACGGCGGAGATCAGCTGCACGGTGCCCGTCAGATGGTCGATCACAATCAGGTCGCGAACGAACCCCATGGCCTGGCTGGGAACCGAGTAGTCCGCCGGCGGGCGGTGAGGCAGATGCTCGATCTGCCTGATGGTCTCCCATCCGATGAAGCCCACGAGTCCACCTGTCAACGGCGGGTGACCGGGAATCATCGGCGTCTGCCACGTGTGGAAGAGGGAGGAAAGGGCGGCGAGGGGCTGCTCGGGCAGCCCGTCGGGGAACGCCTCGGACTCGGGCAGGCCGAGATCGACCCACACGGCACGGTCGTCGTCACTGGTGAGGACCCCGTAGCTCGATACGCCGATGAACGAGAACCTCGACCAGACGCCGCCCTGGCCCGCGGACTCGAGCAGAAAGGAGCCGGCTCGGCCCCGAGCGAGCTTGCGATAGACACCAACGGGCGTCTCGCCATCGGCGAAGAGAGTTCGAAGCACCGGCAGAACGCGGTGGGTGCCGAGCAACTCGTCGAATTCCTGCCTCGTCGTCGATGCGACGCGCCCGCCGATCATGCCGGCTCTCCGACCCCGCCGATGACGGGATCGAGAGGATCGACGTCGAAGCATGCGTGGGCCCCCGTGTGGCAGGCCGCACCGATCTGCTCCACCTGCACCAGAAGGGTGTCGTCGTCGCAATCGAGGGCGGCCCCGCGCACGTACTGTGCGTGACCTGAGGTGTCGCCCTTTCTCCAGAATTCCTGGCGTGAGCGAGACCAGAACGTGACTCGGCCCTCGGTGAGCGTGCGGCGCAGGGCTTCGGAATTCATATATCCCAGCATAAGAACGTCCTTCGTGTCCCACTGCTGGATTATTGCCGGGAGAAGGCCGTCTGCGGCAAAATTCGCGCGAGCGAGAACGGCCTCGACATCGTCTGCTGTCTGTGTCATCGGATCAATGCTCCGTCTTGTCTCAGTTCGTCTTTGACCTGGCCGATGGTCAGTTCACGGTTGTGAAATACGCTCGCGGCGAGCACCGCGTCGGCGCCGGCGCGGATGGCCTCGGGGAAATGTTCGAGACGACCGGCCCCACCCGACGCGATTACGGGCACGCGGCTGATCGAGCGCATCACGCCGATGAGCTCCAGGTCGAAGCCGTCCTTCGTTCCATCGGCATCGATCGAGTTGACCAGAAGTTCGCCGGCCCCCCGTCTGATTGCCTCGGCGGCCCAGTCGAGGGCGTCGAGCGTCGTCTCGCGCCGACCGCCGTGCGTCGTGACGACAAAGCCGGACGGCACGCTGTCGCTCCGTTTGATGTCGAGCGACAGAACGATCACCTGCGCGCCGAACCTGTCGGCGATCTCGTCGATCAGGGTGGGCCTCGCGATCGCCGCGCTGTTCACGCCGATCTTGTCGGCCCCGGATGCGAGGAGTCTGGCCACGTCGTCGCTCGAGCGAACTCCCCCACCGACGGTGAGCGGGATGAAGACCTGCTCCGCGGTCTTCCTGACCACGTCGTAGGTCGTCGAGCGATCGTCGACTGTGGCGGTCACATCGAGAAACGTGAGCTCGTCGGCCCCCTGCTCGGCGTAGATGCGGGCGAGCTCGACCGGGTCACCCGCATCGCGGAGATTCTCGAAGTTGACTCCCTTCACCACGCGACCCGCGGCCACGTCGAGACAGGGAATCACACGGATGGCGACGCTCACGGTCAGATCCGAGCGGCGTGGATGGGACTGACGAGGATCGCGCGCGCGCCAACGTCGTAGAGAGCGTCCATCACCTGATTGGTGTCGGCCAGTGGCACCATCGACCGCACGGCGACCCACTCGGGGTCACGGAGCGGCGAGATGGTAGGAGACTCGAGGCCCGGAGTGATCGCCGCCGCGGCATCGAGCTTCGCCAGCTGCACGTCGTAGTCCATCAGCACGTACTGACGGGCGACCAGGACGCCCTGCAGTCGACGCAGAAGCGTATCGGCCCCAGGCTTGTCGATGCCCGACGAGATGACGACTGCGGAGGACTCGAGGATCACCGGGCCGAAGATCGTGAGGCCGGCCTTCTTCAGCGTAGAACCGGTGGACACCACGTCGGCGACGGCGTCGGCCACCCCGAGGCGCACGGCCGACTCGACCGCGCCATCGAGGCGCACGAGCGTCGCAGAGACGGAGTGCTGAGCCAGGAATGCCTTCACCAGACCCGGGTAGCTCGTCGCGACCCGCCGGCCCTCGAGTTCGGACACGCCGGCGAAGCCGCCATCCGGACCCGCGAAGCGGAACGTCGACTCACCGAACTGCAGCGACGCGATCTCACGCGCGGGAGACTCCGAGTCGAGGAGCAGGTCGCGCCCCGTGATGCCGATGTCGAGAGCACCGCTGCCCACATAGGTGGCGATGTCGCGGGGGCGGAGGTAGAAGAACTCCACTCCGTTGCGCTCATCGACGAGGTGCAGCTCGCGCGTGTCGCGACGGGTCTGGTATCCCGACTCGGCGAGCATCTGCACGGCGGTTTCGGACAGGGAACCCTTGTTGGGCACCGCGATCTTGAGCATAAGAGTCTTTCGAATTGTCGACTGGCGGGTGAGAACCGGCGTCAGTCTGGGCAGCTATGAGAACGAACGGATGCGACCGTGCTCAGAGATGTCGGTACACGTCGGCCGGGGTCAGGCCCTTGGCGATCAGGAGGACCTGAAGGTGATAGAGCAGCTGGGAGATCTCGGCCGCCATCTCGTCATCGGACTCGTATTCGGCCGCCATCCAGACCTCGGCGGCCTCTTCGACGATCTTCTTGCCGATGAAGTGGACGCCGGCGTCGAGCTCGCGGACCGTGCCGGAACCGTCTGGGCGCTCGAGCGCCTTGGCGCTCAGCTCGGAGAACAGCTCATCGAAAGTCTTCACCTGAGCAGTTTAGGCGACATGGGTGTGCTCGAGCGCCCTCTGGCGGAGCAGTTGCACCTGCGCGCCCGCGTCGTCGGCGCCGAACACGCTCGACCCGGCGACGAAGGTGTCGGCACCGGCCCTGGCGGCCACCTCGATGGTCTGCTCGTTGATGCCGCCGTCGACCTGCAGCCACACGTCGAGTCCGCTGCGCGACGCCACCTCGCGCGCCGCGACGAGCTTCGACATCGTCTCCGGCATAAACGACTGCCCGCCGAAGCCCGGTTCGACGGTCATGACCAGCAGCTGATCGAACTCTGCGAGCACCTCGAGGTAGGGCTCGACGGGCGTGCCTGGCTTGATCGCGAGGCCCGCTCGCGCTCCGATCTGCCGCAGGCGGCGGGCCAGCGCGACGGGCTCGTCGGTGGCCTCGGCATGGAACGTGACGGAGAAGACGCCGAGCTCTGCGAAGGTCGGGGCCCAACGGTCGACGTCGGTGATCATCAGGTGCATGTCGAGGGGCAGTTCGGTGACCTGGAGGAGACGCTCGACCACCGGGATGCCGAAAGTCAGGTTTGGCACGAAATGGTTGTCCATCACGTCGACGTGCACGGCATCGGCCGACGAGATGCGGTCGAGCTCCGTCGCGAGGTGCGCGAAGTCTGCGGCCAGGATGCTGGGGTTGATACGCACGGGCATGGTCATCAGCTTATCCAGCGCGGCGGAGCGGTCGGCATCGGGTCACGAGCTCACGCTGTTTTGCGGAACAGGGCGATGAACATGGCGTCGGTCGCGTCGATGTGGGGCCACAGCTGCACCTGCGACGCGTGCTGCTCCTGCTCGGCATTCTCGCCGGCGATCGCCGCGACGACGGATCGAGTGTCGATGGCGGTGAGCCGCTCTCCCCATCGCGAGAGGGCGCCTACCACCTGCCCACGTGTCTCGGCCACGTGGGGCGAGCAGGTGACGTAGGCCAGGATGCCTCCGGGCCGCAGAGCCTCGACGGCCGAGTCGATGAGTCGCTCCTGCAACTGAACCAGATCGGCGACGTCGCGCGGGCTCTTGCGCCAGCGGGCCTCCGGTCTGCGCCGGAGGGCGCCCAGGCCGGTGCATGGCGCGTCGACCAGGATGCGATCGAACGATTGCGGGTGAAGGGCACCGATGGTCGTGCCGTCGAGCTGCAGAACCTCGGGAGGATCATCGATGGCCTCGAGGGCGTTGCGCACCAATTGGGCCCTGGCCGGAACTGGCTCGTTGGCGGTGAGAACGGCTCCGCCCAATCGTGCCTCGGCCGCGAGGAGGGCGGACTTTCCGCCGGGGCCGGCGCAGAGGTCGAGCCATTTCTCGCCCGGGGCGATCGACGCGGCGCGGCTGAGAGCGAGAGCCGCGAGCTGCGATCCTTCGTCTTGCACCCGCACGGTGCCGGCGCGCACCTCGGCGATGTCGCTGGGGTCTCCCCCGGTGGCCGAGAAGCCGATGGGCGAACGGCGTGTCGCGCGCCCGGGAATGCCGATATCGCCGCGATCGGCCAGGCCGGGAAGAGCGACAAGGCCTAGCCTCGGCGGCACATTGTCGGCCTCGAGGAGGTCGCGCAGCTCGTCCTCCAACGCGTCTGGCGACACCCCCGACGCTGACAATGAGCGACGAAACGCGCGGATGATCCAGGTGGGGTGCGAATACTCGGCCGCGAGTCGGGAGTCGTCGTCTTTGGCATCCGCGATCACACGGTCGCGCCACGCGTCGGGGTCGCTGCGGGTGATGCTGCGCAGCACACCGTTGACGAATCCGGTCGCCGAGCGGGAGCTCACGAGTCGGGCGAGCTCGACGGACTCGTTGACGGCGGCGTGACTGGCCGTGCGCATGCCCAGCAGCTGGTGGGTCGCCAGCTCGAGCACATCGAGAACGACGGGGTCGATCTTCTCGACCGGCCTGCCGGCCGCCAGGGAGATGACTCTGTCGTAGTAGCCGCGCATGCGAAGAGTGCCGTACGTGAGCTCGGTGGCCAGGGCGGCATCGTTGGTCTGCAGCTTCGCCCTCGCCAGCTTCGTCGGCAGAAGCAGATTGGCGTATGCGTCGTCTTCACGCACGGCGGTGATCACCTCGAGGGCGATGCGGCGCGCCGGCTGCACGATCTGAGAGGAGCGGGGCCTGGAGTTCATGGTGTGTCTCATCTGTCGGTGGCTGGGCTGTCTGCGCCATGAGGCTGATCTGCGGCGAGACCGCGCCACCAGTCGGCCGCCGACATCGGCTTCTTGCCGGCGGGGTGAACGCGGAGTAGTTCGATGGGCGTCGTTGATGTGCCGATCAGGACTTTGCCGCCGTCGGTGTTGAGCGCGCCGGGGCGGAGCGCGGCCGTGTCGTAGGCGGGCGCGGCCTGGAGAACCTTGAGCCTGAGGCCGTCGATGATCGTGAAAGCGCCAGGCTCGGGTGTCGTGGCCCGGATGCGACGGAACACGACATCGGCGTCGTCGTGCCAGTCGATGTGGGCGTGTTCGAGCGTGATCTTCGGAGCCAGCGTGACCTCACCCTGTTGAGGGGTGGATCGGGCGGTTCCTGCGTCGAGCTCGTCGACTACCTTCAGTGTGAGTGCCGCTCCCTCGTGGGACAGCGCCTCGAGCAGGTGACCGGCTGTCTCGTGGGCACCGATCGGTCGCACGACGCGGGCGAACTCAGGCCCGGCGTCGAGGGCGGCCACAAGCTGGAAGACAGACGCGCCGCCCTCGCTGTCGCCGCTCATGATCGACCACTGCACCGGTGCTGCGCCTCGCCAGCGAGGCAGCAACGAGAAGTGCAGATTGATCCATCCGAGGCGCGGCGTCTCGAGGAGCGGGCTGCGCACGAGCCCGCCGTAGGCGACGATGACACCGAGGTCGGGCTGCAGATCGGCGACCTGCTTCGTGACGACGTCGTCTAGTCTGTTCGCTCGAATCGTGGGAATGCCGAGTTCGGATGCCCTGGACGCGACCGGAGAAGGAGTCAGTACGCGCTTGCGCCCCTGCGGCGCGTCTTCTCGTGTGATGACTGACACGATCTCATGACGCACGGCGAGAGTCTCGAGCGTGGGCAGGGCAACGGCCGGAGTGCCGGCGAAGACGAGTTTCATTCCAGGATCTCCGTGTCGTCGAATCGAACCCTCAGCACAGGCGGAGGTCTGAAGCTGGTCTTGGTGCCGGTAGCCTTGCTCGTTTGACGCTTCGTTCGTCCCGTGGAATTGCGGATGATCGATGAGCGCAGACTTCGGGCGACCTCGGAGCCGAACGCGTAGTCGAATCGGATCGTGGCACGAACGAGGCCATCGCCGGCATCGACCGGGCCGAGTACGTCAATTGTCGCCGATTCGTGCCCCTCCACCGAATCGGGCAGGGAGGAGATGGCCTGTTCGACTGTTTCTGGACGCCCCGTGACCGTGGCGAGCCGCACCATGGGAGGAAACCGCAGAGTTCGCCTGTCGGGCAGCTCGGCCGCCGCGAATCGGTGCTGGCTCCAGGTGACCAGTGCGCGAGCCAGTGCTCCCCCGACGCCGACGATGATGGCGGGTGCGCGCGGCGCAGCCAGAGCGATGGCATTCGACCACCAGCGCAGGCAATCTTCGGCGACGGTGAGGGACTCGCGGGCGAGCATGCGCTCACCGTCGAGCAGCAGGATGGCCCGGTATCCGCCGGCTGCGACGGGTTCGGCCCCTCGAGTGGCGACGACGAGCGCGGGTCGGGCGTCGACGGTGAGACGCGGCCTCTCGCCGTCGGAGACGATGACGCGGACGCCCGGGAACGCGCGGCCGAGCTCCTCGGCCGTGCGGCCGGTGCCGGCGGTAACGAGCCGGATGCGCGTCGATTCGCAGTGCCGACAGTGCCAGTCGGCGGCGATGGCCCCGCATAGCTCGCACGACGGAGTCTGGTGGGCGCCGCCGAGACGGAGGGTGCCTTCGCAGACGCGGCAGCGTGCGGGAGTGCGGCAATCCTGGCATGCGAGCACCGGAGCGTAGCCGGGCCGGGCGACCTGCACGAGAACAGGCCCGTCTTCGAGGGCCCGCCGAGCGGTGTTCCAGGCCGCGGAGGGGATGCGGGCGTGTGCCGCGGCATCCGCCCCCGGCTGGTCTGCGGTGGGAATGACGTGAGGGAGCACAGCGGGATCGGGTGCGAACGGCGCGACATAGCCGATCTCGACCAGCCGCTCGAGCCAGGTGCTGCGCGAGTGTGAGGCGAAGAGCAGGGCGCAGCCGGACTGTTCCTGGCGCACCAGCGCGACGTCACGCGTGGAGACGTACGGACTCAGCGGCTCGTTGTGCAGCGGATCGGCGTCGTCCCAGACAGCGATCAGCCCGAGGTTCTCTGCGGGTGCGTAGACGACGGAGCGATTGCCCACGATCACGCGCGGAGCCGCCTCGAGACAGCGGAGGAATGCGCGGTACCGGTCGGCGTTCGGCTGGCGTGCATCGAGCTGCGAGATGCGGTCGAGCGGCACGAGCACGGCGAGGGCTTCGATCAGTTGTTGCTGGTCGCGGTAGTCGGGCACGGCGACGATGGCGCTGCGCCCGGATGCGAGCGTGCGTGCAGCCGCCTCGGCGAGGGTGACGGCCCAGCGGCCGACCCAGACACCGGGAGAAACCTCGTGCACGGCTGGGATCGCGGCGACGGCCACGCGTTTGCCCGCATCGAGAGCAGAGTCGATGATGCGCTCCCCGTAGCCGGTCACCGTGGGGTTCGCCCGGTACTCGACAGGCGGATTCTCCGACTGCTGCTCGAGCTGCCACGCCTTCTCGACGCGCACCTGACGAGGGGGAACGGCCAACCGCACCACATCGCTTGCACTGCCCGCGGCGCGCTCCGACACTCGCCTGGCGAGATTCCAGACGGCCGGCGTCAGAACGGGCACCGACGAGGTGACCTCATCGATCTCGCTGAGGGTACCGGAGTACTCGACCGCCTCTGTGGTCTCGACGATGTACCCGCGTGCGATGCGTCCTGCCGACCGGAGAGGAACCTTGACGCGGACCCCCGGTGTCGCTTGCCCGCGCAACGCGGCCGGTACGGCGTAGTCGAAGAGTCGGTCGAGCTGCGGGAGGGGTGATTCGAGCATCACCCGCGCTATGAGCAGCTGCTCCGGCGCGGCCTGCGCTGCCATCACCTAGATGCGTGCAGCGGCCTGCAGGTCTGCGACACGGTCGAGCTTCTCCCAGGTGAAATCGGGAAGCTCACGACCGAAGTGACCGTAGGTGGCCGTCGCGCCGTAGATGGGGCGCAGCAGATCGAGGTGCTGGATGATGGCCGCCGGGCGGAGGTCGAAGACCGCGTTGATCGCCTCGATGATGCGCTCGTCTGGGAGCTTTCCTGTTCCGAACGTTTCGACGTAGAGTCCGACGGGCGCGGCCTTGCCGATGGCATAGGCGACCTGCACCTCGAGCCTGTCGGCGAATCCGGCGGCGACCGCGTTCTTCGCGACCCAGCGCATGGCGTAGGCCGCCGAGCGGTCTACCTTCGACGGGTCTTTGCCGCTGAAGGCTCCCCCGCCGTGGCGCGACGCGCCCCCGTAGGTGTCGACGATGATCTTGCGGCCGGTGAGGCCGGCGTCGCCCTGGGGGCCGCCGACGACGAACCTGCCTGTGGGGTTGATGAGAAAGTCCGCGGAGCGGGAGTCGAGATCGCTGTCTGCGAGAACCGGTTTGATGACGAGTTCTTCGATGTCGTGGAAGAGATCGGCGTTCGTCACCGACTCCGTGTGCTGGGTCGACAGCACCACCGTCTCGATGGTCTTCGGCACGATGCCGTCGTAACCGATGGTGACCTGGGTCTTGCCGTCGGGCCGCAGGTAGCCGAGCTGGCCCGACTTGCGCACCTCGGCGAGGCGCTCGGCCAGGCGGTGCGCGAGCCAGATGGGCAGCGGCATGAGCTGAGGCGTTTCGGTGGTAGCGAAACCGAACATGATTCCCTGGTCGCCGGCCCCCTGCAGGTCGAACGGATCGGTGCGGGTCTCGCCCTGGCGGTTCTCCCACGCGTTGTCGACCCCGGCAGCGATCTCGGGCGACTGAGCGCCGATCGAGACCGAGACGCCGCAGCTCGCTCCATCGAACCCGACGTCGCTCGACGTGTAGCCGATCGACGACACCTTGTCGCGCACGATCGTGGGAATGTCGACGTAGCCGGACGTCGTGACTTCACCGGCGACGTGCACGAGGCCGGTGGTCACGAGAGTCTCGACGGCGACGCGACTCGCCGGATCGACCTCGAGCAGGGCATCGAGGATGCTGTCGGAGATCTGGTCGCAGATCTTGTCGGGGTGTCCTTCGGTGACGGACTCGGACGTGAAGAGGCGAAGGCTCGTCATGGTGCTCCAGGGAATTCTGAGGGGGTGCGGTGCCTGTCTGCGAGCAGTCGCTCGGCCAGTACGGACAGGATCTCATCGGCCACCGACAGCTTGCTGCCCTGGGCCTCGATCACTATAGACCCGGCCCGGTCGAGGACCGTCACGGTGTTTCGTTGAGTGGCGAAGCCCTCGGTCCAGCCGACTCGATTGACCACGAGAAAGTCGCAGCCCTTGCGAGCGATCTTGGCTCTGCCTAGCTCGAGGAGGGCTTCGTCGGTGTCCGCCGTCTCGGCAGCGAAGCCCACGACGAGCTGGTCGGCACCGGCACGGGCCGCGATGCCGGCGAGGATGTCGGGATTCTTCACCAACTCGAGAGTCAGCGTGTCGCCGACGGTCTCTTTCTTGATCTTGGCGTTCGAAATCGTGGCCGGCCTGTAGTCGGCCACCGCCGCCGCCATGATGATGACGTCGCTCGCTGGGGCGTGCGCCTCGACCGCGGCGGCCAGCTGAGCGGTCGTCTCGACAGAGACGGTCGTGACGTTCTGTGGAAGCGGCACCTCGACATGCGCCGCGATCAGGGTGACCTGCGCGCCACGCACGGCCGCCGACTCCGCCAGCGCTGCTCCTTGCAGACCGCTCGAGCGATTGCCGATGAACCGCACAGGGTCGAGCGGCTCTCGGGTTCCGCCGGCGGTGATGAGCAGGCGAACGCCGTCGAGGTCCCGGCGGGGCTCCGGGTGTGCGGCCGCAGCGACGGCCAGCGATGCGGCGACGATGTCGTCGACCTCGGCCATCCGACCGGCGCCGGAGTCGGCGCCGGTGAGCTGGCCGCTCGTCGGCCCGACGAAATGGATGCCGCGGGACGCGAGCAGGGCGGCATTCGCCACGGTGGCGGCGTTCTGCCACATCTCGGTGTGCATCGCCGGCGCCACCACGATAGGTGCCTTCGAGGCGAGGACGGTGTTGCCGAGAAGATCGTCGGCCAGACCGGCTGCCATCTTGGCGAGCGAGTTCGCCGTGGCCGGGGCGATGACGATGAGATCGGCGGACTGGCCGATCGACACATGCCGCACCTCCGCCACCGCCTCATAGAGGTCGGTATGCACGACGTTGCGGGAGATCGCTTCGAGCGTGGGTTTGCCGACGAAGCGCAGAGCGTGCTCTGTGGCGACGACCTGCACATCGTGGCCGGCCAGCACGAAAGCACGTACGACGCCGACGGCTTTGTACGCTGCGATGCCTCCCGTGATTCCCACCACGATGCGCAGTCGCTTCTGCGGTTGTGTCACGTCAGTCCTGCCCCTCCGCCATGCATGCCTCTGCCGTTAACGAACGAATCCGCTCCCCCGCTGTGCGGGCGCTTGCCCGACGACAGCCCGGGGAACGGACCTGCATTCGCTGCTGCTACTCGGTGGCCGCGATGGGCTTGACCGTGAGCTTGTCCTCGTTGATCTCGTGCATCGCGACAGAAAGGGGCTTGTCGTCGATCGTCGAGTCGACCAGCGGTCCGACGTTGTCGAAGAGGCTTCCCTCGTGAAGGTCGGCGTAGTAGTCGTTGATCTGTCGGGCGCGCTTCGACGCGAAGATCACGAGCGCGTACTTGGATTCAACCTTCGACAGCAGTTCGTCGATGGGGGGATCGATGATGCCCTGTGCCCTGTTGACCATGGTGATACTCCTTGATTGGCCTCGCCGGCCGGATTGAGAAAAGATCGTGCGGTGATCGTGCGGGGTTCACCGTGCACAAGTAGACAAGTCTACCTTGGATTAGCCGCTAATCACTCGGATTAGCCGCTTATCACTTCATGAGCTCCACGACGTCGCGTGCGGCCGTCTCGACGTCGTTGTTGACGATGAGGTAGTCGAACTCGTTCTGAGCGGCCAGTTCGACCTCTGCCGTCGCCAGTCGACGCTCCTGTTCCTCGGCCGTCTCGGTTCCCCTGCCGGTGAGCCGACGAACGAGTTCCGCCCAGCTGGGCGGCAGCAGGAATACCAGTCGGGCCTCCGGCATGGCCTCGCGCACCTGACGAGCGCCCTGGATGTCGATCTCGAGCAGCACGCTTTTGCCGTCTGCCAGCGCTTCGTCGATCGGCGCACGCGGGGTGCCGTAACGCGACGAGTTGTGCACAACGGCCCATTCGAGGAACTCCCCGGCCTCGATCATGCGGTCGAATTCGGCGTCGTCGACGAAGTAGTAGCTGACGCCGTCGATCTCGCCCGGGCGAGGAGCCCGCGTCGTCGCGGACACCGAGAGAAGCACCCCCGGCACGTTCTCGCGGATCCAGGTCGACACCGTCCCCTTGCCGACCGCCGTCGGGCCGGCGAGCACCACAAGTCGCGAGGCCTTCTCATCGCCCGCGAACGGGGCCCGCTTCTGCAGATACTCACGAAGACGATCGCGTTGCAGGGTGCCCAGCCCGCCCAAACGCTTGCTGGGAGAGATCGACAGGCGTTCGATGACGCGTTCGATGCGCACGCGACCGAGGCCGGGGATGCCCTGGAGCAGCTCTGTCACCCGCATGCCGGCCTCGAGGCTGTCCGGATGCGACGACGCACGATCGAGAACGCCCGTCGCGCTGCGACGCTGCTCGGTGACGGCCTTCTTGATGGCAGCTCGAGCGCGTCGGGCGGCGATTGCCGCCCGGGAACCCGCGGCGCGGTCGACATCGGGAACGGTCATGACAGGGCTCCGGCTAGTTGGGCTGCCTGGGCGGCAAGCGTGTCTCTGAGGGCGGACGGCCCGGCGGCGAGGGCGGACCTCGATGTGCTCACGATGGTGCCGGCGGTCAGCGGTCCGTAGATCGAGCGGATGTCGTCGAAGCGGGCACCCTGGTGCCCGAACCCCGGCGCGAGCACGGGCATCAGCGGAGCGGACGCGCCCAGCGAACGCGCATCGACGCCGTAGTCGAGAAGGTTCTTCGTCGCACCGAGCACGACTCCGATGCTACCGAGTGCAGGGCTTTCCGCGTTGTCGACGGATGCGCGCGACCGGTTCCACTCGTCGATCTCGGTCGCGACGAGGCCAGCAACGGTCAACCCGAGTCGTCCTCCGTCGGGCACCGTTGCGGTCTGAAGGACCTGTGATTCCGGGTTCGATGTGGCTGCGAGCACGAAGGCGCCCTTGTCATGACGCTCGGCGAGATCGAAGACTCCCGCGAGAGATCCCGTTCCCGTATATGCCGCGAGGGTCACAGCGTCGGCTTCGAGCGGAGAACCCGGCGTCAACCAGGCATCCCCGTATGCGTCGACACTCGATCCGATGTCTCCGCGCTTCGCATCGGCGATAACGATCAACCCGGCGGTGCGGGCGGCCGCGAGCACCTCTTCGAGTGCCGCGAATCCTGTCGAGCCGAACACCTCGAAGAAGGCGACCTGTGGTTTGAGCATGCCGATCGTGCCGCTCGCGGCATCGACCACCCTCAGCCCGAACTCGCGCAACCCGGCGGCCGTGCGGGGCAGGCCCCAGGCATCCAGAAGGAAGCCGTGGGGGTCGATGCCGACGCACAGCTGGCCGTACCGCTCGATGCTCTCGTGCAGCCGCTGGCCGAACGTGCGGGTCACAGGCGCCCGGCCCTGGCGATGGCGTACTCCTGAAGGCTCGACACGTCGAAGCCCTCGCGAGTGGCCTCGAACGAGGCGACCGCCGCGCCGAGCTGGGCGATGGTCGTGAACAGCGGCTTGTCGGCCGCCACGGCCGCAGCCCGGATCTCGTAGCCGTCTGCTCGTGCGCTCGACCCGCTGGGGGTGTTTACGACGATGTCGACCTCGTTGCGGTTGATGAGATCGACCACGGTCGGCTCGTCGCCGTCGGTCGAGGCTCCTTCGCTGAACTTGCGTACGATGCGGGCGGTGATGCCGTTGCGGTTCAGAACCTCGGCGGTTCCGGCCGTGGCAAGGATGTCGAAGCCCAGCTCGAGCAGGCGAAGGACCGGAAGCACGATGGCGCGCTTGTCGCGATCGGAGACGGAGACGAACACCGTGCCCGAGGTCGGCAGACCGCCGTACGCAGCCTCCTGGCTCTTGGCGAACGCGCGGGGAAAGTCGCGGTCGATGCCCATGACCTCGCCCGTCGAGCGCATCTCCGGACCGAGCAGCGAATCGACGATGAGCCCGTCTTTCGTGCGGAAGCGCTTGAACGGCAGCACGGCCTCCTTGACGGCGATCGGCGAGTCCATGGGCACGATCGAGCCGTCGACGATGGGCAGCATGCCTTCGGACTTCAGCTCGGCGATCGTGGACCCCACCATGATGCGCGATGCGGCTTTGGCCAGCGGGATGCCCAGCGCCTTCGCCACGAACGGAACGGTGCGCGAGGCGCGCGGGTTGGCCTCGAGAACGTAGAGGATGCCCTGGCCGATGGCGAACTGCACGTTGAGCAAGCCCTGCACCCCGATGCCCTCGGCGATCGCGAGCGTCGCGATGCGCACCCGGTCGATGACCTCCCGGCCCAGCGTGACGGGGGGCAGCGTGCAGCTCGAGTCACCCGAGTGAATACCGGCCTCCTCGATGTGCTCCATGATGCCGCCGATGTAGAGCTCGTGTCCGTCGTAGAGTGCGTCGACATCGATCTCGATCGCGTCGTCGAGGAATCGGTCGACGAGCAGCGGGTGGGTCGGATCGATGATGCCCTGACCTGCCATGCGCGAGAAGTAGTCCTCGAGCGAGGGCGAGTCGTAGACGATCTCCATGCCGCGCCCGCCCAGCACATACGAGGGGCGCACGAGAACCGGGTATCCGATGTCTTCGGCGATCGTGACGGCGCCGTCGAAGTCACTCGCGGTTCCGTTCTTGGGGGCGAGGAGATTCGCGTCGTCGAGGATCTTCGAGAAGAGCCCGCGCTCTTCGGCGAGGTCGATGGCCTCGGGCGTGGTGCCGAGGATCGGGACTCCCGCCGCCTTCAGACCCTTGGCGAGGCCGAGGGCGGTCTGGCCGCCCAGCTGCACCACGACGCCGACGAGTTCACCGGACTGACTCTCGGCGTGAATGACCTCGAGAACGTCTTCCAGAGTGAGCGGCTCGAAGTAGAGCCGGTCGCTGGTGTCGTAGTCTGTCGACACGGTCTCGGGGTTGCAGTTGATCATGATCGTCTCGAAGCCCGCGTCCGAGAGGGCGAACGAGGCGTGCACGCAGGAGTAGTCGAACTCGACTCCCTGGCCGATGCGGTTCGGGCCGGAGCCGAGGATGACGACCTTGCGGCGGTCGGAGGGTTCGACCTCCGTCTCCTGGTCGTAGCTCGAGTAGTGGTAGGGAGTGAGCGCCGGGAACTCCCCCGCGCAGGTATCGACCGTCTTGAACACGGGACGCACGCCCAGGATGTGCCGGACCTCACGTACGTCGTTCTCGCCGAAGCCGCGAAGGGCGGCGATCTGGGCGTCGGAGAATCCGTGCTCCTTGGCCAGAAGGAACATGTTCGTATCGGCGTTCTCGCTGGAGGCGATGGCCTCGGCGACCTCGTTGATCAGAACGATCTGGTCGATGAACCAGGGATCGATCTTGGTCGCTTCGAAGACCTCTTCGGCCGTGGCGCCGGCGCGGAGCGCCTGCTGCACGGTCACGATACGCCCGTCGGTGGGCACGCTGGCCAGGGCCAGCAGCTCGTCTTTGGATGCGTCGAGCGGCTCCCAGTGGAACGACGAGCCGCGCTTCTCCAGCGAACGGAGGGCCTTCTGCAGCGCCTGCGTGTAGTTGCGGCCGATCGCCATCGCCTCGCCAACCGACTTCATGGTGGTCGTCAGCGTGGTGTCGGCAGCCGGGAACTTTTCGAACGCGAACCGGGGAACCTTGACGACCACGTAGTCGAGCGTCGGCTCGAACGACGCGGGCGTCACCTTCGTGATGTCGTTCGGGATCTCGTCGAGGTGGTAGCCGATGGCCAGCTTCGCCGCGATTTTCGCGATCGGGAACCCGGTGGCCTTCGATGCGAGTGCGCTGGAGCGCGAGACACGCGGGTTCATCTCGATGACGATGACCCTGCCGTTCGACGGGTCGATGGCGAACTGGATGTTGCAACCACCCGTGTCGACGCCGACGGCCCGGATGATGTCGATGCCGATGTTGCGCATGTTCTGGTATTCGCGATCGGTCAGCGTGAGCGCCGGCGCCACCGTGATCGAGTCGCCGGTGTGAACACCGACGGGGTCGACGTTCTCGATCGAGCAGACCACGACCGTGTTGTCGGCCGTGTCGCGCATGAGCTCGAGCTCGTATTCCTTCCAGCCGAGGATCGACTCCTCAAGCAGCACCTCGGTGGTGGGGCTCTGGTGCAGGCCGTCGCCGACGATGCGGCGCAGCTCGGTTTCCGTGTAGGCGAAGCCGGATCCCAGTCCGCCCATGGTGAACGACGGGCGCACGACCAGCGGATAGCCGAGATCCTTCGCGTATTCCACGGCCTCGTCGACCGTGTGCGCGATGTAGGAGCGCGCGACGTCGGCACCGGCATCCAGAACGAGCTGCTTGAAAATCTGGCGGTCTTCACCCTTGTTGATCGCCTCGAACGAGGCGCCGATGAGCTCGACGTCGTACTTCTCGAGAATTCCGTGCTTGTGCAGGTCGATGGCCGCGTTGAGGGCGGTCTGGCCGCCGAGGGTCGGCAGGATCGCGTCGGGCTTTTCCTTGGCGATGATCGTCTCGATGACCTGCCAGGTGATGGGCTCGATGTAGGTGGCGTCGGCGAAGTCCGGGTCGGTCATGATCGTGGCCGGGTTCGAGTTCACGAGGATGACGCGCACGCCCTCCTCGCGGAGCACACGGCACGCCTGGGTGCCGGAGTAGTCGAACTCGCACGCCTGGCCGATGACGATCGGGCCGGAGCCGATGACCAGGACACTCTTGATGTCTTCCCTGCGAGGCATTACTGGTTCTTTCCGTCGATGATGGAGTGGATCTCTGTCTGCGGCTCGCCCTTGTCGATCGCCAGCACCATGTCGCGGAAGCGATCGAAGAGGTACATCGAATCGTGCGGGCCGGCAGCCGCTTCGGGGTGGTACTGCACCGAGAAGGCGTCGATGTCGAGGCAGCGGATGCCCTCCACCACGTTGTCGTTCAGGCTGAGGTGGCTGACCTCGACGCGGCCGAAGCCGGCCGGGCTGTCGACGACGCCCTCGCGCGGCGCATCCACGGCGAAGCCATGGTTCTGGCTCGTGATCTCGACCTTGCCGGTGGTCTTGTCGAGCACAGGCTGGTTGATGCCCCGGTGGCCGAAGGGCAGCTTGTAGGTGCCGAAGCCGAGAGCACGACCGAGCAGCTGGTTGCCGAAGCAGATTCCGAAGTACGGGATCTTCTCAGCGAGCACATCGCGGAGGAGTTGCACGTGCCGTTCGGATGCCTCCGGGTCGCCGGGGCCGTTGGAGTAGAAGAGGGCGCTCGGTTTGAGCGCCACGACCTCGTCTGTCGTGACGGACTCGGGGAGCACGATCACGTCGAAGCCGCGCTGAGCGAGGTAGCGGAGCGTCGAGCTCTTCACGCCGAGGTCGAGAACGGCGACGCTTCCGATGCGTTCTCCCACCGCGTCGATCGTGTATCGCTCGGGGGTCGAGACCTCTTTCGAGAGGTTGCGCCCCTTCATGTCTTCTGCATCGCGCACGATGGCGAGCTGCTCCGAGTCGCTCAGTTCGAAGTCCGCTCCCGAGAAGATTCCCGCGCGCATGGCGCCGAGGGAGCGGAGGTGGCGGGTGATCGCTCGGGTGTCGACGCCGGAGATGCCGACGATACCGCCGGAAACGAGGTCGTCGTCGAGGCTGCGAGTCGCGCGGAAGTTGGAGACGATGCGGGAGGGATCACGGACCACGTAGCCCGCCACCCAGATCTTCGCCGATTCGAGGTCATCGTCGTTCGTGCCTGTGTTGCCGATGTGCGGAGCGGTCTGCAGAACGATCTGGCCCGCGTACGAAGGGTCGCTGAGCGTCTCCTGGTATCCGGTCATGCCGGTGGCGAAGACGGCCTCTCCCAGGGTGCGTCCGCGGGCGCCATAGGCTCGACCTGCGTAGCGTTTGCCGTCTTCGAGTACGAGGACGGCGGGTTCTGTTGAGATCACGCGAGGGATCCTTCCTGGTCGGGGTTGGCGGGGCCGGGTGACGGCGTGAGTGCGGTGATCGCTTCGATGAGGCGCGAACTCTGATCGGGGTTCTCGATACGGAAGAAGCTCTCGACGTCGGCGGCCGGCGTAGAAGATTCGGATTCGAGGGTCCAGTCGAGGCGAACGAGGCCGCCCTCCTCCACGGCTCTGTCGATGGTCCAGGTCGATGTGCCGACGGAGCGGACGCGCTCGGTCGCAACGAAGACCTGCGGTTCGCCCGTGACAGAGATGAGAACGCCTGCGTCGAACACAGAGACGGTGGCACGCCCGCGGAAACCGAGACCACGGAGCGTGACCCTGTCGAGGGGCGCCCCCGCGGTCGTGGTCGAAACGTAGAGGCCGGTGACCGCGATCCGTAGTTCGCCAAGCAGCTCGTCCGGCGGCACCGCTGCCGTCGACAGGGCGGACTGGCGGCGACCGCGGGCGCGCCAGCCGAGCACCATCAGAATCAGGAGTCCGACGACGCCGAGGAGGATGATCGAGCCGGGAAGGATCCTATCCACGGAATACCCCCGCCTTGACGTGCGCTGCGGCGACTTCGGATGCGTCGAGGACGACACCGTCGAGAACGGTCGGGTAGCCACGGTGGAAGGTGTGCCGCACCGATCCGGGAAGGGTCATGCCGAGATAAGGAGAGTTATGGCTCTTGCCTGCGAGCCTGTCTGTCGAGAACGTGCTCGACGAGGCGGGGTCGACGAACGCGAGGTTGGCGTTCGAGCCGACCCCGAACGAGTGGCTGTGACCGTTGAGTCGGCCGATCGCGGCCGGAGTCTGCGAAAGGACACGAGCGACATCCGCCCAGCCGAAGAGCCCTGTGTCGACCATCGCTGCCTGCACGACCGAGAGTGCGGACTCGAGCCCGACCATGCCGAACGACGCGTGATCCCACTCGCAGTCCTTCGATTCCTCCGGGTGCGGCGCGTGGTCGGTGGCCACGATGTCGATCGTGCCGTCGACCAGGCCCTCGCGGAGGGCACGCACGTCTTCGTCACGTCGCAGTGGGGGGTTCACCTTGTAGCGCGCGTCGTAACTGCGGATCAGTTCTTCTGTGAGCAGCAGATGATGCGGGGTGACCTCGGCCGTGACCTCAATTCCGCGAGCTTTTGCCCAGCGAACGACGTCGACCGAGCCCGCGGTCGACAGGTGACAGATGTGCAGCCGGGCTCCGACGTGCTCGGCGAGCAGAACATCGCGGGCGATGATCGACTCTTCCGCGACGGCCGGCCAGCCCTTGAGGCCGAGCTCGCTCGACAGGGCGCCCTCGTTCATCTGCGCGTTCTCGGTGAGTCGTGGATCCTGGGCGTGCTGGGCGACGACGCCATCGAAGGTCTTCACGTATTCGAGGGCACGGCGCATCAGGAGCGAATCGTGAACGCACTTGCCGTCGTCGGAGAAGACGCGCACCGCGGCACGGGACTTGGCCATGGCTCCGATCTCCGACAAGCGCTCGCCTGCGAGCCCCACGGTGACGGCACCGATCGGGCGCACCGTTGCATAGCCAGCCGCGTCGCCGAGCGTCTGCACCTGTTCGACCACACCCGCCGTGTCCGAGACGGGCATCGTGTTCGCCATCGCGAAGACGGCGGTGAATCCGCCCGCGGCTGCCGCCCGAGTTCCCGACAGCACCGTCTCGCTCTGTTCGAATCCGGGCTCGCGAAGGTGCGTGTGCAGGTCGACGAGACCCGGAAGCGCGACGAGGCCCGTGGCATCCAGAACGCGGGCGCCGGCGGGCGCCGAGAGTCCGACTCCGCGCTCGGCGATCACGCCATCGGCGATCACGAGATCGGTCGTGGTTCCATCGGGCAGTGTCGCCCCGCTGATCAGGGTCGTTGTCATGATCTGGCCTCCCGGTCGCCGGACAGTAGTGAATACAACACGGCCATGCGGATCGACACCCCGTTGGCCACCTGCTCGATGACGGTGGACTGCGCCGAGTCGGCTGCCCGAGACGAGATCTCGAGTCCACGGTTCATGGGGCCGGGGTGCATAACAATGCTATCGGGGCGCAGCGCAAGCAGACGCTCGTCGTCGAGCCCCCACTGGCGTGCGTATTCGCGAGTCGTGGGAAAAAATGCGGCGTTCATGCGCTCCTGCTGGATGCGCAGCATCATCACCACATCGGGCCGCACCTCCGCGAGGGCCACGTCGAGGTCGTAGCGGATGTCCACCGGCCACGTCGACGCTCCGACGGGAACGAGGGTGGCCGGGGCGACGAACGTGACATGCGCGCCGAGAGTCTCGAGGAGCCAGAGGTTCGAACGCGCGACCCGCGAGTGCAGAACGTCTCCCACGATCATCACGCTCACCCCGTCGAGGTCGCGACCGCGAGCGGCATCGCCGTGGATGCGTCGCCTCATCGTGAAGGCGTCGAGCAGTGCCTGGGTCGGGTGCTCGTGGGTGCCGTCGCCCGCGTTGACCACGCCGGCGTCGATCCAGCCGCTCTGAGCGAGCACCTGCGGGGCGCCCGACGCTGAGTGCCGGATTACGACACCGTCGGCGCCCATCGCCGCGAGGGTCTGCGCGGTGTCTTTCAGGCTCTCGCCCTTCGACACACTCGACCCCTTGGCGGAGAAGTTGATGACATCCGCAGACAGGCGCTTGGCCGCGACCTCGAACGAGGTACGGGTGCGGGTGGAGTCCTCGAAGAAGAGGTTCACGACCGTCTTGCCGCGCAGAGTGGGAAGCTTCTTGACCTCGCGGTTCTGCACCTCGCTCATGTCTTCTGCGATGTCGAGCAGTCCGATAGCGTCTTCGCGGAGCAGATCTCGGGTCGAGAGCAGGTGCCTCATGAGATGGCTCCCGTCGCCAGATCTAGGCTGACCTCTTCGTTGCCGTCGATCTCCGCAAGACGCACGTTGATGCGCTCATCGGTGGAGCTGGGCAGGTTCTTGCCCACGAAGTCGGCTCTGATGGGCAGTTCACGATGCCCCCTGTCGACGAGAACTGCGAGGCGCACCGCGCGCGGCCGGCCGAGGTCTCCGATGGCGTCGAGGGCGGCACGGATCGTGCGCCCTGAGTAGAGAACGTCGTCGACCAGAACGACTGTCTTTCCGTCGATCCCGTCGGAGGGAACTCGTGTGCGTTGCGGTGCCCGGGTCGGGTGATGCGCGAGATCGTCGCGATACATGGTCACGTCGAGTGATCCAACGATATCGACCGGCGCTCCTGGCTCGATCTGGCGGATCTGCGCGCCGATCCTCTCCGCGAGGACTACTCCGCGGGTCGGGATCCCCAGGATCACGAGATCGTCGGCTCCCCGGTTGGACTCGAGGATCTCGTGGGAGATCCGAGTCAACGCCCGGGTTATGTCAGAGTTCTGCAGCACTATTCGAGCCACGAGCCTGACCTCCTTCCCCGCCTCACAGGACGGATGGTTAAAGGATGTCTGTTCCGCCGACGAGCCTATCAGCCGATTCGGCATGCCCGGGGGCACACCCGGATATCGCGGGGACCGCTCAGCCTTTGGACTGCTGCACGCGGCCGAGGATTCCATTCAGGAAGCTGCCGGAGTCGTCGGTGCTGAGCAGTTTGGCCGCGTCGACAGCCTCATTGATCGCCACGCCGTCGGGAACGTCGTCGTTGAAGAGGACCTCCCAGATGCCGATGCGCAGGAGTGCCCTGTCGATGATCGGCATACGCGCGAGCGTCCAGCCCTGAGCGTAGGTCTCGATGAGTTCGTCGATCTCGTCACCGTGATCGACGACACCGTCGATGATCTCACGGGCGTAGAGCCACGATGCTTCGCGAGCGGGTTCGCTCAGTGCCCGGGTGGCCTCGGCGGCGAGGGCCTCGTTGATCGAGATCTGCCGCACATCGGCGACGTACAGCACGTCGAGGGCGCGCTTGCGAGCTTTGGTGCGTGCACTCATTGCGTTTTACCGCCCCGAGGTCAGTCGTTCACGCGGCCGAGGTAATCCCCCGTGCGCGTGTCGACCTTGACTCGAGTGCCCTGCTCGAGGAAGAGCGGAACCTGGATCTGGTAGCCGGTCTCGACGGTGGCGGGCTTGGTGCCACCCGTGGAGCGGTCGCCCTGCAGGCCCGGCTCCGTGTAGGTGATCTCGAGCGTCACACTCGCGGGAAGTTCGACGTAGAGCGGCAGCCCCTCGTTGAGGGCGACCGTCACGGCCTGGTTCTCGAGCATGAAGTTGGCAGCATCGCCGACGACGGCCTCGGTCACGGTGAGCTGGTCGTAGTCGGCCGTGTCCATAAAGACGAAGTCGTTGCCGTCTTTGTAGAGGTACTGGAAGTCGCGACGGTCGACGTTGGCCGTCTCGATCTTCGCGCCTGCGTTGAACGTCTTGTCGACGACCTTGCCGGTGAGCACGTTCTTCATCTTGGTGCGCACGAATGCGCCGCCCTTGCCAGGCTTGACGTGCTGGAAGTCGATGACCGCCCAGAGCTGGCCGTCGATCTTGAGGACGGCGCCGTTTCTGATGTCGCTGGTTGAAGCCATGGAAAAACTGTTCCGTTCGAGTGAAGAATTATGCGGGCGCGAAAAATGGCCCTCAGCGAGTGTACCGTCTGACGGCCGGCGGCCTAGTTGAGACCGATGACGGCCCTCAGCGCCAGCCGGTATGAATCGAACCCGAAGCCTGCGATCACTCCGGTCGCAATGCCGGAGATGACGCTTGTGTGGCGGAAGGTCTCGCGGGCATGAGGGTTCGAGATATGCACCTCGACCAGAGGGATGCCCGCTTTGGTCACCAGTGCCGCGGCGTCGCGCAGTCCGTAGCTGTAGTGGGTGAAGGCCGCCGGGTTGAGAATCACCGGTGTCGAGGAATCGACGGCCTCGTGCAGCCAGTGGATGAGCTCCGCTTCGTCATCGGTTTGACGCAGGTCGATGGTTGCGCGATCTGCAGCATCGGCGACGAGCACGGAGCGAAGGGCGTCGAGATCCTGAGATCCATAGACGTCGGGTTCTCGGCTGCCGAGCCTGGAGAGGTTTGGTCCGTTCAGCACGAGCACAGTGGTCATGACGCCTAACTCTAGCGACGAGTGGACAGCCGCGCTTTCATCATGCGTAGGCCGTCGTTGTGCACAAGGTAGATGGCGAAGACGTCGACTGCCTCATCCTGAGCAGCGGCGTGCAGGCCATCGGCCCAGAGCTCGTCGAACCCGTGAGGAGTCTCGTCTCCGGGTCGCTCGAGTGCGAAGAGGATGCTGCCGCCCGGTCCATACTCGTCGAGCACCTGTCCGAGACTCGAGACGATCGAGCGCAACTCCTCTTCTGACGGACTGACCGGTATGCCGTCAATCGGAATGACGATGGGCAACGGGCTGCCGTCAGGTGCCAGGAGGAACGCCCAGAGCTGGCGTCGAAGGGCAGGGCCGAGCAGGTTCGAGAGAAGCTCTCTGGCATCGGCGTCGGTGGAGATGATCGTGTCTGGGCCGGGAGTCGATGAGGCGAAGGTCGTCATGCAGACACCCTCGTGCGTTTCAGGGGGCGACGTGTGGACTTGTCCCCAGAACGTCGCTCCCCTCCTGCACAGCCTCTGTCAGGAACCGATCTCCTGGTAGGCCGCGAAGAGAAGCGACGTCTCCGGGCCGGCGAGAACCGACGGCTTCGCGAGGTCGTCGAGAACGATGAAACGGAGCATTCCCGCGCGTGCCTTCTTGTCGCGCTGCATGGTCGCCAGCAGGGTCTGCCACCGACCGACCGGGTAGCTGACGGGCAGAGTCAGCGAGGTCAGGATGCGTCGATGACGTTCGACGACCTCGTCCGACAGCGATCCGGTGAGTCGCCCCAGCTCCGCGGCGAAGACCATGCCTACGGAAATCGCGGCGCCGTGCCTCCATTGATAGCGCTCTGCGTGTTCTATCGCGTGCCCCAGAGTGTGGCCGTAGTTCAGAACCTCACGGAGACCCTGCTCGGTGAAGTCCTCGCCCACGACACGGGCCTTCATCGCGATCGAGAGCTCGACGACCCGCCTGAACTCGGGAGTCGACGGATCCGTGGCGCGGTCGACGTCGGCCTCGACGATGTCGAGGATCTCCGGCTCCGAGATGAATCCGGCCTTCACGATCTCGGCGAAGCCGGCGAGAATCTCGTTTCGTGGAAGGGTGTCGAACGTGTCTAGATCGCCGACGACGGCGCTCGGTGCATAGAACGTGCCGACGAGGTTCTTGCCCTCGGCCGTGTTGATTCCGTTCTTTCCGCCGACAGCGGCGTCGACGAGGCCGAGAACGGAGGTCGGCACCTGCACCAGACGCACACCGCGCAGCCAGGTAGCGGCAACGAATCCAGCGAGATCAGTGATCGCTCCCCCGCCGAAGCCGATGACGGCGTCGGATCTCGTGAAGTCCGACTGGCCCATGACCTGCCAACAGAACGCCGCGACCTCCACGCGCTTCGCCTGTTCGGCATCCGGAACCTCGGCGAGAAGCACCTCGTAACGACCGAGCAGGCTCTCTCTCATCGCGGCGGCCTTCGCCGCGAGCGTGGGAGCGTGCACGATCAGAACCTTGCGTACGCCCTGGCCGAGGAACTCGGAGAGATCGTCGACGAGCCCCCGCCCGATCACAACGTCGTATGGGTCGGTTCCCGAGACGGGGATCCGGGTGACGGGTGTGCTGTCTGTCATAGCGTGTCTTTCTGGGGTCGGCGTGCACGCGCCCACTGAGCGATCTCGGTCGCGATGACCTCCGTGGGGCGGTGCGACGTGTCGATGGAGAAGTCCGCGAGGGATTCGTAGAGCTCTCGGCGTGAATCGACGAGAGCCTGCCACGACTCGATCGATGAGATGAGGGGACGCTTGCCGTTTGCCAGTCGACCAGCGACGGCCGAGGGGTCGACGGTCAGCAGGACTACCGGCAGCGATGCGATATCGCTCTGGGTCCGCGGGTCGAGGACCGCTCCCCCGCCGAAGGCGACCACGCCTGTTCCTGTCAGCGCATGCTCGACGGCGACGCGCTCGAGCGTTCTGAAGTGGGCTTCTCCGTGGGTGGCGAACAGATCGGAAATCGGACCGTGCTGTCGCACGATCTCGGTGTCGGTGTCGACGAACGGCACGCCCAGCGTGCGGGCGAGCTTCTTGCCGATCCGCGACTTTCCGGCGGCCGGCGCGCCGATCAGCACGAGGAGCATGGTTGAGCTGGCCTTAGTCGGTGCCGTCGATGCCGGCGGATGCGAGACGCTCGGGGATGTGCGCCAGGTACGACTCGAGGTTCCGCTTGGTTTCGGACACCGAGTCTCCACCGAACTTCTCGAGCACGGAGTTTGCGAGAACGAGCGCCACCATGGCCTCGGCGACGACGCCGGCCGCGGGAACCGCACAGACGTCGGAACGTTGGTGATGGGCTGCCGCAGCCTCGCCTGTGGCGACGTCGACGGTGCGGAGGGCGTGGGGAATCGTCGCGATCGGCTTCATTCCCGCGCGTACGCGGAGGACTGTTCCTGTGCTCATTCCTCCTTCGGTGCCGCCGGCCTTGTCGCTGAGACGTGCGATCCGGCCGTCCGACTGCACGAGTTCGTCGTGGGCGTCCGATCCTCGTCGCGTCGTGGTGAGGAACCCATCGCCGACCTCGACGCCCTTGATGGCTTGAATGCCCATCAGCGCGGCAGCCAACGCCGAGTCGAGACGCCTGTCCCAATGCACGTAGGACCCGAGACCGGATGGAACGCCGTAGGCCAGCACCTCGACGACGCCACCGAGGGTGTCACCGTCTTTGTGCGCCGCATCGACCTCTGCCACCATCAACGCGCTGGTCGTCTCGTCGAAGCAGCGAAGAGGATCGGCGTCGAGTGCGGCGACATCGCGTGGCAGGGGCAGCGGGCTCGCCTCGGGAACGCGCACGGGGCCGATCGACAGTGTGTGACTGACCAGAGAGATTCCGAGTTCCGAGAGAAAGCTCCTCGCCACCGCGCCCAGGGCAACTCGTGCTGCCGTCTCACGCGCGCTCGCACGCTCGAGAACGGGCCGGGCCTCGTCGAATCCATACTTCTGCATGCCCACCAGATCGGCGTGGCCGGGGCGTGGACGCGTCAGCGGCGCTCCGCGACCGCGACCCGCCTGCTCGGCATCGACCGGCTCGGGGCTCATGACCTCGACCCACTTCGGCCACTCGGTGTTGCCGATGCGGATCGCGACAGGGCTGCCGAGCGAGAATCCGTGCCGGACACCGGCGGAGATCGTGAGTTCGTCTTGTTCGAACTTCATGCGGGCGCCACGACCGTAGCCGAGCTTGCGGCGCGCGAGGTCGGCGCGGATGTCGTCCATCAGCACGGGAACACCCGCGGGCAGCCCCTCGATGGTGGCGATGAGTTCGGGGCCGTGCGATTCTCCGGCGGTGATCCAACGAAGCATATAAAGCGATTCCTTCAGGCGGCAGGACGGTCGCCGGCGGCCGGTGACCGGCTGGCAGACGTGTCGGCGTGTGGACAGCCGACGTTCGATCCTCCCATAGATCGCCTTCGGCCTTCGGCGGAAGCTATCGCGCCCGCGGCACGTCGGGGTCTGAGACAGACGACTCCATGGCTGCCAGCACGGTTGACTCATCGGGCAGAGGCAGGGCCGGGTCTGCGTTCACGAAGATGCGGATCTGGAGAAGCGCCTGGTGGATGAGCATACGCAGGCCCGATACGACCGTGCGATCGGACGCTGTCCAGATCGTGCCGAGCGCGCTGGGCCACGGGTGATACGCCACGTCGAGCAGGTCGGATCGGGCGGGAAGCGTGCTGGCGCGGAGCAGCACGGCGGGCTCAGCGGTGCCTGGCAGCGTCGAGATCACCAGCGAAGCGTCGATGACATCGAACGACGAGGCGGTGAGCGGAAGAATCGCGACCGATGTGCCCGCGGTGTGCGCGATCTGTCGGAGTCCTTCGGCCTTCTCCGGACTTCGCGCGAGAATGGTCACGTGCTCGGCCCCGAGCTGAGCCGCGGCCACGATGGCGGATGCGGCTGTCGCCCCTGCGCCGAGAATGGCGACGTGACGAGCGGTCGAGATCGATTTTTCGGCGAGCGCGCGCACGATGCCGCCGACGTCGGTGTTGAAACCGTCGAGTCGTCGTTCTCCTCCGGCGCGACTGAAAAGCACCGTGTTCGTCGATCCGGTGAGAACACTCAACTCGTCGCGGTGATCGAGCAGGGGTCCGATGCTGTGCTTCAGCGGCATCGTCAGCGACAGTCCGAGCCACTCGTCACTCCGCTCCTCCACGAACGGGGCCAGGTCGTTTTCGGAAACGTCGACGGCGTCGTAACGCCAGTCGAGCCCGAGTACGGCGTAGGCGGCATCGTGCAGGCGTGGCGAAAGGGAATGCGCGATCGGCGAGCCGAGAACGGCCAGGCGCCTCGTCGATGCAGCGGGCATGCTCGAGTGGGTCATCGTCTTCTAGTGGTTGGCCTGATACTGCTGGACGGCTTCATCGTGCTCCTCTTGGGTGACAGAGAAGATCGTTTCTCCGGTGTCGAGATTCACGGTCACGAAGTAGAGCCATTCTCCGTCGGCCGGGTGCAGAGCCGCATCGATGGCGTCGTCGCCCGGGTTCGAGATCGGGCCGACCGGCAGACCTGGATTCGCATACGTGTTGTAGGGGTTCGACGCGTCTTCTCGTTCCGCCTCTGTCGTGTCGACTTCCCCGCCGCCGGCGCCATAACGAACGGTGGCGTCCGATTGAAGATTCATGCCCTGGGCGATGCGATTCTGAAACACCCGCGACACCTTGTACATGTCGTCCTTGCTTCCGGACTCGCTCTGAATGAGTCCTGCGAGGGTCAGCACGTGAAAGCGCTGATCGACGGGAACGCCCGCGGCGTCGAGGGCCTGATAGGTGCGATCAACCATCGTCTTGAGCATCTCGGCGGCGGTCTGCCCAGGCTGGAACTCGTAGGTTGCGGGAAACAGGAACCCCTCGATGCTCGGCGCCTCGGCGGGCACACCAAGCGATACGAAGTCCGCTCCTGCGGCTTTGAAGTCGTCGAACGATATCCCGGTCACATCGGCGAGCGACTGGTAGATGCCCGACGCCGTCTTCCCCTCAGGGATCGTCACGGTGTAGTCGACCTTGTTCGCCGGGTCGAGCAGTGCAGCGAGCGCTGACTTGGAGCTCATCTTCTGGGCGAGTTTGAACGTGCCGGTCTGGAAGACGGGCTGCGGATCCTCTTTGAGCAGCAGCGAATAGAAGGTGTCGGAACTCTTGACGACGCCGGCCTCCTGCAGTTTCACACCGATGGCATCGCCGAACTCGCCGTCGGCGATCTTCACCATGACTTCGCCCGAGCCGTCGCCGCTGTAGTCGTCGGTAGATTGCGGTGTCAGCATGGCGGTGATCTGGGGCTCGAACGTCGAATAGACGAAGGCGCCGCCGCCGCCGATGAGGCCGAGAATGATGACAGTCACGATCACGCCGGTCAGCACACGCCGCCGCCGCGGAGGCTTCGTCGAGTGCTGAACCGTGCCGTGCGTCTCGCGCCGCTCTCTGCGTGACCGCGGCTGGGCCGCGGGCTTCGGCGTCGAAGCGGGCTCGCGCAGGAACTCGGAGAACGGGTGGTCTTCTGGTGGCTGACGGTCAGTCACGGTAAATCCCCCTGTGGATCGGGTCCCAACTCGGATGCGGCGATCCCGGGCGGGTTTCCCGTGGACGCCTCCGAATCGAGGGCATGCTGCAAAAGTATAACCGCGGCGATCTGGTCGATCACGGGGCGCGAGCCTTTCACAGCACGGCCGGAGGTGTGCAGTGCCGCCTGCGCTGACACCGTCGTGAGCCTCTCATCGATCATTCGCACGGGCCTGCCCGTTGCCGCGGCGATTCTGCCCGCAAACGCGATCGCATCGTCTGTCGAGGGCGTTGTGCCTCCCGACAGAGACAGCGGAAGGCCGACGACGATCTCGGCACAGTCGAGCTCGTCGCACAGAACCGTCAGCCGGTCGATGTCTGCTGTACCCTCGCCGGCAGACCGTGCGACCGTCTCGAGCGGTGTCGCCAGCATTCCGTGGAAATCGCTGCGCGCGACGCCGATACGGGCCTTGCCCACGTCGACGCCGAGGCGCACGCCCGACCTCACTCGGTCAGCCCTGAACCGTCTGCGACACCGCCGTGAGGGCGCTGTCGATGGCCGCCGCGTTCGTGCCGCCACCCTGCGCCAGGTCATCTTTTCCGCCGCCGCCGCCGCCGAGAATGGATGCGGCCTGCTTGGCGAGAACCCCGGCCCGATGGCCGAGGGCGCGAGCCGCGTCATTCGTCGCGACGATGACGACAGGCTTCTCGGCGACGACTGCGGCGAGTGCCACGACAGCCGGAGCAGATCCGAGCCGCTCTCGGACCCCGGTGACCAGGGCCCGCAGATCATCAGATGAGGAGAGTGCCCCCGCGTCAGCGGCAACGAGGCGGAGCTCGCCGACTGTGCGCGCGGTCTCGACCAGCGACGGAACCCGGGCGCTCAGCGCGCTCGCCTCGTAGGCGGCGAGCTTCTTTTCGGCTGCCTTGAGGTTCGCGACGAGATCCTGGATGCGTGCGGGCACGTCTTCGCGCGGAGCCTTGAGAGTGGTCGCCAATTGCGTCACAATGCTGCGCTCGGCCGCGAACTGACGGAATGCCTCGATTCCGACCAGCGACTCCACTCGGCGGTTGGTCGAGCCGATTGACGATTCACCAAGGATGTTGATCATGCCGATCTCGGAACTGTGCCTCACGTGCGTTCCAGCACAGAGTTCACGCGACCATGGGCCGCCGATGTCGACGACGCGCACGACGTCGCCGTACTTCTCGCCGAACAGAGCCATGGCTCCGAGCGCCTTGGCCTCGTCGAGGGGAAGCTCTCGGGTGACCACCTCGAGGTCGCTGCGGATCGCGAGATTCGAGATCTCTTCGATCTCGGAGCGCGTCTCCACCGAGAGAGGCTGGTTCCACGAGAAGTCGAGACGAAGATAGCCGGCCTTGTTGTACGAGCCCGACTGGTGAGCCTGCGGCCCGAGAGTCTGTCGGAGTGCCGCGTGCACGAGGTGTGTGCCCGAGTGCGCCTGGGTGGCGCCGCGGCGCCATTCGGGGTCTACCACGGTGGTCGCCGCGTCGTCGACCGAGACCTGGCCGCTCGAGACGTGCACCCGGTGGCTGATAAGCCCCTTGACGGGCTTCTGCACGTCGAGCACCTCGAGCTCAAAGCCGTCGCCTCGAATAATTCCGGAGTCTGCTTCTTGTCCACCCGACTCGGCGTACAGAGTCGTTTCCGCGAGGATGACCTCCAGGGTCTCGCCGGCGACGGCGCTCGTCACCGACTGTCCGTCGATGATGAGACCGAGGATCTTCGATTCGGTGACGAGCTCGTCGTAGCCGAGGAAAGTGGTCTCGCCTATGGCACGGAACTGGCTGTAGACGCCCAGGTCGGTGATGCCGAGCTTCTTCGCCTTCGAGTCGGCCTTCGCGCGCTGCTTCTGCTCGCTCATCAGCGACTCGAACGCCACGCGGTCGACGGCGAGTCCGGCCTCCTCGGCCATCTCCATGGTCAGGTCGATCGGGAATCCGTAGGTGTCATGAAGCTGGAAGGCCGTGTCGCCTGCGAGCGTCTTCGCGCCCTTGTCCTTCGCGGAGTTCACCGCGAGGTCGAGGATGTTGATTCCGCCGCTGAGGGTGCGCAGAAACGACTCCTCCTCTGCATACGCGGTGCGCGAGATGCGGTCGAAGTCGGTCTCCACCTCGGGGTAGGCAGCCTTCATGGCGTCGCGGGATGCCGGGAAGAGGTCGGGAAAGACGGCCGTGTCCACACCGAGGAGACGCATGGAGCGCACCGAGCGGCGCAGCAGACGACGCAGGATGTATCCCCCGCCCTCGTTCGATGGCGTCACGCCATCGGACATCAGCATCAACGCGCTTCGAACGTGGTCGGCGACCACGCGCATCCGAATGTCGTCTTCGTGATCGGCGCCGTAGCGGCGGCCTGAGATCAGCGACGCCGTGTCGAGCACGGGTCGCACCTGGTCGATCTCGTAGAGGTTCTCGACGCCCTGCTTGAGGAACGCGACACGCTCGAGGCCCATGCCCGTGTCGATATTGCGGCTGGGCAGATCGCCGAGAATCTCGAAGTCGTTCTTGCCGGTGCCCTCGCCGCGCAGGTACTGCATAAAGACGAGATTCCAGATCTCGATGTAGCGGTCGTCATCGGCCGCCGGTCCGCCTTCGCGTCCGTAGGCGGGGCCGCGATCGAAGAAGATCTCCGAGCAGGGACCGGCGGGACCGGGCTGGCCGGTGGACCAGTAGTTCGAGTCCATGCCGAGTCGCTGGATGCGTTCGTCGGGCAGGCCCGCCGTCTTCTTCCAGTAATCGATGGCCTCGTCGTCGTCTTCGTAGACGGTGACCCAGAGATCTTTTTCTTCGAAGCCGAGACCTCCGTCGGCCTCCGGCGTCACGAGCAGCTCCCACGCGTAGCGGATCGCCTGCTCCTTGAAGTAGTCGCCGAACGAGAAGTTGCCGTTCATCTGGAAGAACGTGCCGTGGCGAGTGGTCTTGCCGACCTCTTCGATGTCGAGGGTGCGGATGCACTTTTGCACGCTCGTCGCCCGCGGGTACGGCGGCGGCACCAACCCCGTGAGATACGGAATGAACGGCACCATGCCCGCGACAGTGAAGAGCAGGGTCGGGTCGTCGCTGACGAGCGATGCGCTCGGAACAACCGTGTGTCCCTTGTCGGCGAAGAAGGTGAGCCAGCGTTGGCGGATATCGGCGGTGTTCATGAGGTCCGTTGCATTCGGCGCGTCGGACTGCGATCGATCGCAGCCCACGACGCGAAGGTGAAAAGTGTTATCGGCCGTTCGAGGTGAGGGCGTCGCCGGTGTCGGAGAGCACGGCGCGGAGCTCGGACTCCCGCTCGCGGTATCCGTCGACGATGGACTCGGTGAACCCCTTGGTGCGCTTGTCGAGATCGGAGAAGAACTTCTTGCCCTCAGCGGTCTGGTTCACCTGGTGGGCGACAACGAACCCGACGGCGATTCCGAGAACGAGCCACAGGATTTTCTTCATTGTTCTCTCCTCGAGACGCGAATGGGGTTGGATGAGGTCAAGTTTAGTCGGCGCGTACGGCGAGGGCCGTTGCCCGCCTGGACACGTCATCGTCGAGCCGTCGTCGCCACACGGCGTCGAGCGTGGAGTCGTCGGTCTCGTCGTCGAGAATCGTCAGCCACGCCGACAGCTCGGCGTCGAGCCACTCGAATTGACGAACGGATGCCGCCAGCACGTCGCGAGGAGCGGCGTAGCTCTCCCACGATACGGCGATGCGGTTCAGCACCACGTAGATCCACACCTGGTCGAGCACGGCGTCGTCCGGGTCGCCGCCTGCGCTCTCGGTGAGGACACCCTCGAGCGCGCCGATGTCGTCACGCAGCGCGGCAACCCGCGCGGCGGAATCGAGGCGCGCGTCGCTGGAACCCGCCTTGCCTGCGGCGACGATACTGCATGCTTCGTCGCCATCCACGAGATCACGACGCAGGCCTTGCAGAAGCTCCGGCAGCGTGAGGCGCAGCCCATCCGGAATGTCGTAGCGGGTGACGGGATGCCGACCGCCGGGATTGCCGAAGACCATTCCGACTTGCATAGCCGCGATCGACGGCGCCCCTGCGTCGCTGAACGGAGCGTCGACGACGGTCGGAACGGGACCGGTCTCGGCAGGAGTGCCCTGGGCTCCCACGCGCCCGAATATGTAGTCGGCCTGGGGGTTCACCCCCACATCCGGGTCGGAGGAGGCATCGGTATAGCGGATGTAGCGCACCGTGGAGCGCACGATGAAGAACAGGCCTACGGCGAATCCGATGGCGAGAACGATCAGAAAGAACTCCACGGGCCGACTACTTCGACCGGCGCCGGCGCGACGACGGCTCCTTGGGGCCCCGGAAGCTCAGAATGCCCGCCCTCACGGCGGCACTGAATCCCGCGATCTTGATCAAGGGTCCGCCGACCGACGCGGCGAAGAGTGCGACCAGGCTGGTGACGTTTCCGGTCACCTCGGCCACGTTCTTCGTGATCGTGTCCACGCGGGCGATCTGCTTGTTCGCCTCCTGAATCGTCACTGTCGATTCCTCGAGGATGGGGGTGACATTGTCACTCAGCTCTTTGATCGCGGCACGCGTCTCGTCAAAGACGCCGCCCAGCTTGATGAGCGGCAGCGCGAGGAACGCCACGAGTATCGCGAAGACTCCGGCCGCGATGAGCCCGGCGATATCTCCACCTGACATGAGTGAGCTCCTTAGCAGATGCCGGCCATGGGCATCCATCGCAATGAAAAAGGGCGGGGCACCGAACAATCGGTGACCCGCCCTCAGCGTACCCAATGGGCACGCGATGAATCAGCGTGCGGCGTAGTACTCGACGACGAGCTGCACTTCGCAGGTCACGGGGACCTCTGCGCGCAGCGGGCGACGGAGCAGGCGGGCCTGCAGCTTGTCGATCTCGACCTCGAGGTAACCCGGAACCTTGGGGAGCACGTCGAGGTGTCCGCCGGCGGCGGCGACCTGGAACGGCTCGGTTCCCTCGCTCTTGGGCTTGACGTGGATGAGCTGTCCCGGCTTCACACGGAAGGAGGGACGGTCGACGAGCTGGCCGTCGACGAGGATGTGACGGTGCACGACGAGCTGGCGAGCCTGCGCGGTGGTGCGGGCCAGACCCGAACGCACGACGAGGGCGTCGAGACGCATCTCGAGGAGCTCGACGAGGTTCTCACCGGTCAGGCCCTTGGCGCGACGAGCCTCTTCGAAGATGATCTTCAGCTGAGCTTCACGGATTCCGTACTGGGCGCGCAGACGCTGCTTCTCCCGCAGACGCACGGCGTAGTCGGAGTCGGTCTTGCGCTTGGTGCGGCCGTGCTCACCCGGAGCGTAGGGACGCTTCTCGAGGTACCGGGCGGCCTTCGGGGTCAGGGCGATGCCGAGGGCTCGCGAGAGGCGGGTCTTGCTGCGTGTACGTGACTTGGTAGACATGTACATCCTTTCAGTGAATCGTCGTGCTGGATGAGGCGCGAACAGAGTGTCTGCACGCGCGGAGAACTCACCGCGATCTGAGACTCGACCCGTGAAGATCAGCCTCGTCGGCGGAGGAAAATGAGGGGATTGTGCCAAGGTCGGTTCGGCTACAGAACACGACCGTCTTCACTGAATGGATTCGCAGCCGCACGAAAGCCACCCGGAACAGGCGTATCGACACTACCACAGTCGCTCATGGTCTTGCAGATACAGGGAACAAAGAGGGGCCGCCTTTCTATTGGCCTCGGATGATCTGCCTGATCTTGGCCAATCGTGCCGACACGTCTCGCTCGTTGCCATGCTCTGTGGGCCGGTAGTACTCGGTGCGGCCCAGTTCCTCCGGTAGGTATTGCTGGGTGAGCACTCCCCTGTCGTCATCGTGCGGATATCTATAGCCCTTGCCGTGGCCCAGCCTTTTCGCGCCCGGGTAGTGCGCGTCGCGAAGATGCTTCGGCACGCGTCCGAACTTTCCGGCCCTGATGTCGCCGATGGCCTGGTCGATCGCCAGATACGACGCGTTCGATTTTGGTGCGGTGGCCAGATAGACGGTGGCCTCCGCCAGGGGAATGCGGCCCTCGGGCATGCCGATGAACTGAACGGCGTCGGCCGCTGCCACTGCCACGACGAGCGCCTGGGGGTCTGCCATGCCGATGTCTTCAGAGGCAGAGACGATGAGTCGGCGACATATAAAGCGCGGATCTTCGCCGGCCTCGATCATGCGGGCGAGATAGTGCACCGATGCATCGACGTCTGACCCGCGGATCGATTTGATGAAGGCGCTGATGACGTCGTAGTGCTCGTCGCCATTGCGGTCGTAGCGAAGAAGGGCGCGGTCGACGGCCTGCGCGACGGTCTCTTCGGTGATGAGTGGAGGTTCGTCGGAAGTTTTAGAACCTGAAGTTTTAGAACCTGATGACGCGAGGATCGAGCCAGCGGAGGCCTCGAGTGCCGTGAGCGCACGACGCGCGTCGCCGGATGCGAGACGCACGATGGCCGAGCGCGCGTCGGGATCGAGACGGACGCGGCCGGCGAGACCGCGGGCATCCGAAACGGCACGATCGACAACGACGCCGAGATCGTCGTCGCTGAGCTGCTCGAGGGTAAGGAGCAGCGACCGGGAGAGGAGCGGCGAGATGACGGAGAACGACGGATTCTCTGTTGTCGCTGCGACCAGAATGACCCACCCGTTCTCGACTCCAGGAAGAAGGGCGTCTTGCTGGGCCTTCGTGAAACGGTGGATCTCGTCGAGGAACAGCACTGTCGACAGCCCGTAGAGATCGCGGCTGCGGAACGCCTCCTCCATGACCTGCCGCACATCTTTGACTCCGGCGGTCACCGCCGACAGTTCGACGAACTTGCGCCCGGAACTGTGCGCGATCGCCTGGGCGAGCGTGGTCTTGCCGGTGCCCGGAGGCCCCCAAAGGATGACGGAGACCGAGCCCTGCGTTCCCTCGGTGTCTGACGCGAGGTTCACGAGGGGCGATCCCGGGCGCAACAGATGCTTCTGCCCGGCCACCTCGTCGAGCGAGCGGGGGCGCATGCGCACGGCGAGGGGAACCGATCCGCTATGCAGACCGGGCTGAGAGGTGACCATCGATCAAGGCTACCGGCAGCATCCGACACCGGTCTCGGAACGCCGGGTTGGGAACGATGCCCTGTGGCCCGTAAAGTTCAGGAGGGATTCACGCGTGCGATGAGATCCCGTCGAACCCATAAACGAGTGTTCGCCCGATCTGTCGGGTGATGGAGGATCCGTGGCACCGAGGAATCAGGACAGAGAAGCTCGCGCTGCGCGCCAGCGTCTGCGCGACTACCAGGCGCGGCAGACGATGCACGCCTCGAAGATCGCCCGACGCCGTCGCGACAACGTGGTGGCCGTGCTCGTGGCCATCGTCGTCATCGCCGCTGCCGTCGTCGTGCAGGTCTTCTACTTCTCCGGCGGTCCGGGAACGCCCACACCGTCGCCCAGCTCGACCGCGGCATCCACCGACACGCCCGCACCGACATCGACGCCGAACTCGGCCGACGTGCCCGACCCCGCCGTCGCCGAGGGCCGTGCATGGACCGGAGAGATGACCGTGAACGACATCCCTCTGGGGATCTCCCTCGACGGCGCCGCGGCTCCCCAGGGCGTGGCCAACTTCGTGACCCTGGCCCAGAAGGGCTTCTACAACGGTCTCACCTGCCACAGACTCACCACCTCCCCCGGCTTCGGCGTGCTCCAGTGCGGCGATCCGAACGGCGACGGTTCGGGTGGCCCCGGCTACAGCTTCGGTCCCATCGAGAACGCGCCGGAGGGCGACGTGTACCCGGCCGGAACCATCGCGATGGCACGCCAGGGCGGCAACGGTTCCAGTATGGGAAGCCAGTTCTTCATTGTCTACGAAGACACCACGATCCCGTCGGATGCCGCGGGCGGCTACACGGTGCTCGGAAAGGTCACGAGCGGGCTCGATGCGCTGAAGGCCGGGGTCGTCGACTCGGGCACGGCCGACGGTTCGGCCGACGGCAAGCCGGCGATTCCCGTTACCATCGGCTCTATCGCGGTTCAGTAACCTCCTGCCCCCGTGCAATAGGGTTGAATAGCGCATTCCGAACAACGTCGACAGGGTGAATTTCGTGACCAGTAGTGCTGAGCATCCATTTGGACGCGTAGATGAGACCGGAACGGTCTATCTTCGCGAGGCGTCCGGCGAGCGTGTAATCGGGCAGTATCCCGATGGCACGGCCGAGGAGGCCCTCGGGTACTTCGAACGCAAGTACAACGATCTGGCCGGCCAGGTGACGCTGCTCGAGCAGCGCGCCAAGCGGGGTGCGTCGGCTGCCGATATCGGCAAGGCCGTCAAGGCTCTCAGCGAGGCCGTGTCGAGCGCGAACGCCCTTGGCAACCTCGAGGCTCTCTCGACTCGTCTCGCAGCCCTTACCGAGACGCTCGGCGCCCTGAACGAGCAGCAATCGGCCGAAGCCAAGGCCCAGTTGGCCGAAGCCATCGAGTACCGCACCGCGATCGTCACCGAGATCGAAGCTCTGGCCGCCGAAGATCCGGCCAAGGCTCAGTGGAAGCAGGTGACCGGCACGCTCGAATCGTTGTTCGCCCGCTGGCAGAAGCATCAGCAGGAGGGCCCACGTCTTCCCCGCGCCGAGGCCAACGAACTGTGGAAGCGATTCCGCGACGCGCGCACGATCATCGAACAGCACCGCAAGGCGTTCTTCTCCGAGCTAGACAACGCCCACCGTGATGCGCGCACCAAGAAGCAGCAGCTCGTCGCCGCGGCCGAGGCCCTGGCAGAGAAGGGGGCAGACGGCGTCAACGCCTATCGCGACCTCCTCGACGAATGGAAGAAGGCCGGCCGGGCGGGCAAGCGCTACGACGACTCCCTGTGGGAGAAGTTCAAGGCTGCGGGCGATGTGCTCTACGGCGCACGCAGCGAGATCGTCGCAAAAGACGACGAGGAGTTCGCCGGAAACCTGCAGCTGAAGCTCGCACTTCTGACCGAGGCGGAGCCTCTGCTGGCCGAGACCGACCGCACGCGCGCCAAGGAACTTCTCACGGGCATCCAACGCCGGTGGGACGAGATCGGCAAGGTGCCCCGCGATCAGGTGAAGCCAATCGAGGATCGTCTTCGCAAGGTCGAGGCGGCGGTGCGCAAGCTCGACGAGGACTTCTGGCAGCGCAACAACCCAGAGAAGAAGGCACGAGCCGAAGGCCTTGCCGGCCAGCTGCACGATGCCATCGAGAAGCTCGAAGGAGAGATCGCTGCGGCAACAGCGGCTGGAGACACCCGCAAGGCGAAAGAACTGCAGGAGTCTCTCGACGCCCGCAAGGTCTGGCTCGACGCGCTGGGCTAACACGCCGCCCGGTCTCGAGTTCTCCACAGATCTGCCGCGGGACTGCTTGTGCGGTCGTGCGGTCGTCACACTGGGCGTATGACGCGCCTCGAATCCGTTCTCACCGAAGACGACTTGCCGTTGAGCGAATTGTGGGCGGCCTGTCGCGACGGAGAACTGGTGCCGCTGTCGTCGTCGGCGTTCGCCTTCGCCGATGTGCCGCAGACTCCCGCTGTTCGGGCGCTCGCCGTCCATCCGGTCATGGCTCGTCGCACCATCATCGAACGTCACAGCGCAGCGTGGGTGCACGGGGCGCTGTCCACGCCTCCTCGCGTGCACACGATCGCCGTGCGATACGCCAACAGGTCGAGTGCCTCCCGCCACCTCGCCGTGGTGCGCGAGGTTGCGCTGAGACCAGGCGACACGATGATGATCGACGGCATCGAGATAACCACTCCCCTGCGAACTGCCGTCGACCTCGCTCGCGATCGAGCATTCGAGGCCTCGAGAGACTCCCCCGTGATCGCGAAGCTCTTAGCCTCGTCAGGCCTGCCCGAGTGCCGGTCCTACCTCGACACCGTACGCAATCTGCCCCATAAGGCGCGCGCCCTTCATCGCATCACCGATGCCTTGCTCATCGAGGCGATGGCACGGTGAAGCAAGACAACCCGCAAGACGGCCTGATCAGCCGTCGCTGACCCGGTACACGTCGTATACGGCGTCGATGCGGCGCACGGCATTGAGCACACGATCGAGGTGTGTGGTGTCACCCATCTCGAAGACGAATCGGCTGATGGCGAGACGGTCGCTCGATGTGTTGACTGTGGCCGAGAGAATGTTCACGTGGTGCTCGGACAGCACGCGAGTCACATCGGAGAGCAGCCCTGAGCGGTCGAGCGCCTCGACCTGGATCTGCACGAGGAAAAGACTCTTCGACGACGGGGCCCACTCCACGTCGATCATGCGCTCAGGCTCGTTGAGCAGCGAAGCGACGTTGTGGCAGTCGGCCTGATGCACCGACACACCGGATCCGCGGGTGACGAAGCCCACGATCTTGTCGCCGGGCACTGGAGTGCAGCACTTCGCCAGCTTCACCAGAATGTCGGGGGCACCCCTGACGAGCACACCGGAGTCGCTCAGCTTGCTTCTACGACGTCCGTGCACCACGACGTCGAGATCGGAATCCTCGCTGATGGCCTCATTCTGCAGGCCGGCAAGCACCTTCTCGATCACGGACTGGGTGGACACATGGCCTTCGCCGACGGCCGCGTAGAGTCCCGACACACTGTCGTATCTCATTTGAGAGGCGACTTCGGCGAAGGAATCCTGGCTCATAAGCTTCTGCAAGGGCAGGTTCTGCTTACGCATGGCACGAGCGATGGCATCTTTGCCCTGCTCGATCGCCTCGTCGCGTCGCTCCTTTGTGAACCACTGTCGGATCTTGTTGCGGGCACGAGGGCTCTGCACAAAGGCGAGCCAGTCCTGGCTGGGCCCGGAGTCGGGATTCTTCGAGGTGAAGACCTCGACGGAGTCACCGCTGTTGAGTGTCGACTCGAGCGGAACGAGGCGGCCGTTGACCTTGGCACCCATTGTGCGGTGCCCCACCTCAGTGTGAACCGCATACGCGAAGTCAACCGGTGTCGCGCCCGCGGGAAGGCCGATGACCTTGCCCTTCGGCGTGAAGACGTAGACCTCCTTGGCGCCGATCTCGAAGCGCAGCGAGTCGAGGAACTCCCCCGGGTCGACCGTCTCTGCTTGCCAGTCTGAAATGCGGGCGAGCCACGCCATGTCGTTGTCGGCGGTCTGGTCGACCTGAGCTGTGCGCCCGCCGTTCATCCGCTCCTTGTACTTCCAGTGGGCCGCGACACCGTACTCGGCCTGACGGTGCATCTCGTGCGTGCGGATCTGGATCTCGACGGCGCGCCCGTCGGGCCCGATGACCGTCGTGTGGAGCGACTGGTAGAGGTTGAATTTCGGCGTCGCGATGTAGTCCTTGAAGCGCCCGGGAATAGGATTCCACCGAGCGTGGATAGAACCGAGGACGGCATAGCAGTCGCGAAGCGAGTTCACGAGAACCCTGATTCCGACGAGGTCGTAGATCTCATCGAAATCGCGACCGCGCAGAATCATCTTCTGATAGATCGAGTAGTACTGCTTCGGGCGGCCGACAACCTTTCCCCGGATCTTCGAGCTCTTGAGGTCGTCGTTGACAGAGTCGATGACCTGCTGAACGTAGGCCTCACGCTGAGGTGTGCGCTGGCGCACGAGGTTCTCGATCTCGACGTAGAGCTTGGGATACAGCACGGCGAAACTCAGGTCTTCGAGCTCCCACTTGATGGTCTGGATTCCCAGTCGGTGGGCCAGGGGCGCGTAGATCTCGAGCGTCTCTTTGGCTTTGCGCTCAGCGGATGCCGCGGGCACGAATCCCCACGTGCGTGCGTTGTGCAGACGGTCGGCGAGCTTGATGATCAGAACGCGGATGTCTCGCGACATCGCGACGATCATCTTGCGCACCGTCTCGGCCTGCGCGCTGTCGCCGTACTTGACCTTGTCGAGCTTGGTCACGCCGTCGACGAGCATGGCGACCTCATCGCCGAAGTCGACGCGCAGCTGATCGAGCGAGTACTCCGTGTCTTCGACGGTGTCATGAAGCAGTGCTGCGGCCACGGTCTTCGATCCGATGCCGAGGTCTGCCAGAATCTGCGCGACGGCGACAGGGTGCGTGATGTACGGCTCGCCGCTACGCCGCTTCTGACCGTCGTGCGCTTTCTCTGCGACGGCGTACGCCCGCTCGATGACAGTGAGATCGGCCTTGGGATGATTCAGGCGCACCGTGCGGATCAGCGCATCGACGGCACCCGTCGGCTGGGCTCGCGAGAAGATGCGGGGAACGAGACGGCGCAGGCTCGCATTCGACGTCGTTGTGCTGTCCGTCATAGTGGGGCCTCCACTGTCAATTATCCCCCGTGCCAGACCCTGTCGAGAACCAGGACGTTACGCCGTGGGCTGACCTTTCACCACGGCATCCGTCGGCCGAGCAGTGGACGAGGCACGTGCGCGCTCGGCCAGGGTCCGCTCGTTCTGCTTCGCAATCTTCGGCTCGCGCTCGCGCAACTGAGCGTAGAGGGGGGCCGCGACGAAGATCGTGGAGTAGGTTCCGACCAGGATTCCCACCAGAAGAGCCAGGGAGATGTCGCGCAGCGTGTCTGCGCCCAGAACGAAGGCACCGATGAAAAGAATCGCGGCCACCGGCAATGCCGCGACCACAGCCGTGTTGATGGAGCGTACAAGCGTCTGATTCACTGCCAGGTTCACAGCCTCGCCGAAGGTGAGATGCGAATCCTTACCGAGGCGCGCGGTGTTCTCACGAACCTTGTCGAACACGACCACGGTGTCGTACAGCGAGTACCCGAGGATGGTGAGGAAACCGATCACAGCTGCGGGAGTGATCTCGAACCCCGTCGCGGCGTATACGCCGGCGGTGAGCACGAGGTCGTGCAGAAGCGCGAGCATCGCGGCGGCTGACATCTTCCAGGTGCGGAAATAGATCGCCATGGCGATGCCGGCGAGGATCAGGAAGACGACGAGACCTCGGATCGCCTGACCGGTCACGTCGGATCCCCACGATGCGCCGATGAACGAGGCCGTGATCTCCGTCTCGGGAACCTTGTAGGCCGCGGCGAGTGCGGTGCGGACCTCGTTGGTCTCCGCAGTCGTCAGCTGATCGGTCTGCACGCGCACACCGGAAGCGCCCAGCGTCGAGACGCGGGCGACGGCCTGAGGCACGACGGAGGCGACGGCGTCTTCAGCAGCGGACTGCGGCGTGTTGGCAACGTCGCTCACCACGAACTGCGAACCGCCGCGGAACTCGATGCCGAAGTTGAACCCGCCCTTGACGAGCGGGATAGCGACGGACGCGATCATGAGCACGATGGCGATGGAATACCAGATGCGGCGGTGCTTGATGAAGTCGAAGGATCGCTTGCCTGTGTAGAGGTCATTTCCGAACTGCGCGAAACTGGCCATCAGGAATCCTTCCCGTCTTTCTTGGTATCGGCGGGTTTATCAGCCGTGAGCTGGGCCGCCTTGCGCTCCGCGATGGTCTGCCGACGTTCTGCCTCGCGCCCGGCGCCTGCCTTCTTGGCCGCGATCGAGTCGACCGGCTTGCGGAACTCGGCGCGTCCGCGATAGATCGCTCCGAGCGCTGTCGGGTCGAGACCGGATGCCTTGTGCCCGCTCGAGAAGAACTTGGTCGACGCAAGAAGTCGCAGCACGGGGTGAGTGAAGAGAATCACGACGAGCACGTCGATGACGGTCGTGACGCCGAGGGTGAGTGCGAAGCCGCGCACGTTTCCGACGGCGAGCACGTACAGCACGACAGCAGAAAGCAGGTTGACCGCCTTGGCCGCGTAGATGGTGCGCTTGGCGCGGCGCCATCCTGCCTCGACCGCTGATGCGAGCCCCTTGCCGTCGCGGAGTTCGTCTCTGATTCGCTCGAAGTAGACGATGAACGAGTCGGCCGTGAATCCGATCGCCACGATGAGACCCGCCACCCCGGCTAGTGAGAGGCGGAAGTCGATGCGCCACGACATCAGGGCGATCACGAGATAGGTCATGACGCCGGCGACCACGAGCGAGGCGACTGTGACGAGGCCGAGTGCGCGGTACTGGAAGAGCGAGTAGATGACCACGAGGATCAGCCCGATCAGACCGGCGATGAGCCCGCTGAGGAGCTGTGACGACCCGAGGGTCGCCGAGACGGAGTCGTTGCTCTGCACGGTGAAGCCGATGGGCAGCGCGCCGAACTTCAGGTTGTCAGCGAGGGTCTTCGCGGAATCCTGGGTGAACGAGCCCGAGATCTGGGGGCGGCCATCGGTGATGACGGCGTTGGTCGTCGGTGCCGAGATGACCTTGCCGTCGAGCACGATGGCGAACTGATTCTGGCTGCCCTTGAGCGCGTTGAGGCGAGTGGTGACATCTGCGAACTTCGAGGTGCCTTCGTCGTTGAAGACGATGTTGACGACCCACTGGCCCGTCGAAGCTCCGGTCTGCGTCTGGGCGACACCGCTCGTCGCGTCGGAGATCATCTCGCCTGTCACTTCGACCGGGCCGAGGATGTACTTGGCTGCGCCAGTCTCGTCGCACGCCAACAATGGCTTGTCGGCGGGCGCCTGTCCGGCGTCCTTCGCTCCGTCGGAGTCGCAGCTGAAGTTGGTGAACTGGTCCTGAAGGGCCGGCGTGATCCAATTCAGATCGCTCGCGTTCGTCGGTGCGACAGTGGGGGTGTCTGAGAGGCCCTCAGCAGGCGTCGCCGTCGGAGTGACGGCGGCGGTCGGGGCTGAGTCGGCGACCAGAACGGGCCGGAACTCGAGCTTGGCCGATGATTCGATGCGGTTCAACGTGTCCTGATCGGGCGTTCCCGGAATCGAGACGACGATGTTCTGTCCGCCTTGGGTGCTGATCTCGGCCTCGGACACACCCGAGGCATCGACCCGCTGCCTGATGATCGACACGGCCTGCGAAAGCTGCTCGTCGTTGACCTGCTGGCCACTCTCGAGCTTCGGCGCCAGAATGATCTGCGTTCCGCCCTCGAGGTCGAGACCGAGTTTGAGTCCCCAACCGGCGCCGGGGGCGCCGAACAGCACGCCTCCCGCGATGGTCCCGGCGAGCACTGCGAGAACTACGACGAGCCAGATGAGCGTTCGCCACGCCTGCTTGACCGCGGAAAGAGTTGATGCCACCGGCGAACTCAGCTTTCTTTAGCGCACGTCCGAGGCCAGAGCGGCCCGGCGTGTGTTGTGCGCGAGGGGTTGGAAAAGAGGGAGGTTACTCGTCGACTTTGTCGGTCTTCGAGGCCGTGGGGCCCGAAGTCGTGGGCTTCGAGTCGGGAGCAGTCTCTTCGATACGTTCGCCGAAGGCGGGCTCGGTAGTTGACGCGCCGAAGGCTGGCTCAGCGGCCGATGCTTCGGTATCGGTGTCGCCTTCGTCGTTCGAGACATCGGCATCGTGGTCGTCGATGACCCGCGTGACGACCTGACGGTGCACGGTGAGTACGGTGCCGGGCGACGTCTCGAGCTGCACCTTGTTGTTCTCCTCGTCGATGTCGAGGATCGTTCCGAAGACGCCGAAGTTCGTCATAACGTCGGCGCCGACCTGCACCTTCTGCTGCAGCTCTGCAGCTTCACGCTGGCGCTTGCGGCTGTTGCGGAACATGAAGAACACGAGGATGGCCAGTACCGCCAGCATGCCGATGGTGAGGGGATCAAGAACCATGAAAAAGTCGTGCCTTCCAGCAATGGGGGGGTGATTGTCGGCTTCATACTAGTGACGCCGCCTGATGGCGGGCCTATGGGCCACAGTGAATTATAGGTCATCGTCGAACAGAGAGTCGGACGAGCGGCTGATTCCCATGTGCCGCCATCCCGCAGGAGTCGCGACTCGACCACGTGGAGTGCGCGTGATGAGGCCCACTCGCACGAGGAAGGGCTCGACGACGCTCTCGATCGTCTCAGCCTCCTCTCCCACCGAAACGGCAAGGGTGCTGAGGCCGACGGGACCGCCGTTGAAGCGAGTGATCAGGATGTTCATCACGGCCCGATCGAGTCGGTCCAGCCCCAGCACGTCGACGTCGTAGAGCTCGAGGGCCGCGTCGACGATCGACGTGCTCGCGCGTCCTCCGTGCACGAGGGCGTAGTCGCGCACGCGGCGCAGAAGGCGGTTGGCGATGCGCGGTGTCCCTCGTGACCGCTGAGCGATCTCTACGAGCGCGGCCTCGTCGATCGACAGCTCGATGAGCGCTGCGGCGCGGCGGAGCACGTGCACGAGTTCGTCTGTCGAATAGAACTCGAGGTGCGCCGTGAAGCCGAAACGGTCGCGAAGCGGGTTCGGTAGAAGCCCTGATCGCGTGGTCGCTCCGACCAGGGTGAACGGCGCCAGATCCAGAGGGATGGATGTGGCACCGGCTCCCTTGCCGACCATGATGTCGATGCGGAAATCCTCCATGGCCAGGTACAGCATCTCTTCTGCCGTTCGTGCCATGCGGTGGATCTCGTCGACGAAGAGCACCTCGCCCGGCACCAGCGATGACAGGACGGCCGCGAGATCGCCGGCGTGCTGGATAGCCGGACCGCTCGTGAGTCTGAGCGGCCGATCGCTCTCGTGCGCGACGATCATGGCGAGCGTGGTCTTGCCGAGGCCGGGTGGGCCCGCGAGCAGAATGTGATCGGGGGTGCGATTCTGAATGCCGGCCGCCTCGATCAGGAGCTGCAGCTGGCCCCGCACCCGGGCCTGACCGACGAACTCGGCGAGGCTCTTTGGCCGGAGTGCGCCCTCGAAGGCGATTTCGCCCTCGGAGAGCGGTTCGGGGTTCACGATCGGGCTGGCGTCACGAGACATCGCGGAATCGGAGGGCGTCATCGCGAGCCGCCCGGATTACGAGGGCCGAGTTCGGTGAGGGCCAGCCGCAGCAAAGCCTGAACCGACGCCGTCTCGTTGTCTGAGGCGTGCAGGAGCACGGCATCCAGACCGGCCTCGGCCGCCTTCTCATTCCATCCAAGTCCGATCAGAGCCGCAAGCACGTCGTCGCGAACCGTGCCCGTGATCTCTTTCGTGGCCGCCGGGGCGGCAGCGTAGACGGCGACCTTGCCCGCCAGAGAGAGAACGATGAGCTTGGCGGTCTTCGGCCCGATTCCCGACACCTTGCGGAACACGGCGTCGTCTTCTTGGGCGACGGCGATGGCGATCTGTGAAGGAGAGAGCTCGGCGAGCACGCCCATGGCCGACTTGGGGCCGACCCCCGTCACACCCGTGAGAAGCGTGAAAAGGTCGAGCGAGTCGTGGTCGACGAAGCCGAACAGCGAGAGTGAATCCTCGCGCACGATGAGGCTGGTGACGACGGATGCTTCGTGCCCGACCCGCAGAGACAGGGTGTGGGCAGGAGTCAGCGTCACGTCGAATCCCACTCCCCCGACTTCGATGACGGCGGACGAGCCGCTCACGCGGAGGACGGTTCCTCGAAGGGCAGAAATCACCGTGTAAGCCTACGGGCAGTGCCCGCCGCTTTCTCTGCGGCGCGCCACGCCTGCTGGGCGCGGGTCATTCCAGATTCGGATGCCGAGTCGCGGGATGCGCGGGCGCTCGACGTGGCGGGCGAACGCCACGCGTGGCAGATGGCGAGGGCCAGGGCGTCGGCGGCGTCGGCGGGCTTCGGAATCTCGGAGAGGCCGAGGATCTTGGCGACCATCGTTCCCACCTGTTTCTTCTCTGCCTGCCCGTACCCGGTGATCGACGCCTTGACCTCTGTCGGAGTGTGCAGGCTGACCGGGATGCCGTGCCGCGCCGCCGCGAGAAGGGCGATGCCGCTGACCTGAGCTGTGCCCATCACGGTGCTCACGTTGTGCTGTGCGAAAACGCGCTCGATCGCAATGCTCTCGGGGCGATGCTCGTCGATGAGTTCGTCGAGACCGAGCGCAACTCCCAGAAGTCGCTGGTCGAGCTCCATCGTCGGCGGGGTGCGCACCACGGTGACCGCGACGAGCGTCGCGACCCTGTTTGCGGTGACATCGACGACACCGACACCGCAGCGTGTGAGCCCTGGATCGATTCCGAGAACACGCACGTCGGGGTCGGCCCTACTCCTCGTCGGTGTCGAGTTCGGCGCGGACCTCGTCGCTCAGATCGACGTTGCTGTAGACGTTCTGCACGTCGTCGCTGTCTTCTAGCGCATCGATGAGCTTGAAGACCTTGCGGGCGCCTTCGGCGTCGACGTCGACCTTCAGCGATGCGACGAACTCGACGTCGGCCGAGTCGTACTCGATGCCCGCGGTCTGCAGCGCCTCGCGGTTGGCCACGAGTTCGCTGGGATCGGTGACGATCTCGTACTGGGCGCCGTGATCGATGACCTCTTCTGCGCCGGCTTCGAGCACAGCGAGAAGAACGTCGTCTTCGGTGAGGCCGTCGGCGTGGGGCACGGCGATGACGCCCTTACGGGCGAAGTTGTATGCGACGCTTCCTGGGTCGGCCATGGCGCCGCCGTTGCGGCTCATGGCGGTGCGCACCTCGGCCGCAGCGCGGTTGCGGTTCTCGGTGAGGCACTCGATCAGCAGCGCGACTCCGTTGGGACCGTATCCCTCGTACATGATCGTCTGATAGTCGACCGACTCGCCAGTGAGCCCCGCTCCACGCTTGACCGCGCGGTTGATGTTGTCGATGGGAACTGAGGTCTTCTTGGCCTTTTGGATGGCATCGACGAGGGTCGGGTTGCCGTTCAGGTCGGCACCGCCGATCTTGGCTGCCACCTCGATGTTCTTGATCAGCTTCGCGAACGACTTTGCTCGGCGCTGGTCTTTGACGGCTTTTTGGTGCTTGGTGGTTGCCCACTTGGAATGCCCGGACACTGTTCTGCTCCCTGCGTACTCTGTTCGATCAACGTTCAGTCTAAGTGAGCGGCGTGTTCTGCCTCGGAGAACCGCCGCCCAAACCGGGCGTGCTCGCGCTAGCGAGAGGCGCGGACCTTGTCGAGGAAGTACTCGTGGAATCGCACGTCGCCGGTGACCTCCGGGTGGAATGCGGTACCGAGAAGGTTCTGCGACTCGACTGCGACGACGCGCCCGTCGTCGAGGTGCGCGAGTACCGTGACGCCGTCGCCGACTGACTCGACGACCGGCGCGCGGATGAATACGGCGTGCACGGGCGGATCCCCAAGTACCGGCACGGCGAGATCTGTTTCGAACGAATCAAGCTGATTGCCGAAGGCATTCCGTCTCACAGAGATGGAAAGCCCCCCGAGGGTCTGCTGGCCCGCGATCGCGTCGAGCACGCCGTCGGCCAACATGATGAGGCCGGCGCAGGTGCCGTACACAGGCAGACCGTCCGCGATCGCCGCCCGGAGTGGCTCCGCGAGTCCGAACGCCCGCGAAAGCTTGTCCATAACGCTCGATTCGCCGCCCGGAATGACGAGGCCGTCGATATCTGCGATCTCCTCGGGGCGGCGTACCGATACGGCATCCGCCCCGAGCGAGGTCAGAACTCGAAGATGCTCTCGAAAATCGCCCTGCAGGGCGAGCACGCCGACGCGCGGGGCGTTGCCGCGACTACCAGCCACGCTCTGCGAGGCGGTGGGGAGCGGCGACATCCGACACGTTGATTCCGACCATCGCCTCACCGAGACCACGCGAGACCTCGGCGACGACCGACGGGTCATCGAAGAAGGTGGTCGCCTTGACGATCGCGGCGGCACGTTCGGCCGGGTTGCCCGACTTGAAGATGCCCGAACCCACGAACACGCCGTCGGCTCCGAGCTGCATCATCATCGCCGCGTCGGCGGGGGTAGCCACGCCGCCTGCCGTGAACAGCACCACCGGAAGAGTTCCGGTCTCGGCGATCTCCACAACGAGGTCGTACGGAGCCTGCAGTTCCTTCGCGGCGACGTAGAGCTCGTCTTTCGACATCGACGACAGTGCGGCGATCTCCGATTTGATCTTGCGGATGTGCTTGGTGGCCTCGGACACGTCTCCGGTTCCGGCCTCACCCTTGGAGCGGATCATCGCCGCGCCCTCGTTGATGCGGCGCAGAGCTTCACCGAGGTTGGTGGCGCCGCACACGAAGGGAACCTGGAACTTCCACTTGTCGATGTGGTTGACGTAGTCGGCGGGGCTCAGAACCTCGGACTCGTCGATGTAGTCGACGCCGAGAACCTGGAGAACCTGCGCTTCCACGAAGTGGCCGATGCGCGCCTTCGCCATGACCGGGATGGAGACGGCGCCGATGATGCCGTCGATGAGGTCGGGGTCGCTCATACGCGCGACGCCGCCCTGCGATCGGATGTCGGCGGGAACGCGCTCCAGCGCCATGACAGCGACGGCGCCCGCTTCTTCGGCGATCTTCGCCTGCTCGGCGTTGACGACGTCCATGATCACGCCGCCCTTCAGCATCTCGGCGAGACCGCGCTTGACGCGGCTCGATCCGTGCTCGGTACGGCCGGTCTGGGAAGGTGTTTCTAGGGTGCTCATTGTGTCCTCTCGAACCCGATTCTACTCGGGTGTGTGGTGTCTAGACTGACTCGGGCCATGCGGCGGCGATCGACGTGCGAACGTCTCCGAGCAGCTGTGGAAGTGCTTTCGTCTGGGCGATGATCGGGAAGAAATTGGCGTCCTGAGACCATCGGGGAACGACGTGCTGGTGCAGGTGATCCGCGATTCCCGCACCCGCGACTCTGCCCTGATTCATGCCGATATTGAAGCCGTGGCACTGGGATGTCTCACGCACGACCCGCATCGCGGTCTGCGTGAGGGCAGCGATCTCCACCACCTCGGCCTCCGTGGCATCGTCGTAGAGCGAGACATGGCGGTAGGGGCAGACGAGGAGATGTCCACTGTTGTACGGAAACAGGTTCAGCAACACGTAGGCGTGCTTGCCTCGATGAACGATGAGGGCTTCCTCGTCGCTCAACTGCGGCGCCCGACAGAACGGGCAGGTGTCGTCACCGTTCACCGGGCCGTTCTCGATGTAGACCATCCGGTGCGGCGTCCAGAGCCGCTGGTACGCATCCGGAACCGCCGCGAAATCACCGGAGTCCTCTATCGGCACTGCGGGGAACTCCTGGTCAGCGGGAATCACGCCTGGCCCTGGCTGGTGACCTGCAGACGCGAATCGATGGCTGCTCGGATGCGGGCGACGGCTTCGTCGATCGGCACGCCGTTCTCCTGTGTACCGTCGCGGAAGCGGAAGCTCACCGATCCCTGAGCGCGATCCTCTTCTCCTGCGATGAGCAGGAAGGGAACCTTCTGCAGCGTGTGGTTGCGGATCTTCTTCTGCATGCGGTCGGCGGAGACATCGAGCTCGGCTCGCACACCCTGCTTCTTCAGGGTTGACACGACCTCGGCGAGATAGTCCTCGTACTGTTCGGCGATCGGGATGCCCACGACCTGAACGGGCGCAAGCCAGACAGGGAAGGCGCCGGCGTAGTGTTCGGTGAGCACGCCGAAGAAGCGCTCGATCGAGCCGAAGAGAGCTCGGTGAATCATGACCGGGCGCTGTTTCGTGCCGTCCGACGCCGTGTACTCCAACTCGAACCGCTCGGGCAGGTTGAAGTCGAGCTGAACGGTCGACATCTGCCACGTACGGCCGATCGCGTCGCGCGCCTGCACCGAGATCTTGGGACCGTAGAACGCGGCTCCCCCGGGGTCGGGCACGAGCTCGAGGCCGGACTCGGCGGCGACCTCGGCCAGGGTCGAGGTCGCTTCTTCCCAGACGTCGTCGTCGCCGACGTACTTCTCAGGATCTTTGGTCGACAGCTCGAGGTAGAAATCGGTCAGCCCGTAGTCGCGCAGGAGAGCCAGAATGAAGTTGAGCGTCTTGGTCAGCTCTTCCTTCATGTTCTCGCGGGAGGTGAAGATATGTGCGTCGTCCATCGTGAGCCCGCGCACTCGCGTGAGGCCGTGCACCACGCCTGACTTCTCGTTGCGGTAGACGGTGCCGAACTCGAACAGGCGAAGTGGAAGATCCCGATACGACCGACCCGACGACCGATACACGAGGATGTGCATCGGGCAGTTCATGGGCTTGAGGTAGTAGTCGGCACCCTGGCGAGTGATCTCGCCTTCCTCGTTGCGGCCCTCGTCGAGGTGCATCGGGGGGAACATGCCGTCGGCGTACCAGCCGAGGTGGCCGGACTGCTCGAAGAGGTGCGCCTTGGTGATGTGGGGGGTGTAGACGAAGTCGTACCCCTCCTCTTCGTGCTTGCGACGCGAGTAGTCCTCCATCTCACGTCGGATGATGCCGCCCTTGGGGTGGAAGACGGCGAGCCCGGACCCGATCTCGTCGGGAAAGGAGAAGAGGTCGAGCTCGTTGCCGAGCTTGCGGTGGTCGCGCTTCGCCGCCTCTTCGAGGCGAGCCTGGTACGCACGCAGCTCGTCCTTGGTCGGCCACGCGGTTCCGTAGATGCGCTGGAGCTGCTTGTTCTTCTCGGAGCCGCGCCAGTAGGCGGCGGCCAGCCGGGTGATGGAGAACCCGTTTCCGACGAGTCGCGTCGACGGCAGATGCGGGCCGCGGCAGAGGTCCTTCCACAGAGTCTCGCCCGTCTTGGGGTCGACGTTGTCGTAGATGGTGAGCTCTGCTCCGCCGACCTCGACCGACTCGTCGGCCGTCTCGTCTTCGGGCGCGCCCTTGAGTCCGATGAGCTCGAGCTTGTACGGCTCATCTGCCAGTTCGGCGCGAGCCTCTTCGTCGGTGACGACGCGGCGGGTGAATCGCTGACCTTGGCGGATGATCCGCTCCATGGCCTTCTCGATGGCCTTGATGTTCTCGGGAGTGAAGGGCTCGGCGACGTCGAAGTCGTAATAGAAGCCGTCGGTGATGGGCGGGCCGATGCCCAGCTTCGCCTCGGGGTTGATCGTCTGCACCGCCTGAGCGAGCACGTGGGCTGCGGAGTGGCGGAGAATATTGAGACCATCGGGCGAATCGATCGTCACAGACTCGACATTGTCACCTGCATCGACCGTCGTGGCGAGGTCGCGCAGTTCGCCGTTCACCCTCATGGCCACGATGGACCGGTCCGGAAAGAGTTCGAATCCGTCAACCACTTTTGTCCCGCTCCTTGTTATGTCACCGACCTATCCACTGTAGTGCCGGGTACGAGCAGCTCGATCCCGCGACGTGCGGCGTGAGCGTGGGGCGCCGGATGCCCGGGAACGACAAAAGCCCCCGGTTTCCCGGGGGCTTCATCTTCTGTGGGCGATACTGGGATCGAACCAGTGACCTCTTCCGTGTCAGGGAAGCGCGCTACCGCTGCGCCAATCGCCCATTCGTTGTGTCTCGGTAAGAGACCGGGTGAGTGAAACCCTATTGAGTGGAGGTGGCGACGGGATTTGAACCCGTGTGGACGGCTTTGCAGGCCGCTGCCTCGCCTCTCGGCCACGCCACCATTCATTGAGCTACACATGACACATGACTGTGCTTTGTGAATCTTCTCACTCGAGCGGATGACGAGATTCGAACTCGCGACCCTAACCTTGGCAAGGTTATGCGCTACCACTGCGCCACATCCGCATTTGCTCGCTTTTCGGCGTGCGTTGAAGACTCTAGCCGAAACATCGCGGCATGACCAAACCGAGCGCTTTTCAGGTTCCTGGAATCGTCGGCCGAGATGCTTTCAAGCCCGGGATCAGGCCGAAGTCGGGCGCTGAATGTGACGGGGCAGCCCGGGCGTGTCGGCGCGATTCCTCTCGTCGATGTGCGATGCGTGCGTCACGTCGGCTAGGATCGATCCGCGCTGCTTCGTGCGGCGCGTGACGGGCGATTGGCGCAGTTGGTAGCGCGCTTCGTTCACACCGAAGAGGTCATCGGTTCGAGTCCGGTATCGCCCACCCGTCGAAAGCCCCGATCAATCGCGAGATTGTTCGGGGCTTTTCTCGTTCATCGACCGTGCCGCGCGAACCGCGCCCCACGCGATGAGTCCCTGACCTGCGAGATACAGGGCCATGATGATCAGATCCTGCTGAACGAGCTCGAAGTCCGGCAGAAAGATGCGGCACGCGAGCAGGCTGTCGGAGCAGACAAATAGCAGAGCGCCAATGGCCGTCAGCCTGTTCGTCGCTAGGGCTGCGGCGCCGGATGCTCCGAGCACGAGACCGTAGGCCGCCACCGGCACGAGCAGTGTGCCGAGCGACGGTTGCAGCAGAAGCACAAAGGCAATCCACCAAAGAACATAGAGATATGCCGCCAAAGGAACGGGCCGGCGTCTGAACGACGAGGCGAATGCCACGAGGTATACCAGGTGGGCGAGGAAGAAAGCCGCAAGGCCCAGCAGAAAACCGACGTCACCCGGCGAGGACAGCAGCACGTCGCCCAGCCAGGAGAACGCCAGGGCGGCCACAATGAGCACGATGCCGGCGCCTCCGCGTCGTGCGCTCACCACGAGAGCGACCAGCATCAGTGCTGGCATCAGCAAAGGCTTCGTCCACCCGGCCAGTTCCGGCAGGCCGGCTGCCAAAGCGACGAGGTGCGCGGCGGACAGGATAAGAAAGAGAACGACCGCCCAGCGGTGGCGTGAGGTGCTCACCCGTGCTCGACCGTCGATCATGCATCACACTGTGGCACGGGGCGAGCCGATGGTGAAGCGTCAGGGGAATACCCGGCCCGACGGGTCCGTTGCCCCAACGGATACATTTGCATGGAAGCCGCAGAGAACGAGGAGATCGACATGACCCAGCAACTCGAGTTAGGACTGGACACGTTCGGAGATGTCACGGCTGATCCCGATGGCACGCCTCGCAGCTACGCTCAGGTCATTCGAGACGTCATTGCGGAGGGCGTGCTGGCCGATCAGGTTGGAGTCGACTTCATCGGTCTGGGCGAGCATCACCGCGACGACTTCGCGATCTCCGCACCGGATGTCGCTCTCGCGGCGATCGCAGGCCAGACGTCGCGCATCCGACTCGGTTCTGCGGTCACGGTTCTCAGCTCCGACGACCCCGTGCGCGTCTTCCAGCGCTTCGCCACGCTGGACGCGGCATCCAACGGCCGTGCCGAGGTCATTCTCGGTCGCGGCTCGTTCACCGAGTCGTTTCCCTTGTTCGGCTACGAGCTCAGCCAATATGAGGAGCTGTTCGAAGAGAAGCTCGACATCTTCACTCGCCTGCTGACCGAGAAGCCGGTCACCTGGCAGGGCAGCACCCGGCCCGCGCTGGTCGACCAGCGCGTGTTCCCGACCACCGAATCCGGAAACCTGAAGACGTGGATCGGCGTCGGGGGAAGTCCCGAGTCGGTAGTGCGTGCCGCGAGATACGGGCTTCCCCTGATGCTCGCCATCATCGGCGGCGACCCCGTGCGGTTCGCGCCCTATGCGGATCTCTACAGGCGCGCCCTGGCGCAGCTCGAGAGCCCCGAACTGCCGATCGGGGTGCACTCCCCCGGATACGTTGCAGCGACCGATGAGCAGGCCCGCGAGGAGTTCTGGCCCGAATACAAGAAGATGCGCGACCGCATCGGCGCCGACCGCGGCTGGCCTCCCATGGCCCGATCGGAGTTCGACCGCGAAGCCGGCCCGCACGGGTCGCTGTATGTCGGATCGCCTGAAACAGTCGCCCAGAAGATCGCGTCGACCGTGCGCGCGATCGGTGCTAGCCGCTTCGACCTCAAGTACAGCGCCGGTCCCCTGTCGCATGATCTGCTCATGACCTGCATCGAGCTCTACGGAACCGTGGTCATTCCGCGCGTTCGCGAATTGCTCGCCGAATGACGGCCGTCGATATGAGCGGGGTCGGCTTCAGATCCCAGCGTGGCCCCGTTCTCATCGCCCTGATGGTGACGACCGGTCTCGTGGCGATCGATGCGACGATTCTCGCCACGGCGGTTCCGTCGATCGTCGACGATCTGGGAGGCTTCGCCCAGTTCCCGTGGCTGTTCTCGATCTATCTGCTCGCGCAGGCCGTGTCTGTGCCTCTCTACGCGAAGCTCTCCGACACGGTGGGCCGTAAACCGATCATCCTCGTCGGTGTGGGCCTCTTCCTGCTCGGGTCAATTCTCTGCGGATTCGCGTGGAGCCTGCCCGCACTCATCGCGTTCCGCGCGGTGCAGGGGCTGGGCGCCGGCGCCGTGCAGCCGATGGCGATCACCATCGCCGGCGACATCTACTCGGTCGCGGAGCGCGCCAAAGTGCAGGGCTATCTGGCCAGTGTCTGGGCCATCAGCTCCGTCGCGGGCCCGACTCTCGGCGGGGTGTTCTCCGAGTTCGTGTCATGGCGCTGGATCTTCTTTATCAACATCCCGCTCTGTCTCGTCGCAGGGTGGATGCTTGTGGGCCGGTTTCACGAGAAGATCGAGAAACGCAAACACCGGCTCGACATCGCCGGAGCCGTTCTTCTCACGGCGGGGCTCAGCCTCGTCATCCTCGCCGTACTGGAGGGCGGGCAGGCGTGGACGTGGGATTCGGTTCCGAGCATCGTGGCGTTCACCGTCGGCGGCGCGCTCCTCGCAGTCTTCGTTATGGTCGAGCGGCGTGCGGCCGAGCCGATACTCCCCCTCTGGGTCTTCTCCCGTCGACTGCTCATCACAACGACGCTCATTTCGCTGGGTGTCGGGGCGATCCTCATCGGCCTGACCTCGTACGTGCCGACGTTCCTCGAAGGTGTCGCCGGTGCGTCCCCGCTCCTCGCGGGATTGGCTCTGGCCGCTCTCACCATCGGATGGCCCATCTCTGCATCGCTGTCAGGTCGGTTCTATCTTCGGCTGGGCTTTCGCGTGACCGTGCTCATCGGCATCGGCCTCGCCATTCTCGGAGCGGGTGCGCTGATCGTGATCTACCCGAGTGCGAACATCTTGCTGGTCGCGGTGAGTTGCTTTCTGGTGGGCCTCGGACTCGGTCTCGTGGCGACCCCGAGTCTGATCGCGGCCCAGTCGAGCGTGCCGTGGAACGAGCGCGGCGTCGTGACCGGCACGAACCTGTTCTCCCGTTCGATCGGCAGCGCCGTCGGCGTCGCCGTATTCGGAGCGATCGCGAACAGCATCTTCGCCGCCAGTTCGAGGGGCGAGAGCGATCCCTCGGTTCTGACGAACGCATCGGGGGCTGTCTTCGCGGCCGTGCTCGTGTGCGCTCTGTTCACCGGTGCCGCCGCTCTGGCTATGCCGCAGGCCCGGGTTGAGGATGTCGAGCACGTGGAGACGACGCGGTAGCCCGCTCGTCTACGGGCGTCGGCCTTTCAGCGCCGACGTCACTGCGGCGAACTGCGCACGACTGACCGAACTCGCCTCGCGTCGCATCCCTGATTCGAAGACGCGGAAGACCCTGTCGAGTCGCACCCAGCTCGGGCGGCCCTGCGAGTCCCATGGCCCCGGCCCGACGTAGACGAAGTGTTGCGCATCGCGATCGTGCGGCTTGCTGGTGAGTTGCAGGGCGAAGACCGACCTCGACGATTCACGCGCCACGATCAGCACGGGCCGATCCTTTCCGCGTCCGTCGTTCTCCTCGTAGGGCACCCACGTCCAGACGACCTCTCCGGGATCCGGCTTGCCGTCGACCCTGGGGTCGAACACGATGCGACGTCGCCCCAGTGCCTCGATTCCCACCTCGATCGTGGCATCGGCTCCTGATTGCCCCGGAGACCAGGCAACACCGCGGCCCTGCGGTGAATCGGGCGTAGCCGGCTTGCTCGTGCGGAACGCGGAGAAAAGGCTCCTCACGATCTTCGTCAGGGCCCGGAGTCTCATGAGGCCGAGCGTACAGCGTCGTCAAGCCCCCGAGTTTCGTCGGGGGCGGTTGCTAGACAGGGCGGATGAAGATTCGCGCCGGACGCACAGTCCCCCTCCGTTCTTACGGAGTCATCGGAGACGGCAGGACGATCGCCCTCATCGCTGAGGACGGCGGCGTTGACTGGCTGCCTGTGCCGGGAATGGACACGACGCCGGTGTTCGCCCGGCTGCTCGACGCGCACGACGGCGGAGCCATCGAGCTGGCTCCGGTCGAGGACTTCACCGTGTCGAGGCGCTACATCGACGGCACCAACGTGCTCGAGACCACGTTCACCACGGCGTCGGGCGTCGCCGTTCTCACCGACGCTCTCGTGACGGGCATAGCCGGAAGGCTGCCGTGGACGGAGATCGCCCGGCGCGTCGACGGCACGTCCGGCAGTGTGCGGTTCCGTTGGCGGGTGGCGCCGGGAACGTGCCTCTCGACGGCCTCGCCCTGGAAGCAGGCCACGACGCACGGGCCCGTCATCCGAGTCGACGGGGTGACGATCGCCGTGCGCGGCGTCGAGCACGGTCCGCGCGGCGGTGGTGACGCCGCGTTCGCCGGTTCCTTCACCACGGAGAAGGGCTCGCGTCACGTGATCACCGTCGTGGGAACCTCGAACGAACCGTTGCACCTGCCAGACGCGTCCAACGTCGACCGCGGGATAGACCGCACGATCGAGAACTGGCAGTTCTGGTCGCGGGAGTTCAGCTATGACGGCCCGTGGTCTCTCGACGTGCACAGGAGCGCACTTGCCCTCAAACTGCTCATCTACAGCCCGACGGGTGCCATCGCGGCCGCGGGCACGACATCCCTGCCCGAGAACCCGCGAGGCGGCAAGAACTGGGACTACCGCTTCGCCTGGGTACGCGACGTCGCGTACACGCTGCACGCGCTCATCCGGTTCGGGCTGCGTGAGGAGACCCACGCCGCCGTCGCGTGGCTTCTCACCACCATCAGACAGAACGGCCCCGAGCTGCACATCTTCTATCGGCTCGACGGCTCGTTGCCGTCGGGTGTGACGAAGCACGACGCCCCCGGATGGAACGGCGCCGGCCCTGTCGTGACGGGGAACCCGGCGAGGGGTCAGTTGCAGCTGGGCGTCTACGGCGACCTGTTCGACGTTATGAGGCTGTACGTCTCGGCCGGCAACGTTTTGGATGCCGAGACGGGCAGGCTTCTCGCATCGGTCGCCGACCGTGCCTGCGACGCGTGGCGGCAGCGCGACGCGGGCATGTGGGAGCTCGAGGACGAGCAGCACTACACCTCGTCGAAGATGGGCTGCTGGCAGGCTCTGGATGCCGCGGTCGAGCTGTGCGAGAGAGGCCAGATCCCGGGAGACTCGGCCCGGTGGAGTGCCGAACGCGAGCACATTCGTGAATGGATCGAGGCGAACTGCTGGTCGGAGGATATGCAGAGCTACGTCGCGTACCCCGGATCGGACGAGCTGGATGCCTCGGTGCTGCTGCACGGGCCGAGCGGATTCGATCGCGGTGACAGGATGTCGAGCACCATCGACGCGCTGCATCAGGAGCTGGGCCGCGGGCCCCTGCTCTACCGCTACTCGGGCGCGGAGGCCGAGGAGGGCGCCTTCGTGGCCTGCTCGTTCTGGCTCGCATCCGCCCTCGCGTGCGTGGGTCGAACTGAGGAGTCGGTCGCCCAGATGGAGGCCATGATCGCACTGTCGAACGACGTCGGAATCTTCTCGGAGATGATCGATCCCGACGACCTGTCGTTCCTCGGCAATCTGCCCCAGGCGCTGAGCCATCTCGCCCTGGTGAACGCCGCCATCACGATCGAGGAGCTCGCCGGGCTCGACTGACGGAGTCGTATCTCAGCACGACTGAGGTGCGGGCGCAACCCGCTGACCCATGCCTGCGGCGGTGCCTATCGTGGAGACCATGACAACGACAATCGAACGCCCGACAACCGCCCCCAGCGACGCGGGAGCCAAAAGCACCCGGCGCCAGAACGCGGAGCGGGGTTTCAAGGCCTCGAAGGCCCTGACCGACAGCCTGCAGAAGGTTCTGGTCGATCTGATCGAGCTGCACCTCCAGGGCAAGCAGGCGCACTGGAACGTCGTGGGCAAGAACTTCCGCGACCTTCACCTGCAGCTCGACGAGATCATCGACGCCGCCCGGGAGTTCAGCGACACGGTCGCCGAGCGTCTCCGGGCACTGCATGCGGTTCCAGACGGGCGCAGCGACACCGTCGCGGCGACGACCACGCTGCCCGAGTACCCGAACGGCGAGGTCGACACGGCCGAGACCGTCGACCTGATCACCGTTCGCATCGAGGCGGTCGTCGGAACCATGCGCGACGTGCATGACGACGTCGACGAGGCCGACCCGACGAGCGCCGACATCCTGCACGGCATCATCGAGAAGCTCGAGCAGTATGCCTGGATGGTCTCGGCCGAGAACCGCACGGCCACCAAGAAGTCCTAGGCCTTCTCCGTAACGACGACGAACGGCGTGCCGCTCCCAGATGGGAGCGACACGCCGTTCTTGGCTGTGTCAGTGATGCGGAGAGGTCAGCGGGTCTCTTCGAGGAGGATGTAGCCCTCTTCGCCGTGAACCACCGTGTCGATGCCGGCGATCTCGTCTTCGTTCTTGACCCGGAAGCCCATCGTCTTCTCGATGATGAGTCCGATGATGTACGAGAGCACGAACGAGTAGATGAGAACGGCGAAGGCCGCGATGGCCTGCTTGCCGAGCTGCTCGCCGCCGAAGCCGAAGAAGAGGCCGACGTTGTTGCCGAGCAGACCGATGTAGAGCGTTCCGATGACGCCGCCGACGAGGTGGATGCCCACGACATCGAGCGAGTCGTCGAAGCCGAGCTTGAACTTGAGGTCGATGGCGACGGCGCAGACCGCGCCGACCAGGATTCCCAAGACGATCGCCCAGAACGGCGTCAAGATGTTACACGCTGGGGTGATGGCGACCAGACCGGCGACGGCACCCGATGCGGCACCGACCGAGGTCGGCTTGCCGTCCTTGATCTTCTCGACGACGAGCCAGCCGAGGATACCGGCGGCAGGAGCGGCGATGGTGTTGAGGAACGCGACTGCTGCGACGCCGTCGGCCGCGAGTTCGCTACCCGCGTTGAAGCCGAACCAGCCGAACCACAGGAGGCCGGCACCGAGGAGCACGAAGGGCGGGTTGTGCGGCTTGTGTACACCCTTGGCGAAGTTGACGCGCTTGCCGAGAACGAGAGCCAGGGCGAGCGCTGCTGCACCGGCGTTGATGTGCACGGCCGTTCCACCGGCGAAGTCGTTCGCTCCGATCGTGTAGGCGATCCAGCCGCCGTCGGAGACGGCGCCGTCCGTGACCGTGAAGTTGAAGACCCAGCTGGCGACCGGGAAGTAGACGACCGTCGCCCAGACACCGGCGAAGACCATCCAGGCACCGAACTTGGCCCGGTCGGCGATGGCGCCGGAGATGAGGGCGACGGTGATGATCGCGAACGTCGCCTGGAACGCCGCGAACGCGAGAGTCGGGTACGCCGTCGTGATGTCGCCGCCCGTGGCCTCATTGAAGGCACCCTGCAGGCCGAGCTGGTCGAGGTCGATTCCGAGAACGCCGTCGATTCCGACGAAGTTGCCGACTCCCGCGTTCGAGAACGTGATGGCGTATCCGTACAGAACCCAGAGAACGCCGATGAGCCCCATGGCTCCGAAGCTCAGCATCATCATGCTGATAACGCTCTTGGCCTTGACGAGTCCTCCATAGAAGAACGCAAGTCCGGGCGTCATCAGAAGTACGAGGGCTGCTGCTATGAGCAAAAAGGCGGTATTGCCCTGGTCCATTGAAATTACCTCTCTTAGTTGTTGCAAGGTGCACCGAGAGATGATGACGAACGGGGGTGCTGTTAGAAGGAAACCAGCGCGCGCGCCTCACTCGGGTATGCCCAACTATCGTGTGAAGAAGTTTCAAGACGTGCGCCCCAATGTTTCCGGCACGTAACGCTCGCACGGCAATTGTAAAAACTGTGTTTCGCGTCGCTGTCGAACCACGCAGAGAGGCTGCGAGCCGGGAGAACGGTTGTCAGTACTGGGTGGAGGCGATGAGTCTGGACACCGCTCGCAGGTACTTCTTGCGGTAGCCGCCCGACATCATGTCGCCGGCGAAGACCCCGTCAAGAGGGCTGCCCGTTGCGAAGATGGGGATCTGGGCGTCGTAGACCCGGTCTATGAATGCGACGAACCGCAGGGCGTCGGTCTGACCGTGCAGAGGTGCGACTTCGTCGAGCACGATCGCATCGATGCCGTCGATGAGCTTGACGAACTTCGACGGGTGGATGGTGCCGAGATGAGTGATGAGTCCGCCGAAATCGTCGCGCGAGATGGATGCCGAAGCCGATTTCTGCACCACAGCGGAGACGGCGGCATCGATTCCTGAATCGTCGAGCACACGGGCGTGACCCTCGATGTCACGTCGACGGTAGTCGAGACCGTCGATTCGCACGGTGTCGAAGCGATCGGAGAGCGACTGGATCTCTCGAAGAAAGTCGGCCGCGGCGAATCGTCCTTCGCCCAGCGCGTTCGGCGGCGTGTTGCTGGTCGCTGCGAGGCGGGTTCCGGATGCGCTCAGCTCGCCGAGCAGGCGCGTCATCATCATCGTGTCGCCCGGGTCGTCGAGCTCGAACTCGTCTATGGCGATCAGCTTGGCACCGGTGAAGAGCTTCACCGCAGCCGCATAGCCCATCGCTCCCACGATCGCCGTGTACTCGATGAAGGTACCGAAGTACTTTGGCCCCGGTGCGGCATGCCAGAGGGCGGCGAGGAGGTGGGTCTTGCCGACACCGAAGCCGCCGTCGAGGTAGATCCCTGTCGGCCCGGTTGGCGCCTTCTTCTGTCGTGAGAAGAATCCGCCCGTGCGAGTCGTCGGTGCCCACGACGTCGAGAATGTCCGCACGATTTCGAGGGCGTCGGTCTGAGAGGGGTAATCGGGATCGGGCCGATACGAGTCGAACGACGCGCCGTCGAACTGCCGCGGCGGCACGAGCACCGCTGCCATCTCGGCTCCGGAGAGGTTCGGAGCACGATCGACGAGTCGAACGAGGGTTGTGGGGATGGATGACGCCATGACGGAGCTCTTCCGGAGAGTTTGTGTCGAACGGAGACGTTTCCCGGAGAACGAGCACCGGAACGGCATAGATTCGAGTGGAGACAAGTGTCTCCAGACTAAACCGCCGATACCGCTGGCCGGTCTCCAACCGGTGCCCGCACTTCCAGGAGGAACAACCCATGACTGTCGCCGCCGATCCGTCGCCCCGTTTCGCTGAATTCGCGCATCCGGAGCGTCTCGTGAGCACCGACTGGCTGCAGCAGCACCTCGGCGAACCGGGGCTCGTAGTGGTGGAGTCAGATGAGGACGTGCTGCTCTACGAGATCGGACACATCCCGACCGCAGTCAAGATCGACTGGCACACCGATCTCAACGACCCTGTGGTGCGGGACTACATCTCGGGCGAGCAGTTCGCCGCGCTGGCGGAGTCGAAGGGCATCTCCCGGGACAGCACTGTGGTCATCTACGGCGACAAGAACAACTGGTGGGCCGCCTACGCGCTCTGGGTGTTCACCCTGTTCGGCCACACAGACGTGCGGCTGCTCGATGGTGGCCGGGATGCCTGGATCGCCGAGGGCAGGCCCGTCACGACGGATGAGGCCGAGATCGTCGCAGCGTCGTATCCGGTCGTGGAACGCGACGACACGGCCATCCGGGCGTTCAAAGACGACGTCCTCGGCCATCTGGGCAGTCCACTCATCGACGTGCGCTCGCCCGAGGAGTACACCGGGCAGCGCACCACTGCGCCGGCGTATCCCGAGGAGGGCGCTCTGCGCGCGGGTCACATTCCCACGGCCCAGAACGTTCCCTGGGCGCGGGCGGCGGCCCCAGACGGCAGATTCCGGGGCATCGACGAGCTGAACGAGATCTACAGGGAGGGCGCGGGCCTCGTCGACGGCGACGAGGTCATCGCATACTGCCGCATCGGAGAGAGATCGAGCCACACGTGGTTCGTGCTCACCCATCTTCTCGGCTTCGACTCGGTGCGCAATTACGACGGATCGTGGACCGAGTGGGGAAGCGCCGTGCGTGTTCCCATTAGCACCGGCGACGCTCCGGGAGTGGCCCCGGCCCGCTGACCGCACTGTCGAATAGGCGATAATTCATAGACATGAATGCGACAGAACTTCCCGACTCCCTCGCGGAGATCCGCGACGATTTTCTCGATCTCGAGGTCAAGGAGCGATTGCAGCTGCTGCTCGAGTTCTCGAATGAGCTTCCGGAGCTGCCCGAGCGCTATCGCGACCACCCGGATCTCTTCGAGCGCGTCGAGGAGTGCCAGTCGCCGATCTTCATCGTCGTCGAGGTCGACGCAGACAGCGCGGTCCACCTGTTCGCGACGGCGCCGGCCGAAGCGCCGACCACCCGTGGTTTCGCGTCCATCCTCGTGCAGGGCATCGACGGGCTTGCGGCCTCGCAGGTGCTCGAGCTCGCCGATGACTACCCGAGCATGCTCGGACTCACTGCCGCCGTCTCACCCCTGCGCATCCGGGGCATGACCGCGATGCTCGCGCGCATCAAGAGACAGGTGCGCGAGCGAGCAGCCTGACTCATGCTTCGTGCAGCCAGGCCCTGATCGCTTCGTTCCAGCGCTCCGGGTCGTAGTTCCAGAGCTTCGTGTGACGCGCGATGGAGAAAGGCACGAAGGTCACGATGTCGGGTCGGAGTTCTGCGAGTTTTCTGCTCGATACGCTCGACACGTAACCGTCGTCATCGCTGTGCAACAGCAGGATGCGTGTGTCGAGTTCGCCGCTGCGGGCCACGAAGTCGAGCCGGTCAAGATCGACAGACTTCTCAAGCCCTGTCGCGACATTGCCCCAGTCATGCGTCAGCGTGGCCAGAGCGGCAGTCTGCACGGGTGCAGGAATGCGCAGCTGCGTGCTGCGGTATCGGAGCGTCTCGTGCCAGTCGATCACGGGTGAATCGAGCACGATGCCGTCGATCACATGCTTCAGATGCGACCGGGCGGCGACCTGAAGCACGGTCGCTCCCCCCATCGACCAGCCCATCAAGATGACGCTTGTCGCGCCGGCCGCGACCGCATAGTCCAGAGCGGCGTCGACGTCCTCCCACTCCGTCTCGCCGAGCCGGAACCGGCCGTCGGCGCTGCGCGGCGCATCCCCGTCGTTGCGGTAGGAGACCAGAAGAGACGTGTAACCGGCCTCGTGGAAGACCCGGCTCGCGCGAAGCGTCTCGGCGCGCCTGACCGCCCGGCCGTGAACCTGGATGACCCACTGTGTCGAGTCGGGATCGGCCGAAGGGATCAGCCACGCCGGCGCGTCTCCGACAGGGGTGGGGATGGACACGTTGCGGTAGGCGAACGGGAACTCGCGTGGATGCAGAAAGTACCAGCCGCTGATTCGACCGGTCGACGCCTGTTCGAGGTCGCCGAAGTCGACCTCGAGAAGGGAACGGGTCACGGCGCCCTCGGTCACGGAGATGACCTCGCCGATTCGGGCGTGGCCACCGCTTCGGTCGAACCACAGACTGTATCGACCGGGCAGAAGCGTGTCGGCTGCGGCGCGGAGGGTGATCGTTCCGGCTTCGAGATCGACCGACTCGATCTTCGCGTCCTCTGATGGATTCTTCGGAGGCACGACGACCGAACGTGAGACGAGGGTTGTGAGCACCGCGGCGGCGGCGGTAGCCGCCGCGGCCAGGGCGCCCGCCACGATGGCGGCGACAGCCCAGCTCGGTACAGGGCGGCGGTCGTCTGGTGCGGTCATAGCGGTGTGATCTCTCTGTCGTCGACGCGGGGCGAGAGGCCAGAGCCCGCCCGCAATGGTCGTCATCGGCGTGCCTGCGGCGCGCAGCATGCGGGAAACTCTAGTCTGCAGACGTGTCCGACACTCCAACCACGTCCGAACTCCCTGCTGCCTTCGAGGCTGCCGTGGCAGCGGTCCGTGCAGCTGCGACCCGACCCGAACTCGTCGTCACCGAGATTCCTTCGCCGGCGAACCTTGCTCCGTACTCGCTCGCGCTCGCCGCAGATGTGAATCCCGAGCGGCACGGCTCCGATTCGGAGCTCGGCACAGGTCGATTCATTCTTCTCTACGATCCCGACGAGCCGGAAGCCTGGGGTGGTGCATTCCGGGTCGTCTGTTTCGCCCAGGCGCCGCTCGAGACGGAGATCGGGCTCGACCCGTTCCTCGCCGATGTCACGTGGTCATGGCTTGTGGACGCGCTCAACACCCGCGGCGCCCGGTACTCTGCAGCCTCGGGAACAGCCACCAAGATCATCTCCAGCGGATTCGGCGAGCTGAGGTCGCAGGGCGACGGCGCGCAGATCGAACTCCGCGCATCCTGGACCCCCGACGATTTCGACGTGACGGCGCATGTGGAAGGCTGGGGGGAATTGCTCTGCATGCTCGCCGGTCTTCCGCCCGCGATCGACGGAGTCACACAATTGAATGCGAGGCGCTTCGGGCGTGACTGACGACAACGAGACGATCCCAGACACCGGCACGACTCAGGCGTCGGCGGAGTCGCCTCCGCGCACGATGGCGCTCACCGTCATCGACACTCGCGAGGCCTACCTCGAAGCGGTCGACGTCATCGCCGCCGGGCACGGGCCTATCGCGGTCGACGCGGAGCGGGCATCCGGTTTCAAGTTCTCGCAGCGCGCATATCTGATCCAGCTGTATCGGCGGGGCGCCGGCAGTTTTCTCTTCGATCCACCGGCGATCGGGTCGTTCACAGAGCTGAACGATGCGATCTCCCGCGAGGAGTGGATTCTCCACGCCGCGAGTCAAGACCTGGCCTGCCTCCGTGAGGTAGGCCTTGACCCTCGCGTCATTTTCGACACCGAACTCGCTGCCCGGTTGCTGGGCATTCCGAGGGTCGGACTCGGCAGCGTCGTCGAGGAGTTCCTCGGCATCCACCTCAAGAAAGAACACTCCGCAGCAGATTGGTCTCGCAGGCCGCTGCCCGAATCCTGGCTCGAATACGCGGCTCTCGACGTCGAGCTGCTCCCCGATCTTCGAGACAAACTCGCCGAGCTTCTGATCGAGAACTCCAAGGCCGTGATCGCAGCCCAAGAGTTCGAGGCGACGAGGGTGAAGGAGCCCAAACCCGTCGCCGCCGAGCCCTGGCGCCGGCTCACGGGCATTCATTCGCTGCGCGCCCCCCGAAACGTCGCCGTCGCCAGGTCGCTCTGGATGGCGCGAGACGCGCTTGCTCGAGAGATCGATGTGTCGCCAGGCCGACTTGTTCCAGATTCGAGTCTGGTCGCAGCCGCGCGCGTTCTTCCCGAATCGAAGAGAGAGCTCGCGGCACTGAAAGAGTTCTCCGGCAGGGCGAGCCGAACGGAGATCGACCGGTGGTGGGCTGCCCTCGAGGAGGGTAAGGCAGCCACCGATCTTCCGGTCAACCGCCGCAGCGAAGACACACTGCCTCCCCCGCGCAGCTGGTCGGACCGCAACCTCGAGGCCGATCTTCGCTTGAAGGCGGCTCGGGCGACCCTTATGGAGCTGTCGGAGTTCGTCAATATCCCTGTCGAGAATCTCCTCACCCCCGAGATTCTGCGCCGAATAGCCTGGTCCCCGCCCGATCCGATGACCACGACGGCGATCGCGGAATCCCTTTCGGAGCTCGGTGCCCGGCCCTGGCAGCTTGAACTAACCGCACAGCCGATCGCCCAAGCCTTTGTCGATGCCCACCAAAAGGCAGAGAACGAGTCCGAGGCCTCGTCGTAGGAACAGTCAAAGGATTTCGACCGCTTGGAAGCCCCCGCCTAGGATCGTCTCGGTTCTCAACCAGAAGGAGGCAAAGTGGCCGAAATAGCCGAAGTCGTATTTGTTGATGGGGTGCGCACACCCTTCGGGCGTGCGGGCGAAAAGGGCATGTACTGGCAGACCCGTGCAGACGATCTGGTCGTGAAGGCGATTATCGGCCTGCTCGAGCGAAATCCGTCTGTTCCCAAGGATCGCATCGACGAGGTCGCCATTGCGGCGACCACCCAGCAGGGCGATCAGGGGCTCACCCTCGGGCGAACGGCGGCCCTGCTGGCGGGACTCCCTCAGTCTGTTCCAGGCTTCGCTATCGATCGCATGTGCGCCGGCGCCATGACGAGCGTCACCACCCTCGGCAGCGGAATCGGTTTCGGAGCGTACGACCTCGCCATCGCCGGAGGCGTCGAGCACATGGGCCGCCACCCGATGGGATTCAACGCCGACCCGAACCCTCGCTTCCTCGCCGAGAAGCTGGTCTCCGAAGAGGCACTGAACATGGGATCCACGGCGGAGCGCATCCACGACCGCTTCCCCTCACTCACCAAGGAACGGTCCGACCGCTACGCGCTTCGCAGCCAGCAGAAGGTCGCCGCTGCCTACGAGGCCGGCAAGATCCAGCCCGACCTCATTCCGGTCGCAACGCGCAGCGCCGCCGGGTGGGGACTGGCCACCCGTGATGAAGCTCCACGACCCGAGACCACCATGGAGGGGCTCGCCGGCCTGCGCACGCCGTTCAGGCCGCACGGTCGCGTCACGGCCGGAAACTCGTCGGGCCTGAACGACGGCGCCACGGCTTGCCTGCTTGCCAGCGGAGCAACCGCGAAAGAGCTCGGCCTCACGACCAAGATGAAGCTCGTCAGCTTCGCGTTCGCCGGAGTCGAGCCCGAAATCATGGGCATCGGGCCTGTGCCTTCGACAGAGAAAGCTCTTCGCAAGGCAGGACTGTCTATCACTGACATCGGTCTCTTCGAGCTGAACGAAGCCTTCGCCGTACAGGTGCTCTCGTTCCTCGATCACTTCGGCATTGACGACGACGATCCGCGCGTCAACGAGTATGGCGGAGCGATCGCCATCGGCCACCCGCTTGCGTCGTCGGGCGTGCGGTTGATGAACCAGCTCGCACGTCAGTTCGAAGAGCACCCCGAGGTGCGCTACGGACTCACAGCGATGTGCATCGGTCTCGGCCAGGGTGGCACCGTGATCTGGGAGAACCCGCACTACAACAAGAAGGCGAAGGCAGCGAAGCGATGACCGACTACTCCACAATCGACTTCTCTTCTCTGGCAGATCTGTCGGCAGACGAGGTCGTCACCCACTCGTACGTTCGCGACGTCCCGCTTCCGAGCGGCAAGGTGCTGGCACTCATCACACTCGACAACGATCGCGACCACACGCGCCCCTCAACGCTCGGACCTAACTCGCTCCTGGAGTACGGCGCCGCACTCGATGCCCTCGCAGTGCGGGCATCCGCGGGTGAGATTCAGGCCGTCGCCGTCACCGGCAAACCGTACATCCTGGCCGCCGGCGCCGACCTGTCGAAGGTGAGCGACATCCCCAACCGCGAACTCGCGAAGCAGATGGCCCAGCTCGGGCACTTCACGTTCGGAAAGATGGCCGCCATCGGCGTGCCCACGTTCGCGTTCATCAACGGGCTGGCGCTGGGAGGCGGAGTCGAGGTGGCCCTGGCCGCCGACTACCGCACCATCGACTCCTCGATCCCCGCCCTCGCCCTTCCAGAGGTCTTCCTGGGCATCATCCCAGGCTGGGGAGGCGCCTACCTGCTGCCCAACCTCATCGGAATCGAGAACGCCCTCAAGGTCGTCGTCGAGAATCCGCTGAAGAACAACCGCACGCTCAAAGGCCAGCAGGCGTTCGATCTCGGTATCGCCGACGCCATCTTCGGTCCGGCGTCGTATCTGGAGCAGTCCCTCGTCTGGGCCGACGAGGTGATCTCGGGGCGCATCACCGTGAAGCGACCGAATGTGCCCGGCAAGCTCGAGCGCCTCGTTAAATGGGACGCGGCCATCTCGATCGCACGAAAAATGCTCGAATCGAAGATCGGCACCGTCGCGGCGTCGCCGTATGCCGCCCTCGATCTGCTGAAGGCTGCGAAGTCGGGCTCGGCAGAAGAAGGGTTCGCCCGCGAAGATGACACGTTGGCCGACCTCATCTCCGGCGACCAGTTCCGAGCGAGCATCTACGCCTTCAACCTGGTGCAGAAGCGGGCCAAACGGCCTGCCGGGGCGCCCGATAAGGCGTTGGCGAAGCCCGTGACCAAAGTCGGAGTCATCGGTGCAGGGCTCATGGCCAGCCAGTTCGCACTGCTGTTCGTTCGCCGACTGCGCGTTCCCGTTGTGATCACTGACCTCGACCAGGCCAGGGTCGACAAGGGTCTGTCCTACATCCGCGACGAGATCACGGCGCTCAAAGACAAGGGTCGAATCGGATCAGACGAGGCCAACCGGCTCAGTGCCCTGGTCTCGGGCACCACAGACAAGGCCGACTTCGCCGACGCCGATTGGGTGATCGAGGCGGTGTTCGAGGAGCTCGGCGTCAAGCAGGATGTCTTCGCCGATGTCGAGAAATACGTGTCTGACACGGCCGTGCTCGCCACCAACACCTCGTCGCTGTCGGTCGAGCAGATCGGTGCAAAGCTGGCACACCCCGAGCGCCTCGTCGGCTTCCACTTCTTCAACCCCGTCGCCGTGATGCCCCTCATCGAGGTCGTCAACACCCCGGCGACCGATGAGGCCACGCTCAGCACGGCCATGGTCACGGCCGCCAAGCTGCGCAAGAACGCCGTCATCACTCGCGACACTCCGGGCTTCGTCGTCAACCGCATTCTGGCGAAGCTATTGGGCGAGGCCATGCATGCCGTCGATACGGGAACCCCGTTCGAGGTCGTCGACAACGCGCTCAAGCCTTTTGGGTTGCCCATGACGCCGTTCGAACTGCTGGAGCTCGTGGGTCTGAAGGTGGGAGCGCACGTTCTCGACACCCACCACTCGGCATTCCCCGATCGGTTCTTCGAGAGCCCTAATCTTCACAAGCTCGCGGAGCACGGCAAGATCTTCGATCGTGATGCGAAGGGTGCGATCAAGGGCTTCGACAAGACGGCGGTGAAGATCGTTGCCGACGGAGGACCGGGAGGAACCGCCCTCACGGAGGCCGAGCTTCTGCGCCGGGTCGAAGACGGACTGGCCGACGAGATCAAGCGCATGCTCGACGACGAGGTCGTGCACGCGGCCGAAGACATCGACCTGTGCCTCATCCTCGGGGCCGGGTATCCGTTCCAGATGGGCGGAGCGACCCCGTACCTCGATCGCGTAGGAGCGAGCGAGCGTGTCTTCGGCGACACGTTCCACCACCCGCCGATCGTCGGAACCGACTGACCGGAGCACTGTCGGGGGCTCGTCCTAGTCTGGTGGCATGACCAACCAGTACTACGTGGCGAGCTCCCTCGACGGTTTCATCGCCGACTCCGACAACCGCATCGACTGGCTGCTTCGCTTCGGCACAGCCGATTTCGACGACGCATACCAGCGGTTCCTGGCCGGCGTCGGCGCCATCGTTATGGGATCGCGAACGTACGAGTTCCTACTCTCCGAGGGCGGGGGCGAGTGGCCCTATTCCGTGCCCACCGTCGTGCTCACCCATCGTGACCTTCCCGTCGCCGTCGCGGGTGCAGACATCCGGTTTCTGAGTGGCGACATCGACGCCGTCGCTGCAGAACTCGACGCTCTGTCCGGCGACCGCGCCGTCTGGGTTGTGGGCGGCGGAGATGTCGCCGCTCAGTTCGCCGCCGCGGGTCGGCTGCACACGGTCATCGTCACGATGATGCCGGTCGTGCTCGGCTCAGGCATCCGAGTACTGCCCGTCACGGAGTTGCTCGAACTCGAGCTTGTCTCTTCGCTTCCGCTGCCGCAGGGCGCCGTCGAGTTCACCTATACCGTCACGGGGTCTCGCGACAGCTAGCGGGTGATCCGGCGCTCGTCCTCGTTCTCGCCCTCGAGCGGGCGTGCGATCGGAATCTTGCTGCCCAAAACCTGTGCCACGACGTCTCGCGCGATGTGCTGGGGGGTGAGGCCGACGCGCTCCATGATCTGTGAGCGTTCCGCGTGATCGAGGAACTCGTCGGGCAGCCCCAGCTCGGTCACTGCAGTGTCGATGCCGGCCTCGCGCAGGTCCTGCCGAATGCGCGTGCCCACGCCACCGACGCGGATGCCATCTTCGATCGAGATCACGATGCGGTGTTCGGCGGCGAGGTCGAGCACACTGCGCGGAACCGGAACCACCCAGCGGGGGTCGATCACAGTCGAGCCGATGCCCTGCGCCGCCAGTCGCTCTGCTACCTCGAGGCCCGTCGTCGCCATCGGTCCCACGGTCACGATCAGAACATCCTTGCGCTCATGCTCGACCAGCACGTCGACACCATCGTCGAGACGGCGTACGGCCGCGATCTCCTCGCCCACGCTTCCTTTGGGGAACCGCACGACCGTCGGTCCGTCGGAGACGGCCACGGCCTCCCCCAGCTCCTCCCGGAGCCGCTCGGCGTCGCGCGGAGCGCTTAGACGGATGTTGGGCACGACCTGCAGGATGGCGAGATCCCACATGCCGTGGTGACTCGGCCCGTCGGGGCCCGTGACCCCGGCCCTGTCGAGAACGAACGTCACGCCGGCGCGGTGCAGCGCGACATCCATCAGAACCTGGTCGAACGCCCGGTTGATGAAGGTCGCGTAGACGGCGACCACGGGATGGAGGCCACCGAAGGCCAGCCCGGCCGCCGAGGTGACGGCGTGCTGCTCGGCGATGCCCACGTCGAAGACGCGCGAGGGGAACCTCTCGGCGAGCTTGTGCAGGCCGGTGGGTCGCAGCATCGCGGCGGTGATGCCGACGATGGTCGGATCCTTCTCTGCCAAGGCCACGATCTCGTCGCTGAAGACACCCGTCCACGACGGGGCGCTCGGCCCTCCGAGCGACTCACCCGTTTCGGGATCGATCTGCCCCACGGCGTGGAACTGGTCGGCGACGTCGCTCAGGGCAGGCTCGTAGCCGCGCCCCTTCTCGGTGATCGCGTGCACGATCACCGGTTGCGCGTAGCGCTTCGCCTGGAGAAGGGCCTCCTCCATCGCCTGCAAGTCGTGCCCGTGAATGGGGCCGATGTACTTGATGTCGAGATTCGAGTACAGGGCCTCGTTGTTCGAGAATCGGCTGAGGAAGCCGTGCGTGCCGCCGCGGATGCCGCGGTAGATCGCGCGGCCCGGCCCGCCGAAGCGGTCGAAGAGCTGACGCGACGACTGGTGCAGATTGCGGTACTTGGTGTTCGTCCGCACCGAGTTGAGATAACGGGCCATACCTCCGATTGTCGGAGCGTAGGAACGACCGTTGTCGTTCACCACGATCACGAGCTTGCGGGTGTTGTCGTCGCTAATGTTGTTGAGAGCCTCCCAGGTCATGCCACCTGTGAGGGCCCCGTCGCCGACGACCGCGATCACGTGTCGATCGCTCTGCCCCGTCATCTCGAAAGCCCGGGAGATGCCGTCGGCCCACGAGAGGGAACTGGACGCGTGCGAACTCTCGACGACGTCGTGCTCGCTCTCCGAGCGCTGCGGGTAGCCTGCGAGGCCGCCCTGCTGCCGGAGTCGGGAAAAGTCCTGGCGCCCCGTGAGGAGCTTGTGCACGTAGGACTGGTGTCCGGTATCGAAGACGATCGCGTCGCGAGGCGAGTCGAAAACGCGGTGGATGGCCAAGGTCGTCTCGACCACGCCAAGATTCGGACCGAGGTGTCCCCCGGTCTTCGATACCTCTGCGACGAGGAATTGACGGATCTCGGCAGCGAGCTGAACGAGCTGCTCTTGACTGAGAGCGTCGAGATCCCGGGGACCTGAGATGTTCTCCAGCAGGCTCATGCAGACGGCCCTTCCGTTCGGTCAGGGCCGACCGGCCCCTCGTTCGAGTCTATGACGGATCGCTCCGGCCGCCGCTCGGAACGACAGAGCGCCCTCGGGGATGCTATATAGCATCCAGCGAGGGCGCTCTGTCGATCAGGCTACGAGGCTCCGCAGTACGTACTGCAGGATTCCGCCGTTGCGGTAGTAGTCCGCCTCGCCCGGGGTGTCGATGCGCACGACAGCATCGAACTCGATGGTCTGCTTGCCCTCGGGTGACTGCTCGCTCGGTGTCGCTGTCACACGGACGGTGCGCGGGGTGACTCCGTCGTTCAGCTGCTCGATGCCCGCGATGCTGACGACCTCGGTGCCGTCGAGTCCGAGCGATGCCCACGACTCCCCAGCGGGGAACTGCAGCGGCACAACGCCCATGCCGATCAGATTCGAGCGGTGAATGCGCTCGAAGCTTTCGGTGATGACTGCCTTGACGCCGAGAAGGCTCGTGCCCTTCGCCGCCCAGTCACGCGATGAACCGGAGCCGTATTCCTTGCCACCGAAGATCACGAGCGGAGTCGACGCGGCCGCGTAGTTCTGTGCGGCATCGTAGATGAACGACTGAGGTCCGTCCGGCTGCGTGAAGTCGCGCGTGTACCCACCCTCGACGCCGTCGAGCAGCTGGTTCTTGAGCCGGATGTTCGCGAAGGTTCCGCGAATCATCACCTCGTGGTTTCCACGACGCGAACCGTAGGAGTTGTAGTCCTTGCGAGCGACGCCGTGCTCGTCGAGGTAGCGGCCGGCGGGGCTGTCGCCCTTGATCGATCCGGCAGGGCTGATGTGGTCGGTCGTCACTGAATCACCGAGCTTGGCCAGTACGCGAGCGTTGACGATGTCGGTGACCGGAGTCGTCTCCATGGTCATTCCGTCGAAGTACGGGGGCTTCCTCACGTAGGTCGACTCGGCATCCCACTCGAAGGTCGCGCCCTCGGGTGTGGGAAGCGAACGCCAGCGCTCGTCGCCGTCGAAGACGCCGGCGTATTCGTGCTGGAACATGTCCGTGTCGATCGAGGAGTCGATGGTCGACTGCACTTCCGCGGCGTCGGGCCAGATGTCCTTCAGAAAGACGTCGTTGCCGTCGGTGTCGGTTCCGAGCGCGTCGGTCTCGAAGTCGAAGTTCATCGAACCGGCGAGGGCGTATGCGATGACGAGGGGCGGCGACGCGAGGTAGTTCATCTTCACATCGGGGTTGATGCGACCCTCGAAGTTGCGGTTTCCCGAGAGGACCGCGGTGACGGCGAGGTCGTTCTCCTGAACTGCACTCGAGATCTCATCGAGCAGGGGTCCTGAGTTTCCGATGCAGGTGGTGCAGCCGTAGCCGACCGTATAGAAGCCGAGATCCTCGAGGTACGACGTGAGTCCGGCCTTCTCGTAGTAGTCCGTGACGACCTTCGATCCGGGCGCCAGCGTGGTCTTGACCCACGGCTTAGCCTTGAGTCCCTTCTGGCTGGCATTGCGCGCCAGCAGGCCGGCCGCCAGCATGACCGACGGGTTCGACGTGTTGGTGCACGACGTGATAGCCGCGATGGCGACCGCTCCGTGGTCGAGAGTGAAGTTCGTGCCGTCTTCGAGCGACACCGCGGTGGGCTTGGATGCCGTCTTGGGCGCGTGGCTGGCGTGCGAGTGGCTATGGGCGTGCGCCGGTTCGCCGTCTTCGGGGGAAAGCTCTCCGGGGTCGGAAGCCGGGAAGGATCCCGTGCCGACGAGATCGACGATGTCGTGCTCGACGCGGGCGTAGTCGTTGAGGTCGTGCTCGAACTGGCTCTTCGACTCGCTGAGTTCGATGCGGTCCTGCGGGCGCTTTGGGCCAGCGATCGAGGGCACAACGGTTGCGAGGTCGAGCTCGAGGTATTCGCTGAAGACCGGCTCGACACTCGGATCGTGCCACAGCGTCTGAAGCTTGGAGTAGGCCTCGACGAGCTTGACCTGCTCCTCGCTGCGGCCGGTGAGCCGCAGGTAGTCGAGGGTCACGTCGTCGATGGGGAACATGGCGGCTGTCGATCCGAACTCGGGGCTCATGTTGCCGATCGTCGCCCTGTTGGCGAGGGGCACCTCGGCGACTCCGGCACCGTAGAACTCGACGAACTTGCCGACGACCCCGTGCTTGCGCAGCATCTGCGTGATGGTGAGTACCACGTCGGTCGCGGTCACTCCTGTGGGGATTGCACCCGAGAGCTTGAATCCGACGACCTTCGGGATCAGCATCGACACCGGCTGGCCCAGCATCGCGGCCTCGGCCTCGATGCCTCCGACGCCCCAGCCGAGCACTCCGAGGCCGTTGACCATCGTGGTGTGCGAGTCGGTGCCGACGCAGGTGTCGGGGTAGGCGCGCAGGACTCCATCGACCTCGCGCGTCATCGTGACGCGTGCCAGGTACTCGATGTTGACCTGGTGAACGATGCCCGTTCCGGGCGGCACGACCTTGAAGTCGTCGAACGCCGTCTGTCCCCAGCGCAGGAACTGGTAGCGCTCGCCGTTGCGTTCGTATTCGAGATCGACGTTGCGTTCGAGAGCATCTTCTGAGCCGAAGAGGTCGGCGATGACCGAGTGGTCGATGACCATCTCGGCGGGGGCGAGCGGGTTGATCTTTGTCGGATCGCCGCCCAGGCTGCCGACGGCCTCACGCATCGTCGCGAGGTCGACGATGCAGGGAACGCCTGTGAAGTCCTGCATCACGACGCGGGCAGGCGTGAACTGGATCTCCGTGTCCGGTTCCGACGTGGGAACCCAGCTGCCCAGCGCCTCGATGTGTTCCGCCGTGATGTTGCCGCCGTCTTCGGTGCGCAGCAGGTTCTCAAGCAGTACCTTCAGGCTGAAGGGAAGCTTCTCGTAACCCGGAACCTTATCGATGCGATAAACCTCGTATGAGTCGTTCCCGACCTTCAGTTGATCTTTCGATCCAAAGCTGTTGACTTTCGACACGTCGCCTTCTCCTTCGCTCCTGAGGTCAATCTTTGTCCCGGGGAACGCTTGAGGGCTAGCAAGGCTAACCTAACCGCTCTGTCGGGCCGGGCCTCGATGCGAAGCCCCCGATTTATCTTGACGTCAAGATAAATCGTAACACCCGCTTCGTCGAGTGACGGCTTTCAGGAACGCGCGTCGATCTCGCTCTTGTCGTGTCCGAACGCTGTACGCACGAGAAGCCAGGTGACCCACAGCATGGCTGCATACAGCGGCACGCCGAGGATCAATTTGACCGATCCGAGGGCGGCCGCCTGGCTCGCGAGGTACAGGGGACCTTCCACGCCGAGGCGCAGGGCGAAAAGGCCGACCCAGCACCAGGTCGCGACGAGAACGACTCGGAACTTCGCTCGGTCTGATCGCCATCCGGTCGAATCTCCGGTGAGTAACCCCACGATGATGCCGATGAGCGGCCAGCGAGCGATGATCGAGACCAGCAGCACCACGATGCTGACCGCGTTGATGATCAGGCCGGGAAGGAAGTTGTCTTCGGCCCGACCGGTGAAGAGCGCGAGGGCTGCCGAGACCGCGACGCCGAGGAGGCCCGTGATGGCGGGCATGACGGGGCTGCGGGTGGCCGCCCTGACGACGATGAAGCCGACTGCCACGATGACAGGGGCGACGACGCTCGGGGTGAGATCGCTCGTCACCGTGTAGATCACGAGGAATGCGAGTCCGGGAAGAAGCGACTCGACGAGCCCGCGCACTCCCCCGATGGCACGCAGAAGTGACGCTGCGGTGGGAGTCTCACCCGGCGCCACCTGGCCGATGCCGGCCCGCCGTGCTGCATCCGCGAATGCCTGCGACAGGCTGGGGGCCGGCGCACGGTCGTCGGGCTGCGGGTCCGACATCAGGCGCCCGTCGGAGGTGTGGCCGTCGCGGCCGTCTTCGGCATGTTGAGAGGAATGAGGTCGCGTGGCGGCATGGGCTGGGTTCCTCGCACCACGACCACGCTCCTGAAGAGCTCTTCGATCGCAAGTTCGGCGGCGGGGTTCGTCAAAGCCTCGCCGGCGATGACACCGCGGAGGAACCAGCGAGGGCCGTCGACGCCGACAAAGCGCGCGAGCCGCGATGATGAAGAAGCGTCGGCCGAGGCACCCGCCGCGACGGGAACCTCCCCCACCAGTTCCGGGCCGAAGGTGCCCTCGCGAGCAGTGCTGGTTCCGCCCTGCTTGATGATCTGATCTTCGATCTGAGCGCGGATCTCGTGCCAGAGTCCCGTGGACCGTGGAGCAGCGAAAGCCTGCACCTGAAGAGTGGATCCTGCGTAGTCGAGCCCGACGGCGACGACGCGGTTCGTTCCCTCTTCGACCTCGAGCCGCAGATGAAGTCCCTCGCGAGGGAGAATCTTGAGACCGCCCAGGTCGACGTACGGGCGAGCGGGGTTCGCCTCGTCTGCGTCGAACGGACCCTCCTCCGCGCGATTCGCCGGAGCCGACTTCGTGTCGAGCGGCTCCTGCTCTTCGATCTCGTCGATCGACTCGACAGCCGCGTCGTCGTTCGGCTTCTGCAGATCGCTCATGCGTTCTCTCCTAGTGATTCGGATGCTGCTGGCCCCTCGGCCGGCAGAGACGTGGAGTACCCGGTCGAACCGAATCCTCCGGCTCCCCTGTCACTGCCGGGAAGGGTGTCGACGGGAATGAATACGGCACGGGAGACCGGCATAACGATGAGCTGGGCGATTCGATCCCCGACGCCGATATCGTACGGCACGGTGCTGTCCGTGTTCAGGAGGGCCACCTTGATCTCGCCCCGGTACCCCGCGTCTACCGTTCCCGGAGAATTCACGATCGTGATGCCGTGCTTGGCCGCGAGCCCGCTGCGCGGAACAACGAAGGCCGCGAAACCGTCGGGAAGGGCGATGCTCACTCCGGTGCCGACGAGTCGGCGCTCGCCGGGAGACAGCGTCAACGCCTCCGTCGACGTGAGATCAGCGCCCGCATCGCCAGGGTGGGAGTAGCTGGGAATCGCGGTGGCCTGAATGAGAACTTCGACTGACTGGGTCACGCAGTCGAGGGTAGTGCAGTTTGTCTGATCGAATAGGTGCATGTCTTCGTATCGTGAGCGGCTCTGGCCCTCAATCTGGATCTATCTCGCCACCGCACTCGTCATACCGGCGAGTATTCTCGTTCTCGCGCCAGTGAATCTCACAGCCGGCATCATTGCGGCCGCTGTTCTGTTCATCGGTCTGACAGGGATCTTCATCGTTCTTGCCCCCGTCATAGAGGTGAAAGACGGCATGCTGATCGCTGGCAAAGCCCAGATCCCCCTCGAACTGCTCGGTACGCCGTCGATCTTCAAGGGAGGTGCGGCGACTCTTCAACGCGGCCAGCGCCTCGACGCGCGCGCGTGGCTCTGCCTCCGAGGCTGGGTGGATCCGGTCATAAAAATACCCCTCGAGGATCCGGACGACCCGACGCCGTACTGGCTCGTGTCGTCTCGGAATCCTGAGGGGTTGGCAGCTGCTCTATCCGCCTAGGCGGCGGCACCGTGCGCGGGGTGCTCTGCGTCAGGCAGCGCACTCCACGCAGATCGGGCCGAGCTTCTCTTCGTGATCGATCTGCGAACGGTGCTTCACAAGGAAGCAGTTGATGCAGGTGAATTCGTCGGCCTGCGGAGGCAGAACGACGACATCGAGATCGAGGTCCGAGAGGTCTGCTCCCGGCAGTTCGAAGCCACCGGGGTTGTCGGCATCGTCAACATCTACGACACCAGACATCTTGTCTGGAACGCGCTCTTTGAGCGCTTCAATCGACTCCGAATCGTCGTCGTTCTTGCGCGGAGCGTCGTAATCAGTTGCCATGCCCATCCACTTCTGAGGAGATTGATAAAACCAAATCGGCGGCGTTAGTTTGCACGAAAGCCACCGGAATAGCAATTCGGATCGGAGTCCTCGTCGCCCATCGACGCCATCAACTTGCGGCACGCCCGTTACATTCCCGGAATTCGGCCGAGAACATGGCATGGTCGTAGCAACAGTGACCGCTGGAGGCCTCTTCACCATGCAGGAATTGACAGTAATCGGCGTCGAAGACGGCGCCCTCCTTGTTGCGTCCGACGCCGGCGAGCGATACCGCATCGCCATCGACGACGTGCTTCAGAGCCGCATCAGGCAGACCCTGACACCGTCGAACAACGGCAAACGCGTCTCGCCCCGCGAGATCCAGGGTCATATCCGTTCGGGCTTGTCTGCTGAAGAGGTGAGCCGACTCACGGGAGCCGACCTCGACTACGTCGAACGGTTCGAGGGGCCGGTTCTCGCCGAACGCGCCTACGTCGTGAACTCGGCGCTCAAGGTCGCCGTGCAGATCGACTCCGCCCTCGACCCCCTGGGAGAGGAGCCGACGTCGACATTCGGCGAAGCGATCCAGGAGCGCCTCGAAGGGCTCGGCGCAACCGACGAGCGATGGGCGAGCTGGAAGGACGAATCCGGCTGGATCGTCAAACTGTCGTTCACGGCGAACGAGATCGATCACGATGCGCGGTGGCAGTACGACCCGAAGCGTCACGCCCTCACTCCTCTCAACACCGAGGCCGTCACCCTGTCGCAGAACGGTGAGATCACCGAAGGCCTCATTCCGAGGCTCCGTGTCGTCTCGCCGCGCGTCGAGGTAGAGGAATCTGATTCCTCACCCGCCGTCGCGCCAACCACGACCAACGACACGGCACCGAATCCCGAAGTGATTCCCTACGGTCGAAGCGCGTCTCAGGCAGAGTCGTCGCCCGCCGCCACCTCCGCCGCGATCTCCCGTTCAGAGGAACGACCCGCGGAGAACCTGAACCAGACGGCAGATCTTCTCGAGGCGCTCCGTCGCCGGCGGGGCGAACGCGAGGCAGCCGTCTTCGTCGACGACTTCGACGACAGCGGATCCTCGCCCGGCTCGCCAGCCTCCAGTGAACGAACCGCTTCGCAGCGCCCCACCGACATTTCCCGAGAGAAGCGCGAGACGGAGTCGCGACCCACGCTCACCTCGTCGATCTGGGCCTCTGCCGCACGCAATGACACTCTCGACGGCATCGAGGCGCCGGAGTCCGAGACTCCCGCTCCTGCCGCATCACAGCCCAAGCCGCCGCGGCGCAGTCGCGCTGCGATGCCCAGCTGGGACGAGATCGTCTTCGGCGCTCGAACCGACGACGATCTCGCCTGACGGATCGGGTATCAGCGCTCGGGTCTCAACGCTCGGGTCTCAGCGCTCGAAGGCGCCGAATCTGAGTAACGGAACGATCAGCTCGTCGGAACTCCATGATCCGTGCTGGCCGATCATTCGGCGCGACGGGTCGTGAGGCTTGCGCACGTCGTAGTAGACGACGTTCTTCGCCGCAGCGACGATGATGTCGCCTATACGAGGTCTAACGGCATCGGCGACCTCGCCGAACCATCCCGCATCGATCGCCTCATCTCTGGTGAGCACCCACGCGCGATGGCCTTCGGACGCGCGCCAGGCATCCAGAACCGTCTGGCGCGTGTCTGCCGAGATGTCGGACTCGAGGTGCAACTGGAGACAGCGGGGATCTCCGGCGACGTGAACGACGCCTTTCATCTGCGCGTCGGTGCCGAAGAGCACCTGAGACGTCTGGGGAACGTCGACGACACCATGATCAGCGGTCAGCAGCACCCCTTCGTCTGTGCGCAGGGTACGCACGAACGACTGCATCGCGGAGTCGAGTTCTTCCAGCAGATGAGTCCACCGGTCGGACTGCCATCCGTGGGCATGAGCCGTCATATCTAGCTCGGGAACGTAGACGTAGGAGATCGACCGGGCGTCGCGATCGAGCACAGAGCGAGCCACCTCGAATCTCTCGGAGATAGAATCGGCCGCCAGATAGTGGGCCCCACGAAGAACGGCATCCGTGAAGCCGGATGACTCGTACCTCCTTGGTCCAACGGCCATCGCGCTGATTCCCGCTGCAGTCGCGTGCTCGAACACGGTGGAGCGCCTCTGCCAGACAGAGGGCTCCATGTCGGCGGCCCATCCGGTCAGCTGATTCGCCACCCTCTGCGACGCCGGAACAAGTGCCGAATAACCCACGAGTCCGTGTTGCCCCGGCGACGCTCCCGTGGTGAGCGAGGCGAGCGCAGCAGCTGTCGTGGTGGGGAACCCGCTGACGAGCGTCGCCTTCTTGAAGAAGCGCGATGCCAGAAATCGAGCGTGCCCGGTGCGCTGGCGCAGTGCGGATGCGCCGAGCCCGTCGACGAGTACGACCACGGCCTTCGACACGGCCGGCAGGCCCAGACGATTGTCTTCGGACGTCACTGCCGCAAGACAACTGGGCAACACGTCCGACAGACGAGGCTCGTCGGATCGGGTCGCCGGTAGCATGGGGGGCATCGGGGCCAAGTCTGGCACACGTGACGGCAGGATTTCTCGTCCCGATCACGAACCGAGCGTCGACCGATCTCGTACCGGTGCGCCGCCTTTCTTCGAAGAAAGCCCCATTCAGGTATGACCCCTCAGACACCAGACGCCGCCCCCGAGACGCCCGAGAAGATTCTCGACGTCGACGTCTCAACCGAGATGCAGGACTCGTTCCTTGAGTACGCCTACTCGGTGATCTACTCCCGCGCTCTGCCTGATGCTCGAGACGGCCTCAAGCCGGTGCAGCGCCGCATTCTGTACCAGATGAGCGACATGGGGCTGCGCCCCGACAGGGGGCACGTCAAGAGCGCCCGCGTCGTGGGCGAGGTGATGGGCAAGCTGCATCCCCACGGCGATACGGCGATCTATGACGCGCTCGTACGCATGGCCCAGTCGTGGACTCTGCGCGTTCCCCTCATCGACGGACACGGCAACTTCGGTTCCCCCGATGACGGACCGGCCGCGCCGCGGTACACCGAGGCGCGCCTTGCGGCGGCGGCTCTCGCGATGACCGACGGACTCGACGAAGACGTTGTGGACTTCGTTCCCAACTACGACAACCAGCTGACCCAGCCCGATGTGCTTCCCGCGGCATTTCCGAACCTGCTCGTCAACGGCGCAGCGGGCATCGCAGTGGGTATGGCCACGAACATGGCGCCGCACAACCTCATCGAGGTCGTCGCCGGGGCGCGCTATCTCATCGAGAACCCCGATGCGTCGATCGACGATCTGATGTCGTTCATTCCCGGCCCGGATCTGCCCGGAGGTGGAACGATCGTCGGGCTGGCCGGCATCCGCGACGCGTACACGACAGGTCGGGGAAGCTTCAAGACGCGTGCCCGGGTGAGCATCGAGAACCTCACCGCGCGCAAGGTGGGTCTCGTCGTGACGGAGCTCCCCTATCTCGTGGGTACCGAGAAGGTGATATCGAAGATCAAAGACGGAGTGACCAGCAAGAAGCTCGCGGGTATCTCCGACGTCACGGACCTGACCGACCGCACCCACGGCCTGCGGCTGGTCATCGGTATCAAGACCGGTTTCAGTCCCGACGCCGTGCTCGAGCAGCTCTATCGGTACACACCGCTCGAGGAGTCGTTCAATATCAACAACGTCGCCCTTGTGCGAGGCGAGCCGCAGACTCTCGGTCTGCGCGATCTGCTGCAGGTCTATATCGACCACCGCATCGACGTGATCACGCGACGCACACGTTTCCGTCTCGCGCGCAGAACCGAGCGGCTGCACCTTGTCGAGGGTCTTCTTATCGCCATCCTCAATATCGACGAGGTCATTCAGGTGATCCGCGCGAGCGAAGACACCGAGGCGGCACGAGCACGGCTGATCGACGTGTTCGAGTTGAGCGTGCTCCAGGCGGATTACATTCTCGAACTTCGTCTTCGACGGCTCACCAAGTTCTCTCGCATCGAGCTCGAGGCGGAACGCGACTCCCTCCTTAGAGAGATCGAGGAGCTCACAGCGCTGCTCGGCTCGTCCGCCCTCATCCGTTTGGCAGTGTCGACAGAGCTCGACGCTGTGGCCGAGAAGCTCGGCACACCGCGCCGTACACTGCTCACCGAGGCGAAGCCCGGCGCAGCGCCCGCTTCGCGTCGCGCGCAGCCGGTCGTGCTCGAACTCGCCGACACCGCGTGCGTGATCGCTCTCAGCAGCACAGGCAGGGCTATCCGAATCGATTACCCCGAAGGCACGGATGCCGCACCGCTTCCTGGGGCGGCCGCTCGCCGGGCGCGTCACGACGCAGTGCTTTCTCTCGTGAGCACCACGAGTCGAAGCGAGGTCGGTGCCGTCACAACACTCGGCAGGCTCATTCGTATGCCCGTGCTCGATCTGCCTGTTGTGCCGATCAACTCCGTGCAACTCGCTGCTGGTGTGCGCATCGCGGAGTACCTGGGACTCGATGCGAAGAGGGAGCGCGTGGTCGGCCTGGTGTCGCTCGATTCAGCCCTTCCGATCGCGCTCGGCACGGTCAGTGGAGTGGTCAAGCGACTCATTCCCCAGGACTATGCGAACAAGCCCGACTTCGAGATCATCGCTCTCAAACCTGGCGACCAGATCGTCGGCGTCGCCCAGCCCACGGAGCAGAGCGAACTGATCTTCGCAGCCTCCGACGCCCAGCTGCTCCGGTTCTCGGTGAACTCCGTGCGACCGCAGGGTCGTACGGCCGGGGGTATGGCCGGCATGAAGCTGTCGCCGGGCGCCCGTTGCATCTTCTTCGGAGCTGTGTCGCCCGAGGAGAGCGCCGTCGTTGCGACCGTCGCGGGCAGCACGTCGATGCTTGCCGGCACTGATCCCGGCAGCGCCAAGGTGTCCGACTTCTCCGAGTTCCCCGCCAAGGGCCGTGCGACCGGAGGCGTGCGCGCTCAACGGTTCTTGAAGGGCGAAGACGTCATGATCCTCGCCTGGGTCGGCCCGCAGCCCGCACTCGCTGTCGGCACGGACGGCAGCATTCGCCGGCTCCCGGATGGCGGATCTCGGCGCGACGCATCCGGTGCACCCTTGGAGGCGATCGTCGGATCTATCGGAGCCACGATGGCGTCCCTCATGCCCGCCGAGTCCGCGATCAACGCAGATTGACAAAAAGAAGAGAGGCCGTTCCCCTCAGGGGAACGGCCTCTCTTCAGTCTCGCGCTGAGATCTAGGGACTACTTCTCGAGCAGCCGCGCAGACTCGTCGAGCCAACTCTTGGCGAGCGGCGAAAGCTTGTCGTGGAACTTCTTGCCGTGATGTGAGCAGAAGAAGAGTTCGCTGCCGGACTCCATTTCGACCCGCACGTACGCCTGTGCGCCGCAGCTGTCACAACGATCTGCGCCGGTCAGTTGGTAGGTGGTCTCTTCGGTGATGGTGCCGTTCTCCGTTGCTGTTGTGTGCATGTGATGCTCCTCACGCCTCGCTGCTCGACAACCGATCTAGTTATCAAATCACGGGTAGGTTTCGCAGGTGCCGCTTTCGCTCGTGTTTCGCTCTGCGCGTACGTCGAATCAGCACATTCGTGTCGGTGAGCCGGCACGCCCCGGCGGGAAACTACAGTTGATCGTTGGGCCCGGTTTCGTAGGCTCGACGCTTATTTTGGAGAACACGTGGCATCGGCCGACTATTCCGCACGGCATCTGTCTGTACTCGAGGGTCTCGAGGCTGTGCGCAAGCGCCCTGGCATGTACATCGGGTCAACGGATTCCCGCGGACTCATGCACTGCGTGTGGGAGATCATCGACAACTCTGTCGACGAGGCCTTGGGCGGCCATGGCTCGGAGATCGAGATTCAGTTGCACGCCGACTCGAGCGTCGAGGTTCGTGACCGTGCGCGCGGCATCCCCGTCGATATCGAGCCGAAGACCGGCCTGTCGGGCGTCGAGGTCGTGTTCACCAAGCTGCACGCCGGTGGAAAGTTCGGCTCCGGCTCGTATGCGGCATCCGGTGGCCTGCACGGCGTCGGCGCATCTGTCGTCAACGCCCTCTCAGAACGCCTCGATGTCGAGGTCGACCGTGACGGCAAGACCTATGCCATGTCGTTCCACCGTGGAGAACCAGGTGTCTTCGACGACTCCGGTTCGACTCCGACACCGGATGCCCCGTTCACACCGTTCGAGAACGGCAGCGAGCTGCGCATCGTCGGCAAGGTCAAGCGCGGCGTCACCGGAACACGCATCCGCTACTGGGCAGACCGACAGATCTTCAGTTCGACGGCGCGCTTCCAGACAGAGGAACTCTTCGACCGGGCCCGCCAGACGGCGTTCCTCGTGCCCGGCCTATCGATCGGCATCACTGACGAACGCGGTGAGGAAGTTCGTCGCGACGCGTTCCGGTTCGACGGTGGGATCGCGGAGTTCGTCGAACACCTCGCAACAGATTCCGGTGTGACCGAGACGTGGCGGCTTCAGGGCAGCGGGTCGTTCACCGAAACCGTGCCCGTGCTCTCGGCTCAGGGCGCCATGGTTCCTACCGAGCTCAGCAGGGAATGCGAGGTCGATCTGGCCCTGCGCTGGGGAACGGGCTACGAGACGACGTTCCGCAGCTTCGTGAACATCATCGCGACACCCAAGGGTGGAACCCACCAGGCCGGATTCGAGGCCGGGCTTCTCAAGTTTCTGCGACAGACCGTGGAGGCGAATGCGCGCCGACTCAAGGCGGGAACCGACAAGCTCGAGAAAGACGATGTTCTCGCCGGGCTCACAGCTGTTCTCACGGTGCGGCTGCCCGAGCCACAGTTCGAAGGGCAGACGAAGGAGATTCTCGGAACTCCGGCTGTGCGCAACATCGTCTCGCAGGTCGTCGCGAAGGGCCTGAAAGAGAGATTCGAGTCGACGAAGCGCGACGACAAGGCTCAGACGGCTCTGGTGCTCGACAAGGTCGTCGCCGAGATGAAGTCGCGCATCTCCGCTCGGGCGCACAAAGAGACTCAGCGTCGCAAGAATGCACTCGAGTCGTCTTCTCTGCCGGCGAAGCTCGTCGACTGCCGCTCCAACGATGTCGCCTTGAGCGAGTTGATGATCGTCGAGGGTGACTCGGCGCTGGGAACGGCGAAGCTGGCCCGCAACAGCGAATTCCAGGCGCTGCTGCCGATTCGAGGCAAGATCCTCAACGTTCAGAAGGCGTCTGTTTCGGACATGCTCGGCAATGCCGAATGCGCCTCGATCATTCAGGTCATCGGCGCAGGGTCGGGGCGCTCGTTCGACCTCTCGACCGCCCGCTACGGCAAGATCATCCTGATGAGCGACGCCGATGTCGATGGGGCACACATCAGAACTCTGCTGCTCACGCTGTTCTTCCGCTACATGAGGCCACTCGTCGAAGACGGGCGGGTATACGCGGCTGTGCCCCCTCTGCACCGCGTGGTCGTCATGAATCCGGGAACGAAGCCCAACGAGACGATCTACACCTACTCGGAGACGGAACTGCACACACTGCTCGCGCAGCTCGACAAGGCCAAGAAGCGCTACCAGGATCCGATTCAGCGCTACAAGGGTCTCGGCGAGATGGATGCCGATCAGCTCGCGACGACCACCATGGACAAGCGCCACCGCACCCTGCGCCGGGTCGGGGTCAGCGACGCGGAGCGGGCGGAGCGCACGTTCGACCTGCTGATGGGAGACGATGTGGCACCGCGCAAGGAGTTCATCATCGCCGGCTCCGAAGGAATGTCGCGGGAGCGCATCGATACCTGATTAGCGCCGGTCGGCAGCGAACCGCGGCGTCGTTCAGATGAGGCGGCGAGGAACGCGCGGGTTCAGGCGCACGACCAATTCCTCGGACATGGTGTCCGTGGCGTTGCCCCACTCCTGAAGCGTCGGCTCCCCCGCGCTGCCGTCACCCCACACGGTCACGAGATCGCCGACGATGACATCGCTCTCGTCGCCGAGATCGATCCAGGTGCGGTCCACCTCGAGCGGCAAGACGATCGGATGCCGCCGGCCGCGGACGGCCACACCGATGCGGCCGGGGGCAAGTGTCGAGATGCCATCGGCGAAGCCGAGGTCGATCGACGCCCGGCGGCGGCCATCCGGAAGTACGTCGATGGCCGTGACGGGGGCGCGCATCGTCATCACCTGACGCAGCCCCATGCTCTCGGCGCTCGGACCATCGCCAGGCGGAAGGCCGTAGACGAAGGCGCCGAACCGCACGAGATCGAAGCGCGCATCGGATCGCGCGAACCCGGCAGCACTGGCCGCCAGGTGCCGCAGAGGCACCCGCACACCGAGTTCACGCGCGACGTCTACGGCCTTCTCGAAGCGGGCGATCGAGAGCGAATCCTCGTGGTCATTGGCCTCGGCGATATGAGTCCAGACGGCGACGATCTCGACGATCCCCTGATTCTCCAGCGCCCGTGCGTGTGAAACGAGCCCGGGCCAGTCGTCGACTGTCGCACCGTTGCGGTGCAGCCCCGTGTCGATCTTGAGGTGAACCCGAGCGGCGTCCGGGCGCCCAGCGGCGGAGATGGTGTGCAGTTGATCGACGGTCGAGATGCCGAGGTCGATCGAGGCCGAGATGGCAGGCCCGAGGTCTTCTGCAGGATCGAGTAGCCAGGCGAAAATCCGCGTCGGAGGCGAGATGCCTGCCTCGCGCAGCGCCAGCGCGGTTGGCACGTCGAGAGCACCGATCCACGAGACGCCTGCGTCGACAGCGGTTCGGGCCACATCGACGAGTCCGTGCCCGTACGCATCGTTCTTGACCACGACCATGACCTGAGACGGTGCCACACGCGTGGTGAGCACACCGAGGTTGTGGCGCAGCGCCCCGAGATCGATGAGAATCTCGCTGGTGGAGGTCGTCATGCGTAACTCCGAACGATTCTGTCGCCCAGCGACGCGGTGACCTCCGCGGCGGTCTTTCCCAGGCTTGCGGCCCACGAAACCGGAGACGGATACCCCTTGGCCTCGTCTCCGAAGAGCACGACCTCGTCGCCCGGTGAGACAGGATTCTCGCCGACGTCGAGCATAAAGACGTCCATAGCCACTCGCCCGGCGATGGGATGGGTGGAGCCGGCGAACCATGCCCGCCCGCCGTTGCACGCGTGCCGGTCGATGCCGTCGCTGTAGCCGAGGCACACCATGGCGAGCGTCGTCGGTCGAGCGGTGCGATAGACGTATCCGTATGAGACGCCTTCGTCGGCGCTGACCCTCTTGATCGAGAGAACACAGGCAGAGAGAGTCATCGCGGGTAGAAGACCACGACCCCGAGGATCGGGGACAGTGGCTGTGTCGAGCCCGAAGATCTCGGGGCCGATGAGCCTCGCCTCGGCGGAGTTGAACTGGGAACGCAGGATGGCGGGAATCGAGACGCCCGATTCGCGAACGGCTCGCGCGTCGTCGTCGTGCGACACCAGAAAAGCATCGATCGCCTCGCCGTCGAGGGCCGCGGCAATGGCCACTGCACCGTGACCGTATGCATCGCCGCGCAGATCGACCACGATTCCGTGCGGCGACGCTTCAACGATCAGGATGCGCGCATTGCCGCGTACGATCGCCAGATCGATCGCCGCGCGGCGCGGCGGCGACGGGTGAGTCGTGAGAGCTGACGACATCACTAGATCGTCGTGAAGACGCTCTTGACGTTCGCGACGATGACTTCTCGTGACTTGGCGGCCAGGCGATCGAGCTCCGCGTGTGCCGTGGACGGTGCATAGGCCACGTCTCGGCGTTCCAGCGCGGCTCGGATGATCGCGTCGCTGAGCGAAGGGTTCAACGGAAGCACCGGCCCCTTCGTCTGGGTCGCGACGGATGAGCCTGAGATGACGCCTTCGCGTCCGTTGCCATTGCCACCACCGGAGGTGACGACGCCGAGCGGTACCGCCCCGGCCTCGAGGTTCCATTCCGATGCGTTGTCTTCGAAGCCCACGACGGTTCCGTGCGCCGACTCGACGACGATGTATCCGACCTGACGAGGAACTCCGCGTCGCGCCGAGAACGGGAAGATTCCCACTCCGTCGAGAACTGTCCCATCGGCGAGCGTGATGCCTCCTCCGAGGAGCTCGGCTCCGGCTCCGACGGCGAAGAAGGGCACACCGTCGTCTGCGAGCGAGCGGAGAGCGTCGGCATTCTCGATGAGGTCGGCGTGCACCGCGCGTACAGCGGAGATCGGACCGTTGCCGATCACGACGATGTCGGCATCTTTCGGAACGCGTCGACCGATCGTGTGCTGCACGACGTCGACGCGATGACCCGCCCGTTCGAGACGAGCCCGCAGCGCAGTGACGTTGCCGCGCTCACCGCTCGCCTCGAGGTGGTCAGGGTACAGCTCGAGAATCGAGACGGACTGTGCGGATGACGAACTCAAAACGAGACCTCCATGTCGCCGTAACCGATGATCTTTCTCGCGAGCATCATCTGCTCATAGTTGACGACCCACGTCTTATGGCCCGTTGCGGGTGCCGGAAGAGCGCGCATCAGTTCGATGGCCTTCTTGAGGTCTGGTTCGATCGTGCCGACGGGAATTCCCTCGTGCTCGAGGCGGAGCGCGAACTGCCATGCCTTCGCGCCCGTGAGCACATCGACGTGATCGAGTTGCACGAAATCGATGTCGTAGAGCCAGGAGACGTCGGGAGTGCCCTCGTCGATGGCGACCATGACCTGCTCGGGTGCTGCAGGAAGGGCGTCGAGATTGAGCTGGAGACTCGCGGCGTTCTTGAACATAACGAACTCCACCTTCTCGTCGCCGAAGTCGAGCAACTCGCCGCGCCCATAGGCCGGCGTCATCGATGAGAATGCTGCCGATGCCTTCGCGAGGTCGAATTCGGTGCCGAGCAGCTGCGCCGCCGTCGCGAGTGCCGCCGCGGCATCGATGCCGTAGTGCAGTCCCTTTGCGGGGAGCGCGATGTCGGCCAGTTCGCCCCCGACCCGAATGCGGGCTCCGGTGCTGTCCCACGACTCGAGTTCGGCCAGCGCATCGAGCGGCGCCGTCGACGCCTCTTCGCGGTGGTTCGCCGCGTTGAAGAGGCCGTGCGCGGAGTCGGCGACCAATTTCGCCGAGGCCCCGAAGTAGGTGACATCGGGAACAACGGCTGCCTTCTTCGTGAGGATCTCGCCGATCTTCGACAAATAAGCGTCGTCGCGGTTGCTGATGACGTGCTTCGTCGCCACCGCCGCCGTGTCGAGCATCATGTCGGCGACGACCTCGGTCTCGAAGAACCTATAGAGCTGGTCGACCTGCACGTTGAGCATGAGAATCGTCGACGGCAGCAGGGTCTTCGACAGCTCGAGCGCGAACGCCTCGTCGACTTCGAGGATTCCGATGTCCGCCTTCAGCTTTGCGGTAACGCTGACCTCGGACAGAAGGGCCGACGAAATTCCCTGCGGAAGGTTCGCCCCCGATGGGTTGGTGAACACCGTGAGGCCGTGCCCACGGAGAACCTCCGTGAGCATGTGGGTGGTCGTCGACTTGCCATTGGATCCGAGGACGAAGACGACGCCGTATTCGAACTGGGCGACCACATTCTTGATGAAGCCGGGCGCCATCTTGTTGACGATGTACCCGGGCAGCGCCGATCCGCCGCCGCGGGCCCGGGTGACGGCCCGAACCGCGCGACCGACGAGGACGGGCGCGATATAACGCATCCGCGGCCTACTCGAGGTAGTCGCGCAGAGACTGCGACCGCGACGGGTGGCGAAGCTTCGCCATCGTCTTCGACTCGATCTGCCGGATGCGCTCACGGGTGACCCCGAATGTGTCACCGATCTGGTCGAGCGTCTTCGGCATGCCGTCACCGAGGCCGAAGCGCATGCGGATGACGCCGGCTTCGCGCTCGGAGAGCGAATCGAGAAGCGACTCGAGCTGCTTCTGCAGCATCGTGAAGCCCACGGCGTCGGCCGGGACGACCGCCTCAGTGTCTTCGATCAAGTCGCCGAACTCGCTGTCGCCGTCTTCACCCAGAGGCGTGTGCAGCGAGATGGGCTCGCGTCCATACTTCTGCACCTCGACGACCTTCTCAGGGGTCATGTCGAGCTCGCGCGACAGTTCTTCGGGCGTGGGTTCGCGTCCCAGATCCTGAAGCATCTGGCGCTGCACGCGGGCGAGCTTGTTGATGACCTCGACCATGTGCACCGGAATACGGATGGTGCGGGCCTGGTCGGCCATCGCCCGGGTGATCGCCTGCCGGATCCACCAGGTCGCGTAGGTGGAGAACTTGAAGCCCTTGGTGTAGTCGAACTTCTCGACCGCACGGATAAGGCCCAGGTTTCCCTCCTGGATGAGGTCGAGGAACTGCATTCCACGGCCCGTGTAGCGCTTCGCCAGGCTGACGACAAGACGCAGGTTGGCGCCGAGCAGGTGGCTCTTGGCGCGAGCGCCGTCGCGGGCGACCCACTGGAGCTCACGACCGTAGGCCGACTTCTTCTCTGCCTCGCTCATCGTCGACATGGTGTCTTCGGCGAAGAGCCCCGCTTCGATACGCATGGCGAGTTCGACCTCTTCGGCCGCGTTCAGAAGCGCGACCTTGCCGATCTGCTTCAAGTAGTCCTTGACAGGATCGGCCGTGGCACCGGTGATCGCGGTCGAGTAGACCGGAACATCGCTATCGTCGTCGGCGTCGGAGATGACCAGGGCTCCTGCGGGCAGAACGATCTCAGCCGCGGGCTTGGGCGATCCGTCGTCGGACTCGTCGTCGGTCGTGGTCTCGTCTTCGTCGACGACGACCTCGATGACGACGCCTGCCTCGGCATCGTCGTCATCAGCGCCGGGGCCGTCGGCTTCAGCGGCGGCCTTGGCCTTCTTAGCGGCCGCAGCGGTCTTCGCCGCAGCAGCCTTCGTGGGAGCTTTTGGTGCCTTCGTCGCGGGCGCCTTGGCAGCCGCAGCCTTTGCGGCAGCGGCCTTCGTCACCGGCTTTGCTTTCTCGGCAGCAGGCTCGTCAGCGACGGGTTCGAGTGTTGTGGTTGATTTGCGGGTGGCCATACGATCACCTTTCACGCCGGTCTCACCGGGTGGATTCGACTCTCATGAGCCGATGCCAATTGGAGGCTGGAGTTGTTTTCTGACATTACTAAGACCCATGTCAAGTGCTGGTTTCTTTTGTGTCTGGTTGGCCAGACACCCTGCACAAGAACGGGTCTCGATTCTCAATTATTGCACGGATTGCAGAGCGGCCCCTCCGCCTACGGGCGTCGGCGCCTCCACTGTCCTACCAATGCAACCCATAAAGGGGCCACAGATATTCCCTCGTCCTCCTGGAGTCGCCGCCGTGTGTGGCGACGGGCTCGCAGAAGAAAGAGAACGCCCGAGCCGATCACCACGTATTGAATCGAGAAGGCCAACCTGAAGGCATCCATCGAATAGAGGGTCGTGCTCAGGCCGACGTCGTACTGAACATCGAGGATGACCCCGATCAAGAACAGCATGACGAAGCTGGCCATAAATCCGCCCACGTTCACGACGCCGTTCGCCGAGCCGAGGGAGCGGGCCGGATTGAAGGATCGCGCGAAATCGAATCCGATCAGGGAGCCGGGGCCGCCGATGCCGAGCGTCACGGTGAGGATCGCGATCAGCCAGATCGGAGGAACGCCCGGCCACAGGAGCACACCGCCCCAGACCACTCCGAGAGTCGCGGTGATGCCCAGCACGAGGTTCGATCTTCGCAGCGGGAAGCGGGCGCTCAGAATTCCGAGGATAGGGCCCGCCACCATGCCTGAGATCACGATCACGACGAGAAAAGCCGACGCAGTGCCGCGGTCGAGGCCCACGGCGGAAACGAGGAAGGGGAATCCCCAGAAAATAGTGAACACCGTTCCCGACGACTGGCTCACAAAATGAGACCAGAAGCCCAACTGCGTTCCCGGCCTGCGCAAGGTGGGCCCCAGCATCCGGAGCGCCTCGCGCATGCTGGCGACCTGCCCGCTGCCCGGGGCATCCGGCGGGCGATTCGTGAGAAACACGATCGATAGCACGAGAGCGCTGAACGACAGGGCAGCGGCGACCGAGAACGCGGGCGACCACCCGAAGGTGTGCAGAACCCAGGCGAACGGCAGCGCCGAGAGCACCTGTCCGAGCTGCCCGACGTTGCCGACCCATTGGCTGAGTTGAGGCACGATCGGCCCGGAGAACCAGGAGTTGACGAGTCGAATGACCGAGATGAACACGGCCGCATCGCCCGCTCCGACGAAGATCCGCCCGAGGACGGCAGTCGGAATGTCCGGCGCGAACGACAGGACGACCTGGCCCGCCACCATCAGCGTGCATCCGACCGAGATCAGCCACTTCGGTCCTACCCGGTCGATGAGGATGCCGACCGGAATCTGCAATCCGGCGTAGACGATGAGTTGGACGACGGCGAGCGTCGACAGAAGTGCTGCCGACGAATCGAAGCGTGCTGCGGCATCGACTCCGGCAACGCCGAGTGTCGTGCGCTGCATCACCGCCGTCATATAGGCGAAAACGCTGACTCCGAATACGAGCCAGGCGCGTCGGGAGTTCACGTGCTTCATGCTACGGCCCCGCCGGTGCCGAGCTCGATCTGCAGAGTCAGACTCGCGGAGCCCGATCTGCAGACGACGTCACAGGCCGAGTGGGGGGCCCGCGTCGTCGTCGCCCGCGCGACGGATGGCGAGGAACTTCTCGAGTTCCTCGGCGATCTCGTCTGCCGACGGCAGCTCGCCATCCTCATCGGTGAGCGGCGACTTGAGAGGCGTGCCTTGCATGTAGGCGTCGTGGCGCTCCTCGAGGGTGCCGACGAGCTTTTCGAGGTCGCCGTTGGTGCCGACCTGCTCGTCGATCTTCGAGAGGAACACGCGCCCCTCTTCACGGAGCTTGTCGGTGGGGAAGATCAGCCCGGTGGCGGCGCTGATGCTCTCGAGACTGGCGAGCGCAGCGAGGGGGAATTCGGTGTCGGCCAGATAGTGGGGAATGAGGAGCGCGAATCCCGCAACGGGGTGGGCCAGCTCCTGAAGACGGAACTCGACGAGATGCATCGCGTTGGCCGGAACCTGAGTGTGAGGCTTCCACACGGAGAGAGCGTCGATGAGCTCGAGTCGATTGCCGCTCACGGTCACCCTGATGGGCCGGGTGTGCGGAACCGGCATGGGAATGGCGTGAACCGATGTCGTCGTCTTGATCTTGAGGAGGCCGATGATGTCGATGACGGACTTGGTGAACGCCTCCCACCGGAAATCAGGCTCGAATCCGTTGAGAAAAAGGAAGGGCTGGTTCAACTCGTCTTGCACGAGATAGAGGCGCAGAACGGGCGGCTGATAGCCGGTCAGATGATCTTGGTCGAAGTAGATAACGGGCCGCCGAGCGCGGTAGTCGAGAAGGGCATCCGCGTCGAATTCGGCGATGACGCGGTTGCTGAGATTCTCGAGAATGTACTCGCCGAGCTGCGCGACGGCACCGCCCGCGTCGGTGAAGCCGGTGAGGCCCACGACCAGGTCGAGGCCCTCCGGAATGTTGCCGAGCTCGCCGGTGATTTCGTACAGCTCGCTCGAATCCGTCATGAATTCAACTCTAATCGCGACGGTTGACGCCACCGGCCTGCCCCGGCATGCCGAGAGCGAACATCCGCGCCATAGGGTTGAAGCATGACTCTCGCCTCTCTTGCCATCTCTCATTCCGACGCCGGCGATGTCGCCGTAGACGTTCTCGTTCTCGGCGTGACCCGCACAGACGATGGCCCCGCCCTCGTCGGCTCGGCGGACGCTCTGTTCAGCGCGGATCCTTCGTTCGCAGATCTTTCGGTGATCGGTCTGACGGGGTCGAAAGACGACCTCGTGCGAGTGCCGGCGCCCGCAGGAATCGCGGCTCGGTCAATCGCGTTCGTCGGGTTGGCTTCGGCCACGCCGAGCGCCGACGACCTGCGGTACGCCGCCGGCTCGGCCGCACGACGGATGCTCGGGGTCGAGTCGATCGCCATCTCGCTGCCCGTCGAAGACGAGTCTCAGGCACAGGCTGTGCTCGAGGGATGCGTGCTGGGCGCGTACGAGTACACCGAATACCGCGCTGATGGCGGATCCGCGAAGTCGCGTCCCGCCGAGTCGTTCACACTTGTCACGCCGATCTCCGTGTCTCCCGAAACCGTGGCGTACGCGACCGAGGTGGGACGCGCCATCCATCTGGTTCGCGACCTGGTCAACGAATCGCCGCTCGACCTCTATCCGGAGACGTTCGCCGAGCGCGCGACTGAGCTGGGCAGCATTCCCGGCGTCGAGGTCGCGGTCTGGGATGAGGCGAGGCTGGCCGCCGATGGATTCGGCGGCATCCTGGGTGTCGGGCAGGGGTCGTCACGTCCTCCGCGACTGGTCAAGGTCAGCTACTCCCCCGCGAACTCGGCCGATGCGAGGCACATCGCCCTCGTTGGAAAGGGCATCACGTTCGATTCCGGCGGTCTCTCGTTGAAGCCGGCGGCATCGATGATCGGTATGAAGTACGACATGGCTGGGGCCGCCACGGTGCTGTCCGTCGTTCTTGCCGCGGCGCGGCTCGCATTGCCGACGCGGGTCACGGCGTGGCTCTGCCTTGCAGAGAACATGCCCTCGGCGACGGCGATTCGGCCAGGCGATGTGCTCCGCATCCGGGGTGGCAAGACGGTCGAGGTGCTGAACACCGACGCCGAAGGTCGACTCGTGCTCGCAGACGGTCTGGTCGCGGCGAGCGAAGAGTTCCCCGACGCGATCATCGATGTAGCGACTCTGACCGGCGCTGCGAGCGTTGCACTCGGCAACCGCTACGTGGGAACGCTCGGAAGCTCTCCGCTCGTTGCCGAGGTGCTCGGCACGGCCGAATCCGTGGGCGAACTCCTCTGGCATATGCCCCTCGGTGAGGAATTCCGGCCGATGCTCAACTCCGACATCGCGGACATCGCCAATATCAAGCCGGGCAATACGGCGGGAGGCATGCTCATTGCCGCCGTCTTCCTCAGCGATTTCATCGGCACGACGGCTGACGGGTCAGGCCGCATTCCGTGGGTGCACCTCGACATCGCCGGCGCTGGTACGAACAAGGACTCGCTTTACGGGTACACAGGAAAGGGGCCGACCGGTGTCACCGTGCGTACCCTGCTTGCCCTGGCCGCCTCAGCAGCGCCAGGGCGGTCCGAGTGACGTCGACCGTAGTAGGCTCGACAGGGCGCAAAACCGCGCCATCGCAGCCCGTTCCGCTCATCCGTGGAATGCGGGCGACCACGAATTCTCACGAGGGAGTCACCGCGGGTGTCTGAACAGAACTTCGACCTGGTCGTTCTCGGAGGCGGAAGTGGCGGCTATGCGGCGGCGCTTCGAGCGAGTCTTCTCGGCCTCACCGTGGCCCTGATCGAAAGAGACAAGCTGGGCGGCACGTGCCTGCATCGCGGCTGCATTCCCACCAAGGCCCTTCTGCACTCTGCGGAAGTGGCCGATGTAGCTCGCGGCGCGTCGAAGTACGGCATCTCGGCCTCCTTCGACGGCGTCGACATCGCCGGTGTGACCGCCTATCGCGAGGGCATCGTCTCGAGCAAATTCAAGGGTCTCGAGGGGCTCATCAAGGCTCGCAAGATCACCGTGATCAGCGGCGAGGGTCGCCTTATCTCCCCCACTCGGGTGCAGGTCGGCGATGACGTGATCGAGGGCAAGAATGTCGTTCTCGCAACCGGTTCCTACGCCCGCTCCCTCCCCGGCCTCGAGATCGGCGGTCGCGTGATCACGAGCGAGCAGGCGCTCGAGCTCGATTTCGTACCCAAGAAGGTCGCCATTCTGGGCGGCGGTGTGATCGGCGTCGAGTTCGCCAGCGTCTGGAAATCGTTCGGGTCAGAGGTGACGATCATCGAAGCCCTCCCACACCTCGTGCCCAACGAGGAGGAGTCGATCAGCAAGCAGTTCGAGCGCGCGTTCCGCAAGCGCGGAATCGAATTCTCGCTCGGCACGCGATTCCAGTCGGTCGAGCAGAACGACGACGGCGTCGTCGTGACCCTGGAAGACGGTCGACAGATCGAGGCCGAACTTCTTCTGGTCGCAGTCGGACGTGGTCCGTCGACCCAGGGGCTTGGATTCGAAGAGGTCGGAGTGGAGATCGATCGCGGCTTCGTCATCACGAACGAGAGACTCGAAACCAGCATCCCAGGGCTGTACGCGGTGGGCGACATCGTGCCCGGACTCCAGCTCGCGCACCGTGGATTCCAACACGGCATCTTCGTCGCAGAAGAGATCGCGGGCCTGTCGCCGCAGATCGTCGACGACGTAAACATCCCCAAGGTGACCTACTCGGATCCGGAGGTCGCGTCCGTCGGCCTCACCGAGGCTCGAGCGATCGCCCAATACGGCCAGGATCGCGTGACGTCGTATGACTACAGCCTGGGCGGCAACGGCAAGAGCCACATCATCGGTACGACCGGCTCGGTCAAGGTCGTGCGAGTCGCCGACGGGCCTGTTGTCGGGATCCACATGATCGGTGCTCGCGTCGGCGAACTCATCGGCGAGGCGCAGCTCATCGTGAACTGGGAGGCGTATCCGGAGGATGTCGCGCAACTGGTGCACGCGCATCCCACGCAGAACGAAGCCCTCGGTGAGGCACACCTCGCCCTGGCAGGCAAGCCCCTGCACGCGCTGTAGCCAGACCGCGTCACCCACAGACCCAATACAAGTAAGCTAAAAACCACGATCGGTTTCTAAAGGAGACAAGCTAATGAGCGAATCCGTCAACCTTCCAGCACTCGGTGAGAGTGTCACAGAGGGAACGGTAACCCGCTGGCTCAAGAGTGTGGGAGACCGCGTCGAGGTCGACGAACCCCTGCTCGAAGTGTCAACGGACAAGGTGGACACAGAGATCCCGTCACCCGTAGCCGGTGTGATCGAGGAGATCCTGGTTCAGGAAGACGAGACCGTCGAGGTCGGCACCGCGCTCGTGCGCATCGGAGACGGCAGTTCTGCTGCTTCATCCGAGGCGCCCGCGGCACCCGCGGCGGCAGAAGAGATTCCCGCCGAGGCGCCGTCGACCGAAGCCGAGACTGAGGCCGAAGCCCCTGCTCCCGCTCCTGAGCCTGAAGCGGCGCCAGCCGCGCCAGCACCGGCCGCTACTCCTGCACCAGCGCCGGCACCCGCCGCTACTCCTGCACCAGCGCCGGCACCCGCCGCAACTCCCGCACCTGCTGCTGCCGTACCGGCTGCGACGCCCGCCGCTGCGGCAACCGCGCCCGCATCAGACGACGCGTCTCGTGCAGCGAACGCCGGCTACGTGACTCCCCTCGTGCGCAAGCTTGCGGGCGACAACGGCATCGACCTCTCCACCCTCACGGGCAGCGGTGTCGGAGGACGTATCCGCAAGGAGGACGTCCTCGCTGCAGCAGAGGCTGCCAAGGCACCGGCTGCGCAGGCATCGACCGGTGCTGCCACCGCTGTGGCCACGACGCTCCCCGTCTCCGACCTTCGCGGCACGACTCAGCCGATGTCGCGTCTGCGCAAGGTCGTCGCCCAGCGCGCCGTCGAGTCGATGCAGTCGACAGCTCAGCTGACCAGCGTGGTCGAGGTCGATGTGACCCGAGTCGCCGCCCTGCGCGACAAGGTCAAGGCCACGTTCCAGGAGAAGACCGGCAACAAGCTGAGCTTCCTGCCCTTCTTCGCGCTCGCTGCGACAGAGGCACTGAAGGCATACCCGATCATCAACGCGACGGTCGACGGTGACAGCATCGTCTACCCCGATCACGAGAACGTGAGCATCGCCGTCGACACTGAGCGCGGTCTGCTGACGCCGGTCGTCAAGAACGCCGGCGAACTCGACCTCGCCGGTTTCGCTCGCGAGATCGCCGATCTGGCGACGCGAACGCGCGACAACAAGCTCAAGCCCGACGAGCTGGCTGGTGGCACCTTCACCCTGACGAACACGGGTTCACGCGGTGCGCTCTTCGACACCCCGGTCGTCTTCCTTCCGCAGGTCGCGATTCTCGGAACCGGCATCGTGTCGCGCAAGCCTCTCGTGGTCAAGACAAGCGAGGGCGAAGCCATCGCCATCCGTTCCACGGTCTACCTGGCACTGAGCTACGACCACCGCATCGTTGACGGAGCCGACGCAGCCCGATTCCTGGTCGCCGTGAAGAACCGCCTCGAAGAGGGCGCGTTCGAGGGCAACCTGGGCTACTGATCACTCACGAAGACATCGCGAACTCGCCAACCGGCCTCGCCCTTCATCAGGAGGAACGAGGCCGGTTGGCCGTTTAAGCGGGCAGCGACGAGAGCGGATCCTCCCCACGAACCGGTCACAACCGCATCGCCCGCCTCGATCACAGGTGGTGGGTCGTCGGCCTGTTGCGACTCCAGATACTCCCGCTGAAAGACCGTCGCCAGGCAGACCTCCGGCTCCGCGGCGGCGGCACACCCGTCGTTCATAAGGGACAAGGCCCGGAGCGCTGCGGCCGGATCGTCGCTTCGCAACGTGGACTCTGCTTGAGGATTCGCAGGCGGGGCAGGGTCGCCATGCGGGATGTCATCCGACGGAGCGCGCGACGACGACGTCTCCGCACCTGCTTGGGCGCCGTCATTCGGCGAGGGAAGCACAAGCAGCAGCGCGGTGGTGGCGAGGACAGCGCACAACGCCCCCACGAGTACCGGCCTACGACCCCAGCGCTTTGAGGAGTTGCTCGCTTCGGTCTTGACCTCTGTCGAGGGTGTTGTGTGCTGTGGTCGCTGTCGATGCGTGAAGCGAGCTATACCGTCGACGACAGACGAGGCGAGTTCGAGGCCTGTCGACGATACTCCGAGAACGCGCAACGCGGCGACGAAACGATTCTCGCTTGGGGTCGGTAGAGGAACCGGCGCTTGTTGGCTCCAATCGTATTCGGTGGTCTGTGCCTGGGCATCGGCGCTATCGGTCGTCGCTGGGTGGCGGTATGCAGGAGCGCGGGACTCGGCCTCCGAGACCCCTGGAGCGATGGCCACGATCTGGGGTGGTGCGATGGCGAAGAGGGCGCGTTCCAGCTGGGAAAGAAACTCTCTGCTCGGCCCTTCTCTGATCGCCAGCGACAGGTCCGCCATATCGAAGTCTGCGGGCAACTGTGCTGCTTCGACCCGTGCGAGCACCTCGTCAACGACGTCGAGCAGGTCGTGCTGATCTGCGGCTACCGCGTCGCGCCACAGAGTCTCCCTCGAATGGGTTGGATCGCCGGTTTGCACACGGCCACCAGGCCAAGCGGCGGAGTGAAGCGCATCCGGTGAATGACGAAGCACACCGCGGCCAAATCCGGTGAGAGTCGGTGCTCCGCGATGGTCGAAGACGATCCGGCGCAGATGGATCGCGCCGTGAGTGACGCCCGCATCATGAAGGGCCTGGAGAGTCGAGCACAGCGGAGCAAGAATGGTGACAGCTTGGCCGGCGCCGAGGGCACTCGTCTGCCCCAGGTATGTCGAAAGGGATGGCCCCGACAATCTCTCCAACACCAGGCAGGGTGGCCCGCCTTCGTCGATGCTGGCGACATCGAGAAGCCGCACGACGTGGGGTGTCGCGGCTCTGCTCAGGGCTGCCACCTCGACGTCGATGGATGCCGAGGAGGTGCCACTCGTGAAGATCTTCAGAATTCGAGGACTCGAGCCTGCACCCTCGCCGCGACCAGACGCGCGAGCCAGCAGAAGCGTCGCCCTGGTTCCGGCGGCGAGCCGGCGCACGATCCTGTGCCCCGCAACGTCGTCGAGTCTTGACGGGTCGAGCGCACGTGCTCCGGACTCAGCCTGCGGTACAGGAGGGGTCGATCGCTTGCGGCGGGTCATAGAGCGATCCTCCGTCAACCCGCGGGTACGTATGAACCGACAAACGCCATCTGTGCAGTCCGTTGCGTCCCCGCTCGTGTGGAGGAGCAGTGAAGCTGCCGTGAGCGAACTGGTCGGCATGAACGAATTCGACTCGGTATCCTTGACGCATGGCACGCAAGTCTGAGCAATCCACCCCGAAGGCCCCCAAAGAACCGGGTCGCATCAAGCAGATGTGGCAGGTCTTCAACATGACCCGTCGCTACGACAAGAACGTCGTCTGGATCATGGCGCTCGGCTTCCTTCTTCCTATCGCAGCGGGTCTCGTCGTCGCCCTGCTCCTGTCGGATGGCAACGGCTTCTCCATGGCCATGTGGATTGTCGCAGGCGTTCTCGCAGGCTTCCTGGTCGCGCTCATCATTCTCGGGCGCCGGGCAGAGCGAGCGGCATACGGCCAGATCGCCGGGCAGCCAGGCGCGGTGGGCGCTGTACTTCGGTCGAGCCTCAAGCGCAGCTGGCGAGGCAGCGAGATGCCTGTCGCCGTGAACGGCAAGACTCAGGATGCGGTCTATCGCGCCGTCGGTCGCGGTGGTGTCGTTCTGATCAGCGAGGGTTCGAAGACTCGCACGACCCGGATGCTCGAAGAAGAGCGCCGCAAGGTGTTGCGGGTCCTTCCCAACGTGCCGGTCACATTCCTGTACGTCGACTACAACGATCCCGATGCCGTTCCGTTGCACAAGGTCGCCAGCCGTATGGCCAAGGTCAAGCCGAGCCTCAACAAGGCCGAGGTGATGGCGGTGAGCAACCGCCTGACGTCGCTCGGATCGGCCGGAATGCCGATCCCGAAGGGTGTCGACCCGTTCAAAGTTCGGCCTCAGCGCGGCCGTTGATTCGCGTCAGCGGCGCATAACGAGCACCGTGCCGGCAAACACGTCGTGCAGGCCACGCTGATCGGAATCCCAGATCAAAGCGGGGATGAGGAGCAGAAGCAGGCCCGTTCGAAGAACAGGGCGCCAGAGACCTGCGTAACTGCCGTCGACTTTGACGATGCGGATTCCGAGAACGAAGTGGCCGAGGCCGCTGCCCAGAGTCGAGAGCAGAACGATCTGCTCGATCGCGAAGATCACCAGGCTGGCCCAGTCGCTGCCGAAGAAGAACGCGAAGTAAACGACATAACACGCGGCGAAATCGATGAGTATCGCAGCAAGTCGGCGGCCACTGCGGGCGACGGATCCGACACCCGTTCGAGGAAAGCCCATTCGCTCCCCCGGCCAGTTGCTGGGCGGGGCCCCTTGGGCTGATGACGACGAGGGCGAATTAGGCACCAGACGAGTTTACGGCCGCCGTCGTGAGCGCATTGTGGGCAAGCCGTAACATGCCCGAAACAATTGCGTCACTACTGGGTAATGGCTTCCCCGTAGGCTCAGGACGGCTGCGTTCGCAGCTGTTCCTCTGTACCAAGCCATTTGGAGTCTCTCACATGTTCAGTGATTCTTCCGAGGTGCTCAAGTTCATCAAGGACACGGACGTAAAGTTCCTTGATATTCGGTTCACCGACCTTCCCGGTGTCCAGCAGCACATCACAATCCCCGCCTCCACGGTCGACGAGTCGTTCTTCACCGTCGGGCAGATGTTCGACGGATCGTCGATCCGCGGGTTCGCCTCGATTCACGAGTCGGACATGCAGATCATCCCTGACGTGTCGACGGCCTACATCGACCCGTTCCGCGTCAACCGCACGCTGATCATGATCTTCGACATCTACAACCCGCGCAACGGCGAGATCTACCACCGCGACCCGCGCCAGGTGGCCAAGAAGGCAGAGAAGTACCTCGCCTCGACCGGCATCGCCGACACGGCGTTCTTCGCCCCCGAGGCCGAGTTCTACATCTTCGACGACGTGAAGTACGAAGTGAACCAGCACTCGAGCTCCTACTCCGTCGACTCCGACGAGGCTGCCTGGAACTCCGGTCGCACCGAAGAGGGCGGAAACCTGGCCAACAAGACCCCCTACAAGGGCGGCTACTTCCCCGTCAGCCCGGTCGATAAGCACGCCGACCTGCGCGACGACATCGTGCTCGAACTGATGGCTGCAGGACTCGAGGTCGAGCGTGGCCACCACGAGGTCGGCACCGCTGGCCAGGGTGAGATCAACTACAAGTTCGACACCATGGTCCACGCGGCCGACGACATCCTGAAGTTCAAGTACATCGTCAAGAACGTGGCCGAGCGCTGGGGCAAGACGGCGACGTTTATGCCCAAGCCGCTGTTCGGAGACAACGGCTCTGGCATGCACACGCACCAGTCGCTGTGGAACGACGGCGCGCCGTTGTTCTACGACGAGGCGGGCTATGGCGGACTCAGCGACATCGCTCGCTGGTACATCGGTGGAATCCTGGCTCACGCCCCCGCCGTCTACGCGTTCACCAACCCGTCGGTCAACAGCTACCACCGCCTCGTCCCCGGCTTCGAAGCCCCGGTCAACCTGGTGTACTCGGCTGGAAACCGCTCGGCGTCGATCCGCATCCCGATCACGGGCACGAACCCGAAGGCCAAGCGCATCGAGTTCCGCACGCCGGATGCCTCGGGCAACCCATACCTCGCGTTCGCCGCTCAGCTCATGGCCGGCCTCGATGGAATCATCAACCGCATCGAGCCGCACGAGCCGGTCGACAAGGACCTCTACGAGCTGCCGCCCGAAGAAGCGAAGCTCATCCCCCAGGGTCCGGCATCGCTGGGCGAGGCCCTCGACGCGCTCGAGGCCGATCACGAGTTCCTGCTCCAGGGCAACGTGTTCACGATCGACCTGATCGAGAACTGGATCAGCTACAAGCGCGAGAACGAGATCAAGCCGCTCCAGCAGCGCCCGCACCCGTTCGAGTTCGAGCTCTACTACGGCGTCTAGGCACCGAATCTGAGCCACGAAGGGCCGTATTCCGACATCGGAATGCGGCCCTTCCGCATGCAGTGCCGAGTGCTGGGGGAAACGGCTACCGCGTCGCGCGTGAGCGCTGACTGGCGAGCTTGGCCTGTCGGTCGAAGCCGAAGAGACGACGGGCGCCGAATCCTCCGATGGTCGTGCCCGCTGCGAGGCCGATTCCCGTGGCCAAGGCCATTACAACCGGGGGCAGAGTGTCTGCCGCGGCGAACTCGGCATCCATGAATCCGTACAGCGCGCGATACACGGCGAGGCCGGGGATGAGGGAGATGATCCCTGCCATGGTCACGGCCCCTTCCGGAACCTTGACCCACCGGTAGGCGAGGTATCCGACGACTCCCGCGACCGTTCCCGCGATGCCCGGAGCCAGCCCGGGCTGAGTCGCAAACGGAAGCACCGTCGAATAGACGGCGAAGATACCTCCTGCGGCGACCGCCATCAGCAACACGAGCCGGAGGCGCACATAGGTGGTGAGCGCGAAACCGACGCCGATGAGCATCGCTCCTACGGTGCCGGAAACGAGGCCGATTCGATCGCCCAGCGACGTGGCGATGGTCACGGGAATGCCGATTCTCAGGGCGAATCCGAGTACGAGCGAGATGCCGACGGCGAGGCCGAGCGTGAGCATCAGCACTTCCATCCCTCGCGCCGTGGCGGTCACGTAGTACCCGTCGATGGCGTCCCTGGCCGATGCTGTCAGTCCGACACCGGAAAGAAGGGTGATGATCCCGGCGATGACAATCACCGTGGGGCTGTTCGAGCCAGGCAGATCGATGCCTACCGACCGCAGCCAGAAGATGAAGACGGCGATCGTCGTTGTAGCGATGGCCGCTGCCATCTGGGCGAAGAATCCGGGAACCGACCATTTGCTGAGCCTGCGCACGATGAGATGGGAGGTGGCCGCGGTGATCGCCGTAGCGAGGACGAGCACGATACTCACATCAAACATCACGACGACACCGCTGGCCAAGACAGCTTGCCCCGCGGCCACGACCCAGTGCCGGTACGGGTGCGGACTCGCGAGAATTGCCGTCAGTCGATCCCTGGCTGTCTCGACGTCGAGCGGCTCCTGCTGGCCCGCGATTTCATCGATCAGAAGATAGACCGCCTGCAGGCGTGTGTAGTCGGTGGTGCGCACTCTCACGATACGCATGACCGAGAGCGGGTCCTCGTTCATTCCACGATGGATGGAGACCGTTATCGACGTGAACGTGATGTCCACGTGCATCGCGCTAATTCCGTATGCATCGCTGATTCTCAGTACGGTCGCGACCACATCCGACGCCGACGCGCCGGTGGCGAGCATCGCCTCGCCGGCCCGAAGACAGAGGTCGATAACCAGCCGGGCGTGGCGCTGGGAGAGCGCGTCATCTCCCCCGACAACCGAGATGATCTGAGTGGGGGCGCCGACTCCCCGGATAGCACCACCCGCCAGCTCGATCAGGGACTGCCTCACCCGTCGTCGGTGCACGCTTTGCCGGTCGTTGATGCCATCAGTCACGGTTCAAGGCTACGGGCAACTCTCCGCGAATCGTCCGCGCCCGCGTGGCCGTTCGCAGAAATCTAGACGCCGTAGAAGAGCCGCTCGAAGACGGCCCTGGCCCTGCGAGTGACTCCGAGGTAGTCCTCTTCCAGGGTTGTGGCCGACCCCGGAGGGTACTCGAGAAGACGCGCGATGCCGTCGAGAGCCTTGCGGTCGCTCGGCAGCACATCCGAGTTCTTGTTGGCCCACAGGGTCACGGCGGATCGTGCACGCGACGCGAAGACCCAGGCGGCTCGAAGTACGGATGCGTCGGCCTCCGTGACGAGGTCGGCCGCGACAGCGGCATCCAGAGCCTCGAGCGTCGACGTGGTGCGCAGAGACGGAATGCGGCTGCCCCATTGCAGCTGGGTCAGCTGCACGAGCCACTCGACGTCGCTGAGACTGCCTCGGCCCAACTTGAGGTGTCGAAGCGGGTCTGTGCCCTGCGGCAGACGCTCATTCTCGACCCTGGCTTTGATCCTCTTGACCTCGCGAACCTCCTTCTCGGCGATCTGGGCGGGATACCGAACGGTGTCGGCGAGTTCCTCGAAGTCGCGTATGAGCGATTCGTCGCCGACGAGGCCCCGCGCCCGGAGGAGAGCCTGCGCTTCCCAGGTCAGCGACCATCTCGCGTAGTACGCCCGATACGAATCGAGCGAGCGAACGATGGCGCCGTTCTTGCCTTCCGGCCGCAGATCGATGTCGATCTCGAGTGGAAGACGATTGTCTTCGGTGAGGCGCTTGATCTCGGTGGCGATGGCGAGGGCATCCGTCGCCGCCGTCTGATTGTCTGCCGAGCGTGCACGATAGACGTACATCACGTCGGTGTCGGATCCGAACCCGACCTCGCGCCCGCCGAGTCTGCCCATGCCGATGATCGCGAATTCGATGCCGTCGGCCCCGCTCGACCCAGGCTGTCGCACGATCGTCGTGATACCCGTGAGCAGAACAGTCGTGACATCGGTCAGACCACGGGCGAGTTCGTCGACCGTGATGATTCCGAGAATCGACGAGATCGCGAGCCGCAGCACCTCTCGCCGGCGAGCCGCGCGGAGGGCACTCGCCGCGGCATCCTGCGTGTCGTGGCGAGCGATGATCGCGCGCATCTCCTCGTCGAGCACCGCTCGGGGACGCGGTCGCAACTCGTCTTCGTTCTCGAGCCACGCCGCGGCCTCCGGTATGCCCTGGAGCAGCTGTCCGACATAGCGAGACGCCGACAGTACGTGCGTGAGTCGCGCGGCCGCCCCGGATGAATCGCGCAGCATCCGGAGGAACCAGTAGGTGTCCCCCAGCGAGTCGCTGAGACGCCGGAACGCGAGCAGTCCGTAGTCGGGATCGGCACCGTCGGCGAACCACTGCAGCATCACGGGCAGAAGGTGCCGCTGAATGTTCGCCTTTCGCGAGACGCCTGACGTCATGGCCTCGATGTGCTTCAGCGCACCCCGCGGGTCGATGAAACCGATGGCTGCAAGGCGCGCCTCTGCCTGAAGGCTCGTGAGCGCCACGTCATCGGCCGAAAGACCTGCGACGGCCGCGAGCAATGGACGGTAGAAGAGCCTGACGTGAAGGTTGCGCACCCGGTGCTTGATGCCATTCCACCGCTCGATGAGCTGTGCCGCAGACGGCTCGAGGTCGGTGGCGCGCGCAAGCACCCGCTGACCGAGTTCGTCGCGGGGCATCAGGTGGGTGCGCTTCAAGAAGCGCAGCTGCAGTCGGTGCTCAAGAAGGCGAAGGATGCGGTAATCCTCCGCGAACTCGACCTGCTCGGCCCGCCCGATGTAGCCGCGATCGGCCAGCGCCGTCAGCGCCGCGATCGTGCCGGCCTGGTGGATCTCGTCGTCTGTCTGCCCGTGAACCAGCTGAAGAAGCTGCACGGTGAACTCGATATCGCGAAGACCACCCGGCCCGAGCTTGATCTGATAATGAACGTCGTCTGCAGGAATGTGCTGCGTGACCCGCTCGCGCATCTTCTGCGCCGACTCGACAAACCCTTCGCGCGATGCGCTCGACCACACGCGCGGAGCCGTAGCCTCGACGTACTGCCGACCGAGCTCCATATCGCCGGCCAGCGGCCTCGCTTTGAGGAGTGCCTGGAACTCCCAGCTCTTCGCCCAGCGATCGTAATAGGCGATATGCGAATCGAGTGACCGCACCAGCGCGCCGTCCTTGCCCTCCGGACGGAGATTCGGATCGACCTCCCACAGCCCGGGCTCGAGGCCCGACTCGTTGATTCCACGCATCGTGAGCATGGCCAGTCTCGTGGCGATCTCGATCGCATGCTCCGGCGCCAGCTCGCTCTCAGGCTGAGCCTCGCCCACGAAGATCACGTCTACGTCGCTCACGTAGTTGAGTTCACGCGCTCCCGCTTTGCCCATTCCGATGATGGAGAGCCGGGTTGCGGCGACGCTTTCTCGGTCGAAGAACCAGAGGCCGAGTCCCTTGGTAGAAAGGGTCGTGCGGGCGACGCTCAGCGATGCTTCGAGGGCGGCAGCCGCCAGATCGGCGAGCACCGCAGCAACCCGATCGAGCCCAGCAACGGCATCCGCCTGCTCGAGATCGTAGGCAGCGACCCGGGCCAGCAGACCCCGGTATCGCACTCGAAGCGCCGTCCATGCCTCTTCGCCCGATGCCGCTGCGAAGCCGTCGTGAGATCCGACCGCGTCGAGCAGGGCCGAACGAGCCTCTTCTGCAGTAGGCAGCGCCAGACGCGGATCGACGAGCACGGCGAGTTCCGATGGGTGTCGAGCGAAGAAGTCTCCGAGCCCCTTGGACGCGCCGAGCACGCGGATGAGCCGGGCCCTGTAGCGCTCCTCAGCGAGAACCGGGGTGACCTGCTCCGGAGACCGACGCAGAAGAATCGCCAGCAGCGACAGCGCCTGATCCGGGTCTGCCGCGGAGGGGATGGCCGCGATCAGGTCGTCGATATCGAGGCTCGCCAAGGACGCAACGATGCGGAGCTGTTCGTCAGCCCACCCAAGGTCTGCGAAGCCCATCCGGGCCAGATGACTGAGTGATCTCGATTCGCGCATGATCCTCCGGGAGGAGGATGCGACGACTCCGTCGCATCCCCTGCTCTGCCTGGTGTTAGAGCATCTCCAGGTTGCTCTTGAGCTCGAACGGCGTCACCTGGGCACGGTAGGCCTGCCATTCCTGACGCTTGTTGCGCAGCACGTAGTCGAAGACGTGCTCGCCGAGCGTCTCCGCGACCAGCTCCGAGCCCTCCATCAATGTGATGGCGCGATCGAGGCTGGCGGGCAGCGGGTTGTAGCCCAGTGCGCGGCGCTCGGCCTCGCTCAGGCTCCACACGTTGTCTTCTGCTTCCGGCGGGAGCTCATAGCCCTCTTCGATGCCCTTCATGCCCGCGGCGAGAAGCAGCGAGTACGCAAGGTACGGGTTGGCCGCCGAGTCGATGGCGCGGTACTCGATGCGCGAGCTCTGGCCCTTGTTGGGCTTGTAGAGCGGAACGCGCACGAGGGCGGAGCGGTTGTTGTGGCCCCAGCACACGAAGCTCGGAGCTTCGTCGCCACCCCAGAGTCGCTTGTAGGAGTTGACGAACTGATTGGTGACAGCCGTGATCTCCGGTGCGTGGTGCAGCAGGCCGGCGATGAACTGGCGCCCGATCTTCGAGAGCTGGTACTCGGCCCCCGCCTCGTAGAACGCGTTGCCGTCGCCTTCGAAGAGCGAGAGGTGGGTGTGCATTCCCGATCCGGGGTGTCCGGCGAGCGGCTTCGGCATGAACGTAGCGTAGACGCCCTGCTCGATCGCGACCTCTTTGATCACGGTGCGGAACGTCATGATGTTGTCGGCCGTGGTCAGTGCATCTGCGTACCGCAGGTCGATCTCGTTCTGGCCGGGACCAGCCTCGTGGTGGCTGAATTCGACGGAGATGCCGAGATCTTCGAGCATACGAACGGAGCGGCGGCGGAAGTCGTGCGCCGTGCCACCGGGAACGTTGTCGAAGTACCCGGCCGAATCCACGGGCTCCGGGCCCGCAGCGCCGTACTGCGACGACTTCAGAAGATAGAACTCGATCTCCGGATGCGTGTAGAACGTGAAGCCGCGGTCGGCGGCTTTCGCCAGGGTGCGCTTCAGCACGTTGCGAGGATCTGCAACAGCCGGCAGGCCATCCGGTGTGGTGATGTCACAGAACATGCGAGCGGTCGGGTCGATCTCACCCCGCCACGGAAGGATCTGGAACGTCGTGGGATCTGGATGTGCGAGCACGTCCGCCTCGTAGGATCGCGTCAGACCCTCGATCGCAGAGCCGTCGAATCCGAGACCCTCGGTGAATGCCCCTTCGACCTCGGCCGGAGCGATGGCTACTGACTTCAGGGTTCCGACCACGTCGGTGAACCAGAGCCTGATGAATTTGATGCCACGTTCCTCAATGGTGCGAAGAACGAAGTCACGCTGCTTATCCATCTATGGGGACTCTCTTTCGAACGGGGTCTTTCAACCAGTTACAGGTTAGTGCACGCCCTCTATCTGTCGGGTCAGCTTGGAACGAGCACGATCCACGCAAACCAGGCGAGCATCCCGAGCCAGACGATGACACCGGTCGATGCAAGAAGTGCCGCACCTCTGCTTCCGAGCTTCCAGACGACGATCAGCGCGAAGAGGCCGACGGCAAGCAGAATGCCGAGATAGGGGAAGTACGAGGGAACTCCCACCAAGGTGAGCGCGGGCTGCTCTGCCGTCGCGGAGGTCATACCGAGAGCGACAATGCCACCGAAAAGCAGTCCGGTGACGGGCGAGATTCCGGATGCGATGAGCAGGCCGAGCCGTTCTCGCTGGATACCGCGCACGATGAGTGTGATGACCCAGCCGACGAACCAGAGTGCGCAGAAGCCGAAGAAAATGATCGGAATCAGCAGCTCGAACCAGTTCACGTCATCGACTGCGCGAACGACGGACGCGGCCCGCGACGTCTCATGAATAGACGAAGCTTCGATGAGCGGCGTGACGGCATCGTCGTGGTCGCAGAGGCTTGAGACATCGTCGCCAGGCTTGTCGAGCCAGGCGACAGCGGTTTCGACGGCACAGTCGCTCGTGCCGAGCACCTCATGCCCCGCACCGGTGAACGAGACGAACTGGCTTCCCACGATCGATCCTGCGGCAGCCTGCGCGGTCGCGGCGGGCGAAATCGGGTCGTTCGATCCGGCGAGGATCAAGGTGGGCTGGGTGAAAGTGGGCGGCACTCGCAGTTCGGTGCCCGCAGGCGCGATGCCCGACTGCGCGCACACGGCGTCGGTGAGCGAGTAGGTCACGAGCAGTGGCGGATCGACGGGAACGACTGGATCCTGGCCCTCGGCAGGGGCCACGGCCTCAGGCGCTGCGGGATCGGTCGACCAGTTCGCCTTCTGGTCAAGACAGGTCGACGTCAGGTATTGACCCCAGTTCGTTGTGCCGATAGCGTCGGCGCCGAGCACCACGTACGGTGCGAGCGCGCCTGTGTCACCCGCTTCGAGACGATCGAAGAGAACAGGGAGCGTGCTTGTGACCGCGGGATCGGTGAGCAGTTGTTGCACAAGGCTCACGAAGTCGTTTCCCTCGAGCTCGACAAAACGCTGCCTGTCGGTGAACGGGTTGGTGACAGGGCCCTTGAATGGATTGTCATCGAAATCGGATGCGAGTTGCGTCACCGTCGCCGCGTAGTCGGTGCCCTCGACCCCTGTGCGAGCAGACAGGTCATCGAGCGATGTCTTGAGCGCCGTGTACGCATCGCCCTTGATGTCGGCTGCGGCCGGACTGTATGAGTCGAGAAGCACGGCATCGCTTCCGGCTGCGTCGAGTCCGGCGACCGCCGTCATCACCTTCGACGACCAACCGGAGCCGAAGAGGGTCCAGGTGGGAATCTGAAGCTTGTTCCGCAGGTCGACCACATCGGCTGCGGTCTGGGCGATCGTGTAACCGTTCGGGTCTCCCCCGGCTTCGACGAAGGCTGCGAGACAGTCCGAAAGCTCGATGCCGACGGCGGTGCCCTCGGCCTCCAGCGCGTCATTGGTCGAGGTGAATGCGTCGATCCACGCGTCTGTGACCGCCGGACAGTCCAGGTTCGGCGTCGACGCCGTGCCGCCACGCTGCTCGAGCACAACGACATCTCGATGGGTACCGAATCCGAGATCGCGAGACAGGTGCTCGCCGACGGAGGCCGCTGACTGGCCGAGCCCGGGAGCCATGACGATCACGGGCGTGCCCGTGGCCGGCTGATCACTCGCCGGGATGACCGCGTACGGGATGTCGATGGTTCGGCTGGCAGGGTTCAGCCTGTTCTCCGGAACAGTAAGCACCCCGCAGTCGGCGTCGCCACTCGAAGGCTCCGGGCAACCGTCGTTTGCCGCCGCAGTCGCGGGAACGGGCGCGCTCAGGGCCAGCACAACGCCTGCCACAAGGGCGATGAACGGCATTCGCAGCCGACTTGTTCTTTTCACTTCACGCCACCGTCACTATCGATTCAGCCAAACGATACCGTGATCGATCGCTGTGCCCGCCCGCGCCCCGCAGAGTGTTTCCAGATGCGACGGGCTCCTCGCGGCACTGCTGATCGCGACGACGGGCAGCGCCAGGACCGAACGGTTGTGGCCCTCGATAGACTGGCACGATGTCAGAGACGCCGCCGTCAGTACCCCCTTCTGCTCCGAAGCGCGTGCGCACGCGCCATTTTCAGAATGCGAAGGCGACCGGAACCCCGATCACCGGACTCACGAGCTACGACCAGCTGTCTGCCCGCATCTTCGATGAGGCGGGCATCGATTTTCTTCTGGTGGGCGACTCTGCAGGCAACACCGTTTTCGGCTATGACACCACCCTCCCGGTCACCGTCGACGAGCTGATTCCGTTGACCCGCGCTGTGGCGCTGGCCGTGCAGCGGGCGTTCGTTGTCGCTGACATGCCTTTCGGCTCATACGAGAGCGGCCCCCTCGAAGCCCTGCACACGGCCGTGCGCTTTATGAAAGAGACGCACGCCCACGCCGTCAAGCTCGAGGGCGGAGTACGCAGCGTCGAGCAGATTCGGCGCATCGTCGGCGCCGGCATCCCGGTGATGGCGCACATCGGCTTCACCCCGCAGAGCGAGCACGGCCTCGGCGGCCACATCATCCAGGGCCGAGGCGCTGGCCTAGAGCAGTTGATGGCCGACGCACTCGCTGTCGAAGAGGCCGGCGCGTTCGCCGTCGTTCTCGAGATGGTTCCGAGCGAGGCTGCGCGGCTCGTGACAGAGAAGCTGAGTATCCCCACGATCGGAGTGGGCGCAGGCCCTCACGTCGACGGCCAGCTTCTCGTGTGGACCGACTTCGCGGGGTTCTCGTCAGGCCGCATTCCGAAGTTCGTGAAGCAGTATGCCGACCTTCGCGGGGTGCTGACGGATGCCGTGACCCGGTTCCGCTCAGACGTTGCGGACCGCAGCTACCCCGGGCCCGAGAACTCGTACGACTGATCGGACCATACAAAGGGGTGCTGACTCAGCCCTGCTCGTCTGCCTCTTCTTCGGCCCATTTCGCGCTGTTGGCGCGAAGCTTCTCGAGGGCGTGTGAGGCCTCCGCCTCGGTGGCGAAGGGCCCGACGCGGTCGACGACCGAGGACTCGTAGCCGTGCTCCACCTTGCCGGTCTTCATGTTGTACCAGTACTGCTTCGAGGCGTCTTCCGACATGTCAACTCCCGGGATCTCGCGCAGACCTTCGATGGTCCATGCTTCGGCTACGTCAAATCCTAGGCCCAGTCTCGAGAACGCCGCAGGAGCCTCGTCTGCCCTAGGCTCGATACGAAACGCGAGAGGCGCGCCCGACGCGTCGACGGTGATAGTTCGAGGAGACTGACCATGAACACCCCAACGGCATCCGACGTGGCCATCGGCATCGATATCGGTGGCACCGGCATCAAAGGGGCCATCGTCGACCTCGCCTCTGGCGAATTGCTGAGCGATCGGGTCAAGCTCTCCACGCCTGAGGGTGGCAAGCCTAAAGACATCGTCGGCACGGTCACGAAGATTCTCGAGAAGCTGACCGACGCGCCAGCGGACGCTCCCATCGGAATCTGCTTTCCCGCCGTTGTGCGGAACGGCCGAACGATGTCGGCCGCTAACGTCTCGAAGAAGTGGATCGGCCTCGAGGCCGAGAAGCTCTTCGAAGACGCCCTGGGCCGCGACATCTTCTTCGTCAACGACGCGGATGCCGCGGGTTACGCCGAGGTGCGATTCGGCGCGGCGCGAGACCGGTCGGGCCTGGTTATGATGACGACCCTCGGCACAGGAATCGGCACGGCGATCATCTACAACGGGGTTCTCGTGCCGAACGCCGAGCTCGGGCACCTGCAGATCGATGGGGGCGACTACGAGCTGAAGGCCGCTTACTCCGCCAAGGAGCGCGAGGATCTGTCGTGGTCGAAATGGGCCGAACGCCTGCAGAAGTACTACTCCGAGCTCGAGAAGCTGCTCTCCCCCGACCTCTTCATCGTGGGCGGCGGTGTCTCCAAGAACTACCAGGAGTTCCTGCCCCTGCTCAACCTGACGACCGAGATCGTGCCTGCTGTGCTGCGCAATAACGCGGGCATTCTCGGGGCGGCGGCACTGGCATCCCAGCCCCGCGTGGTCGCGGGCGCCGACGAGTCGCCCAAGGAGCATCCGGCAGCCATGCTGTAGCACGACCCAGCGCATCGCGCCCGGGTTGGAGGGTGAATGGGCCGGCCGTACGCCGGGTTCTGTCCGCATCCGCGATAACGCGGATACGTGACGGCCATCTATCTCGGGACTACGTTGCCGCAGCCCTCTAGCGGTCTACCCGGGAACTCGACGAGCCGTCTCAATCGTTCCCTGTCTGACCTTGCTCCGGGCGAGGTTTACCAAGCAGACCAGGTCACCCTGGTCTCTGGTGGTCTCTTACACCACCGTTTCACCCTTACCGCCGGCTGACGCCAGCGGCGGTCTGTTCTCTGTGGCACTGTCTCGCGGGTTGCCCCGGGTGGGTGTTACCCACCGCCCTGCTCTGTGGAGCCCGGACGTTCCTCGGCAGCCAAGCATCCGAAGATGCGTAACTGACGCGACCGTCTCACCGACCCATTCGTGTGGAAGTCTACGGCAGAACGCCGACGAAGATCACAGGCCGGATTCTTCCGTGCGCACAAGGATGCAGTTGCTGTCGGGGTCGAGCACGACGTCGTCTGGCGCCGCCGCCCTGATGACGGCGAGGTCGGACTCATGGAGCTTGACGTGGCTTCCACCGGAGACGCCGCGGGTCAGCAGCGCCGCGCCGATTCCGTATCGTGAACGCTGCTTGTCGTACAGCGCGACAAGCTCGGCACTGATCGACGACGCGATGCGGGCTCGTCGTTCGGTCACGAGCGCAATTTCGGCATTGATCTGCTCGAGCTTGTCGTCGCGGTCGGCCGTCAGCTCTTTCTCTGTGACCAGGAGTTCGTCGAGGCGGGCTGCGGCGGCCTGAAAACGCGCGTCGATCTCCTCTTGACGCTCCATGACGGTGAGCTCGATGTCTTCGAGGTCGGACTGTCGCTTCAGAAGCGAAGCTAGCTCGTGCTCGAGGCCCTGAATGTCTTTCGGCGATGAGCTGACGGCAAGCCGTTCCCTGTCGCGCGCGATGCGCGCAGCCACGACCTCGACGTCGGACTCGACGCGTCCGATCTCGACCTTGGTGTCTTCGAGCTCACCACGAATGGAGGCGGAGAGCGCCCGTGAACGGGCGACGTCTTTGGCCAACTCCGCAAGAGCGAGCGACTGTGGAAGCGTCTTAGCGGTGTGCGCGAGCTGATCGAGTCGCGTGTCTGCAGCCTGCAGATCGAGAAGTGCTCTCTGCTCGGTGATCGGTGCCTTCATGGGTGCCTTCCTTGGCTGAGCGTGGTGAATGCCGTGAAACGGCGAGGAGGAGGAGAACTATTGAGTGACGACGAAGTCCCACGGGTCGGTTCGAAGCTCGCTCACCGAGAAGGTCGCGCCAGGCAGTGCGGCGGCGAGTGCTTCGGCGGCGGAGTCGAGCCAGAGCCACTCGCTGGCCCAGTGCGACACGTCGATGAGCGCCGGGCCGGCCGACAGCATCGACTGCTGCCTCGACTCCGACGCGGGATGGTGACGGAGGTCGCTCGTGATGTAGACGTCGGCTGAGGTCACAGCGGGATCCGCCAGAAGAGAGTCGCCGGCACCTGCGCAGAGGGCCACGCGCGAGATCTCCTGGTCGTAGGCGCCCGAAACCCGGATGCCCGTGGCCGTTGCCGGGAGAATCTCGCCGAGGGCGAGCGCGAGCCGGCCGAGAGTCGTCGGCTCGGCCAGCTCTCCGACCCGTCCGAGGCCGGTTCCGGAACGTTCACCGGCAACGATCGGTTCGGACTGCGCGAGCCCGAGACGCTTCGCGAGAACCGACGAGGTGCCGTCGTCTACGATGTCGGCGTTGGTGTGGGCGGCGACCAGGGCGCACCCTGAGCGGATGAGCCGAGTGAGCAGAGCGCCCTTGTAGCGGTCGGTGGCGACGGAGGTGACTCCGCGCAGCAGGAGCGGGTGATGCACGAAGAGCACGTCAGCCCCGAGCTCGATCGCTTCATCGACGGTCTCGGCGACGGCATCGACGGCGAGGTGAACGCGCATGGCCGACTGCGTCGCATCTCCGGTGCTGACGCCCGGGCGATCCCAGTCTTCGGCGAACCGCGTCGGCCAGAGTCGTTCGACGGCCGACTCGAAATCATGGAGCGTGTGCATCACCCGCCCAGCCTACCGGCGTGGTGCCTGTGTGACTCCGGCGCTCGCGCCGATCGTCAGCCACGGCATCCGACTTGCCAATACGGCATGCCGAGTTGCACCGACGAGGCGTCCGACCCATCGTTGAATCATGATCGATCACGAGCATCAATCGCCGGCCTCTTTCTGGGAGGCGCGCTACCGAGAATCCGGCAAGACCTGGAGCGGACGGGCGAATGCCGCGCTGGTGCGCGAAGTCGGCGGGCTCGCCCCGGGACGAGCGCTCGATCTCGGCAGCGGCGAGGGCGGCGACGCGCTGTGGCTGGCGTCACGCGGGTGGGACGTGACCGCGGTCGACATCTCGCCGACGGCGCTGGAGCGGGGCCGTTCCGCTGCGGATTCGGCTGGGTTCGGCGATCGGATCTTGTGGGTGGAGGCAGACCTGGCAACGTGGGTTCCCGACAGCGAGTTCGACCTCGTGTCGGCGCACTTTCTGCACTCCCCCGTCGAGCTTCCTCGAGAAGCGATTCTTCAGCGCGCGGCGGGGGCCGTCGCTGAATCTGGCGTACTGCTCATCGTCGGGCACGGTGCCTTTCCCCATGGTCGACGCATCGGCACGAAGGCCCTCCACTGCCCGAGCCAGACGAGGTGCTGGACCGTCTCGAGCTGCCGATGTCTGAGTGGACCCTGTTGACGAGTGCCATGGTCGACCGCGACGCCGTGTCTCCCGCGGGTGAAACGGTCGTGATGACCGACGCGGTGCTCACGTTGAGACGTACCGTCTCAGCGTGAAGCGGTGTCGTGACGGCGCGATGTCGGGCGCTCTCGCTATCGTCGTTTGTCGGGGGCGAACAACGGGAGATCACCATAATGAACGACGCGTATGCGGTAGCCGAATTGATGCGCTGGGCGGCTGAGAACACAGCCCACCTCACCTGGCAGCAAATCGGCGAGCAGTCGATCGAGTTCGATGTCGCGGCTCCGTACTCCGTCCTGCTTACGGCCGTCTCAGGCACGTGGCACCTCGAGACCGTCTCGGGCCGAGGCATCCGAACGTCGTCGCTGGGAGGGATCGAGACGCCGTTCGGCGACGTGCTGGAGACGCTGCGCGACCGCCTCTACAGCACGGCCACCGACGAATTCGACGATGCCGACCGAGCGGGCAGCCAGGCTCTCGCGCAGGTGCTGCGCACGTCGTCAGACGAGCACCGCGATCGAGTCTGGTGTGCCCGGGCGGCCACGCTCCTTGCCGGGCACGCGATCAAAGATGGCTACGGGCTGCAGGCGCGTCTCCGACTCGAAGAGGCGGCAGCGCTCTACGCGGCCGCCGGCGATGTCGAGTCGGAGAGCAGGATGCTGCAGACGCTGGCGTCACTTCCGGAGTTGCTGCAGGCGTGACGTGCAGCGTGCGAGGGGTGGGCCCTACCGGGCTCGAACCGATGACATCCACGGTGTAAACGTGGCGCTCTACCAACTGAGCTAAAGGCCCCTGCATCACGAGCAAAGTAACTCTCGTGCGGTGAACAGATTACACGCTTGCGGCGCAATGCCGGAATCGAACCGTCACTCGGTGAGGGCGTATCCGTGGGCGGGCACCGCGGTGCCGCGCAGCGTGACCTCATGATCGGTCAGGTTGAGCGCCAGGGTCGCGCGGCCATCACCTGAACGGGCCGTCGCCTCGAGCAGGAGCGTCTCGTTCGCCAGTTCCAGAACCTCGACGCGCGCGTCGTGCAGCCACGCGTGCTGGCGCCGGAAGGCGATCAGGCGCTGGTGCAACTCGAAGACCTCGTTGCGCTGCCATTCCGGCGCGTCGCGGTCGACCCGCGGCCTCACGGCGTCGTCTCCCCCGGCCCTGTCTTCCTTCACTCCGGTCAGACCGCGCTCGTCGCCGTAGTAGACGCTCGGAACGCCGGGCAGGAAGAAAAGCAGGGCGTGCGCGAGCTGTGCGTGGCGGCTGTCTGCGACGAGCGATGCGATGCGCGTCACGTCGTGATTTCCCACGAAGGTGAGCGGAGAGAAGCGCTCCACGAACTCCTGATGCCGCTCGAGCGACCACGCGAGTTCGAAGAAGTTCTTCTCGTTCAGCGAGTTCCAGATCGCCTTCCACAGCTCGTACTGGGTCACGGAATCCATGCCGGACTCGTTGACGATCGAGGCGTAGTCGCCGTGGATCACCTCTCCCACGATCCACACGTCAGGATGCGTCGTGCGAACCGCGTCGAGGATCGGCCGCCAGGCATCCGGAGCCACGGCGTACGCCGCGTCGAGCCGCCAGCCGTCGGCGCCACGGTCGAGCCAGTGCCGCATGACCCGGGTCACGTAGTCGGCGGCAGGCGGATGCGCGAGGTCGAGTTCGACAAGATGGCCGTGGCCTTCGAAGACGGCCGGCTTCAGTTCGCTGCACGGTGTCTGCTCGGCCTCGAGGCGGAACCACGCCGCTTCCGCGGATCCGGGCCCTGCAGCGACGGCCGCCTGCCAGAGCGGGTTGCTGCGCGCAACATGGTTGAACACGCCGTCGAGAAGGAGGCGGATACCCCGCTCTCGGCAGGCCGCGACGAGCGCGTCGAAATCGGCCTCGTCACCGAGCCGCGGATCGATCGTCAGATGGTCGATCGTGTCGTAGCCGTGGGTCTCTGAATCGAAGATCGGGCCGAGCGCGAGTCCGTTCGCGCCCAGGTCGACGATGTCATCGAGCCATTGAACTATCTCGCCCAGCCGGTGCTCGACGGGCCCATGCGGGTTCGTGGTGGTGTCGGCTCCGATGAAGCCCAGCGGGTAGATCTGCCACCAGATGGCGTGCTCAGTCCATGCGGGCATCGAGCGACTCAGACCGCGACCGACCGCATCTCGTCGAGTGCTGCCCTGTACGCATCGATCGAACGGGCCTCCCCGGGAGCCGTGATGAAGCTCTCGCGGATGATGCCGTCGATGTCGATGAGGAAGGTCGCGCGGTTTGCGAAGCCCTTGCCCTCGAGGAACACTCCGTACTCCTTGGCGACAGCGCCGTGCGGCCAGAAGTCGGCCAGCAGAGTGAAGTCATAGCCCTGAACGTCGGCCCACGAACGCAGTGCCGACTTGGAGTCGACCGAGATACCGAGAAGCTCGACGTCGTTGTCTTTGAAGAGGTTGAGGTTCTCCTCCAGAGCGCAGAGTTCGCTCGTGCAGGTTCCGGAGAACGCCAGGGGGAAGAAGACGAGCGCGACGGCCTTCTTGCCGCGGAACTGGCTCAACCGGATTCTTTCGCCGAACTGATTGGCGAGATCGAAATCGGGAGCGCGGGTGTCGTTCTCCAAAGCCATGAGAGTACTTGTTTCCTTTCGCGAGCGGGGATGGACGCCTTGTGGGCCCCGACCTGGATGCCCGTTCGCTGAACGTCGCCGATCCTACGCCTGATCCCAGCGAGTACCAACCGGAACGCGGCCAGAGTGTCCAGAACATTCACTAGGCTGGAGGATGGCGCGCATCCCCGTGCTCGGACACGAATCCGGGCACGGCACGCACCAGCACTAGAAAATCTGTCACCCACAGAAAGAGGTCGACGTTGACTGTCAACGACCAGGACCCGTACTCGGTTAGCTCGACCGATTCCGATCCCGAAGAAACCGCGGAGTGGAACGAGTCACTCGACCAGCTGGTTGCGGCTCACGGCCACGGGCGTGCTCGCGAGATCATGCTGAGCCTGCTGAAGCGAAGCAAAGAGCTGCATCTCGGTGTGCCGATGGTTCCCACCACCGACTACATCAACACGATCGCTTCCGAGAACGAGCCCGAGTTTCCGGGCAATGAAGAGATCGAGCGCCGCTACCGCGCGTGGATCCGTTGGAACGCCGCCGTGCTTGTGCACCGTGCGCAGCGTCCCGGTATCGCCGTCGGTGGCCACATTTCGACGTACGCGTCGAGCGCCGCTCTCTACGAGGTCGGCTTCAACCACTTCTTCCGCGGGCAGGATCACGCGTCCGGCGGAGACCAGATCTTCGTGCAGGGCCATGCCTCCCCCGGCACATACGCTCGCGCCTTCCTCGAAGGCCGCCTGGGCGAGAACCAGCTCGACGGCTTCCGTCAAGAGAAGTCGCACATCGGTGGCGGACTCTCGTCGTACCCGCACCCGCGTCTGATGCCCGAGTTCTGGCAGTTCCCCACGGTGTCGATGGGTCTCGGCCCGATCAACGCGATCTACCAGGCTCAGTTGGCCAAGTACGTCACCAACCGCGGCATCAAAGATGCGTCGGAGCAGCAGGTCTGGGCGTTCCTCGGCGACGGCGAGATGGACGAGGTCGAAAGCCGCGGACAGCTGCAGGTCGCAGCGAACGAGGGCCTCGACAACCTCAACTTCGTGATCAACTGCAACCTGCAGCGCCTCGACGGCCCCGTGCGCGGCAACGGCAAGATCATTCAGGAGCTCGAGAGCTTCTTCCGCGGCGCGGGCTGGAACGTCATCAAGGTCATCTGGGGTCGCGAGTGGGACTCGCTTCTCGCCAATGACACCGAGGGCGCGCTGCTCAACCTCATGAACACCACGCCGGATGGCGACTTCCAGACGTACAAGACTGAAGACGGCGCGTACGTTCGCGAGAACTTCTTCGGTCGCGACCCTCGCGCGCTCAAGCTCGTCGAGAACTACACCGACGAAGACGTGTGGAACCTGAAGCGCGGTGGACACGACTATCGGAAGGTCTATGCGGCATTCAAGGCTGCGGCCGAGCACAAGGGCCAGCCCACCGTCATCCTCGCCCACACCATCAAGGGCTACGGCCTGGGCAAGAGCTTCGAGGGCCGCAACGCGACCCACCAGATGAAGAAGATGACGCTCGAGAACCTCAAGGCGTTCCGCGACGAGCTGCGCATCCCCATCACCGACGCCCAGCTCGAAGAGAACCCGTACCTGCCGCCGTACTACAAGCCGGCCGAGGGTGACGAGGCGATCGAGTACCTGCACGAGCGTCGTCGCGAGCTCGGCGGCTATCTGCCCGAGCGTCGCACAAAGTACGAGCAGTTCAATCTGCCCGATGACTCCGCCTACCAGACCCTCAAGAAGGGCTCGGGAACGCAGGAGATCGCCACCACTATGGCGTTCGTTCGTCTGCTGAAGGATCTAACGCGTGCCAAGGGCTTCGGTCACCGCATCGTGCCGATCATTCCCGACGAGGCGCGCACGTTCGGCCTCGACGCGTTCTTCCCCACCTCGAAGATCTACAACCCGAACGGCCAGAACTACACCTCGGTCGACCGTGACCTGCTGCTCGCCTACAAGGAGAGCCCGCAAGGAACGATCATCCACGTCGGCATCAACGAGGCCGGCGCGCTGGCCGCGTTCACCGCCGTGGGAACCTCGTATTCGACGCACGGCGAGCCGCTCATTCCGGTGTACGTCTTCTACTCGATGTTCGGTTTCCAGCGCACGGGCGACGCCTTGTGGGCCGCGGGAGACCAGATGGCCCGTGGATTCGTCATCGGTGCAACTGCCGGGCGCACGACGCTCACGGGTGAAGGCCTGCAGCACGCCGATGGACACTCGCTGCTGCTCGCATCCACGAACCCCGCCGTCGTCTCGTACGACGCCGCCTACGGCTACGAGATCAACCACATCGTGCGCGACGGTCTCGAGCGCATGTACGGCGGCTCGCACAGCGACCCGAACGTCATGTACTACCTGACGGTCTACAACGAGCCGCACGTGCAGCCGGCCGAGCCCGAGGGCCTCGACGTCGACGGAGTGCTCCGCGGTATCTACAAGCTGAAGGATGGCACCGTCGAAGGCCCGAAGGCGAACATCCTCGCCTCTGGCGTCGCGGTTCCGTGGGCTCTCGAGGCGCAACAGCTGCTGGCCGACGACTGGGGAGTCTCCGCCGATGTGTGGAGCGTCACCTCGTGGACCGAACTGCGTCGCGACGGGCTGAAGGCCGAGGAGCACAACTTCCTCAACCCGAACGCTCCGAAGCAGACGGCCTACGTCACGACGAAGCTGGCAGACGCTGCCGGCCCGTTCGTCGCAGTGAGCGACTACATGCACGCGGTTCCCGACCAGATCCGGCAGTTCGTGCCCGGTGACTACGCGACCCTCGGCGCCGACGACTTCGGTTTCTCGGACACCCGGCCCGCGGCCCGTCGATTCTTCAAGATCGACGGCCCGTCGGTTGTGGTGCGAACCCTCGAGCAGCTTGCTGCCAAGGGCGAGGTCGATGCCTCGGCACCCGCCTGGGCCATCGAGAAGTACCGTCTCTACGACGTCACGGCCGGAACGTCGGGCTCCGCCGGCGGAGAGAGCTGACGACCACGCGACGGCCGAAGCGTTCGATGAACAGATCAGGCGCGCCGATCGAAGAGACGACCGAGCATGGCCAAGAGTAAAGCGGAGACACTCGCCTGGCTCCGCACGATCTCGGGTGAGCTCGCAACTGCGACGATCAAGCGCCTCGACGCGACGCTGCCCTGGTATGGCGATATGCCACCAGGGCGGCGCAGCGCGGTCGGCCTCGTCGCGCAGGCCGGCATCAAGTCGTTCATCCAGTGGTACGAAGACCCCACTACCACCACGTGGATTGCGTCGGACGTCTTTGGATCCGCGCCACGGGAGCTTCTGCGCTCGGTGACGCTGCAGCAGACGCTGCAGCTCATCCGGGTGGTCGTCGAGGTTGTCGAAGATCGGGTCAAGGGCGCGGATGCCTCGCTGCGCGAGGCCATTCTGCTCTACTCGCGTGAAATCGCCTTCGCATCGGCCGACGTCTACGCTCGCGCCGCCGAGGCCCGCGGCCTCTGGGACGCGCGGCTCGAGGCTCTCGTGGTCGACTCGATCCTGAGCGGCGAATACGACGACGAACTGCCTTCTCGTATTGCCGCCCTGGGCTGGCACGGTCACGGCGAGGTAAGTGTTCTCGTCGGCACGACTCCTCGAGTTCTCGATGTGGATCAGCTGCGTCGCACGGCCCGACACCTTCAGGCCGACGTTCTGATCGGGGTGCAGGGCAATCGCCTCGTCCTGGTGATCGGTCGGTCCATCCCCGCGCCCGGCAGCGCGACTCAGGCGAGCGAAGCTGCGGCTGCCGAGCAGGCCGACGAGTCGAACACCGAGCCCACTCTGAGCTTCATGGACATCGCCCGCGCGCTGGAGCCGGGATTCGGCCCCGGCCATCTCGTTCTCGGGCACGAGGTACCGAGCCTGGTCGACGCATCCAGAAGCGCGAAGGCGGCGCTTGCCGGATTCGCCGTGGCTCGTGCCTGGCGCAACGCGCCCAGGCCTGCGCTCGCCGACGATCTTCTTCCGGAGCGAGCCCTCGCCGGCGACCCGTTGGCGCGTTCGACGCTGGTCAATCGCGTCTATCGCCCGCTCCAAGACCAGTCGCCGGAACTCATGGCAACGCTCTGGTGCTACCTCGACAACGGGCGTTCGCTCGAGGCTACGGCCAGGGAGCTCTACGTTCACCCGAATACGGTGCGATATCGCCTCAAGCGCGTATCGCAGGTCATCGGATGGGATGCCACCGGTGCACGCGAGGCCCTCATTCTGCAGTCGGCGCTCATCCTTGGAACGATGCACGACCATGATGGCGCCGGCACACGACGGTGATGCAGCCCTGTACCCTTTCGACAGCAGTTCTCGCCATTGTTGGTGGGGAATGCACACACCTTTCATCTCAACTCTTGGGAGGATGATCTAGTGATCGTCATCGTCTGCCCCGGCCAGGGCTCTCAAACCCCCGGCTTCCTGTCTCCCTGGCTCGATGTTCCGGGCTACCGCGAGCACCTCGACGAGTTGGGAGCCGCTGCCGGACTCGACCTCGTGACTCACGGCACGACAAGCGACGCCGACACGATTCGTGACACCGCCGTCGCCCAGCCCCTGATCGTCGCCGCCGGCATCCTGACCCTTCGCACCCTGCTGGCCGATGGTCGCGTCGACCGCATCGGCGGCATCGCAGGCCACTCGGTCGGCGAGATCACGGCCGCCGCGGGCGTCGGCGTGCTCACAGAAACGGATGCCATGGCTTTCGTTCGTCAGCGCGGGCTCGCCATGGCCGCGGCTGCAGCCGAGACGTCAACGGGTATGAGCGCGGTCGTCGGCGCGGACGAACAGGAGCTGCTCGCCCGACTCGAAGCTCTCGGGCTTCAGCCGGCGAACTTCAACGGCGGTGGACAGATCGTCGTGGCCGGTGCCCCCGACGCACTCGCTGCCCTCGCGGCAGATCCGCCAGCGAAGGCGCGGGTTATCCCCCTCCAGGTCGCGGGTGCGTTCCACACGCGCTACATGACGCCCGCCGTCGCGACTCTCACCGAGGTCGCCTCGCGGCTCGATGCGCACGACCCCACGACCACGCTGTGGACCAACAAGGATGGCAGCGTCGTGACCAGCGGTCGTGAGTTCGTCGATCTGCTCGTCGGCCAGGTCTCCTCACCCGTTCGTTGGGATCTCGACATGGAGGCCTTCGCGAACGCCGGCATCACCGGCATCATCGAGGTTGCTCCCGCAGGCGCGCTGACCGGACTCGCAAAGCGTGGCCTCCGGGGTGTGCCCGCCGTCGCGGTCAAGACCCCCGACGACCTCGACGCGGCCTTCGCGCTGCTCGACGGCGACGCGTGAACCCGACACCCGATTCGACACACCCGGAGAATTCCATGAAGCATGCCCCTCTCAAGCAGATTCGCGGCAGCGAGTTCACGCGCATCCACAGCGTGGGCGCGGCCCGCGGAGAGAACGTCGTTCCTAACGACGATCTCGTCGGCCCGATCGATTCGTCGGACGAGTGGATCAGGCAGCGCACGGGAATCATCGAGCGTCGTCGAGCCGGCAAAGACGTGCTTGCTGTCGACCTCGCGACGACTGCCGCCCTAGAGGCGATCGAGCGCGCCGGCATCGACCCGCAGCAGATCGGTGCCGTGATCGTGGCGACGATCAGCAACCCCGTGGTCACACCGTCGATCTCGTCGCTGCTGGCAGAGCGCGTCGGCGCGAACCCGGCCGCCGCCTACGACATCGAGGCTGCGTGCGCCGGATACACCTACGGCATCGCCCAGGCCGACTCGCTCATCCGCGCTGGCCTTGCGGAGTACGTTCTCGTCGTCGGAGCAGAGAAGCTCTCCGAGTTCATCGACCCGGCCGACCGCTCCATCTCCTTCCTTCTCGGCGACGGCGCGGGCGCAGCGATCGTCGGCCCCAGTGATTCCGCGGGCATCTCCCCCAGCATCTTGGGCTCCGACGGCTCGAAGTGGGACACGATCTACATGACCGGAACCCACGCGCAGTTCCGCGACGGAGAGATCGATACCTGGCCGACCATGCGCCAGGAGGGCGCCACCGTCTTTCGTTGGGCTGTCTGGGAGATGGCCAAGGTCGCCCAGCGCGCCCTGGATGCCGCCGGTGTCACGAGCGCGGATCTCGCGGCCTTCATCCCGCATCAGGCCAATATGCGCATCGTCGACGAGTTCGCGAAGCAGCTGAAGCTGCCCGAGTCGGTGGCCATCGCGCGCGACATCGCAACCACGGGCAACACCTCGGCCGCGTCGATTCCTCTTGCAACCCATCGACTGCTCGAAGAGAACCCCGAGCTCTCCGGCGGACTCGCGCTGCAGATCGGCTTCGGAGCCGGCCTGGTGTTCGGCGCGCAGGTCGTTGTGCTGCCTTAGTCACCAACCCGCGTTACCTAGTCAAGAATACGTACGGCCTGACCTAAACTAAGTGACGGTCAATTCAACCCTCAAGGAGAAACACAATGGCATTGTCCACCGAAGAAGTGCTGGCCGGCCTGGCCGAACTCATCAACGACGAGACCGGTATCGCCACCGACACGGTCGAGATGGACAAGTCGTTCACCGACGACCTGGACATCGATTCGATCTCCATGATGACGATCGTCGTCAACGCCGAAGAGAAGTTCGACGTGAAGATCCCCGACGAAGAGGTAAAGAACCTCAAGACCGTCGGAGACGCCGTCACGTTCATCGTCGCGGCACAGGACTAACACTCCCCGCTGCAGCGCAGATGACAGGTCCGGGCAATGAGCCCGGGCCCGTCGTCGAGGCACCGAACACTGCCCACGATTGACCACGTGCAAGAGAGTTTTTCCATGAGTTCCAAACGAATCGTCGTCACCGGAATCGGTGCGACCTCCCCCCTCGGCGGCACCGCTCGCGACACGTGGGCGGCGCTCCTCTCTGGAGCATCAGGCGCCACCACCCTCGAGCAGGAGTGGGTGGCCAAGTGGGATATTCCCATCACGTTCGCCGCACAGGCGAAGGTCCCTTCGAGCGACGTGCTCGAGCGCATCGAGACCAAGCGCCTCGACCCGTCGAGCCAGTTCGCACTGACCGCCGCCAGGGAAGCCTGGGCTGACGCCGGCTCCCCCGATGTCGTACCCGAGCGGTTCGGCGTCGATTGGGCGACAGGAATCGGGGGCGTTTGGACTCTGCTCGACGCGTGGGACACTCTGCGCGAGCGAGGCCCCCGCCGGGTTCTGCCCATGACCGTTCCCATGCTGATGCCGAACGGCCCCGCCGCCGCCATCGAAATGAGCCTGGGCGCGCGGGCCGGCGCCCGCACCGTCGTCTCGGCGTGCGCATCCAGCACTGAGTCGATCGCGAACGCTTACGACCACCTGCAGGCCGGCTACGCCGACATCATCATCGCGGGAGGATCAGAAGCGGCCATCCACCCGCTTCCCATCGCGTCGTTCGCGGCCATGCAGGCCCTCTCGAAGCGCAACGACGACCCGGCAACGGCGTCGCGTCCCTACGATGTGACGAGAGACGGCTTCGTACTGGGCGAAGGCGGCGCGGCCATCGTTCTAGAGACCGAGGAGCACGCACTGGCCCGCGGCGCGCGCATCTACGCCGAGGTTGTCGGCGGTGCCGTCACAAGCGACGCGTATCACATCACAGCCCCCGATCCCGAGGGATCGGCCGCGGCCCGGGCGATGATCACCGCCGTCGAAGGGTTCGGCTACTCGTTGTCAGATGTGGCGCACATCAACGCACACGCCACGTCGACCCCGGTCGGCGACATCGCGGAATACAAGGCTCTCCGCCACGTGTTCGGCGACTCGCTCGCAGGAATCCCCGTCTCGGCGACGAAGGCATCTACCGGTCATCTCCTCGGTGGCGCCGGCGGCATCGAAGCGATCTTCACGATTCTGGCGCTGCACGAACGCACGGCTCCGCCGACCATCAACCTCACGGAGCAGGATCCGGAGATTGACATGGACGTGGTCACGGCACCGCGCACGCTGCCGGATGGCGACCTCGTGGCCATCAGCAACTCGTTCGGATTCGGTGGTCACAACGCGGTGGTGGCCTTCAAGACCGCCTGACGCGCGCGAACGGTTGTCGTTCGGTCCCCTTGGCTCCATCCGACCCTGTCGGACGAAGACAAGGGGACCGAACTATTTAACCGACGGAGTGAAGCCACACCACGGGCGAGAAGTCGCTTTCGTGGCGGAAGGGCTCCAGCTCGTCGTCCCATGCCTGTCCTAGGGCCAGGCGGAGCTCGCGGTGCAGTTCGAGGGCATCGGTGCCGGCAGCCTCCATGGCCGCGCGAACGCGATCTTCCGGAATCACCGTGTTGCCGGCGCTGTCGGTCTGCGCATAGAAGATGCCGAGGTCGGGTGTGTGCACCCAACGTCCGCCGTCAGAGCCTGCCGCGGGATCCTCGGTGACCTCGTAGCGCAGATGCTCCCAGCCACGAAGCGCCGAGGCGATGGCTGCACCGGTTCCGGCCGGGCCCTCCCAGTAGAACTCGGTGCGTTGCGAGCCTCGGAGCACGGGCTGCTCACGCCAGGTGAAGTTGACGGCACGACCAATGGCGCGACCTGCGGCCCACTCGACGTGGGGGCAGAGCGCGCGAGGGGCGGAATGAACAAAGATCATTCCGTGTGCGACGGGTGCCACCATTGTTTTCTCCATTTCGTGAGGTACGTCTTCCCCAACGACCTGTGAAACGGAACTGCGGCGGCACTGATATCAAGTTGTTCTTGCATTATGCACGACAGGGCTGCGTACTGCCAGAGGAATTGCCGTAGACGTGGGCGGCGAGCCGATCCTCGATCTGAATGGGCCTACGACATACTGAGTAGACAATTACTGCGTTGGAGTGCACTATGTCGGTGAGGTTGGGAATCCTGGCCGTGTTGAGCCTCGGGTCGGCCTACGGCTCCCAAGTGCACAGCGAGGTGGAGACTCGAATGAATCGAGCCGGTTCCATCAACGTCGGGCAGATCTACTCCACCCTCGAGAGACTGCAAGCCCAGGGCTCCGTGATCAACGACGGCACGACAGGCGACGGCCTGCCCCTCTACACTCTCACTCCGCGGGGGCGCGCCGAGGTGGCCGCCTGGCTGACCGAGGCCGACCCTCGTGCCGGCTGGACGGACTTCGTCGGCCACGTGCTTCTGGTGGCATCCCTTCCCGGTGCACCGGTCGACGCACTCATCGACGCGTATCGACAGGTGCACGCCAAGAGCCACGGTCGCCCCGCAGACGGCGTTGATAGTCCTCTCGACGACCTTGGCCTCAGAAGCGGTGAGATTCTGTCGACCGCGGCCTTGGCCTGGCTCGATGAGGTGCAGGATGTGCTGACGCGAGTCGACTGCGCACGGCCGCTTGGCAGCTTTCGCCCCCGACGAGGCCGCCGTCCTCGACGAGAAGATGTCTAAGACGGTCGGTCGGAACGCACGAAGAGCGAGGCCGGCAGCAGCCGAGCTCGACGACGTGCGGACTGCTCCGCCTCGTCACGGATGGCGTTCTCGATTGAGATCAGCGCCACTCTGATTTTCGCCCGCTCGAGCCCTCCGACCGGTGCGTGGCGGCGGTCTGCATATTGTTCGCGCTCCACTGCCCGGCGCAGCGAGTCCACGTCTGCGCTGGGGATGCGGCGGAGATCGAGCAGCCTCTGGCCGAAGGTCGCGGGGGTGTCTCCACGCGAGACCACGATGCCGAAATCGCGAGCGAAGTCCTGGAGTTCCCGCCACGCCTGTGTCGCCGGCGTGTCTGAGCGATCGATCGAGGCGAGAAAGCGTCGTCGGCGCCATATTCTGACCGAGGCTGGAACAAGCCCTGCGAGGCACACACCCGCCACAACGGCTACCACGATCAACCATCCCCGCAGCTGCGCCAGTGATCTGGTCTCCCCCGCCGACGATTCGGCAGCCGGATCGGCCTTGTCTCGGGCCCGCGTCGTGGGAGTGACCTCAGACGTCTGAGGTGTGGGCGCCGTGGATTGGGTGGGCTGCTCTGCGAAAGCCGGCAGAGAATAGGCCGGAACGGAGATGCCCAGGCCGGGGGTCGGCTCGAACGGCAGCCACCCGACGCCCTCGAAGTAGAGTTCCGGCCACGAGTGAAGCTGATCGGTCAGCACTTCGTACTGCGGCTTGCCGTCGACGTAGCGCGATACTGCTGAGTTCGGAAAGTAGCCGATCGCGATCCGCGATGGGATTCCGAGAACACGGGCCATCGTGGCCATCGATGCGGCGAAGTGCACGCAATATCCGCTCTTCACCTCGAGGAAGGCCGCTAGCGCCTCAGCATTGCTGCCATCGAACGATTCGGCGACAGGTGTCTCAACCGAGTATGTGAACTGACCCGAAGTGAAGTACGACTGCAGAGCCACCGCACGGTCGTAGTTCGTCGTGGCCCCGGCGGCAACTTGGTTGGCAACATCAGAAACGATCGTCGGTAGGTCGGCCGGCAGTTGCAACAGCGGATTCAGAGCGGGCGAGACGGCCGTTCCCGCCGCGGCCAGCTGCTCAGCCGAGGGCGTGAGAACCAGGCTGTCGACCGAGTAGTCGTCACCTCTGCTGTCGTTGCGGCTGTCGGGAAGGGTCACGACGCCCGTATCGGGATCGGCGGTCCAGCCGCGACCGGCGCCGTTGAGGGTCGTCGCCGGGTACGGCAGGGGCAGCCACTCGCTTCTCAAACCTTCGATCGACACGTCGGTCGTCACCGTCGAGCGCTCCACGTCATCGGCTAAGCCGGTCGGGCTGGTCAGCTGTTGCACCAATCCATCGGCGTTCTCATCGGGCTGCCACGTTCCCGTCGAGAAGTCGGTCAAGTCGACCATCTTGAGGTAGAGCGGCTTGTCCGCCGTTGTCGTATAGCGGAGCGACACGATCGGCGTAGTCCGTCGGAGATCGCGCCCGAGCTGGATCACGGGATCGATGCCCGCGCCATAGACGGATGGCAGGCGTGCAGCATTTCTCGAATCGGCGAAAGCCTGAGCGGTGAGTCCAGGCGTGACCGACGGAACGATGAGAGCACACACAACGGCAGCCGCGCCGAGCGCCAATGCGGTCGCAGGAGAACGTCCGGCCCGACTCATCGATCGGCGCTGCGGTCTCGTGTTGCCGTCGACTCGCGCCGCAATCCACAGCAGCAGCAGGAATGACGCCGCTGTTGCCATGAATCGCACGACGTCGACATCGCGCGCCTGCACTGCCGAGGGCGTAGAGAACAGCGCTAGCGCGAGTACGCCGATAAAGGCGGGAAAGCGCGCGACGATGGCGGCGTCTGCCACGACGGCGATAAGGCCGCACGCCATGCAGATCAACTGCATGAGTGAGGCGACGGGGTCGGCGGGGATCGTCTGTACTTGAATCTGAGCACCGGCATCGATGAAACCCGCGATGAGTGCGCCGATTGTGGACGGGGTGGGAATGATGCCGACGATCGCCGTGCCAGGGGCGAAAAACCACTGGCTCACAAGAACCCAGACGACGAATGCCGCTGCGACCCCGAATGCTGGCCGAAAGCCTGAAGCCCGAACAGCCCAGGATGCGCCGACACAGGCCGTGGCCATTGCCATGGCTGCGAACCACCAGTCGGAACCTTGGATGATCGGCGCCAGGCCCGCGAGCGGTACTCCGATCGTGATCAGGACAGCAAGAGAAACCATCCACGAGCCACGTTGCCGCAGCCGCCGGTCGAGCCGTGCACGGGCGCTCATCGGGCGAGCCTCGCCGTGTCCGGCTCCCACGCTGACGATGGCGTGTCGACAGGTGAGACGAGTCGTGCCGTCCATCCCGCGCGCATCAGGTGTTCGCGCAGTCGCCGCGCCCACTCGGGCGCCAACTCTTGCGACGTCGGGGGAACGTCATGCACGATGAAGGCGAGGGCCGACGAGCTTGCCGTCGCCGCCCGAGAGAGGGCGTCGAGCGACTCCGCGTCGACATCGCCGAGCACCGCGAAAAGCGGGGGCAGCTCGCCCGACCCGTGTCCGGCATCCGCAACGATGTCACGAACAGCCAGCGGCAGATGCCCGGCCCCCAGGCGCGCTCTGGCGCCTCGAAGAAGCAGCTCGGCCGGTTCGCCAGCTGAACGCTCGCCGGAATGCGGTGCTGCTGGATCGGCCGACTCGACGAATACGGTGCGGTATCCCTCGCCAAGCAGATGCATGCCTATCGAGACCGACATCGAGACCGCCCACTCGAATGCCTCGGACTGCGTTTCGCCGGCCCGTCCGCGCCGATCATGCGCGAAACTCTCAAGTCGGTTGTCGAGCACGATGACCGCCTCGTGGTCTGTGTGCTGGTCGTCCTGCCTCACCATGAGCTCGGAGTGCCGAGCAGTGGCCGGCCAGTGCACGCGTCGGATGCTGTCACCGGTCTGGTACTTGCGGGCGATCACGTCTTGTTCGCCACTCGCCGACGGGCGTCGGGACTGCATGGACTGTCCGTCGCCGCTCGGCAGTCGAAACGAACCACGGGAAAGAGTCTCGACGTCGGGGGTCACCGTGAGGACGTCGGTGCCGCCCACGGCGAAGCGACGAGTCGCGAGACCGAACGGATCGCTGAACCTGATCCACAGCGGGCCGACCTCGTGCTGGCCCCGTCGCGGAGATTCGATGAGGTAGCGCGCAGTCGTCACTCTCGGCGTGCCGGTTTCGAGCGACCGGAAGGCGGGTAACGGCGGCAGTGTGTCGGTCGGGCTGCTGATGAGGGGTGAGGCCGCCTCGTCGTGCCATAGCGCAGCAGGCGTTGTGGCGATGCCCCAGTTCTGCACCGAGAGGCTCACCTCGCACTCGGCGCCCGCGTTGGCCGTCTCTGGAGAGAACCGCCGAACGACGGTGAGCTTCGGTCGGCGCACGGAGACGAGCAGTAGCGCCAGCAGCGGCAGCGCCAACGAGGCGGAAGCGGCGAAAGCGATCTCACGCTGACCGAGCATCGGCGCGAGCACGAACAGTGCGATGGATGCCGCAAGAAATCCCCAGCCGCGGATCGTGAATGCGGGCCACCGCTGGCCTCGGCGAGACACGTTCGCGAGAAAGCCCATCGGTCAGAGAGACCGGGCGGCGACGAGCGGCACCGGCGTCGCCTGCACAATTCTGATCAGAGTCTCCTCGATCGCATCGACGCCACTGCGATGGTCATTCACGGACTTACGGGTCGGAACGATGCGGTGCCCCAGAACGGGAACCACCAACGCGTCGACATCGTCGGGTAGAACGAAATCGCGGCCCTCGAGCGCAGCGGCGACCTTTGCCGCGCGAACAAGATGCAGGGTCGCCCGAGGGCTGACGCCCAGACGAACCTCTGGATCACGCCGGGTCGCCTGTGCGATGTTCACGACGTACTGCTCGACGGCTCGAGAGACGAACACCTCGCGGGCGCAGCGGGTCATCGCCTGAAGCTCATCGCGATTGACCACGGCATCGATGTCGTCGAGCGGGCTTTGCAACTCACGGTTGTGCAGCATGGCGAGTTCGGCGTCGGCGTCGGGATACCCCATCGAGATCCGAGCCATGAACCGGTCGCGTTGCGCCTCGGGCAGCGCGAACGTCCCCTCCATCTCGATGGGGTTCTGGGTCGCGACGACGCTGAAGGGCGTGTCGAGACGATGAGTCACTCCATCGACAGAGACCTGCCGCTCCTCCATGCATTCGAGCAGGGCCGACTGCGTCTTCGGCGAAGCCCGGTTGATCTCGTCGGCGATCACGATATTGGCGAACACGGCTCCAGGCTTGAACTCGAATCGGTTCGCTTGTTGGTTGAAGATCGACACACCCGTCACGTCGGACGGGAGCAAGTCTGGAGTGAACTGGATTCGACTGACCGATGCACTGACCGAACGGGCCAGCGCTTTGGCCAGGGTGGTCTTGCCGACGCCAGGCACATCTTCGACAAGGAGGTGTCCTTCGGCCAGAAGAACGATGAGCGACAACGTTGCGACGTCGGTCTTGCCATTGATGACGGCTTCGAGATTGGCCATGATGGCGCCGGAGAGCCGAGCGAACTCGTCGAGGTCGATCTCGGCGGCGTCGGCACGGGCGCTGGGCTGGGTGGTCGAATCGGGCAACAGGAAACTCCCTCGTTTCGCTCGATTCTAACCGCGCAAATCGAGTGACCCTCCTGACCACCGCAAAACGATGCCCGGGTCAGGCGCGGTGAGCCGGATGCCCCGTCGTCAGATATTTCGCACCCTCGTCTGGGTCGGTGAGCCACTCGGTGAACAGCATCACCATGTCGTCTCGGATTTGCACCTCACCCAGGTCAGGGTGGTCGATGAGTGCCGTTGTGACGAGGCCTTCTTCAACGGGGAGGTAGTTTGACGCACCTCGCCTATACGCGGCCTGAGCCGCCTGCAGATGCACGGCGAACGACGGGCCGTAGTCTTCTCCGTCTCGGAAGACGCCCTGTGCCCAAGCGATCAGATCGAAGTCCGTCTTCGCGTCCCACGGGCAGTTGCGGAGTGTCTTGTCGCTGTCGGAAAAGTATCGGTACTTGAGCTCGCCGTCGATGACCCAGTAGTTCGCGTTGGCGATGCCAATGCCGATCGTCAGGCTTGGCGTCTCAGGATCGAGCAGCCTGTACGTGCTGATGTAGGTGACAGACGCCGGCATCGGCGACTGCAGAGCACGGGGAATGGGGGCGGGGATGCGAATCTCGAACGAACTAAACACGAGGCTCCTCCCCGGCACATGGCTGAATCCGACTCTAGCGCGTGAACTGCATCGGCAAAAATATGAGCGGCGCGCCGTGCGCCCGGGTCATCCGATTTGCAGCCGTGCCGAAACTGACCGCTGGGATGCCATCTCAACCGCGCCTTGCCATCGGCACGCCGTCCTGCCTTTTTCTGGCAAGGTGGAGCCTGAATCGCCACGCGTCCGCGGCGGCATCCGAGACTGTCCCTTACAGGGCTCCAGAGAGGTACTTATGGACAACGCCGAACTCGCCGGCATCCTCGTCATCGTCGGGATAGCCATAGTCGTCGCTGTCGTCGTCGCTCTCATCCTGCTGGTGTTCGCACGCAGTTGGATCAAAGTGGCTCGAGCCGACGAGGCTCTCGTCATTTCAGGCCGCAAGCAGAAAGTTCAGCTTGCAGTCCTCAGCGCCGACGGCTCAAGCCGCGACGAGATGTCCGAATCGCCCGTGACGGTCATCGTCAACGGCAAGTCGCTCGTCAACCCGATCACGCAGCGCCACGAGATCATCTCGCTTCGCTCGCGCCAGGTCTCCTTGAACGCCGAGGCGCAATCGCTCGACAGTGTGACATTGAATGTCGATGGTGTGGCCATCGTGAAGATCGGTTCCGATCCACTCCTGGTGCGACGCGCCGCCGAGCGTTTCGCCTCGCAGGACACAGCGATCGAGCAGTTCACCACCGAGCAGCTGGAAGGCGCGCTCCGTGGAATCGTAGCCACTCTGTCGGTTGTCGAACTCATGCGAGAGCGCAAGAAGTTCTCCGACCAGATCGCCGCCGACGTTTCTCAGGAGCTCGCTGAGCAGGGACTGATCCTCGACTCGTTCCAGATCAAGGGCATCACAGACAAGGTCGGCTACATCCAATCACTCGGCGCTCCCGAGATCCAGGCGAAGCGCCAGGCCGCAGAGATCTCGCAGACCAACGCAGACCGGGCCATCAACCAGAAGAACATCGCTAACAAGGAGGCCAACCTCGTCGAGCAGACCGGTCTCGACACCAACACCGCCAACTCGAATGCCGGCATCGGCCGAGCGCGAGCCGAGGCGGAACAGGCCGAGAACCTCGCCCGCGAGCAGGCACAGCAGGCCGTTCTCCAGCAACAGGCCGAGAACCGGCAAGCGCAATTGGATGCCGACGTCAAGCGTGTCGCCGATGCTCAGCGATACGAGGCGGAGACCCGTGCACAGGCCGAGTTGTACACCCGCGAGCGGGCCGCAGAGGCTGCGGCCATCGAGCAGGTCAAGCAGGCAGAGGCCCGTACCCGCATCGCCGAGCAGCAGGCGCAGGCAGACAAGGCGCGTGCGGACGGTGAGGCTGCGGCCGCGGTCGCCAAGGCGACTGGTGAGGCGAGCGCACTTCGTGCGCAGGCCGAAGCCGAGTCCGAGGCGCGCCGTCTGCGTGCAAACGCAGAGGCTGACGCCATCCGTGCAGAAGGTGACGCCCGCGCCGCCGCTCTGGAAGCGGAAGCCAAGGCCATCGCCTCGAACCAGGAGGCCTTCCTCTCGCAGCGCGTTCTCGACGTGCTGCCGTCGATCATGGCCGAATTCGCGAAGGGATACTCCGCGATCGGAAGCGTGTCGATCGTCGGCGGATCAAGCGAAGATGGAGCGTCGAATCTCGTCGGTGCGGACAGCGCAAAAGCATTGAAGTCGGTATTCGACACCGTCAGCTCGGCGACGGGTGTCGACCTCGCATCGATCATTCAGGGGCAGGCTGTCGGGCGCGGGATCGGCGAGGGCATGGCTGCGGCTGCTCCCCCGCCCCCTGCAGCGTCAAGCGCGCCGTGACTGAAGGGCCGTCCCGCATCCGCGAGGCGGCCCTTTGCTCTTGGTGGACGCCATAGCCCGCTAATCCAATAACCGGGGAGGATCGTTTTCTCTCGAGGAACTCGAGGAACTCGAGCGAATTCGAGACCTATCGACGGCAATCGTCCCGGAGCAACCTATTCCATCCACCACTCCGCGCTCAGTGTCCAGACGGCTTGACGCAGAGACTCTCACCGCGATGGTCCGTGAATATGATGCCGGAGCCACTACCGCCGAGCTCCGGCTGAAATGCGGCCTGGCCCATTGCAGCTTGCTGAAGCTGCTGCGCGCGAACGGTGCCGTGATTCGACGCCAGGGTCTGACGGCTGCTCAAGAGAAAGCGGCTGTTGGGCTGTACGAATCCTGCCTCTCGATAGGAAGTATCGCGGAGCAGCTCAGCGCCAGCTACACGACGGTCCGGAACTGTCTTCTACGAGCACAGGTTGAGATGCGTGATACTCACGACTGGCACGACGCTCCCCCGGCTTCGTCCGGAGCGCCGACACTGGGCGAATGGATCGGACAGAGCCATTCAGGGTCCTCTTCTTAAAAAGAGGTTCTAAGTGAATACCTGTACCGATCTCTGGCCGTCTCCTCGTCCCATCCCCCGGAAGCACCGCACCGGGGCCATTGGTTGCAACGTGAAATACGGACACGAGCTCGATGACCCCGATTGGGCTACTCACGGAGATCAATAACGTCGAACACGTCATTCTCTTCGTTGTTGTGGATTGCAAAACTCCAGACCAAGCCTGTCTCGCGCTGGGTATAGACACTCCATCTCGAGTCAGTTGTCGTGTGCCATCCATTCGTCCAGCCTGCAGGCATAACAAGTTCGCCCAGCAGCGGACGCCGATGGGCTTGCCCACTGGCTTTCCAGAGTGCTTCGGCCTGCGTCCACTGCTCGATTGTCTCGATGCACTCACCCGTCGCTCGGGTCAAAAAACGGAAGGCGGCCGGTCGACTTCTTGGCACCTCCGCATCAATCCCGATCGGCGAGTGTGAGCGGGCGACCAGCACAACATTGTCAGTGTGCGTTGCCGACCAGATGTCTCCGCACTGACGACACCAGGAGTTGCCCAGCGGGCCCCGAGTAACAGCACAAGCTTGCGACCCTGCCTCGCAGTCGCTTCGGGCGGCCGCTTGCATCATCGCACGCCGACCCGAAGGTGACCGACTGCGGTTGAAATCATCAACTCGGGGCACGCGTTCCGTCATGATCCAGACCTGGCCTCGGCTCACGGCTTCACTGGGCAGTTCGTTCTACGAGGACTGACTGGTAACTTCCTCCGACCTCGTACGACGAAACGAGAGTCCTCGAGACGTCGCCATCCAGGCCGTCTGCGGAGACGAGACTCGAGGGCGCGTTGATCGGATTGACACGACTCCCTGGAACACGGCCGTCCTCTCCCATCCACAAAGCCTGCAACACGCCGAGCAACGCGGATGCCGCGCCGGCATCCCCAAAAACGCTCTTCGGTGCAGTGAGGGGGACGGTGGCCAGCCCCGCAAGGTTGAGCGCCTCGCGTTCAACCTGATCGATCTGGTCGCGGCCGCAGGCTGCGGAGATGATCGCGTCGACATCGTTCTCTCCGATACCCGCGTCCGCGAGTGCCAGCGAGAACGACCGGGCCCAGGCGCCGCTTCCCTCGCTCAACCGTGCAGCTCCACTTCCGTCGCCCGTCAGACCGAAGCCAGCGAGCCGACCAAGCACGGACTCCGTGGGCGCGAGACCCTCACCTTCTAACAGAATTGCCACGCCGGCGCCCCCTAGAAGACGCCCGGAGTGTCCGAAAGGAACGGAATCGGTGCGAGCTAGGTAGCCAGGAATGCGCGCATAGCCCGCGAGCATTGCGGCAGGTGATTCGTCTGCCGCGACCACGATTATGCGATCGGCCGCTCCCCGAGCGATGAGGGCACTCGCGAAGTGCAGGGCCGAGATGCCGCTTGTTCCGCCGGCCGAGATTGTGGCGGTCGGGCCCTGAAGCTTGTTGAGCAGCGCCACGTGTCCGGCGGCGGCGTTCATGACCGTGTTAGGGAACAGTCGCGTGTTGCCGGTTCCCGTCTCGAGCAGTTCTCGTTCGAACGCCTCGATCGTGGAGATCGGGCCCGTTCCCGTGGCCGAAAACAGGCCGGTGGCGGTCGCTTCGTCCCGGGTCAGTTTGCGACGTGTCAGCAGCTGCGCGGCCGCTATGGCGGCTCGCCGGCCGAGCGTGTCCATGCGCCGGAGATGCTGTGGGTTGATGCCGGCGGTAAGTGCGGCCGACGGGATCTCGGCGGTCACAAAAGTGCCGAAATGCTCTAGCTCCACTGTCTCGCTTCCGAACACGGGAACCGAATCCTGAAAATGGCGTCGGACATCCGCTGTCTTCGCGGCCGATCCAGCGATTGCGCCGATGCCGGTAATTACAACTCCGCGGCGTGGGGAGCTGGCCGCAACTGGCTCCGTGGGACGCGCGCGAATAACAAGCGAAGCGTTGTTTCCACCGAACGCGAAAGAGTTCGACACCACAGTTGAGAGCTCCTCGTCGCGCCCCGCCCCCGCAACGATATCGATACCTTCCGGTACCTCTACGCCGTCCGGAACATGGGTGGGTGGTATCTGTTGGTTCATCAGGGCGAGCACGGAGACGACCGCCTCGACGGCTCCGGCCGCTCCGAGCGTATGGCCGATCATGGATTTGGTGGAGCTGATAGGGGGCGGCGGGCCCGGTCGTAGGTGGGTGATGACCTTGCGCTCGACCGAGTCATTGGCCGGAGTTCCGGTTCCGTGGCCGTTGACGTAGTCGATGTCCGAGGCCGAGAGTCCAGCCATTTCGAGCGCTGACTCCATGGCTCGCACGGCGCCACGCCCGTTCGGATCGGGAGCGGTTGCGTGGTGCGCGTCGGCGCTGAGTCCGTAGCCCGCGATTTCGGCATGGATGACCGCGCCTCTGGCCAGGGCGGATTGCTCCGTCTCGAGCACGAGGAAGCCAGCTCCTTCGCCGAGATTCAAACCGGAGCTGCGCGTGTATGGAGCGCAGGAGAGATGGTCGAGGGCGCCGAGGCAGGAGAAGCCGCCGAACGAGAGCAGCGCGAGGGGATCGACTCCGCCAGCCAGCACGAAGTCCGACGTTCCGAGTTCAATCAGCTCGACCGCGTACGCGATGGCCACGGCTCCCGCCGCACAGGCGTTCGACTGCACGCTGCGCGGTCCGAACAGCCCAAACGTCGAGGCCAGCTGGTCCGCGACGCTGTGCAGGGGGTAGTGCCGCAGCAGGCCCGTGTTCGCCGACCGAAGTCCACTACGAATCCACTGGTCGTGGAAGTCTTGTCCGCTTCGGGCACCGCCCAGCGATGTTCCCAACGAGATGGCGAACCGAATTCCGCGGTCGGCGGGCACGCCCGAGTCTTCAAGCGCTTCCCGAGCGGCATCCATCGCCAGCTGGTGACAGCGATCGACGTACTTGGAGGGCGAAGCTGGCAGGCCCCAGACTTGGCCGCCCATCGAACTGATCAGACCGTCGGTCGGTACGACCGTGGTCGGCGCGATCCCGCTGCGACCGTCCATGATCGACCGCCAGCTCTCCGCGGCGGTGCGACCGGATGCTGCCTGCAGGCCTATGCCCGTAACGACGATTCGGGTCATGATCCGATCGGCTCCGCCCACGAAATGAGGTCGACGGCCGGGCGCGACACGGTCAGCAGTTCGGTGCCGGATGCGTTCAGGGCGAGGCCGGGAACATGGAACGGCGTGTCGAGGACCGCAAGCGCGAACCCGTCATCCTGGCCCGCTCGGGCGAGAGAAACCTGGATTCGTCCGACCTGCGTCTCACCGGCGAAGACCGGGGCGCCGGCCTCGGGCGCGTCGGAACCGGGCGCCGTGACGGCGATGAGCCTGCGACCGGGGGGCGGGTCGTCGAGCACGGAGCGGCCGCTGAAGTCGTCGTCGCGATCGGCCGATAGGGTCCACAGGGCACCGGCCTCCGCGATCGACAGGCCGTTGAATTGGGCGGGTACAAGCGGGTGACTGACCTCGGCCTGCGCCCGGTTCAGGGCCTGCTGGTCGACTTCGCCTCCTCCGACCTCTCCGGCCAGACCCGCTGCAACGTCGAGGGCGTCGATCTCGCTCGCGGGCGCCTCGATCAGAATCAAATAGCCATACTCCGCCGTTGTGCCAACTCGGGCGAGCAGGGCGGGCGCCTCGGTTCCCTGCACAGAGATGCTCCTGAGTTCGTTCAGCAGAACCGACGAGATATCGTCCTCGGCGAGTCCGCCAACAGCCCGCCAAGATTGTGGCCCCTCGACGGATGCCGCGGTAAATCCAGCGGTGACATCAGTCACCGACACCTGGCTGAGGTTAAGCTTGGCCGAAATTGCCTGGGTGTCGACACTCAAGATCTGGTCTGACACGAGGAGAGTTCGCTCGTCTTCGATGACGACAAGGATCAGTGCATCGACTTTGCCATCCGATGAAAGAGAAATTGATTCAGTGACAGTGCCAGGCTGTGCGAACTCTGTGCGCTTGGCGCACACATATGTCACGAGGGCGCCTCGGTCGGGACCTGTCACGCTCAGGACGCTTGCGCCGCGGCGGTGAGCGCCAGCCGTGTTTCTCAGAGCATGGTATCCGGCAGTTGTATCAAGCATTGTCGTTGTTTCCGTTCTGTGGATTTGCGTACGGGGTGAGGGAGGAGCGGGTATCTAGGGCGCGGCGGACAATTTCTGCCGGACCTGCCATCGATGTGCTGAGCTGTCGGAGGACAGCTGACGGCAAGACATCTGGGCTCGTTGAGAGCTGTCGGCCAACAGCCTCAGCGAGGCCCTCGGGATCGAAGACATCAGCCCGCGGGACGGACTGGAGATAGTTGTTTCCGGGCATCATGGTGCCCACCTCGGAGACCCATCCAAACGGATTGACAAGGTACGGAAAGTCGTATCCAGGAAACAGCGCGGCCATCTCCGCATGCCAGGCTGCCTCGAACTCAGTAGTTGGTTTGATGTTGTCGGCGCCCTCGTGCACGAGGGCAAGACATGGCGTGCCAAGCAGCGACGCGCGTCCCATGGCCGCGGACAGGAGGTTGTCGGTTAGATAAAGATCCGCGGCGCCGAGTAAGTCGGAGAAGTCGTCAAGGTTCAGAAAGGGCGTGTGAACAAGAGATACGTTCGGGTACTGTGAGCGCGTTGCTGCATCGCGTCGGACTCCCACAACTGCTATCGGCACTCCGACAAGGCTGAGGCAGTACAGAATCCAGTCAATCCTCAAGTCGTCGTAGGACTTGGAGAGTTGATTCCCTCGGGTTCGTCCCAGCTGGGTGAACCCGGTGGCAGCCCATGCGGACTGCGCAACCACGACCAAGGCATGCCCAGGTGTAATGCCGAAGCGATCACGAACGGACCCCCGATCGTTGCTGGCCTCGGGCACCGAATCGTAGAGAGCAAATGCGTTGGACGCGTCCGGGCCAGCCACGGGAACTGGGTGCAGAAGGGCATCGGGATCCTGCGCCTGTGGTATCTGGGTCGTCGGAGTGAACCAACGGCGAAGCGCCTCTGCGCCCGGAAGGCTCGCCAACGCGTTGGATACGTCGGCGCCCCTCAAACCAAATCCCAAGGAATCGAGCATGACCGTTGGTGAGGCCGGTGAGATCAGGCTCTGGAGGTCCGCCGCGCCCGGTTCGAGAGATGGCAGGTGGTAGTCGGCCAGGATTGTTAGATCAGGCGCAAGCTGATCAATCGAATCGACGACATCGGCACCGCGGTTGCGGCGCATTGGTCGGACGATCACGTCGGCGCCGCTACCTCTCGCGTAGCCGGCGAGCTGCTCAGTGACAATGAATTTAGTCTTCATCCCGTCCGCTTCAAGACTTCTGCTCATCACGATGGCGTTGTAAAGCTCACCGACGCTGTACCTGCCGGGGCACACGAAGACAATCTCGGGGCTACGTCGACTCATCAGTTTGCCTCCTGAGTCTCGACGGACAGCAGCCAAGAGCTACCCGAAGGATTCGACCGTGAGATGAGCGAGACCAAAAACGAATCGCTGCTTGATCGAACCAGAATTTCGTCTGTATCCGTTGAGGCTGCAATTGACAAGACTCGATCGCCGCTCAGAGGAATGCGAACAGCTCGTGCGAAGCAAAACCAGCGACGGCCTGTTCTCTCTAGCGCCCACCAGCCTGTCGGGCTCGCCGGAATAAACACCGTCGACCCGAAAATCTTTGGAGTGAGATGCGCAACGATCTCGACTCCGGACAGGGAGGCATCTCCGCCAATGAGATTGAGTTGGAGCTGTGATAGCGAGTCATCTTGGCCGTCAACTGACCAGGATGGGCCGTCGATTGCGAGCCCCGAATTGTTGGCGACTCGCGGAAATCCACCCCAGCCAACGCCGTGTTCAACATCTTCGCGTCCGCCCTGGACTGTCACCCACAGGCCGGTGGCCCAGTTATCGAGCGGACCGAGTTTTCTCGCAGAGGGGAATGGGGACGAAAGAACGTCGTGACCTTCGACTCTCCACGTCGCGATTCCGTGTTCGGGCGCGACGACGAGTTCCGAAGTCGTGCCCCTTCGCGCTTGTACCGCCTTTTGACCACCACGAATCTCACTCGACCAGGCTCCCGCCAACGTGGCACTGGCATCGATTGCCTGACCGCCTGGTGAATCGCGATTCCACGCGATGCCTTCGGGGTGGTTGTTCGAAGCTTCATCGATCGAACCATGATTGTTGACGCTGGCCTTACTGAGTGTCAGTGAGTAACGCAGCTCCGACCCCGACGTCGTACCTCTGCCAAGCGTCTGGCCTTCGACGCGCAAAGAGTCCACCTGCTGCCACTCAAACTCCAGACGTACTCCCGAGACCGGTTCTTCGACAACGGTTTGCAGATGAGGGACGAACGGCTCAACGGCATGACTAGCCTCAAAGTCGACAATGTCCGGCGGCCACAGGCCGGGAACATTTGGGGACTGGAACTGCTCGTCATCCCCCACATAGCAACGAACCAGGGCTCCACGAATCGAGCTCCATGGTTCTGCCACAAGCCCGTAACTCGAGCTACTGCGAACGACCACCGACACAACATTGCCTTCGATCGTGATCGCTTTCTGCATGCGGACGCCGTCGACCTGCCAATCAATCAGCCAGCCGTCCTGCCGCTCCGTCACGAGGGGGCTGTTCGACGGTGGTCGACGCCAGGCGGAGGGGCTTCCGATTACCGAGGAGAGCGCGTCGCGATAGACCGGCCCGAAATAGGATCGGTGCCGCACGCTCACGGTGCCGTCGCTACCTAGCTCAATGGCGTACTCTCCCACCTTGATTGAACCGTTGGCCGCTGCGGTTCTGCCGGTAGCAGGTCTCTCTGTCGGGGCCGCGGGTAGCTCCGCGATCACCCCGTTGATGACCGTGCTCACATGCGCACCGTCATCCATGCGCACGTTCACCAGAATGGACTCCCCTCGAACCGTGAAGTCGTACTCGACGAGAACGTCACCGTCATCGAGGATCGTGACTCCATGGCTGAGGGAGCGATTGCGCCCGCCCGCCATGGATCTCCACGAAAATGACGCGAATACGTCGGAGAGAGGCACGTCAGAAGCCAGTTCATGCAGAAGGCGGGAGACGACCCCAGGCAGGTGGCTGACTAGCTCGATGTAGCCGTCCTGGTCCGGTTGTGGATGGGTCGCAGCTGAACGGAACCCAACCCGGATGTAGAGAGGGAAAGCTTTGACATTGGCGGGGTTCACCTCGACCCGTAACGACGTTATACCGTCTTCGAGAAGACGAGTAAACGATGAGGTGAAGAGACGTCCGGCAAGGAAACCTGCACGGTAGCCCGGGTCGATCACGAACATGCCGGCGAAGAGCTCGTCATCACGTGATACTCGACGGCCGGACACCCGCAGGTAGCCGATTGTTCCAATTATTCGGCCTCGATCTTCGGCGACCAGAAAGAGATGGACACCACGTTCAGCAAGAACCAGATTGAGCTCAAAGCCCGTGAGGATGGACCCATCTCGAGCCGGCCCGTAGCGATTGAGGTTGAAGAAGTCCGCAACCCGGTCGGCATCGGTCGACGGGTTGTAGTCCCGAATCTCGGCAGCCATGTCTATCCGTTCGGAAGAGCGATAACCAGCGAACCCGAGGCGACGTCTTTCCCGTTCACCGTCAGCTTCACGGTGAAGTCGGTCATTCCCCCGAAGTGTGTGCCGGCGAGTCCCTCAATGCGAATCTGGTCACCGGGACGAACGAGAGTAACGAAGCGGAACTTCTTGACCGATGCCAAATAGCCAATTCTCGGTGACCCGTCCGCACCTACCTCAGCGAGGATCAGTCCGCAGAGCTGCGCGGCCGACTCGATCAGCAGCACGCCGGGGTAGATGGGCTCGCCCGGAAAGTGACCCGCGAACACTGGATCCGAGATCGAGATGTTCTTGAGCGCCGTGCCTGAGTGCGACGGCACTAATTCGGTCACCGCGTCGAGCATGACGAATGGATGCCGGTGCGGCAACCTCGCCAGGATGTCTGCGGCAGTCAGCGCTGAGCTCATTAGCGGGGGCGATTTGCAACGATGTAGTCGGCAACCTTGTTAATGGAGCCGAAGACCGACTTGTCGTCGTCGGTGATATAGACCTCGAACTCCTCCTCGACCAGGCTCACAATCTCGAGGGTGTCGAGCGAGTCCAGCTCAAGGCCGCGACCGAAGAGCGGCTGGTCGTCTTCGATCTTGTCCGCGTCCACGGGAAGCTCGAGCCCGTCTACCAGCATCGTTCGGAGACGCGCGTTCAGGGCCAACCGCTCGGCAGCCGCATTCTTGATGTCGTCAAAATTGCTCATTTCGAATTCCTCTTTCTCATGCGGTGATGCCTCCATCAACCGCAAGTACTTGTCCTGTTATGTATGACGACTGCGGTCCTGCGAGGAATGCAATCGCGTGGGCTATCTCTTGCGGCTCTCCCATGCGGCCAAGGGGAATGTGCGCTGCGTATTCAGCTCGCGCTTTCGCGTCCATTCGCCGAAGCATGTCGGTGTCGGTGAAACCGGGCGCGACCGCGTTGACCCGTATGCCGAGGCCGGCAACCTCTTTGGCCAGCGACTGCGTGAGTGCGTTAATTCCGCCTTTGCTCGCGCTGTAATTACCCTGACCCGGCTGGCCGCTGATGCCCGAGGTCGAGCTCACCAGAACGATCGATCCCCCGGTCTTGCGCATCGCCTTCACGGATTGTCGGGCAACGTAGAAGGCACCCGTCAGGTTGGTGTCAAGGACGCTCGCCCAGCTGTCGGCCGACATCGTCGCGAGTAGGCCGTCGGAAGTAATACCCGCACTGTAGACGACGGTCTGTAGGACGCCGTCCATCACTGCGACTGACCGAAATACTGTCCGAACAGCCGACTCGTCGCGAACATCGACCTGCAGGGCGTGGGCACGGCCACCGTTGTTCCGGATGGTCATGACCACGTCTTGCGCTGCCGTCGCATCGGATCGGTAAGTGATGACTGCGGTGAGGCCGCTCACCGAGAGACGTTCAGCGGCAGCTCGACCGATGCCTCGCGATCCCCCGAAGACGAGCGCGAAGCTTTCGCGCTGGGCGTCAGCCTGCATGAGGGACCCTTTCCACATATTTGTCGTCCACGTTCGTGATGGCGTCGCTCGAGATCATGCCTCGGCCGAATCGGGCGAGTGCCCCTCCGGTGCCAAAAGTGATCCAGCGGTCACGGGCACCGTCACCGATTACGAGGTCCCACCTCACGGTGTGCCGGAGTCCGGCGGTCAGATCTGCTCTCACATCTCGGGAGCCGGAAGCGATTTCACCCGTTGTGCTGGCGACATATGAGGGTCCGTCGCCGTCATTAAAACGTGCTTCTGCGACAGCATCCGACCATTCTTCGACGACTTCATCCATCAGTCGGGAGTGAAATCCGTTGCTGACATCAAGCACCCGCGAGCGTGCGCCGAAATGTTCCTTGGCGGCGTTTATTCCGGGAATTGCACCGCTGAGAACAACTTGGCGCGATCCGTTGCGGGCAGCGACGTCGAGCGAGAACTGGGCGGCGTTCGCGAGAACATCTTGAAGCATCACGTCGGACGTGACAGACACTGCCAGCATCGATCCTGTCCTAGGAACCCTAGCCATGAGCCGAGCTCGAGTGCTTACAAGACGAAGACCGTCCGCCAGAGCGAGAGACCCGCTGGCAATGGCGGCGGGTAGAGCTCCAACACTGTGCCCTGCGACGGTCATCGGAACGCCCGCCTCGCCCCGCGTCTTCCAGACTCTCCATGCTGCGATGGAACAGACCGAGATGGCGACTTGCGCGTTCTCGGTAAGTGAGAGTTCCGCCATCGACGAGCGCCAGCAGAGCGCACGTACATCCGTGCTGATCGCCTCGGATGCCTCGTCGAATACCGCATCTGCCTCTGAGAAGCGACGCGCAAGCGTGGCACCCATTCCGACGAACTGGCTTCCCTGCCCGGGGAAGAGGCCGATGCTCTGTCCTTCGGTATGTGCGTCGTCGATCATCTGATGCGCTTCGCGAGTCGGATCGAGGAGAGTACAGCGAAGACAATGAAGAGAAGGCCAAGCTCCGCGAAAGCGAGACCGTTCGTGATCTTGAGCTCGCCGACCGAGATCGCGATTCCGTAGAAGGTGTCGAGCGCCGACTGGGCAGTCGAGTTGTCGTTCGTCAACGCACGTGCAGCCTCGTTGGTGAACGGCTGTCGCAGCAACATTGCCGCCTGGGCGAACGGTAGGGCGTTCATGACGTTGACCACACCCACCGGCAAGGTTCCCGCAGGAATGTACGCGCCGGCGAGGAAGCCGATGATTGTGCCGACGATGGTGCTCAGGGCAGCGAATGCGCTGTTGGAGCTGAGGAACGTGACGACGAACCCCGACAGAGCGGAGAACGCGGCGGCCGACACGACGACGTAGCCTGCGGTCAGCAGCAGGCTTGACGGAGTCATCGGCGGGTTGCCGCGAATAATCGTGTAGAGCTGCGACACGACGACCACGACGATAGTCATGACCAGCGCGACCACGAAGCTCGAGATCATGTAGCCGAAGATGATGCTCGACCGGCGGATGGGCGACACGAGGAAGTCCTTGAACCTGCCGCTCGCCGAGTCCTCGACGAACACGCTCAGAGCGGCCAATCCGGTCGTCAGCGTCGTGATCATCGTGATGCCCGCGAAAACCCATGCGTCGACGAAGGCCTGAATCTCGCCGTCAGAGGCGTTCGGGAACTTCTCGGCGAGGTTGTCGACCTGCAGGCCGCCGAGGAACAAGGCGTACAGGCCGATGAGGATGAGTGACGAGAGTAGGGAGAAGAAGACACCCGCCCTGTCGCGGAAGAAGATGCGCAGGTTGCGGCGGGCCAAGATCCAGGCGTTCATGCTCGAGCTCCGGTCGCCGTGACCGAGAGGAAAACGTCGTCCATGGTGCCGTGCCGGAACTCGAAGTCCTCAACGATGGAGCGATTTTCGTTCACGAAGTCGAGAGCAGAAACTGAATCCGGCACGGTGATACGGCAGACGTCACCCGCGATTGAGTAGGTCAGTGCAGATTGCTCGCAGGCGCGGATGAGTGCGTCAGTATCTCGAGCGGTGACAGACAAGATGCTCGAGCTATGGCTCGCGCGAAGTTGCGACGGTGTTCCCTGTACGACAAGGGCGCCCGCGTGGATGATAAGCACCTGATCTGCTTCCTCCGTCTCCTCCATGTAGTGCGTTGTAAGAAAGACGGTGAGTCCCTGAGTCGTTCGTAGCGAGTGGATTGTCTCCCACACCTGTTCGCGGCTCTGCGGGTCGAGGCCGGCTGTCGGTTCGTCAAGGAACAACAGGACCGGGTCGTGCATCAGTGCACGAGCGATATCGGCGCGCCTCTTCTGCCCTCCGGACAGGGGGCCGTAGGGGCGGTCGAGAAACTCGGATAGATCGACCCGCTCGGCAAGTTCCTCGATGCGGGCGGCTCGGGTTGTCCTGTCGAGACCGTAGAAGGACGCTCGGTCGTGTAGGTTCTCTCGAACAGTGAGGGTGGGGTCGAGCAGTGAAGACTGGAAGACCACACCAATTTTGCGCCGTATCGCGTCGTCATCACGGCCGACCTGCAGGCCATCGATTTCGATACGTCCGGAGTCGGCGGTCGTTACGGTCGTCAGACACGAGATCGTGGTGCTCTTGCCCGCGCCGTTTGTTCCGAGAAACGCAAAGACAGATGAGTCGGTGACTTCAAATGACAGGTCGTTTACCGCTTTGACGGTTCCGTAGTTCTTGGTGAGGTTTGTAACGCTTATCAATGTCTCTAATTCCTGAAGTTTTCGAGCTCAAACAATGTGGCCCTAGCTGTAAGTAACGTTGGTCTGCATACATTTATGAAGCATTCGCAAAGAATCTCCATCTGAAAAAAATACAATCGGTCTTGATACCTACACTCGGGCGGAAATGTCGTTGCATTTCTGCGCATGGCTATGAGGCATAGAGTGTGGTTTTTCAAGACCGGAATTCTCCGGGTTAGCCGAGATCCGACGGTACAGACACGATCTCGATGTGTCCAAGACATATTGGGACGTCGAGTACCAATCGAGTACATCGCGCCCGAGAACTCAAGGCGTGCGTCAATTTATGACCCCTGAAGTGGGGGAACAATACACTTTGAAAAAAATGCGACAAGATGCGCCAGGCGGTCGATTGGGGTCATTCAGAGCTCACGGAACCGACGAGTGCGGGAGGCAGCTTCGTAAGAAGATTGAAGCTCAGTCGTCCGGCATGGTCCTCCGTTCTGGAACGCCGAGCGGCGGGGTCCGCAGGTCGGACAATCGACCAGATAGTCGAGTACATCGTCACAGATGCTCCTCTGCTCCGGGTCTCCTAGCCCGCTAGGCGTAATGGCACGGGGAGCTCGAGTCGTTACACACTCGACAAGACGAATGACAACTCGCGAAGTGCACGTAGTCGAATAGACAACATCCGCGAACGGTGGATTGATAGATCCGGATCTCAACGTTTTACTGATAGGCAGGGGCAACTCGTCTGAAAGGGAATTGCCCGACGGCACAGTCAACCGGAGGCCGGAAGTCAGATCAGGCCGTTGTCGGTTCGCATGACCGACAGCACCCGGGCGCAGCTGGACATCATCGCCCAGCTCAACAATTGAAGCGTCACGGATGAGGTCCGCGCCGAGATCGAACGCGAGTCCGCTACAAAGCAGGGAGTGATCGCGGCGATCTTCGAAGCGCCAGCCGCGGCAAAGGAGAAGAGCCCCGCCACTCCCCCGACGGCGAGCACCTCTCGTGGCGGGAAGCCGACCAACGCCTGACCTGCTCAACGGTGGGCGTCCGCCGCAGTGTTCGCCCTCACGGGCCCGAGCGCTGCGGTCGGGCTTCCACCAACACAACCACGTCCCAGTTCCACATCGCGGGATTCATCCTGTAGCCAATCGGCTTCAGATACATCCCACGATCAAAGGAGGTGACCCCATGCTCATCGGAATCCTCATACCCTCATGTGATGACAAACCGCTCGTGCTCCACGAGTTCGAGTCTCTCGACGACTACCAAGCAGAAGTCGAAAGCGACACTCAGATCGTCGAGCACGTCGGTCCAGCTTCGTCGCTCTTCGTGAACGAAGAGGGCAAGCCTCGGGAGCCGCCCGTCAACCAGCGAGCAACACTGTTGCTGTGGCGACACAACCGCCCTTCCTACTGAGGGATGAGATCTGCGGAGACGCGATCCTACTCGGGCCCACGCGTTTGGGTGAGACCCAGGACGTGCCGTCGTCGTTCGTGTCGTTCCTCGCCGCCGCGTCTTCGAGACCTGGGCCGACGCATACCGCTACGTGCTGATGTAGACCCAATTGAAACGACGTCTTCGAGGTGCGCGTCACCGCCGCGTGGACGTGGATCACCTCTGCCAGGGGCAGAGGTCTTTCCTTTCTCTGCACTCCAGCGAAGGACGCGTCCACCACGTCCTCTCGGGTCAGCTGCCGTTGGAGTAACGGCCCCGACCCATCACCACGCAAGCGAATCCCCCGCACATTGGACGCCGATCAGGGCAAGAGGGTCTGCTGAAGCAAATCGATGCGTTGGCGGTCAAGGACGGCCGACTCTACGACTTAGCTATGGATGTCGGCGTGACGAATGACCGACTTCGAGAACGAATTCGCTCCGTCAAAATCGAACAAGCTGATCTCAAGAACAGGTTGACACGCACTGATGATGTCCTTGAGAGGGGTGCCAAGACGCGAATGACTTACGTCGAAATACTGGCGGATCCGGGGAGGCTATACCGCGACTCTCCGAATCGAGTGCGACGCCTGTTGCTTGAGACTTTCTTCACATGGGTCAAGGTAGACGAAGACCTTACCGTCAAAGCAAACAGCGAAATGCGCGAAGCGGTACAAGATCTCAAGGATGCCGATCAGCCTTTCAAGATGTCGCGCCTAGATAGCGTAACGACAACTGAAACTAGAAAAGGAGCCCTCGGTCGCAGGACCAGGGGCTCCGAATCGAACGTCGAACCGCGACGAGCAAACTTTTTTTGCAGTCAAAAGTTCGAGTAAATCTATCTTGGTAGGGCGTGTGGGACTTGAACCCACGACCGACGGATTATGAGTCCGCTGCTCTAACCGGCTGAGCTAACGCCCCCTGAGGCACCGGCTTCTGAAAAGTTCAGGCCGGATGCCGATTCACCACATTACCGCTATTCGTGCGAGGCGCTTGGCGAGACGATCAACGGGTCGGTGACGACCTCGCCGCGATACAGCTTCTCGAACGTGGTCAACGTGCGTTGGATGTCGTGGGCCGCGATGAGCCGGAGCGATGCGTTCTTGAATACGTCGAGTTCGTCTTGCGGCAGCGTAAGAATGCCGGCGAGCCGGTCGGCCATCTGCTGGGCGTCGCCGGGTGCGAACAGATGCCCGTTCTCGCCGTCGTGAACGAGATGCGGAAGGGCCATCGCGTCGGCCGCGACAACCGGCAGCCCCGATGCCATGGCCTCCATGGTCGCGATGCTCTGCAGCTCGGCGATCGAGGGCATCGCGAAGACGGTGGCGCGGGTGTAGGCATCCCGAAGTTCTTGCTCGGTGACGTAGCCCGTGAAGGTGACCCTGTCGGCGATGCCCAGCGTGACGGCCATCGCCTCGAGGCTCTTCTTCAGGTCGCCGCCGCCCACGATCTCGAGCTGCGCATCGAGGTCGTCGGGAAGCAGGGTCATGGCTTTCAAAAGCACATCGATCTGCTTCTCGCCGGTGACACGCCCGACAAACAGGATGCGGTTCTTCGGGCGGACCGTGAAGTCGGGTGTGTAGTTGTCGGCATTGATTCCGCAGGAGATCGCGTAGACGTTGGTGAGGCCCGTGGACTTCTCGAGGAATTCAGCGGCGCGTCTGGTCGGGGTCGTGATCGCGCTGGCGCGGCCGAAGGTGCGCTTGGCCGCCTTCCACGCGAGACCTACGGCCCAGTCCTGCCATGACTTGGGAAGGAGCGTGAACTCGAGCAGGTTCTCGGGCATGAAGTGGTTGGTGCCCACGATGCGGATGCCTCGCTTCTCCGCCTCGATGGAGAGCCCGCGGCCCACAACGATGTGCGACTGGAAATGCACCACATCGGGCTTGACCGCGTCGAGAATCTTCGCGCTGTTCTGGTTGATGACCCACGGCAACGCGAATCGGAGCCAGTCGTGCGGGTACCAGCGCCAGCTGCGCAGCCGGTGAACCGTGATGTCGTGACCGTCGTACGTTTCGGTCCACGTGCCGTGCTTCTTCGACGCAGCCGGAGCGACGACGTGGACGTCGTGGCCCCGAGAAGCCATGCCCGATGCAAGACGCTCGGAGAACCGAGCCGAGCCGTTGACGTCAGGAGAGAAGGTGTCGGCGCCGATCACGATGCGCAGGGGCCGTTCGGAGGAAGCCGTCGACGGCACCTCCGCCGAGGCGGGACGTGGGCCGGAGGAATCTGACACGGAATGAAACCTTCTGTTGAGAGATAGGGAGAAATAGGGGAACCCGAACGGGGCTAAAAGGACAAACTACCTTAGCGTTCGATCTGCGGGTGATATCGGGCGAGTCCGAAGACGCCGACGATAGCGATCAGGCCGGTGATCATATAGCCGATCATGGCCCACCACGGGGCCTGGGCGGCCTCGCCGAGCACGATGATGCCGATTCCCACTGCGATGAGCGGGTCGACGACGGTGAGTCCGGCGACGACCAGGTCGGGGGGACCCGACGAGTACGCCGTCTGCACGAAGTAGCCGCCGAGGGCGAACGCGGCGACGAGACCGGCGACGCAGAGGAGCGTGAGCCACTCGAAGTCGCCCTGCTGGAAGCGCTTGATGACGACCTTGGCGAGGGTTGCGACGAAGCCGTAGAGCACACCGGCACCGATGATGTAGCCGACAGCGCGCACGCGGCGCCGGAAGACGATGAATGCCGCTCCGAAGATCAGCAGCACCACGGCGAGGATCACCAGGATGACCGCGAGCTGCAGCTCGTTGATCGGCCGGTCGCGCGCCGTGAACGCGGCGAGCACTACGAAGAGGAACACTCCCCCGACGCAGAGCACGATCGAGAGAACCGACTTGCGGTCGAGCTTCACCTTGCTCAGACGCGAGTTGAGGAACGCCGTCATCACGAGCGCGACGACACCGAGAGGCTGCACGACGATGATCGGCGAGAAGCCCAGGCTCGTGAGCTGGAACACCACGGCGAGCCCAAGCATCAGGGTTCCGAACACCCACGACGGTCGGGAGAGCAATGACCACAGCTGCCGGAGGTTGAGGCCGCTCGACGCGGACACCTTCGTGTTCTTCTCGACCTTGGCGACTCCGCGCGACTGGAACTGAGCACCCAGGCTCAGGAAGACCGCGCCGACGATGGCGATAGGGATGCCGATGAACTGAGCCGGATCGAGGGCGAACTGGTCCTGGATGTCGGTGAGTTCGGGAGGCACCCCCCGAGATTACCCTGACGATCGCGCCGATAGGCTTAGCGAATGGCTGTTCTCCCGATTCGAATCTCTGGAGATCCCGTTCTCCACTCCCCCGCCTCCGACGTCACCGCATTCGACGACACGCTGCGTCAGCTGGTCGCCGACATGTTCGAGACGATGGATGCCGCGCCGGGCGTCGGCCTGGCCGCGCCGCAGGTCGGTGTGCCGCTTCGACTGTTCACCTACGGGTGGACCGACGACGACGATGTTGAGCACCGAGGCGTCGCAATCAACCCTGTTCTGCTCATCAGTCCGCCACCTGTCGCCGAGAGCGACGAGGACTCCGATGCCGAAGGCTGCCTGTCGTTCCCCGGCGAGCGTTTTCCGCTGGTGCGGTCGTCGGACGCGTTGCTGCGCGCTGTCGACCTCGATCAGAAGCCGTTCGAAATAGCCGCCACGGGCTGGCTCGCCCGCATCTTCCAGCACGAATTCGACCATCTGAACGGCATCCTCTACGTCGATCGTCTCGAGTTCATCTACGGGCGACGCGCCGCAAAGATCGCCCGCAAGAAGGGCTGGACCGAGCCCGGCAGCAGCTGGATGCCTGGAGTCGACAACCTCGACGCGTAACCCACGGGCCGTCGCTTCAAGTAAGGGCACGGATGCCGGCTGCCACGAGGGCGGCAGCGATGACGACCACGATGAACGGCACGCGTAGCGCGAAGAGCGCTGCGGCCACGAGCACGGCCGGCAGCCGGGCATCGAGCACGAGCTCCTGACCGCGGGCGAACGTCTGAAGTGAGATGAGCGCAGCCAGAAGGGCCACGGTCAGCAGGTCGACCATGCGTGCCGGCGTCGGCCGCTCCATGAGGCGCGCCGGCACCAGGTAGCCGAGAGCCTTCAGGCCGAAGCAGACGATGGACGCGAGAAGTACGACGTGCCAGGCCGTCATGGCGCACCCGTCGACGCGTTGGATGTGCGCCGCCCACCGAGCCAGTTGGTCGCGCCGAACAGCACGGCGACGAGGGCCGCGACGAGAACGGGCAGCCCCGGCATCAGAACAGGAGTCAGAAGCGCGGCCACGAAAGCGGCGGCCACCGCCACGGCCTGCGCCTGCAGCTTCACCAGACGCGGCCAGAGAAGCCCCAGGAATGCCGCTGCGGCTGCCGCATCGAGGCCATAGGCGCTCACGTCGCCCAGCAGGTCGCCGATCACGGCGCCGATCACGGTGGTGAGGTTCCACCCGACATAGACGACGAGTCCCGTCAACCAGAAGCCGATCCTCTGGGTTCGAAGCGTCTTCTGTGCGCTCGAGACGGCCGTCGACTCGTCGATCGTCAGGTGGGCGGCGGCAGCTCGACGGGCGAATCCCGGCCCGATCACCGGCGACATCCGAATCGCGTACACGGCATTGCGCGAACCGAGCAGGGCGGCGGATGCGACGGCTGACGGCCACGCGGACAGCCCACCCGCCGCAAGCACCCCCACCAGGGCGAATTGGGATCCGCCGGTGAACATCACGAGGCTGAGCACCATCGTCTGCCACAGGTCGAGGCCCGCACCCAGTGTCGCGAGAGCTCCGAACGAAATGCCATACGCCGCGGTGGGCAGACCCACGGCCAGGGCTGCGCGGATGGCACGGGTGTCCTCCGCGCTTCGGATCTTCATCGGGTCATCGCTCTACGGTGTCGGCGGCGGGTACAAAAAAGGCCACCAGGGGTGGAGCCCGTGGTGGCCTTTTCGCTCCCCGACTTGGACTCGAACCAAGAACCTGCCGGTTAACAGCCGACTGCTCTGCCAATTGAGCTATCGAGGATTGCTGGAAACAGCGTAGTTACACTATCACCTATTCGGCGATGCCTTTGTCACGCTCATCGACCTCCATCAGTATCCCACAACCGGATCGACTACTCCGTCGAATCCCCCTTCGCCGAGGAAGGCGCGCGTGTTGTTCGCCACCCTCCGGGCAAGCAGCGGGCGGGTCATGTCGGGCGTGTCGGCACTGTGCGGCGTGATGATGACATTCGGCGCACTCCACAGCGGATGCCCGTCGGGAAGCGGCTCAGGGTCTGTCACATCGATGCCTGCACCGGCGATTGCGCCCGTCTGCAGCGCATCGACCAGGGCGTCGGTCACCACGAGCCCGCCTCGTCCGATGTTGACGACGACGGAGGAATTCTTCATCTGACCGAACTGCTGTTCTCCGATGAGTCCGCGCGTGTCGTCGGTGAGGGCAGCCGCCAGAATGAGCACGTCCGCCCCAGGGAGGACGGCGTCGAGCCGGTCCGTCGAAACCGTTGCGGAGGCACCCTCGACGGGAGTGCTGCCCCTCCGCACGATCGTCACAGAGACGCCGAACGGCTGCAGAAGCCGGATGAGCTCGAGCGCGATTCCGCCGGCGCCCACGATCACGATGTGGAGGCCATAGAGCGAGGTTCCGAGCGTGCCGTCGCCCCATGACGTCGCTCGCAGACGCAAGGGAAGTCGGCGTAGCAGTGCCAGCGTGAGCATAAGGGCGTGTTCCGCCACGGGCTGGGCAAACGCCCCCTTCGCGCTGGTGACGGTCAGCGTCGGCCGAGCAGAGCTCTTCAGAATGTCGGCGAAAGCGTCGACTCCCGCGTACGGCAGCTGGATCCAACTGAGTTGAGGGTTCTCGGTAAGAATCTCACCGAATTCCTCGGCTCCCTGGGGGTCGAGCCAGATCACTCCGCGGGTATCCGTCGACAGACCGGCGACCTGCCCGCCAGCCGATTCGACCGCATCGACGAAGAGCGAAACCTGTTCCGGAAGGATCGCTATCGGACCGGGAACGGGACGGGCATCATCACCGGGGATGTGCGGGGGCGCAGCCAGGATCTCATGATGCTGCGAATCGCTCACCGCTGATCGCCGGACACGGTGCGGGCAAGCCCCTGCACGTAGGGATGGTGAGGATCGTCGAGCACCTCATCAATCGTTCCCAGCCCCACGACCATGCCCTCGTGCAGCACGGCGATCCGATCAACAGATCGACGAAGCACATCGAGATCGTGGCTGATGATGATGGCGCTGGCCCCTCGATCACGCTGGAGAGAGGCGATGACGTCGACCACCTGACCGCGAACGGAGACATCGATGCCTGCGGTCGGCTCGTCGGCGACCAGAAAGACCGGGTCCATGACCAAGGCGCGTGCGACGGCGACTCGCTGGCGCTGACCGCTGGAGAGCTCGTGCGGAAGCATGTTGAGCATGCCGACCGGCAGAAGCAGGCGGTCGAGGAGGGTTGCCGCTCTCAGCCCTGCGTCGTTGGCGTCGAAGTGCTTGTCGCGCAGAAACAGCGGCTCGGCAATGATCTCTGCGACCGTCATGTTCGAGGTCAACGTAGAACCGGCATCCTGTGCGAGATGCCCGATGCCGAACGTGAGTCTGCTGAGCTTGCGGCCTCGGGTGCGCTTGAGATCGTAGCCGAGCACCGAGAGCGCCCCACCGACGATGCGCGGAGCGCCGTCGCGCGACGGCGCCATGGCCGCAGATCCGGAGATCACCGAGGCGACCGTCGACTTGCCCGACCCGCTCGAGCCCACCAGGCCGATGATTTCGCCTGGCTCGACATTCAGCGTGAATCCCTTGACCGCGGTGTGCGCGGAACTGACGCTGTGTGCCGGATACTCGATCGTGACGTCAGACGCCGTCATTATCCGTTCGCTCATGGATACCGACCCTAGCCGTCGACCCCCTGAAGTCGGTGGAGCGCCTCGCGCCTCGCCTGCTGTTCGATCGGATCCGGAACGGGAAGCGACGCCAGAAGCCTCTGCGTGTAGGGGTGACGCGGGGCACCGAGGACCTCGGCTCCCGTTCCCTCTTCGACGAGTTCGCCCTTGTAGAGCACCGCAATGCGGTCAGCGAGCAGGTCGACAACAGCGAGATCGTGACTGATGAACAGCGACGCGAATCCGAACTCCCTCTGCAGCTCGGTGAAGAGCTCGAGCACTCGTGCCTGCACCGAGACGTCGAGTGCGCTGGTGGGCTCATCGGCGATCAGAAGCTTCGGTCGCAGAGCTATCGAGCGCGCCAGGCTCGCTCGTTGCCTCTGACCTCCGCTGAGCTCATGCGGGTAGCGATCGCCGAAGGCCTTCGGCAGCTGCACAGCCTCGAGAAGTTCGTCGACCTGGGCGCGCGCCTCACGGGCATCCGCCGCCCGGCCATGCACGACCAGCGGCTCGGCGACGCATTCCGCGATGGTGAGCAGAGGATTGAAACTCGACGCCGGGTCTTGAAAGACGAAGCCGATGTCGACCCGGGCACTACGGAAGGAACGCTCTTTGATGCCGAGCATCTCGCGACCGAGCACGTTGAGCGAGCCGCCGGTGACCTTCGAGAGACCGGCGATCGCACGACCGATCGTGGTCTTGCCTGAGCCCGACTCCCCCACGAGCCCGAGAACCTCGCCCTCCTTGATCTCGAAGGAGACGCCGTTCACCGCCCGGAAGCCGCCTCGGCCGAGGCGCCCGGGGTACTCGATGACCAGGTCGCGAGCGGCGACAACAGGTGTCGTGGAGGACTCGCGCTCGAGACGCTCCTGAGTGCGAACGGCCGCGCGCGCCTCTCCTTGGCCGATGTGGGGAACGGCGGCGAGGAGCTGCTTCGTGTAGTCGTCTTGGGGCGATGCGAAGAGGGTTCGGGCATCCGCCTCTTCGACGACCTTGCCCTGATACATCACGACGACGCGGTCGGCGAGATCGGCGACCACGCCCATATTGTGCGTGATCAGCACGATCGCGGTGTCGAACTCGTCGCGCAGGCGGCGGAGCAGATCGAGGATCTCGGCCTGCACGGTCACATCGAGGGCGGTCGTGGGCTCGTCGGCGACGATGAGGCCCGGGTTGAGCACGAGCGCCATTGCGATGACCACGCGCTGCTTCTGGCCACCCGAGAACTGGTGCGGATAGTAGTTGACCCGGGTCTCCGGGTCGGGTATTCCCACCCGGCGCAGGATGTCGATGGCCTGCTTCTTGGCGTCGGCGCGCGACACAGAGCCGTGCGCCCGGATGCCCTCGGCGATCTGCCAACCGACGGTATAGACGGGGTTCAACGCCGTCGACGGTTCTTGGAACACCATGGCGACGTCTTCGCCGCGAAGTTCTCGGAGCTTATTGGCCGAGGCCGCGACGACGTCGGTGGTGCGCGTGCGGTCTCGACTCCGCAGCAGAATCGAACCTGACGACGTGGCGGTGGCGGGTACGAGACCGAGAATCGACTTGGCGGTCACGCTCTTGCCGCTGCCACTCTCACCGACGATCGCCACGATCTCCCTCGGACGAACGGAGATCGAAACTCCGTCGACGGCACGCACCGCGCCGCCATCCGTCGCGAAGGTCACTCGCAAGTCGGTGATGGCGACGATGTCATCGACGCTCTTGTTGTCGGTGCTGACAGTGCCGTCGGCGATGCTCATGATCGAGCCTCCTCGTTCGAGTCGATCAGGGGGGCGCCTGAGGCTCCCGCGCCGTGGGGAACGGCACCGTTGTCGGCACTCGGGGCACCGGAGTCGACGGCCGCGCGCCGTCCGCGGAGTCGTGGATCGGCCAGATCGTTGAGACTCTCCCCCACGAGGGTGATGCCAAGCACGGCGAGCACGATCGCAAGACCAGGGAAGAGAGCCGTCCACCAGATGCCGCTGGTGACATCGGACAGCGCCTTATTGAGGTCGTAGCCCCACTCCGCTGCGGCCGAAGGCTCGATACCGAAACCGAGGAACCCGAGGCCCGCGAGGGTGAGCAGCGCTTCGGAGGAGTTGAGGGTCAGCAGCAGGGGCAGCGAGCGCGTCGCGTTGCGCAGTACGTGCCGCAGGATGATTCGAGGGGCCCGGGTGCCGATCACCTTGGCCGACTCGACGTAGGCCTCGTTCTTGATGCGAACTGTCTCGGCCCGGATCACTCTGAAGTACTGCGGAATGAAGACGACCGTGATCGAGATGGATGCCGCCAGGATTCCTCCGGTCAGATCCGATCTGCCTCCGGAGATCACGATCGACATCACGATCGCGAGCAGCAGCGACGGAAACGCGTAGACGGCATCGCACACGACGACGAGCACTCGGTCGAGCCAGCCGCCGAGATATCCGGAGATCAGGCCCAGCGCGATGCCGATGAAGATCGACAGCAGCACCGAGACGATGATCGTCAGCAGGGCCGTCTGGGCACCCCAGAGAACGCGCGAGAACACGTCGTAGCCGCCGACGGTCGTACCGAGCAGATGCGACGACGAAGGCGGCTGTTGAGCCCCGAAGGCCACGCCGTCCGAGCGTAGCTGTGAGAATCCGAACGGGGCTATCACGGGGGCGAGGATCGCCACGAGAACAAAAGCGAGGGTGATGACCAGGCCGGCCACCAGCATCCCTCGTTGCAGGCCGATGCTGGAACGCACCTGATCGAAGAGTGGGATGCGCGAAGCCAAGCTTCGGCGCGGGCGGGACGGCGTTGAGAGACGGGACATGGTCAGTACCTCACTCGGGGGTCGATGAGGGCGGCGATGACGTCGACGATGAAATTGGTCACGGCGACGATCACGGCGAGGAGGGCCACGATGCCCTGCACAGCCACGAAGTCGCGCGAGGCAAGATACTGCGCGAGCTGGAAGCCGAGCCCCTTCCATTCGAATGTGGTCTCTGTCAGCACCGCGCCGCCGAGAAGCAGCGCGATCTGGAGTCCGATCACCGTGATGATGGGAATGAGCGCGGGGCGGTAGGCGTGCTTGCGCACCAGCCGAAACTCGTTCACTCCGCGGGATCGGGCTGCGTCGACGTAGTCGGTGCCCAGCGTGCCGATGAGGTTGGTGCGCACAAGCCTGAGGAAGACTCCGGCAGTGAGAAGGCCGAGGGCGATGCCGGGCAGCACCGCGTGCGACAGTACATCCCCGATGACATCGGGGTTGCCGGTCTGAAACGCGTCGATCAAGTAGATGCCCGTTTTGCCTGGCAGCACCTGCATCTGGAGTTCGGCACCGGTCGAGGCACGCCCGGCCACTGGAAGCACGTGCAGCCAGACCGCGAAGATCAGCTTCAGCAGCAGGCCGGCGAAGAACACCGGGGTGGCGTAGCAGAGGATGGCGAAGATGCGGAGAAACGCATCCGGAGCGTTGTCACGGAAGTACGCGGCCACCATGCCGAGCGGGATTCCGACGATGAAGGCGACGATGAGAGCGTAGAACGCCAGCTCCAAGGTCGCGCCGCCATAGGTGTAGAGCACCTCGGTCACCGGGCGGTTGTCGGTAATGGTGTTGCCGAAGTTTCCGGTGAAGACCTGCCCGATGTACTCGAAGTACTGCACGAGAATCGGGCGGTCATAGCCCGCATCGTGGATGCGCTTGGCGAGTTCGGCAGCGGTGAGCTTGCCGCCCTGAGCCGCGGTGATGGGATCGCCTGTGGAGCGCATGAGCACGAACACGAGGGTCACCAGAATGAAGATGGTGGGGATGATGAGAAGAAAGCGCACGATGAGATAGCGCAGCAGTCCTCCGCCGCTGGATGCCGAACGGCGAGCCGTGACGGGCGGTGCCGCGGATGCGGGATCCGGAGTTGCCAATTCTGCAGTCACAAGAAGAAGTCCCTGGTTAGACGAGTGGGTGGCCGACAAGCAGATCAGGGGCGAGACGCACGACGCCTCGCCCCTGAGATCGCGCTAGAGGAACTCTAGCCTGCGATGGATCTAGCCTTTGGCCAGTGCTGCGTAGCGGAACTTGAACGACGCGTCGAGCGTGTCGCTGGTGCCCGTCACCGTGGTTCCGGTAACGGCTACCTGGGCTCCCTGGAGCAGCGGGATGGTCGGAAGGTCACCGGCGACGGTGTCCTGGATCTTCTCGATGAGAGCGGTGCGCGCGGCCGGGTCGGTCGTCACTCCCTGCTCCAGCACGAGGCTGTCGACAGCCGGGTTCTGGTAGTGGCTCTGCAGGAAGCTCTCCTTGCCCGTCGGGTTCAGGAAGAACGGCGTCAGGTAGTTGTCGGCGTCGGAGTAGTCAGGGAACCATCCGAGCTGGTACGCCGGGTAGGCGTCGGCGACGCGGTCCTTCGCGTACTGCACGTACTCGGTCGACTGCAGGTCGACTGTGAAGAGTCCGCTCGAGTCGAGCTGGTCTTTGATCAGCGCGTACTCGTCGCTGGAGCCCGGGCCGTAGTGATCGGTGTTGTACTGCAGGCTCAGCTTCACGGGTACGGTGACGCCAGCTGCGGTCAGATCGGCCTTCGCCTTCTCGACATCGGCTCCGCCGTTGCCGTCTCCATACAGCGGCTTCAGCGACTCGGTTGCACCGGTGAGGCCCTGCGGAACATAGGAGTACAGGGGCGTGTAGGTGTCCTTGTAGACCTGGGTGGCGATCTCCTGGCGGTCGACGACGTCGGCAACGGCCTTGCGAACCGCAAGGGCCTTCGCCGCATCTGCCTCTGGCGTCTTCGCGCCGTAGGGCTGCGTGTCGAAGTTGAAGACGATGTAGCGGATCTCTCCACCGGGGCCGTTGACGACCTTCACCTTGTCGTTAGTAGAGAGGTCGGAGATGTCGGTCGCCGACAGGCTGCGGAACGCCACGTCGATGTTGCCCTCCTGGATGTCGAGCTTGAGGTTCGACGCGTCGGCGTAGTACTTCACGTTGACGACGTCGGTCTTCGCCGCGCCCAGAACGCCCTTGTAGCCGGAGTACGCCTTGTAGGCGATCAGGTTGTTGAAGTCGTAGCTGGTGATCTCGTACTGTCCGGCGAAGGCCTTGCCGTCGACGATCTCTTTGTCGCTGGTGACCTTGTCGGCCGCGAAGACCTCCTCATCGACGATGGGGCCCGCGGGGCTGGACAGAATCTGCGGGAACACCTGGTCGTTCTCGGTCTTCAGCGTAAAGACGACCGTGGTGTCGTCGGGTGCGGCGACCGAGTCGAGGTTGTAGAGCAGCGACGACGGGCCGTTCGGGTCGGCGATGGCGAGCTGGCGATCGAAGCTGAACTTCACGTCCGACGAGGTGAGATCGTGTCCGTTCGCGAACTTCAGGCCCGGCTTGAGGGTGACGGTGTATTCGGTCGGCGACGTGAACTCGGCCTTCTCTGCGATGTCAGGCTCGACGTCGGGGCTTCCGTACGGGGTGTTCATGAGGAACGGGAACACCTGGTTCATCACGGCGAACGATCCGTTGTCGTACGACCCTGCTGGGTCGAGAACGGTGACCTTGTCGGTCGTGCCGATGGTGATGGCGCTGCCCGTGCTGCTGCCGCCGCCGCCGGAGCACCCGGCGAGCACCAGTGCTGCCGCTGCTGTTCCGGCGAGCAATGCGATGCCGCGCACCGTACGTGTGGATGCGGATCTCATATCCGTCTACCTCTCTGGAGTGATGTCTCAGACACAGATGTACCCCGAATCGGGGCATACCGTGATTGCTGTACCCCAGTCATACCGCAGCAGACGAACTGTCACCAAGCTGACAGAGAGCGACAAGGAACATGTTTACCGGATCGAAACAAGCCGGTTCCCGTCGAACAGCGTCGATTTGCTGCCATCTTCAGCTATTCGCGCAGCGCACGCCTGTCGGCCTCGACCTGCATCAGCTGGCGTTGCAGCGAGCGATGCTCCTCGGGCTGGGTGGCCGCGTCGGTGCGCTGGAACTGCCCGAGCAGTTCCTCCTTGCGACGAACGAGATCGCGCTCGACGAGAGAGAGCACCACCTGCTGCAGGTAGACGTCGAGCTCCCTTTCCGGTCGCTCCGGCACGGGAGCGACGGCGAGCTGCGCGACGAGCGTCTTCACCGGGTCGGGAACCGTCTCCTGGATAATCGCCGCCCACTCGGGTTTGTCGAATGAGTTGAGCCGCATGGCCACCGCGTCGCGTACCGCAGCCAGTGCGCCGTTGCTGAAGGCCACGGCGGTTCCTCGAGCCAGGAGATCTTTGCCGACGCTGTTCGGAAACTGCAGCATCGCCATCAGCGCATCGCGCTCGAGGCGGGTCGCCGTGGTGCTCGGCAGGCTCGTCAGCGAGATCGCCACGGGGGGTGCGACCTCGAGCGAGGTGATGGATGCCGGCCCGCCTTCGGCGGCCGGTGCCAGTCGCGGGGACTCGAGTTCTCGCGACGCGGCATGCTCGCTCGACCTGCCCGCGGCATCCACGGCTCGACCGACCTCGCCGAGGTCCATGCCGAGCAGCCGGGCGAGTTCACGCGCGTATCCCGGGCGGATCGAGGGATCACGGATGTCGGCCACGACAGGAGCCGCCGCCCGTAGGGCAGCGACGCGGCCCTCGACCGTGTTGAGGTCGAAGGTCGAGAGGCGCTGCTTGATCACGAACTCGAACATGGGCTTCTTGCCGGTGACGAGACGCCGCACCGCGTCGTCTCCCCGACCGAGCCTGAGGTCGCACGGGTCGAGTCCATCGGGAGCGACGGCGACGTAGGTCTGCGCGGCGAAGCGGTGCTCCTCGCTGAACGCGCGCAGCACGGCCTTCTGGCCCGCGGCATCCGGGTCGAAGGTGAAGATGACCTCGCCGAGGCCCGCAGTGTCGTCGGAGAGCACACGACGCATGACCTTGATGTGATCGACGCCGAAGGAGGTGCCGCACGTGGCCACCGCGGTGGTGACCCCCGCCAGGTGGCAGGCCATCACGTCGGTGTATCCCTCGACAATGACCACCTGGTGGCTTCGAGCGATGTCGCGCTTGGCCAGGTCGAGCCCGTAGAGCACCTGAGACTTGTGATAGACGAGAGTCTCGGGCGTGTTCAAGTACTTGGGCCCTTTGTCGTCGTCGAGCAGACGACGCGCACCGAATCCGACCGTCTGGCCGGTCTGGTCGCGGATCGGCCAGATGAGGCGTCCACGGAATCTGTCGTAGCTGCCCTTCTCCCCCGCGCTCGTGAGCCCGGCCGCGGTGAGCTCCTCGGCCGTGAACCCCTTCGACCGGAGATGCTTTCCGAGGATGTCCCACCCTTTGGGCGCGAAGCCCACGCCGAAGCGCTGGGCCGCCGACGCGTCGAAGCCGCGTTCGCCGAGAAAGCGTCGGCCCACGTCGGCTTCGGGCGTCATGAGCTGTTCGATGAAGAACTCGCGGGCGGCATCGTTCGCCGCCAGGAGGCGAGCTCTGCTCGAGTAGTCAGACGGGGCTCCCCCGTCTTCGTAGTGCAGTTCGAAGCCGATGCGGGCGGCCATGCGCTCAACGGCCTCGCTGAACGACACGTGATCCATCTTCTGCAAGAACGTGAAGACGTCGCCGCCTTCGCCGCAGCCGAAGCAGTGGTAATACCCCACCTGCGGGCGAACGTGGAAGCTCGGGCTGCGTTCGTCGTGGAACGGGCACAGGCCCTTCATCGACCCGACGCCGGCGCTCTTCAAGGTGACGTATTCTCCGACAACGTCGCCCAGGTTGATGCGCGACCTGACCTCGTCGATGTCGCGCCGCAGAATCAGTCCAGCCATCAGCCGAGCAGTCCCCTGCTCCAGGCGATCGCCGACTGGTCGGTGAGGCTGGCCACCTGGTCGACCACGACGCGCTTGCGCGCCGCGTCATCGGATGCTTCGCGCCAGTCGGCCGCGAACGCTACCTCGAGAGCGCCCTCGCCCAGCCGCAGAAGCTCGGTGGCGAGCGAGGTGAGGATGGCGCGCTGTTCGACGTAGAGCGGCTGGCGGGAATCGCTGGCCATAACGTAGGCGGCGACAATGCCCTTCAGCACGGCGATCTGGGCCTCCACGAGCCGGGGCACGACAACGCTTCCACCGAACCGGGCAAGCGCCGGGGCCGAGTAGGCCTCGCGCGTAGCGGCAGTGGAGCGCCCCGCGAAACGGCCGATGAGCTGACTCGTGAGATTCTTCAGTCGGCCCTGGGCGAGCCGTGACCCGTCCCAGCCGTCAAGCCAGATCTCGAGGGAGGTCAGCTCGTCGAAGGCGGCTGTCAATTCGTCGCGACTGAAGTCGTCGCCGACCCACGACGAGATCGCCGCCACGAGATCGTCGTGATCTGCCCGGGCGCCGAGTGCCCCCACATCGATGTAGCCGGTCAGCACCGCGTCTTCGAAGTCGTGCACCGAATACGCGATGTCATCAGACAGGTCCATGACCTGGGCCTCGATGCACTTCTGACCCGCAGGCGCCCCCTGGCGTAGCCAACGGAAGGCGGCATCGTCTTCGGGGTACACGCCGTACTTCGCCCGACCGCTGGGGTCGCCGATCGCGTCCTCGATTGTCCACGGGTATTTGCAGCTCGCGTCGAGACTTGCTCGGGTGAGGTTGAGCCCGGCGCTCGTGCCGTCGGCGTAGATCACCTTGGGCTCGAGCCGAGTGAGTATTCGCAGGCTCTGCGCGTTGCCCTCGAAGCCGCCGATGTCGGCGGCCCACTCGGCCAAAGCCCTTTCTCCGTTGTGACCGAAGGGCGGATGCCCCAGGTCATGGGCGAGGCAGGCGGTGTCGACCACATCGGGGTCGAGGCCAAGGCTCGTGGCGAGTTCGCGCCCCACCTGGGCCACTTCGAGGGAGTGCGTGAGACGGTTGCGGGCGAAGTCGAGGTCGGCAGGAGAGAGCACCTGCGTCTTGGCGGCGAGCCGACGAAAGGCGCTCGAATGCAGAATGCGGGCGCGGTCACGGGCGAAGTCGCTGCGGCGTGACGAGTGCTGCTCGGCAACGATTCGTTCGCTGTCGTGAGGCTCATACCCCGCAGGAAGAACGGTCGGTGCGGAGGCGATATCTGAGAAGGCTCTCATGGTTCTAGCCACCACTGTGGTGCAGCTCGGCGCTCGCAAGCTCGGCGCGCTCGGGCAGAGCGAGGTCGCGCGACTCGAGCCACTTGTCGGGAAGCGACGGCCGCTTTGGCGAACCGGCACGACCCCGCGGGCCTTCTGCGTCGATGCCCGGATATGGCAGCGAGCCGTCGAGCGTGGCAAGCACGGCATCCATCTCGGCGAGCGACTTGACCATGCTGAGGCTCGCACGAACCTCGTGGCCCACGGGATAGCCCTTGAAGTACCAGGCGACATGCTTGCGAATATCTCGGCATGCCCGGTCTTCGTCTTCGAAGAACTCCGAGAGAAGCTCGGTGTGCCGGCGGATGGCGGACGCCACCTCGCCGAGCGTTGGCGCGGCGCGCGACTCCCGTGCGACGGATGCGTCGAGCTGGCCGATGCGAACGCGGAACGCGTCTGCAAGATCGCCGAAAAGCCAGGGCCTGCCCAGGCATCCGCGCCCGACGACGACCCCGTCGCATCCGGTCTCGTCAACCATGCGGATGGCATCGTCGGCCGACCAGATGTCGCCGTTGCCGAGCACAGGGATGCTGGTGATGGTTTCTTTGAGGGTGGCGATCGCCGACCAGTCGGCCTGGCCCGAATAGAAGTCAGCAGCGGTGCGGGCGTGCAGGGCGATGGACTTGACGCCGGCGCCCTCTGCCGCGCGAGCCGCTTCGAGATAGGTCAGATGATCGTCGTCGATGCCCTTGCGCATCTTGACCGTCACGGGAATGTCGCCGGCTGCCTCGACCGCCTGCTCGACGATCTGCCGGAACAGCCCGAGCTTCCATGGCAGAGCGGACCCGCCGCCCTTACGGGTGACCTTGGCCACCGGGCACCCGAAGTTCATGTCGATGTGGTCTGCGAGGTTCTCGTCGACCAGCATGGTGACGGCCTGGCGCATCGTGGCCGGATCGACTCCGTAGAGCTGAATCGAGCGCAGAGTCTCAGACGGGTGATGGCGAATGAGCCGCATCGACTCCGGGGTGCGCTCGACCAGCGCGCGGCTTGTGATCATCTCGCTGACGTAGAGACCGGCGCCGTATTCGCGGCAGAGCCGACGATATGCGGTGTTGGTGATGCCGGCCATGGGCGCGAGCACGACGGGCACCTCAAGTTCGATCGGCCCGATGCGGAGGGCAGGAGCCGGAGTGACGGCCGTATCGACCGTTGCGAGGGAGGAATTCATGACGTGTCGATTCTCCCAGAGATTTGATGGGGGCGGGGCAGGCGGGGCGACGGCTGTGGACGACGCCGGTCAACTACGGCCGACCGTGGGCTAGCGAGACGGCGGCGCCACGCTCTCGATGCTGCAGACGCCGTCGACGCACACGGCCCCGGATGCGCCGACCATGCGCAAGCCGGGCGCATCCGGTGCGGCCAGTGTCGACGCGGTGGTCACCTCAGTCGCCCCCGCCGGCTCGACTGCCGACGTCATGCTGATACCTCGGCGGCGGAGCCGTCGCGCTCGCCCGCGACCTGGCCGAACACCTCGACGAACGTGGCGGCATCCTGCGCGCCGGACACGCCGTACTTGCCATCGATCACGAAGAAGGGAACCCCCTGGATTCCATACTCCTGAGCCTGGCGCTGGTCGGCTCGGACGGCGCCCAGGTACTCCCCCGATGTCAGCGATCGCACGACGTCGTCACGGTCGAGTCCGATCTCGGCGGCGAGGTCTGCCAGGTCGTCGATACGACCGACATTGCGGCCCTCTTCGAAGTAGGCCTTGAGCAGCCGCTCTTTTGCCTGAAGCTGCACGCCCTTCGACTTGGCGTAGTGGATGAGCTCGTGTGCCTTCACCGTGTTCGCGTGCTGCAGAGCGTCGTAGTCGTAGTGGAGTCCCACATCTTCGGCGATGCCCACGACGCGGGTGATCATCTGCCTCGCCTGCTCGGCCGGGATGCCCTTGTGCTTGGAGAGGAAGTCGACCTCGTCGCCATCGAAGTCGACGGGGGTATCGGGCGAGAGCTCGAAGCTGTGGTACTCGATCTCGACGGCCGGGGCGCCCGGCTGCGTGGCGTACGCCTCGATTCCGGCTTCGAGTTTGCGCTTGCCGATGTAGCACCACGGGCACGCGATGTCGCTCCAGACATCGACTTTGATGGACGCAGGGACGCTGAGTGTCTGAGAATCGGTCACAGCCGATATCAACGGCGCACCCGCGTCGGCTATTCCCGGCCTCGGCGGAGTTGTCGGAAGTTTTGGGGCGAGCCCGTGGTTTACTCCGTTCATGACGACGTCAGGACGCGACCGGGTGATCGATGATGCGGCACGCCGCGGGCTTGCGGTGGAGATCGTCGAACGCCCGCCCGCAAACAGTCTCGAAGAGGCTGCGGAGAGACTTGGCCTCGACCCGTCGGCGATGGTGAAGACCCTTGTGGTCAAGCGGCATGACGGCGACTTCGTGTTCGCCCTCGTGCCGGGCGACCGTCAGATCAGCTGGGCGAAGCTGCGCGCGGTCGTCGGGGTCAACAAGCTCTCGCTGCCCCACCAGGACGTGGCCCGGGATGCCACGGGCTACGAGCGAGGCACGATCACTCCCCTTGGAAGCACGACCGCGTGGCCCGTCTTCGCCGATGAGCGTGTCATCGGTCGTCGCATCGCGCTCGGCGCCGGCGAGCACGGCCTGTCGGCCTTCGTCGACGCCGACGCGCTTCTGGATGCCTACGGTGCGACGGTCGCGGACATCACCGACGAGCTCACACCGCGACAGGCCTGACGTCGACGCGCTGGTCGAGAGCGCGCTTATCGGGCGAGCGCGCCGACGGCGGCTGCGCACGTGCCCGCTAACGGCGCGCTCGACGGTTCGCTAGCCGGCCAGAGATACGACGTGACGCGCGTACTGCACGCGACCGAACACATCCGGGGCCGTCGCCGCGCTCGTCACCGGGACATTGCTCTGGTATTGCAGGCGACCGTTGCGCGCCGTGACCTGCACGAATCCGGTCAACCGGGATTCGCGCGCAAGCAGAAAGAGCAGGCTGAGCACGAAGACGAAAAAGAACCCCACGATGGCGAGCACGATGGCCCACGTCGGAGTCTTCTGCTCCACGCGGGTGAAGTCGGTGACGAAGAACTCCGTGCCGGCAAGAGGAACCGTGCCGGCGGGTGTCACGAGCCAGCTGCTGGTGACCGCTATCTCACCGATGACCACCAAGGGAGGTTCGGGTTGCGACACCGGGTGAGAGTCAACGCGCGTGAGATCCGACATGCTGTCAGGCTAGCGGGCTTCGCCCGACTCAGCGGGTCTCGCCCGACTCAGACGGCAGGCGCCGAGGGTGCATCGATCGCGCCGCCGAACCTACGGGAGCGGCCCGTGTAGTGCTCGATGGCTTGCCAGAGGTCGAGACGTGTGAAATCGGGCCAGAGGGTGTCGAGGAAGACCATCTCGGCGTAGGCCGACTGCCACAGTTGAAAGTTACTGGTGCGCTGCTCGCCCGAACTGCGTACGAAGAGGTCGACATCGGGCAGGTCTGGCAGGTAGAGATGCTTCTGGATCGTCTTCTCGCTGATTCCCGAGGGCTTCAGGCGGCCGGCTCGCACGTCTTCGGCGATGGCGGTCACCGCATCCACGATCTCGTTGCGACCGCCGTAGTTCACGCACATGCTGAGCGTCATGGTGCTGTTCGTCGCGGTCATCTGCTCGGCGACCTGCAGATCCTTGATGACGCTCGCCCAGAGTCTCGGCTTGCGTCCGGCCCAGCGGATGCGCACACCCCACTCGTTGAGCTGATCTCGGCGGCGATGCAGCACCTCGCGATTGAACCCCATAAGAAAGCGCACCTCATCGGGTGAGCGCTTCCAGTTCTCGGTCGAGAAGGCGTAGACGCTGAGGTGCTTGACACCGATCTGGATGGCGCCGGCCACCACGTCGAGCAGCGCCGCTTCGCCCGCGCGATGCCCCTCCACCCGGGTCAGCCCCCGGGAATTCGCCCAGCGCCCGTTGCCGTCCATCACGACCGCGACATGGCTGGGAACCTGACCGCGTGGGATGTCGGGCGGGTAGACGCCTGTCCAGTCGAGGGGACGGAACTCTGGAACGTCCGATGCTCTGGATCTGCTCACGACACGGCCTCCCGGCGCTGTTTCTGGGCTGAGCGGTCGACGTGCTCGAGGGAACGCAATCCGCGCTCCAGGTGCCACTGCGTATAAGCCGACACGACACCACTCGCTTTCGACCGGGATGCCTGATCGGCCGCGTCGGCCCGCGCCCAGTCTCCGGTGAGCAGAGCGCTGAGGAGACCGATCGTCTGCTCGTCGAGACGGATCGTGCCCGGTGGGGCCACCGAGTCGCTGACCACTCCTCCGAGTTGCACGACGAAGGCGGAATGCGGCCCGGGCTCGCCCGTCACGGCGCAATCGTGAAAACTCGGCGCCCATCCGGCCATCGAGAGGGCGCGCAAAAGATAGGAGTCGAGGGTGAGGCTCGCGCCGTGCTCGCCTCGCGACAGGGAGCGGAGAGCGCCGACCAGCAGAAGGTACTGCGGGAGCCCTGCTTCGGCCTCGCTCAGTTTGTCTGCCGTCTCGACCATGGCACTGGCCGCGGTGTAACTCGCGTAGTCGGCGGTGATGGCGGCCCCATACGAGGAGATCGTCTCGGCCTGCGTGACGGTGTCGAGCGAACGGCCCTCGTAGAACTGAACATCGGCGACCATAAAGGGCTCGAGTCGCGCGCCGAACTTCGACCCCGTGCGACGCACCCCGCGAGCCACCGCACGGACCTTGCCGTGCTGACGCGTGAGCATGGTGACGATGCGGTCGGCCTCACCCAGCTTGTGGGTGCGCAGCACAACGCAGTCGTCACGGTAAACAGGCACGTTCCATTATCGACCCTCGGTCTGGTGAATGCCCGGCACACGCGCGGTCGTGGTACACCTTGAAGGTGTCTGATGCCGTGGCCTTCTCGATCCCCCTCTGGGCGGATCTGCTGGCTGTGGGAATCGGCAGTCTGCAGGGCGCCATGTTCGCCTCGCAGTTCCGCGATCGCCGACTAGATCTGCTCGGAGTCGCCATCATCGGCGTCGCCACGGGTCTCGGAGGAGGTCTCCTTCGCGACATATTCCTCGTGGTTCCGCTCGTCGCCCTGCACACGAACTGGTACCTGAGCGTCGCCGTTCTCTCTGCGCTGTTCGGCATGCTTCTTGTGCGCCTCTTCGAGCGGCTCGACACGGTGATCACGATTCTCGATGCGCTGACGATAGGCCTCTTCGGCGCCATCGGAACGACCAAGGCGCTATCACTGGGCCTGCCCGTGATCCCCTCGATCTTCGTCGGTGTCGTCTCTGCGGTCGGCGGATCCGTCGTTCGAGACGTGCTGCTCGCGATGCCAATTGCGCTTATGCACGTGGGGTCGCTCTACGCGGTGGCCGCCGGAGCAGGCTCAGCGGTACTCGTTATGTTCTGGGCCGGCGGCATGGATATCACCGTCGCCGCCGTGATCTGCGTCATCGTCACCACGGTGGTGCGCCTGCTGGCCGTGCGCTACGGCTGGAGCCTCCCCGAGCAGCGCGCCATCCGGAGCATGCCGAGAATCTCGCGTGCAGCCCTGCGTCCACGCTGGCCCCGGCTTCGCCGTGTGGCAAAGCCGGGGCAGCGCTGACGATCGACGCCGGTCGCTATCAGACCGCGGCGAGCTCGCGATCCGCGTCCGAAACCCGGATGGCGCGGTTCACGGCGCTGACGACGGCCTTCAGAGACGCCGTCGAGATGTCTGCGTCGATGCCCACACCCCACAGCCTCGTGCCGTTCACCTGCAGCTCGACGTACGCGGCGGCCAGCGCATCGCCCGATGCACTGAGAGCGTGTTCGACGTAGTCGTAGAGCTTGACCTCCACGCCCTGTTCGCTCAGAACGTTGAGGAACGCGGCAATCGGACCGTTGCCCGAGGCCTCTGTATCGATAGTCTCCTCGCCTATGCGCAGCTCGACCTGCAGCGAGACGCTGCCGGACATATCGCTGGCCGTACGGGTGCGAGCGAGCTCGAATCTGCCCCACTTCGCCTCGGCCCGTTCTGCGGGAGCGGGCAGGTACTCGTCTTGGAATATGTCCCAGATCTGCTCGCTCGTGACCTCGCCACCCTCGGCATCCGTCTTGGCCTGCACCACACCAGAGAACTCGATCTGCAGCTTGCGCGGCAGATCAAGAGCGTGGTCGTTCTTCAGCAGGTAGGCGACGCCGCCCTTGCCCGACTGGGAGTTGACGCGGATGACCGCCTCGTAGCTGCGCCCCAGGTCTTTGGGGTCGACCGGCAGATACGGAACAGCCCAGACCAGCTCGTCGACGTTTTTGCCCTGCGCGGCCGCGTCGACCGCCATGGCCTCGAAGCCCTTCTTGATCGCATCCTGGTGTGAACCGCTGAACGCGGTATAGACCAGATCGCCGGCCCACGGGCTGCGCTCGGGCACCTTCAGCTGGTTGCAGTATTCGGCCGTACGGCGGATCTCATCGAGGTCGGAGAAATCGATCTGTGGATCGATGCCCTGCGTGAACAGGTTGATGCCGAGTGCGACCAGATCGACGTTGCCTGTGCGCTCCCCGTTGCCGAAGAGGCACCCTTCTATGCGGTCAGCACCGGCCAGGTAGCCGAGCTCCGCGGCTGCGATGGCGGTGCCGCGGTCATTGTGAGGGTGCAGCGACAGCACGATGTTCTCGCGGTGGGCGAGGCGGCGGCTCATCCATTCGATCGAGTCGGCGTAGACGTTCGGTGTAGCCATCTCAACGGTCGCCGGCAGGTTGATCATGACCTTGCGGTCTGGGGTCGGCTCGAAGATCTCGATGACCTGGTTGCAGACATCCAGCGCGAATTCGAGCTCGGTGCCCGTGAAGCTCTCGGGCGAGTACTCGTAGTAGACGGCGGTCTCGGGGATCGTCTTCTCGTACTCACGGCACAGGCGCGCGCCGGTCAGAGCGATGTCGATGATGCCCTGCCTGTCGCTGCGGAAGACGACGTCGCGCTGCAGAATCGACGTGGAGTTGTAGAGATGCACGATGGCCTGCTTGGCTCCGGCGATCGACTCATAGGTGCGGGCGATCAGGTGCTCGCGCGCCTGAGTCAGAACCTGGATGGTGACATCGTCGGGAATGGCGCCTTCGTCGATCAGGCTGCGTACGAAATCGAAGTCGGTCTGGCTCGCGCTTGGAAAACCGACCTCGATCTCCTTGTAGCCCATGCGCACCAGGAGATCGAACATCACGCGTTTGCGCTCGGGACTCATCGGATCGATGAGCGCCTGATTGCCGTCACGCAGATCGACTGCGCACCAGCGCGGTGCCTCGGTGATGCGCTTCGACGGCCAGGTTCGATCGGGCAGATCGACGGCGATCTGCTCGTGGAACGGGCGGTACTTGTGGATCGGCATCGCCGACGCTGTTTGATTGTTCTTCACGGTCTTGTTCCTCTACTGCTCTTCAGATGGTCAGCCAATGGCGAACTCCGCGACGAGGAAGGCCTGAGACTAGGACTCGTCGCGGCAGCTAAGAAGGAGCAGACCGAACAGCATCTTGCAACGGTAGCACCGATTCCTCGACGTAACGATGCGTCACAGTGGGTTCTTTGCACCGTCTGCCGTCTAGCGTCGCGATATGGATGTTGTCTGGACCTGGGCGGCCGTGGGAGCTCTGGTTCTCGTGACGTCGATCGGAGGCCTCCTCTGGCGACGCCGTCAGGGGCGGGTGGTCTCCGACCGTGCGGTGCACCGCGTATCCGCGGGCGACCTCACGGTGGATTCCGCATCGCCCGCCCTGTTGGGAACCGACGTGACGCTGGTTCAGTTCTCCACGGAGTTCTGCGGGCAATGCCCGGCGACCCGCCGCCTCCTCTCTGGCCTGGCGAACGACGAACCCCACTCGGCGATCCGTCACATCGACATCGACCTCACCCACCGGCCGGATCTGGCGACCAAGTACCGCGTGCTCCAGACACCGACCACCCTCGTCCTCGACGGAGAAGGACGGGTTCGCGCTCGCATCGGCGGGCCGCCCCGCCGACCGGAACTCGTCGACCTGCTCGAGCGCATCCAGAAGGAGAACCATGACCGTGCAGTCAGCCGATGAATCCCTGTCACCCCAGGTGCCAAAAGACGGAATCGACCCGCGTGGGCCGCGCTTCGGCGCGGCGATCACGGCCACGCTGCTTCTGTTCGTCATCCTCCTGGCCATGCCAGGGGCATCCCGGCCACCCGTCGAGCCCTGGGAGCGCGCCACCCAACCGGCGTTCCTGCTGCTGACCGGAATCGTCGTGCTCTTCTCCTGGGGCGCGGCCGCTGGCGTAGCCCGACATCCTTATGGCGTGCTCTTCGGTCGAGTGATCCGTCCACGACTCGCGCCGCCCGCGGAACGCGAAGACCCGCGTCCACCTCGCTTCGCACAACTCATCGGACTGATTGTCACCGGCCTTGGTCTCGTTCTCGCGCTCGCGGGCGTGCCCTTCGCGCTTGTCACCGGTGCCGCGCTCGCCTTCGTCGCGGCATTCCTCAACTCGGTCTTCGGCCTCTGCATCGGCTGCCAGCTCTATCTTCTCCTTGTGAGAAGCCGCGTCCTGACCTGAGTCCGATCGGAGCGACGACGGTTACGCTGGAACAAAGGGGAGGCCGAATGCCTGAACAGCAGACCATCGTCATCGCCGGCGCATCCGGCATGATCGGCACCGAACTGACCCGGCAACTCGAGGATGCCGGGCATCTCGTGATCCGGCTCGTTCGTCGTCCCACGCACCACCCGAAAGAACGCCAATGGGATCCAGAGGTGTCGTGGTTGAACATCGCCACGGTCGACGCTGCCGATGTCATCGTGAACCTGTCGGGGGCATCCATATCCCGCCTGCCGTGGACGCTGCCGTACAAGAAGCAGATCCTGTCGTCTCGAGTCCAGGCGACAAGCACCATCACGGCGGCCATCGCCAAGTCGTCCTCTCCACCTCACACACTGGTGAACGGCTCGGCCGTGGGATTCTACGGAGATCGACCGGGCGAGATACTGACCGAAACGTCAGCTCAGGGCGATGGCTTTCTCCCCAAGGTCGTGGAGGCATGGGAACGCGCGGCCGCCAAGGCTTCGCCGACCACACGCGTGGTGATGGCCAGAACAGGCCTTGTTCTCGGCAATGGCGGAGCGCTGAAGCCGCTGGAGATTCTGGCTCGCCTGGGAGTGGCCGGCCCACTCGGCTCCGGCACGCAGATCTGGCCGTGGATCAGCCTCCACGACGAGGCGGCCGCGATCGCTCACCTTGCACTCCGCTCGTCGCTGACAGGGCCCGTGAATCTCGCCGCCCCTCGTCCGGTGACGGCGACAGAACTCTCCGAGACTCTCGCCCGCTCACTCAACAGACCGTTCTGGCTGCCTGCTCCGAGCTGGGCTATCAAGGCGGCTCTGGCCGACGCCGGCAAGGAGCTGCTGCTGTCAGACCAGAATGTGTCGTCGCAGCTGCTTGTCGCCGACGGTTTCGCGTTCCGCGACGAGAACGTCGATGACGCTCTCAGCGCTGCCCTGTCTGCGCCTCACAGCGCGGCTCGCTGACAGCCGCTAAGCGGTCTGCCTGTTCAGGGCGATCGCACGGCGCAGCGCTGCGCGCGCACGGCGACGATCGCCGCTGGCGTCGTAAGCGAGGCCGAGTCTGAACCAGGCGCGCCAACTTTCGGGAGCGGCATCGACGTCGGCCCGATATTGATCGAACTCGGCATCGGCCGACGCCCTGTCGGGCCGACCGCTGGGCCTCTTGGGAAGGTCGTCTTCGGGAAGAGCATGCTCCGCCTCGAGGTGTTTGACCAGACGTTCGGTGCGGATGCCGAAGAGCAGCTCTCGCATCAGCGCCCAGGCGGCGATCAGCGGCAGAACGACGAGTGCGACTCCCAGTCCGATGGCGATCGGCTCCCCCGTTGCTACAAGACGCACGGATCGATCGACGACGAGAATCAGGTAGAGCGCCAGGAGCACGGCCATCGACCATGCAGCGATGCGGCCTTTCACTGCGTCACTCGCGCGCTGAGGCGGTCGGGGCGGCTCATCGCTCGCCCGAGCCCGCGTTGAGGTCGATGAGCTTGTCGAGTCCGACGATGACGCCCCTTGCCTGCGTTGCGGCCCGCAGGGCGATCGCGATGCCCGCCTCGTATGCGCTGGGCGCCAGAGTGTCGTGGCTGATGGTGAGCACCTCACCGACTCCGCCGAGAATCACGTCCTGCTTGGCGACGACGCCCTGCAGGCGCAAACTGTGGATGGGAACGCTCGCCGCCTGCTGCCCTCTGGCTCGCTGATCGGTATGGGGAGCCGAAACCGGTCCGAGTGCTCCGCGCGACGCAGCGATGAGTTCCGCTGTTCTGACGGATGTTCCCGATGGGGAGTCGATCTTGGTGGCATGGTGCGCCTCGACGATCTCTATCGAGTCATAGAACCGCGCCGCCATCGCCGCGAACGAGCTCGCGAGCACTGAACCGACAGAGAAGTTCGGAATGATCACCGCGCCGAGTTCGGGACTGTCGACCAGGCGACGCTCCAGAACCCTGATGCGATCGGCCGACCACCCGGACGTTCCGACGAGCACGGGAATGTCATTCGACAGCGCAAAGTCCACGATGGAATGCGACACCGCAGGGATCGTGACGTCGACCGTGAGGTCGGCCCCGATCATCGCGGACAGGTCTCCTGACGACCCGATCTGTGCGAAGAGCTCGAAGCCCTCCGTCTCTTCGACGATTCGCGAGAAGAGCTGCCCCATGCGGCCGGACGCGCCGACGACGGCGACCTTCGTAGTCATGGCACCAATCTACCAAGGCCGATCTCCTCGCTTACCCTTGACCCATGGATATCCGCGAGGCTCGCACGGATTCGCCCGACGCTCACAGACTGCTGACCGACTACTTCACGTGGCGGGCCGGCGAATTCCCTCCAGCGCAGGGGGCGTACACGATCACGTACCCCGACCCGAGCGCTTTCGTCACGCCGGATGGCTCGTTTCTTGTCGCAGTCGACGACGAGCCCGTCGGATGCGGCGGCATTCGACGAATCACCCCCGATGAGGCGGGGCGCGGGCGATTCGAGGTCAAGCATCTGTGGTTGGCCCCGAGGAGCCGTGGCCGGGGCCTTGCTGCGGCGATGATGGACGAACTCGAGTCGCGGGCGCGACAGTTCGGAGCAGATGTGATGGTGCTCGACACCCACCACACGCTCACGGGCGCGGCGCGCCTGTATGCCAAGCGCGGGTATCTGCCCGTGGATGCGTACAACCAGAATCCGAATGCAACGGTCTGGTACGCGAAGGATCTGAGCGTTCCGGTCTAGGAATGCGAACGCTGGATCAGTACGGCTGGGCTTCTGGCAGGCCGGTGCGCAGCTCGACCGGCAGATGACCCAGGTCGTTGTGCGAGACGAGTTCCGGGAGTCTTCCCGCCTTGACGTTGATGATGGTGAGTCCGCAGTTGGCCTGGTTCACACCCACCCAGCGCCAATCCGGCGCACCCATCGCTTCTCTCACGAGCCATCCGATGACGAAGTTATGCGTGATCAGGAGGTCGTTCGTCGTCTCGCGCGTCGGTGACAGGAACTCCGCCACGGCATCGGCCATCTGAGCCCTGCCCGCGTCGACCTGCTCGATCGTCACCGAGTTGAAGAACGGCTGGAACGAATGCGGCATCTGAGGTGAGTAGCCCGTGGGAACGCAGTCGAAAAGTAGCGCGGTGGGCTCCGGCTGCAAAGCCGGCAGATGGGCGGCCATGATGGTGGCCGTGTCCTCGGCGCGTTGCAGGGGCGAGTGCCAGACGTTCGTGAACGGCACGCCACCGAGGCGCTCCGCAACGAGTCGCGCCTGGCGCTGACCGCGCGGCGACAGCGGTCCGTCGTCCATTCCGTATTCGGCATCCTGCTGCTCGCCATGTCGAACCAGATACAGCGTGCGGGTCACGATGTAGCCCCCGCCAGAGTCACGCCGAGCCTGTCGAACGCGTTCTCCGAGATGGCGCCGACGGCCGAGATCGAGATCGGGCGGGCGGCGAGCTCACGGGCGAGCTCCTGCACATCGTGAGGCGTAACGCGGTCGAGACGACGCAGAGCCTCGTCGAGATCGACGAACTCGCCCTGCGTGATCTCCGCGCGCCCGAGCCGCGACATCCGGGTGTCGGAGTCTTCGAGGGCCAGGGCGGCCGAGCCCGACAACTGGCCGTGCGCCCGGCGCAGCTCGTCGTCGGTGATGCCGTCGTCTGCGAGCAGATGAAGCTGTTCGATCATCAACTCGGCGACATCGCCCACCCGCGCCGGCGTGCATCCGGCGTTCATGCCGAAGAGCCCGGCGTCGGAGTACGAAGGAGCGAACGAGTAGACAGAGTAGGCGAGGCCCCGCTTCTCACGGATCTCTTGAAAGAGTCTCGAAGACATGCCTCCACCGAAGACCGATCCGAGCACGCTGAGTGCCGAGCGGCGTTCGTCGTTGGCCGTGAATCCGGCGGTTCCCACGATCAGGCTCGCCTGCTCATTGGGACGCTGCACCACGACCAGGGGCGCTCCCCTGTGGATCTCGACGCCGGCGGATTCTCGTCGCGCAACAGGGTCAGCCGCGCGCTCCAGGTTCCAACCCGCAGCTGCCAGTGCAGCCGTGACCCGCGCGACGAGCTCGTCGTGGTCGACTGCGCCCGCCGCGGTGATCACCAGATCTTGCGGGCGATAGTTCTCGAGGTAGTGCTGCCAGACGGCATCGCGGGTGACCTCACGGATCGTCTCAGCGCTGCCACCCACAGGACGTCCGAGGGGATGGTCACCGAGAACCGCTTCAAAGAACCGCTCGCCCGCGACATCGGACGGATCGTCCGATGCCTCGGCCAGTTCTTCGAGAATGACACCGCGCTCGGTCTCGAACTCGCCTCGCTCGATCAACGACGATGTCAACATGTCGGCGATGACATCGACCGCCATGGGCAGGTCTTTGTCTCGGACCTTGGCGTAGTAGCAGGTGTATTCCTTGCTCGTCGCTGCGTTGTGTTCGCCGCCGACAGCATCGAAGGCCACCGCGATATCGAGGGCCGACCTCGTCGGCGTTCCCTTGAAGAGAAGGTGTTCCAGAAAGTGCGTCGAGCCGTAGCGCGAAGGAAGAGCGGGGGCCGCCGGCGTAGCCAGCACAGTGCCGAGCTCGTCTCGAGAGCCGACTGCGACCCAATAGCCAACCGTGGCGCTCTGCGCCCCGGGCATCTTCTCAGTGAGGATGCGCACCCCCGACGGAAGGATCGTGCGGCGGACCAGAGATCCGCCGGAGGCTTCGACGTGGAGTTCGGACAGATTCAGGGGTAGGGGCACGGCATTGTTCATCGCGCCCCAGCCTATGTCACTCCGACGCGCGATCGAGGGCCGCGAGCTGGTGAGGCTCGAGAACCAGATCGGCGGATGCGACGAGCTCGGCGACCTGTTCGGCCGACGCCGCGCGCACCACGGGAGCGATGACGCTCGGTTTCGAACGCACCCACGCGAGAGCACACGCGCCGAGTGATGCGTTCTGCTCGGCCGCCACCAGCTCCAGTGCTTTCAGCACCCGGAATCCATCACGACCGACGTGCTTGCTCGCGTCGGTGAACATGATCGACTCGGGCGCATCTGCTCGCACGCGGTACTCGCCGGTCAGAAAGCCGTTTGCCAGCGGCAGCCGGGCGAAGATCCCGATTTTGAGCGCTCTGATGGCGGGCAGGAGGTCGTTCTCAACGGGCCGCCGTGCCATGAGGCTGTATGGACTGAAGACTGCCCTGAAGCGAGGCAGAGCTTTCTCATCGGCGATCTGACGAGCCTGCATGAGGCGGGCTCCTGAATACGACGACGCGGCCAGCGCACGGATCTTGCCGCTCTCGATCAGGGTGCCCGCGGCTTCCAGGCTCTCCTCTAGTGGAGTTTGGGGATGGTCACCATCGAACGAGAGCAGATCGAGATGGTCGGTCTGAAGACGATCGAGGCATGCCTCAGTCGCTGAGATGATGCCCCGCGCGGACAGGCCGGGCGCATCCGGATGCCGACCGATCTTCGTCGCGAGGATGACTCGAGAGCGCGCTTTTCTGCTGTGTACCCAATTGCCGATCATGACCTCGCTGCGACCGCCCGCGTAATGATCGGCGGTGGAGATGAGCCGGCCCCCTGCGGCATAAAACGCGTCGAGGGCCTCAGCCGTGGCAGAGACGCCAGAGGCCCATCCGAAGACGTTTCCGTCGATCGCGAGGCGGAATCGGGCGGGCGGAAAGCCCGCGCTGCTGCTGGCGTCGTCGTTCGGCGTCATGAGGGCAGTGTAGTTGCGAGAGGGAAGAAATGACGAAGGCCCGCCCCACCTTCAGTGGGACGGGCCTTCATTAAGGGCGACTAGCCTTCGGCCGGAGCCTCGGGGCCTTCGCTGGCGGCAGCGGAGCCCTCGGTGTCGGCGTCGTCGGCCACGACCGGGGCGAGCGACAGCTTTCCACGGTCGTCGATCTTGGTGATCTCGACCAGGATCTTCTGGCCGACGCCGAGCACGTCTTCGACGTTCTCGACGCGCTTGCCACCGGCGAGCTTGCGCACCTCAGAGATGTGCAGCAGGCCGTCCTTGCCGGGGAGCAGCGACACGAACGCGCCGAACGTCGCGATCTTCACGACGGTTCCGAGGAACTGCTCGCCGACCTCGGGGTTGGTCGGGTTGGCGATCGCGTTGACCTGAGCGCGAGCGGCTTCGGCAGACGGACCGTCGACAGCGCCGATGTACACGGTGCCGTCTTCCTCGATCGAGATGTCGGCGCCGGTCTCGTCTTGAATGGCGTTGATCGTCTTGCCCTTCGGGCCGATCAGCTCACCGATCTTGTCGACGGGGATCTGCACGCTGATCACGCGGGGCGCGGTCGGTGCCATCTCGTCGGGAGCGTCGATCGCGGAGTTGATGACGTTCAGGATCGCGGTACGCGCGGCCTTGGCCTGCTTCAGGGCGCCGTCGAGCACGCTCGTGGGCAGTCCGTCGAGCTTCGTGTCGAGCTGGATCGCGGTGATGAAATCGCTCGTTCCAGCAACCTTGAAGTCCATGTCGCCGAGAGCGTCTTCTGCACCGAGGATGTCGGTGAGCGCCGCGTAGCGGGTCTCACCGTCGATGGTGTCGGAGACGAGACCCATGGCGATGCCGGCAACGGGTGCGCGCAGCGGCACACCGGCGTTCAGCAGCGACAGGGTGGAGGCGCAGACGGAACCCATCGACGTGGATCCGTTGGAGCCGAGAGCCTCGGACACCTGGCGGATTGCGTAGGGGAACTCGTCGCGGCTCGGCAGCACCGGCGCGATGGCGCGCTCGGCGAGGAAGCCGTGGCCGATCTCGCGACGCTTCGGCGAACCGACACGACCCGTCTCTCCGGTGGAGTAGGGCGGGAAGTTGTAGTGGTGCAGATAGCGCTTCTTCTTGATCGGGCTCAGCGAGTCGATCTGCTGCTCCATCTTGAGCATGTTCAGCGTGGTGACACCCAAGATCTGGGTCTCGCCGCGCTGGAAGATGGCGGAGCCGTGCACGCGCGGGATGACCTGCACCTCGGCGTCGAGCGGACGGATGTCGGCGAGGCCGCGACCGTCGATGCGGATGCCCTCGGTGAGGATGCGGCCGCGGACGACCGTCTTCGTGACCGACTTGTAGGCTGCCGAGACCATCGGCGGGATGTCGCCGGACAGCTCGCCCGCGGTCACCTTCTCGTTGATGGCCAGCTTGACGCGCTCTTTCAGCGCGTCGTCTGCATCTTGACGCTCGGTCTTGTCTGCGATCTGGTAGATCGAGACGAGCTCGTCGTACGCGAGTTCTGCGACGGCGTCGTATCCGGCCTGGCTGTAGGCGGGGAAGACGGGGTATTCACGGACTGCCTTGTTCACCTGCGAGGCGAGCGAAGCCTGAGCCTCGACGAGCTGCTTGAGGAACGGCTTGGCGGCCTCGAGGCCCTGAGCGACGATCTCCTCATTCGGCTTCGTGGCGCCGGCCTGAATCAGGTTCCAGCTGTTCTCGGTGGCCTCGGCCTCGACCATCATGATCGCGACGTCTTCGTTGCCCTGGGCATCGGTGACGACGCGGCCGGCGACGGTGAGGTCGAAGACGGCCTCTTCGAGCTGGGAGTACTTGGGGAAGACGACCCACTGGTCACCGATCAGCGCGAGGCGCACACCGGCGATGGGACCCGAGAACGGGATGCCCGAGATCTGGCTCGACGCGGAGGCCGCGTTGATCGCCAGGGTGTCGTAGAACTCGTCGGGCGCGATGCTGAGCACCGTGATGACGACCTGGACCTCGTTGCGGAGGCCGTTCACGAACGACGGACGCAGAGGGCGGTCGATCAGGCGGCAGACCAGGATGGCCTCGGTCGAGGGGCGTCCCTCGCGGCGGAAGAACGATCCGGGGATCTTTCCGGCGGCGTAGCTGCGCTCTTCGACATCGATGGTGAGCGGGAAGAAGTCGAAGTTGTCCTTCGGGTGCTTTCCGATGCTGGTGGCACTCAGCAGCATGGTTTCCTCGTCGAGGTAGGCCGCGACCGCGCCCTGTGCCTGCTGAGCCAGACGTCCCGCTTCGAAGCGGACCGTGCGGGTGCCGAACTTGCCGTTGTCGAGAACGGCTTCGGCGAATTTGATTTCTGGACCCTCCATATGGGGGTTTTCTCCTTATGTGTTGTCTCCCGCCATGCAGGCGAGGAGAATTCGCGGCCCCGTGTGGGCTCTCGCGATGCGTACAGCGGAGTGGGGTGACAGAGCGACATGCGGGTGCTCGCCGATTGCGAGACCCGTGCACGTACGCGCCTTGTCGAATCCAAGGGATTCGTCAGAACCATCAGAGCATGGGGCGCATGTCTGGCCAACAGTAGAAAACCTCGGACCGCTTCTCGCACGTTCCGAAACCCACCACCGGTGACCAGCGTCCTGCCGGCCTGCTCCGCATTTGATGCTCGTGTATTTATTTGTTCTCGTTGCCCACGAGGGGCAACAGGCCGATCTTAGCAGGCGCGCACTCTTTACGGCCGGATAGCACCGATTGCGCCGTCGGCGGGTCGTCCGACCTCCACCGTGAGGGGACGGGCCAGACGCGTGAACGGCCTCGACGGATCGGGCAGCTTGCCGGCACCGAAAACTCGCGCCGACACGGTGACGAGCACACCCTCGTCGCGCAGCGCCTCAAGGGCCTCACCGATGGATGCGCCGGTGCCGCGAGGCAGGAATCCTGCGCGGGCCGGCTTCGGCCCCCCGACGAAGTACGCCTCTACACGGAGCTCGCGACCAAGCCAGCGAGTTGCGCCAGGCCACAGCACGACCACGAGTGCGGGGTCGGTCCAACCGAGGGCGAGGTCGATGGAATCCTGGCGCCGATTGGTTTCGTCGAGCGTAACCACCCCTTCGACGGGCACGTCGTGCAGCGCGAAGCCGTCGAGCCTCGCGAGCCCGGACGGCGTGTTGCGGTCTCCCCCGCGGCTGATCCCGAGGCGCACGAGCTGAACGATGGCCGGCAGGGCCACGATGACGGCGACGACTCCCACAATCGTGCCCGCCACCGGAAGCCGCACCGTCATCGAAGCGGCCAACGCCGCGAGAAGCACGATGCCGAGGAGGAACGGCTCCCACGCGAAGACGGAGAGCTTTCGGCGAGATGCAGGCATTGTTCAATCCAAGCATGTCCGCAGCACCGAGCCGACCGGTCAGTATGCACGGCCCATGTGGAGGTCGATGCGGAGACCATGTCGGGTGGAAGCGATCGAGCACGGTATTCGAGGACCTTTGCCCCTGTCTGACAGTCGTCCAAGACAGGCATCAAGCGGCGCTTCGAGACCACGGGGAACAAAACCCACGACGCCACTCAGCTCCGAACCCGCCCAGAGACGAACCGGCATAGGCGCATCGACTCGATCCTCCGCCGGAGGTCGCCGTTCGACGAATGCCTCCGTCGGCGGTATCGGCGACGAGCGCAGCTCGACGAGTTCGCTCTGGAAGGGCATACTGCCCGCGACCCTCACGACGACGTTGGTGAAACGCGGGAACAATCCATAGGTGTAGTCGGCAAGGGATCCCGAGCCGGCATCGTGCCTGTCAGGAACGTCCGAGCCTCTGCGATCGCCGATGACCATAGCGCCATTCAACTCTCCTCCCGTTCGAGAGGGAAGATCGAGATCCTCGATCGGAATCAGCGAGTCAGACCGATGGCCAGTTCGACCCGGAGGCCATTCTTCGTCTCGCGGACCGTCGCCTGGATACGGGTGGACTTGCCTGAGTCGACCAGCCGCCCGAGGGCCGCTTCGACGGGGGCCTCGAGGCCCCGAGGAACGAAGCCGACGACGGGGGTGGGTCGCTGGTTCACGAACAGGCGCACCGGTGTCGGCGCATCCGTTCGTTCGTCGGCCGCGCTCCGGCGCGTGATGAAAGCCTCGGTCTCTGTCACACCCTGCTCGATCACGGTGCGCAGAGCGTCTTGGCAGGGGTCGCTATCGGCGAGCTGGATGCGCACTCTCTGGTTGCGCGGCATGAGGTCGTAGAGATAGTCATCCAGCGATCCCGAACCCTGGTCGGTCTTCGCGAGTTCTGGGTTGTTTACGCGGCCGAACGAAAAGAATCTCATGCGTCTATCCAAGCGCCTGCGCGGCCCGAGCGCGAACACGTCGCCGACGACCCCGCCGCGCCAGCGAGATCGACATCAGCACAACACCGAGAAGCACACCCACCGTGCCGCCCGACGTGTTCGCCACCACGTCGGCGATATCCGCGACGCGCGTCGGAAGAAGGGCACCCTGCCAGATCTCGATGGCACAGGAGATCGCACCGCAGAGCAGGATCGCGAGCCACCAGCGTCGACGGCCGAGAAGCAGCACGAAGAAGATGCCCAGGGGAACGAACATCGCTATGTTCGCAATGAACTCGACCCTGTCGAAAGTGATCCAGTCGGTTGCCTCGTAGCGCCCGAAAAAGTCGAGGAAACGCCAGAGGACACTGCTCGTGTCCGCGTCGTAGGGCTCCGGTCCGAGCGTGACCCACGCGACCCCGCCGAGATAGAGCACCGTGAGAACAGAGAGCACGGGGTGGCGTCGGAACATGGGTCGATCCTGCCTTACAAGTCTTTGTGGGAAGTGTGCATTCACTGTTCTAGAGTCGAGATATGACTGACAGAGAACGCGACGAATACAACAAGGAAGATCTGCTCGAGGTCTCGAGCGAACTCGATAGCCGGGGCGACGCAGAGTTCACGAATCCGGGCGACCCGTCCGTCGATGACGAGGAGAGTCTCGACGAGGGACTGCTCGACGGTGCCGACACCGAGTTCGGAGTCGAGAACGACATCGACACCCTGCAGATCGACGATCCCAACGAGACGAACGACGATCTCGACGACGATGACTACGAAGCCGAGAGCGCTGCCGAACTCGGCGACGACGACCGCATCTGATCCTCAGCCCGGCCGAAGAATGCGAATGGGCCGTTCTCCCCTAGGGGAGAACGGCCCATCGTCAAGAAATGCGGCGAACTATCGACGCAGACCGAGACGCTCGATCAGCGCACGGTAGCGCTCGATCTCGACATCGGCCAGGTAACCCAGCAGACGGCGACGCTGTCCGACCAGAAGCAGGAGGCCACGACGCGAGTGGTGGTCGTGCTTGTGCTCCTTGAGGTGCTCCGTGAGGTCCTTGATGCGACGCGTGAGCATCGCGACCTGGACCTCGGGGGATCCGGTGTCACCGGGGTGAGTTGCGTATTCTTCGATGATCGCCTTCTTGACATCAGCTTCAAGAGCCATAGTTGGTGATCCCCTTTCTCCTCATTGCGCGGTGCCCGGCACAGTATGTGCGGGCTCTCTTTATCCGCGGCCGTTAGACGGCAACCTTGAGATTCTAGCAGATTTCGGGCTTCCCGGTCGGCTAGTGCTGCACGATGGCGACAAGCGGCAGGCGACGACGCAGTCGAAGGGTGAATCGGCCACTCCGAGCGAGGATCACGCCGACGACCACCGCGGCCATAGCGGGCACCACCCCAGACACGAGCATGCCGAACTGGGGACCATAGCTTTCGACTATCCAGCCCATGAGCGGCCCACCGAGAGCCTGACCGCCGAGCAGAACAAGCACATACACCGACATGACGCGCCCGCGAATCGATACGTTGCTCGAGAGTTGGATCAGCTGATTGGCGCCCGTCAGGAACTGGAGGGTGCAGAACCCGACGAGCACGAGCAGCACGCAGACGACAGGCTCGGTGGGCGCACTCGAGACGATCGCCTGAACCGTTCCCCAGGCGAGGCCTGTAATCACGACGGCGCGCAACCGGATGCTCGTGCGCCGCGTCGAGAGCACGGCCCCGGCGAGCGCTCCCACCGCTACGAGGGAATTGAACAAGCCGTATCCTCCCGGTCCGCTGTCGAACACCTCTGATGCGTAGGCCGCGAGCAGCACGGGCATATTGAGCGCGAACACGGCGACGAACGCCACCATCACGACCGTCCAGAGAATGGTCGGCTTGGCGAGCACGTACGCGAGTCCCTCACGTAACTGCCCCTTCGCCCGAGGCGCGACAGGAGCCGGGTAGAGGGTCGCGGGGTTGAGCATCAAGACCGTGATCACCACGCCGAGGCACGCCACAGCGTTGATCGCGAACGACCATCCCGCCCCGACCGACACGAGCAGTACGCCACCGATCGCCGGGCCGATCAGCGCGCCGAGCTGGAACACCGACGAGTTGAGGCTGATGGCATTGCGCAGGTACTTCGGCCCGACGAGTTCGTTGACGAATACCTGGCGGGTGGGGTTGTCGATCACGGTCGCGAGGCCCACGATGAGGGCGACGAGCATGATGTGCCACACCTCCACGACTCCGGTCAGCGCCAGCACGGCCAGGGCGACACTGGCGAGAAGCGAGACGCTCTGCGTGATCGCCAGCAGCATCCGCTTCGAGTAGCGGTCGACGAGAACCCCGCCGTACAGCCCCAGGAACAGCATCGGTGCGAACTGCAGCGCGACAGTCAGTCCGACAGCGGCGACGCTTCCGGAGAGCTCGAGCACGAGCCAGTCCTGGGCGATCCTCTGGATCCAGAGGGCCGTCATGGCGACGATGTTGGCCGAGGTGAAGAGCCGGAAGTTGGGGACTCTCAGAGAGGAGAAAGTGTCTTTCCACGGGGGTGCCGACGTCAGCACGGGCATGGGGGCGGTTACGGGAAATGGGTCGGAGGGAGGGGGTGTCACGAATAATCCAAGTGCGAGATAACGAAGGCGGTTGCGTATGAGTGCGGATGCCGGGCATCCGATTCTTCAACGCTATTGCCCCACCCACTCATTCCCCGAGTAAATTGACCCTATAACTCCCATTACCTTTTCGAATGAGACCTGTGTTCGACCCCACCCTTCTCCGCACCTTCCTCGCGCTCGCTGAGACCTCGAGCTTCACTCTGGCCGCCCAGCGCCTGGGCATCAGCCAGCCCACGGTCAGCCAGCACGTCAGGCGGCTCGAACGCGCGTCCGGTCGACTTCTCGTCGCCCGCGACACGCGCGACGTATCGCTGACCGACAACGGGGATGCGATGGCCGGGTTCGCGCGCACGATCCTGGCGGCGCACAGTGCGGCCGACGACTACTTCAGCGGCTCGGCGATGAAGGGCAAGCTCCGTTTCGGAGCTGCGGACGACCTGGCGATCACACAGCTCCCCCGCATTCTCAGGCACTTCCGGCAGCTGTATCCGCAGATCAACCTCGAACTCACCGTCGACCAGTCGGGGCCGCTCTTTCGCAAACTGCACGCGGGCTCGCTCGATCTCATCTTCATCAAACAGAAACCCGAGACAACTGATGGAACCGTCGTGCGAAGGGATCAACTGGTCTGGGTCGGCCAGGAGAAGACCATCGTCGAACTCGGCGCGCCGGTTCCGCTGATCACCTACCAGGGGACGACCGTCAGCCGCACGAGCGCGATCGAAGCACTCGAGCAGGCCGGACGGCGCTGGCGCATCACCTGCAACACGCGTGAGGTGAACGGCCTGCTCGCCGCAGTGCGAGCCGGCCTCGGCGTGGCCGTGTTCCCCCGCTCACTGATTCCCGACGACCTGGTCGTGGTCGGCACGCGCTTCGCGCTGCCCGTGCTCGGTGAGGTCGACCTCACCCTGCTGCGCAACCCCGGAGCCCCGGCCGAGCCGGTCGACGCCCTCATCTCGGCCATCATGGGCCGTACGCTGAACAGGTGAGCACTTCCCCGGCGCCAGCACGCACGCGCCGAACCCACTTCGTCGATCTCAGCCCGTTCCGCCGCAGCCCGGCATTCTTCCGGCTGTGGCTCGGAGGCCTGATCGCGGGGATCGGCGGCCAGATGACCATCGTCGCAGTCGGCCTTCACATCTACGACCTCACCGGCTCGACAACAGCGGTCTCGCTCGTGGGCGTGTTCGCGCTCGTTCCCATGATTTTCGCCGGGGTGTACGGCGGAGTGCTCGCCGACAGCTTCGACCGGCGAACAGTGGCGCTCGTCGCCGAGTTCCTGGCCTGGGGATCCACGGTGGGGCTCGCCTTGCTCGCCTGGAACCACATCGACGAGTTGTGGATGTTCTACGCGCTCACCACGGTGACGGCCGTCGCCACCACGGTCATCGGCGCCACCCGCGCGGCCATCGTTCCGCGGCTACTCACCCCCGATCTCCTTCCGGCGGCGTCGGCGCTCGGAGGCATCAGCTTCGGTGTGCAGGTCACCCTCGGGCCGGCCCTCGCGGGCGTGCTCGTTGCCACCGTCGGTTTCCAGTGGACCTACACGGTCGACGTCGTGCTCTTCATCGCGGCATTCACGGGCGTGATCACCCTGCCCCGCATCGTTCCGGAGGGTGGAAGTCGGCGGGCCGGTTTCGCGGCCGTCTGGGAGGGCCTCGCCTTTCTGAAGCGGGCCCCGAACATCCGCATGTCGTTCCTCATCGACATCGTGGCGATGACGTTCGGGATGCCCCGGGTCGTGTTCCCGGCCGTCGGCGCCCTGCTGATCGGCGGCGGCGCGATCACCGTGGGCATCCTCTCGGCGGCGTTCGCCGTCGGAGCGCTGCTGTCGTCGGTGTTCTCAGGAAGGCTGGGTCACGTGCGCCTGCAGGGTCGCGCCATCGGCCGTGCCGTCGCCGTCTACGGGGCCTTCATCGCCGCGTTCGGCGTCGTGCTGCTCGTGATGAATCACAGACCGATCGAGGGCATCACCTCGGCGTTCGAAGACGCGAACCTGCCGGCACTGGCCTTGGCGAGTCTCGCCCTGGCGGGCGCGGGCGCCGCCGACAACGTCAGCTCGATCTTCCGGCAGACCATGATGCAGTCCGCCGTTCCCGACATCATGCGCGGGCGCATCCAGGGTGTGTTCACCGTGGTCGTGACGGGTGGGCCGCGGCTCGGAGACGCCTACGTCGGCCTGGCGGCAGCCACCACGCTTCTCTGGTTGCCTCCGCTGCTCGGTGGAGCCATCGTGGTGCTCTTCTCGCTCGCCGCCGTGCGCCTACATCGCTCGCTGAGGGAGTACGACTCGCTCGCTCCCATGCCCTGACTCGGCGTGCCGCGTACAACAACGGCGGGGTGCGAAGCTGAAAGCTCCACGCCCCGCCGCGGCGGTCGAAAGAGGTGAGCGTTACGGAACGTTGACCAGGTCGATGACGAAGACGAGCGTCTTTCCGCCGAGGAAGTGTCCGCCGGCGGGGCCGTAGGCCAGGTGAGGCGGAATGGTCAGCTTGCGTCGGCCGCCAGCCTTCATGCCCGGAATGCCTTCCTGCCAGCCCGCGATGAGGCCGTTCAGTGGAAAGCTGATCGTCTCGCCGCGACCCCACGAGGAGTCGAATTCCTCGCCGGTCTCGTACTCAACACCGAGGTAGTGCACCTCGACGGTTGCACCGGGCGTCGCTTCTGCACCGTCTCCAACGACGATGTCCTCGATGACGAGCTCGGTCGGAGCGGGACCCTCAGGAAAATCGATCTCGGGCTTGGTGTTCATGTTTTCGGTCATGGCTCCATCCAACCGTGACCGGGGTGCACCGGTCAAAAGCGTTCTCTCACGGGGTAATCGCGCGCGTCACACCGGCCGCACGAGATGCAGGCGCTGGGTGGGCCGCGTCATGGCCACGTAAAGCCCGGATGCCCCACGGCTCGACTCGGCGAGAATGCCGTCGGGGTCGACGACGACGACCGCGTCGAACTCCAGGCCCTTCGCGTCCTGCGGCGTCAGTACGGCGATCGCGCGGTTCAGACCCTGAGCGCCCAGCCCGATGTCACGCCCGAACGACTCCGACAGCGCGGGGTACAGCGAATCCACCGTCGCCTCGGGCGCAATGACCGCCACCGTGCCGCGGTCATCGATGTCGCGGTCGTCCTCGATCACGGTGATCACCGCGTCACCGAGCGCATCGGGATCGACGGGACCGCCCTCCGGTCGGAGCTCGACGATCGTGGTGGTCACGGGCCACTCGCTCTCTCTCACCGCCGTCGCGCGGGTGATCGGAAGGTCGTTCTCCTCAGCCATCGCCTCGGCTTCTGCAGCGATCTGTGCGGGCGTGCGGTAGTTGACCGTGAGTTCCTCGAGCCGCCACCGCTCGCCGAGGGGCGACGACCCCACCAGCGGATGCACCGCGTCCTGCCAACTGCGCGCGCTGGCCGCCGCGCTGGCCTGGGCCATGTCGCCGACGACGGTGAACGATCGCAAGGGGCAGCGTCGCGCGAGAACGCGCCACTGCATCGGCGACAGCTCCTGTGCCTCGTCGACCACGATGTGGCCGTAGGTCCACGTTCGATCTGCCGCAGCCTGCTCGGCCGTGGTTCCCCGCACGCTGCGTTCCGCAAAGCCCGCGGCGAGATCCTCCGCGTGCACGAGACCCTCGACCTGCATATTGCGGATCGCGTTCTCGGCGTTCTCGATGTCGCGCTTCTTCTGCAGCTTCTCTTCGCGCTTCAGAGCGGCATTCTGCGCGTTGTACTCGCCGAGGAGTTCGGCCGCTTCATCGAGAAGGGGCACATCGGAGATGGTGAACGGCGCGTCGCGATCGCGGCGCAGCTGCGCACGCTTCTCGGCCGACCACGACGGAGTGAGCGACGCGAGCCATTGCGGCCTGGCGTAGAGATCTTGGAGCAGCTTCTCCGGCGTGAGCGGCAGCCAAGCCGTGTTGAGCGCCACCACCACATCCTGTGAGGTGCGGAGGTCCTCGCGCAGCACCGCCTGATCGGCGTCGTCGACAGTGTTGCCATGCGAACGCAACTGCTCGGCCAGAAGTCGGCTCAGCTGATTCAGAGCACTCTTGACGAACACGACGCGCGCCTCGTTGTGCGGCTTACGTGTCTCCCACGCCCGATTCATGGCCGACGCGATGAGTCCCGGCTCGAGCGTGAGCCGCTCACCGTTGATGTCGAGGTCGACGGCCTCGAGAGGTATTCGCTGTCGGGAACGGACCGCGCGTTTGATCAGCCCCGCCATGTCGGAGCCGCCTTTCACCCGAGCGGTCTCAGGCGCATCGTCGTGCACAGCCTCGAGCCCCGGATACAGGCCGCCGACGCTCGAGACGACCACTCCTGTTTCGCCGAGGCTCGGCAGAACGGCCTCGATGTATTGCAGGAAGGCCCGAGACGGCCCGACGACGAGAACACCGGATGACGCGAGTCTCTCGCGGTGGGAGTAGAGCAGGTATGCGGCACGGTGAAGCGCCACAGCAGTCTTGCCGGTGCCCGGTCCACCCTGAACGACGAGCACCCCTCCGAGTTCCGACCTGATGATGCGGTCTTGCTCGGCCTGGATCGTGGCCACGATGTCGCTCATCCGGCCGGTTCGCTGACTGGTGAGCGCCGCGAGTAGGGCGGCCTCGCCCTGAAGCGAGTCGGCCTGCTCGACGAGCAGATCTGCATCGAAGATCTCGTCGTCGATGCGAGTGACGGAACGACCCTCGGTGATGAGATGACGCCGGGCACGGGCGCCGAGTGGGGTCGCCGCCGTCGCCTGGTAGAAGGCTGCGGCCTGCGGCACCCTCCAGTCGAGGAGGATGGGCTTCAACTCGTCGTCACGCAGTCCGATGCGTCCGATGTACCGAAACGCCGATGCGCCGTCGGAGTCGTCGCTATCGCTCAGTTCAAGACGGCCGAAGGCCAGCCGGTCGTCAACCTCGTCGAGCTGCGCGATGCGGTCCTCGTAAAGCCGGGCGTAGGCATCCCGCTCTGAGCGGCTCTGGTGATTGCCACCGACATCGTCGCGCCGCACCTTTTCGAGGGCTGCTCGAGCCTCCGATCTCAGTGCGTCGAGACGGGCGTACAGCCCCTCGACGTAGTGACGTTCCTGGGCGAGCTCGGTTGAAACCACGAATAGACACTCCTTGACAGCGGCCATCTAGTTTACTCGCGTCTCGGGCCTCCGCCCCTGCACTCAGATGACGGGCGGCCCCTGTGGCGACTGCTGAGGAGCGCCGTACTGGTCGAAAGGCTGCGTCGGGTCGGAGGGCTGCGGATAGCGCTGGGGCGCCGTGGAAGCGGGAGCCTGCGGGCCCGACGCGAGCAGCAACGCCCTATCTGCTGCGACAGCCTGCAACAGATCGGCCTCGTCTCGGCGGCCGCCGATGCTGTCGCGCCCCGTGACGACGCGCTGTCGCGCGAATGCCAGCCGCGTCGCATCCTGGGTGAAACGTCGCATCACGCGACCCTTGTCGCCTCCCTGGGCCGCGGCCCAGGCTCGCGCCTGCCGTCGCCCTGCGCTGGTCGAAAGCATCGAGACCTCTTCGGGTGTGAACCACCCCGCCGATGCGTACTCGTCGAGACGCACGCGGGTGAGCGCGGCTTCGCGCTTGCGCAGGAACACGACGGCGACGATCGCGAGGGCGAACAGCGGAACCTGCACGATCGCGTAGACGAGGAAGAAGCCACCGAGCCCCTCGACGATGAAGGACGATCCGTTCCAGAGGGCGTGCAGCAGCATGGCCGGAATCAGACCGATGAAGAAGAAGCCGATGCCCGGGAGCCAGCCCTTCTTCTGCGACGCGAAGCCGAGCGCGACGCCCGTGCAGGCTGTGAACATCACGTGGGCGAAGGGCGACATGATGCCACGCAGGAAGAACGTGAAACCGAGACCGACTCCCCCGGACTCGATCAGCGACGAGCCGAAATAGAGGATGTTCTCGGTGAAGGCGAATCCCGCCGCGACGGTGGCTCCGTACACGAGCCCGTCGATCGGGCCATCGAAGTGACGCCGCAGCACGAAGAAGAGGATCAGGATGCCGAGCCCCTTCGCGCTCTCCTCGACGAGTGGCGCTTGGATGACGGCCGAGAAAAAGTCGCCGACTCCGCCCTGCCCTTCCGTGGCGTAGTAGACCGCGAGCTGCACCCCGAGGCCCACGAGCAGTGCGATGGCCACCGAGGCGGCCGCGCCCCAGAGGAAGGCGAACCACAGCGCGCCACGCGGTTCCGGTTCCCAGCGGTCGATCCAGGTGATCGTGAGGATCACGACGGCGAGAGGAATCAACGCGATGAGAGCGCAGATCAGGAGCGCGACAGGCCCGAGCCCGATGGCGAAGTAGACGAGCACGGCGAGGAAGACGAATCCGAGAACGCTGATGCCGATGATCGATAGCACCAGTCCGGTGGATCTTTGAGTCGGGGGCGTGGGCGCCGCCCACACCGCCTGCTCGGCGTAGACCGGGTTCACCGCCTGCTGAGGCTGAGGGGCGAATGCAGGCGCGGCCTGCTGCGGATAGTAGCCGGGCTGATAATGCTGGGACACAATGCTCCTCATCGGTGACTGGCCACTGATCTTAGCGGCACAGCACCTGTTCGGGGGTGACCGCGGATCAGAAAACCGCGCCGGGATTCATGATCGACAGCGGGTCGAAGACCGCCTTGATGCCGCGTTGCAGTTCGAGACTCCGCGGCCCGAGCTCGTTCTCGAGCCAACGCTTCTTCAGTACGCCCACACCATGCTCGCCGGTCAGAGTTCCGCCCAGCTTCATGGCCGCCACGAACAGCTCGTCGGCCGCCGCCCAGACCGAGGCCGGCACCCACTGATCGTTCTGCTCGCCCGATCCCTCGGCCTGCTGCGAGGCGCGTGGCGGCAGCACGAAATTGGGATGCAGGTTGCCGTCGCCCGCGTGAGCGATCGTCGGGATCGCGATGCCGTGCCGGCGCGAGATCTCGTCGATCGTGGCGAACATGTCGGCGAGGCGCGATCGGGGAACGCAGATGTCTTCGATGAGCACCTCGCCGGCGGAGGCGAGCGCGGGGTGAAAGTTGCGCCGCACAGCGAGGAGCGCCTCCCCCTCGGCGGAGTCGTGCGCCAGGCGCACGTCAGCTCCGAGGCCCGTCAAAATCTCCGAGATCGCCGCCCCCTCGTCTACAGCGCCACGCGCATCCGTCTGCACGAGCAGATACGCACCGCCGCCAGCCGACAGCCGGGTGCCGGAGTACGCATCGATGGCGACGAGCGATGCGTGATCCATCAGTTCCATAACGGCGGGTCCGATGCGGGCGGCCGTTATCGCCGCCGCTGCCGCTGCGGCGTCACGGATATCGCCGAAGAACGCCCCCAGCGTGACGACGTCGCCGGGCGGAATCGGCCTGAGACGCACTGTCGCCTCGACGATGACACCGAGCGTGCCCTCTGATCCTGTGAGAAGGGCAGTGAGGTCGAGACCCGTGACCCCCTTCACGCTGCGATGTCCCGTTCGGAGCAACGACCCGTCGGGCAGCACCACGACAAGACCCAGCACCGCTTCTCTCGTGACCCCGTACTTCGCGCAGAGGAGTCCTCCGGCGTTCGTGGCAATGTTGCCCCCGATCGTTGAAATGGCCTTCGATGCCGGATCGGGCGAGAACACCAGACCGTGCGGCGCCACGACGTCGCTCAGCCGCTGATTGATGACGCCGGCCTGCACCACGGCGAGTTCATCGGCCGGGTTCACCTCGAGAATCTCGTTCATGAGCTCGGTCGAGATCACGAGCGCGCCATGAGTGCCGACACCGCCGCCGGCCAGCCCGGTGCCGGCCCCGCGCGGTACGACGGGAATCCTGAACCTGGTGGCGATTCGCATGGCCGATTGCACGTGCTCCGTAGTGCGGGCTCGAACCACCGCGAGGGGCAGGCCTGGCGCCACCCATCCGGACTTGTCCGAGCGCACAGACTCAAGAAGGGCCGGATCGGTCGACACCGAATCGCCCAGTTCGGACTGGAGTGCCTCGACAACAAGCTGAGGCGACGTTGGCTCGGAGGAGAACATACGGCCATGCTAGGCGGTGTCGCGGCACACCTCGGGCTGCCCTCTACTATCGAATCATGACGAGCGCGGGTGACCCCCTCCCCACCCGCAGACAGCTCGACCGCAGAGCGACGCGGTATGCGATTCGTCGCACCTGGCACGGGTTCATCCTGCACCGCGACATCGACGCGGCGGCCGCGATCACGTTCTTCTCCGCGCTATCACTCTTTCCCGCAGCCCTTGCCGTCGTCTCAGGACTCGCGCTGTTCGACAGCCGTGGCGCGACCATCGAGCTCATCTTCGACGTTGTCGGTCGCCTCTCGCAGCCCGATACCTCCGCGGCCGTGCGCGCGATCTTCGACCAGCTCTCTCTTCTTCCGAACTCCGGCTGGGCCCTTCTCATCGGCACGGTGCTGACCCTGTGGACCGTGTCGGGGTTCGCGACCGCATTCGGCCGTGCCATGAACAACGTGTACGAGGTCGAGGAGGGACGCCGACTGACGAAGAACCGCCTACTGATGCTCGGTGTCGCCGCGGGTCTGATCGCCTGCTACCTCGTGATCGGCATCATCGTGGCGATCACGCCCTCCGTTGCGGCGGCGCTCGTCGCCTCCCTTGGCTGGCCCGACGTCATCGCACAGCTCTGGTCAGCACTCAAGTGGATTCCGCTTGCCGTCGTCGCAATCTTCACCGTCGGATTCCTCTACTACGGAACGCCCAATCTGCATCGGCCGCGCTTGCGCTGGCTTTCGGTGGGTGCCACGTTCACGGTGGCCATCTGGACCCTCGCGGCCCTCGCATTCGGCCTCTATCTCGCAACATTCGCGAACTACGACCGCCTGTACGGCTGGCTCGGCGTACCCATCGCCGCGCTCATCTGGCTGTACATCTCATCGGCGGTGCTGATTCTCGGCGTCGAAGTGGATGCCGAGCTCACCCGTGCGCGCCAGCTGCTAGCCGGACTTCCTGCCGAAGAGACCATCCAGATGCCGCTGCGCGACACCGCGCGCAACAGCATCCTGGCCCGACGCTGGTCGGCCGACCTCTCAGACGGACGCGAGCTGCGCCGCCTCTCTCAGCTGCTGCGAGAGGCGGAGTCGAACGCTACCGACGTTCCCTCGTAGCCGCCTCCGCTTCGGCCTGCGCGATCACCTGCACTACGTCGGTGACCGGCTCGAGACCGGTGAGCCGGGCCGGCGACAAGAGCTTGAGCACGCGCTCCCTGTCCATCAGTCCGGCCTCCACCACGAGGTCTGCGATGTTGCGCTTCGTGAGAAGGGCGGCGTGCGCCAACGAGGATGCCGCCGAGTAGCCGATATAGGGAGTGAGCGCGGTGACGACGCCGACACTCGACGCGACCATGGCGTCGAGCCGCTCGTGGTTGGCCGTGATGCCGTCGATACAGTTGATGCGCAGTGTGCGGCACCCCTGGCGCATCCATGCCAGGCTCTGCAGCAGCGAGTGCGCGATAACGGGTTCGAAGGCGTTCAACTGCAGCTGTCCCCCCTCGGCCGCCATGGTGACGGTCACGTCCGCACCCGCCACGGAGAAGGCGATCTGATTGACCACTTCGGGAATGACCGGGTTCACCTTGCCCGGCATGATGCTCGAACCGGCCTGCCGGGGCGGCAGATTGATCTCGCCAAACCCTGCCTGGGGCCCGCTCGAGAGCAGCCTGAGGTCATTGCAGATCTTGGAGAGTTTGATGGCGCTGCGCTTCAGAATTCCGGAGAGCTGCATAAAGACACCCGCATCGCTGGTCGCTTCGATGAGGTCGGCCGCGGTGATGTGCTCGTAGCCGGTGAGAGCGCTGAGGTGGGCCCGCACCGATTCGACGTAGCGCGGGTCGGCGGTGATGCCTGTGCCGATGGCCGTAGCGCCGAGGTTGATCTCCCACAGCAACGGGACGGTCTCCTCGAGACGATCGAGGTCTTCGGTGAGAGTGGTCGCGAAGCCGTGGAACTCCTGGCCGAGCGTCATGGGCACGGCATCCTGCAACTGTGTACGGCCCACCTTGAGCACACCGGCGAACTCTTCGCCCTTCGCCGCAAAGGAGTCACGCATAAGCGCATGCTCCACAAGCAGCCGCTTGAGCGAGAAACACAGCGCGAGCTTGACTGCCGTCGGGTACGTGTCGTTCGTGCTCTGGCTGCGGTTCACGTCGTCGAGGGGATGCAGCAGGTCGTAGCGGCCCTTCTCTTCGCCCGCGAGTTTCAGGGCGACATTCGTGATCACTTCGTTGGTGTTCATGTTCGTCGACGTTCCGGCGCCGCCCTGGATGACCCCCACCACGAACTGGTCGTGGTACTCGCCCTGGCGGATCGCCTCACAGGCGGCGTCGATCATTGCGCCCTTCTTGGCTGAGAGAACGCCGATCTCAACGTTCGCCCTGGCCGCCGCCTGCTTGACGATCACGAGTGCGTCGATCAGGTCGGGGTAGACCGAGATGGGCCGACGGCTGATCGGAAAGTTCTCGAGAGCGCGGGCGGTGTGCACGCCCCAGAATGCGTCGAACGGAATATCGACGCTGCCGAGCGAATCCGTCTCCGTGCGGAAACGAGTGGCCGTCGAGGGCTGGGCGGCCGTCTCGGCCGAGGTCTGCGCAGCGAGTCTCTCGGCGGCCGTTGTGGGCGCGGTCGTGGGGGCATTCTCCATGTGACTATCAGCTCCATTGCTCGTGAGAGGGGCTCGTGGCCCCAGCAAGCAAGCCTAGCTCAGCCTGCGCAGGAGACCCCGGATGAAGGAGCTGCGCCTGGGCGTGTACGGCGGGTAGACGAGGCCCAGGGTATCGGGCGTCAAAGGCTTGGAAAGGACAGCCTTCTCATGGCTGAACGTCTCGACGCTTCGCCTGCCGTGGTAGCTGCCCGTTCCACTCTCGCCGACCCCTCCGAAGGGCAGCCCCGGAACGCTCAGGTGGGCCACGGTGACGCCGAAGCCGACGGCTCCCGACGACGTCTCGGTCAAGAATCTGCGACGCGCTGTCTTGTCGTCGGTGAAGGCGTAGAGGGCGAGCGGTTTGTCGCCCGAGCGGATGTAGGCGATGGCGTCGTCGAGTCCCGTAACGGTCACGATGGGGAGGATCGGCCCGAAGATCTCCTGCGCCATGACCTCGTCGTTCCGGTCGACGTCCACGAGGACTGTCGGTTCGATGTAGCGCTCCGACGCGTCGAATCGACCTCCGATAGCAGAAGTGCCCGCGTTCACGAGGCCGGACAAACGCTCGAATTGCGCATCGTTCACGATGCGCCCGTAATCGGTCGTCTGTCGCGCGTCGAGGCCGTAAAGCGACCCGATCGCTCGTCGCAGCGCCTCGACGAGGCGACCGGCGACATCCGCTGTTGCCAGTACGTAGTCTGGCGCGACGCACGTCTGGCCGGCGTTCAAGAACTTGCCCCATGCGATGCGTCTCGCCGCTGCGTCGATGTCAACCGTGTCGTCGACATACACCGGCGACTTGCCGCCGAGTTCGAGCGTCACCGGCGTGAGGTTCTTGGCTGCGGCCGCGGCCACTATACGGGCAACCCTCGAGTTGCCCGTGTAGAAGATGTGGTCGAAGCGCTCGGCGAGCAAATCGGTCGTCTCGTCGACACCGCCCTCGACCACGATGACCGACCGATCGTCGAGATAGCGCGGCAGAAAACGGGCCATCACTGCCGATGTGGCGGGAGCGAGTTCGCTCGGTTTGAGCACCACCGCATTGCCTGCTGCGAGGGCGCCGACCAGCGGAGCGAGAAGCAGCTGAACCGGGTAGTTCCACGGCGAGATGATGAGCACAACACCCAGGGGCTCGAGCATCACGGATGCGGATGCCGGGGCCAGCGCGAGGGGAACCGGGACCGACCGCGGTCGAAGCCAGGACTTCAGACTCGAGATCGTGTGCGAGACCTCGGCGAGAACGACTCCGATCTCGGTCAGCTGCGACTCGCTCGGGTTCTTGGCCAGGTCATCGCGAAGGGCGCGCTCCAGCTCAGGGCCGCGCTCGAGAAGGAAGTCGCGGAGCCCGTTGAGCTGCTCCATCCTCCAGCGGAGCGAACGCGTGCGCCCCGAATCGAAGCTGCTACGAACAGCGGTGACATGTTCGGAGATCGCCGGAATTGAATCCATGGCCACGACCCTAGCGCGGCCGATGTCAGGACGCGTGGAAGAACGGCACGATCAGGTATATGCCGAAGAGAACCGCGCAGCTGCACAGGGCGAAGCACGCCACCGCGGCGATCGTTGCCCACCGAGGTCGACCCTCCGGCTGGCCGCTCACGACGGTGACGGAGCCCGAAGGCGTGGTCTCGATGACGCCGGGCGAATCGTCGGCGTCGAGGCCGCGACCAACGTTCAACAGTCGCAGACCGTAAGCGAACAGGCTGACGACGACGGACGCCGAAACGAGTGCCGCTGCTGCGACGATGGCGAATGCCGCCCAGTCGATCATTCGGCTGCCTGCCTCTTCTTCTTGCGGTTCTTGCGAGTGGCCTTGGGGGTGCGCACGGCGCCGACAGCGGCGTCGACCTCGCTGACGACGGTTCCGCTCGTGACCTTGTCACGCGACGAGATCACAAAGATGGCCACGATCACCGCGAGACCGAGCACGGCATCGATGACGATACCGACCGGCCCGATGGTGACGAGCAGCGCTGCGACGGCACCGACAGCGGCGGCGGCCGGAAGCGTCAACAGCCAGCCGACTCCGATGCGACCCGCAGTGCGCCACCGTACAGATGCACCCTTGCGCCCCAAGCCGGACCCGATCACGGAGCCCGATGCGACCTGGGTGGTCGACAGCGCGAAACCCAGGTGGCTCGACGCGAGGATCGTCGCAGCCGTGCTCGTCTCGGCGGCGAAGCCCTGGGCCGGCTTGATGTCAGTGAGGCCCGTTCCCATCGTCTTGATGATGCGCCAGCCGCCCGTGTAGGTTCCCAGCGCGATGGCGAGGGCGCACGCCGCGATGACCCAGAACTCCGGTCCAGTGCCCACGGCCTGAGCTCCGGTCGCGATCAACGTCAGAGTGATGACTCCCATTGTCTTCTGCGCGTCATTCGTGCCGTGCGCGAGCGCGACGAGCGACGACGAGAAGATCTGCGCGTAACGGAAGTTGCCGCGCCCAAGGCCTCGCCCCGTCGCAGGATCTCGGGTGATCGCATAGGCGAGCCGGGTGGCAACGAAGGCGACGACCCCCGCCACAATGGGAGCGACAAGAGCGGGAAGAACCACCTTCGACACAAGAACAGTGAAGTCCACGGCTCCGACGCCCGCACCGACGATAGCCGCTCCGATGAGTCCACCGAAGAGCGCGTGAGACGAGCTCGACGGCAGCCCGAAGAGCCAGGTGACCATGTTCCAGCACACGGCCCCGATCAGGCCGGCGAAGATCATCTCCGGCGTGATCTGGATTCCTCCGTCGCCCTCTTTGATCAGGCCGCCGGAGATCGTGCGTGCAACCTCGGTGCTCAGAAACGCGCCCACGAGGTTGAGCACGGCCGCCAGTGCGACGGCCATCCGCGGCTTCAGAGCGCCCGTCGCGATAGGTGTGGCCATCGCGTTGGCTGTGTCGTGAAAGCCGTTCGTGAAGTCGAAGAAGAGGGCCAGAACGATGACCAGGACAACGATGAGGGTGAGATCCACCAGCGACTCTCTCTAGAGGTGCACACACGTTCGCGCAGCGGAAGTTCACCGCTTCTCTTCGCGATGAGTTCACACACTATTAGGGTGTCTAGGGTTGCCCTGTTCACGGGCAACTAGATGATCGCATTCTTCGCTCCGCACGGTCAACTTCTCCGGCGGGTCCCGAACAGATGGACTTCAACCGCCCATGCGCCGCCGGCTCGCCCTCGTGTGCGGAATAGTGATCGCGTCGCTTGCGCTCGGCGGCTGCCAGCAGTGGTCGACCCCTGACGTGACCGACCGCGTCGCCGACGCATCCGGAGCAGAACCGGCAGCCCAGGTTCTCGTCGGCGGCGTAACCTCCGAGGTCTTCTCGAGCGCATCCGAGTCCACCGACACGCAGGTGCTCTTCATTCATGGAGGGTCATACGTGCACGAAGCCTCGGCCCTGCACGCCCCGTTCTTCGACGAGATTCTCAGCAACGCCAACGCGACGATCACCATGCCGATCTACGCGTTGGCTCCCGAACACGGCTATCGGGTCGCGTACGCGCAGATGCTGGATGTCTACCTCGCGCTACGTGCATCGCATCCGGATTCGCCGATCGTTCTGATGGGCGGATCGGCCGGCGGTGGCTTCGCGCTGGGTTTCGCGCAGAGTCTCGTAGAGCAGGGTCTCCCCCAGCCCGAGCGCATCGTGCTGCTCTCGCCGTGGCTGGATCTGACTCTCACGAATCCCGATATCCCGGCCATCGACACGAACGATATGCTGCTCGACCGAGACGCGCTCATCCCGAACGGGTTGGCGTGGGCGCACGGCGACGATCCCAGGGGCTACCGCCTCAGTCCAGTGAACGGTTCGCTGGCGGGGCTCGCGCCGACGACCGTGCTCGTCGGCACCAACGACATCCTCTACCCGGATGCGCTGACGCTCGAGGCCCGGGCGAAGACGGCGGGTCTCGACTTCGAGCTGGTCGCATTCGCCGGAGCGAACCACGTCTTCGCGATGTCCCCGGGCCGCCCGGGCGACGAGGCACGCAGCATTGTCGAGAAGCTCGTCAGGCCTCTCGACTGAGCGTCACTGTTCGTTGTGCGTGACCGGGTCCGCGCCGAACAGTCGGCCGTCGGGCCGCCCCAGAAGCGTGATGGCCTCCATCTCGGCCGAGGTCAGCTCGAAGCCGAAGACGTCGAGGTTCTGGGCCTGCCGCACCGAATCCGCAGACTTCGGAAGCGGCACACTGCCGAGTTGAACGTGCCAACGAAGCACGACCTGCGCCTCGGTCACCCCGTGGGAACGGGCGGCCTCGACGATCACAGGCGACGCCAGCACATCTGAGCCCTTGCCCAATGGACTCCACGATTCCGTGCGAATGTTGTGCACCTCGTGGAATTCGCGGAGGGCGAGCTGCGGGAAGTATGGGTGAAGCTCGATCTGGTTCACGGCGGGCAGCACGCCCGTCTCCGACTGCAGACGGATGAGGTATTCCTCGGTGAAGTTCGAAACTCCGATCGACCGAGCCAAGCCCTGCTCGTGCAGCTGCACCATGGCCCGCCAGGTGTCGACGTAGCGGTCGTCGCCGGGGTTAGGCCAGTGGATGAGGTAGAGGTCGATGCGGTCGAGTCCGAGCCGGTCGAGCGACTCCTGGAACGATGCGAGCGTGCTGTCATACCCGTGGGCGCGACCGGGGAGCTTCGTGGTGACGACGATCTCATCGCGTGGAACGTCGGTGTTTCGGACGGCTTCGCCCACGGCATCCTCGTTGCCGTAGTTCACAGCGCTGTCGATCAGTCGATATCCAGCTGACAGGCCTGCGCTCACGGCCGTCACCGCCTCGGCTCCCTTCAGCGGGTAGGTGCCAAGCCCGACAGCGGGGAGAGTGTTGCCATCGGCGAGGAGGTGAGTTGGCGCGATCGTCATATATCGAGCCTAACCATGTCTACAGCAACCCCCTGGGTGTCCGCACTCCCCCGGGGTATGGTCAAAGAATGATCGCTGGTGCAGTCCGTCCTGACCGCCGTCCGACTACTCTCCCAGGCTGGGTTGCGCGCCAGCGGTGGTATCAAAGCGCTGCGCAGAGCGCAGAGCTCGTCCTCGTTGGCGAGTGGCTTCTTCCGGCTGCACCCGACGGCACCGCTTTCGTGACGCACCTGCTTCGCGATGGCTCGGGAGCGGCATCCACGCTCTATCAGGTGCCGCTGGCCTACCGCTCGGCGCCCAGGCCCGACGCCGACGAGTCCACTCTGGTCGGCACCGTCGACGGCGAGGTCGATGGATCGTCGGCCACGCTCTGGGTGTACGACGCCCCGCACGATCCGGCCTACTGCGCTGCGCTGCTGGCCTTCATGCTCGATGGCGAGGTGAGCAGCGAGAGTGCGCGGTCATCGGGCGCCAGTGCCGCAGGGCATCGCCATCCGACGGCATCGCCCTCGACTTTCGCCGAGGCTCACGTTCTCCGCGGCGAGCAGTCCAACACATCGATCATCTTCGACACAGTGGATGCCACGGGCGAGCCGTCGCTGCCCGTCATCTGCAAGGTCTTCCGCACCCTCCACCACGGCGAGAACCCCGACATCGTCGTTCAGTCCGCGCTCGCCGAGGCCGGGTGCACGCTCGTGCCTCCCTCTGTCGGGTACGTCTCGGGCACCTGGCGGGCCGAATCATCACCTGACTCCCCCGTTGACGCGGGCCATCTGGCCTTCGCCCAGCGGTTTCTTCCGGGGGTGCGCGACGCGTGGCGCGTAGCCCTCGATGCCGTCGAGAGCCGTGAGGACTTCAGTGATCGGGCACGGAGCCTGGGTGCAGCCACCGCAGAGGTTCACGCCGTGCTCGCAGACATCCTGCCCACTGTCGCTGCGACGGCGGCAGAGAGGGCGCAGGTCGCATCGAGCATGCGGGGGCGCCTGAGCGCAGCCGTCGCCGAGGTGCCAGAACTCGGTGTGTATTCGTCGGCCGTCGACGCCATCATCTCCGGTGCCGAGTCAGCCGACTGGCCGAGGCTCCAGCGCATCCATGGCGATTACCACCTCGGCCAGGTCGTCGCCGTTCCCGATCGCGGATGGGTGCTTCTCGACTTCGAGGGCGAGCCGCTCCGCCCCCTGAAGGAGCGGTCTCAGCCTGATCTCACTCTGCGTGATGTTGCGGGCATGCTCAGGTCGTTCGACTACGTCGCAGGCTCATTCGAGCAGTCGCATCCGGGCGCCTCGGCCGACGACTGGGCCCGCGCATCCCGCACGGCATTCCTCGAGGGGTATTCTGCCCGTGCCGGCGTCAACATCGAGCGCTTCCGAGTTCTGCTCGACGCACTCGAGATAGACAAAGCGCTCTACGAATCCATCTACGAGGCACGGAACCGGCCGACCTGGTTGCCGATCCCCGTGACCGCGATCTCCAGACTGGTTGCCCTGACATGACACACTTCCCCGATGCTCCCCGTGCGGAGCGCCACCCATTCCCGCGCACGCACCACGGAGACACCGTCGTCGACGACTTCGAGTGGCTACGTGACAAAGACGACCCCGCCGTGCGCGCTTATCTCGACGCCGAGAACGCCTTCACGCAGGCGTCCACAGCGCACCTCGCCGACCTGCGGCAGTCGATCTTCGACGAGATCAAGTCGCGCACGCTCGAGACAGACCTGTCGGTGCCCGTGCGTCATGGTCGCTACTGGTACTACTCCCGCACGGTCGAGGGAAAGCAGTACGGCATCCACTGTCGGATCCCCATCTCGCACGACGACGACTGGACGCCTCCGGATCTCGCGTCGGACGACGCCCGCGAAGAGGTGCTGCTCGACGACAACATCGAGGCGGAGGGCACCGATTTCTACTCGCTCGGCAGTTTCGACGTCTCGACAGACGGGCGCCTTCTCGCATACTCGGTCGACACGACGGGCGACGAACGGTACACGCTGTACATTCGCGACCTCGAGACGGGTTCCAACCGAGCCGACGTCGTGCCCAACACATTCCCCGGCGCCACGTTCTCCCCCGATGCGAGCGTCGTCTTCTACCCGACCGTCGACGATGCATGGCGCCCCGACACCATCTGGCGGCACGCTGTCGGCACCGACGCGTCCCTCGACATCGCCGTTTTCACCGAGCCCGACGAACGATTCTGGGTCGGCGTGGGGCTCACCCGCAGCGGCCGATTCCTCGTGCTCGACATCGCGTCGAAGATCACGAGCGAGGTGCGCATTCTCGACACTCTCGACTTAGAGGGCGAGTTCCGGGTCGTATGGCCTCGACGAGAAGGCATCGAGTACCAGGTCGAGCACGCGGTCATTGCGAGTGAAGACCGCCTGCTCATCGTGAACAACGACGGCGCCGAGGACTTCCACGTGGTCGACGTGCCTGCTGATTCACCCCGTGACGAGACGGCATGGCGCACTGTCATCCCATCGCATCCCGGTCGTCGAATCGAGGAGGTCGACGCCTTCGCCGGCCACCTCACGGTCGAATACCGCCGGGACGGGCTCACCCGCGTTGCCATCATCCGGCTCCTCGATGGCGCCGCCCCGTTCGGCCCCATCGAAGAGATCCCATTCGACGAGCCTCTTTTTCAGGTCGGCACAGGCGGCAACCCTGAGTGGACTCAGCACACGGTGCGGCTCGGCTACACGTCTTTCGTCACGCCCTCGACGGTCTACGACTTCTCTGTCGCCGACGGAACGATGACTCTACTGAAGCGACAGGCCGTGCAGGGCGATTACGACCCCGACGATTACCGGCAGGAACGTGTCTGGGCGACTGCCGACGACGGGGCACGCATTCCCATCTCCCTCGTCAGTCGCCGGGTCGACGAATCTCGGATGCCACGGCCGACACTGCTCTACGGTTACGGCTCGTACGAGGCGAGCATAGATCCGGGCTTCTCGGTGCCCCGGCTCTCTCTTCTCGACCGCGGAGTCGTCTTCGCTATCGCACATGTGCGCGGCGGCGGAGAGCTCGGCCGCGCGTGGTACGAGCAGGGAAAGACGCTCGCGAAGAAGAACACCTTCACCGACTTCGTCGCCGCCGCCGATGAACTCATCGATTCGGGCCGAACCAGCTCGGATCTCATGGTGGCCCAGGGCGGAAGCGCGGGCGGCCTGCTGATGGGTGCTGTCGCGAACATGGCCCCCGACCGTTTCGCCGGCATCCTCGCCCAGGTTCCCTTCGTCGACGCTCTCACCTCGATTCTCGATCCGGATCTTCCGCTCACCGTCATCGAGTGGGACGAGTGGGGCGATCCGCTGCACGATGCCGAGGTCTACGCATACATGAAGTCGTACTCGCCCTACGAAAATGTGAGAGACGACATCCGTTATCCACCGATCCTCGCCGTGACGAGCTTGAACGACACGCGCGTGCTGTATGTCGAACCGGCCAAATGGACCGCCCGCCTCAGGCAGGCGGAGGCGCCGGTGCTGCTGCTCACTGAGATGACGGCCGGGCACGGCGGCGTGAGCGGCCGCTACGAACGGTGGAAGGAAGTCGCCCAGGAGTACGCCTGGGTACTCGACCGCATGGGCCTTGCCTCCGTGGAGCCCATCAAAAATATCTAGGAATCTGCGCGCCGTTTACCCGTCATTCAGTGAGACGTGGTTTATTAGGTGCAAACGCACGGAGGTCGCCCGAGCCTTCGGCATCACACCCGAGGTTGACATGCCTGTCAGAACCGCCGAGTACCCCCGCCCCGATCACTTCATCCTGCACCTGAGCGACACGCATTTCATCGGGGATGACGGCCTTCTCTACGGGGCCATCGATGCAGAGGCCCATCTCGCCCAGCTGCTCATCGAACTCGAGGGTTCGAACTCGCGGCCCGAAGCAATCGTCTTCACGGGAGACCTCGCCGACAAGGGCGATCCTCGTGCCTACGAAAAGCTGCGAGCGATGGTCGAACCCGTCGCCGCGCGCCTGGGCGCCCAGCTCATCTGGGTCATGGGCAACCACGACAACAGGGCGTCGTTCAGGGCGGGACTGCTCGGCCAACTTCCTTCGATGAAGCCGATCGACAGGGTGCACGATGTCAACGGACTGCGCGTCATCGCGCTCGACTCGAGCGTGCCCGGCTCGCACTACGGCGAGATCACCCCGGAGCAGCTCGACTGGCTTGCCGAGGAACTCTCCTCCCCCGCTCCTCACGGCACGATTCTGGCGCTGCACCACCCGCCCGTTCCGAGCGTTCTCGATCTCGCGGTGCTCGTTGAGCTGAGAAACCAGTCGGCCTTGGCCGAAGTGCTCGAAGGAACCGACGTGCGCTCCATTCTGGCGGGGCACCTGCACTACTCGAGCACAGCTACATTCGCAGGCATCCCCGTGTCGGTCGCATCGGCCACGTGCTACACACAAGATCTCAACGTTCCTGTGGGCGGAACACGCGCCCGCGATGGGGCGCAGGGATTCAACCTCGTGCACGTCTACGAGAACACCATCCTGCACACCGTCGTGCCGATCGGCAGCTACAGCACGACGTCGTACACGTCAGCCGAAGAGACGGCGCGCATCCTCGAACGCGAGAACGTCGTGATTCGCGCGGCAAAGCCGACCGCGATTCCCATCGATCCGATTCTCACCGTGCCCCAGCTGCTGCCTCAGGAAGCCACGCTCTCGTCTTAAGCGATTCGCGCGCTCAGACGGATGTCTTCTCCCACGGCGCGGGGATCGGGAAGTATTTCTCGAGGAAGTCGACCATCAGTTCGGCACGCTCGTCTGCGGGCACCTCGGGAAAGCTGCCGTCATTCAGGCAGAACAGGTCGTATTGACGTCGGCGAAGCAGAGCCGGGAGCCTACCGAGACCGCTCTTCAGAGTGGTGTCGACATAGAGCACCTTGGCGTCTTCTTGAGTGACGGCGTGACCTTGCAGAAGCGCGTAGTAGTGGTACAGCGAATTGGTGACCGAAATGTCTGACTTCGAACGGAACCGGCTGGCGGCCGTGCGCCGGAACTCCTCAGGGAAGTCCGCCTCGAGGAGAGAGATGATGCTCTTGCGCAGCGGCGCGGGCGTGTGCTCGAGATGACGCGTGATGACGTGCCCGAACTTCTTCTGAAGAAGATCGCGGTTCACTCGGGCCGAGTTCTCGAACCCACTGCGGCTGGGATCGCTGAAGCCCAGGCCGATGCGGGTCGTCGCCTCGATGAACTTGGTGACGCCTCCCGATGAGAAGAACATCGACGGCGGAACAAGACGCCCGAAGAACATGTCGTCGTTCGAGTACAGAAAATGTTCGCTCAGACCCGGGATGTTGTGCAGCTGGCTCTCGACGGCTTGCGAGTTGTGCGTGGGCAGCACTGATGGATCTTCGAAGAACTGCTCACTGCGCATGAGTTGCACCCGGGGGTGTTCATCGAGCCAGGCGGGACGCGGCGAATCGGTTGCGATGAAGATGTTTCGCACCCACGGAGCGAAGAGGTACACCGATCTGAGGGCGTACTTCAGTTCATCGACCTGACGGTAGCGCGCGTCGGCCTCGTCGCCCTCGCCGACGACCACACCCTCCATGCGCGCAGCCCTGGCCTTCTGATACTCGACGTCGTTGCCGTCGACCCACGAGAAGACGAGGTCGATGTCGAAGGTGACGTCGGTGGCGTGAGGCTCGAACATGCCCTGAAAGGTGTCCCAGCTGCGGCCGTACAGCTCGACCGTCGCGGGGATGGCCTCGACCAGAGGCAGTTCCCGGCGGGTCAGCGAATTCTCGACCGGACACACATAGTGGTCACCCTCGATGCTCCAGAACTGCAATTCGATACCAGTAGACGATCCGTAGCTGAGACCGCCCAAGGGCTCGAGTCTCGGACGGAACAGTCGGAAGATCATCGCCGAGCGCTTCTCCGAGAGGAGGCCGTCCCCCAGTAGCACCGGGGGCCTCCGTCGTCCGCCGACCGTGCGCGAGTAGAACGGCTCGTCGGCGCAGGCTGCAGCGAGAGCCTTCTCGACACGTCGGCGCAACGGCGCATCGACCACGAGGACGGGGCGCTCGTCGTTGCCACGCACGAGAACGAAATCGATGCCTCCTGCGATGAAGGCATCGCGAATGAAGAGCAGATCTTCGACGAGGGCCTGGTGCGGAGTCAGCGACGTGTTGATGAGCGTCGCAAGACCCTTCTTGACAATGACGTCGGGCCGACCGTGCACCTCGGGCCACGACCGAGGTGCGCCATGCACCCCCGTGGCTGCCGTGAAGAGTTCTTGGGGGGTGAAAGCCTCGACGCCTTCATCGATGTCTATGTTGTGGGTGGCAGAGCTTCCAGACAAGTAGATATCAAGCCTTTCCGAGCAGTACGGGGCGGCCCCAGTTTTCGCTTCAACTATTCTACCGTGCGTCCGCGACGCCGAACGCGATGCGTTATTACAGCCAGCCTCGGCGTCGGAACATGACGTACAGGCCTGTCATCGCGACCAACATCACGCCGATCGCGACGGGGTAGCCGTATTGCCAGTGCAACTCGGGCATGGCGTCGAAGTTCATGCCGTATATGCCCGCGATCACCGTCGGAGCGAAGAAGATCGCGGCCCACGCTGAGATCTTCTTCACCTCTTCGTTCTGGCGGTTACTGGCCTCGGCGAGCACTTTCATGTCCTCGTTCTGGCGCTGTGCAACCAGTGTCGCGTTCACGGCGAGGATCTCGCGGAGCGTGCTGCGGAATCCTTCGACCCGATCATTCACGACCGCCGTGTGGTCGGCCACGTCGCGCAACGCTCGCCGAAGCTCGAGATTGGTCTCGAACGCATCGAATCCGGCGCGAAGAGTCTCGAGCATCCCGACGAGCGGCAGGGTCGCACGCTGAAAATCGAGCACTTCCTGCGAGAGTTCGTAGATGCGCCTCGACACCTCGGCGTCGCCGGCGAATACCTGCGCCTCGATCTCATCGATATCATTCTCGAGCCCCGACACCACGGGCAGATACTGGTCGACAACAGCGTCGAGGATGCCGTAGAGCACGGCCACGGGGCCGAGGGCAAGAAGCTCGGGCTCGGCTTCCATGCGCTGACGCACGACCGCCAGATCGGGCGATTCGCTGTGCCGCACCGAGACCACGAAGTTCGGTCCGACGAAGAGATGGAGCTCCCCGAAGTCGACCTCTTCTCGCTCGTCGGAATAGCTCGCTGCTCTGAGCACGACGAAGAGGGTGTCGCCATAGCGCTCGAGTTTGGGGCGCTGGTGCGCTCCAATGGCATCCTCGACGGCGAGGGGATGCAGATCGAATTCCTTCTGGATGGCCGCAAGCTCCGTCTCGTCCGGGCGGTAGAGGCCGATCCAGGCCATGGAGTCATCGAACCGGGCGCATCCCGAGAGCGTGTCCTCGAGACTCGTCGGCGAAAGCACACGACGGCCGCCGGCATACACGGCGTTGTCGACCGTGCTGCTGTGCCGGGCCAGAGGCTCGGTCTCGACCTCTGCGACGGACGGCGCATGCGGATGAGATCCTGGACGAAGAGACGACATCGCCCTGAGGGCCTGGGACACACTGGGCTTCTTCATCGTCACCTCTTCTGCACGCGCCCTGATTTGGGCGGTTAACCTTAGCATATGGATGTGAACGAGACATGAACGACGACCTGAGCACGTCCGGCTCCTATGTAACCGCCGGATCCGAATTCACCCGCGACACCAACTACATCGACGATCGCATCACGTCTTTCACCACGGAGTCGGGCCGCGACTCCGAGGGCAGGTTGCTCTGGCCGGTCGAACCCGACCGCTACAGACTGATCGTGGCCCGCGGATGCCCCTGGGCCAACCGCGCCGTCATTTCGCGGCGGCTTCTCGGTCTCGAGAACGTCATCTCGCTCGGCATCGCCGGCCCCGTGCACGACAAGCGCAGCTGGAGCTTCGACCTCGACCCTGACGGCCTCGACCCTGTGTTGCGGATCCCTCGCCTGCAGGACGCGTTTCTGGCGCGATTCCCCGACTATCCGCGCGGAATCACGGTTCCCGCCATCGTCGAGGTGTCGAGTGGCCAGGTCGTCACCAACGACTATCCCCAGATCACCATCGACTTCGCTCTGGAGTGGACCGCCTATCACCGGGAGGGCGCACCGCAGCTCTACCCGGAGAACCTCAGAGCCGAGATCGACGAGGTCAACTCGGTTGTCTTCTCCGACGTGAACAACGGCGTCTATCGGTGTGGTTTCGCCGGTTCGCAGAAGTCATACGAGCGCGCCTATCGCACGCTCTTCGACCGGCTCGACTGGCTCAGCGAACGCCTCAGCACGAGGCGCTATCTGGTGGGCGACACGATCACCGAGGCCGACATCCGGCTGTTCACCACTCTCGTTCGCTTCGACGCCGTCTATCACGGCCACTTCAAGACGAACAGACAGAAGCTCACCGAGATGCCGGTGCTCTGGGCGTACGCACGCGACCTCTTCCAGACGCCCGGCTTCGGAGACACCATCGATTTCGGGCAGATCAAGCAGCACTACTACATCGTGCATACCGACCTGAACCCGACGCAGATCGTGCCCGTTGGGCCGGATGCGACGGGCTGGCTCGAGCCATCGGGTCGCGAGATCCTGGGCGGGCGTCCGTTCGGCGACGGCACGCCGCCTCCTCCCCCGCCGGCAGCAGAGCGAGTGCCGGATCTGATCTGATCCTCGGTGGCTCTGGCAGGCCGAGTCGCTCAGCCCGCCAGAGCCTGCTCGAGAAGGTGTACGAGCGCATCCAGCTGCACGCTGTCGCCGCTCGAGATCTCCTCGTCGCTTCCGTCGAGTGCGCGTGCGGCCAGGCCCTGCTTGCTGTCGATGAGTTCAGCGATCTTCGCATCGATCGTCTGGGCCGCGACGATGCGCCACGCCGTAACGGGCTCCTCCTGGCCGATGCGGTGCACGCGATCAATCGCCTGCGTCTGCTCGGCGGCTGTCCACGACAACTCGGCGAGCACCACGTTCGACGCAGCCTGAAGGTTGAGCCCGACGCCGGCGGCGGTCAGCGAGCAGACGGCGACGGAGACAGCGGGGTCGTTGTTGAAAGCGTCGATCTCTTTCTGCCGATGCAGCGCGGACTGATCTCCGCGAATCGACACCGTCTGCAGCCCCGCTTTGGCGAAGGCCTCCTCGGCCTGGTCCATCACGTCGATGTGCTTGGCGAAGAACACGACCTTGCCCACCGATCGGGCGAGCTGAGCCGTGTAGTCGGCGGCGAGCGACGCCTTGGCCTGGCCGATCAGTCGCACCATGGTGAAGACGTTGTCTCCGCTGCCACCCTGGGCCTTGGATTCCTCGACCTCCTGACGTGCGACCGCGCGCATCAGATTCTCTGTCGAGACCTCGGCATCCGGATCGGACTTTGTGCGGGCGGCGAGCAGCCGCTTGTAGCGCGTGACCAGTCGGCGACCGAGCTCGGCTTCCGCTTCTCGAATGGAGCGACCCAGGTCGTCATCGAGCTCGACGGGAAGATCGACGATCCTCTTGGCGGGCAGATCGGCGGCCACGTCGAGCTTGCGACGCCGCACGATCCCCATGTCGATCACTGCTTCACGTGCCTCGGAGAAGAATCCGAAGTCGGCAGGAGTGAGCCCGGTCTCTTCGAGCTTCTCCATGAGCTGAGCCGTAGGCTTCGTGCCGTCGATCCAGCCCAGAAGCTGCCAGATCGCGCGGAAGTCGTCGATGTCGTTGATGAGCGGTGTTCCCGTGAGAGCCATCATCAGAGGGTTGCCGCCGGGCGCCTGCGAACGGATGCGTTCGGCAAGCGCGAGCACGTGCTTCGACCGCTGAGACGACATGTTCTTGATGAAGTGCGCCTCGTCGACGACCATCCCGCGGAATCCGAGCGTGCTCAGCCAGGCCAGGTGCCTGTCGAGGACTTCGTAGTTCACGATCACAACATCGGCGAATGCGTCGAGCCCCGCTCCATCGCCGTGGATAACCGTCGCGCGGCGGTGCGGAGTCCACAGTTCGACCTCGCGGGCCCAGTTCATCTTCACGACGTTCGGCACCACGGCGAGCAGAGGATAAGCATCGGCGACGGATGCGGCCAGCAACGACTGCGCCGTCTTTCCGAGACCGGGTTCATCGGCGAGAAGGAACGATCGGTGGCCCTGAGCCACACTCGCCACGAATCGGGCTTGGTGCCGCATCAGCTCCTGTCCAGGAGGCGAGAGCCTGTCGATGCGAGGGGCCTCAGGAAGGTCCATGCTCGCGACCTGTCCGCCCGCGCCGTATTCGAAGGCGCGGAACAGCGGTCCGAGCAGCTCCCAGTTCGACAGTCGACCGTGGGAGGAGTGCTTCTGTGTTGATGCGGCTGCGAAATCGGGGGCCAGGAACGGGTTCGCGAGCTGACGCGCCTTGACCGACTGGGGAATGACCTGTCGCTCGGCGAGTTCGGGCGGCAGCATCGTGGTCTGCTTGGGCGCTTCGACGACCTCGTCAGGCACATCGATGCCGGCCTCTTCGAGGTACTGTCGACGCAGCTTCTGCGCGACGGGCGAAATCGGCGCATCGTTCTCGAGAAGTGTGATCAGCGAGGTGTCGCGTGCCGCCGTCTTCGCGAGAATCGATCCGATGCCGTCGAGTCGTTTCAGCTGCTCGGCTCGGTCTGCATCAGACAGCTCGGGATTGTTGCGAACCGAGATGCGTTCCTCGCGGGCCAGGAGGGCAACGACGAGAAACTTGGTGCGGTTCGAGGGCGCGACCTTTCCGCGCTGTGCCGCAGCTTCGACCTCGCGCACCTTGCGCGCGAGGATCGGGATGAGGCCGGTGTTGTCGACGCTCTTGGGTGATCGGCGTCCGCCGGATCGAGACATGCTCCTCCTGTGGAGTGTGGGCCGCGCCGTCCGTGCTCCCTCTGTGGACGGCGATGCCAAATAACGATCCCTGGCCGGGATCGGTGCGGTCGTGCGGGCCGGGTGTGGGCGTCGAGCAACATGACATTGTCACGGTCGACGGGGAGAGCGAAGCGGCCCGGCCTTCACACAGTCTACGTTACCGAGCGCGGCGCGAGCGCCGCGCCCGTCTCAACGACGAGTGGATGCGTTCTCGGGCGCCTGGGGCACCTTGATCAGCAGGCCGGCGGCCACGAACACCACGGCCGCCGCGAGGTGCAGGATCTGCCAGACCAACAGGTCTAGCTCAAGCGGCACGATCGGGTTCCAGAGAACAACGATGACCGCGAGAGCAGGCATCCACCACCACTGCTTGGCCTGAAAGGCGAAGACTCCGATGATCGCCGCGAGGATGCTGATCGCATAGCGGAAGATCGTGAACCACTCGCTGTCGATCAGGGCGACGCCGGCGAGCAGCAGGATAGCCGCGAGGAGTCCGGGCGCGAGTGCGAGACGGGCGAAGGACGGGTTCGGATAGCGCTGCGACATCGTGCCGCCAGCTTAACGTGTCGCAGCGGGTGCCGGCCGCGCGAGGTCGTCGAGCGCATGCTCGAGGGTGCTGTGCTGAAACACGTAGCCGGCATTCTGCAGCCGCTCCGGCACAACCCACCGGCTTTTCAAAACGAGTTCTGTCTCTGTTCGAAGCACCCACATTGCGACTTCGAGCATCCATCGGAAAGCCGGCAGCCCGATCGGGGCGCCAACGTTGCGGCGCAGCAGAGCCATCAGCCGCCTGTTGTCACTCGGTCCCGGAGCGCATACGTTGACGACGCCCTCGATGTTCGGCCTGTCGCGGATGAACCGCACGATCGAGACGACGTCGTCGATGTGCACCCAACTGAACTTCTGAAGGCCCTTGGTTCCCCTCTTCTCGTGCCAGACGCCGGCCCGACGCCGTGCGGCAGAGCCGAATAGAGAGCGGAACCACCACCCGTCGTGCTGTGTTCCCCCGAGTCCGAGTCTGGCCACGCGAAGGAGTGGACTCAGCGCGCCCCCGCGACCGAGCACGATGGCCATCCGCAGGGCGACCCTCCTGGTCTGCGGAAGCTCGCCCGCGAAGAACGCGTGCTCCCAGTCTGTAGCGATAGAGACGGAGAAGCCGGAGCCGATCTCGCCGGTTGACTCGGTTTGCGGCCGATCCTCGGCATGCCTGTAGATGGTGGCCGTGCTCGAGTTCAGCCACAGGGCCGGCGGCGATGCGACACGTGAGATCGACTCGCGGAGGATTCGGGTCGTGTCGACGCGGGATCGCCTGATCTCAGCTCGGTTGCTCTCTGTATACCTGCAGTTCACGCTCTTTCCAGCAAGGTTGATGACGAGCGAGGCACCGTTGATCGCCGCGTCGATCGCCTCGAGCTCATGCCAGGCCACGGCCGGCGATGACCGCCCGATGAGAGTGACCTCGTATCCTTCTGCCAGAAGTTCGCGCTGCAGCACTTCTCCAATGAATCCGCTGGCGCCGGCGAGCACGGCGCGACGGGTGGCGAGCGGGTGCAGGGAATCAGGTGTCATGCGTCCAGTCTGGTCGACGCTCCCCACATTCACGGCCATCACGATTGTTCGAGACCGGCCACGGCGCTAAGTTTTCCTTATGACCTCTCCTGTGCCCTTCGGTGCCCCTGCCCCCGCCCTTTTCTCCGGCCCTGAGGGCGTCTGGAATGCCGACCCCGTAGAACTCGCGGCCCGACTGTTCGTCGCCGTCTTCCAGCCCCAGGCTTCTGCCCCGCTGCCGCAGCGCGAAGTGTCCGACATCTACGATGCCCTCGCGGCCCTCGGCGGCTATGCGCTGCCCGCCCAGCGTGTCGGCAACACGCAACCCCTCGCCCTGACGGTTCAGCTTGCGCAGGAGGCCATCCTCACCTGGGAGCGGGCGACGATCGCGACCCGCCTCTCAGCCGGGGCCGGCCCCGTCTCGCACACCGTCACCGTCCTCCGCTTCGGACCGGGCGTCCTCCAGGCAGCAGACCCCGTCGCCGCTCTTCGCGATCGACTCGGCTAAGCCGAGGTATGACGTCGCCGTTTCTGGTCTCGACAGCCGTCGCTGACGCTCTGGCCGACGGCCGGCCCGTCGTCGCGCTCGAATCCACGATCATCTCGCACGGCCTGCCGCGACCGCGCAACCTCGAGGCTGCGCGCGAGTTCGAGCAGATCCTTCTATCGCGTGGCGTCACACCCGCCACGATCGCCGTTCTCGACGGTGTCCCCTGCATCGGCCTCGACGCCGAGGGTGTCGAGCGCATCGCATCCGAAGATATGGCGAAGGCGAGTGTGCGAGACCTTCCGATTCTTGCGGCCAAGCGAATCAGCGGTGCGACCACGGTGGCTGCGACCGCATACCTCGCGGGTAAGGCCGGCGTACGGGTCTTCGCCACAGGCGGCCTCGGCGGAGTGCACCGCGGCGCAGGTCAGACCTTCGACGAGTCGGCAGATCTGTCCGCGCTCGCCATCTCCCCCGTGGCCGTCGTCTCTGCTGGCGTCAAGAGCGTTCTCGACATCGCAGCCACGCTGGAGCGACTCGAGACCCTCTCGGTTCCTGTCATCGGGTACCGCACCACGAACTTCCCGAGCTTCTGGCTGCGAGAGTCGGGTCACACCATCGACTGGTCCGTCGATTCGGCGGCCGAGATCGCCGCGGTCATGCACAGCCAAGATGCGCTGGGGCACGGCCAGGGCATCGTGGTTGCAAATCCCATTCCGTTGGATCAGCAGTGGGATCCCGAGGAGCACGACCGCGTTCTCGCGCAGGCATTCGCCGCGGCGGAAGCAGCAGGCGTTCATGGCAAGGCGGTCACGCCTTTCCTGCTCGGCTACATCGTGGACGCGTCAGGCGGCACGAGTCTCGAGGTGAACCTCGACATCGCGCGCAACAATGTGCGTCTCGCAGCCGACATCGCCACCGCATGGAGCGAGCGTGCGCCCGGCCGTGAGTGATCGCGGCGCGGCGCCCGTTTCGGCCGGTTCACCCCGCGTCGTCGTGTTCGGCGACGTGATCGACGACATCATCGTCACGCCGAGCGGTGACATCCGGCCCGACACCGACACCCCCGCCAGTATCGTGCGCACGGCCGGCGGTTCTGCCGCCAACTCCGCGGCGTGGCTGGCGTGGGCGGGCTGCCATGTCGACTTCGTGGGCCGGGTGCACGTCACCGATCTCGAGCGGCATCGCGCCCTGCTCGTCGAGGCGAGAGTCAGTCCTCACCTTCTCGGAGAACCCGACCTCCCGACCGGAGCGATCGTCGTGATCGTGTCGCCCGACGGCGCCCGCACCATGCTCACCCAACGGGGAGCGAACGCCGCGCTCTCCCCGCGCGATATCGGCGCCGAACGTCTGTCGCGGGCGAACCACCTGCATTTCACGGGATACTCGATCTTCCGGCACGCGAGAACATCCGATTTCCCCGAGCTCATCCAACGGGCGCACGAGGCTGATGTCACGGTGAGCGTCGATCCGGGATCAGCTGGCTTCATCGAGGATTTCGGTCGCGATCGATTCCTCGACGCCATAGACGGAGCAGACATCGTCGTTCCGAATCTCGATGAAGGGCGTGCACTCACCGGACTGCCCGATCCGGCATCCATCGTCGACTCTCTGGTCGATCGTTTTCCGCTTGTCGCCCTCACCCTCGGCCGGGAGGGTGTCGCTCTGGGAACGAACGACGGGATCCGCCTCTCTGCTCCGAGCAAGGCCATGCACGCCGTCGATACGACCGGCGCCGGAGATGCGTTCTGTGCCTCGTTCCTGTCTGTTCTGCTGCATGGGCCCTCGCGCGATCGCGATGTTCTTGCGCGCGCCGTCTCGAGCGGCCTCGACACGGCGGCACGCGCCGTCGCCAGCGTTGGGGCGAGGCCAGTGCCCACCGCGTAAAGTCGTGGTGTGGAAGACGAGGCGGCCGAGCGGCACAGCGATGCACGGGCACTCGACCACCTGCGCACGCTGATCAGAATTCCCACCGTCTCCCGTCTCGACGAGTCGTTGACCGACTGGTCGACGTTCGATGAATTCATCTCCACTCTCGCGCGGCTCTACTCACGGGTTCATTCCACGCTCTCGGTGGACATCCTCGACGGACACGCGCTGTTGTTCCGTTGGGTAGGCCGATCGCCCGGCAACGAGTCTGTGCTGATGGCCCATTACGACGTCGTGGCAGCCGACGACGAGACGGGCTGGACGCATCCGCCGTTCGCCGGGGCCGTGACCGGCGCGGGCGCCGAGCAGATCGTCTGGGGGCGGGGAACGCTCGACGACAAGGGAGCCCTGACCGCCATTCTCGAGGCGGTCGAGGGCCTTCTCGACGCCGGCTTCACTCCTGAGCACGACATCTACCTCAGCTTCGGCCACAACGAGGAGACGGCCGGGTCGGGAGCTGCGGCTCTTGCGGCCGAGCTCATGAACAGAGGGGTGCACCCCCGACTCGTGCTCGACGAGGGCGGTGCCGTCATCGAGCATGTGTTCCCGGGCGTGAGCCGACCGACCGCCGTGGTCGGCGTGAGCGAGAAGGGCATGGCCAACGTCACACTGACTGTCGGACAGTCCGGTGGTCACGCCTCGACTCCCCCGCGGCTGACGGCCACGGCCAGACTCGCCAGGGCGCTCGTGCGCCTCGAGAAGCGGCCTTTCCCCGCGTCGCTGTCAGCTCCGACCGTCGAGATGATCCGAACGATCGGCGCGCATTCCACTCCAATGCTTCGCTTCGTGTTCACGCGGGCGCAGACCTTTCGCCTGCCCCTGATCGCCCTGTTCGGCCGTCTCAGTGACGAGACGAACGCCATGATCCGAACGACGGCCGCCGTAACGCAGCTTCGTGCGAGCGACTCGGCGAACGCGTTGGCCGAACATGCCGTTGCCGTCGTCAACACTCGCATTGCGATCGACTCCTCCGTCTCGGCGACGCTGCGACACATCAGGCGCGCGGTCCGAGACCCGCTCGTGTTGATCGAGGCGACAACTCCGAGCGAGCCGTCTCCCGTGTCACCCTCCTCGGGTCCGCTGTGGCAACTCCTCACAGACACGATCACCGCTGTATATCCCCGCGCGGTCGTCTCGCCCTACGTTATGCTCGGCGCGAGCGACGCTCGACATTTCACGGCCATCAGTTCGCATGTCTACCGGTTTACGCCGTTCGAGATGTCTTCTGCGGAACGCGCGACGCTGCACGCGATCGACGAACGAATGCACGTGCGCACGTTCTTGTCTGGAATACGGTTCTACAGAACCCTGATCGAGCGACTCTAGTCGGCGTGCGGTTGCGTACGAGGCCGGTCTCCGGTCAGACGAGATCACGCACCGCCTTCGGGGTGGCGCGTGCGGTGGTGGCAATCGTGGGCGTCGTCGCCCTGGTCGGCGACTTCCAATACATTCTCGGCTTCAGCAGATTCTCCACGGTCAACTACTTCACCTACTTCACCAATCAGAGCAACGCGGCCGGAGTCGTGGTGCTGGCGATCGGCGCTTGGCTTTCGTTCAGACGCCCGACGGACCCGGGGTGGCTCATGACGGCCCGGATGCTCACGGCCACCTTCACGATCATCTCCGGAATCGTGTTCGGGCTCATCGTCAGCCAGGCGGGAGACTACAACTACCGCATCGTCGTTCCCTGGTCGAGCCAGCTGCTGCACTTCTGGATTCCGTCCTACGTGATCATCGACTGGATCTTCGCGCCCGGTCGCTCGAGAATCCCGTGGCGGCGGCTATGGCTCGTTCTTATCTACCCGCTCGTGTGGGGCGGCTTCACCATGATCCGAGGCTCGATCGTGGGCTGGTACCCCTACTTCTTCCTCGACCCGGGCCAGGTCTCGGGGCCCCTCGAATTCGCTGCGTACTCCGGCGCAATCCTGCTCGTCATCGTTGGGCTGGCAGCAGGGCTGGTAGCGCTAACGAGACGACGAGGTCACGACACGGGCAGGAAGGGCTGAAGGCTGGCTACTGCGATGTCTCGCACCTCGTTGTCACCGAGATCTGCGAATGCTCGCGCGGCGCTGCCCCCGACCAGACCGATCAGAACTGCATCTCCCGTCAGGGGCATGAGGTTGATCCACTGGGTGATCATCGGGGCGTTCTCGTCTGCCGGGGTCGCTGAGGGCGCAGGAGTCGAATCCGCCGCGAACGGGGGCGAGTCGACCACCAGGCTCCAATAAGCAGCCGTCTGCGTCCAGAACGGAGTGTCGTAGCGCAGCCAGACCTTCTCCACGGCGCCGGATCCGAGGGTGGCGATGGCCGTGCGGTGACCGAAGGGAAGTGGGGGGTCAAACGTGATCGAGTCCGATTGGAGCACGCCGAGAGGCACAGTGACGATCACCCGGTCGACTCGAATGGACTCGCCCGTCGCCATCTTCAACCGAACGGCGTCGTCGCCGAGCGATACCTCGCGCACCGGTGTCGAAAGCGCCACGTCGGCGCCGTCGAGCGCGTCGACGATCACTTGGTGGGCTGAGCCGACCACGAACGCGTCACCGCCCTCGCCTTCGGCCGCATCGTCTAGTCCATACCAGGTGGAGAGCTCGTCGGCATCGGCCCCGAGCGTCGTGACGACGACCCTGTCGACATATTCTGCGACGCGCGATGCCGGGGTGACGCCGATCTCATCTGCTGTGACGTTGACTGATGCATCGCTCGCCTGTGCAAGCGACTCTCGCAGGCTCGGGTCTCGCGACTGGGCGGCCCCCCACGTGACTGCGGCATCGACCGCGTCCGGGCCGATGGCGTTGTCTGGCACTGTGTCGGATGCCGTGGTGAGCTGCACTCGCGATGTGGCGTCGACGGGCACCGTGACGACATCGACTGCCTTGAGCTGATCTGTCAGGCTCGACGAGTCGACGCCGCGAACGAAACTCGGGCCGAGATCGACGACAAACGGCCAATCACCGGGACCGTGGGCATCCACCCGACCGCCGACGCGGTCGCGGCCCTCGAAAACGACCACCTCGTATCCTGCGGCCACCAGCGCTTTGGCTGCGGCGGAACCTGCGAGTCCCGCGCCGACAATGCCGATGCGTTCGCCGTCGGACGCCTGGCGGAGCACGTCGGCTGCCGCTCGTTCGCCTGAGCTCTGTGCCCCGTTCATCGTGCCGGGGAACTCGCTGCTCGTCGCCTCACCGGCGAAGAAGATGCGATCGGAGACGCTCTCTGCAAGAGCCTTGCGGGCGTCTGGAGATGTGCCCGTCGGAATGTAGCTGGTGCTTCCGAGCGAGAAGGGGTCGGCTGCCCAGTTCGACCGGATGAAGCCGTTCGGCGATGGGACCGTTCCGGGCGTCGGTGTCGGTGTGGGTGTCGTCGATGTGGGCGCAGGCGACGGCGGACCGACACAAGCAGACAGGGCGAGGACGGCCGCACCCGTTGCAGCGCCCACCAGGAAGGTACGACGATCCACGGTCATGTCAGGGGCTCCGGGCGCTGGAGGCGCGTCACTGCGCAGAGAGGTCGGGCAGCCTGATCGGGCGCGACATGGGGGGAAGGTCGTTGACCCGCTCAAGGGCCGGCCGGAGTTCGGAAAGCCAGACGTCGTACCCTGCCTCGTTGAGGTGAAGTCTGTCTTCGCTGAGGTCGGAGTTCAACTCTCCGTCGGCATCGGCCAGCGCCGGCCACAGGTCGAGATAGTGCACCCGCTGCGTTGCCGCGAACTGCCAGATGTGACGATTGATCTCGCGCACGTTCTCGGCGTACTCTCGTCCGCGAGGCAGAACGGACTGCAGAAGAATCCTTGCGTCCGGCAACTCCTGGTGCAGCCGCACGAGCGCGCTCTCGATGTTGCGCACGATGCGCTCGATGCTGCGGCGCTCGGCCAGATCGTTCGTTCCAATGAGCAGCACGATGGTCTGAGGGTCGCTCTCGATGACGGCGTCGAGCCGCTCGAGCAATCCGTCGGTGGTATCACCGTCGACCCCGAAGTTGCGCGCATCGACGTCGGAGAACCAGTCCTGCCATGCTCCTGCGGCGGTAATGCTGTCTCCGACGAATGCGGTCACGGGCTTGTCAGTCATCATGCCTCCGTTAGTGCTCACGTGCCATGATACGCGGCGGCCCATTCACGACGAGGGCATCGACCTCGACGTGATCGTCGTAGCCTTCTCCGCTGCGGCGGTGATGCGGTTGGCCATTCCTGTGAAGATAACGCCGTGAAAGGGAAGGATCGAGAACCAGTAGAGGCGCCCGCCGAGGCCACGGGGGAAGAAGACGGCCCGCTGATCGTAGACGGAACCCGCGCCCTCGTCGCCGGGGGTCGCACGCATCTCGAGCCAGGCGAGGCCGGGCACTTTCATCTCAGCCCGGAGCCGGAGCAAAGACCCGCGCTCGATGGTCTCGACCCTCCAGAAGTCGAGTGCGTCGCCGTTGTGCAGTTCTGTCGCACTCCTCCGACCTCGGCGCAGCCCCACGCCTCCGACGAGTTTGTCCATCCACCCGCGCGCCGCCCAGGCGAGCGGAAACGAGTACCAACCGTTCTCTCCGCCGATACCTTCGATCACCTTCCACAGCTCAGCGGGATCTGCGCTGCTCCGACGCTGTTTGACGTCGAGAAACACCGTGTGGCCGGCCCAGTCGGGGTCGGACGGCAGTGGGTCGCTGGCAGCTCCCAGCACGACGGCGTTTTGCCAGCTCGTCTCGACCGCCCCTGTCTTGACCTTTTCGAGGGCGAGCCGCACGGCGCGCCGATATGAGGTGAGCCCTCCCTCCGGGTCGGGAATCAGCGTGCGGATGTCGTCTTCGTGGACGACGCAGTCGAACTGCAGAGAGGCGATGATGGGTACGGCAAGAGCGCGGGGAATGGGCGTGACGAGATTGACCCACTGTGAGGCCAGCCACGGCGTCATCACCGGAAGCGCAGCGATCGGTCGCTGCTTCAGCCCGGCCTCGAGGGCGTATCCGTTCATCATCTGGCCGTAGCGCAAGACGTCGGGTCCGCCGATGTCGAAAGTGCGATTGACATCGGATGGCACGGTTGCCGAGTGCACCAGATAGTAGAGCACGTCACGGATCGCGATGGGCTGGATGCGGTTGCGCACCCATCGTGGGGCGGGCATGTACGGGAGAACATCGGTGAGGTGACGCACCATCTCGAACGATGTGGAGCCCGATCCGATGATGACCCCCGCTTGCAGCGCGACCGTGGGCACACCGGAGGCGAGCAGGATGTCGCCGACGCGCTTGCGGCTCTCCAGGTGCTCGGAGAGGCGCCCGTCGTCGGGGTGGAGCCCGCCGAGGTACACGATGCGCTTGACGCCCGACGCCTTCGCCGCTCGTGCGACGTTGCCGGCGGCCTGTTGCTCCCGATCGCGGAAGTGGCCGGGCTTGCCCATCGAGTGCACAAGGTAATACAGAACCTCGACGCCCGCCGTGGCGGCGCTAAGTGTGCTCGCGTCGTCGAGATCGCCCGTGACGATCTCGACCTCCGATGCCCAGGGTACGTCCGTGAGCTTCACGGGGTCGCGCACAAGAACGCGCACCTGAAAACCGGCGTCGATCAGGCGGGGAACGAGCCGTCCGCCGACGTATCCCGTCGCTCCGGTGACGAGAACGCGAGACTGCGCGGAGGATTCCATTTCTTTACGCTACGGGGCGCGGCTGTTGGTCGGGGAGGCATTGACATGCTCAGGCGCATCGTCAGCGCTCCACCACTCGGTTCCAGTCGACGGGTCGGCCATGGAGGAGCTCGGACAGGTCGTGCAGCCGATCACCCCAGAAAGCCCGCACGGCACGCTCCTCGGGCGTGGTGAGAAACGCTTCGTGCCACACACTCACGGCGCACGACCGAGGATCTGCCGGCCGGTCGGGCGTGATGTCGAATGCGACGCTGACGCACGAATCGAAGCGAACACTCAGTCGTTGCAGCGGTTCGCTCTCGTCGATCGTTCCGAACCAGTCGGCCTCGTGCGGCTCGCCCGCCGGCCAGACGACAGCGAATCGGCCACCGACGCTTCCGTCGGTCAAGACATGGCCGAGCCAGCCGTCGAGAAGCACGGGATCTACGAGGCAGTGCCACACGACGGATGGCGAGAACGGAACCCCTATCTGCGACTCGACGGCGCGGTGGGGTCGCATCGGGGCTGCGTTCGCGTCGAAGACCATGTCTTCACGATATCCGGCACGGCCGACAGGCGAGACGCGTCCGAGGCGCATCCATTCGGGGTGTAGGAGCACGGTGGCCTAGGCTGGCTGGGTGCCAACAGCGAGCCTCAATCCGACCGCATCGACCCCCGCTCCGACATACCCACCGGGCCTTGTGCTCGCGGTGGACTTCGGCGGCACCAAGGTCGAGTCAGCCCTCGTCGACGACAGCGGCACCCTCGTCGCCGGAAGCCGCTTTCGGCATCCGACGGGTCGTGAACGCTCGGCGAGCGAACTCGCAGACGCCGTCGTGTCGGTTGCCACGTCATCGCTTCAGAGTCTCCCCGAAGGCACGTCACTTCGCGGCATAGGCATCGGCGCCGCCGGCCCGATCGATCGTGAGAGAGGCCTCGTCTCCCCGGTCAATCTGCCGGCGTGGCGCGACTTTCCCTTGCGCGAGACGGTGGCGGCCGCTGCGCGCGAGCTCGGGCACGATGCACCCGCCGTGCTTCGGCTCGACGGCCTCTGCATCACCCTCGCGGAGAACTGGGTGGGCGCGGGCCGGGGTACGGACAACATGATGGGCATGATCGTCTCGACAGGCGTGGGCGGCGGCGTGATCTCCGGCGGTGCTGTGGTCGCCGGCTTCTCGGGCAACGCCGGGCACATCGGTCAGCTCGAGGTTCCCGGGTTCACCGACGTGGATGCTCCGTGCACGCTCGAAGAGATCGCTGCGGGCCCGCACACGGTCGCGTGGGCGCAGGCACGCGGTTTCGAGGGCGAGACGGGTGAGGATCTCGCCAGGGCCTATGCCGAGAAGGATCGCATCGCCGTGGCCGCCGTGACTCGAAGCGGAACGGCGATCGGCCGGGCGATCGCCTCGGTCTCGACACTCCTCGATCTCGAGCTGGTCGTCATCGGTGGAGGCTTCTCTCTCGTCACCCCCGATCTCTTCGACATCATCCGCACCGCAATCGACCGGTACTCGCGCTTCGAGTACGCACGTCGCGTCGAGGTGGTTCCCACCGGTCTCGATACCGATGGGCCGCTGATCGGCGCTGCCGCTCTCGTCTACCGTTCGATCTGATCAGACCGGCCTGAGCGGCTCAGGCGAGCAGTCGTCGAACCTGCACGACATCATCGTTCATCTGCTCGATGAGCGGCCCAACACCGGTGTATTTGACCATGCCGCGGATGCGATGGGTGAATTCCACATCGACGACATGGTCGTAGAGGTCGATGTCTTGATCGAGCACGAACGCCTCGACCTGTTTCTGGGGCACGCCTGTGAAGGTGGGATTGTTGCCCACCGAGATGGCCGCCGGGTATCTCACCCCGTTGTCGGTGAGCCACCCCGCATAGACTCCGTCGGCCGGAATGAGCCCCTGCGACTCCGGTGAGAGGTTCGCCGTGGGAAACCCGAGTTCGCGCCCCCTCGCGGCGCCGTGCACGACCATGCCGCGCACTGTGGGGACATGGCCGAGCAGTTCTGCAGCCCCCTCGACGTCGCCCTCTCTCAGCAACTCGCGGATCCATGTCGACGAAACGCGACGGTCGCCGTCGAGGCGCACGTCGTCGATGAGTCGCACCTCGAATCCGTGCTGCCGACCGAGCTCTCGAAGCAGGCCGACATCGCCCGCACCGCGCGCTCCGAAGCGGAAATCGCTGCCGACGAGAACGATCTTGGCGTGCAGGGCGTCGACGAGCATACGGGAGACGAACTCTTCGGGGCTCTGATCTGCGAATGCTCTGTCGAAGGTGAGAACGAGAGCGGCATCGACACCTGTCGACGACAGCAGCTCGATCTTGCGCTCGGTGCCCACGAGAGTCGCCGGGCAGCTGCCCGGCGAGAGCAGCGCGAGTGGATGTCTGTCGAAGGTCACGACGACGCTCGTGAGCGACTGTGCTTCGGCGACACCGAGCAGCTGTCGGATAACCGCTCTGTGGCCGGCGTGCACGCCGTCGAACTTACCGATGGTGACGGCAGAACGGCCGATGTCAGAGGGAACAGAGTCGAGACCGGTGAAGACCCTCATGCGGCGTCCGGTGACGCGTCTCGATCGACAGCATCGGACTCTGGCCGGCGCCACCGGAGCCAGAGCATGCCCAGAACCGGAAGAACCAGCGGGATGAACAGGTAGCCGTTTCCATACCATGACCACACGCTCGGCCTGGCGAACAGCTCAGGGTGGGTGAGGCTGAGTGTGCCGACGACGAGTACCCCGACGAGCTCGAAGGTGATCGTGATCCAGGCGACGCGGTACCAGACTCGTCCGGGTGCGATCAGAGCGATCGTCGCGACGATATAGACCACGCTGGCGAGGGCCGACAGCCAGAACGCCAGCGGAACCTGCTGCGAGTCTCTGACGGCGTTCGCGATCTGCACGAACGACCGTCCTGTGGCTCCGAGGGCCAGGATGCCGTATACGACGATGAGTACCCTGCCGATGCCTTTCGAGCGTGTCGAGCGGGGCGCGGGGGCAGTGAGTTCTGGCATGGCGAATCGAGTTTACAACCCGTATGCATGCAGAACTCCGTCAGGCGCCCTGCACGAACCAGATCACGTTCATCCGGTAGACCATCACGGCGATCGCGAGACACACTACTCCCAGGATCACGGTGCTCCATCGGGTTCTCTCCACGAGCGCCCAGAACGCTCCCGCGGCCGGAAGCAGCAGAGCGGAGACGAGGTAGGTGTAGAACTCGAGAGGGTCGCCGCTCGGGTTGTTGCCGGCGAACGGAGACACGATCGCCGAGATCAACTGCGCAACCAGAAGCACCTCCACGAGCGCCACAGCGCCGAGTGTGTAGTCGTTCGGCTTGCGACCCGCAAACCCCAGTACGAGACACAGGATGCCGCCGGCAACAGCAACCACTACCTGCACGATCGTGAGCCACTCGATCATTCGGACGCTCCGCTCGAGGCCGGTTCTATGCCTGATTCTGGGTCCGGGGGAAAATTGACCAGTGTCTTTGCACGGCCCGCTGAGACGGAGACGAGGCCGACCAGGCGGCCGTCGGGAGCGATCGCGGCAACCGGGCCCGCGGCATCCGGAACGTCGTCGCCCAGCGCGAGTTTCTTGCCGTGCCCCAGGTCGATGCTCTGCACTTCGCTGAGCTCGAGCGTCCGGAACAGACGCGAAGCCGTCGCTGCCGGGGCTTCGAGGGCTTCGGCCACGACGACGGTGTCGAGTTCGGATGCCTCGGAGACGCTGAACGGGCCGATGCGTGTGCGTCTAAGGGCGGTCAAGTGTCCACCAACGCCGACGGAGGCGCCCAGATCGCGGGCGAGAGCGCGAATGTAGGTTCCCGACGAGCAGACCACTCGCACATCGAGGTCGATCGCGTCGGCACCCTCTTCGGTGCTGGCGGAGCGCTGGTCGAGGATCTCGAACTCCGACACGGTCACCGGCCTCGACTTGAGCTGCACCTCGACACCGTCGCGAACGAGCGCATAAGCGCGCTTGCCGTCGACCTTGATGGCGCTCACAGAACTCGGCGTCTGCTCGATGTCACCCGTCAAACGCGCGACCTGAGACCGGATGTCCGCCGCTTCGAGACTGCTGACGGCACCCGCCCGGGCCACGGAGATGACCTCCCCCTCTGCGTCGTCCGTCGTCGTCGCGACACCGAGTCTGATCGTCGCCAGGTACTCCTTGTCGAGGCCGACCACGTAGGTGAGCAGCCGCGTCGACGTGTTCACGCCGAGAACGAGCAGGCCCGTGGCCATCGGATCGAGTGTGCCGGCGTGCCCGACCTTTCGCGTTCCCGCTATTCGGCGGGTGCGGGCGACGACATCGTGGCTCGTCAGGCCCGCGGGCTTGTCGATGAGGAGAACGCCGCTACGCGTCGACGGCTCGGCTTTTTCTCGGGTGAACTGGTCTGGCACCCCTCAACTGTAAACGCGCTCCGCTCCGCGCTCGGGCAGAGGGCCCGTGCGGCAGCATCAGCAGCTGTCCGCGAACACCCTCCGGGGTCGTTCGGGGTCGGTAGTGTCGACGATTGCCGTCGCAGAGAAGCGCGGCCCTGCCTCGGCCGTGTAGCGATCGAGGGCCTCGTCGAGTACGGCACTCCGGGGGCGCACCGGCGTCTCGAGAAAAATCGTGTAGTTGAACGTACCGCGCAGTTCTCCCCGCGCGAGGAACGGACCGGCAACGACCAGAATGGCGTCGGCCGGCGCCGTTCGCCAGACCGGTTCGATAGCCCTGGAGGCACTCTCATCGAAGGCCGCCACGACGAAACCGGCACTGCCTCCGAGGCGGAACGGATCGATGAGCACGCGCCTGAACGTGGCGTAGTCGTAGCGACGGTCGTAGTAGTCAGACGACGTCTGGCGAGCGTTCTCACCGGGAACTTTCGGATGCACGAAGTCGTCGATCGAGGCGAAGATGGATGCGTGGCCCGCGCGATCGAGAGCGGTCACCAGGTCGTGGCCGAATTCCGAAGCGTGAACCGCGCCGTCCACAGCGACGACGGCTCGGCCCCGACCGTAGTTGTGCACGATCTCGGCCGCCTGGGCATCGAAGAAGCGACGGCTGTCTGCGCGGTCTTGCGAGAGGTCTGTTGCCACGCCTCAAGTGTAGGCACGCAACACGGAGTCGGCGACCTGCTGTGCGACCCGCTCAGGCGAGGCGGTCTTCGCGTCGAGGACGCGAGAATTCGGCAGCAGCTTCTGCAGGAGTGCGGCGGTCGTCGTTTTACCTGCCCCGTGGGTGCCGTGAAGCCAAACGATCATGCATCGGGCTCTGTCTCGGCACCCATGTGAGCGTCGTCGATTATTTGAGCAGCGCCGAAAAGCGCCAAACACGACGCCACGCCCGTCACCGTCACGCTCATTCGCTCGGCACTGACCCAGTCTTTCCTATCGAGACGAAGGCGATCCGAAACAACCACGCGTCCGTCGCGCATATCCCGCGACACCCCGTCTCTTCGGTAGCCGAGGCGTCGAGACACACCCTGCGACCCGGCGTTGTCTTGGAAGACCTCGCTTACAGCACTCTCCGCCCCGAGCGCCGCGAATGCCAGGTGCAGCAGCGCGGCGCGCGCCTCGGTTCCCAGCCCGCGTCGTTGAAATTCGACTCCGAGCCATGATTCTGTCTTCACCTCTCGCCGCACACGAAAATCCTGTGCCCGCATGGCCACCATGCCGACGGGCCTTTCCTCGACGAACAGCCCCAGTTCAAGGGCCCACGACTCCGGAGTCCATTCGCCACGGCGCCTCCAGTGCTGCTGGATGACGTGCACTGCACGCTGTCTGGGCGTCCCTTCTGTCCAGGGCACGAGGTACGGGCACTCCCCTGGCGCATGGACCCCGTCCGCAGCGACTCCGGCGAGTGCCGCCAGCTCATCGTCACTCGGAGACCGGAGCACCAACCGCTCCGTCTTGAGCTGAAGGTTGAAAACGGGCCAATAGTAAGCGATCACGCCAAGAGCATCTCACAAGCGTCGCGGGAGCCGTCAAGGTAGTCGCCCGAAGTCCGCCTAGGCTGTCACGGTGACGACGAACGCCCCGCCCATCGGTTCTCCAGGAGCGGCCGCCACGAGCGACTACGCCCGCGCGCTGATCGAGTGGTTCGAAACATCCGCGCGCGATCTGCCCTGGCGCGCTCCGGGATTCGGGGCCTGGGGCATTCTGGTCAGCGAGTTCATGCTGCAGCAGACGCCCGTTGTGCGAGTCATTCCGCGCCTCGAAGAGTGGCTCGAGCGCTGGCCCACCCCCGAGGCGCTGGCCGCGGACTCCCCTGGTGAGGCCGTGCGCGCCTGGCAGTCGCTCGGCTACCCTCGGCGAGCCCTGTGGCTGCACGCGTGTGCCGTGGCCATCACCGAGCAGCATGGCGGCATCGTTCCCTCAGACGTCGAGGCGCTGCGGGCGCTTCCCGGCATCGGGGACTATACGTCGAGGGCTGTGGCGGTCTTCGCGTACGGCGATAGGCATCCGGTGGTCGACACGAATACCCGGCGCGTGATCGCCCGATCGGTCGATGGCCGCGACGACGCCGGTCCGCCGAGCGCTCGGCGCGACCTCGATGCGATGGATCGTCTACTTCCGCACGATGAACTCGATGCACGCAGCTTCAACGCCGCCATCATGGAGCTCGGCGCCGTGGTGTGCACGGCGAGGCGCCCTGATTGCGACATCTGTCCAATTCGCACGTCGTGCGCCTGGCTTCGTGCCGGCTTCCCCGAGACGGGCGGGCCGAAGAAAAAGGTGCAGAAGAAGTTCGAGGGCTCCGACCGCCAGGTGCGGGGTCTCGTTCTCGCGCTTCTCCGCGCGAGCGAGGGTGCCCACGGGGTGCCCATCGGAGCCGTCGACGCCGTCTGGCACGACCGGGTGCAACTCGAGCGGGCCGTCGACGGGCTTCTCGCCGACGGGCTTCTGGCCCGAACGCCGGATGGCTTCGCTCTGCCTTCGTGATCGGCCCTATGCTGGCCACCAGGTCGATTGACGAAGGCGGTAAAAGAATGAGGGCTCTCCTCGGCGTTTCGGTCACCCTTCTCGCGGTCGTGCTGACCGGATGCGCGGGGGCTCCGTCGGGCGGTCAACCAACCACCACGTCGCCCTCGGCAGCCACCCCCTCGACGAGCTCCGAACCGGCCGTTCCCGAGACCACGCCCCCGGCTCCCGAGCCGGCCGCGTACACGATCCCGACCGATTGCGCCTCGCTCATCGCGTCCACTCCCTTCACCTCCACGTTCGGGAGTTGGCCGTTGAACGACCCAGGGGTGGTCGGAACCCCGGGCGAGCCGTATTACACGCAAACAGGATCCATTTCGCCGACCCCCGCCCCGAGCGGCGCGACTCTGCTCGAGTCGATGTTGTCGGCGACCGAGCTCCGATGCATCTGGAGAGACCCGCAGGCCGACATCACGAACCTGTCCGTCGAGGTCGGCGAGGTCGATCCTGCCATCTCGGCCGCCTACATGCAGTCACTGCCCGCCGATGGGTTCAGCTGCACCGCGGAGGGTTCCGCCGAGACATGCACGAAGTTCTCGACCGATTCCAAGTACAACGTCGAGGTCGGCAATACGCTCCTCGTCCGTGACGGCGTCTTCATCCGGGTCAGCCAGGCCAACATCTCCACGCCAGACCTGCTGGACACGCTTGTCAGCGACGTGTGGAAGTAGCCCGGTAGACCCCAGCACGTAGGCTTGAAGCATGCGAATCGGCGTGATCGGAGCTGGAGCGATCGGCGGCACTATCGCCGCGCTTCTCGATCGCGCGGGTCACGACGTGGCCATAACGGCGCGGGGCGAACAGCTCGAGACAATCCGCGCATCCGGCCTGCGAGTCTCGGGAGGCTGGGGCGAGCACACGGCCCGGCCTCGCGCATCCGCAGTACTCGACGTGCCGCCCGAGCTGGCGTTCGTGTGCACCAAGGCGCAGGATGCAGCGGGCGCGATCACGGCGAACGCCGAATGGCTGGCCGGAATCCCCGTGGTGATCGTGCAGAACGGACTCGACGGGGTGCGCATCGCCGAGGAACTCCTGCCGGGCTCCCCCATCGTCGGCGCGATCGCGGTGTACGCTGCGAGCTATCTGCGAGCCGGTCTCATCGACGTGACCGCCGCCGGCCCTACGATCATCGGCACCAACGACCCGACCCGTCGAGACATCGCCGCACACGTATCGTCCACGCTCGGCGCGGCCATGCCAACACAGCTGGTCTCCGATTTCCGCGGTGCGCAGTGGTCGAAGCTCATCGTGAACCAGGTCAACGCGATGCCCGCCATCACCGGGCTGTCCGCCCAGGTGACCCTCGTGCATCCGGTGCTTGGCCGAATTGTCACAGGGAGCATGCGCGAAGCGGTGCGGATCGGGTTCGCGACCGGAGTGCGTTTCGCCTCCCTGCAGGGCCTCAGCCAGCCGCTTCTGCGAGCTTTCGCGATGGCACCGATCTCAATCGGCCGTGTGCTTCCACGCGTGATGGCATCGAGAATGGGCGACACGCCCAATCCTGGATCGACGTTGCAGAGCATCCGACGCGGCCAGCCGACAGAGATCGACTACCTCAACGGTGCCGTCGTGCGAGCGGCCCGCGCGTCGGGGCTGACAGCACCCATCAACGAGACACTCACCGAGCTGGTGCACCGGGTAGAAAAAAGCGGCGACTTCCTCGAGGTCGAGGAAGTCGCCGCTGTATTTCGCAGAATCAACTGACGATTCGCGCTAGTGACGAGGAGTCGTCACCGGCTCGTCGTCATCTTCGTCGTCGAACTCATCGAGCTCGTCGTCGCCGGGCTGTCGCGGCTTGATGTACGGGTCGGCGTCGCCGGCGTACTTCGCCTCGCGAGCGAGCCGAAGGGTCTCGGCGTCTCGCTGCTGCGCTTCGGCCAGGAGGCCGTCGATCAACTGCGCATTCTCGGGGATGCCGTCCGGAATGAACTCCAGGCTCGGAGTGAGGCGGGCGGTGATGTTCTTGCCCACCTCGCTCCGCAGCATTCCCGTGGCGCTCTTCAGAGCCGCCGCGCTGTCTGCGCGCTCTTCGTCTGAGCCGTACACCGTGTAGAAGACCGATGCGTGCTGCAGGTCGCCCGTCACTCTCACATCGGTGATGGTGACGAAGCCCAGGCGGGGGTCTTTCAACCCCCGCTCGAGCGTCTTCGCGACGATGACCTGGATTCGCTCCGCCATTTTTCTGGCGCGTGCGGGATCAGCCATGGTGCTTTCCGTTCTCTTTCGAAGCTGCGATCACAGTCCGTGAGGACTAGACGCGCGGCTTCTCCTTCATCTCGATGGTCTCGATCTCGTCGCCGATCTGGATGTCGTTGAACTTGCCGAGGCCGATACCGGCTTCGAAGTCCGTACGAACCTCGGTGACGTCGTCCTTGAAGCGACGCAGCGACTCGATGGCCAGGTTGTCGCCGACCACGACGCCGTCGCGGATGACCCGCGCCTTGGCGTTCCTCGTGATGGTTCCCGAGCGCACGATGACACCGGCGATGTTTCCGAACTTGGAGGAACGGAACACCTCGCGGATCTCCGCCACACCCGACTGCACCTCTTCGAACTCGGGCTTGAGCATGCCCTTGAGCGAGTTCTCGATGTCTTCGAGTGCGGAGTAGATGACCGAGTAGAAGCGCACGTCGACACCCTCACGAGCGGCACGCTCGCGCGCCTTCGTGTCGGGGCGAACGTTGAACCCGATGATGATCGCGTTGTCGACCGTTGCCAGGTTGACGTCGGACTCGGTGACGGCACCAACACCACGGTGGATGATGCGCAGCTGAACCGAATCGTCGACCTCGATCTTGAGCAGCGACTCTTCGAGCGCCTCGACGGCACCGGAGACGTCACCCTTGATGATGAGGTTGAGCGACTCGACCTTGCCCTCTTCGAGTGCGCGGGTGAAGTCCTCGAGCGAGATGCGCTTGCGACTCTTGGCCAGCAGGGCGTTGCGCTCGACGGCTTCGCGCTTCTCGGCGATCTGGCGGGCGGTGCGGTCGTCTTCGGTGACCAGGAACGTGTCGCCGGCGCGAGGCACCGTCGAGAGTCCCTGTACCTGCACGGGGCGGGCGGGCGTGGCCTCGGTGACGATGTTGCCATCCTCATCGTGCATTGCTCGCACCTTGCCGTACGCGGTTCCGGCGACGATCGGGTCTCCGACGCGCAGCGTTCCCGACTGGATGAGCACGGTTGCAACCGCGCCGCGGCCCTTGTCGAGCTTCGCCTCGATGGCGACGCCACGGGCATCCTTGTTCGGGTTGGCGCGCATGTCGAGACCGGCATCGGCCGTCAGCAGCACGGCGTCAAGGAGTTCCTTGATGCCGATGTTGTTGAGCGCCGACACGTCGACGAACATAACGTCTCCACCGTATTCTTCGGCGACGAGGCCGAACTCGGTGAGCTGCTGGCGCACCTTGGCGGGGTTCGCGCCGACCTTGTCGACCTTGTTGACCGCGACCACGATCGGCACGTTGGCCGCCTGGGCGTGGTTGAGGGCCTCTACCGTCTGGGGCATGATGCCGTCGTCGGCCGCGACCACCAGGATGGCGATGTCGGTGACCTGCGCACCACGGGCGCGCATGGCGGTGAACGCCTCGTGGCCCGGGGTGTCGATGAAGGTGATCTTGCGATCGACGCCCTCGTGCTCGGCCGAGACCTGGTACGCACCGATGTGCTGGGTGATGCCACCAGCCTCGCCGGCAACCACGTTGGCGCTGCGGATGGCGTCGAGGAGTCTCGTCTTACCGTGGTCGACGTGGCCCATGACAGTGACGACCGGCGGCCGGATCTCGAGATCCTCGTCGGTTTCGTCTTCGAGCTCCTGGTCGATGTCGATGTCGAAGCCGCTCAGCAGCTCGCGATCCTCGTCTTCCGGGGAGACCATCTGGATCTTGTAGCCGAGCTCTTCACCCAGGATGTCGAAGGTCGCCTCGTCGAGGGACTCCGTCGCCGTGGCCATCTCACCGAGGTGGAACAGCACGGTGACGAGGTTTCCGGGGCTCGCGTCGATCTTGTCGGCGAAGTCGGTGATGGATGCTCCGCGGCGCAGTCGCACCACGGTCGAGCCATCACCACGGGGAACGCTGACGCCTCCGAGCGACGGGGCTTCCCGCAGCTCGAACTCTGCCCGCTTCGTGCGCTTCGACTTACGCGCCTTGGCGCGACCGCCTCCACGACCGAATGCTCCGGCGGTTCCTCCACCGGGGCCACGGCCGCGGCCGCCACCGCCCGCGGGGCGAGGAGCGCCGAAACCGGGAGTCGCGCCGGGAGCGCCACCGGGACGCTGGAAGCCGCCGCCCGCGGGACGGGCGCCACCTGCTCCACCGGGACGGAATCCGCCGCCGGCGCCTGCAGGACGCTGTCCGAATCCGCCGGGACGCGCTCCTTGGCCTGCACCGCCGGGACGCGGAGCGCCCGGACGAGGTGCGCCGGGACGGGGAGCTGCCGGGCGCGGAATCGCGCCGGTGGAACCGCCGCCGCTGCCCGCGCGGGGCGGCGGGGTCGTTCCCATACCCTGCTGGCTGGCGAAGGGATTATTACCCGGACGAGGTGCACCCGGCCGTTGCATGCCCTGCTGGCTGGCGAAGGGATTGTTACCCGGACGAGGCGCGCCGGGACGCGGCGCTCCACCTGCGGGAGCGGTGTCGCCCGTAGACACAGGGGCCGCGGGCTGATTCGTCTCGACAGCAGGAGTCGGGGTCGGAGCCGCTGTGGCAGTCTCGGCCGGCGCAGCCGGAGAGGCAGCGGGAGCGGGAGTCTCGACAGCGGGAGCTGCGGGTGCCGCAGGGGTGGGGGCGGCCGGTGCCGCCGGACGTGCGGGGCCAGGGGTCGCTGTCGTTCGCGCTCCACCGGGACGGGCCGGCGACGGGGCAGCCTTGGCCGGAGCGGGCGTCGAGGCAACGGTTCCGGCGCCGTCAGCGAGAAGGGCTTCCTTCAGGCGTCGTGCGACGGGCGGTTCGATGCTCGACGAAGGACCCTTGACGAACTGGCCCATTTCTTTGAGCTTCGCAAGGGCGATTTTGCTGTCGACGCCGAGCTCGGCGGCGACTTCGTGTACGCGTGGTTTTGCAGCCACAATTCTCCTGTCTGGGATCCGCTCCCAAACAGGGGCAGACCATTAGTTGTGCGCGGGGCTCATTTGGAGCCGCTCATTAGTTGTCACTCATTAGTTGGTCACGATGTACGTTTCAGCCTGTTCTTTAGAAACTGAATGTCTGCGGATTGATGGATGAGTCGCCTGCCGCTCGAGAAAAGCGAGAACGGAGGACGTGTCGAGTGCGGTCTTGATGCGCAACGCCCGGCCGAAGGCCTTGCGTGTCTGCGCCTTTTCGACGCACTCGATGCGGGGATGCACCCACGCGCCCCGACCGGGCAGAACGGCCGTCTCATCGACGACCACGACTGGAATCCGGGCGACGACCCTCAGAAGTGAGGATCGATCGGCACGCGCGCGGCAACCGACGCACGTTCTTACGGGTTCCATACTACACCTCTGCCGAATCGATCCCTGTGGTGATGCGGCGTCAGGCCTCGTCCATCACCGAATCGGGCTGGATGTCGATCTTGGCGCCGGTGAGCTTCGCAGCCAGACGGGCGTTCTGCCCCTCTTTGCCGATCGCGAGCGACAGCTGATAGTCGGGAACGAGAGCACGCACCGCCTTCAGCGACTCGTCGATGACGAATGCGCTCGACACCTTGGCCGGAGACAACGCGTTCGCAACGAAGGTGGGCAGATCGGTCGAGAAGTCGACGATGTCGATCTTCTCGTTGCCGAGCTCGCTCGTAACGGCTCGAACCCGCTGGCCCAGCTCACCGATGCAGGCGCCCTTTGCGTTGATGCCGGGCTCGGTGGCGCGCACGGCGATCTTGGTGCGGTGGCCGGCCTCGCGTGCAAGCGAGACGATCTCGACCGCGCCCGATGCGATCTCAGGCACCTCGAGCGCGAACAACTTGCGCACGAGAGAGGGATGCGTGCGGGACACCGTGATCGAGGGCCCCTTGGTTCCCTTCGACACGCTCGTGACGTAGACACGGATGCGTGAGCCGTGGGAGTAGTCCTCGCCCGGAACCTGCTCCTCGGGAGGGAGGATGGCCTCGATCGTTCCGAGATCGACGTGAATCATGCGCGGGTTCGGTCCCTGCTGGATGATTCCGGCGACGATGTCGCCCTCGCGCCCCTTGAACTCTCCGAGGACGGCGTCATCCGCGATGTCGCGAAGACGCTGGTTGATGACCTGCTTCGCTGCGAATGCTCCGATTCGACCGAAGTCGCTCGGGCTGTCTTCGCTCTCGCCGACCACGGCTCCGTCGTCGTCGAGTTCGGGCACGTAAATGCTCACGTGTCCGCTCTTGCGGTCGAGATGCACGCGTGCATTCGGAGCGACCGGCGCCGGCGTGTCTTTCGGTGCGTCGACCGGCAGAACCGGCGTTGTGTGCTTGATGTAGGCGGTCAGGATCGCCTGTTCGATGATCTCTACCAGTTCGTCGAACGGGATCTCCCGCTCGCGTTCCAAGAGCCTGAGCACGCTGAGGTCGATGTCCATAACCCGGCCTCCTTCTTCTGTATTAAGTTCGTGGTCCCCCGACGCGGATGGCGTCAGGTCCAACAGACCAATTTACCCGACGGATCGACTCCGCGGTACCGCGCACGCAAATCAGCGCAGGCGCGGCACGAGCTCCGTGATGGGCACCTCGACACGCTCGCCGGATGCGCGATCCCAGAGTTCGACGACCCCGTCGACGGCACCGCGACCGACGATCACGATCGTCGGCACGCCCAGCAGTTCGGCGTCTCCGAACTTGACGCCGGGCGACACCTTGGGGCGGTCGTCGTAGAGAACCTCGAGCCCGGATGCCTCGATCGCCTCGACGATCGTCTCAGCCGTCTCGTAGACGGCCGCGTCTCGACCTGTCGCCACGACATGCACGTCGAACGGGGCGACGGCCTTGGGCCAGATGAGGCCCTTGGCATCGTTGTTCAGCTCGGCGATGATCGCAAGGATCCGGGTTACTCCGATTCCGTATGAGCCCATCGTGACCGTGGCGAGCTTGCCGTTCTCATCTTGAACCTTGAGTCCGAGTGCCTCGGCGTACTTGCGACCGAGCTGGAAGACGTGTCCGATCTCCATGCCGCGCGCGAGCTCGACAGGGCCGGAACCGTCGGGCGCCTCGTCGCCGGCGAGCACCTGAGCGACCTCGACGATTCCATCGGAGGTGAAGTCGCGCCCCGCGACCAGCCCGAAGACGTGGCGCCCATGCTGATTCGACCCCGTGATCCAGCCACTGCCATCGGAGACGCGAGGGTCGAGCAGATAACGGATGCCGGTAGAGCCGGTCGTTCCCAGAACGGCGCCGTCGACAGACCACGGACCGATGTAGCCCTTGACCAGGCCGGGATTCGCGACGAAGTCCTTCTCAATCGCGGCTTCGACCTCGGCGGGCGCAAAGGCGACCTCCGCGCGCTTCAGATCGACCTCGCGGTCGCCCGGAAGGCCGATGACGACCAGCTCGCGGCTGCCATCCAGATTTCGGAGAGCCAAGACGACATTCTTCAGCGTGTCCGCCGCGGTCCACGAGCGACCATCGGGGCGAGGGTGGTTCGCGTTGGCGAGGTCGACCAGAGTCTCGATCGTGGGGGTATCGGGTGTGTCGTGGACCTCGGGCGGCGTGAGTCCGGCGTAGGAACGCGGCGCGGGCGGCGCGGTGGTGAACGCCTCGACGTTCGCCGCGTATCCACCGGCGCTGCGCACGAAGGTGTCTTCGCCGATGGGGGTCGGGTGCAGGAATTCTTCGCTCTTGGACCCTCCCATGGCTCCGGCGTCGGCCTTGACGATCACATACTCCAGCCCGAGCCGCGTGAAAATGCGTTCGTATGCGGCGCGCTGCGCCTGGTACGAGGTCTCGAGTCCCTCGTCGGTGACGTCGAACGAGTAGGCGTCTTTCATCGTGAACTCACGGCCGCGCAGCAGACCGGCGCGGGGCCTGGCCTCATCGCGGTACTTGTCCTGGATCTGATAGATCGACAGGGGGAGGTCTTTATAGCTGTTCACCAGGTCTTTGACCAGAAGGGTGAACACCTCTTCGTGTGTGGGTGCTAGCACGTAGCCTGCCTCGTGCCGGTCGCTGAGTCGGAACATGCCGTCGCCATACTCGGTGTACCGACCCGTGACCTCGTAGGGCTCCTTGGGCAGGAGTGCCGGGAAGTGAACTTCGTGTGCCCCGGCAGCCGTCATCTCCTCGCGGATGATGTTCTCGATGCGAGCCTTGACTCGAAGACCGATGGGCAACCACGCGAAGATGCCCGGAGCCTGCCGACGGATGTAGCCGCCGCGCACGAGAAGGCGATGACTCGCCACCTCTGCATCGGAGGGATCTTCGCGGAGGGTACGGAGGAAATAGTTGCTGAGGCGAACTGACACGCTCACCAGTCTATTGATCGAACCGGCGTCGACCCGACAGCGAGGTCAGTTGCCGACGGAGCAGGTGACCTTCGCGGCCGTCTGACCGGTGAACGAGTCGGGCAGCACGGTGGGCCCGCCCGCATCCGGAGCCGTTGTGGCCGCGGGATCGGCCGCTGGGTCGGTGGGCGTATCCGGTGCCGGATCCGTGGCTGGCGCATCTCCCGTGCCGTCTGCCGTCGTCGCAGAGTCAGCCGTGGCGACCTTGCTCAGGTCGAGTGGAGTGTCGGCGGCCAGTGCCGCATTAAGAATCTCGGAATCCGCCTCGTTGACGACTACCCGGTTCGGGTCGTTGGGGTCGCCGCTGACCGGATACCGAAGGAACGCGACCTTGTCGAGTTGCACACCCTGCAGAGCCTTCGCAATCGAAATCATCGAATCGACGGAGGCGAGCTGAGTCGAGAACTGCATGTTTGTTAGCGCCGCCCGCGCAATGCCGTAGAGCGTGACGGGGTTGCTGAGCGTGTCACTCGAGAGCAGCTTGCGCACGAGTGCCGACAGATACACCTGCTGTGAGCTGATGCGAGCCAGGTCGCTTCCGTCTCCAACGCCCTCACGGGTGCGCAGAAAGGCGAGGGCATCCGTTCCAGCGAGGGTGTGCATTCCGGCGCTCAGCGACAGCTGACTGTAAGGATCGTTGATGGGCTTCGAGACGCACACGTCGACGCCCCCGATGATGTTCGTCATCGCGGCGACGCCATCAAAAGCGATGACTCCGGCGTAGGGAATTTTGAGGCCCGTTATTTGCTCGACCGCCGAAACGACACAGGGCAGTCCACCCTTGCCCAAAGCCGTGTTGAGTTGCTGATAGCGCTGCGCCGGTTTGACCTCGCCGTCGCCTTGATCGGTGCACTGAGGCATATTGATCATGGTGTCGCGCGGAAAGCTGATCACGCTGACGTTCTGGTGGTCCTGGCTGATGTGCATCAGCATCGTCACGTCGTTACGCGCACCATCGGTGTCGTCCCCCGGCGTTGAGATCTGATCGATGCGCGTATCGCTGCCGACGATAAGTACGTTGACTCCCCCCTCAATGGCCCCGACATCGACGAGCTGTTGCACGCCGTCCTCGTTGCCGAGGGTGACAGTGTTGGCCTGCACCTCCGTCGCAAGACTGTTCACTGCGATCGCAGCGATCGATGCCGAGCTCACGACCGCGACGACGGCGGTGATCGCGACCAGCCGGATGACAGCCCAGAAACTGGAGCGGTTGCCGAGGCGGCCGTGTCGCGGGGCGATGGCTGAAGAGGTGCGTAGCGAGCTGATGAGAGTCGATTCCTTTGTCTGACCCCGAAGGGTTTCGGCAAGGCTCCCGAAACTAGCGAGAGAACTTCGGAATTTGCTGTGTCCGAGCACGAATTCCGCTGAACGGTCCGATCACCAGGGTTTGTCGACGTAGTCCGGATCGGCCGGAGTGCGCTCCGCCGTCTGCTGGTCATTGCGATCCTGACCTGCTTCGCGGAGCTTCTCCTCGAGCTGATCCACCGTGGCATCGCTCGGCGAACCGTCTGGCTTGGGCTGCTCGTCGCTCTTGTCTCCCTCGTCTTCGGGAGTCCGCTCGGCAAGCGCCTGCTTCTTCTCTGTGACCCGCTTCTCGGAGTCGGAGAGGTCATCGTCGGTGCCGTCTTCGCCGTTCTGAGGCGGCTGCCGACACGATGCGTCTGCCTCGTCGATCACGTCGAGCGCCTCGTCGTAGAACGCGGATGCCTCATCACGCTTCGTCGGATCGGCCGCGACGACCGCATCGCCCTGGCGTTCGAGCACGAGCGACAGGTTGACCCGCACAGGGCACTGGTCTTTGGCGGATGCCAAGCCGAGCGCGCGCTCGAACTCGAGCTGCGCATCCGCGTCGAGACCCTGCGCTGCGAGCCCGTCGCCGACGGCGAAGTGCGCCTTCCACGGGTCGATCACGTTGACAACGGTGAGCCATCTGGCCATCGACGTGGCCGATTCGAAGTCCTCGCGCTCGTAGGCCGCCGCGACCTGACCGGACACGATCGCCAGTCCGATCAGCTTCACGGCGACAACCGTCGCGAGCACTGTCGGAGGCAACGCGACGAGACCGGCCTTCGTGCGACGGCGCATCATTGCTCGCCCCCGTGTCGAACGGCGGCGTCGCGAAGTTCACGAAGTCGCCGCACGACCATGATGGCTTCGAAGGCAAGCAGCAGAACGAGGGCGGCGGCCGGAATCCAGTAGAGCTCCGTCGTGCCGCCGGACGGCTCGTTCGACGCGGAGCGAGTCGCGGATGAACCGACCTCGGCGACCGGCGCATCGCCGGGAGCGGTGCGGTGAACATACTCTGCACCCAGCTGGTCAGCTATCGTGCGCAGATTCTTCTCGTCGATCACCGAACGGGCAGGCGAACCGGTGCCGTCAGTGACGTACCCGTCGTCGGTCTTGTCATCGTCGTAGTACCCCGTCTGCACCCGCATCTGCCCGCCGGCCTCGGTGCCGTAACCGAAGACGAAGCCCGCACTGACGAATGAGGCGGAATCGCCGAAGCTCTCAACCGGCGCCGAGGAGGTCTGCTCACCGTCGCCGAAGTAGTACACGACGCGCGATCGATCCGGTTCTGCGGTCTGCGCGCGCTGCAGCGTCGACGCGAGGAGCTCTTTCGCTTCAGTCACGCTGCTGCCGTTCGAGTAGATCGTGATCTCAGGAGCCAGAACCTCTGCCGCGTTCGCGACCGCCGTGGCGTCAGAGGTGAGCGGCACTCGCAGCACAGCTGAGCTATCGAAAGACATCAGGGCGAACCGCGCTCCCGGATACGCCTTGACCAGCTCGACGATGTCGCTCTTCACGCCATCGAGTCTCGGTTCGGAACCATCGAAGTCTTCGGCGACGACGCTCGTGGTGGTGTCGACCACGAAGAAGACGTCGACATCTGTGGTCACCTTCTCGCCCGCGGCGCCGGGAATTCCCGGCCGAAGGGCGACAAGCAGAAGCAGCACGACCATGGCTGCCCGCACCGACCACGACAGTCGACGCGATCGGTTCTCGCGCAGCAGCAGCTGCCAGACGACGAACGCTGCCAACACGGCGAATACCGCGATGAGAGCGGGCCACGGCAGAACGGGAGAGAATCTCACAGCCTGGCCCTCCAAGCGAGTACGAGCAGGCCTCCGAGGAGCACGACGGCGAGCACAACGAAGATCGTGGGCTGGTCGGAGACGATCAGCTTCGGTTCGTCGTCGACGAGGGCAGCCTCCGTCGCCTCGATGCCGTCGACGATGGTCGGCACCGTGTCGGTCGACTCCAGCACGAAATAGTCGCCACCGGTCGAATCGACGACCCGCTGAAACTCGGCCGAGTCTTCAGAGTCGCCGGGTTTGGACACGCTCGGGTCGATCCCGTAGACACGCACATCGCGTGATTTCGCGAACGAGCCGGCCTCATCGAGGGTCATGATGGGCGTGCCGTTGATGTCGTTGTCGGTGGCCAGAACTACGGAACGCGATCTCTTCTCGTCGGTCCTGTCGAATGTGAGCACGCACGACGCGAGACCGTCGCCGATGAGCGAGGCGCCCTCTCCGGTAAGGGTTCCGCCGAACGCATCGCCGAACTCCCCCGTGCCGTCGAGACTCGAGCGCACCGCTTCGACCTGCTGCGCGACGTAGTCGTAGTCGTCGGTGAGGGGAAAGACCTGGGCGGCAGACGAATTGAAGATGACGAGCGCCAGTCGCTCGCCCTCGAAGCCCTCTGAGAGCTCCTTGAATCGTTCGAGCACGTCGATGTCGACATCGGTCATCGATCCCGAGACATCGAGACACAGCACAACGTCGCGAGTGAACTTCGTCAGTTTCTCGGTGGACGTGACGGTGGGGCGAGCGGCAAGCAGGGCGGCCGTGACCATGAACAGAGACACCAGGACAAGCGTGACGACGCTGAGTCCGCGCATTCTGGACACGGCCGCGACAAAGCCGGGGAGCCTCGTGAGGCGCCCGGTGTGAGCGACCGGAACCGCGGCATCCGAGGACCGTCGTCGTCGAGTAAGCCGGGGCACCACGATGACCGCGACGACGACCGGCACCAGGCCGAGGAGGATCCACGCGTTGGCTAGCCCCATGACTCGATCACCTGCCTCGCCCTCGCCACGGCAGACGAGATCTCGCTGCGATCCGCCGACTCGAACGAGGCCGGGTAATACTCCGCAACCGCCGCTGCCACCGTGGGCAGAGGCGAAGACTGCAGCTCGGTGAGCGTCATCACCGGGGCGTCGATTCCGCTGACGGCACGGCCGTATTGACGCACGACGGCGCTGAGGCGGTGATGCGCGGAACGGGCCGAGAGCCGACCTGCCGCGAACTCAGTCTCGATCTCGGTGATCCGGGCATGGTACTCGGCCCGGAGTCCGGCAAGTCCACCGGGAGGCAACGGCTGAGGTGGCGAGGAGCGCTTGCTCGCGCGCAGCAGAAGGATCAACACAATCGCGGCGATGACGACCACGATCAGCACGATGCCGATGATGAGCCAGGCTCCGCTGTATCCGATCGGGGGAATGAGTTCGGCGTCAGGCACGAGACCTGGCCTTCAGCAGGTGCAGAAGTGACGGCACGACGTCGTCGACACGGCCGATGCGTCTGTGCGAGACCCTCAGGTCGTCGAACATCGTCTGACGATCGACGATCTCCTGGTCGATGGATCGAGCCAGTTCAGCAGTGAGTCGTCGATCAGTGCGAAGCGCCTCGGGAATCTGCCATCCGTCATCGACCGCCGTCGCGCCAGCCAATCGCAACGGATCGATATCGCCCACGGTGACCCAGACGAGTTCGTGCTGGGCGCGGAGCCGACGCACCAGCCTCGTCTCTTCGGCCCCCAGGCCAACGTCATCGGTCACGACCACGACAATGGCACGCCTGCGGACCGTGCGGGCGACGAGCCGCAGCGTGCGGTCGAGATCGCTCCGCGGTGAATCGAGACCGTGCGCTGCGTCGATCGACCTGAGAACTCGTTCGAGGTGGTCCTCACTCGATCGGGCCGGAAGCCGGATCGTGCGCTCTGCGTCGCCAGAGAGCAGCGCAACCTCGTCGCCGTGCCGCACCGCGAGATAGCCGAGGACCCCGACGACGGCGAGGGCGACCTCACTCTTGCGTTCTCCGTCGGCTGCTCGCGCCGCCATATTGCGACCCGTGTCGAGAACGAAGTACACCGTCTGCCTGCGCAGGGCGGTGTACCGCCTGACCAGAGTCGAGCCGTGGCGTGCGGTCGCCTTCCAGTCGATGTCGCGCACCTCGTCTCCTGCGACGTAGCTGCGCAGGTCTTCGAAGTCCATGCTGCGGCCGGTGACAAGCGAGCCGTATTCCCCGTCGAGCAGATGCAGCGCCTTGCGGTGCGCGTGGATGAACATCCGCGACTTGATTCGCACGAGAAGGCTGTCCATAGCGCTCAGGGCGTATGAACAGACGCGAAAATCGCGTCGATGACGGCTTCCGGGCGCACGCCCTCGGCGTCGGCGTCGAAGTTCAGAATCACCCGGTGCCTCAGCACGGCGTGCCGGATCGCCTTGACGTCGTCGGGCACCACATGCGCGCGACCCGATAGGAGGGCGAGCGCACGCGCGGCCTGCATAAACGCGATGGTGCCGCGAGGACTTGCACCGTACTCGACGTAGCCGGCCAGTTCTTCACCGATGTAGTTGAGCGGATTGCGTGTGACGTAGACGATCGACACGATGTAGTTGCGGATCGCGTCGTCGACGTATACCCGCGAGGCGGCATTCTGCAAGAAGAGAACGTCGTCGAGGCTGACCGTGCCCTCGTGTTGGCCCGACGCGTCGAAGACACCGGCGTCGAGGCGACGCAACACCTCGAGTTCTTCCTCCATCGTCGGATAGTCGATGATCTCCTTCAGCAGAAACCTGTCCATCTGCGCCTCGGGCAGCTGATACGTGCCCTCCTGCTCGATGGGGTTCTGCGTCGCCATCACCAGGAACGGCTCGGGCAGCGGGTAGACCGTTCCGCCGATGGTCGTCTGGCGCTCCTGCATGGCCTCGAGCATGGCGCTCTGCGTCTTCGCGCTCGAGCGGTTGACCTCGTCGAGGAGCACGAAGTTCGAGTGGACCGGGCCCAGCTGGGTCTCGAAAGTGCTGGTTCGAGCGTCGTACACCTGAGTGCCGGTGATGTCGCTCGGCAGCAGATCGGGGGTGCACTGGATGCGCGTGAACTGAGCGTGGATGGCTCGGGCGAGCGTCGTGGCCGCCGTCGTCTTGGCAAGCCCGGGAACGCTCTCGAGGAGCACGTGGCCGCCGGCGACCAGCGCGACCAACAGAGCTCGACGCAGTGTGACCTGCCCCACGACGGTGGCCGAATACGACGACTCGACGGCGTGCACGACAGTGCCCGCCCTCTCCATCTCTTCAGGCGTCAGTGGATCCAGCCTCATCGGGCCCCGACTGTGACGACGGGGCTGCCCGTGGAGGTGTCGGTCGGCGGCATCTCGGCGGCGAGGCGATTCGCCTCTTCGATGAGCGTGGCGACGATCTCGGCCTCGGGCACGGTCTTGATGACCTCTCCCTTGACGAAGATCTGGCCCTTGCCATTTCCGGATGCGACGCCGAGGTCGGCCTCGCGCGCCTCTCCGGGACCGTTCACGACGCATCCCATCACTGCGACCCGCAGAGGCACGGTCATGCCCTCAAGGCCGTCGGTGACATCGTTGGCGAGCTTGTAGACGTCGACCTGAGCGCGACCGCAGCTCGGGCACGAGACGATCTCGAGCTTTCGTTCACGCAGATTGAGCGACTGCAGAATCTGCAGGCCCACTTTGATCTCCTGAGCGGGAGGGGCAGACAACGAGACGCGGATCGTGTCTCCGATGCCCTCGGAAAGCAGGATGCCGAATGCCGTGGCGCTCTTGATCGTGCCCTGAAACTCGGGGCCGGCCTCCGTGACTCCGAGGTGCAGTGGCCAGTCGCCGCGTTCGGCGAGCAGGCGGTAGGCCTTGACCATGATGACCGGGTCATTGTGCTTGACCGAGATCTTGAAGTCGTGGAAGTCGTGCTCCTCGAACAGGCTCGCCTCCCAGACGGCGCTCTCGACGAGCGCCTCGGGGGTGGCCTTTCCGTACTTCTGCAGGATCGAGGGCTCGAGCGAGCCGGCGTTCACGCCGATACGGATCGATACGTCTGCGGCCTTGGCTGCAGCCGCGATCTTGCCGACCTGATCGTCGAATTTGCGAATGTTGCCGGGGTTGACCCGCACGGCCGCGCAGCCGGCATCGATCGCCGCGTACACGTAGTTCGGCTGAAAGTGGATGTCGGCGATGACCGGGATCTGGCTCTTCTTGGCGATGATCGGCAGAGCCTCGGCGTCGTCACGGCTCGGCACGGCGACACGCACGATGTCGCATCCGGATGCCGTGAGCTCGGCGATCTGCTGGAGAGTTGCATTGATGTTCGGTGTCGGGGTCGTCGTCATCGACTGGACGCTGACGGGAGCGTCACCGCCAACGAGTACTTTGCCGACTTTGATCTGACGGGACTTGCGCCGAGGTGCGAGGGTTTCAGGCACTTTCGGCATTCCCAGATTGATAGCAGCCACATCTTCCAGTGTAGGCGTCGTCTGGAGGGGTACGGGGCGGTGTGCTGGATCAGCCGAAAAGGTTGATCGGCTTCACGATGTCGGCATACGTCAGCAGCACGCTCATGGCGCCGAGAACGATGACCACGGCGAATGTCAGCGGCATCAGCTTGGCGGTGTCGACGGGCCCAGGGTCGCGGCGCTTGAAGAGCTTGGCGAAGAATCGCCGGATGCCCTCCCACAGCGCGCCGGCGATGTGGCCGCCGTCGAGCGGCATAAGCGGCACGAGGTTGATGACGCCGAGCGCGATGTTCAGGGAGCCGATAAGGCTGAGAAGCGTCGCCACTTTCGACTGCACCGTGAACTCATCCATGCTCGCGATCTCGCCCGCGGCGCGACCGACCCCGACCACGCTGATGGGTCCATTCGGATCGCGTGGTCCTGAACCGAACGCCGCGTTGGCGACGTCGACCATGCGCTGAGGAAGGTTCAAGACGATGTGCACGACGCCGGCGATGTTCTCGCCCACGAACGGCAGCACAGCGTCGGGGCCTTGCGGCACGAGCTCCTGCTTCGGGCCGATGCCAACGAAGCCGACCTCCTGCGTGACAGGCTGACCCTTGTCGTCGAGCACCTTGTTGCCGGAGGCATCCTGCTCGTAGCGTTCTGCGAGCAGCGGCACCACGGTGAGCGTCTCCGGCTGGCCGTCTCGCTGCACCTCGACGCTGAGCGTCTTGTTCGGAGACTTCTGAATGATCGCGGTCGACTCGTCCCAATTCGAGACTTTCTTGCCGTCGATGGCCGTGATGATGTCGCCCTCTTCGAAGCCGGCAGCGACGCCCGGCCCAGGCTCGTCGCCCACATCGCAGGTCTGTCGCTCGCTCGTTGTCGGCAGCACGCACTGGCTGATCGAGCCGATCGACGTCTTGGCCACGCCGAAGCCGCAGAGAACGATGGCGAACACCACGATGGCGATGACGAAGTTCATCGCAGGGCCGCCGGCCATGATGATGATGCGCTTCCAGACAGGCAGCCGATAGAACGCGCGATCGTCTTCGTCGCCGATCGTCTCAGCGCTCACCTCGCGCGCGTCCTGCACGAGCGTGTTGAAGAAACCGGTGCTCGCGTTGCGCACGGCACCCCCGGCCTTCGCGGGCGGGAACATTCCGATCATCGAGATATAGCCGCCACCGGGAATGGCTTTGAAACCGTATTCGGTCTCTCCGCGTCGCCTGGACCACAGCGTGGGGCCGAAGCCGATCATGTACTGCGTGACCTTTACTCCGAAGAGCTTCGCCGGAACGAGGTGACCGACCTCATGGAGGCCGATCGAGACGACGAGGCCCACGAAGATGACGAGCACGCCGAGAATGAACTGAAGGACCGTTTCCACGTGCACACGTTACAGCGCTCCCCCAGGTCGCCGCTGTCCGTTCGCTGGACGTCAGCCGTGCGGCGGCCGTCACTAGGCCTGCTGGATCAGCCGACTATAAGAGCGTCGGCTGTGCGCCGAGCCCACTGCTCGGCCTCCGCCAGCGAGTCGAGGGAGATCTCGGCCGGCGCGTCGTGCTGCTCGACGACCTTGCGGATGGTGTCGACGATGTCGAGGAATCCGATGCTGCCCGCGTGGAACGCCGCGACCGCCTGCTCGTTCGCCGCGTTGAAGACGGCCGGGTAGCTGCCTCCCGCGCGTCCCACCTCCTTGGCGAGCTCCACGGCGGGAAACGCCTCGGAATCGAGCGGCTCGAACGTCCACGTCTGCGACGTGGACCAGTCGAGAGGGCGCCCAACCCCGCGTACTCGGTTCGGCCAGTCGAGACCGAGCGAGATGGGCAGCTTCATGTCGGGCGGCGACGCCTGAGCGATGGTGGAGCCGTCGATGAACTCGACCATCGAGTGAATGATCGACTGGGGATGAACCGTCACGTCGATGCGGCCGTATGCCACGTCGAAGAGCAGGTGCGCCTCGATGACCTCGAGGCCCTTGTTCACCAGCGTGGCCGAGTTGGTCGTGATGACCAGCCCCATGTCCCAGGTCGGATGCGCGAGGGCCTCGCGCGGCGTGACATTCGCGAGCGAGTCGCGACTGCGCCCCCGGAAGGGGCCGCCCGACGCCGTGAGCACCAGACGCTCGACCTCCTCCGGCGTGCCCGAGCGCAGCGCCTGGGCGATCGCGGAGTGCTCGGAATCGACCGGAACGATCTGGCCCGGGCGAGCCAGATCTTTCAGCAGGTCGCCGCCCACAATGAGACTCTCTTTGTTGGCGAGGGCGAGAACACGCCCGGCTTTCAGCGCCGCGACGCTCGGCCCGAGTCCCACCGAACCAGTGATTCCGTTGAGGACGACATCGGCATCGACGTCTCGCACGAGTTGCGATGCCTCCTCGGCACCCAGCGCCGTGTCAGCGACTCCGAAGTCCGCAGCCTGCTTATCGAGGAGGTCGCGGTTGCGCCCGGCGCCCAGGCCGACGACCTCGAACCTCTCGGGATTCGAGCGAACGACATCGAGCGCCTGCACGCCGATCGAGCCGGTTGAACCAAGGATGACTACGCGTTTCACGCGTCCATCCTCCCACTCGAACGCGGGTGTTCTCGTCGTGAGCGGTGGCATAACCACCACGCCGCTTGCAAACACCCGCGCTCGACATGCGCCTAGCTTGTAGCCAGGATATCGATGACAAAGACGAGGGTGTCGGTGGGTGTGATCCCCGCGCCCGGATTGCCCTTGTCTGCATAGCCCTGAGCCGGAGGAATCGACACGATCACCTGTGAACCGACGGTTTGGCCCACGATGGCAGCTGCGAAACCGGGAATCGTTGCACCATCGGCCGTGCTGAAGGGAGACGGGCCATTCTTACCCCACGACTGGTCGAAGATTTTCTTCGAGCCCCAGACGAGCCCTTGATACTGGGCGGTCACATCAGCACCGGCCTGCACAACAGGCCCGTCGCCCTTTTTCAGCACTGAGATCTGCAGATCCGGCGATGGATCAGTGTCGGGAATAGTCACGGTCGGTGTTCCATCATCAGCAAGGGCGACAGTCGGCATGCCTTCCTGGGCCGGCTGGTCGGCACCTGTGGCACGTGAGGGAACGATGTCTCCGATGTCGATGACGAAGACCGTCGTATCTGTAGCCGTGATGCCGAGGTTCTGTGATCCCTGGTCTTTGAATGCCTCAGCTGGAGGTACGACGGCTACGACGCGCGAGTTAGCGGGAACGCACTCTATGCCCTTGACAATTCCGGCCAAAATCTTGTTCTGGTCGACGCTGACGGAGAGGTTGTGTCCACTGTCGTAGGTCGAGAACACCTCTTTGCCGCTCGTACCGTTGAAGAGCGTGAAGTTCACACTCGTGAGGTCGCCGATGTTGATCGTGTCGCCCTGGCCTTTGGCGAGAACCGTTCGCTGTGTCGCGTCGACGCTCAGAGGTGCATCGAAGGTGGCCCCCGCCTTGGTACCTGCGTCACCGGTCACCTTGATCGAGTCCGAGGCCGCACCGCTCGGGGTGTCCGTGCACGACCCGGCCGCGGCCTGGGGCGCCGCCGTCGCACTCGCATCCGGTGTGGAACTGGGCGCCGGAGATCCCGCGCAGCCTGCGAGGGTCAGGGCGAGCGCCGCCGAGGCGGCGAAGATGACGGGAAGTTTGCGCACGGGCGGGCCTCACAGAATGACGGGAGATGAAGTGGACGCGCGGCACGGAGCGCGCGAAGACAGTGGATGATTCCCGTCCAGTCTGGACTACCAGCGCCGCACCTTCCTGTTCAGGGGCTGGGAGGGAGAGTGCTCTCTGGTTCGGGCGACCGCTCGTAGATCAGTTCCAGCCCGTCTTCGTCGTCGATCTGCTGGCCCACGTGAACGAAGCCCAGACCGCGAACGACGGCGAGGGATGCGATGTTTTCAGGACTGATGCTCGCCCGCACGACGGACGCGCCTCGCTCCGCGGCTTCCTGCAGCAGCAGGGAAACGGTCGACGTGGCGAAGCCTCTCCTCCGATGGGCCTCGAGGACCGTGTATCCGACCTCGAGCATGCCCCGGGCATCCGGGGGCGCATGGAAACCGGCGTGGCCCACCACGACGTTGGTCTCAATGTCGACGATCGCCCGTACGACCACGGATTCGGCTGCCGGATCTGCGGCGATCTTCGCTCGGAATATGGGCCACAGCCACGACTCGCTGGTGACGAATGCCTGGGGAAGCTCGAGTTGGGAGCGGCGCGACGCCGAGGCGAGGTCGCCACGCTGCAAGAGGGCGTAAACCTCGTCACCCAGAAAGGCAAGGCGCACCCTCGGTGTCGTCATCGAGTTGCCGCCTTCGCTTGCGCATCCGTCGGATGAGAGTTGACGATGCCGATCCCGGAGATCACGCCGCCCACGATCAGCAGTACGCCCGTGACAATGGCCGCCCGGTGGAATCCCGCGACATCGAGATTCGAGCCCACGATGAGGCCCGCAGCCGCCACCGCGATGAGACCGGCGACGCGCGACACCGCGTTGTTGACCGCGGATGCAATGCCTGCGTGGGCTTGCTCGATCGACCCCAGAATGGCCGATGTCAGCGGCGCGACCGTGATCGTCATTCCCAGGCCGAAGACAACGATGCCGGGGAAGACCTGGCTCCAGTAGTCGGCGGAATCGGTGACGCGCAGGAGCAGCAGGAAGCCGACACCCGACACGATCGGCCCGACGAACATAAAGAGCCTCGAGCCGAATCTGCCCGCCAGTCGGCCGATCTGCGTCGACAGAGCGATGCTGATGATCGTCGTAGGCAGCGTGCTCAAGCCGGCCAGCGTCGCCGAGTAGCCAGCCACCTGCTGCAGAAAAACGGCAAGGAGGAAGGTGCCGAGCGAGAGGGCGCCGTAGACGAAGAGGGTCGAGACATTGCCCACCGAGAAGTTGCGCACCCTAAAGAGCGACAGTGGCATCATCGGCTGCGCCGTGCGGCGCTCGTGCAGGATGAAGAGCACGAACGAGGCTGCACCGACGGCCGCAGGAACGAAAATCACCGGGCTCGCCCAGCCGAAGTTGGACTGCTCGATGAGGGCGAAGACGGGCAGGCCGAGCCCCACGATGCCGAGAGCGGCGCCTGTCACGTCGACCCGCGCACCGGCGGCAGCGGGCTTGTCATGCGGAAGCCGGGCGAGAAAGAACAGGGTCAGGGCAATCGGCACGACGTTGATTGCGAAGACGAGCCTCCACGACACCAAGTCGACAAGAAGCCCACCGATGAGAGGGCCTGCGAGGAAGGCGGTGCTCGTCCACGCGGTCCACGACCCGATCGCCTTGGCCTGAGCGGGTCCGGAGAACGTCGAGAGGATGAGTGCGAGGGAACTCGGAACGAGGAGCGCCCCGGCGACACCCTGAAGAGCTCGCGCGGCGATGAGCACCCCGGCGGTGGGCGCGATCGCGCAGATCAGCGATGCCGCGCCGAAGCCCAGCAGGCCCCAGAACAGCACTTTCTTTCGCCCGAACGCGTCGGAGAGCGAACCCGCCAGCAGGATGATGGAGCCGAGGGTGATGAGATAGGCATCCATCACCCATTGCTGAGTCACGATGCCACCGCCCAGTTCGCGCGTAATGGCGGGCAGGGCGACCGTGATCACGGTACCGTCGAGAAACGCGACGAAGGCGGCGAGCACAGCGACGATGAGAACCAATCGCTGCAGAACGGGGGTGGTTGGAACGGACACAGTCCTAGCTAACTGCACAACGGGCGGATCCGTGCCCCTCAGGCTCGTTAACCTCTCGTCCACCTCGAGGCCCTACGGTTCGATCGCCGCGTGGGCACGCGACGATCGATTCCCCAGGAGACAGATGTGACAGACTCCCCCGCTGAACCCGGACTCCTTCTGGGCAGCGAGCGCACCCCAGCCCCGCGCACGCTCGTCGACATTCTGCGCGACTCGGCCGACAGGCATCCGGAATCGGCCGCCCTCGCCGATGCGAACGGATCGGTCAGCTACCGCGAACTGATGCGACTGGTGTCACAGGCAGCGGTCGCGCTCTCGGTCGCCGGCGTGCGCCGCGGCGATCGGGTGGGCATCCGCATTCCGTCGGGCGGCAGAACCCTCTATATCTCGATTCTGGCCGTGCTGGTGCTCGGCGCCGCGTACGTTCCTGTCGATGCTGACGACCCCGAAGAGAGAGCTGAGCTGGTCTTCGGCGAGGCGGATGTCGTCGGGTACATCGGCGCAGATGGCACGATCGTGCCGCGCGTCTCCACAGACGGAACCCGGCGTCTTGACACTCGAGAGAGCATCGGCCTCGAACCGGTGCGCTCGGGCACCGGCACCATCACCACCCTCGGCGCTCCCACGCCAGACGACGACGCCTGGATCATCTTCACCTCGGGCTCGACGGGGGTGCCCAAGGGCGTCGCCGTCACACATCGATCGGCGGCCGCGTTCGTCGATGCCGAGGCGCGGATGTTTCTGCAGTCGGAGCCGCTCGACCAGGCTGACCGCGTACTCGCCGGGCTCTCGGTCGCCTTCGACGCATCGTGCGAAGAGATGTGGCTCGCTTGGAGGCACGGAGCATGCCTTGTGCCTGCGCCCCGATCGCTGGTTCGCTCGGGTGCCGACCTGGGGCCGTGGCTCATCGCTCACGGCATCACGGTCGTCTCCACGGTTCCCACCCTCGCGGGACTCTGGCCCGCGGAATCGCTCGAGAATGTGCGCCTGCTGATCTTCGGCGGCGAGGCCTGCCCGCCCGAGCTGGCAGCCCGCCTTGCCACCCCCGCTCGCGAGTTGTGGAACACCTACGGGCCTACGGAGGCGACGGTCGTCGCATGCGGCGCTCTTCTCGATGGCACGACGCCGATTCGTATCGGACTCCCCCTCGATGGGTGGGACCTCGCCGTTGTCGATGCAACGGGAGCTCCTGTCGGAGACGGCGAGGTCGGCGAACTGATCATCGGCGGAGTCGGGCTGGCACGCTACCTCGACCCGGCAAAAGATGCCGAGAAATACGCGCCGATGCCGAGCCTCGGCTGGGAGCGCGCATACCGAAGCGGAGACCTCGTGCGCTTCGAGCGCGAGGGACTCGTCTTTCAGGGCAGAGCCGACGACCAGATCAAACTGGGCGGACGGCGTATCGAGCTCGGCGAGATCGAGGCTGCGCTGCAGGGTCTGGCCGGTGTGGCCGGTGCGGCTGCGGTCGTGCAGACGACGAACGCGGGCAATCAGGTGCTCGTCGGCTACCTTGCGCTCGATCCCGCGACCACAGAGTCCGAGTTCGACCGCGCCGCGGCCGTCGCGCGACTCCGAGAGGAACTGCCGGCCGCCCTGGTTCCCGCACTCGCCATCGTCGAGTCCATACCGACCCGAATCTCTGGAAAAGTCGACCGGGCCGCTCTCCCCTGGCCCCTCGCATCCGCGTCGAGCGGAGCAGCAGGCTCGTCAGCCGAACTCAGCGGAACAGCCGGCTGGCTCGCCGAACTCTGGACAGAGGTGCTCGGCACGTCCGTCACCGACGCATCCGACGACTTCTTCGCCGTCGGCGGTGGCAGTCTTGCCGCAGCCCAGCTCACGAGCATGATCCGCGCACGCTTCCCCGAGGCGCGCGTCTCCGATCTCTACGACCATCCGCGCATCGGAGCGCTCGCGACCGAACTCGATTCCCGAGCACCGAGCGTCGCTGTGGAGCCACGCACGGTCATTCCCACACCGCGCTCCACCCAATGGGCCCAGACCCTGCTCGGTATTCCGCTGCATATCATCGTCGGCGCGCGTTGGAGCGTGTACCTTCTCGCCGCAAACGCACTGCTCCTCTCCTTCGCCGGAATCGGCTGGCTCCCTTCTGTGTCGTGGTGGTGGCTGGTCGCGGGATTCCTGATTCTCGTGACCCCTGTCGGACGCATGGGGGTGTCGGTTATCGCAGCCCGTCTGCTGCTGCGTGGTGTGAAGCCCGGTGCATATCCGCGCGGGGGCCACGTTCACGTGCGACTGTGGATGGCCGAGCAGGTCGCCGCGCTGGTGGGTGCGGCCAGTCTCGCCGGCGCCCCCTGGATCGCCTACTACGCCCGGGCTCTCGGAGCCACCATCGGCGAAGGCGTCGATCTGCACTCCCTTCCCCCGGTGACGGGCATGCTCAAACTCGGCGCACGCGTCGCAATCGAGCCCGAGGTCGACCTCTCTGGATACTGGCTCGATGGTGACATTCTGCGTATCGGAGCGGTCACGATCGGTGCAGACGCGACGATCGGCTCACGCAGCACCCTGCTGCCCGGCGCGCGGGTCGGACGGGGCGCCGAGATCGCCGCAGGATCATCGGTGTCCGGCCGCGTTCCTGGCGGAGAGCGCTGGGCGGGCTCGCCGGCAGAACGGATGGGCAAGGCCCGCCCGGGCTGGCCGTCCGAACGGCCGCCGCGCGCATCCGGATGGGTCGCCGCCTACGGTGCAGGCTCGGTACTGCTGTCTCTTCTGCCCCTTGTGGCCCTGGCGGTCGGCGCGCTGGTGACCGGCGCCATGGTGCGCGGCTCGAACTCCCTTGGGGAGCTCGCGCTGAGGTCTCTCGCATCCTTGCCCCTAGCGACGATCGCGGCCGGCGTCGTCTTCGCCCTGCTCGTCGTGGTCAGTGTTCGCGTTCTGGGCATCGGCCTCGCTCCCGGTCACTATCCGGTGCGCTCCCGTGTGGGCTGGCAGGTCTGGGCGACCGAACGCCTGCTCGATCTGTCGCGCACGATGCTGTTCCCGCTCTACGCAAGTCTCTTCACTCCCGTCTGGCTCCGACTCCTCGGAGCCAAGGTTGGAACGAATGTCGAGGCCTCGACGGTGCTTCTTCTGCCCGCAATGACCACAATCGGCGACCATGCGTTCCTCGCCGACGACACCATGGTCGCGTCGTACGAACTCGGTGGCGGCTGGATGCGCATCGACGAGGCGAAGATCGGCCGTCGGGCGTTCCTCGGAAACAGCGGCATGACCGGCCCCGGAAGGACCGTTCCGAAGAACGGACTGGTCGCCGTGCTGTCGGCGACACCACGCAAGGCGAAGTCGGGGTCGTCATGGCTCGGCAACCCGCCGGTACGTCTGCGCCGCGCCGTGGCCGAGTTCGATGAGAGTCGCACTTACCAGCCTCCCGTCTCGCTGCGAGTGGCGCGCGCACTGTGGGAGCTCGGCCGTCTCGTGCCCGTGATGATCACCGTCGGCATCGGCCTCGGCGTTCTGCTGACGCTCGAGTTGCTCCTTCTCGAGTTCGGGCTCGGCTGGATGATCGTGCTCTCGGGGCCGGTCATGCTCGCGGCGGGCGCCGTTGCGGCGGCCGTCACGACCGTCGCCAAGTGGACGATCGTGGGCAGAATTCGCGCCACCGAGCATCCGCTGTGGTCGTCGTTCATCTGGCGAAACGAGGTGTCGGACACCTTCGTCGAGATGGTCGCCGCGCCCTGGTTCGCGCGGGCCGCGACGGGAACGCCCGCGCTCGCACTGTGGCTGGCGTCGCTCGGCGCACGCATCGGCCGAGGCGCCTGGATCGAGACCTACTGGCTTCCCGAGGCAGATCTGGTCGAGCTCGGCGACGGATCGAGCGTGAACCGCGGCTGTGTCGTGCAGACCCACCTGTTTCACGACCGTGTGATGTCGCTCGACACCGTCGTGATCGCATCCGGAGCGACCCTGGGCCCGCACAGCGTGATCCTTCCCGCCGCTCGCATCGACGACGGTGCCACGGTAGGGCCGGCATCACTCGTGATGCGCGGCGAGGTCGTGCCGGCCGCCAGCCGCTGGACAGGCAACCCCATCGCACCGTGGAATACTTGATCGACAGATGCCGAACACTCCTCCTCACCCCAGTAACGGTTCCCTGACCATCGGCGACAGCTACGTTCCCACAAGCGGCAACGGCGGCTACGCGGTTTCGTCGTACGACCTCGACCTCGACTACAGGGTCGCGAACAACCGGCTGGCGGCGACCGCCATCATCACGGCCACGGCCACCCACGAGCTGACCCGCTTCAGCGTCGATTTCTGCGGGCTCGTCGCGACGCGCGTCACCATCGACGGAGCGGCTCCCTCGAAACTGGTCGAATCGGCCAGGAAACTCACCATCACACCGGCCACCGCGATCCCTGCGGGCCGGGAGTTCGTCGTGACAGTGCGCTACGGCGGATCCCCACGGCCCGTCCGCAGCCCCTGGGGTGAACTCGGCTGGGAGGAGCTCAGCGACGGCGTGCTCGTCGCCTCTCAGCCCAGCGGCGCGCCGAGCTGGTTCCCCTGCAACGACCACCCGAGCGACAAGGCCGCGTTCCGCATCCGCATCTCGACCGAATCGTCGTATTCGGTGCTCGCGAACGGGCGCCTCACATCGAAGGTACGTCGAGCGAGCCGCACCTCGTGGACGTTCGAGACGGTCGAGCCCATGGCCACCTACCTGGCCAGCATTCAGATCGGTGTCTACAGAGAACTGGTGCTCTCGAGATCGCCGGTGCCCCAGACCGTGCTCGCGCCGGCATCGATCGTTGATCGCGCACAGAAGGACTTCGCCGACCAGGAGCGAATGCTGGCACTCTTCGAGCGCTCGTTCGGCCCGTATCCGTTCGGCGAATATTCGGTGGTCGTCGCCGACGACGACCTCGAGATCCCGGTCGAGGCCCACGGCTTCGCGGTCTTCGGCAGGAACCACATCGACGGGTTGGGCGGATCGGAACGGCTCATCGCGCACGAACTGGCCCACTCCTGGTTCGGCAACAGTGTCACCGCTACGACGTGGAAGGACATCTGGCTGCACGAGGGCTTCGCCTGCTACGCCGAGTGGCTCTGGTCGGAGGAATCGGGCGGACCGACAGCGGACCGACTCGCGCATCAGCACTGGGCGCGTCTCTCGCACCTCCCGCAAGACCTGACGATCGGCGATCCTGGGCCCGAGAGGATGTTCGACGACAGAGTGTACAAGCGGGGAGCGCTCACGCTCCATGCTCTGCGTACCACGATCGGTGACGACGCGTTCTTCGAACTCCTGAGCTCATGGGCCACCGAGAACCGCTACGGCAATGTGACGACCGAGGGCTTCTATCTGCACGCCCGCGAACGCAGCGCCGTCGATCTCGACGAGCTATTCGAGAGCTGGCTGTTCTCCGAGCGGCTGCCGGTGCTGCCCCGCTGACTCGGCCTGATCCCGCAGGTCTTCGACGTCGACGAAGACAGGCTCCTGGCCGAGCATCACGACGGTCAGCACCACGGTCGGGTCCGCTAGCGGAACCTCGACGATGACCGCGTCGGGCGCGATACCGGATGCGAGATCGATCGTGGTGAGGTCGAGGCGAAGACCGCGACCGGTCGCCTTGAGATACGCCTCCTTGCGAGACCAGAGTCGGGTGCGCAGCAGGTCACGGCTCTCGGGTCGCTCGTCGTCGATGAGATCGCGCTCCGCGGCGGAGAAGGCCGCCTCGTCGACCCGCGCCCGCGACATCTGTACCGACGACTCGATGTCGATTCCGAGATCGCCCCCTCGCGCATCCATCGATAGGGCTATCGCGACCCGCCCTGCCGCCGAGCTCTTGCTCACCATGATCTCCGAGCCGTCGTCGGCGCGGGGAGAGGCCACACGCGGTTTGCCGTGCTGCCTGCCGCACTCGTCGCACGAGGTATCCAGAACCACCTTCGTGTGCGCAACGCCGACCACGGATGCGACGGCTCGCTCGAGCGCGTCGGTCGCCGGCGCGGTATGCAGAGTCACCCGCACGTGCCTGGCGGTCATTCGGCCAGAGGTTCGTGCCGCACGGGGAAATTGACCGAGTTCGCGATGAAGCACTTCTCGCTCGCTTCGCCGTGCAGCGACTGCGCAAGCTCGGCCTGCGACGGGTCGGCCAGTTCGACCCTCGGATGCAGCGTCGCAGAAGTGAAGCGTCCGCCACCCGTGCGGTCGAGGGCGAGGGTTCCGGTCGCCTCATCCCGGTATCCCGTGACCACGACGCCGTGCAGAACCGCGACGTGCAGATACGACAGCATGTGGCACTGGCTCAAGGCGGCCAGCAGCATCTCCTCGGGATTCCACCGCTCGGTGTCACCGTGGAACGTGCGGTCGGCACTGCCCTCGATGGGGTGTTTTCCCGATGCCGTCACAAGGTGGCCACGCCCGTAGTCGCGATAGCCGCTCGTGCCCGTGCCTCGATTTCCAAGCCACTCTACGGTCACGGTGTAGGAATGCTGCGCTTTCACGCGATCAGCCTAACCGGGCGGGCGCCGGCGCGACGGTAAACTCGATCGCATCATGACAGACACCCTGAATTCCTCGTACACCGTCGCCCAGGAGCGGAAGGTCGTCACGGCCATCCCCGGTCCCAAGAGCATCGCACTGCACGAGCGACGACTGACCGTTGTGCCGGTGGGTGTCGGCACAGCGCTTCCCATCTATATCGAGAAGGCGAACGGCGCGATCCTCGTCGATGCCGACGGCAACCAGTTCATCGATCTCGGTGCGGGCATCGGAGTCACGACCGTCGGTCATACCTCAGCGCACGTCATCGAGGCCGCCGCCGCACAGCTCGGCAAGGTCACTCACACGCTGTTCACCGTCACCCCCTACGAGGAGTATGTGCAGGTCGCCGAACTTCTCGCCCAGCACACCCCGGGTGACTTTGCGAAAAAGACGGTCCTCGTCAACTCCGGCGCCGAGGCAGTTGAGAACGCCGTCAAGATCGCTCGCAAGTACACGCGTCGCACGGGCGTGGCTGTTCTCGAGCACGCTTATCACGGCCGCACCAATCTGACCATGGCCATGAACTTCAAGGCGGCGCCGTACTCCACGGGCTTCGGCCCCTTCGCCGGCGATGTCTACCGCGCGCCCAACTCGTACCCATACCACGACGGTCTCACCGGTGCCGAGGCTGCAGCCCGCACGATCGGCTACCTCGAGAAGACCGTGGGCGCCTACGATCTGGCCTGCCTCGTGGTCGAACCGATTCAGGGCGAGGGCGGCTTCGTTGTGCCGGCCGACGGCTACCTGCCCGCGCTGCAGCAGTGGTGCACCGAGAACGGCATCGTCTTCATCGCCGACGAGATCCAGAGCGGTATGGCCCGCACCGGCGCCTACTTCGCCAGCGAGCACTTCGGCCTGGTTCCCGACGTGGTTCTGAGCGCCAAGGGAATCGCGGGCGGTCTTCCTCTCGCCGGTGTCACCGGCCGCGCCGAGATCATGGACTCCGCTCTTCCCGGCGGCTTGGGCGGCACCTTCGGTGGAAACCCTGTGGCTGCTGCGGCGGCCGTGGCCGTGTTCGAGCAGATCGAGAGCGAGAATCTGCTCGCCGAGGCGACCCGAATCGAGCAGACGCTCGTCGCGGGCCTCGAGGAGCTGGCATCGAAGTACGACATCATCGGCGACATCCGGGGTGTCGGAGCGATGATCGCGATCGAACTGGTTCAGCCAGGCACGGGCGCCACCACCAAGGAACCCAATCCGAAGGCCGTCGACGCGATCGTGGCCTACGCGGCATCTCAGGGCGTTCTCGTTCTGAACGCGGGAACCTATGGCAACATCGTGCGCTTCCTTCCGAGCCTCGCGATCTCCGACGCACTCCTGGCCGATGCACTGGGAGTCATCGACGACGCAATGGCGACGTTGCGATGACCTCTGCGGCGACGGCTGCATCGCACGGCTCTTCACTGGGCACCTTCTCCATCGAAGGGGCTGTCGAGCTGGCGGTTCTGGAGCGCAGCGGATTCATCGAGTCGCGTCACGTCGGTGCCGCAGTCGTGGTCGATCCCACGGGCACGGTGCTCGAAGAACTCGGCGATGCGGCGGCTCCCGTATTCCCGCGCTCCAGCCTCAAGCCCTTCCAGGCCCTGGCCATCCGCGAGGCGGGGGTGCACCTCACTCCCCTGCAGACCGCACTCTCCATGGCGAGTCACGGCGGAACACCAGAGCATGTCGACGTCGTGCGCGAGATTCTTCAGCTGGCCTCACTCGATGAGTCGGCCCTCGGATGCCCCGCAGACTGGCCCGGCGATCGTGCAGCCCGCGACGCCGCGGTTCGGGCGGGCGGCTCCGCCGAGCGCGTCTATATGAACTGCTCTGGCAAGCATGCCGCGATGCTGCTCGCGTGCGTTCAGCAGGGCTGGAGCACGACCGACTATCTCGACCCCGCGCATCCCCTGCAGCTGCGCATCCGTGACCTCATCGAAGAGCAGACCGGTGAAGAGATCGCGGCATCCGGTGTCGACGGATGCGGTGCGCCTGTGCACGCGATCTCCCTCCGGGCGCTTGCGCGAGGTGTGTCGCGCATCGCTCAGAGCGAGACGCCGGATGCCGAATGGCTCGTCGACTCGGTGCTCGCCAACGGCTGGGCGGTCGACTCCCCGAAAGAGCAGAACACTCTCGTCATCGACGAGCTCCAGCTCTTCGCGAAACTCGGTGCCGAGGGGGTCATGGTCATGTCCACCAGGTCCGGGGTGGCCGTCGCGCTCAAGATTCTCGACGGCAGCCTGCGCGCCGCCGCGATCGTGGCGCTCGAACTCCTGGTCCGGGCGGGCGCCGTCGACCGCGGCGACGTCGATGCACTGGTGCGCACATTCGATCTCACCGTTCTCGGCGGCGGACAGCCTGTCGGCACGATCAGAGTCACGGCCTGACGGCGCCTGCCCCGGTGACCTAGCCGAGCTTCGCGAGCCTCTTCTGTCTGGCCGACCGGCTGACCTGGCTCACTACGACGATGAGAATCGCGATGATGAAGACGGCCGATGCGACCACGTTGGCCTCGGCAGGAATGCCTCGAGCCGCGGCGATGTAGATGAACTTGGGGAACGTGTCGACCGCGCCCGAGTTGAAGTTCGTGATGATGAAGTCGTCGAAGCTCAGCGCGAACGAGAGAAGCGCCGCCGCCAGAATGCCTGGCAGCAGCAGGGGAAATGTGATGCGCCAGAAGACCTGCGCCGGGGAACCGTAGAGGTCTCTGCCGGCTTCCTCGAGCGCGGGGTCGAGACTGGCCACGCGCGCCTTCACGGTGACCACGACGAAGCTGATGCAGAACATCGTGTGCGCGAGGATCACGGTGACGATGCCCTTCTGCGTGCCGAGGGCCAGGAACTGCGCCGCGAGCCCCGCACCCAGCACAACCTCGGGAGTCGCCATCGGCAGGAACAGCAGCAGGCTGATGCTGGAGCGGAATCGGAATCGGTACCGAACGAGGGCTATGGCGATCGCCGTGCCGAGCGCCGTCGCGAGGGCGGTTGCCACGACTCCGACGAGGATGCTGTTGCCGAAGGCTTCGCAGAGTCCGGGTTCGTTACAGACGGTGAGCCACTTGTCGAAGGTGAACCCTCTCCACGCGATGTTGGACTTCGCGGAGTCATTGAACGAGAACACGAAGGTGTACGCGATCGGGATGAGCAGGAACACGAGTGCCAGGGTGACGTAGATGGGAAGACCGAGACCCGCGAACCTCCTCCGTGGGCGCGGCGCGGCCGCGCGCTCCGGCGATGGGTTGCTCGTCTCAAGGGGCGGGGCTGTCACAGCAAGTCCTCCGTTCCGCTGCGGCGCACGTAGACGCCGACGAGTATCAGGATCACAGCCATCAGGATGATGGAGAGCGCCGCCGCGACGGGATAGTTCTGAAGGGTGAGGAAGTTTGCCTCGATCGCATTTCCGAGCATGGCAGTCTTGCTCGATCCCAGAAAGTCGCGACTGGCGTTGATATAGTCACCGGCCGCTGGGATGAACGTGAGCAGTGTGCCGGAGATGATGCCCGGCATCGACAGTGGAACAGTGACCTTCAGGAACGTCGTGGCGGGATTCGCATACAGGTCGCTTCCCGCCTCGAGGAAGCGGGTGTCGAGGCGCTCCAGAGTCGTATAGAGCGGGAGCGTCATGAACGGGATGAAGTTGTAGGTGAGCCCGAAGATCACGGCGAACGGTGTGCCCGTGAGGTGCCCGTCTGCGGGCAGGATGGCCACCGCTTTGAGGGCCTGCACCACAGGGGACTCGTCCGAGAGGATCTGCTTCCACGCGAGGGTGCGGAGCAGGAAGCTGATGAAGAACGGCGCGATGACCAGAGTCAGCATCATGCTCTGCAGCAGGGGCCAGCGCCGAGCCTTCACCCCGATGTAGTAGGCGATCGGATAGCTGACGATCAAGGCGAACACCGTGGCCACGAGCGCGTAGCCGAAGGCGCGCAGGATGTGAGGCAGGTACTCGCTCGCACTGTCGACGTAGTTCTGCCACTGCAGAGCAGGGACGTATTCGCCGATGTCGCCCCCGGGAAGTTCCGCCTGGAATGACGTGATGACGAGAGAGATGAGCGGCGTGAGGAAGAACAGCACCATATAGAGGATGCCGGGCAGAAGCAGAACCAGGGCGATCGTGGATTTTCGCCGAGGCGGTTTCGTCACGGCCGCATCACTCGATGCGAAGGCGGCGAAGGCCATGAGCTACGCCCCTTCCAGTTCCGTCTCGAGCGCAGCCCTGCGCTGGATGGCGATCGCATTGGTCGACGCGTCGGCGGGGAATCGGGAACCCGGCGTCGGCTCGTCTTCCAACCCGAAACCGTGGTCGACAGTCCAACTGACCCACACCTCGGCACCCTCGTTGACGACCGGCCCGAAGACCATGTTCTGGGCGAAGACAGTCACAGCCCCCAGTCCCGGAATGTGAACGATGTACGAGGTGCTGACTCCCGAGAACGAGACATCGGTGACACGCCCCGGTCCGAGAATGTTGATTCCCGCGCCCGCGGCCGGCGCGTCCGTGTGCAGCATCAGCTTCTCGGGCCTCACGCCGATCGTCACCTCGCCCGCGTGGCGCTGAGCCCGGGTGCGAGGCACCACTATGCCCCTGCCTGCGATGTCGACGGTGATGAAGTCTGCGGTCGAATCGGTGACCTGGCCCGTAAAGAGGTTGGACTGGCCGAGGAAGTTGGCGACGAATGCCGTTCGGGGCAGTTCATAGAGTTGCTCTGGGGCCCCCATCTGCTCGATCTCGCCCTTGTTCATGACCGCCACGATGTCGGCCATGGTCATGGCTTCCTCCTGGTCGTGGGTCACATGAAGAAAGGTCAGCCCGATCTCGGTCTGGATGCTCTTCAGCTCGAGCTGCATCTGGCGGCGCAGCTTGAGGTCGAGCGCCCCGAGCGGCTCGTCGAGCAGCAGAAGTGCTGGACGGTTCACGATCGCGCGGGCGAGCGCCACGCGCTGCTGTTGGCCGCCCGACAGCTGCGCCGGCCGCCGAGCCGCGAGATGATCGAGCTCGACGAGCCGCAGCGCTTCATGAGCCTTGCCCAGTGGGTCGTCGATCTTGCGGCGACGGAGGCCGAAGGCGACGTTCTCGAGGATCGTCATGTGCGGAAACAGCGCGTAGGACTGGAAGACCGTGTTCACCGGCCGCTGGAAAGACTTCGTGTTCGTGACGTCTTTTCCACCGATGAGAATGCGGCCTGCCGACGGCTCCTCTAGTCCAGCTACGAGCCTGAGCGTCGTCGTCTTGCCGCAACCCGACGGGCCGAGGAGCGCGAAGAACGAGCCGGCTGGAATGGTGAGATTGAGACTCTCGATGGCAGTGAAGCCCGGAAATCTCTTGCTGATATCGACGAACTCGAGGTCGGCGCCCGCCTCGGCGAATGTACCCGTCGTCTTCATCAGATGCCCAACAACACTTTCTGAAATTCAGTGCCCAAGGTCTTCTCTTCCTCTGCTGTCAATGTTCGGAACACGTGTGCTCGTTCGAGGGTCTTCTCGTCGGGAAAGATCAGCTGGTTGTCCGCGAGCTCAGGATCGATGGACTCCATCGCCTCGCGTGCGCCGACGACAGGGGTGATGTAGTTGACCCAGGCCGCGACCTCGGCGGCGACCTCAGGCTCGTAGTAGTAGTTCATCAACGCCTCGGCATTCGCCTTGCGGGTCGACCCCATCGGCACAACGAAGGTATCGTTCCACAAGGTGCCGCCCGAGTCGGGCAGGATGAACTCCTATTTGTCGCCCGCCTCCGCGTTGATGAGCGTGATGTCACCAGACCAGCAGATGGCCGCCAGTGTGTCCTCGTTCTGCAGATCGTTCAGGTATGCGTTGCCCTTGATGTTGCGCACCTGCCCGTCGTCGACCTGTTTGCGGAACAGATCTACGGCATCCATGAACTGGGCCTCGCCCCAGTCACTCGAAACGTCCGTTCCCTGTGACTGCATGATGACTCCGATGGTGTCTCGCATCTCGCTCAGCACGCCCACACGGCCTTTGAGTTCCGGATTCCACAGATCTTCGACCGATCGGAGGCCCTTCGGCAGCCGCTCCTTGTTCCAGCAGATGCCCGCGAACCCGCCCTGCCAGGGAAGCGAGTGCGTGCGACCGGGATCGAAGTCAGGGTTCGCGAGCGACGGCAGCATGTTCTTCTTGTTGGGAATGTTGCTGGCGTCGAGCTCCTGCACATAGCCTTTTCGCACAAGACGGGAGACCATCCATTCCGTGAGGCACACGGTGTCCGCACCGATGTCCTGGCCCAGCGCAAGTTGGTCTTTTACTTTGCCGTAGTAGGTGTTGTTGTCGTCGACGGCGACGTTGTAGGTGACGCTGATGCCGGTCTGTTCCTCGAATCCGATGACCGTGGGGTAGTTGCCGTCGTCGTCTTCATCGATGTACGCGGGCCAGTTGTCCCACACGAGCGACTTGTCCGACGCCGACGAGTCGACGGCTGCCAGCGGTGCAGGACGCGGGCCGGTCGAGCAGGCGGCCAATGCCAAGGCGCCGAGTCCCATTCCTGCTCCGGCCAGCACCGAGCGCCGGGACAACGCGATCTGCTTCGCCCGTTGCATGGACCGCGCGTACGCGATCGCCTGCTGGATCATCGGGTCACGGGGCAGCGGTGCGTTCATGTCGGGTGGGTCTCCGAACTCGGCGGACATCAGGGTGGTCTGATAGTGGCATAGCAGAGGAGGTCGTGGGGCAAAACAGGGCGAAAGCGTCAATACCGAAACATAGAATTCACGAAATCCGCTGCCATATTGGCGATTACCGGCCGGAAACCTCTGCCGGCTCGAATCGAGTAACCGTGTCATCGGGCGTGAGCAACCATCGTGCAGGCCGCCCGTGATCGACAGCCGGCGGCAGGTCACGGCGCCGAGTCAGCGAGCGAAAATCGCTGAGCGAGCACCCGTCGAAATAGACGGGGATGCGGCTTCGTAGACTCGCGAATGTGCTCCACGCGGCGATCCAGGCGTCAGGCGTGCCGACCATCCATACCGGCATGTCGTCCGCGGGCGTGAAAGCCGACAGTGCAGCACGATCGCTGGCGTCGATCAGGGTGACCGCATCGGGCATCGCGTCGCCCGGTCGATCGAGAAAGTGCGCGGGGCGAGACGTGACGACGAGCAAGACGGGCGGCATCGATCGGCGATGCGTGCGCACATGCCGCGACGGCACCACTGTTCGTGTCGGCGCAAGAGTCGGAACGAGCGCCACCTGCAACCGTGCTCCTCGCCAATGCCCCGCCCCCGGAGGCAGACGGGGATTGTGGTCAGAGGACGCACCTTCGGCGACGATGTACTCCTGACGACTCGCGAATCTGAGGTGGATACGTTCCGGAAAGAGCGGCGCGAGGCCGGTGAGGGGCGCGGCCAGCCGCTGGGCCGAGGCGATGAGCGTGATCCCGCATGCCGGGCCATCCCGCAGAATGGCGGCCAGGTCGGAGACGAGAACGCTCTGGTACTCGGCATCGAAACGGCGCAACGCGGAATCGAGGTCGTCGATGAGCACAACGACCGGTGAGCAAGGATCGTCGCCGGCTTGCCTCTCCCGACACAGAGCGACGACATCGCGCACCGTGTCCCACATCTGCTCGATGCCCGCGCCGACGGCGACCACCGCGGATGCCTGATGAGCGATCGTCGAGAGAAGGGTCGATTTTCCCGAGCGCGACGAACCGAGGATCAGCAGCGGCCCCTGTTCGGTCAGGTCATAGCAAGCGAGTGGCTGACGCTGCTCGTCGGGTAGATCCAGCAGGCCGAGCGCAAGACCCGAAGACGGTCTCGGAAGATCGTCGAGCATGATCCGATGAGGCAGAGCGGGCAGCCATGGCGCTCGGATGCCAGACCCGGTCGCGGTTCGGCCGTCGACGAGGGCGGCGGCATCCGTGTAGGCCACCTGCACGGCGACCGGCGATCGGCCGCCCACCGAGATGAGGCAGCGACCGCGCTGATCGGGAGACAGCATAGTCGCTGCCGGGCTGCCGATGATGGCGGTCGAATCGGCCGCGTTGTTCACTCGCAGAGACAGCCGAAGCTCGCAATTTGCGAGCAGAGAGTCCTTGACGACCCCGGACGGTCTCTGTGTGCAGAGCACGAGGTGCATGCCGAGCGACCGCCCCCTGGCCGCGATATCGGCGAACACATCGTGCAACTGCGGAAACTCCGACAGCATCGCGGCGAACTCGTCGACGACGATCACCAGACGGGGCAGACGGCCACCGAGTCGCTCGTCGGAGATGTCTCGGGCGGACGCGTCGCGGAGAACTCCTTCCCGCCATCGCACTTCGGCCCTGAGGCTCGACAGAGCACGCTCAGCCCCTCCGGGATCGAGGTCGGTGATCAGCCCGACACACTGCTCGAGACCTGTCAGTGGGTCGAACGCCGCTCCGCCCTTGAAGTCCACGAGCAGAACGGTGAACGCGGCGGCGGTGTGTGCCTGAGCCAGCGCGGCCACCCAGGTGACGAGGAGCTCGCTCTTTCCACTTCCGGTGGTGCCGGCGACGACCGCGTGCGGGCCCTGTTCGACGAGGTCGAGGTTGAAGACCTCGCCCTGCTCGCCGATTCCGATCGCCGCGCTGAGCCCGGGCACTGACGGCCGGGGTGCTCCCCCGTCTCCTCTGCGCACCCGCGCCTCGACCTCGGCAGCGGTTACACGCGATGGCAGTTCGAAGAGCACATGACCGGCTGCAGCCGTCTGCCGATTCAGCCTTCTGCTGAAATCCTCCACCTCGATGACCGATACGAATTCGCCTCCGATCTGAAACGGAGTCGAGAGCGTGGGATGCCGAAGAACCGTGACATCAGCAACCGAATCCGCGGCGATGACCACGTTCGCCTCCGCCGGCACCGCTTCGACAGAGTCGGCGACAACGATGAACGTCGCGCAGAGAGGTCGTCGGGCCCCGTCGAGCGAGCCGAGCGACACCTCTTCTCCGCCGGAGTGAGGCAGTGAGTGCACCCACGCCCACGCACGGGAATCCTGGGTCCGCATCGTGGAGCCCGCCAGAAAGGTGACCGCATCGGGTGAGACGGCCGCGGCGAGCTGCACGGCATACCCTCGGGCGATCGCGTGAGCTAGCGGGGGCGCCCCGACGACGACGATCCGCGCGGGAGACGCCGCAAGCACGGGTGCGTCCGTCAGCAGAAGAGCCGCCGAGCGCAACCGTCGCGAATCGTCATCGTCATCGGTACCTCCCTCGACTCTGATACTGCTCCTCGCCGATCCGGTGCCCAGACAGACCACCGCCTGCCCCGCCACTGTCGCCGTGAACGGGTTGGCCGTCCGATCAAGAATCGACCGCGCCGAGGGGGCACACTGTCTCAGCGTCGAGATCTCGCGCGCGTGGAAGGCATCCACACGCTCGGCAAAGGCGCGTTTCCGCCGCACCAACTCGGCGTCGCTTCGTCTCTTCGCCCGTCTCCCGTTGAACCGCCCGTCGAGAAGCGTCGCCACGGCCATCACCGGTGAGAGCAGCGCGAAGATCAGCGCGAGAGGCGAATGCAGAACGAACCAGACCACCACCGCCACCCCCAGTGGGGCGAGCGCTCCGATGATCGGAAATGGCGGCTTCGGAGGCGGGTCCGCCGGCCGAGGAACGACGATGACCTCGTCGGCAAGGAACGAGTCATGGCGGCGCATGGAACGAGTAGACCTCGGGGGCAGCCCCGCTCGCCTGCACCCGCTCCCACCGGTGGAGAGATCGCCCTGAATCCGCCCTGTGAGCGGATCCGAACAGAGGGCTGCTCCTAGAGCACGTCGAAATACTGCTCGCCGATTCGGATGCGCGTGCCTCGGGCCACTCCATACCGTTCGCCAGGCAGGGCATCCACCGACTCCTCTCCGGAGACGGAGATCGAGGTTCCGTTGCCGGAGTTCCTGTCGCTGACCCAGAACATGCCGTTCTCGATTCCGAACTCGAGGTGAGTCTTCGACACGCTCAACTGCGGATCGACGATGCGCACGATTTCGAGTGGACGCTCACTTTCGGAGGCAACCGGGTTTCGCCCGATGAGTCCCGGTCCGGCCACGACGACGTTCTCGCCGGTGCTGAACACAAGCCGGAAGACAGCCCGCGCAGCAGACGACTTCGGCGTGGGCCGGGCAGGAGCGGTGAAGGCCTCGTGTCGTCCCGGCATGGGCAGAGGCTCCACGTGCTGCGTGTCGCTCATTGCCGACGCAGCCAGCACCGAACTCCCGCACTCGCCACAGAACATCGCGCCACTGGGAAGCACTGTTCCGCAGGTCTTGCACCGCACCGCACTCATCGGGTTCGCGCGCTCGGTCGCGTCGATTCGATCTCATCGACAGCCAACGAGACGTCGACGACAAGCACCGTCACGTTGTCTCTGCCGCCGTTCGCCAGCGACGCGGCGACGAGCTCGCTCACAGCGCGCTCGGCGGACTCAGTCGTCGCCAAGTAGTGCCGGATGCCGTGATCGGTGAGTTCCTTCGTCAGTCCGTCGGAGCAGACAAGGATCCGCTGGCCCGGCACAACGGGAACGAGCGAGTAGTCGGGAACCGACCTGTCGTGGAATCCAACAGCCCGGGTGATCACGTTGCTGTCTGGATGCACATCGGCCTGCTCTCGCGTGATCAGGCCGGCGGCCACCATCTCCTGCACGACGGAGTGGTCGGTCGTGATCTGCTCGAGCACGCCATCGGCGAAGATGTAGACCCGCGAGTCCCCGATATTGAACACGGCCCACTGCGCTTCGTCGTCGACAACGGTGAGTGCGACACCGGTGACCGTGGTTCCCGTTCCCAGCACACTCTCGTCGCCCACCTTGTCGATGTCGGCGCGCGCTGACTCGAGGGCTCGGTCGATCGTGTCCGCATCGATGTAGGCCCTGCCTGTGATGTCTCCGAGGCGCGTAACGACCGCAGCGCTGGCGATGTCCCCAGCGGAGTGGCCGCCCATGCCGTCTGCCACGGCGAAGAGCGGCGGATTCGCGACGACGCTGTCTTCATTGACGGCACGCTTGTTGCCTCGGTCTGACAGGAACGACCAGGTAAGGGTCAGAGTTGTGTCGGCGGCGCCGGGAAGGACAACGCTCACGTGGGCGTTGCTGTCACCGATCTGGGTCACGGGACTCTTCTCCTCGACATACTGTTCGGACGCGGGCGCAGACACCTGTGTCGGTGCGCGGACCGCTCTGCACGGTCAATCCGCTCCGGGAAGTATCTCGATGACATTTCCGTCACCGATCTCGACCCGGCTGTATGGGGGAAGAACGATCGAGTCCCCCTGCTTCAACTTTATCCGAGGAGAGCCGGGCAGAGTGACGGCGGTGCCATTCGTCGACTGAAGATCGGTCACAACGACCTCACGACCTCGCTGCACGATATGCAGATGCGAAGCCGAGACCTCGCGAGTGGGCGACGGCACTTCGACGAGAATCACCTGATCACCTGAAAGCTGACGTGGGCCGCGCGGACGACGCCCGATGAACACGGGAACGTGCAGCTCGAAGGGCGCCTGCGACCCGACCCTCACACGACTGGGCCGAAGACGCTGCGGCGACAGCGTGTCGACCTCAGGCGCGCCGCTGTGTCGGCCCGGGCGCAGACCCGGAGTTCGGTCCAACGTGATCTCGCTGTCGTCGCCTGCGACGGCCGTCGCCCGCGACTCGAGCCGCACGCGTCTCACCGACGGGTCGACGATCGCATGACGCTCGTCGAGCATCCAGACCACCGAATCGACGGATGCGACGCCAAGCACGAGCGGAAGCTCGGCCCCCGAGATGGTGAGCGCGGGTGCGGGGCCACCGGCGTCGAGACTTTCTCCGAAGCGAAGTCCGGTCACGTCCGAGAACGATGCGAGATGCCAGGGACGAAGTCCTTGCGACGAAAACCGTCGAGGCGCGGCGCCTGTCGTGTACACGTCGACGACGGAGATTCCCCGCGCGACGACGGAGACGACCGCGGACGACGGGCCATCAGTCTCCAAAGCGGCTACGGCGAACGAGGTCACCGCGTCGGTGCCGAGCGACGGAATAGTCTGAACGACACGCTCGAACGACGTGGAGCCGCTCGACATTTCGCGCCACACTCGAGACAGCACGGTCGGCGGACATCCGTCGGCCAGGACGGCGACCAAGCCCGGCGCGACGAAGGCCAGCCAGGAGCCCGATGACGAAGCCGCCTCATATGCGACCCGCCCTCGGGTCATATCGGGCACGTTCACCCGTTGAGCCTAATCGCCGACGCACAGAGCATCGCTCCACCGCCGCCCCATCGCGACGTGAGCGAGCATTCAATTCAACTGATTTCGCGGTGAAAGAGATCATCTACGACGAAATCCCTTGATGGCAGGCCGTCGCGCTGACAGAATCGAGGCATGAGTTCGAAACCACGACAATCCCATCTCGATGACACGTCGAAGGCGATCATCGAGCAGCTCCAGGTCGACGGTCGACGGTCGTACGCCGAGATCGGCAAGGCCGTCGGCCTGAGCGAGGCAGCCGTGCGACAACGGGTGCAGAAGCTTACCGAGTCGGGCGTGATGCAGATTGTCGCTGTCACTGATCCATTGCAACTCGGGTTCTACCGGCAGGCCATGATCGGCCTGAAAGTGTCGGGCGACACCCGTATCGTCGCCGACGCGCTCGCCGCGATACCGGCCGTCGACTACGTTGTGCTCACCGCGGGCACATTCGACATCATGGCCGAGGTCGTCTGTGAGAGCGATGACGATCTCATAACTCTGCTCAACTCGCAGATCCGGCATCTCGACGGAGTCATCTCAACCGAGACGTTCGTCTATCTGAAACTGCACAAGCAGCTCTACAACTGGGGTACCCGATGAATGACATGACCTATTCCGACGCAGCGGAGAGCGAGCTGCAGCGCAAGGCGAAAGACCATCTGTGGATGCATTTCAGCCGGCAGTCGGTGATGGAATCCGGCGCAGGCGTGCCGATCATCACACGCGGCGAGGGGCATCACATCTGGGACAGTCGAGGAAAGAAATACATCGACGGCCTCTCGGGTCTGTTCGTGGTGAACGCAGGTCATGGTCGCCGTCGTCTGGCGGAGACCGCCGCTCGCCAGGCAGAAGAACTGGCCTTCTTTCCCGTGTGGTCGTATGCGCACCCGAACGCGATCGAGCTTGCCGACCGGCTCGCCCACTACGCGCCGGGCGACCTGAACCGCGTGTTCTTCTCGACCGGCGGCGGGGAGGCTGTGGAGACGGCGTTCAAACTGGCCAAGTACTACTGGAAGCTTCAGGGGCGGCCCACGAAGCACAAGGTCATCTCGCGCGCAGTCGCCTATCACGGCACGACCCAGGGCGCGTTGGCAGTGACTGGGATTCCGGCCATGAAGGCGATGTTCGAACCCGTCACGCCGGGCGGCTTCCGCGTGCCCAACACGAACTTCTACCGCGCGCCCGAGCACGGCGACGATCCTGTCGCGTTCGGAATCTGGGCTGCCGATCGCATCGAGGAGATGATTCAGTTCGAGGGCCCAGACACAGTGGCTGCGGTCTTTCTCGAGCCGGTTCAGAACTCGGGTGGATGCTTTCCCCCGCCGCCCGGATACTTTCAGCGGGTGCGTGAGATCTGCGACCGCTACGACGTTCTCTTGGTCAGCGACGAGGTCATCTGCGCGTTCGGCCGCATCGGCCACATGTTCGCCTGCGACGAATACGGCTATGTGCCCGACATGATCACCTGCGCCAAGGGTATGACCAGCGGATACTCCCCTATCGGCGCGACCATCGTGAGCGACAGGGTCTATGAGCCGTTCAAGCACGGCCAGACATCGTTTGCGCACGGCTACACGTTCGGCGGACATCCTGTGTCGGCCGCCGTCGCGCTGGCGAATCTTGACATCTTCGAAGAGGAGAAACTCAACGAGAATGTCCGCGCGAATTCGCCGCTCTTCCGCTCCACGCTCGAGAAGTTGAACGATCTGCCGATCGTGGGCGACGTGCGCGGCGACGGATACTTCTTCGGCATAGAGCTTGTGAAAGATAAGGCGACCAAAGAGACGTTCGATGACGAGGAGTCGGAGAGGCTGCTCCGCGGCTTCCTCTCGAAGGCGCTCTTCGACGCCGGACTCTACTGCCGCGCCGACGACCGGGGAGATCCCGTCATTCAGTTGGCGCCACCACTCACCGTTGGCGCGGCTGAGTTCGATGAGATCGAGCAGATACTGCGCGGTGTACTCACGGAGGCCTGGAGCAGACTCTGATCACCGGTCACACGGCCTGCCTGCCCACCCAATCGGGCACCCGGCCCGTACTGATCAGTTGCTCGAAGAGCCGGGCCAACTCGTACCCCGGGCCGATAGACAGAGCCTCTTCGAGATAGTCTCCCGCTGCGGAGCCCTGTCCTCGTGCCCACTCGAACCAGGCGAGCATGGTGAACGGAGCCAGCTGCCAGGGTCGAGGTGCCAGCGAGACGAGGTGGCGTAGAAGGCGTACCGCGCCCTCAATCCTCAGTCCGTCAGGGCATTCCCGACCCTCGCCGACGAAGGTCTGGAGAATCGACCCGTCAGGCACGGCCATTCCGCGACGAAGCATGGCCGTGTCCGCGGCAGCCCGATCTCCGGCATCGTCACCCCAGGCTAGAAGCATCAACACGCAATCTCGCACCCCCTTGTCTCTGATACTCCGGAGGAGGGCTGCCAGCGCTTTCGGCGGAATGTCGGTCGGCGCGGATTCGATGGCGTCTGTCCAGAGGATCTGTGCCGCCGACCACTCCCACAGTCGTTCTCTGTCGCGCACATCGTGCATGATTGCGGCCGACGCCTCGGACACCTCGTCGCGCTGCCCTCTCGGCGCGTCTTCTACCGGTGGCGCGCCCTGAGTTACTCCCTGTACATTACGCGGCGCGCCGACGCTGTCGAGCTCCGAATCGATCCGGGTCGTGTCGCTGTCGTTGAATTCGCCGTGCTCCGCATCGAGATACGAAGCCCACGCGCGACCGGAGCAGCACAGCGCGTCGACGATGCCTAGCCCTGCGGATGCCATCCTGGTGACGATGGCCTCGACGAGTTGCGGCCGAGGCGGCCGATCCTCCGCCGACCATACGTCGTCGGTGTAGATCGCTATGAGGACCGCATCCACCCCGGGCACCCGACTGATGAGTCGGATGATCGCATCCGCAATCAGCCGCGGGTTGGTCTGTTGCGACTCGGCGGGTAGATCGACTCGCAACGAGGCGGCTGTCTGCCGGCTCTGAAACGTTTGGACGACAATGCTGTTCGCTGGGGTGTAGCCCATGATGCGAGGCAGCGCGATCAAAAAATCTGCGGGTCGTTTCGCTTTCACCGAGGAAGTCATGATGAGAGGCTGCCGCCTCCCGTGCACCGAAACGACGGCCGTCCGGCAGTCTGTGCAGAAACCCTGGGAACTGCGCAGTGTGACGGAGTGGACGATTGCGGCCCTCTCCACAAACGCAGGTCACTCGAACGATCCCCAGCGGGGCTCACTGTGACAGTGCGCCACGGTCCACGGAGATACTCTCGGAATCATGACACGAAAACTTCTCTCAACCGGAGACGACGGTATCGCGCGATGCGGTTGGGTCTCCGATGACTCCGAATATCGGCGGTATCACGACGAGGAATGGGGAACCCCACTGCACGGCGACACAGGCCTCTTCGAAACGATCGCGTTGGAGGGATTCCAGTCGGGACTCTCCTGGCTCACCATTCTGAGGCGGCGGCCGGCATTCCGCATCGCTTTCGACGACTTCTCGATCGAGCGCGTCGCTCAATTCGACGAGGTCAAGATCGACGAGTTGGCCGTCGACTCATCGATCATCCGCAATCGTCAGAAGATCACGGCCACGATCACAAACGCTCGAACGATCCACGAGTTGGTGAGTCACAACCCGGGGGCCCTCGATCGGCTGATCTGGAGCCACGCTCCGTCGTCGCACAAGCGTCCCCGCACAGTCGACGAGGTGCTAACGGTGACAGACGAGTCGCGTGCTCTCAGCAAGCAGTTGCGAAGCCTCGGACTCGGGTTCGTAGGGCCGACCACGATGCACGCCTTGATGCAAGCAGCGGGGCTGATCAACGATCACGCGCTGGGCTGCGTGCGGGGCGACGAGCTAGAGAAGGCGGCGGCGGCCTGACTCAATATGTGGGGTTCTGCGGGCCACCTGTCGGCGGAGCCGCATAGACAGGCCTCGCCTGCGGTATGTAGCGCAGCACGGCGCCGGTAGGTCTCGCCCAATCCGGAGCGATGAAGATGCCCGCGATCGGTTGAGGGTTCCACACAGATCGGTTGAACGCGAAGATGCCCCACCATACGTACGGAACGAAGATGTACAGCACAACCCAGGTGCCTGTCTTACCGAAGCGCAAGCCGATGTTGTAAGCGGCGATGCAGATGAACACACTCGACGCGATGTTGACCAAGGGCACGAACGCGACAAGGGCCCACCAACCGGCCTGTCCCCCGAGTTCGAGGAACACCCACGAGTTGTAGACCGGAACCCAGGCCTTCCACGCGGGCTCTCCCGCTTTCACGAAGATCTTGCTCAGGAACCACGAGCTGACGACATAGATGGCAGCGATCAGAAGCACGTAGAACGCCGTGAAGATCAAGGTGAAAATCAGTCCGGCGGCAGCTCCGGCCGCCGTGCCATCCGGGTCATATGTCGTGATCATGCAGCAAGACTAGCGGCAACGCCAACCAGCCTGCCGTGATCAGACGCCGGAGGTGAAGAGGCGGATCTCTCCGGGGTCTCCGAACTCCATCCGATGCCCGGCTTGCACGGCTACGGTGAACACCTCATCGACCGTCGCGAGATCGCGTGCATGCATAAGCAGCGCTCGCGTCAACAGCCCCTTCGCCTTCTTGTTGAAGTGGTTCAGGGCGCGCACGCTGCCGTCATCGGATTCGGTCACAACCCGCAGGAACCAGGAGTTCCCTCCCCGTGGCAGAGGCGACAGAGCAACGTAGGCCTCAGATCGAAAATCGAGCACAAGGTCGTTGGTTGCGGCAATCTCCTGAGGCACAAGAGGCGCCCACGTCTTGGCCAGATGGACTCCCGGCAGCTTCGAGTCGTGCGACAACCTGTAAGCCGGGATAGGATCCATGGCACCAATAGGCCCCAGCAGCGCGGATTGGATCACTACATGGCCCGCCGCAAACGACCGGGCCTCGGCTGACAGGCTGGCAGAGTCTAGAGCGTCAAAGACGACACCCGTGTACCTGTCTATAGCGGGCATCGTCGGCGATGTAGTCACCGTGCGATTGCGCAGAACCTCTGAGCGCTGGCGGGCGCTGATCTTCAACGCTTTGAGGCTTGCGTCCTCATCGCGAGAGATCGCGCGCAATTCTCGAACGAGACGACGACGAGTCGCCGTCAACGACGAAAAAATCGCAAGCGGGCCAGATCCAGCCTCGCGGCGTCACCCCCTTCCCGCTTCGTCTCAGACGGGGGAAGGAGGATGAGCACGAGGTGGTCGACCCGCTTGCGTTAAACGAGCGCCGCGTTGCGCGCGACGATCGTGATGGTGTTGTTCTCTACAGAAAGAAAGCCGTCATCGGCCTGAGCCGTGATTCGTGCACCCGAAGCCTGCGTTACGCGGACCTCTCCCTCGGCCAAGATGGCGAGAAGAGGCTCGTGACCGGCCAGGATACCTATCTCGCCTTCGACCGTTTTGGCAATGACCATGGTTGCCTCGCCCGACCAGACTTCCTGATCGGCCGAGACGACACTCACGGTAAGGGGCGATGCCATGACTAGCCGTTCTCTTTCTGGATCTGAGCCCACTTCTCTTCGACGTCGTTGATGCCACCGACGTTGAAGAAGGCCTGCTCGGCCACGTGGTCGAAGTCACCGTTGGCGATAGCCGAGAACGACTCGATCGTGTCTTTCAGAGGAACAGTCGAACCCTCGACGCCAGTGAACTTCTTGGCCATGTAAGTGTTCTGCGACAGGAACTGCTGGATACGGCGGGCCCGCGAGACGGTGATCTTGTCTTCTTCGGACAGCTCATCGACACCGAGGATCGCGATGATCTCCTGGAGTTCCTTGTTCTTCTGAAGGATGGCCTTGATTCGCACGGCCGTGTTGTAGTGGTCCTCACCCAAGTAGCGGGGGTCGAGGATACGGCTCGTCGACGTCAGCGGGTCGACGGCCGGGTACAGACCCTTCGACGCGATCTCACGCGACAGCTCTGTGGTGGCGTCAAGGTGCGCGAACGTGGTGGCCGGCGCCGGGTCGGTGTAGTCGTCAGCGGGCACGTAGATCGCCTGCAGCGATGTGATCGAGTGACCACGGGTCGACGTGATGCGCTCCTGGAGGATACCCATCTCGTCGGCCAGGTTCGGCTGGTAGCCCACCGCGGACGGCATGCGGCCGAGCAGCGTGGAGACCTCGGAACCCGCCTGCGTGAACCGGAAGATGTTGTCGATGAAGAGCAGAACATCCTGCTTCTGCACGTCGCGGAAGTACTCCGCCATCGTCAGGGCCGACAGTGCGACGCGAAGACGCGTTCCCGGCGGCTCGTCCATCTGGCCGAACACAAGGGCCGTCTTGTCGAAGACTCCGGCCTCTTCCATCTCGGCGATGAGGTCGTTGCCCTCACGGGTGCGCTCACCGACACCGGCAAACACAGAGACACCACCGTGATCCTGCGCGACGCGCTGGATCATCTCCTGGATCAGAACGGTCTTGCCGACACCGGCGCCTCCGAAGAGTCCGATCTTTCCACCCTGCACATAGGGGGTCAGAAGGTCGATGACCTTGATACCGGTCTCGAAGAGCTCCGTCTTCGACTCGAGCTGGTCGAATGCCGGGGGCTTGCGGTGGATGGGCCAGCGCTCCGTGATCTCGATCTTCTCGCCCGGCTCAGCGTTGAGCACCTCACCGATGACGTTGAAGACCTTGCCCTTGGTGACGTCGCCGACGGGAACCGTAATCGGCTCTCCGGTGTCGGTGACTTCCTGACCGCGAACGAGTCCGTCGGTCGGCTTCAGAGCGATGGCGCGAACCAGGTCGTCTCCGAGGTGCTGGGCGACCTCGAGGGTCAACACGGTCTCGGGAGCGCCCGGAATGGCGATCGTGGTCTTGAGGGCGTTGTAGATGCCCGGGATCGAGTCGTGGGGGAACTCGATGTCCACGACAGGGCCGGTGACGCGGGCGATGCGGCCGACAGCGCCGGGCGCAGTCGTCGTCGCAGCTTCAGGTGCGGTCAGTGTCATTGCTTCTCTCTTCTTTCGCGCTACTTTGCCGAGCTCAGCGCGTCGGCGCCGCCGACGATCTCGGAAATCTGTTGGGTGATCTCGGACTGGCGAGCATTGTTCGCCAGTCGTGTGTAGTCGCGGATGAGGCCATCCGCGTTGTCGCTCGCAGCCTTCATAGCCTTCTGCGTCGCGGCGTGCTTGGCAGCCGCGGACTGGAGCATGGCGTTGAACAGACGCGACTCGATGTAGACGGGAAGCAGCGAATCGAGAACGGAGGCAGCGTCGGGCTCGAACTCATAGAGCGGCAGAACCGCCTTCGAGTCGGGCTCTTCAACACCCTCGACGACCTCGAGCGGAAGCAGACGAACAACCTCGGGAACCTGAACGAGCATCGACACGAAACGGTTGTAGACGATGTGGATCTCGTCGACACCGCCCTCGGCCGCCGGCTTCAGGAACGACTCGAGAATGGCATCGCCGATCTCCTTGGCCGTCTCGAACTCGGGGTTGTCGGTGCCGCCCTGCCAAGTCTTCTCTGACGCCCGACGACGGAACGCGAAGTACGCGTTCGCCTTGCGACCGACCAGGAAGTACACGACATCCTTGCCCTGGCTTCGCAGCAGCTCGGCCAGCTGCTCCGACTCCTTGAGCACGTTGCTGTTGAAGGCACCGGCCAGACCTCGGTCACTCGAGAAGATGACGATCGCCGCGCGCTCGATCTTCTCCGGCTCGGTGGTGAGGATGTGCTCGACATTCGAGTACGACGCCACTGCTGAGACGGCACGAGTGATCGCCCGCGAATACGGGGTGGATGCCGCAACTCGCGCCTGCGCTTTTTGAATGCGCGAGGCGGAGATGAGCTCCATGGCCCTGGTGATCTTCTTGGTCGTCTGGGCAGACTTGATCTTCTGCCGGTAGACGCGGAGTTGCGCTCCCATAAGTTAGCGGCGACCCTTCACGATCTTTTCCTGGTTGACGTCTTCAACCTTGGTCGCAGTGAACTCCTCGCGGCCGACCGAGGCGAGCGGCTTGCCTTCGCCCGTCTGGAACTCGAGCTTGAACTTGTCGACCTCGGAGTCGAGCAGCGCGGCTGTCTCGTCGGAGAGAACGTTGGACTCACGCAGCGTGGTCAACACCTGGGTGTTGCGGGCAAGGTAGTCGAGAAGCTCGCGCTCAAAACGCAGGATGTCTTCGACAGGAACCTCGTCGAGCTTGCCATTCGTTCCAGCCCAGATCGCGACGACCTGGTCTTCGACGGGGTACGGCGAGTACTGAGGCTGCTTCAGCAGCTCAGTGAGGCGCGCACCACGGGCGAGCTGGCGACGCGACGCCGGGTCGAGGTCGGAAGCGAACATCGCGAATGCCTCGAGCGAGCGGTACTGAGCGAGCTCCAGCTTCAGGGTTCCGGAGACCTTCTTGATCGACTTGACCTGAGCGTCGCCACCGACTCGCGACACTGAGATACCCACGTCGACCGCCGGACGCTGGTTGGCGTTGAAGAGGTCGGACTGCAGGAAGATCTGGCCGTCGGTGATCGAGATCACGTTGGTCGGGATGTAGGCCGACACGTCGTTGGCCTTGGTCTCGATGATCGGAAGGCCGGTCATCGAACCCGCACCCAGCTCATCGGAGAGCTTGGCGCAACGCTCGAGCAGACGGGAGTGCAGGTAGAACACGTCACCGGGGTATGCCTCGCGTCCCGGCGGACGACGAAGAAGAAGGGACACGGCGCGGTACGCCTCTGCCTGCTTCGACAGGTCATCGAAGATGATGAGAACGTGCTTGCCGCCGTACATCCAGTGCTGGCCGATAGCCGAGCCCGTGTAGGGGGCGAGGTACTTGAATCCCGCGGGGTCCGAAGCGGGAGACGCGACGATGGTCGTGTACTCGAGCGCTCCGGCGTCTTCGAGCGCGCCCTTCACCGAGGCGATGGTCGAGCCCTTCTGGCCGATGGCGACGTAGATGCAGCGAACCTGCTTGTTGACGTCGCCCGACTCCCAGTTGGCCTTCTGGTTGATGATCGTGTCGATCGCGATGGCGGTCTTACCGGTCTGGCGGTCACCGATGATGAGCTGGCGCTGGCCACGGCCGACGGGGATCATGGCGTCGATGGCCTTGATGCCGGTCTGCATGGGCTCGTGCACGCTCTTGCGCTGCATCACGCCGGGTGCCTGCAGCTCGAGTGCGCGGCGCCCTTCTGATGCGATCTCTCCGAGACCATCGATCGGGTTGCCCAGCGGGTCGACGACGCGACCCAGGTAGGCGTCGCCGACGGGAACCGAGAGGACCTCGCCCGTGCGCTGCACCTCCATGCCTTCGACGATGCCCGAGAATTCACCCAGGATGATGACACCGACCTCGTCTTCGTCGAGGTTCTGGGCAAGTCCCAGAGTTCCGTCGGCGAAGCGGATCAGTTCGTTTGCCATAACGCCGGGAAGACCCTCGACGTGGGCGATACCGTCACCGGCGTCGGTAACGTATCCGACCTCGGTCTTGGTGGCCTTGCCGGGCTCGTAGGACTTCACGAAGTCCTGAAGAGCACCACGGATCTCGTCGGGGCTGATCGATAGTTCTGCCATCGTTTTTCCTTTTTTCTGCCGAAGGATTCGCTCCGGCGTGTAGCAAGCCAGCCACAAGGGGCTAGCCAGCGAGCTGAAGTCTCAAATCGTTGATGCGGGCGGAGACGCTGCCATCGATGACATCATCTCCAACCTGGATGCGAAGACCGCCGATGAGGGCGGGATCGATCTGCTGGTTCACGGAGAGGGCGCGTCCGTACAGCGACGAGAGCCCCTTCTCCAGACGCTCCAGCTGCGCGGGAGCGATGGGAGTCGCACTGGTGACGGTGGCGATCGACTTGCCGGCCTGATCTGCCACGATGTTCGCCGCTACCCGAAGCAGCTCTCCGATGCGTCGGCCACGGGGCTGGGCAACAAGCTGCTGCACGATCGCAAGCGTCTGAGCCGATGCCTTGCCCTTGAGCAGAGCATTGACCAGGGCGAGCTTGGCGTCGACAGCTCCGAGCTTCGAGCCGAGCGCGAGCTCGAGCTCATCGCTCGTCGAAACCGCTTCGCCGAAGCGGGCCAGTTCGGCCTCGATCGATTCGGCGTCCGTTGCCGAATCGGCGAGCACTCGGAAGCCGAGCTCTTCTACGGCCTCGAGCAGGTCGTCGTGGCTGGACCAGCGGCTGGCGGCCACGTCACTCAGAATACGAACCGCTTCTGCGTCGAGCTTCGAGCCGAAGAGTTCTGAGACGACCCCGGCCTTCGATGCCTGATCTGCGGACGGGTCCGCGAGGAGCGACAGGAGTGCAGACGACTCGCCGATGACCCGGCCCGCAAGAAGCAGCTGCTCCCCGGTGGCGAGAGTGGTGCCACCGCCCTGGCCAGCGAGTCTGGCTCGAACGCCCGCGATAGCTTCTCTGGTCGCTGATCCCATGTGCTTACTTGTTTCCGGCGGTCGGGGCGGATGCCTCGGACGCCTCAAGGTCAGCGAGGAAGCGATCGACAATGCCGGCAGCCTTGGCGTCGTCCTTGACGGACTCACCGATGACGCCCGACGCGAGGTCGAGAGCAAGGCTTCCGACCTCTGCACGCAGCGACACAACAGCCGCCTGACGCTCAGCTTCGATCTGGCTCGTTGCCTGCGCCTGGATGCGGGCAGCATCGAGCTGAGCCTGCTCTTTGAGCTCGGCCGCGATCTTCAGAGCGTCGGCACGAGCCTGCTCACGGATCTTGCCGGCCTCGGCGCGACCTTCGGCGAGCTGAGCCGTGTACTGCTCGAGAGCAGCCTCGGCCTGCGCCTGAGCCGCGTCGGCCTTGGCGATGTTGCCCTCGATGGCGGCGGAGCGCTCGTCGAGCATCGTCTTGACGCGAGGAAGCACCATTCTCCAGAAGAAGAACAGGATGATGACGAAGCAGAGAGCCGACCAGACGATGTCGTAGATCTCTGGGATGAGCGGATTCGTCGTCTCGGCCGTTTCCTCTGCGGCAGCTAGAAATGCGTGAAGCACTCCAGCCTCCTATCTGTTAGTGAGCGAAGCGGGATCAGACGAAGATGAAGTAGGTCGCGATACCGATGAAGGCCAGAGCCTCGGTGAAGGCGATACCGATGTACATCAGAACCTGCAGGCGGCCTGCGAGCTCGGGCTGGCGGGCGACACCCTCGATGGTCTTTCCAACGACGATACCGACGCCGATGGCCGGGCCGATGGCCGCGAGACCATAACCGACCGTCGCGATGTTTCCGTTGATCTCGGCGAGAACGGTTGTTGCGTCCACGTGTGTTTCCTTCCGTGATGTCGAACGAGGCGGGCGCCTAATTCGTTTAGTGTTCCTCAGCCAGCGCGAGCTGGGTGTAGACAGCGGTGAGCAGGGTGAAGACGTAAGCCTGAAGCACGGCGACGAGAATCTCGAAGAGTGTGAACACGAAGCCGAAGGCCAGCGTTCCGACACCGAAGAGAGCGAACCAGCCGCCGGCCGTGAAGAAGAAGAACCAGGTGGCCCCGAAGAACAGCACCAGCAGAAGGTGGCCGACGACCATGTTCATGAGCAGTCGGAGAGTCAGCGTGACCGGACGCAGAACGAACGTAGAGAGGAGCTCGATCGGCGTCACGATGATGTAGAGACCCTTGGGCACTCCGGGCGGGAAGAGAGCGTTCTTGAAGAATGCGCCGGGATGCTTCTTGATACCCGCGTAGATGAAGGTCACGTAGGCGACCACCGCGAGCACCAGCGGCACACCGATGACCGACGTTCCGGCGAGGTTCAAGAACGGAATGATGCCCGTGAGGTTCATAGCGAGAACCATGAAGAAGATCGTGGTCAGAATCGGCAGGAATCGCTTGCCGTCTTTTTTGCCCAGCAGGTCTTCGGCGATCGTGACGCGAACGAAGTCGAGCGCCATCTCGGCGATGCTCTGGCCCCGTGTGGGAACCAGCTTCATCTTGCGCGTTCCGAGCCAGAAGAGAATCAGGATCGCGGCGACGGCGATGAAGCGGATCAGAATGACCCGGTTGATCTCGAAAGGGGTACCGGGGAAGAAGATGACTTCTGGGAAAAATTCCTCGATGGACGGACCGTGGAATTGACCATCATCGGCAGCCAACGGCACAAGCAAGTTCAGAGCGTTAGCTAACAGCGCTATCTCCTGGTTCGGGGCGTGGAGCAAGACTCTCGCGACGACGAATGATGGGGTGTGCTGCCTCTGGGTGACAACCCTAGTGACGCAGCGGAACGATCGTGATGAAGCCTATCAAGAGTTAGGCCCCCCTGACCAATCGAGAAGGCCTATTGGTGCGCCGAATGTGCCGGATCGGACATATTCTTACTCGCCGGGCAGCGTGACGTCGCTTGCATAGCTCATGCGGGATGTAGCGACCACGACGACATCGACGATGAGCGAGCCGAGCACGCCAGCGATGATGCATAGGAACATCACCACGGGATTGATCCAAGGCTGGTCGCGCAGGAGGAAGACGAGCACGAGGAAGATCGCGAATTTCACGATCCACGCGCCCATCACGACAGCGAAGAAGATTGCGGTGAAGAAATCCGTTCCTGAGAAGCGGTTGGCGACGAGGATCGACGCGGCGGTCAGGCCGGTGAACAAGATGGCCATCGCCGTTCCCACGAGAGCGCTCACCAGGCCTCGCTCGGCATCGACGAGAAAACCCACCACTCCCCCGATCACCGCGATGGCCAGGGCGAGCAGGCCGCCCCATTTCAGGATGCGCATAAAGACGGGCCGCGCGGAGGATCCAGAGGCGGCTGGGGTGGCACGGGGGGTGGGGGTCGACACGCTAGGCGCCTTTCGTTTCGGCGGGGGGTGAGACTGATTCGGACGCCGCATCGAGCGGGTCGAGCGATGCAGCCATCGACGCCTCGGGGCTCTCGACCTCTGTCGACTGGGCCGTGGCCTCGACGACCTTGCGTCGACTGAGAGGCGCCAGGGTCAGGACAGTGCACACGACCAGACCGACGAGCAGGAACACAACTGCGTAGCCGGTCGGAACGAGGAAGAACAGCAGGCAGCCGACCGAGACGACGGCCGTCCATGCGTAGAAGATGAGAACCGCGTGGAAGTGCGAGTGCCCCATGTCGAGCAGCCGGTGATGAAGATGCTTTCTGTCTGCACTGAAGGGGCTCTTGCCCGCACGAAGGCGCCGAAAGACGGCGAGCCCGAAGTCGAGCAGCGGCAACACGAGGATGGCGAAGGGAAGCAGGATCGGAATGAACGCGGGAAGCAGTTCGCGCCGGCCCAGTGTCGCTGGGTCGATGACTCCGGTGACTGCGATGGCGCTGGTGGCCATGAGTAGTCCGACCAGCATGGCGCCCGCGTCACCCATGAACAGCTTCGCCGGGTGCCAGTTGAGCGGCAGGAATCCCGCGCACGCACCGATCAGGATGGCGGAGATGAGCGCGGCGAGGTTGAAGTAGTCGGTAGCCGACCCCTCCTGAATGAGCAGGAAGGTGTAAAGGAAGAAGACGCCGTTCGCGATGAGACATACTCCCGCCACCAGCCCGTCGAGGCCGTCGATGAAGTTGATGGCATTCATCACCAGCACGACCGCGAACAGGCTGATGATGAGCGACATCACGCCGGATCCGACCGCGAGCGTTCCCGCAATCGGAAGCGAGACGATCGCGACGCCCTGCCAGACGAGAAGCCACGCCGCGATGATCTGACCCGCGAGCTTGATAGTCCAGTCGAGGTCGATGAGGTCGTCGATCACTCCGATCACCACGATGATCAGGGCCGCGCCCAGAATTGCGAACACCGGTCCCGGGTTGACGAAGACCAGTCTGAATCCATCGACCTGCGAGGCCACGGCGAAGGCGACGACCATGCCGATGAACATGGCGACACCGCCCAGCCGCGGTGTGGGTCGGGTGTGCACATCGCGTTCGCGGATCTTGGGATAGAGCCTGAACCGGTGACTCAGCTTGTACACGATGAGCGCGAGCCCAAAGGTGACGACGGCCGAGATCGCAGCGACAAGCAGGTAGATCCGCACGGATCAGCCGCCCAGTCGCTCGTCGGGCACCGAGAGCACATCACCCAGAATCGACCGTAGCTGCTCCTCCGAAACCGCCCCGTGACGCACGATTCGAATCGCGCCGTCGTCGCCGAACGTGCTCGCATCGACGATCGTCGATGTGATCGTTTCGGTTGCGCCGCCGTCGAGATACACGTCGACGCTGTCGCCGAGACTTTCACGTGCGAGGGATGCCGTGGTTGCGGCAGGCTCGCCGGTGAGATTCGCCGACGACACCGCCAAGGGGCCTACCTCGGTGAGCAGTTCGAGGGCGATGGGGTCGGACGGCTGGCGCAGCGCGACGGTGCCGCGGGTGTCGCCGAGGTCCCACGCGAGCGAAGACCGTGCAGGAACGATGATCGTGAGCCCGCCGGGCCAGAATGCATCGACCAGGTCGCGCACGGGCTGGCTCACCGTCTCGGCGAGGGCATCGAGGGTGGCGACTCCTGGCACGAGAACGGGAGGCGGTGAGCTGCGAGTACGACCTTTGGCATCGAGCAATGCCTGAACCGCAGCCGGGTTGAACGCATCGGCCGCGATGCCGTACACCGTATCTGTCGGGATCACGACGAGAGCGCCGCGGCCGATAGCGGCACGGGCCAGTCGCATCCCTGTCAGGAGCTCAGACGGAACCGAGCAGTCATAGAGGGCAGCCATATCGACCCCAATGATAGTCGGTGGGCCCTGAGCATTCAGACAACGACGCTCGGGGGAAGCATGCGGCGCAGGAGTTTGCGAGACGGCTCCTCGATGAATCGCCACAGTATCCAGGCGCTGAGCCATGCGGCTGCAGCTGTGGCGAGGCCCATTGCGAGCAGCGGCGGCCCTGAGTCGGCGTGAAGCCTCGACGCGGCGAGGAGTCCCGCTCCGATGATGAGGGGATGCACCAGATAGAAGGCGAACGACGCTCGTCCGGCCAAGAGAAACGGCCTCGTCGCAAGCAGCCTGGAGAGCGGATCGCGCGGGCAGATCGCAAGGCAGGCGATCAGGAGCACGAGCAGGGGAAGCACGATGATCGATTCGGCGGGCGCGATCATGTCGATGCCGTTGTGGAACTCCTCCTGACCAGCCCGTATGTTGTGCAGCGGGTCGTGGTAGGCCACGACCAGAAGAACGGCCACTGAGGCGGCCGCGGCCAGCGTGGCAAGAGGCATGCGCCGCACTCCCCCGACATTCTGCGGTTCGGGCGTCTCGCTGAGGTATCGGCGCAGAAGCAGACACAGCACGGCGCCGATCCAGAACTCGCCGAGAACCCGAATAGGCAGAACACCTGCTGCCGTCACGTAGCTGTCATTCGCGAAGAGGAAGATCGTGTCGTCCTGCATGCTGAGTCCCACGACAAGCACGGGCAGCATCAGCAGCACGATCACCGTGACCATGACACGTCGGGATGCGACGGCCGCGAATCGAGCGAGCGCGACGACTCCGACGGCGAAGGTGAGATACGCCATCCACTCCGCACTGACCGACCAGTCGACACCATTCCAGTCGAGCGTCGACGGGAACCAGCCGTTGAGCAGAGTGAGGTGCAGCAGCAGTCGCCCGGGATCGGCCTGAGCCAGGAACGAGGGGTCGCCCGACGAGAAGGCTTGGAAGATGAAATATGCCCCGAACAGCATGAGCACGAAGGCCGTGAGCGGCCAGACGCGCGCCAGCCGCAGCCAGATGAATCCGACTGCCGTGCGCCAGGTATACGCACTGGTCATCGTCGTCAGGTGGGTGTAGGTCAGGATGAATCCGCTGAGGATGAAGAAGAGGTCGACTCCGAGATACCCCGCCGACGCGAGGTGGATCACGAACTGCGTGAATGGCCCAGGTCCGAGTGCGTCGACGATCTCTGTGCGGAAGTGTCGAAGAAATACCCAGAATGCGGCCAAGGCACGGATACCCGTCAGGGCGCCGATCAGCGGAGCGCGGCGCACGGTCGCCTCGATCGCGGCGTCGGCTCTCGACATGTCTTTCGGTCTGGCCGAAGCTCTACCGGGTGACCTTGCCACGGCCGAAGAGCAGCCAGAGGATCGAACCGATCACAGAGGTCAGAAGCACCACGATCAACCACACCAGCTTGCCGACGAAACCGTGGTTCGGATTGCGCACGATGGAGATCACCGTCGCCACGAAGATGACGAACAGCACGAGGCTTCCGATAGTTGCGCTGATCGGTTCCATGATCACTCCTGATGTTCGAGGGACGGTGCCCGGTGGCATGCCGCCGACCAAGCATAGCTGCGGTATCAGCGCAGCGCGGTGGTGGCCCGGTCTCGTCCGGTGAGGTCGCGGTGAGTGGCGGTGGCATGCCAGCCATCGGCATCCAGTAGTTGCCTTATCTCGGCGCCCTGCAGCTCGCCGTGCTCGATCACCAGCACGCCTCCCGAATGCAGCAGCCGAAGACCAGTGCGTGACACGTTCCTGACGACGTCGAGGCCGTCTTCTCCACCGTAGAGCGCATGCTCGGGGTCGAAGAGACGAACCTCGGGATCGCGAGGGATCGCCTGGGCAGGAATGTACGGCGGGTTCGAGACGACGACGGACACGCGGCCGTCGAGCTCCGGCACTGCGTCGATCAGATCGATGAAGACCAGACGAGCGTTCGGGGCATCGACCCGGCGAAAGTTCTGCTTGGTCCAGACGAACGCGGCGGAGCTGTTCTCGACGGCAACTATCTGCGCGTGGGGAACCTCCGTCGCCAGCGACAGTGCGATCGCACCGCTTCCCGTTCCGAGGTCGACCGCGATGGGGCCATCCTCGCGCCGAGGATCGATGACGATCGAACGCAGGGAATCGATGGCCAGGCCGGCCACGAACTCGGTCTCAGGCCGAGGCACGAAGACGCCAGGGCCGACTTCGAGCTCGAGGTTGCGGAACCAGGCGACACCAGTGATGTGCTGAAGCGGCTCTCTCGCAGCGCGACGCTCGATCGCCTCGCTGATGGCCACTGCATCTTCGACACCGAGAGTCTTGTCGGTGATCGTCATTGCCTGAACCTGGCCGCGGCTCGCTCCGAGCACGAAGCCCACGAGAAGTTCGGCGTCGACCTGCGGATCTGCGACGCCGCTGCGAGCGAGCACGGCGATGCCGTGCTCGAGGAGGCTTCTGACCGTGGGCGGCCGGAGCGTTCCCGTCGGTTCGAGGACGACCGCGCTCATTAGTCGGCCGCTCCCCCGAGCTCCTGCAGACGAGCTTCCTCGTCGGCAGCGATGCACGACTCGATGACAGGCTCGAGGGCTCCGTTCATCACACCGTCGAGGTTGTACGCCTTGTAACCCGTGCGGTGATCCGCGATGCGGTTCTCTGGGAAGTTGTACGTGCGGATGCGCTCGGACCGATCCATCGTGCGGATCTGGCTCTTGCGAACCACGGATGCCGCCGCGTCGATCTCCTCCTGCTGGCGCGCGAGCACGCGGGCTCGCAGAACACGCATGCCGGCCTCACGGTTCTGCAGCTGGCTCTTCTCGTTCTGCATCGCCACCACGATTCCGGTGGGAAGGTGGGTGATGCGCACGGCCGAGTCGGTCGTGTTGACCGACTGACCGCCAGGCCCGGAGGACCGATAGACGTCGATCTTGAGATCGTTGGGGCTGATCTCCACCTCTTCGGGCTCGTCGACCTCGGGGAACACGAGCACGCCGGCGGCCGACGTGTGAATGCGCCCCTGCGACTCGGTAGCGGGAACGCGCTGCACGCGGTGAACGCCGCCCTCGTACTTGAGATGCGCCCAGACTCCCTGCGCCGGATCAGACGAAGAACCCTTGATCGCGAGCTGAACATCTTTGATGCCGCCAAGATCGCTCGAGGTCTGCTCGATGATCTCGGTCTTCCACTTCTTGCTCTCGGCGTAGTGCAGGTACATACGCAGAAGATCGGCCGCGAACAGTGCCGATTCGGCCCCGCCCTCGCCCATCTTGATCTCCATGATCACGTCGCGACCGTCGTTGGGGTCACGCGGAATCAGGAGGCGTCGGAGCCTCTCCTCGGCGACCGCGAGGTCAGCCGTGATTCCAGGGACCTCTTCGGCGAACGAGGCGTCTTCGGCGGCCATCTCCTGAGCGGCCTCGAGGTCGCTTTCGAGCTGCTGCCATTGACGGTAGGCCGCGATGATGCGACTGAGTTCCGCGTAGCGGCGATTGACCTTCTTAGACCGGGCAGGATCCGAGTGCAACGCGGGATCGGCGAGCTGCTCCTGCAACTCGTCATGCTCGGTCAGCAGTGTTTCAACTGACTCGAACATGTTCTACTTCTCCAGGTCGCGTCCGTTGTGACCCGCGGGAGCCGGCATCGTCTTCTGCACCTGCATAAGGAACTCGACGTTCGACGTCGTCTCCTTGAGACGGCCCAGAACGATCTCGAGCGCCTGCTGCTGGTCGACGCCGGCGAGGGCTCGACGCAGCTTCCACGTGATCTTGGTCTCGTCGACGCCCATCAGCAGTTCTTCGCGGCGCGTGGAGGATGCGTTGACATCGACGGCCGGGAAGATGCGCTTGTCGGCGAGCTGGCGCGAGAGGCGCAGCTCACTGTTGCCGGTGCCCTTGAACTCCTCGAAGATCACCTCGTCCATCTTCGATCCGGTCTCGACGAGCGCGGTCGCCAGAATGGTCAGCGATCCACCGTTCTCGATGTTGCGCGCGGCACCGAAGAAGCGCTTCGGCGGGTAGAGAGCGGATGCGTCGACACCGCCCGAGAGAATACGGCCGGATGCCGGCGAAGCCAGGTTGTACGCACGCCCGAGGCGGGTGATCGAGTCGAGCAGCACAACGACGTCGTGGCCCAGTTCGACCAGGCGCTTGGCGCGCTCGATGGCGAGCTCGGCGACCGTGGTGTGGTCTTCGGCGGGACGGTCGAAGGTCGAGGCGATGACCTCTCCCTTGACCGTGCGCTGCATGTCGGTGACCTCTTCGGGACGCTCATCGACGAGAACGACCATGAGGTGAACCTCGGGGTTGTTCGTCGAGATGGCGTTGGCGATCTGCTGCAGAACGATCGTCTTGCCGGCCTTCGGCGGCGCCACGATCAGGCCGCGCTGGCCCTTGCCGATGGGGGCCACAAGGTCGATGATGCGTTGCGTCAGCTTGCCTGGCTCGGTCTCGAGGCGCAGACGCTCCTGAGGGTAGAGCGGGGTCAGCTTGTTGAACTCGACCCGGTTCGCCGCTTCGTCGATGGGGAGCCCGTTGATGGACTCGATCTTGACGATCGCGTTGTACTTCTGGCGTCCGTTGCCGTCGCCCTCGCGCGGCTGGCGGATCGAACCGACGACCGCATCGCCCTTACGCAGGTTGTACTTCTTGACCTGTCCGAGCGAGACGTAGACATCGTTGTTGCCCGGCAGGTAGCCGCTCGTGCGCACGAATGCGTAGTTGTCGAGGATGTCGAGGATTCCGGCGACAGGAATCAGAACGTCGTCTTCGCTGATCTCGGGCTCGAGGTCGTCGTTGCCCGTCTGTCCACGACGCTTGCGGTCGCGGTAGCGGTTGCGCGCACTGCGGTCGGCACGGCCGTCTTCGTCGAGAGCAGGTCCGTTCGAATCGCTGCGGTCATTCTGGGCACGATCGTTCTGGGCGCGATCGTTCTGAGGGCGCTCGACCTGGTTTCGACCGTTCTGGCCGCGACCGTTCTGGCCGTTCTCGTCCTGAACGCGACCGTTGCGGCCGTTCTCGTTCTGGGCTCGATCGCCCTGACCGCGTGCAGCACCCGAGCGCTCGGTGTTCTGCGCAGCGTCGGCGGACTGCTCGGGGGTGCTCTGCCTGTCTTGGTTGCCACCGCGATCACGGTTGCGGTTGCGGTTGCGGCCTTGGCGACCGCCCTGCTCACGGGGCAGTTCCGAGCGCGACTCATCGGTGTCGCTCGACGGAGCATTCTCCGTTGCGCGCGGCTCCGAAGCACGAGCGTCTTTATCTGCTGCGCGACCGCGGGTGACGGGCGGGAGGAGAGCGGAGAGCTCGTCGCTCTTGGCGTTCACGTGCGATACGGCCGAGACGCGAGTCTCCGACTCGACCGCGCCGGCGCCATCGACAGACTTGGCACGGCGGGGGGCACGCTTGCGCGGAGCAGAAGTGTCGGTCTGCGGCCGCTCGACCTCGACGGCCTCGTCGACGGGAACGATGTCGTTCAGCGGCGCTGCGACGAAGGCGTCGGCAAAGGCGGCATCGACAATAGTGCCGTCTGAGGTCTCTGTGTTCTCCGAAACCTCGACGAGGGTCGGCTGCTCCGCCGACGGCTCTGCAGGCGAGGAGACGACGGACTCGTCTGCGGTCGCCGCGGGAGCGGCGGAGTCGGCTGCCTGGCGCTCGGTGATGGCCTGCACCAGTTCGCCCTTGCGGAGTCTGGCGGCACCGTTGATGCCGAGGGACTGGGCGAGGGCCTGGAGCTCAGCGACCTTGAGGCCGGTGAGAGCTGTGGGGGTTTCCGCGCCCGGAGCGCGGAGATTGACGTCAGTCACGTGTGTGGGGTTTCCTTCCACTGCTGTCCGCTCCGAACCTGAAGCCGGGGCGGTACTAAGCAGAGAGCTGTCCGTGTACGAGGCGTATGGGCGAGAGGTGCTGAGCCAGTACGCGTAAGTCGCGGGGCAGCGATGAGTGTGAGATTGCTACCGGGTACGAGCTTGGATCAAGCCGCTTCAACCGGATGCGTGACCACTGTAGCACCTTTGAAGTCGACAGCCAGAACGAGTGACTTCCACGGTGTGGCCGACTCCGACTCGACGAGCTCGACGGCGGCGAGACGCTGGGCCGGATCACTGCACAGCACCAGGATGCTCGGGCCGGCTCCAGACACGACGGCCGGGAAGCCCTGCTCGCGTAAGAGGCCGATGAGGCGCGACGTGTCGGGCATGGCTTCGGCCCGGTAGTTCTGGTGCAGACGGTCTTCCGTCGCCGCCAGCAAGAGCTCAGGGCTCTGGATGAGCGCCGCGATCAGAAGCGTCGAGCGCGACACATTGAAGATGGCGTCGGCGTGCGGCACCGATTCGGGCTGCAGGCTGCGAGCGAGGGCGGTCGACATCGTGGCCTGGGGAACCAGTACAAGAGGAGAAACGCCACGGTGAACGATCAGTTTCTTGAACTGCGGCCCCTCCGCCGTTACCCACGCGATGGTGAGTCCGCCGAACAGACAGGGCGCGACGTTGTCGGGGTGCCCTTCCATCTCCGTAGCCAGTGCGAGCAGACCGAGCGCGTCGATCTCGACGATGCCTTCGAGCAGGCCCTTGGCTGCCATGATGCCCGACACGATGGCAGCACCGGACGACCCGAGGCCGCGCCCGTGCGGAATGACGTTGTGCGCTACGAGGTCGAGTCCCGGCAAGGGCTGGTCGTAGGCAGCAAACGCGTGGGCGATCGCTCGCACCACCAGATTGGACTCGTCGGTGGGAACCTCGCCCTCTCCGACGCCCGTGACCTGCACGGTCGCTCCAGGCTGTTCTCGCACGGTGACCGTCAGTTCGTCGTAGAGCGCGAGGGCCAGACCGAGGGTGTCGAATCCCGGGCCGAGGTTCGCCGTCGTGGCCGGAACCTTGACGGTCACCGAGCGGCCGGCAAGGCTCACGAGTCGGCTTTCGACAGACCGAGCACACCGGCGATCTCGTCGGTGTCGACGGCCACCGATGTGGGCGTCACGTCGGAGCCGTCTGCGGTCTTGAGCGCCCACTGCGGGTCTTTCAGACCGTGACCCGTCACGGTGAGAACCACAACGGCTCCCTTTCCGATCACTCCGGCGTCGGCGCGCTCGAGCAGGCCTGCAACGCTGATCGCGGAGGCGGGCTCGACGAAGATTCCGACCTCGGCCGAAAGGATGCGGTATGCCTCGAGGATCTTATCGTCGTCGATGGCGCCGAAGTAGCCGTCGTTGGCCTCACGAGCAGCGAGGGCGAGTTCCCACGATGCCGGGTTTCCGATGCGGATAGCCGAGGCGATCGTCTCGGGGTTGCGAACGATCTCGCCGCGAACGATCGGAGCGCTGCCCGAAGCCTGGAAGCCGAACATGCGCGGCAGCTTCGTGGTCTCGCCGCGAACGAGTTCTTCGGAGTATCCGCGCGAGTAGGCCGTGTAGTTGCCGGCGTTGCCCACAGGAACGATGTGGAAGTCGGGAGCGTCGCCCAGAACCTCGACGACCTCGAACGCAGCCGTCTTCTGGCCTTCGATGCGGTCGGGGTTCACCGAGTTCACGAGGTGCACCGGGTAGTTCTCTGCCAGATCGCGCGCGATGTCGAGGCAGTCGTCGAAGTTGCCTCGAACCTGCAGCAGCTCCGCGTTGTGCGCGATGGCCTGGCTCAGCTTGCCGAGCGCGATCTTGCCCTCGGGAACGAGAACGGCCGCCGTGATGCCGGCGTGCGTGGCGTAGGCCGCTGCGGAGGCCGAGGTGTTGCCGGTGGAGGCGCAGATGACGGCCTTGGCGCCGTGCTCGACGGCCTTCGAGATGGCCATCGTCATGCCGCGGTCCTTGAAAGAGCCGGTCGGGTTCATTCCTTCGAACTTCACGTAGACCTGGGCGCCTGTGCGAGCAGACAGCGCGGGTGCGGGGATGAGGGGCGTGCCGCCCTCTCCGAGCGTCACGATGGGGGTCGCCTCCGAGATGTTGAGACGGTCCGCGTACTCGTGCAGCACTCCGCGCCACTGACGGGATGCTCGTGTGGTGCTCACGGGATTATGCTCCTTCAACTCTCAAGACGGATTCGACCCGCACGACGACCTGCTGGTCTGCGATGTCGGCCACCGTACGCGACAGTGCGCGCTCGCTGGCCACGTGCGTGACAATGACAAGGGTAGCGGTGCCGGAGGACTCCGATGTTCCGGACTCCACCGAAGCGATCGACTGCTGCACCGCCTCGACAGAAACGCCGTGCTCGCTGAACAGCGAGGCGATGCGCGCGAGAACACCCGGAGCATCCGACACCTCGAGTGTGATCTGGTAGCGGGTGCTGACGCTGTCGATCGGAAGGATCGTGAGGTTCGCGTGCGTCGTCTCTGCGACGCCGGGTCCACCGGCGACGTGGCGACGTGCGGCGGAGACCACGTCGCCGAGCACCGCGGACGCGGTCTCGATTCCGCCGGCCCCGGCACCGTAGAACATCAGGTCGCCGGCGGCCTCGGCCTCGACGAACACGGCATTCTTGCCGCCGTGCACGGTGGCCAGCGGATGCCGGCGAGGGATCAGTGCAGGATAGACCCGAGCCGATACGCCGTCGACGCCGGAGGCAGGGTCTGTGATGCGTTCGCAGATGGCCAGCAGCTTCACCACATAGCCGGCCTTCTGGGCCTGACTCACCTGAGCAGCGGTGATCTGCGTGATGCCCTCGCGGTGAACCGCCTCGACCGGAACCTCCGTGTGGAACGCGAGGCGCGCGAGAATCGCCGCCTTCTGCGCGGCGTCGTAGCCTTCGATGTCGGCGGTGGGGTCGGCTTCGGCATACCCGAGCTCTGTAGCGACGGCCAGGGCGTTCTCGAACGTGTCGCCCTCGACATCCATCTTGTCGAGAATGAAGTTCGTCGTGCCGTTGACGATGCCCAGGATGCGCTTGACCCGGTCTCCGGCGAGAGACTCGCGAAGCGGGCGGATGATGGGAATGGCACCCGCGACCGCTGCCTCGTAATAGACCTGGGCGCCCACCTGCTCCGCGGCGGCCTGCAGCTCGGGTCCGTGAGCCGCCAGCAGGGCTTTGTTGCCGGTGACGACGTCGGCGCCCGAATTGAGGGCGTGCAGAATGTAGCTGCGCGCGGGCTCGATACCGCCCATCAGCTCGATCACGATGTCGGCCGATTCGATCAGACCCATCGCATCGGTCGTGAAAAGAGCGGGGTCGATGGGTGCCGTGCGGGGGGCGTCGACATCGCGCACCGCGATTCCGATGAGGTCGAGGCCGGCACCGACTCGCGACGCGAGTTCGTCGTGGTGTTCGGTGAGCAACGTCGCCACCTGGGCACCGACGGAACCGGCTCCCAGCAGGGCTACTCGGAGGTTGCGGTAGGCGATCATGATGCTCCTGATTCGTCGGATGCGACACCCGTGTCGCGTGCAAGAAGGTCGTGCTCGGTCTCACCCCGGATGAGGAGGCGCGCCTCGCCGTTGGCGACGGCCACGACGGGCGGGCGACCGACGATGTTGTAGTTGCTCGCCAGCGCCCAGCAGTATGCCCCGGTGGCGGGAACGGCCAGCAGATCGCCGGGAGCCACATCGCCCGGAAGATAGTCGGCATAAACGACGATGTCGCCTGATTCGCAGTGCTTGCCTGCGACGCGAACGAGGGCAGCATCGGCATCGGATGCGCGGTCCACGATTCGCACGGAATAGTCGGCACCGTAGAGGGCCGGGCGGGCGTTGTCACTCATGCCGCCGTCGACGCTCACGTAGCGCCGCAGGGCCGTCTCTCCCGACGCTTCGTCGGGCAGAGTGACGTCGACGTCTTTGATCGTGCCCACGCTGTACAGAGTCACTCCCGCGCCGCCGACGATCGTGCGCCCGGGTTCGAAGGCGACGACGGGCAGAGCGATACCGAGCTTCGCGCACTCCGCAGCGACGATGTCGGCGATGCGGGCGGCCAGCTCGGCGATGGGCGTCGGGTCGTCGGCCGTCGTGTACGCAATGCCGAATCCTCCCCCAAGATTGAGTTCGGGCACCGGGCCGTCTTCGAGGAGCTTCGCCTGCAGCGAGAGAAGCCGCGCTGCCGATTCGGCGAAACCGTCGGCTCCGAAGATCTGCGAGCCGATGTGGCAGTGCAGCCCGAGAAAGGTCAGGCCGGCATGTGAACGGATCGTTCGCACTGCCGCCTCGGCCCGTTCGAGCGGGAACCCGAACTTCTGGTCTTCGTGGGCGGTCGCGAGAAAGTCGTGCGTGTGGGCGTGCACTCCACTATTGACCCGCAGTCTGACCGCCTGCACCTTGCCCAGCCGGGCCGCGGCATCCGCCACGCGCTCGATCTCGATCTCGCTGTCGATCACGATCGTTCCCACCCCGGCGGCGACGGCACGCTCGATCTCATCGACCGACTTGTTGTTGCCGTGCATGCCGATGTGGGCGGCATCCACTCCGCCGGCCAGCGCGACGGCGAGCTCTCCGCCCGAACACACGTCGACCCCGAGGCCTTCGTCGCTGACCCAGCGGGCCACAGCCGTGCTGAGAAACGCCTTGCCTGCGTAGTAGACCTTCGCCCGCGTTCCGATGCGCTCGAACTGCGATGAGAAGGCTGCAAGAGTCTCGCGGGCCCGCGAGCGGACGTGCTCCTCGTCGAGGATGTACAGCGGAGTTCCGTACTGACGGGCGAGATCGGGAGCGAGAACTCCCCCGATGGAGAGCACCCCGCGCTGATCGCGGAGCGCACTCGATGGCCACACGGCCGGAGAGAGGGCGTTCGCATCGACGGGCACAGAGAGCCAATCGGGGGCAAGCGGATTTGCGACAGAGGTCATGGAGGATCCTGACGTGCGATCGATCGTCCCGGCACGGGACCAATGGTCGGGTGGGGGCGAGCGAACCCGGATTGGTTCCTGAAGCCTTCGCGCGCCCGCAGAAGGGCGACAGCAGAATACTACTGGATGTCTGCCGCGAGGCTTCCGGGGTCGGCAATGTAGAGGAGGTCACCGGAATCCAGAGCCACCCAGAGCTCACCGACCGCGGAGAGTGCAATAGCCACCGGGGCGCCTCGCTCGCCGGGCACAGCGATCATCGCAGCGCGACCCTCGCCGTCGACGTGGCCGATCGCGTCGACTCCGTCGATCGTGAACCAGCACCCGTCCGCTGCGTCGGACGCGACGCGCACCGGACGCCATAAGGGCTCGGGCAGAACGAACTCCGTGATCGCACCGCTGCGCCCGACACGGCCGACGACGCGACGGGCGGGATCGGCGAACCAGAGGCATCCGTCGTCACCGATACTCACCGACGTCGGCGCAGCCGACGTGTCGTCGAACTCCACCAGAGAGGGCAGTGAGTCGCCGCCCCTGGCATGGGCGATCGCTCCAGCACCGGGAAGAGCGAACCAGACGGATGAGCCGTTCGATGCGATGGATGCGGGTTCTCCGCCAGGCACACCCGTATCGAATTCCGTCACCCGCCCCAGGATGTCGACGTGGCCGACGGCATCCGCTCGCTCTTCGACGAACCACGCACTGCCGTCGTGCTGCCCGACGATGCCGGCGGGTGCGGCGCCGAAAGTGACCGTGGCCGACCATACGACACCGGTGGAATCGAGTCTCAGGATGCGATCGGACGCCCGATCGGTGACCCAGACGGAGTCGTGTGTCGCGGCGGCGATCGAGTGGGCTTCGGCTGTTTCGCCGCCGAGGGCAATCCTGCGCTGCTCACCATCGGGTGCCACGCGCACGACGACGCCGGTCGCAGCGAGCGCGCACCACACGGCGCCGTCCGAGGTGACTTCGAGGTCTCGGAGCCCGTCTGCCGGAGCGGCGACGCGGTGAATGACCGACGACGGCGCGCTCACGGGCATGTTCCCACTGTGCGAAGGCTCGCCTCGTCGACGGTGAAATCGGATGCGCCGAGGGTGACCGTGGCGGAGCCGGGGACGATCGACAGGGATTTCAGCTCGACTCCCTGCGGCAGGTAGTTCGCGACGCAGAGAGGAATCGACCTGTCGAGGACCGCGTTCAACGCACCCGACGCGTCGACCACGGCGGAACCCGCGGTCAGCTTGGCCGTCTCGGGCGTCAGCACGACGGAGTCGGCGGTGACCGACACGCCCGCCGTGACCAGATAGTGGAGGCTGAGCCCGAGGAGGGTGATCGAGCCGTCGTAGCCCACGGCTTGGTTGTCAAGCGTCAACGCGGCCGAGCCGGGAACCTCGATGACGCTGTTCACAGCGTCTTCGCTGAGCGTAAGGCGTGCCGACACGGCTCCCACCGGTTTCGACAGGTCGGTGGGAACTCCCGTAGCCACGACGTGGGCATCGACCGGGACGCCGTCCACCGAGAGCCCGGGAGCATCGAGAGTCACCTGATCGAAGCTGCCCGACAGATACTGCTGCAGAAACGAGAAACCACCGATCTTCACGTCGATCTTTCCGTCGACGGTGTCGGGCAGGCTCGACGCCATCTCGGAGCTCGCCTTCTCCTCGGCATACGCACGCAGTCCGACGTCTGCTACGACGATCGCAGCGATGAGAACGAGCACGACCGACAACGCGACGAAGATCCCGGTCTTGCGTCGGCGAGGCACGGCACTCTCTCCGCCGACTGTCATAGGCTCCCCCACCACACCAGCTACATCCGTTCCGGAGCGGAGACACCCAGAAGGTCGAGTCCGTTGCGGATGACCTGTCCCGTCGCGTCGTTCAGCCACAGACGGGTGCGGTGCAGATCGCTGATGGGCTCCTCGCCCAAAGGCAGCACGCGTGCCTGCGAATACCAGCGGTGGTAGTGACCGGCGACCTCTTCGAGGTAGCGCGCAATGCGATGCGGCTCGCGCAGTTCGGCGGACTTCTGCACGATCCGCGGAAACTCCTGAAGCGATCCGAGCAGCTCGGTCTCGGACTCGTGCGAAAGCAACGACGGGTCGAAGGCGGAGCGCTCCACACCGGCCGCGGCGGCATTACGTGCAACCGAACGGGTGCGCGAATGGGCGTACTGCACGTAGAAGACCGGGTTGTCGTTGGTCTTCGACCGCAGCACGTCACCGTCGAGTGACAGCGGCGAATCCGCGGGATACCGAGCGAGCGAGTAGCGCAGCGCATCGGCACCGACCCACTCCAGCAGGTCATCGAGTTCGATGATGTTGCCGGCACGCTTCGAGAGCTTGGCTCCGTTGAGGTTCACCAGCTGGCCGATCAGCACCGAGATGTTCACGTTCGGGTCGTCGCCAGCGGCGGCGGCCAGGGCCTTGAGTCGGCCGACGTAGCCGTGGTGGTCTGCGCCCAGAAGATAGATCTTCTCGGTGAAGCCGCGGTCCTTCTTGCTGAGGTAGTAGGCGGCGTCGGCCGCGAAGTAGGTGACAACGCCGTTGCCGCGCGTGAGCACCCGGTCTTTGTCGTCGCCGAAATCGGTGGTTCGCACCCACACGGCGTCATCCGCCTCGAACACGTGGCCCTGGGCGCGCAGCCTGTCAGCCGCGTCGTCGATGAGGCTGCGCCCGGTGGTCGGGTCGACCGCGTGCAGCGTGCGCTCGGAGAAGAAAACGTCGAAGTGAACGTGGAAACGTTCGAGCGAGTCTTTGATCTCTTCGAGCTGCTTGAGGTAGCCGAGATCGCGCGCGAGCGCCACGGCCTCATCGAGCGGAAGCTCGAGCAGGTTCGGCGCGCTCTCGAGCACGTGCTTCGCGAGTTCGCCGATATAGGCGCCGGGGTACCCCTTCTCCGGCATCGGCTCGCCCTTGGCGGCCGCCAGGATCGACAGGCCGAAGTTGTCCATCTGATTGCCGGCGTCGTTGATGTAGTACTCGGTCGCGACCACGGCACCGGATGCGCGCAGCACGCGGGCGATCGCGTCGCCGAGTGCGGCCCACCGGGTGTGGCCGAGGTGCAGCGGCCCCGTCGGGTTCGCCGAGACGAACTCCATGTTCACCGAGAGCCCCGCCAGGGAGTCGTTATGTCCGTATGCGTCGCCCGCATCGACGATCTGCCGAGCGATCTCGGCAGCGGCCGCGACGTCGAGCGTGATGTTGATGAATCCCGGACCCGCGACATCCACCGACGCCACACCGGGGATCGCCTCGATCTCGGGCGTGATCTCTGCGGCGAATGCGCGAGGGTTCGTGCCGAGGCGCCCAGCGAACTTCATGGCCACATTCGATGCCCAGTCTCCGTGGTCGCGGTTTCGCGGTCGCTCCAGAGCGAGATCGGCGATCGTGACGGCACCGTCGGGAACGGCCTCTCCGGCGGCGCGGCGCCGCTCGATGCGGGCGGTCACGATATCGAAGAGGGCGAGGGAGAGCTGTTCGGGAGTCACGAGCGTCGATCTTACCGTTCGGCCCGCACCCACCGTCGTGCCCCGGAGCCCCTGATCGGCGTCAGCGCAACTGCACCAGCTGGGTCACGTCGTCGGTCGGCAGCTCGTCGACGGTCGCCGTCACCTCGAGCTCGGTCAGAGTCAGGAGGCCGTCGTGGTTCGTGAGAAACGCGGTGTCGGCCGCGTCGCGTCCCGTGGAGATACGCACGAGACTCTGCCTCGGGGCCAGGGCCGTCGCATCCACGATGTGCCAGGCGCCGTCGACGAATGCCTCGGCCACGGCGTGGAAGTCCATGGGATCGAGCCCCGGCGCGTACACGGCCACAAGTCGCGCGGGCACGTCGAGTGCGCGGAGCAGAGCCACGACGAGGTGCGCATAGTCACGGCAGACTCCCTGCCTGGCGAGCAGCGTTCGAACCGCTCCGTCGGTGGGCAGGCTCGAGCCCGGAACGTAGCTCAGCTTGTCGCCGACCCATGAGCTGACGCCGTCGAGCAGCGCCCGGCCTTTCAAACCAGCGAACTCGGAGACGGCAGTGGGAAGCAGGATGTCGGACTCGCAGTACCGACTCGGCTTGAGATAGGTGATGCGGTCGAGCGCCGTGATGGCGGCCGGCACCGCCTCCCCCGTCACTGTCGCCCAGTAGTCCATGGTCAGGGTTCCCGCACCCACCGTGAACTGGTGCAGCCGCGTGCCGTGCAGATCGCTGATCTCCACCGGAGTAATGCTGCTGTCGCCGTAGCGGAAGTCGAGGGTCTCAACCTCCCTAGTGATGCCTTCGGCGACCGACGCGGCGAAGACCATCGTCACGGGGCTGTCGATACGAACGGCGATGTGGGCTGAGACGGAGCGCTTCATGGGATGCATCATGCCATCCGAATGTTTCGAGATCATGTTGCGTGCGCGGCCACCGCGAGCCGCCAATCGGGCGCGCCGCGATGTGCCGCTTCTGGTAGGTTTTCTGGAGTACGCCCTCGTAGCTCAGCGGAAGAGCGCTTCCCTCCGAAGGAATAGGTCGCTGGTTCAAATCCAGTCGAGGGCACACAGCTCCCCCGGAGGCATACCAGATTCCCCATTTTTGAAACACTGCTGAATCGGCCGCTCAGCCAAGAGCGGCGCCACTGCCAACCAGCATCGCGTCCGGCACGTCGGTCCGTCTTCGCTTTGCATAAGACGCTACTCAGTGGACGGCGCCGAATAGTCAACCCACTTCCGCTTCGCCGCCGTCGAAGACAAACAGACTCGCCCCGGCTGTGGCCCAGCGACGCTCTGGATCAAGCATGGTCTGTAGGACGTCCAACCCAGCCTCACTCGTCCATGCTCGGATGCAGCCGCGTTCTTCGTCTGTGTCAATCGACACCGGCGAGATCCTCCTCAGGAACTTCCGGCTACAAAGGCTTGGCAATTCGGTCCACAACTGTCAGGCTAATCAAAACTTAATGTAGCGTTTCTGAAGCTTGGGGGCTTTGTGTGTACGAGATCATAGGTATTCAGGTTGCGCAGCAACCTCCGCGTCTGGACACCATCACTGACTACTATTTCCAAGGTCGAAACGGCGAGACTTCTCAATGGATGACCAAACTCCAGGGGGTTGCATACGTCCGCCAAAATCCTTCGACGGTTTATGTGAGCGGAGGCGGTTCATCCGCATTCGTCGACGTGGTGGAATCAAACGTTCCGTACCTGCGGACGAGGGCGGACGGAACCCAGTCTGACAACCTCCTCTCGCTCCCTGTTTACTAGCGAGCGGCCACGCACGCTGAATCAACCTTCGTATGATGAACCTGCCGACCCGACGCCATCAGTCCCTGAGATAGCGTCGACGATTCATGATGGTGCTTAGACAATTCCTCGATGACACGCCTACCAGTACACGAAGCTGCTCATGGTTGTGACATAGGTGCTGGTGGAAGACCCCCTTCTGAGGCGTGTCATCGAGGAATTGTCTAGTGACCACTATTGATGGATATTTTGATACCTAAGACGTGGAGAATCCACGCGTGGATTATCCAGATGTAGTCAGTCTCGGAAGTGCTAAACCTGCCTATGTCTCCGTGCCGGGGAAACCGAGATGCAGACTCCGACAGGTGGCTCATACCCCTTGGCTCCTTGCCGCGAGTTCGGAACTGTGAGCGCAGCCCGGGGCCAGCATCGGGACCCTGAACTAACCGCCAGCGATCGGAACCGGCGGAAGCCGCAACGATTTCTCCAACGGTGAACTGGCGACACGACCTCGAAATTCGTCGAGACAGGCCGCATGATCGGTGCGAGGGGCCACGGTTGGCTTTCAGATACAGTCGCGTTGTGAGCGATCAAATCTTGAATGCCCTTACTCCGATCGCCGCAGGTAGCCTTCTCACGCTGATTGTTACTTGGCTCACAAACTGGCAGGCAGACAGACGTGCGGCCAAGCGGGAAGCGATGAACTACATGCGTTTGCGCGAGGATGCCTCCCGGCTCGAGGCCCGGGAACGCGTAGAACAGATTCTCGACACGCTCAACGACGCAATCTCGCAACCTCGTGGGGCAACGACGGATGGATGGCTCAAGTGGATGACCACCGAGCAGATTCGCGGCATCAACAACGCTGTCCACTGGATTCCTGATGCCGCCACCCGCGGAGCCGTTCAAGACGGAATTTCAGTCTTCGCTATTGGGTCGGCGCTCGACAAACTCCACGACGCAGAGAAGATAATTGTCCTCAACGCGGTCCGTGAGATTGTTGCAGCCTACGTTCGCGGCGATGCCATCCCCCAAGCTGAAGTATTCCGAATCTCAGTGGCGATGGATCGGGTCTACAAAGACGACTAGCCAGTTCGACTTCGGCGCAAAGCCCCAAGCTGACGCCGTCGTTCTCAATCGCTTCAAATAGAAGTGCTCGTGGCCCTTCGGAATCGTGCAGGGGCAGCCGTGATCCGACCATGACCCATGCCAAGCCCGCCGAATTCACGACAGCGAGCCCCATCGTCGGCATCTGGCGGTTCTTGCGGGGAGAATACACAAGGTCGCCAGGCTCGTGGGAGCCGTGATGACAGAGGGGGATAGGGTTACGCCAAAGTCGACGAGGCATATTGGCGCTCAGGGAGCTACCATGGATAACGTTCTTTCGCAGGCCCTCCGAAGGAATAGGTCGCTGGTTCAAATCCAGTCGAGGGCACACAGCTCCCCCGGAGCGCACGGAGCTTTCTGGAAAGCACAGCGCGGTCGCGTCGAAGGAGATGACACCGGCATGAGGATCCTCTTCGCGGTTCTGCGCACAGTCGTGGCCGTCGCCATCATCGCCGCCATCGTCGGGCAGCTGATCACGAGCCTGGCCTTCTGGTCGTCGAGAGACGTCACGAACGTCGGCAGCAACATCGTGAATTTCTTCAGCTTCTTCACCATCGAGTCGAACATCGCCGCGATCGTCGTTCTCGCCATCGGCGCATACGTCCTCATCGCTCGACGCGGCGCCGACCCCGAGTGGTTCCAGGTGACCCGCGCCGCGGTCGTGACGTACATGGTCGTCACCGGCATCGTCTACAACCTGCTTCTGCGCGGCATCGAGCTTCCCCAGGGCGCGACGCTCGAATGGTCCAACGAGATCCTGCACGCCGTCGCTCCCGCCTACCTTCTGATCGACTGGATCCTCGCGCCCGGTCGCCGGCCGCTCGGAGCTCGACGAATCGGAATCGTTCTGATCTATCCCCTGGCCTGGGTGGTCTACACCCTCGTGCGCGCTCCCTTCGTCGTCGACCAGGTCGCCTCGACCGACTACTGGTACCCGTATCCGTTCCTCAACCCGAACACCTCACCCCAGGGCTACGTGTCGGTCGCGTTCTACGTGGTTCTGATCGCCGCGGTGATCGGCCTGACCGCGGCCGGGGTGCTCTGGATCTCCCGGCGGTGGCCTCGCGCTGCAGCGGAGACTCGACAGGCGTCCTAGCCCCGTTCAGCCGCGCACGGTTAACTGGGGCCATGGCCAGAACCGTTGCAGACCAGCTCATCGCCCAACTCATCGACGCGGGGGTGCACCGCATCTACGGCATCGTCGGAGACAGTCTCAATCCGGTCGTCGACGCCGTGCGCCGCACCGGAGGATCCGCCAAGGGCGGCATTGACTGGATCCACGTGCGCAACGAGGAGGCTGCGGCCTTCGCTGCCGGAGCCGAGGCACAGCTCACCGGTCGCCTCGCCGTGTGCGCCGGCAGCTGCGGGCCGGGAAACCTGCATCTCATCAACGGCCTGTTCGACGCTCACCGATCGGGCGCACCCGTTCTGGCAATCGCGAGTCACATCCCGAGCGTCGAGATCGGCAGCTCCTACTTTCAAGAAACCCACCCCGACCGCCTGTTCGTGGAGTGTTCGAACTACTGCGAGCTCGTCTCGACGGCCGTGCAGGCGCCGCGCGTCGTGAACTCGGCCATCCGGCACGCGACCGGACTCGGCGGCGTGGCCGTCGTGTCGCTGCCCGGCGATGTCGCCGAACTGGATGCCGTGGGCTCGGCCCCGGCATTCGTTCTGCCCCGCAGACCCGCGATCGTGCCCGACGCCCAGGACGTCGCCGCCCTGGCCAACGCGATCAATGAAGCGAAGACGGTGGCCATCTTCGCGGGAGCCGGAGTGGAAGGCTCGCACCACGAGGTCGTGGCGTTCGCCGATCTGCTGGCCGCTCCCGTGGGCCACACGATGCGCGGCAAGCAGTGGATTCAGTACGACAACCCCTTCGACGTCGGCATGACCGGATTGCTCGGCTACGGTGCAGCACACGCCGGAATCCACGACGCTGAACTGCTGATTCTGCTCGGCACCGACTTTCCGTACGAGCAGTTCCTGCCCGACGGCTCGAAGATCCAGATCGCGCAGATCGATGCGGATGTGTCGCATCTCGGGCGGCGGGCAAGCGTGACGCACGCGATCCACGGCGACGTCGCATCCACCCTGGCCGCCCTCACACCGCTCGTTCGGGGCGAACGCGACCGCAGCTTCCTCGAGAAGACGCTCAAGCGGCACCACAAGCTGCTCGACTCGGTCGTCGGCACGTACACCGACGTCGACAAGACCGTGCCGATCCATCCGGAATTCGCCGTGACCGTGCTCGACGAGCTGCTGGCCGACGACGCCATCGTCACCGCAGACACCGGCATGGGCAACGTCTGGCAGGCACGCTACATCACCCCCAACGGGCGGCGCCGGTTGATCGGATCGTATCTGCACGGGTCGATGGCCAACGCGGTGCCCCAGGCCATCGGCGCACAGTCGGCATATCCGGATCGCCAGGTCGTCACGATCTCGGGCGATGGAGGGCTGTCGATGCTGCTCGGCGAATTGGTGACCATCGCCGCGTACAAGCTGCCCGTCAAGGTGGTCGTGTTCAACAACTCCACCCTCGGCCTCGTGAAGCTCGAGATGTTCGTCGACGGCTATCCCGACTTCGGTGTGGATGTGCCCGGCGTCGACTACGCCGCCGTCGCCTCGGCGCTCGGCTTCTTCTCCTGTCGCGTCGAGGATCCTCAGGATCTGCGCGGGGCCCTGACCGAGGCCTTCGCCCACAACGGGCCGGCATTGGTCGACATCGCCACCGATCCACTCGCCCTGTCGCTGCCACCGACCATCACCGCCAAGCAGGTCACCGGATTCGGACTCGCCATGTCGAAGCTCGTACTGAACGGCGGCGTCGGTGAAGCCATGCGAATGGCCCGTTCGAACATCAAGCACGTTCCGGGTCTGTGAGCCTCATATACTTAGTGCACTATTGATTCGTGCGCACCGCACGGGCGAAGGGGAACGTGCATGCCGGAGGATATCGATGTGCTCGCGCTCGAGAACCAGGTGTGCTTCGCTCTCGCGGTAGCGTCGCGCAGCGTCATCGGGCTCTACAGGCCCGTGCTCGAACCACTCGGCCTGACCCATCCCCAGTACCTGGTGATGCTGGCGCTCTGGCAGCAGGATCCGAGATCGGTTACAGAGCTCGGCGCTGCGCTCCAGCTCGAACCTGCGACTCTGTCACCCCTGCTCAAGCGGCTCGAGGCATCCGGTCTCATCGATCGCCGACGCAGCTCGACCGACGAGCGGAGACTCGACGTAACGCTCACCGAGGCAGGCCGAGCGCTGCGATCGCGGGCGGAGAGCATCCCGCAGACCATGATCGAGCGGCTGGGCATGCCCGTTGCCGAGCTTCAGACCCTGCAGGCCTCGCTGACAGCAATCTCCGCCGCGGCGTCGCGTTCGGACAGTTAAAACGATCGGCAACAGTCTCAGGCCAGTGCGCGCTCTCGCACGCTCAGGCGTGCCACCAGCGCAGCGAGCTGCCCCGATGGCGCACCAGGGTCTTCGGGGTGGAACTGCACGCCCGTGATCGGCGCCTCGATATGTTCGACCGCCTCGACGACCCCGTCCGGTGCTACGCCCACCGTAACCAGCCCGTCACCCAAGTGCGCAACGGCCTGGTGATGTGCGCTCTGCACAAGAATCTCGGAGACGCCCAGATCTGTGGACAGTCTGCTCGACGAGTCGAGAGCCACGGTGTGTGCGGCCATGATGTCGCGAATGGGGGCGCCGAGATTCTTGTGAATGGTCTGCGTGCCGAGATCCTGAACGATGCTGCCGCCGAGTGCGACGTTGATGACCTGGAGGCCGCGGCAGATGCCCAAGAGGGGCGTGCCCCGGCGAATTGCGCGGTGCACAAGAGAGATCTGCCCCTCGTCGGCGGTCTCGAAGTGCTGGCTCTCGAAGGGATAGTCGGCCGCACCATCGTAGAACCGCGGCGAGATGTCCTCGCCACCCATCAGCATGATCGCGTCGCTCGCATCTGTAAGAGCGAGCAGGGATGCCGTTCCGACATCGGCGGCCGCTACACGGTTCACGACCCAGCCGGCATCCTGCGCGGCACGGACGGCTCGGGAGTTGAGCACCTCGACGTAGGCGTGGTACTCGACATCGCGAGGGCGGTACCGGGTGACCTCTACGACGCTGAGTCGCTTCTCGGTGCGGGTGGTCATGCATCCATCATGCTGATCCCGCCCCATCCTTCCCAGCAGGGTTGTAACGGAGCGACACAAATCCGGTCGAGAGACATCCGGGGTCGTGCACCGCAGACCGTGGAAGACTGAACAGGTGCCAGCTACTTTCGTGATCGTGCCTCAGTGGCAGGGGTCCGGCTCATCGAGGGCCATGCGCCTCGTCGATGGAGCGTCAGCCATTCAGGGCGATCTGCCCGCCGCCGCGACCCGGGTGGTCGAGATACCGGTCGGGGCCGGAGAGTCGCAGGGTACCGGCGTTCTGCGCTACACGGCTATTCAGTCGGTGCTCGCGAATCAGAGGCGAGTACTCGGGGCGACCACCGGACCTGTCGTGACGATCGGCGGAGACTGCGCGGTAGAACTGGGAGCGATTCCGCATGCGCTCCAGGCATCCAACGAATCAACCACAACGGTCGTCTGGTTCGACGCTCATGGCGACCTCAATTCGCCCGAGACCTCGCCATCGCACGCATTCCACGGAATGGTGTTGCGCACACTGCTCGGTGATGGTCCGGACGCGCTTGTGCCAGCGGAGCCCCTGTCGACGGCGCGAGTGGTGCTCGCCGGCACGCGATCCCTCGACGACGACGAGGCCGCATACATCGATGCTTCGGGCATTCGAGTTGTGTCGGCCGCAGAGCTGAACGACCCCGAGGCCGTGGTTGCGGCGATTGCGCAGACAGGAGCGCGCTCGGTCTATATCCATGTCGACCTCGATGTCATCGACCCCGCCGAGATCGATGGCGTCGGCTATCCCGAACCGTTCGGACTCACCGTGCAGCAGCTCGTGCAGGCGATCTCGGCCATCCGCGCACGTTTTGCGCTCGTCGGCGCCGGTATCACCGAGTTCGCTCCGTCGACGCCCGAATCCGCGTCCGACGATCTGCCCAGCATTCTCCGCGTCATCTCGGCCCTCACCCGCCCCGTGCCGTCAGCAGAGGAGAACACACCATGACCGAACCCGACAGTCGGCTCGCCGAGACCCGCATCGTGACCGAACGACGCGGACACGTTCTGCTCATCGAGCTCCACCGGCCCGACAAGCGCAACGCAGCCGATTTTTCGATGCTGCAGCAGCTCTCGGCTGCCTACGGCGAACTCGATTCCGATCCGGACCTGCGCGTGGGTCTGGTGCACGCGGCCGGTGACCACTTCACGGCCGGGCTCGATCTCGCCGACATCGGCCCGCGCATCACCGAATCGGGAATCGACTACGTCGATGCAGACGGCATCAATCCCTGGCAGGTCTCAGGGCGCAGCCTCAGCAAGCCGGTCGTGATGGCCGTTCAGGGAATCTGCCTCACACTCGGAATCGAATTGATGCTCGCCAGCGATATCGTCGTCGCCGCGGATTCGACGCGCTTCGGTCAGCTCGAGGTGAGTCGCGGCATCCTGCCTTTCGGCGGGGCCACCCTGCGCTTTCCCCGCGCAGTCGGCTGGGGAAACGCCATGCGCTGGATCCTGACCGGCGACATGTTCGACGCGGCGGAGGCTCTTCGGATCGGCCTGGTGCAAGAGATCGTTCCCGAGGGTTCGCAACTCGACCGTGCACTCGAGCTCGCCGAACGCATCGCAGCGCAGGCGCCCCTCGCCGTTCAGGCGGCGCTCGCCAACGCCAGACTCGCCGTGCGCTCGGGCGACGCCGCGGCCGAGGCCGAGCTTCAACCTGCCCTGGTGCGCCTCGCCTCGAGCGACGACGCACGAATCGGACTCGAAGCATTCGCCACCCGCACCACGGCTCGCTTCACGGGCCACTGACGAAGGACAGCATCATGACAACGACCGAATACGACCTCATCGTCATCGGCGCGGGAGCCATCGGCGAGAACGTGGCAGACCGCGCGGTTCAAGGCGGCCTGCGCACAGCGCTCGTCGAAAGCGAACTCGTCGGGGGCGAGTGCAGCTACTGGGCGTGCATGCCCTCCAAGGCTCTGCTGAGAAGCGCAACCGTGCTGCGCGCGGCCCGTTCGGTCGAAGGCGCGAAAGAAGCCGTGACGGCAGACGTCGACGTCGCGGCGGTGTTGAAGCGGCGCAACTCGTTCACCAATGACTGGAAAGATGACAGCCAGGCCGACTGGGTCTCCGGCGCGGGCATCGACCTCATCCGCGGATACGCGCGATTCGTCGGTCCGAAACAGATCGACGTGACCGGCACCGACGGCACGACGACCAGGTATTCGGCAAAACACGCGATCACGGTCTCGACCGGATCCGCGGCGCTGCTGCCCGACATTCCGGGATTGGCCCAGTCCCGTCCATGGACGAGCCGCGAGGCCACAATCGCACAGTCGATTCCGCCTCGGCTCGCCATCATCGGAGGCGGCGTCGTGGCCGTCGAGATGGCCACCGCCTACGCCGGCCTCGGCTCGACCGTCACCCTCATCGCGCGCGGGGGAATCCTCGAGGCGATGGAGCCGTTCGCCGGCGAGCTCGTGGGTGCATCGCTCACCGATCTCGGAGTGACTCTGCGACTGCACACCTCACCCACCTCGGTCGACCGGATCTCGGGCGGCGACGTGGTCGTTCACCTCGACGACGGATCGACCGTCGTGAGCGACGAGCTTCTTGTGGCGACCGGGCGCACACCGCGCACAGACGATCTCGGACTCGAGACCATCGGACTCACGCCCGGCGACTGGCTCACCGTCGACGACACGCTGCGTGTCGTCGGCGACGACGGTGAGCCGTTCGACGGAGGCTGGCTGTACGCCACGGGTGACGTCAACCACCGCGCTCTTCTGACCCACCAGGGCAAGTACCAGGCTCGGGCTGCCGGCGACGTTATCGCGGCGCGCGCCGAGGGTCGAGAGGTGTTCGACAAACCGTGGGGCGCACACGTCGCCACGGCCGACCACCGCGCCGTTCCTCAGGTCACGTTCAGCGACCCGGAGGTTGCGTCGGTCGGATTGACCGCGGCGGCAGCAGAGAAGGCCGGCTATCGCATCCGTGTCGTCGACTATGAGATCGGCAACGTCGCCGGCGCGAGCGTGCACGCCGACGGCTACACCGGCACAGCGCGCATGGTCGTCGACGAGGACCGCCGCGTCATCCTGGGAGTGACCTTCGTCGGACCTGACGTGGGCGAGCTGCTTCACGCAGCCACGATCGCTGTCACCGCTGAGGTTCCCCTCGATCGACTCTGGCACGCGGTCCCCGCTTATCCCACGATGAACGAGATCTGGCTCCGGCTGCTCGAAACCTACGGTCGGCCCGTCGGCGCGTGAAGCCGATCTCCATTCCCGACGTCGCGCTGACCAGGGCGGTGAAGTCGGTGCTGCTCGCTCCCCCGCTGGCCCGCGCCGGCTACCTTTATGCCACAACGGTGGCGCTCCTCTGGGGGTTCACACTCAGCACCGGAAAGGTGAGGCGCGTCGACAGCCTCTTCGTGTGCGAAGGCATGCCGAAATGGGCCTTCTCTCGCGGAGGGTCCTGCGTGGGCGGGGTCTACCTCACAGATACGAACACAAAACCTCCTGTGCTGGAGCACGAGGCCGTGCACAGACAGCAGTGGAAGAAGTACGGCATGGTCTTCCCCGTGCTCTACTTTCTCGCCGGACGCAACGCCCTCACGAACCGCTTCGAGATCGAAGCCGGGCTCGAGAAGGGCAACTACCGATGACTCTCTCCCCGCGTACGATGACCGGCGCGACAGTGGTGATCACCGGGGCGAGTTCGGGCATCGGACGCGCGGCGGCTGAGGAAATCGGCCGTCGCGGCGCCCGAGTCACGGTTCTCGGGCGCAATGCCGAGCGAACTCGCGGCGTTGCCGCATCCATCACGAATGCCGAAGCGTTCGTGGCCGATTTCGCCTCGCTGACTGACGTGCGCCGCGTGGCAGGCGAACTCCTCGATAGTCTCGACCGAATCGACGTGCTTGCGAACAACGCGGGCGGACTGTTCCCGCGCCGCTCACTGACGGTCGACGGCCACGAAACAACATTCCAGGTCAACCACCTGGCGCCGTTTCTGCTCACCAATCTTCTGCTGCCGAGGCTTCGCGAAACGGCGGCGGCGGGGCATCCCGTGACCGTCGTCTCAACGGGCAGCGTGGCGAATCGCTGGGGTCGGCTTCGGCTCGATGACCTCGATTCCCGTGCCAGGCCGTGGCTCGGCGGATGGCAGGCCTACGGCTCGGCCAAGACCGCGGTGCTGCTCAGCACCCGAGAGCTCGCGCGCAGAACAGACGGAAGCGGCATCACCGCGTACGCCTTCCACCCGGGGTTCGTCACGTCATCGTTCGGGGCTGATTCATGGATGCTCCGGCTCGGCAGCGCGCTCGGCAACGGCGGACTCGGAATCACTCCCGAGGCAGGAGCCGTGCCGCTCATCGAACTGGCTTCGGCCTCCGAGCCTCCCGCACCCAGCGGAACCTACTTCGACGGGTTGGTGCCGAACGGCAGAACGAGCAAGGCGGCGCGGGATGATTCCCTCGCCGCTCGTCTGTGGACCAGATCGGAAGAACTTCTCGGCATCGAGGTTTCCACCGACTGACGCCGTGGTGCGAAAACGTTTCCATGCAGCCACTACTATGGCGGAGTTACCCGCTTCATCCGACAGCTTCCCCCTCCACTCTTCGCCTCAGAACCCCCCGAGGATTCCTGTGACCTCTGCCCCGACTCCGGTGCTCTCCATCGATGACGCGCGCGCGCGGCTGCGGTCGCTGAAGGCCGTGCTCTTCGACCTCGACGGAGTGCTCACGCCGACCGCCGACGTGCACATGTCTGCATGGGCTCGCCTCTTCTCGCCCTATCTCGCCGCGCGCGGCATCGACGAGCCGTACACCGACGCCGACTACTTCGCGTACATCGATGGCAAGCCCCGCTATGACGGGGTGCGATCCTTTCTGGCCTCGCGTTCGATCACCCTGCCGGAGGGCACGCCCGACGATGCCCCCGAGAGTGAAACCGTCTGCGGCCTCGGCAACCGCAAGAACTCCGCCTTCACCGAGTCCCTCGAGGCCGACGGTGTTGCGCCGTACCCGGGATCTCTTCGTTTTCTCGACGCCATCACCGATGCAGGGAGCCTCGTGGCCGTGGTGTCGAGTTCACGCAACGCCGAGCCCGTGCTGCGCGCAGCCGGCATCCGGGATCGCTTCGAGGTGGTCGTCGACGGACTGGTCGCAGCCCAGAAGGGGCTTGCCGGCAAGCCGTCACCGGCGACCTACGCTTACGGCGCAGAACTGCTCGGGCTGACGCCACAGCAGTGCGTCGTCGTCGAGGATGCCCACTCCGGAGTACAGGCCGGACGCGATGGTAAATTCGGTCTTGTGCTCGGGGTGAACCGCGGCGCCGGCGCGTCCGAGCTTCTCGACAGCGGCGCCGACATCGTGGTCGACGACCTCGACGAACTGCTCCCCCTCTCTCCTTCTTCGTCTTCGACTCCTACCCCAGGGGAACTCGTATGAACCTGATCTCTCGCGACCCGCTCGACCGCAACCGTTTTCCCCTCGACGAGTGGGCGCTCGTCGAGACGGACTTCAGCTCGAAGGACATGGGCAGAACCGAGACGCTGTTCGCCATAGGCAACGGATACCTCGGTCTCCGAGGCAACGTCGACGAGGGCAGAGATGGCCACGAACACGGCACCTACATCAACGGGTTCCACGAGACCTGGCCGATCAGGCATGCCGAAGAGGCCTTCGGTTTCGCTCGGGTCGGGCAGACGATCGTCAATGCTCCCGACGCCAAGATCATCCGACTCTACGTCGACGATGAGCCGCTGGTTCTGACCGAGGCCGACCTGCCGATGTACGAGCGCAGACTCGACTTCGCCGATGGCATCCTGCGCCGCTCGCTCGAGTGGCGCACGCCGTCGGGCAAGCGGGTGCTGATCAACTCGCGCCGCATGGTGTCGTTCACCGATCGCCATCTGGCGTTCATGGACTACGAGGTCACCCTGCTCGACGCCGACGCCTCCGTCGTCATCTCGAGCCAGATCCTCAATCGGCAAGACGGCATCGACGAGTATCACGCTCCGACTGCCTCATCGAAAGAATTCGATCCGCGCAAGGCCGAGGCGTTCACAGATCGGGTTCTCCAACCGCGCTACAAGCGCGATCAGGATGGCCGCTACGTGTTGGGCTATCGCTGCACCAACTCGGGCATGACGATCGCGTGCGGCGCGGACCATACGATCGAGACCGAGAACGAATTCGAGGAGTCGTCCCAGATCGGCGATGACCTGGCGAAGCACGTGTATCGAATCCGTGCTCACCAGGGCAAGACGATCCGCATCACGAAGACGGTGAGCTATCACACGTCGTCGGGGGTGCCCACCCGAGAGCTCGCAGACCGCTGCGATCGCACGCTCGACCGCGCGCGCGACGAGGGCATGGAGTCGTTCGTCGCACGCCAGCGCGAGTGGCTCGCGGCGTTCTGGGCCCGCACCGACGTGGTGCTGCCAGGGCAGCCCGTGCTTCAGCAGGCCACACGGTGGAACCTGTTCCAGCTCGCGCAGGCCTCCATGCGTGCCGACGGCCAGGGCGTGTCGGCCAAGGGCGTCAGCGGGTCAGGTTACGGCGGCCACTACTTCTGGGATACCGAGGTCTACGTCCTCCCCTTCCTCACGTACACTTCGCCCATCGCCGCGCGAAATGCGCTGCGCTTCCGGCATGCCATGCTCGACCACGCCCGCATGCGCGCGACCGAACTCAATCAGCTGGGCGCGCTCTTCCCCTGGCGCACGATCAACGGCCTCGAATCGAGCGCGTACTATGCCGCCGGAACGGCGCAGTACCACATCGATGCCGACATCTCTCACGCCCTCACGCAGTACGTATCCGCAACGGGCGACGAGGACTTCCTCGCCCGGGAGGCCATCGACATCCTGGTCGAAACCGCGCGGATGTGGGCCGATCTGGGATTCTGGCGGGCGAACGGCGGAGACATCTTCCACATCCACGGCGTGACAGGCCCCGATGAGTACACGACCGTCGTCAACGACAACCTCTACACCAACGTCATGGCGCGCTCGAATCTGCGCTCTGCCGCAGCGGCGGTCACGCGCATCCGCGAGGAGGACCCGCAGGCGTACGACCGCATGGTGGCGCGCGTGAAGTTCGACGAGGCGGAGATCGACGAGTGGTCGCGTGCCGCCGAGGCGATGCACATCCCCTTCGACGAGAATCTGCGCATCCACCCGCAGGACGCCCAGTTCCTTGAGAAAGAGCGCTGGGACCTCTCGCACACCCCGCCCGAGAAGCGCCCTCTCCTCCTGCACTTCCACCCGCTGGTGATCTATCGCTTCCAGGTGCTGAAGCAGGCAGACGTGGTTCTGGCACTGCTTCTTCAGGGCGACCAGTTCACGGCTGCAGAGAAGCGCGCCGATTTCGACTACTACGACCCGATCACCACCGGTGATTCGACCCTGTCGGCCGTGGTGCAGTCGATCATCGCGGCAGAAGTCGGATATTCGGCCCTGGCTCTGAAGTACTTCACCTCTGGTCTCTTCGTCGATCTGGCTGATCTGCACAACAACACCGCCGACGGCGTGCACGTCGCGTCGACGGGCGGGGTCTGGAGCGCTCTGGTCTACGGGTTCGGAGGCTTCCGCGACCACGGCGGCCGGATCACGATCGATCCGCGCCTGCCGGAGGAATGGCAGGGACTCACCTATCGCATCACGCTGCGCGACACCCGGGTGCGGGTCGACGTTCGGCAGGCGGACATCGAGCTGACCGTCGAAGAGGGCGACAGAGCCACTGTCTTCGTTCGCGGCGAACGTGTCACCGTGCAGGCTGGTGAGCCCGTTCTGATCGGTCTCGATCACCACGGCCCCAGGCTGGCCGGCGCGCCTCGCGCCGCCGATGTCGAGGGCAATCTTCGAGCAGACGGCAGTGTGATCACCTCGTCGCTCCCGACCATCTCCCTCGACACATCCGAGGCAGGCCTGCTCGAGCCCATCGACTGAGGCGTCGGTCTCGGGCGCTAACGTTGACGGTGTGAGCACCTCAACGCACTCTCTCGACTTCCGCACGTTTCAGGCCGCCATCACCGGCGACACTCCAGACGCATCGACCGCCGGTTGGCTCGAGGCTGAGTTCCTCGGCTTTCACGGCCGCAAGCCGACGCCGACCCATGCGGCATCCGTAGCGCGCAACATCATCGACGACGGCCAGGTACTCACGGGCGTGTACGACACCGACGCGCCGACGCACTCGTTGCGCCCCGACATTCCGGTGGCCACCTTCTCTTCGTTCGAGAAACCGCTGACGGTGAGCCCCGGGGTTCAGATGCCGGCCCACCTCATCTCGTCCGTGACCGTGCGCGCCACTCACCGGCGTCGCGGAATTCTGCGCCGCATGATGACCGACGACCTCGACCGCGCCGCTGAGGCGGGACTCGCCGTGGCCGCCCTGACCGCGTCAGAGGCCTCGATCTATCGACGCTTCGGTTTCGGCGCGGCGACCTGGGTTCACGATCTCGCCGTCGACACCGACTCGCGTTTCGCTCTGACGACAACCCCCGGAGGCTACTGCTCTCTCGTTGATCCGCACGATATTCCCGCCATCGCTCCTGCGGTCTTCGATGCCTTCCATGTGGCCCAGCCGGGCTCCATCGCTCGACACGCCCAGTACGCGGATCGCATCTCGGGCAGGGTGACAGAAGAGGGCGAAGAAGACAGAGCCCGTCGTGCCGCCGTGCACTACAGCGATGCCGGCGACGTCGACGGCTATGTCACCTACCGTTTCAGCGGATGGGAATCCAAGCCTCACTCGATCGAGGTCACCGATCTCGTTGCCGCCTCTCGCGACGCTTATCTGGCACTCTGGCAGTACCTCGCCTCGATCGATTTGAGCACCCGCGTCACGTTCTCCTCCGGCGCACCCGACGACGCGCTGCGCTGGGCACTGGTCGACCCGCGTGTGCTGACCGTCACGAACATCGAGGACCGTATCTGGCTGCGTATCCTCGACCCGATCGCGGCCTTCACGGCGCGAACGTACGGCGACGAGGGTTCTGTCTCTTTTCGGGTGACCGACTCGTTGGGATTCGCAGCCGGCTCGTTCAGGCTGTCGACCGAGGCAGGCGCCGGGCAGCTCGAGCGGCTCACCTCGGGCTCGGTCGATATCGAGATGGATGCCTGGGTGCTCGGCGCTCTCTACCTCGGCGGCGCGGATGCCCGAGTCGCTGCGGCGGCGGGTGCACTGCGGGAGGTCACTCCGGGAGCGGCGACCACGATGCAGCGGCTTCTCGCCCCGGCAGTGCCGGTCTACTCCAACACATCCTTCTAAGACGCGCGCTCGCCGCAGGCCGCCGCGTCTCTGACCAGGCGTGAATCAGCGCGCGAGCGTCTCTCGGCTGGAACCGAGTCGTTCTGCCAGGTCGGAACGCAGATCGTCGATGCGCGCGGCCTCGCCACCGAGCCAGACACAGAGTTCCGCTCCGTCGGCCATAACATCGCCCGTGGTCATCTCGCTCACCCACGCGCGAACGGCGCGACCGAGAGCCTGGCCCGGAGCACCCGCGCGCACATCACGAGCCAGCCAGCTCACGGTGATGCGTTCGGGCGTCTCGAGCGGAGTGATATCGAGCGCCGTCTCCACCTCGATGAAGATCTGCCCGCGGGCCGTATCGGGAAGCGTCTCGATCAACCCACGGATGACGGGAATGATCGTCGAATCGCCTGCCAGCAGTACGCGCCCGGCGGTCGTGGGCATGGCTCCCGCCTCGGTCATCAGAACTCTCATCGGACTTAGTATAGGCATACCTAACCTGCGAAGAGAATACCGCTCAGTCCCAGACCGGTGGATGCCGTTCTTCCCACCGCAGACGATGCTCCAGCTGACGCCCCAGCGCGAGGAGGGCGCCTTCTCCTCCGGGCTTGCCGATGAGCTGCATGCCGATGGGCAGGCCGTCCGAGCTCGTGCCGACCGGAACCGTGACAGCCGGAAGTCCAGCGGCGTTGACGAACGACGTGAACGGCGAATACGCGACCTGCTGAGCGAAGTTGCGTTCCGGGTCGAGGGCGTCATACCAGCCGATGGGGCGAGGAAGCAGGGCGACCGTCGGCGTGAGCACGGCATCGAACCTGGAGAATGCGCCGACGACACGACGCTCGAAGCGAGACAGTTCGGCCAGCGCCTCCGCGAGTTGCACGGCCGTGAGCTCACGGCCGCGACGACGAAGCCATGCGGTGAGCGGTTCGACGCCACCATCGGCATCCGCATCGCCGTGCGCGCCGGGCCCGAGCCGGATCTGCGCGGCGCCGGCCTGCCACACGGTCGTGAATGCGGCCCCGTAACCTGGCGTCGGTTCGAGGCTGGTCTCCTCGATTCCGTGGCCGAGATCGGAGAGCAGCGCAACCGTGTCGCTGAACACCGCCATGATCTCGGGATCGACGACGACATCGTGCGATGTCGACCACGGCGAATCGATGCAGACTCCGATCTGGAAGCGGCCCTCGCCCCGGATTGCGTAGCCCAGGAAGTCGCCGTCGTTGTCACTCGGAGCCCGCAGCGCAAAATGATCGTCGATCACCGAGCCTCGGCGCCCGATCATGCCGTCGAGAAGGAACGCCGCATCCACGACACTGCGGGCGATCGGACCGGCTACAGAAAGACCGCCGAGCGCGTCTATGCCCGACAACGCGGGCACCCGCCCGCGAGAGGGCTAGATTCCCACGAGCCCGCAGGCCGCTGCAGGGATGCGAATAGATCCGCCGCCATCCGACCCCGGTGCGAACGGGAGCATACCGGCGGAGACAGCGGCAGCCGCTCCCCCGCTCGATCCGCCGGGACCGAGGTCGAGGTTCCAGGGATTGCGGGCCGGCGCGGCGATGACGGTCTCACTATGGCTGGTCATACCGAACTCGGGCGTCGCTGTCTTGCCGAGGCTGACGCCGCCGGCTTCGTCGAGCACTCGCGGCAATTCGTCACTCGTATCGGGCACGAAGTCGGCGAACGCGCGCGATCCGAATGTCGTGCGCACCCCCTGCCTTCGCCACAGATCCTTGTCGGCGAACGGCAGTCCCCACAGCCGCGTCGATCGCGGAACCTGGCTCTCGACGTGTCGGGCGCGCTCAAGTGCGCGCTCGGCGGTCACCGTGAAGAAGGCGCCGAGGTCACCATTGCTCGCCTCGATGCGGTCGAGGTAGTGCCGAGTCAACTCAACGACGCCGAGCTCGCCTCGCTGCAGGTGGCGGTACTGGTCGAGGGCAGAGAACTCGTGCGGAGCGGTCATTCTGCGAGCCTAGTTCGGCTACTTCAACGACTTCTGCAGCATGACCGTTCCGAGCCAGCGGTTGAACTTGAAGCCGACCCGGCCGAGACGGCCGACCTCCTTGAACCCGAAGCCCTCGTGCATCTTTAGTGACGCCTCGGCGCCCTGGTCGGCGATCACGGCGAGCACCTCTTTGATACCGGCGGCCTTGGCCCGCGTCAGAAGCTCTCCCATCAGCGCCTTGCCGAGGCCCTTGCCCGTGGCCGCCGGGCCGAGGTAGATCGAGTTCTCGACGGTGCGACGATATGCCGCCTTCTCTTTCCACGGAGCCACGTAGGCGAAGCCGAGAACGTTTCCACTCGGCGATACGGCGACGAGAAAAGGAAATCCGAGTTTGGCGACCCACGCGAATTTTGAGCGCCAGGCCTTGAGCGACATCGGATCTTCGTCGAAGGTGACGGTGCTGTTGGCCACGTAGTGGTTGTAGATCTCGCGAATATCAGGAAGGTCGCGAGTCGTCGCATCACGGATCTCGTATTCGAACTTCGGCGGGGGCGGCGACTTCGGGCGCAAGGCCGGCGGCAGTCTGCGGCGCGGCTGGTACTCCTCTTCAAGCATTGTTCAAGCCTATTGCGGCGCGGCCGCAAGCGACCATTCGACAGGCTGCGAGCCCTGCGCTTCGAGCAACTCATTCGCTCGACTGAACGGTCGCGAACCGAAGAATCCTCGGCTGGCCGAGAGAGGGCTCGGATGCGCGGACTCGATGGCCGGGGTGTCTCCGAGAAGCGGCTTCAGCGTCGCGGCGTCTCGGCCCCACAGGATCGACACGAGCGGCGCTCCGCGAGATGCGAGGGTGCGCACGGCCAGGTCGGTCACGCGCTCCCACCCTTTCTTGCGGTGTGAGCCGGCCTCACCGGCCCGCACGGTGAGCACTCGGTTGAGCAGCATAACGCCCGAGCGAGACCACGCGCTCAGATCGCCGTGCGGCGGAGGCACCACTCCAAGGTCGTCGCGCAGTTCGCGATAGATGTTCTGCAGGCTGCGCGGCAGAGGGCGCACGTGAGCCTCGGTCGCGAAGGACAGGCCGATCGGATGCCCAGGGGTGGGATACGGATCCTGCCCCACGATGAGTACACGCACGTCTGCCAGCGGCAGGCGGAATGCCCGGAACACATTGCGCCCGCTCGGCTGATAGCCACGCCCCTCGGCGACCTCGGCGCGCAGGAACTCCCCCAGCGAGACGATCGTGTCCTCCTCCGGGGCAAGCGCCTCAGCCCAACCCGGGTCGATCAGCCCCTCGGAGAGAAGCCTCTGCAGCGAATCCGCCATCGTTCAGCCGACGCCGATCGTGGAGACCCGCACTGTGCCGTTCTCGCGAGAGACCGACCACACGCTGCCGGATCCGACGACTCGCAGCGAGCCTTCCCCCACGATCAGCGCCGTGTGCTCGTCGATGGCCAGTCCGCCATCGACGACCGCTGCCTCCGTCGCCGCGATGAGCCGAGCTACAGTGCCCCACTGCGCGGCGTGCACGTCGATCGCCGTGTCGATGAGACCGATGCCCTCGGCGACCGTCACCTGTTCGATCTCCTGAGAAGCATCGACAGGGCACACCTGCACTTCGCCGATCTTCCATCCGCCGATCAGGGCACCGTCGCTCACGACGGCGGCGCCGGCCGACATACCGAAGTAGGGAACGCCCGACTCCACGAGGGAACGGATTACCCCGAACGACGATGACAAGCTCTCGCGGTAGGCCGGCACGAGCCCGCCCCACACGACGAGGCCATCGATGTCGACGAGGAGAGACTCGTCGATCGGAGCGCCCTCCGGTGCGAGCACGGCGATGGGATCGACCTTGCCGAGGGTTCCGAATACCGCCGACAGCTCCGCGAACTTCTCCGGACCGTCGCCGTCGCGAATGAGCACGATAGCGATACGTGGGCCGTCGAGGCGACCTGCATCGGTCGCCCGCTGAGTGGCCTCGTCGAGAAAGGGGCGGAAGACCGCCCCATCGTCGTTGAAGGGCCAGCCGCCGCCAGAGAGGTGGATGGACATCAGACGCTGACCGGCGGATGCGCCGACCAGGGGAAGACGATCCACCGGTCTGTCTTACGCCAGAAGAAATCAGGTTGGATGACCGAGCGGGGCTTCGAGTAGAGCGTCGCCGTCTTGACGATCACGCCGACGTTCTCGAGGAGTCCGACGACCAGGGCGAGTGTGCGGCCGGAATCGGCGACGTCGTCGACCAGAAGGATGTTCTTGCCGATCAGTGCGGTGTTATCGAGCATCGGCGGCAGAAAAATCGGCTCGGGCAGGGTTGTCTCGATGTCGGAGTAGAACTCGACGTTGAGACTGCCGCAGCTCTTGGTTCCGAGAGCGTAGGCGAGGGCTCCCGCCGGGAGCAGACCACCGCGGGCGATGGCGATGACGAAGTCGGGAACAAAGCCGCTTCCGAGGACGTCGCGCGCGAGGTCACGAGAGGCATCACCGAACTCCAACCATCCGAGCACCTCCCTCTCGGGTTCAGCCACGGGGGCCGTATCGGCAGTTGTCTTCTCGTCACTTCGAACCATGCCTCATACGGTACCGGTTTTCTCACCTTCCACAGCGCGAGTAATATCCGCTCATGACGACCGGACCTGGCAAGCGCAGATTCGCCGGGATACGATCTCTCAGTACAACATCCGTGGGCGTCACGGCGAGCCTCATCGGCTATCTGTTCCTCGTCGAGATCACCAGCGGAATCCTCCAGGGGTATTACATCCCCCTCATTCCCGACCTGGTGAAGCATCTGGGCATCGTCGATGCTGACTTCAACTGGTTCGAGGCCAGCCAGCTTCTGGTGGCTGCCCTCGTCGTTCCTCTCATCGCGAAGCTCGGCGACATGTGGGGCCACAAGCGGATGCTGCTCCTCACGACGGTACTGACAGCGGCGGCGAGCTGGTGGCTCGTCTTCGCCGACGACTTCGTGTCGTTCCTGATCGCGTGGGCCCTGCAGGGGTTCTACGTGGTCTGGCTGCCGCTCGAGGTCGCGCTCATCTTCGAGCGGGGTCGTCGCACAGGCCGTGCCGCATCGCAGACCCGCCGCGCTGCAGGCCTGCTCGTCGTCGCCCTCGAGGCCGGTGCGATCCTGGGCGCCCTGGCGGGCGGGCGGGTTCTGGCCGCGTTCGGCGAAGCTGTCGGTCCCACCCTGATGATTCCCGCGATCGCCGTCACACTCGTGTTCTTCGTGGTGCTGATCGGCGTTCCCGAATCGACGCCTCAACCGGGGCGTACTCTCGACCTTGTGGGCTTCTCGATCCTCACCGCGGGCCTTCTGCTCATCACGTCGGGTCTGACCTTCCTGAGAATCAACGGACCGGAGTCGTGGTGGGTCTGGGCGCTCGTCGCCGTCGGCGCACTCGTCTTCGTTCCGTTCGTGCAGTACGAGCGACGACAGTCCGACCCGGCAATCGACATCAGGGTGCTCGCCCAGCCCAGCATGTGGCCGGTGCAGCTCACGGCTGCCCTGATCGGCATCAGCCTTCTGGGCGCGCAGGCGCCCCTCAGCACCTTCGCCGGGACAGATCCCGTCAACGGCTACGGTCTAGGCCTCGCCGCCAGCGACATCTCGAACCTCATCGGGGCGTATCTCGTGTCGATGATCGTCGGGGCGATCCTCTTCCCGATGGTCTCGAACTGGGCGACGCCCCGGGTCGCCCTCATTGGGGGCGCGTTCCTGGTGGCGCTCGGCTACCTTCTGTTCCTGCCCTTCCACGACACTGCGGCACAGGTGGTGACAAACATGGTCGTCGCCGGACTCGGATCAGGAGCGTTGGTCGGCGCGCTTCCCAGCGCCGCCGCCGCCGCGGCACCTCGTGGCCAGACAGGCATCGCCGCGGCGCTCACGAACACCACAAAGACGATCGGGGGCTCGTTCGCCTCCGCTGTCTTCGGCGTCGTGCTCTTCGCCGGAGCATCCACCGTCACAGCGACCGCATCAAGCCTTTTCGGCTACATGCAGGTGTGGGCCATCTGCGGAGCGGGGGCGCTGGCCGCGGCCATCCTTCTTTTCTTCGTGCCTCGCCTCGCCTTCGCCGACCCGGTCATTCCGGTCGACGATTCCACCACAACCGATCAGGCCTCAGATCAGGCCCTGTGATCCTGCGGCCGCACGTGGAGCGCCCCTCGGTGCACCTTGTGCGGCGCCGACTGGGCCACGGGCTTGATGACGACCAGGTCGAGTGACACGTGGGGAGGCTGCTCGAGCATCGACACGATCACCCGTGCCACATCGTCGGCGACCAACGGATCGGGCACGCTGGCGTAGACGTTCTCGGCCCTCTCCTTGTCGCCGCCGAAGCGATTCAACGAGAACTCCTCGGTGTAGACCATGCCGGGCGCGATCTCGAGCACGCGGATGGGTTCGCCGCTCACCTCGAGTCGCAACACCTCGAGCATGGCGTGCGTTGCGAATTTGGCTGCGTTGTAGCCTCCACCGCCCTCGTATGCCGTGTGTCCCGCGATCGAGGAGACCGTGACGATGTCGGCGACACCGCCGTCTCCTACGGATTCGCGCAGGTGAGGAAGAAGGACCGAGATCACTCTCTTCACTGCCAACACGTTGACCTCATACATCCAGGCCCAGTCTTCGACACCGCCGTTCTCGATCGAATCGAGACCCCGCGCACCTCCGGCGTTGTTGACGAGCGTATTGACGCCGCCCGTCTCCGCGAGATACTCCGCGAGCGCATCGACCTCACTCTGCACCGTCAGGTCAGCGACGAAATACCTGGCTCCGGTGCGCTCCGCGAGCGCTTCGAGTCGATCCCTGCGTCGAGCCACGCCGACGACATCCCAGCCGGCTGAACGCAGCGCGACGACCGTTGCCTCTCCGATGCCTGAACTTGCTCCTGTGACAACCGCGCGACGGATCATCGATCTGCATCTCCCCTCAAGGTTCGAACTCCGGTTCCACGGTAGTGCGTTCGAGACCGTTGCCCTGACCGCGCGATGTGAGACCGCCGTCGGTCCGAAACTGGGCTGCCGGGCCAAAGCTAGGCTGGTCGCCGTGACATCACCCCAGCAGCCACGCCAACCGCAGACCCCTGCGCCCGCCACCGGATCGAAGGTGCGGCTGCCGCTGTGGGACAACGCGCGATATCTGGCGATCACTCTCGTGGTGGTCGGTCACGCCATCCTGCGGCTCATCGACGCGTCCGACACGTCGTACAGCGTCTACCTGGTCATCTACGCGTTCCACGTTCCTGTCTTCGTGCTCGTGAGCGGATACTTCGCCAAGTCGAGTCCTCCCGGGGCGAAGCAGCTCAAGCGCCTCGTCACAGATCTGGTTCTGCCCTATCTCATCTTCGAGATCATCTGGACGCTGGTGCGCTGGGCGGTTGTCGGCACGCTCAATCTCGACCTGGCCCGGCCGTCGTGGACGCTGTGGTTCATCGTCTCGCTGATCGCGTGGCGCGTGGCCCTGCCGTACCTCGCGCAGCTGCGCTACCCGCTTCTGATCAGCGTCGTTATATCGGTCTGGGCGGGCTACATCGGTGCGATCACCTCGGAATTCGCCGCGTCGCGCACCCTGGGTCTGCTTCCCTTCTTCGTACTCGGCTGGCGTCTACGCGACAGCGGCCTGACCCGCCGGTGGCTGTCGTGGTCTCCGTCGACCGTCGCCGTGTGGCGCGCCGGCGCAGTGCTGGTGTTCGCGGCGGTCGCGCTCGTCGCCTTCACGGGAATCGACTTCTGGCGCGAGATCGGCATTCGCCGGTTCCTCCTCTTCGATGAGTCCTACCCGGAGATGGGATATCACGAGTGGTGGGCCGGCGGCGTTCGTCTGGCCGTGATCGCCGTGGCCGTCATCCTGTCGTTCGCCTTTCTCGTTCTCGTGCCTCGACGCCGCACGGTCTTCACCGACTTGGGGCAGGCGACGCTTTACATCTATCTGCTGCACACCTTCGTCCTGTATCCGTTCCGCGAGTCCGGAATTCTCGAGGGAGACACTCCTTTCTGGTACCTGCCAGCCATGATCCTGTTCGCGATCGTCGTCACCTTCCTTCTGGCCTCGAAGCCCGTGCGGAAGGTCTTCAGGCCCCTGGTCGAGCCCCATCCCCGATGGCTGTTACGCCGTGTGTCTACGCCCGTTGACGCTCGTGCCCCCGCTTCTTAGGCTCGCCTGAGAGCGATCAGCTCTCGCATTCGCCCCAAGGAGGCAGGACTCATGAGCGACAACGACGCCAGCTGGAAATTCGAGACCAAGCAGATCCACTCGGGCGCGGCACCCGACCCGGTGACCAACGCCCGCGCGACACCCATCTACCAGACGACCTCGTACGTCTTCAACAACTCCGACCACGCGAAGAACCTCTTCGCCCTGGCCGAGTTCGGCAATATCTACACCCGCATCCAGAACCCCACGCAGAACGTCGTGGAGGAGCGGGTCGCCGCCCTCGAGGGAGGAACGGCAGCGCTGCTGGTCGCCTCGGGCCAGGCGGCAGAGACGTTCGCCGTGTTGAACATCGCCGAGGCCGGCGACCATATCGTGTCGAGCGCCTCAATCTATGGCGGTACCTACAACCTCTTCAAGTACACGCTCGCGAAGCTCGGCATCGAGACGACGTTCGTCGAGAACCAGGATGACGCCGACGAGTGGCGTCGCGCCGTGCGCCCGAACACGAAGCTCTTCTTCGCCGAGACCATCGGCAACCCGAAGATCAACATCCTCGATATTCGCCTCGTCGCCGATGTCGCGCACGAAGCCGGCGTGCCGCTCATCGTCGACAACACCATCGCGACGCCTTACCTGATCCGCCCGTTCGAGCACGGCGCAGACATCATCGTGCACTCCGCCACGAAGTTCCTCGGCGGGCACGGCACGGTCATCGGCGGCGTCATCGTCGATGGCGGCAAGTTCGCCTGGAGCGAGCACCCCGACCGCTTCCCGGGCCTCACCTCGCCCGACCCCTCGTACCACGGGGTCAACTACTCCGAAGCGCTCGGCAACGGCATCGCCTACATCATCAAGGCGCGCGTGCAGCTGCTTCGCGACCTCGGTTCGTCGATCGCGCCTGCCAGCGCCTGGCAGCTCATCCAGGGCATCGAGACGCTCAGCCTGCGCATCGAACGCCATGTGCAGAACGCACAGGAGGTCGCCGAATGGCTCGACGCCCACGACGACATCGCCACCGTCTACTACGCAGGCCTGCCGTCGAGTCCGTGGTACGCCGCGGCCAATAGGTACGCGCCGAAGGGCGTCGGCGCCGTTCTGTCGTTCGAGCTGAAGGGCGGTGTGGATGCCGGGCGCGCGCTGGTCGACAACCTCACGCTGTTCAGCCACCTGGCCAACATCGGCGACGTGCGCAGTCTTGTCATCCACCCCGCGTCGACGACGCATTCTCAGTTGACGCCCGAGCAGCAGCTCACCTCGGGTGTCACGCCGGGCCTCGTGCGACTGTCCGTGGGTCTCGAGAACATCGACGACATCAAGGCCGACCTCGAGGCCGGCCTCACCGCGGCACGCGAGGTCACACACGCCAACGCGGCCGTGTAGTCCTCCCCTTTCGTTCCATCGACGACCCGGTCCGACGTAACATTCGGGCCGGGTCGCTCGCTGCACGCCAGAATGAAGTGATATGGACTGGCAGACACCCGAAGACACCGTGCCGAGCGGCTTCATCACCGACGCACAGATCAGGTCGATCCTCGGCAAGCCGCCCGCATCCGGTGCGTGGCGCGACGGCGACCCTGTCGGCAGTCGCAGCTTCGTCTCGATCGGACCATTTGACTTCGAGGTCGGAGCGAGCATTCCCGATGTACGCATCGCCTATGAAACGCTCGGCACGCTCTCTCCCGAGCGCGACAACGCCGTTCTCGTTCTGCACGCGCTGACCGGCGACAGCCACCTCGTCGGACACGCCGCACCGGGGCATCCGACCGACGGCTGGTGGGGCGGCATCGTCGGGCCGGGCCTCGCGATAGACACCGACAAGTGGTTCGTGGTGAGCCCCAACATGCTGGGAGGCTGTCAAGGAAGCACCGGTCCGGCATCACTCGGTCCCGACGGAATCGAATGGGGCGCATCCTTCCCGTACACTTCGGTCACCGACCAGGTGCGAGCCCAGGTGGCCTTCTCCGACGCCATCGGCATCGAGCGCTGGGCCGCCGTCATCGGCGGTTCCATGGGAGGCATGCACGCGATCGAGTGGGGCGTGACCCACCCCGAGCGCATCGACAGGCTGGCCGTGATCGCCGCACCGGCCCGCTCGAGCGCCGACCAGGTTGCACTCAACTCCGTTCAGGTCGAGGCGATCCATATCGACCCTCGATTTGCGAGCGGCGACTACTACGACGCGCCCGACGGTGAAGGGCCTCATCGCGGCCTCGCCCTCGCCCGCCGTATGGCCCTGCTCAACTACCGCAGCCCGTCTGAACTGAATGACAGGTTCGAGAGAAGCTGGCAGTCGGGCATCAGCCCCCTCGGCAGCGACGGCAGATTCGCCGTAGAGTCGTACCTCGACTTTCACGGCAACAAATTCACGCGTCGCTTCGACGCCAACTCCTACGTGACCCTGGTGCAGGCGATGAACTCGCACGACGTGGGTCGGGGGCGGGGCGGGGTGGCCAAGGCTCTCTCGAACGTCACCATCCCCACGATCATCATCGGCATAGACAGTGATCGACTGTTTCCGATCGACGACCAGTTCGAGATCGCACAGCACGTTCCTGGAAACATCGACGGAACTGACGCTGTCGTTCTGTCGTCGCCCTTCGGGCACGACGGTTTCCTGATCGAGAACGAGGCTGTGGGCGGGCAGCTCAGGCGGCTGCTGGATGCCTGACCGCCGTTCCGCGCCTGGCATGCCACACAAAGAAGGCCGGGAGTATCGCCTTGCCAACGACACTCCCGGCGGTTCCCCCCAAGTAGTTGAATCAGGCTACGCCCCTCGTATCTGCAACACAATATATGCATGTCCCCCCACTTCAGGGCACAGAGCCACTAGCATGACTGTCGTGACAGAACGCTGGTTTTCCGCAGTCGTCCGCCGCCGATCATGCCGCTGAGCGCAAGCGGTCAACGACGATTCCTGGCCCGCACGACGCGCATGGTCGGGCTCTCCTTTCTGTCTGCGTCGTTCGCTACCCTTCTGCTCGACATACCGTCCGATCTCGACCTGCTCGTTGCAGCACTGCCTCTCTACGGCCTCATGGCCGCGGGCTTCGTCATCATCGGCAGAACACGGTCGCTGGCCTGGACCGCGACGGTGCTCGTGGCGGGGGTGGCGACAATTCTGCTCCTCGACCTCGACGCACTCGGGGGTGGCACGGCATCGACGGCGGCGGCCGCCATTGTTCTCGGATCAGGCGCCCTTCCCGCCCTGATCATCTGCAATCTCGACGCGCCTGCCCGCATCATCACCCTCTCCACGGGCGCGACGCTCGTTCTCGTCGCGACCATCATGACCAGCTCGGCGACGGTGTCTCCGCTCGAAGGTCTGCTTTCCGTGGTTATCGGCTGGTCGATCCTCACCGGCGTCACCGTGTGGCTCTCCGTGAGCATCTCGCGCGCACTCGCCCGCATCGCTCGCCTGGGTCGTGCGCATCTCGCTGAACGGCACGCCACACAGACCGAAGCGCAGCGCCGACAGGGCGCACGGCTTCTGCACGACACTGTTCTCGCCACGCTGACGCTGCTCGCGCACTCCGGAGTCGGCGTGAGTCCTGATGCGCTGAGGGCACAGGCCGCGGAGGACGCGCGCCTCCTGAGGCAACTGCGCCTCGGGGGAACCCCGATGCCTCGATCCTCTGGGGCGTACACGCTGGAGGCAACCGAGACGAGCGACCTCGGGCACACGCTCGAATCCGTCAAACAGCGCTTCGACCGTATGGGATTGACGGTTTCCTGGCACGGGGCGGGGCGTCTTCTGCTGCCCAGCGACGTGCTCGACGCGTTTCTGCTCTCGCTTGCGGAATGCCTCGAGAACGTCAGACGACACTCCGGTGTCAGCAACGCGGAGGTGACCATCACCCAAGACGACACAACGGTGCGCGCGATGGTGACCGACACCGGCGTGGGCTTTGATCTCGAGCAGGTCGATGCGGCCAAACTCGGTCTCGCCGAGTCTGTCGTCGCCCGCATCCGAGAGGTCGGCGGTCGTACTCGACTCTTCTCCGCACCGGGCTCTGGCACCACGGTCGTTCTGGAGGTTCCGAAGCTGTGACCGACGTCATCCCCCACGGCCAGTCGCCGTCTGGCGAAGATCCGAACGTGCTGAGCCGACTTGTTCGGGCACGCCGGATCGGGCCGCGAGCAGTCTCCGCGCTGCACGACGACCTGGCAAGGGACTCCAGGCTCGGCTACGGGTATCTCGGCATCGCCGCGATCGTCCTCGGGTCGTGTCTGTTTCTGCGGGGCCTGATCACCTTCATCTCCGACACCGTCGCCGATCCCGCCGACGGATCCATTCCAGTTCGCATCGTTGCCTGGGCACTGCTCCTGGTGGCCCTCGTCGGGTCGTGTCTGCTCGCCCGCAGATTTCATGGACGCATCCCGGCCGTCGCGTTCGCATCGGCCACAGTGCTCATGGCGCTCGCGCTGCTGCTGGAGACCGTCGCGAACGTCGGCACGTCTCAGCCGATTCTCCACACGTCGACGGTATTCGGGGTCGGAGCGACACTGCTCGCTCTGGTCGGATCGCGGCCCGCGCGACAGCTTCTCGTCGCCGACATCGTGTTCGCGGTGATCATCGTGGCCATGCTCGTCTCAGGCGCCTTCTCCGACTCCTTCTCCCCCGGTCAGTCGATGCAGGTCGCCACGACAGCCCTGCTTCCGCCGCTCCTCGGTGCGCTCATCGTAAAAGGTTTCGGCGCTCTCGTGCAGCTGGAGCTCGACCGCTCTGTCGTGGAGAGCGCCCTTCTCTCTCCCCGATTCGCGTTCGGCATGCGGGCATCCGATGAACTCGCACGCCTCGACCTCGATGCGGAGCAGATCCTCGACGGTATCGCCCGCGGCACCATCGATCTTCCCCTCGACCCCGAGGTGGCGGCGGGGGCATCATCGATCGCGACCGAGCTGCGCCTGCTTCTGGTCGCGGGGCGACACGACACCTGGCTCCACCACGCGATCGAGGAGTCAGAAGTGCTCGGCCCGGTCGTGACTCTCACCGATCCGAGTGGGCTGGCCGGGTTCCTCGACCCCAGCCAACGCGAGGGTCTCCTCTCTGCCGTCTGGCTGCTCGTGGCTGATTCGTCTCGTGTGCAGCCGACCCTGCAGATCGTGATCGGCCCCCAGAGCGTCGAAGAAGACGGGGACGCTCCCGATAGAATGAGTTTCCCGGTCGCACTCACGGTCGATGGCGTCCCCAAGCGGCGCATCGACCCCGCCGTATGGCCGGCGCTCGATCGTGTCGGCGACCATTCGGAGATGGTCACGAGGGGAAGCATAACGATCGTGACGACAGTTCATACCGTGGCACAGCAGGCCGCAGCGTAAGCGGCCGGGAGGACAACCGTGACAGACTCCGCAGAACCGATCAGACTTGCGATCGTCGACGACCATCGAATGCTCCTCGGAGCGTTGACGGAGTGGATCCGCAACGCAGCCGACGACATCGACATGGTGGCCGCTGTCACGACATGGCCAGACCTGCTCACCCACCCCGAGTTTCCCGTCGACGTGGTGCTGCTCGATCTCGATCTCAAGGACTCGCTTCCGATCTCGGTCAAGCTCCGCACCCTCAAGACAACGGGGGTCAAGACGGTGCTCATGAGCACGTACTCCGAGCCCGCGGTGATTCGCGAGGCCATCGCGGCCGGCGCCCTGGGGTACCTGGTCAAGAGCGAGGAGGCCGGAATGATCGTCGAGGCGATCCGCGCGGCCCACGCCGGCAGGCCGTTCATCTCGAGCGAGCTCGATCTCGCCCTGTCTGCAGACGAGGTCGGCGGAGCGCCCAAGCTCTCGGCTCAGGAGCGCCGCGTCATGGCCCTGTACGGCGGTGGCGAGCCGGTCAAGCAGGTCGCCCAGGCCCTCGAGATCTCAGAAGAGACCGCGAAGTCCTATCTGAAGCGCATTCGAGAGAAGTATCGCGTGGCCGGCATCGACGTCGGAACGAAGGTCGCACTGCGCAAACGGGCGATCCAAGACGGCCTGCTCGTGCAGGTCGATTATCACCGAGCGTCAGAGACCGACATCACGGAGTGATCTGGTCGAGTGCGCTTTCGAGCCGCTCGACCTTGGCCGTCAGTTCACCGCTGTAGCCATCTCGGATATCCGCCTTCAGAACAAGCGAAACCCGGCTGCCGAAACGTGCGACCGCCTCGGTTGCCTCCTTGATGACGGCGAAGACCTCGTCCCACTCCCCCTCGAGGGTGGTGAACATCGAGTCCGTGTGATTGGGCAGCCCCGAGTCGCGGACGACCTTCACGGCCGCAGCGACGGCGTCATGCACCGAACCGTCCTCGCGTCCGGTTCCCGAGGGTGCAACAGAAAATGCGACGAGCATCAGGTGACCTGCCTTTCCAGTGAGTCCTTGGTAGAGCGAGCGGAGCCGGGGTGCCGTCTCAATCGCCAGACCATGCGTACAGCCACGCCGAGCAGCACGACGAGGGCGACATTGCGCAGAGTCAGCACGACGAGCATGCCGGGCTGCAGCACCAGAAGCGCGTCGTACCCGAACGGGTAGAAGATCTGGGTGACGGCGGCTATGCCCAGAGCCAGCATCGCGGGGGCGAGGAATCGTCTTCCTTGCGTGACGATGCCGAGCACCACCGGGGCGGCGATCCACAGTACGAACTGAGGGGAACCGACCTTGTTGAATACGAGCAGACCCACGACAATGGCGAGGCTGAGCGGTGCGAGCAGGTGAGCAGGCCTTGCTCCGCTGCGCATAACGACAAAACCCAGTGTCAGCAGCGCTGCTGATGCGACGACCAGAAGAGGCGTCATCACCGCGCTTGCCGTGTCGATGCCCGAACCGACCACCTGGAACGTGTTGATCGACCGAATGTACTTCACCGACGCAGACGCCGGGTCGAGGAAGGCGATCCACATCCAGATCGTGCTGATCGGCGCCTCGATCTGCAGCCCGCGCGAGGATTGCTGAGAGATGAATCCGAGGCTGTTCGCACCGCTTCCGACACCGAGTACGACAAGTCCGATGGCAATAGCGGTCACAACGAACGAGATCGCGGCGGATGCTCGTTTTCGGATTGCGACGACGATCGCGGCAACGAGAACCGCGGGCCAGACCTTGATCCAGGTCGCGAGCGCGAGCAACGCGCCGGCCACGACCGGTCGGTGCTGGGCCACGAGGAGAGCGATGATCGCGATGGCTACGGTCGTCACGTCGATTCGTCCGAGGGCCACAGGTCCGAGGAAGAGCATAAAACCGATCCACCACCACGCCGCCGTGATGCGCAGCGACCCGAGTCGAGCGCCCGGGCCGGTGCGCGCAAGCAGATAGGCCAGGACGACGGCATTGGTCACTACCACGACAAGCAGCCAGCCGACGCCGTACAACTGAGGGCCGAGCACCATCGCCGCGAGCATCGGTACCAGCGCTACGAGCGGATAGACCCACGGCTGCGACACCCCGACGACGTCGCCGGCCAGGGCGTTCTGCACCCACGAACTGTATTGCCGTGTCACATCGCCCCACGGCAGGGTCGGGTGCGTGAGCCCCACGAAGCCGAGCCAAGCATGCACCAGCAGAAAGGCCGACCAGAGGACTGCCGGACGCCTGACCGTCGTCTCCAGCATCATCCGCACGTCGCCCATACTAGGCCGCACCACACCGACCTCGCGGGACGTCGGGCACAGGGTGCTCCCCGCTGGCTCCCAGCAAGGGATCACCTGCGCCTGATTGTCTGGCCATTCACCCCCCAACTACCGCGGACGGATCATGAAGAGAATTGCGAGCATCGCTATCGGCGTCTCGGCGTCGGTGCTTGCATTGGGAACCATGGCCGCTGTGGCCGGCCCCATCATGTACGGCAGTGCGGCCGCGAGTCCCGCCGCCGTGGAGCCCAGCGTGATGCCGACCGTCCGCGAGGTTTCACCCCAGGTGGCCTTCGACGACATCTCCGACCTTTCCGGAGATTGGGCTATCGCAGACGGCTCGGAGGCGGGCTACACCGTCGACGCCGTGGTCAATGGGTCGGCTCTGACGGTCACCGGCACAACCGACCACGTCACGGGATCGGCCACTGTTGACCACAGTGTGCTCACCAGCGCGACGATCGTCGTAGAGGTCGCCAGCATCACGACAGACAATGCTGTGCGCGACGCCTACTTCAGGGGACCAGCCCTCGACGCCGACGACTTTCCCACCGCTCTATTCACGCTCTCGTCGCCCATCACGCTCAGCGACGATTTGATCGATGGAAAACCGGTGGTCGTGGCCGCATCCGGCGAGCTGAACCTCCACGGTGTAAGCCGAGCTGTGAACGTCTCGCTCACCGCCAGTCTCGAGAACGGACGGCTGAGCCTCGCCGGCAGTGTGCCTGTGTCGTTCGATGACTATGGCATCGCGCCTATCGATCTCGGATTCGCGCGCGTCGATGACAAGGGTTCGATCGACTTCATCCTGACCGTCTCTCCGCGCTGACGCCCGCCCGTCCTCCGATACGCATCGGGCTGGTCAGTGCGCATTCCGGCTGAGCAGATCTGCGATCGTGGGGCCCAGCGAGTCCGCAATGTCGAGCGCCGTGATCGGTCCTCCCCCTGACGCACGCGCGGCAGCGGCCTGGTGCAGGTAGGCGGCGGTGGCCGCCACCTGCGACAGGATGCCCGTCGCCTCGTCGGCGACGAATGTCGCGTTCGTCGCGAGCAGGGCCCCCAGAATTCCGCCGAGGACATCGCCCGAGCCGGCCGTCGCCGCCCAGCTCGACGACGCCGTCACACTGATCGTCTCGGCCGACGGACCGGCGATGATCGTGCGAGCTCCCTTCAGCAGCACGGTCACGCCGAAGCGCTGCGCTGTGGCGATGGCCCAGTGCACGGGGTCGTCGGAGATGCTCGATCGATCGATCGTTACTCCGACGCGAGCCCACAGCGAGGCGAGTTCGCCCGCGTGCGGAGTGATGATCGTGTCGGCTCCGGCCTCGGGCACCAGATCGAGAGCGCCGGCGTCGATCACGCAGGGCACGCCGTCGCCGAGGGCGCTTCGAAGCAGCGACGTCTCGGCATCCGATCTCTTCTCGGCATCCATGCCGGATCCGAGCAACCACGCCTGCACCCGGCCCGGTGCGGTCACCACCTCCGGCCGCCTCTGCAGCACGAGGCCCGTCGGCACATCGGGGCCCAGATAGCGAATCATGCCGACCCCCGTCCGAGCCGCTGCATCGACGCCGAGCACGGCCGCTCCCGGGTACATGTTCGATCCTGTCCGCACGCCCAGGACACCGCGTCGATACTTGTCGTCGCTCTCCCGAGGCACTCGCACGATCGGCATCGCGTCGGCGTCGGTCCATTCGACCGTCGCGGCGTCGCGGCCGGCCTGTAGTGCAGGAGTGCGTTCAGTATTGTCGCTCACAGCTCCACGATAGATTGGATGCACCCCCACCCTCTATCGACCTGCGGAGCTTCATGCCCATCAGCATCCCCGGCAAAGTCGTGGTCTTCGACTACGGCGAGGTCATCTCCTACTCCCCCTCCGAGGCAGACCGCCAGGCACTGATGTCGATTGCGCGGGTGCCGGAGGATCTGTTCTGGCCGCCGTACTGGGCCAACCGAGACGCCCTCGACGGCGGAACCCTGAGCATCCGCGACTATTGGCTCGAGATCGCGCGGCATGCCGGAGTCGAATTCAGCGAGTCGCGCATTCAGCAGCTCTGGATCGCCGACTACCGCAGCTGGCTCAGCGTGAACCCTGACACCTACGACATCCTCCTCGCGCTCCGCGACGGACGCACCCGCATCGCTCTCCTGTCGAACGCGGGCTTCGACTTCGGCGACTACTTCCGTCGCGGACCCATGGGCGCCCTCTTCGAGCGCGTCTTCGTCAGTGCCGAGATGGGCCGACTCAAGCCCGAAAGCGCGATCTACCTCGAGGTGCTGCGCGAACTCGACATCGAGGCGCACGACATGATCTTCATCGATAACAAGGCCGTGAATATCGACGGAGCAGCGGAGCTCGGCATCGACGGTCACGTGTTCACGACCGCGCAGCTTCTCCACGCGTTCCTGGATGACCGTGCAGCAACCGCGTCAGCATGACCCGACGAAAGACATCACCATGAGCGGCTCCACTCTCTTCACTCCCCTCAGCATCCGGGGCGTGACCATCCGCAACCGCATCTGGGTCGCGCCCATGTGCCAGTACTCCGCTGAGGCACACGATGGCATGACCACCGACTGGCACCTCGTGCACCTCGGCTCCTTCGGCCAGGGCGGTGCGGGTCTCGTGATCACCGAGGCCACGGCGGTCAGCCCCGAGGGCCGCATCTCACCCCAAGACCTGGGGATCTGGAACGACGCGCAGGCGAAGGGCTTCCGCCGCATAACCGACTTCCTGCACGCTCAGGGAGCGACGACGGGCATCCAGCTCGCCCACGCCGGCCGCAAGGCCTCGACCTATCGCCCCTGGGCGAGTGAGAAGGGCACGGTTCCGCTGGATGCCGGCGGCTGGCAGTCCGTCGCTCCGTCGCCTCTCGCATTCCCCGGCTACGCGACACCCGTCGAGCTCGACTCCGCCGCCATCGACGGTGTCGTCGACGACTTCGTCGCAGCGGCACGGCGGGCGATCGACTCCGGATTCGACGTGCTGGAGATCCACGCAGCGCACGGGTACCTCCTTCACCAATTCCTGTCACCGCTCAGCAACGAGCGCACAGACGAATACGGTGGAACCCTTGAGAACCGGGCCAGACTGCTCCTTCGAATAGTGGCTGAGATCCGCGCCGCGGTGGGCGACGAGGTTCCCCTTCTAGTGCGCTTCTCGGCCACTGATTGGGTTGCCGACGGCTGGAACGAACAGCAGACCGCGACTGTGGCGGGGTGGGCCAGAGACAGCGGCGCCGACGTGTTCGACATCTCGAGCGGCGGAAACATCACTGGCGTCACGATTCCGCTCGCGCCCGGATATCAGGTTCCCTTGGCCGAATACGTTGCGGCGAGAGGCGACGTGCCCGTCAGTGCAGTGGGTCTCATCACCACCGCGACGCAGGCGGCGCAGATCGTCGACGAGGGTCGCGCCGACGCAGTGATGCTCGGCCGCGAGATGCTGCGAGACCCGCACTTTGCTCTGAGAGCCGCCCACGAACTGGGCGTGGCCATCGACTACTGGCCGTCGCAGTACGTGCGCGCCGCCTGGCCCGTCTAAAGCGCTAGCCGACGCACGGCCGCGTGATTCTCAGAGGCGCCGGGTCGCATCCTGCACCTCGCCGACCAGCTCCTCGATGATGTCCTCGAGAAAGAGCACACCGGTGGTGCGACCCGACTCTGAGAAAGTACGCGCCAGGTGCGCGTTCGTGCGACGCATGCTGGCCAGCGCATCCTCCAGCTCGGTTCCCTCATAGATCGAGACGAGCTGCCTGATGCGTTTGGCGGGCACCGGCAGATCGGCCTCGTCTGCGTCGATATCGATCACGTCTTTCAGGTGCAGGTAGCCGTCCGGGCGCCCTTCCTCGTCGACCACGATGTAGCGAGAGAATCCGTGTTTGACGACCGCGTGCTCGATCTCGGCCGGCGTCACGTGGTCCGACAGGCTCACGAGCGACTCGAGAGGCACGGCCACGTCTTTAACCGTCTTCGACGTGAACTCGAACGCCGCATTGAGGGTGCCCGTCGTATCGCTCAGAACACCCTCACGGGTCGACTGCGACACGATCGTCGACACCTCGTCGAGCGTGAATGCGCTCGCCGCTTCGTCTTTCGGCTCGACGCCGAAGAGTCGCAGGATCGAGTTAGCGGTCGCATTGAGCGCGACGATGACGAATCTGAAGACACGGGCGATCCACACGAGCGGCGGAGCGAGAAGCAGAACGGCGCGCTCGGGCAACGAGAATGACAGGTTCTTGGGAACCATCTCGCCGAATACGACGTGCAGGAACGACACGATCAGCAGCGCGATGATGAAGGCGATCGTGCCGATCGCCTCTTCAGGCAGACCGGTGAAGGCCAGCGGAATCTCGAGCAGGTGATGGATCGCCGGCTCTGAGACATTGAGGATCAGAAGCGAGCACACGGTGATTCCGAGCTGACACATGGCCAGCATGAGTGTCGCGTGCTCCATGGCCCAGAGCGCGGTCTTGGCGCTCGCCTTGCCCTGATCAGCGAGGGGCTCGATCTGCGAGCGGCGAGCGGAGATGACGGCGAATTCGGCGCCGACGAAGAACGCGTTGGCCAGAAGAAGCACAACGAGCCAGACGATACCCAGCCAATCAGCCACGGTCGTTCACCTCCGTACTCGCTTCATCGGTCGTGAGCGCATCGACGGGCGCTGCGGCCTCGTCGGTGGCGATCGGGGTGAACCGGATGCGATCGATACGCCGGCCGTCGAGCCGAACGACGGTGAGTTGGCCGGTGGGCAACTCGACCGTGTCGCCCACGACGGGCAGCCGTCCGAGTTCGCTCATCATGAAGCCACCCACCGTCTCGAACGGACCGTCGTCGGGAACGCTGATGCCCGCGCGATCGGCGAGTTCATCGGGCCGCAGTATGCCGGGAAACGATACGGAGTTGAGAGTCTTGACGACTCCGGCGCGCGAGCGGTCGTGCTCGTCGTCGAGTTCGCCGACGAGCTCTTCGACCAGGTCTTCGAGCGTGACCACGCCCGCCGTTCCCCCGTACTCGTCGACCACGATCGCCATCTGGTAGCCGCGACCGCGCAGCTCGCCGAGCAATGAGTCGAGCTTCATGGTCTCGGGCACGCGAATGACGTTCGAGGCGAGGGCCGCTGCGGGCACGTCGTGCCGCCTGTTCCGTGGAACGCTCACGGCCTGCTTGACGTGCACGACTCCGACGATGTCATCGATGTCGTCGTCGAGCACGGGAAAGCGGCTGTGTCCGGTCGTGCGGGTGAGGGTGATCACGTCTTCTGCGCTGTCTGTGCGCTTGACGCTCGCGATACGCGGCCTGGGTGTCATGGCGTCGGATGCTGTGTGTCCCGAGAAGAGGAGCGTGCGGTTGAGCAGGGTCGCCGTGTCGAGATCGAGACTGCCCTGCATGGCGGAGCGTCTCACCAGCGAGGAGAGCTCCTCCGCGGTGCGGGCACCCGAGAGCTCCTCTTTCGGCTCGATGCCTACCGCGCGAAGGAGACCGTTCGCGCTGTTGTTGAGCAGGCTGACAGCCGGCTTGAACACCAGCGTGAAGAGTCGCTGGAACGGGATCACCAGCTTCGCCGTCTGCAGCGGCAGCGCCAGCGCGAAGCTCTTCGGAACGAGTTCGCCGACGATCATCGACAGCAGCGTGGCGAACACGATTGCGATCGTCGCCGAGACGCCAGGCACGACGGCCTCGGGGATGCCGACGCCGGTGAGCGGGGCGCGAAGCAGGTTCGAGATGGCCGGCTCCATGGTGTAACCGGTGAGAAGAGTGGTGAGCGTGATGCCGAGCTGCGCGCTCGAGAGGTGGGTCGAGGTGATCTTCAGCGCCGAGATCGTAGGACCGAGCCCGGTGCCGCCGCGCTTCTGCCTGGTCTCGAGGTCGTTGCGGTCGAGGTTGACCAGCGCGAACTCGCTGGCGACGAAGATGCCGGTACCGAATGTGAGAACGATACCGATGCCGAACATGATCCAGTCAAGAGGCACGGTGGCCGCCGGAATTGTTCAGAAGAAAGGATGGATGGGCTGAGGGAGGGTCGTCCATTGTCTGGCCAGTATACCGGCAGGCCTCGCCAGATCGCCGGGGCGATTACCAGCTGACGGGAAGGGCCTTTCCCTCTTCGTACCCCGCGGCGGACTGGATGCCGACGAGCGCCCGATCGTGGAACTCGGCGACATCGGAGGCTCCCGCGTAGGTGAATGAGCTGCGCACGCCCGACGTGATCATGTCGAGCAGATCCTCGACGGAGGGGCGGAGCGGGTCGAGGTAGATGCTGCTCGACGAGATGCCCTCGGCGAACAACGTCTTGCGGGCGAGCTCGTAGGCGTCGAGGCGTCCGAAGCGGTCTTTGACGGCCTTGGTCGACGCCATGCCCCAACTCTCTTTGTAGAGCCGGCCCGTCGCATCCGTCTTCAGTGTGCCTGGCGCCTCGATCGTGCCGGCGAACCACGAGCCGATCATCACGCTGGATGCTCCGGCTGCCAGCGCCAGCGCGACATCACGCGGGTAGCGCACTCCCCCGTCGGCCCACACGTGGGCCCCGAGCTCGCGAGCCGCATCGGCGGTCTCGAGCACGGCCGAGAATTGCGGGCGACCGACCGCCGTCATCATGCGCGTTGTGCACATGGCGCCCGGGCCGACCCCGACCTTGAGGATCGTTGCACCGGCCGAGACGAGATCGTGCACGGCGTCGGCCGTCACGATGTTGCCGGCCACGATGGGAAGGCCGAGGTTCTCGTTGGCCACCGTCTCGATGGCGCGCAGCATGCCCTCCTGGTGCCCGTGGGCCGTATCGATCACGAGCACGTCGACGCCGGCCGACGCGAGCGCACGGGCCTTGGATGCGACATCGCCGTTGATACCGATGGCTGCGGCGACCCGAAGGCGGCCCTGTGCGTCGAGCGCCGGGGTGTAGAGAGTGGAGCGCAGTGCGCTCGTGCGGCTCAGGGTTCCGATGACCGCTCCGTGCCGCATCACCGGGGCGAAGTCGAGTTCGGCCTCGACCATCGCGTCGAACGCCTCTCTGGGAGAGTCGATGTCGTCGGCGGAGAGAGCCGTCAGCGGGCCGTGCAGCAGATCTCCGAGGAGCGCATCGGGCAGCGCAGAGGCGAGACGGGCTGCGGCGATGCACCCGAGGTACACGCCGGCGGAGTCGTGAATGACGATTCCGTGACCCGCGACCGCGGGCACCTGGCGAAGCGCCTGCTCGACGGTGTCGTCGGGAGCAAAGTCGAAGGGGGTGTCGAATTCGACGGGCTGGGCCTTCACCCAACGGATCGCCGCATCGAGATCTTGGAGGTGCATGTCCTGCGGAAGAACACCGAGCCCACCGCGCCGCGCGAGGGTGGCCGAGAGTCTGGGACCCGTGACCGAGTTCATGTTCGCGCTGACGATCGGGATGCTCGCTCCCGTGCCGTCGTTCGGCGCGAGCGATACGTCGAGTCTGCTCGTCACCTGCGAGCGCGACGGCACGAGAAAGACGTCGGAATACGTGAGGTCGTGGGTCGCGGTCGCGTGATAGAACTCCATACCTCCAACGGTAGTCGCTTCTGCGCCGAGCGGGCCGTGCCGGGTGGCGCTTCAGGCTGAGGGGATTAGGCTTGACTACGAACGTGTCGGGCGCCCGCCGGCAACGATGCAGGGCGCTGACGGCTGTCATGAATGTACTGATTTCAGGCGAATTGTCGATGCACGATGAAGAGAGTGGGCGATCGGGCTTGTCTAGCCAAACGACCGGAGTGGAAAACGACGAGAGCGCGTCGGAGTTCGGAGCCAATGAATGGCTCGTCGAGGAGCTCTACGAGCAGTTCAAGGTAGACCGCAAGTCGGTCGACGAGTCGTGGTGGCCGATTCTCGAGAGCTACCACTCGACCGTGGTCTCCAAGGGCGGTGCAGCAGCACCCGTGACGGCCGGGCAGGCTCCACCCGCCGCGACCGAATCGGAGCAGGTCGCGGAAAGCTCCGGAGCGGCCACCCCGACCACGTCACCCGTTGCGACGGTCTCGACTGAGGCGCCGTCCGGCGCATCCGTCGCCGACCAGCGTGAAACCCAGCCGGAAGCCCGCACCACGAGCGTGCAGGCCCGCCAGGCTCCCATCCCGGCGGAAGCACCGGTGTCCGCTCCCAAGCGGGAGACCGCCGCCGAATCGACCAGCAGCGAAGACGATGCCGAGAAAGACGTCGTCACGCCCCTTCGCGGCATGGCCAAGACGCTGGCGACCAACATGGACGCCAGTCTCACAGTGCCAACGGCGACCAGTGTGCGGTCGATCCCGGCGAAGCTGCTGATCGACAACCGCATCGTCATCAACTCGAACCTCAAGCGCAGCCGCGGCGGCAAGGTCTCCTTCACCCACATCATCGGCTGGGCACTCGTTCAGGCGATGAAGGAGTTCCGCAGCCAGAACGTGTACTACGACGAGGTAGACGGAAAGCCGTCTGTCGTCGCGCCCGCGCACGTCGGACTGGGCATCGCCATCGACATCCCGAAGCCCGATGGCACACGCGCCCTCCTGGTTCCGGGCATCAAGCGAGCCGACACCATGGGCTTCAACGAGTTCCTCAGGGCATACGAGGAGCTGGTGAGCCGAGCCCGAGCGAACAAGCTCACGGCAGCCGACTTCCAGGGCACGACGATCTCGCTCACCAACCCGGGCGGAATCGGAACGGTGCACTCCGTTCCCCGCCTGATGAAGGGCCAGGGCTGCATCATCGGCGCCGGCGCCCTTGAATACCCGGCCGAGTTTCAGGGCACCAGCGCGAAGACGCTCAACGACCTGGGCATCGGCAAGATCATCACGCTCACCAGTACCTACGACCACCGCGTCATTCAGGGTGCCGGCTCCGGCGAGTACCTGCGCAAGGTGCACGAGCTGCTCATCGGCGAGCGCAACTTCTACGAGAACATCTTCGCCGAGCTGCGCATCCCCTACGCGCCGATCCACTGGGCTCCCGACATCAGCGTCGATCTCTCCGACGCCGTCGACAAGACCGCCCGAGTTCAAGAGCTGATCAACGCCTTCCGCGTGCGCGGCCACCTGATGGCCGACATCGACCCTCTCGAGTACCGCCAGCGCACGCACCCCGACCTCGACATCGCGAACCACGGGCTGACCCTCTGGGATCTCGACCGGGAATTCGTAACCGGTGAGTTCGGCGCGAAGCGCAGCGCGCTGCTGCGTGACATCCTCGGCGTGCTTCGCGACTCCTATTGCCGCAAGACCGGCATCGAGTACATGCACATTCAGGATCCCGCCCAGCGCAAGTGGATCCAGGACAAGGTCGAACAGCGCTATGCCAAGCCGGGACACGACGAGCAGATGCGCATCCTGGCCAAGCTCAACGAGGCCGAGGCATTCGAGACCTTCCTGCAGACGAAGTATGTCGGCCAGAAGCGTTTCAGCCTCGAAGGCGGAGAGTCCACGATCGCCCTGCTCGACGCGATCATCCAGGGCGCCGCAAACGAGGGGCTCGATGAGGTCGCGATCGGCATGGCTCACCGCGGTCGCCTCAACGTTCTGACGAACATCGCAGGCAAGACCTATGGTCAGATCTTCCGTGAGTTCGAGGGAACTCAGGACCCACGGACCGTTCAAGGCTCAGGAGATGTGAAGTACCACCTCGGCACCGAGGGCACCTTCCGCGGCAGCGACGGCACCGAGATTCCCGTCTACCTCGCCGCGAACCCGTCACACCTCGAGGCAGCAGACGGCGTGCTCGAGGGAATCGTCAGGGCGAAGCAAGACCGTAAGGCGATCGGAACCTTCTCGACGCTGCCAATCCTCATTCACGGAGACGCGGCACTGGCCGGACAGGGCATCGTGGTCGAGACGCTGCAGATGTCGCAGCTGCGCGGCTACCGCACGGGCGGCACGATCCACATCAACATCAACAACCAGGTGGGCTTCACGACCCCTCCCGGAGAGTCTCGCTCGTCGGTCTATTCCACCGACGTCGCCAAGACGATCCAGGCTCCGATCTTCCACGTGAACGGCGACGACCCCGAGTCGGTCGTACGCGTCGCCCAACTCGCATTCGAGTACCGTCAGCAGTTCCACCGAGATGTCTTCATCGATCTCATCTGCTACCGACGTCGCGGACACAACGAGGGAGACGACCCCTCGATGACGCAGCCGCTTATGTACAACCTCATCGAGGCGAAGCGCAGCGTGCGCCGTCTCTACACCGAGTCGCTCGTCGGTCGTGGCGACATCACCGAAGAGGAGTACCAGGCCGCCCATCGCGACTTCCAGGATCGCCTCGAGCGCGCGTTCGCCGAGACCCACGCGGCGCAGACCTCGTCGATCCCGGTCATCAAGGCTGACGGGTCGAGCGTTGCCGACCTCGAACTGCCCGACGCGCAGCAGAACGATTCATCGAGCTCCGACGCGTTCTCAACCGCCGTCGCCGAGTCGACCATCCACCAGATCGGCGACGCATTCCAGAACAAGCCCGCCGGCTTCACGGTTCATCCCAAGCTGCAGCAGCTGCTGAACAAACGCCTCGAGATGAGTCGCTCGGGTGGAATCGACTGGGCGTTCGCCGAGCTCTTGGCGCTCGGGTCACTGCTGCTCGAGGGCACCCCGGTGCGCCTCGCCGGCCAGGACACCCGCCGCGGCACCTTCGTTCAGCGTCATGCCGTACTCCACGACCGCGAGAACGGTCAGGAATGGCTGCCTCTGGCGAACCTGAGCGAGAGCCAGGCGCGGTTCTGGATCTACGACTCGCTGCTGAGCGAATACGCCGCGATGGGCTTCGAGTACGGCTACTCGGTCGAACGACCGGATGCACTGGTGCTCTGGGAGGCCCAGTTCGGCGACTTCGCGAATGGCGCCCAGATCGTGATCGACGAGTTCATCTCGTCGGCCGAACAGAAGTGGGCGCAGCGCTCGTCGCTCGTTCTACTTCTCCCCCACGGCTACGAGGGCCAGGGTCCTGACCACTCATCGGCACGCATCGAGCGCTACCTGCAGCTGTGCGCAGAGAACAACATGACCGTCGCACGTCCGTCGACGCCGGCATCGTACTTCCACCTGCTGCGCCGACAGGCATACGCTCGCCCGCGCAAGCCGCTCGTCGTCTTCACGCCGAAGGCGATGCTTCGACTCCGCGGTGCGACGAGCGACGTACCCGACCTTACGACCGGAACGTTCGAGCCCGTGATCGACGACAGCCGCGTCACGAACAAGGCATCGGTCACACGGGTCCTGCTGCACTCCGGCAAGATCCACTACGATCTGCTCAACGAGCTGCAGAAGAAGCCTGACGAGACGATCGCGCTCGTGCGCCTCGAGCAGTACTACCCGGCACCGATCGGGGAACTGAAGTCGGTGCTGAGTCAGTACCCGAATGCCGAGGTCGTCTGGGTGCAGGATGAGCCCGAGAACCAGGGCGCCTGGCCGTTCGTGGCCGTCGAGGTCGCACCGCACCTCGGTCGACCAGTGCGCGTCGTCTCACGTCCCGCAGCGGCATCGCCCGCCGCCGGCTCCGCCAAGCGGCACGCCGTCGAGCAGACGGAGCTCATCGAGCGCGCCACCGAGAGGTGATGATCGGTCGGTTTCTCGAGTACTTCTCGAGAAACCGACCGTCACTCGTTCGTCAGTGCGTCGCCTGAATCGTGCGAATCTTCAGCAGCACCTGGTCACGCAGGTCGCCGGGCGCGGTCTCGCGGCACGCGCGCTGAACAGCCTCGGTCAGCACTCGACCGACGTGCAACTCCGACTCGCAGTCGACGCATCCGGCGAGGTGCTCTCTGATGTCGTCGGCGTCCGCCGAGCAGAGCTCATTATGCAGATACTCTTCGAGTTCAGCCTTGGCCTTGTCGCAACCGCAATCGGTCATTTCTTCGTGCTCCCCGTCTTGGACGCGACATGGATGCCGCGATCTGCTGCGTAGTCGGTCAGAAGTCCCCTGAGGAGTCGTCTGCCTCGATGCAGGCGACTCATTACCGTGCCGACAGGGGTCTTCATGATGTCGGCGATCTCCTGATAGGAGAAACCTTCGACGTCGGCGAAATAAACCGCCAGACGAAAATCTTCGGGAATCGACTGAAGCGCGTCTTTGACCGCGCTGTCGGGCAGATGGTCGATGGCCTCCGCTTCGGCGGATCGGCTCGACATGGCCGTTGCCGACTCGGCCTCACCCAGCTGCCAGTCCTCCATGTCGGAGATGGTGCCCTTGTAGGGGTCACGCTGCTTCTTGCGATAGGTGTTGATGAACGTGTTCGTGAGAATGCGGTAGAGCCAGGCCTTGAGATTCGTGCCCTGCTCGAACTGCCCGAACGCGGCATAGGCCTTCACGAACGTCTCTTGAACCAGGTCTTGGGCGTCGGCCGGGTTGCGGGTCATGCGCAGGGCAGCGCCGTACAGCTGATCGAGGAACGGTATCGCCTGTTCCTCGAACAGATCCCGCGGATCTGGGGTGGCCGCTGGAGGGGTGTCAGGTGTGGAGTTGCTCATCAGAGCAGAGTCTACTTCGGCGAGGGCGCGTTCATCCCAGGCCATGCGTGGGGTTGCGACAAGCGGCCGCGCACGCTCCTGTGTCAGCATGTCTGCTCACCCTCCCCTTCGGATCCATCCCCGGGTCCGTTCCGACCCGCATACGATCAACAACGACCACCGGAACGTCGTTTATTCCGCCGTGGCGGTAATCTGGAGGGCAATGGGCATCATCAATCAACTCGATCCGCGCTTCTCCCCCTACGACGACGAGACGCCGGGGGTCGCCGCTGTTCCACCCGGCGATGCGCCGTGGCCGGCGCCGACCGCCTCCGGGCCCATCGACGCGACGGTTGTTCTGCCCGGCTCGAAGAGCCTCACGAACCGTCAGCTGGTGCTATCGGCACTGGCGGATTCGCCATCGACACTCCGGGCTCCGCTGCACTCGCGCGACACCACCCTGATGGTCGACGCACTCCGTTCGATGGGAACGACGATCGAGGCCGTCACCGGCTCCGGGCAGTTCGGTGACGACTGGCTCATCACCCCGGCCGAGGAGCTGCTCGGCAGTACAACCGTCGACTGCGGCCTCGCGGGAACGGTGATGCGGTTCATCCCACCCGTCGCGGCTCTGGCCCTCGGACCGATCGTGTTCGACGGCGACGAAGCCGCCCGGCGCAGGCCCATGACGACGACCATCTCGTCACTCCGCGCGCTCGGTGTCGACATCGCAGACGATGGCGCAGGAGCGCTTCCTTTCACCGTGCATGGCACCGGCCGCGTCGCGGGCGGGGAGATCGTCATCGACGCGTCCAGCTCAAGCCAGTTCGTCTCGGGTCTTCTGCTCTCCGCCGCTCGGTTCGACGACGGCCTCGTGCTGCGTCACTCGGGCGAACGCGTGCCCAGCCAGCCTCACATCGAGATGACAATCCAGGCGCTGGCGGATCGCGGAGTTTCCGTGGAGTCTCCCGAGCCGGGCGTCTGGGAGATGGCGCCCAGCGGCATCCGGGGTGCGACCATCGACATCGAACCCGACCTCTCGAACGCGGCGCCGTTCCTCGCCGCAGCCGTCGCCACCGGCGGCCGAGTGAGCGTCAGCGGCTGGCCCACCAGCACGACCCAGGTCGGCGCCCATCTCATCGATCTTCTGCCGCTCTTCGGTGCCACCGTGTCGCTGGTCGACGGTGTGCTCACCGTCGAAGGCACGGGCCAGATCCACGGCATCACCCTCGACCTCTCTGAAGGCGGAGAGCTAGCCCCGGCCCTGGTGGCACTGGCAGCGTTGGCCGACTCCCCTAGCGAAATCACCGGCATCGGGCACATCCGACACCACGAGACAGACCGCCTCGCGGCGCTCGCGACCGAGATCACCGCGCTGGGAGGCGTCATTACCGAACTCGACGACGGCCTTCGCATCGAGCCGGCGCACCTTCACGGCGGCACATGGAAGACCTACGCCGACCATCGGATGGCCCACGCGGGCGCGATCATCGCTCTCGTCACGCCCGACGTCCTCATCGAGGACATCGCCACGACGTCGAAGACTCTTCCCGAGTTTCCCGAGCTCTGGAGCGCGCTGGCCGCGAGCTGCTCATGACCTGGTGGTCGAACGACGATGATGACGACGACGAGTCGGAGTACGACGAGTCGAGCGTTCGGATAAGGCCGAACCCCAAGGGCAACAAGCCGCGCACGAAGATCCGCCCTGAATACGCCGACGCCGTACCGGGGCGCATCCTGACCGTCGACCGTGGACGCTTCACGGTGCTGGTCGACGAGGACACGCCGACCGAGCGAGCGATCACCGCATCCCGCGCCCGCGAACTGGGAAAGACCGCCATCGTGACCGGAGACCGGGTCGGCCTCGTCGGCGACACGTCCGGTGCCGAGGGCAGTCTCTCCCGCGTGGTCAAGATCACCCCGCGCAGCACGCTTCTGCGGCGCAGCGCCGACGACACCGACGCCGTCGAGCGCGTCATCGTGGCCAATGCCGACCAGATGCTGATCGTCGTCGCCGCCGCCAACCCCGAGCCGCGCGCACGACTCGTCGATCGTTATCTGGTCGCCGCCTTCGACGCCGGTATCACCCCGATCCTCTTCATCACCAAGACCGACCTCGCAGACCCGGCGGAGTTCCTCTCGGAGTTCGACTGCCTCGACCTCACGGTGGTCACGGGTCAACGCGACGAGCTGCCTCTCGACGAGCTGAAGGCGCTGCTCATCGGGCACACGACCGTTACCGTGGGCCATTCCGGAGTCGGCAAGTCCACCCTCGTCAACGCACTCGTACCGGGAACCGACCGGGCGATCGGGCGAGTGAACGATGTCACCGGCAGGGGCCGGCACACCTCGTCGTCGACCCTGGGTCTTCGAGTGCACGACGACGAGGGCCGCTCCGGCTGGATCATCGACACGCCGGGCGTACGTTCGTTCGGCCTCGGTCACGTCGACCCCGCGAACGTGCTGAAGTCGTTCGCACGCATGGCGATCCCTTCCTCGGTGCCGCCACCCGATGGTGTCGCGCTCAGCGAGGCTCACGACTGGGAGATCCTCGACAGGGTGAAGGCGGGTGAGCTCGGAGAAAGCGGCAAGGCGCGCATCGAGTCGCTGCAGAAACTCGTGACCACGCTGAGCTAGCTACGCTGGCATCATGACTGTCTCGTACGCCGACGACCTCGCCCTCGCGCTCGATATCGCCAACGCGGCCGATCGCATCTCGCTCGACCGTTTTATGGCACTCGACCTGGTGGTCGAGAAAAAGCCCGACCGCACGCCGGTGACGGATGCGGACAAGGCCGTCGAACGGGAGATCAGAGACCGACTCGCAGAGGCGCGCCCCGGCGACTCGATCCTCGGCGAGGAGTACGGCGCAGAGGGCGACTCCTCCCGGCAGTGGATCATCGACCCCATCGATGGCACGGCGAACTACCTCCGAGGCGTGCCGGTGTGGGCCACACTGATCTCCCTTGCGATCGATGGCGTTCCGGTTGTCGGCGTGGTCAGTTCGCCTGCCCTGGGCAGGCGCTGGTGGGCGGCGAGCGGCGAGGGCGCCTGGACGAGCGACCAGACCCTTGCGGCAAACACGGAGCCGCGCCGACTGCAGGTCTCCCGCGTCGCAGGGCTGGCCGACGCCAGCATCAGCTACAACAGCCTCAAGGGATGGGATGAGGCCGGGCGCCTCGAGAGCCTGCTGTCGCTCTCACGTTCGGTCTGGCGCACCCGAGCCTACGGCGAGATGTGGTCGTACATGCTTGTGGCCGAGGGCGCGCTCGACGTGGCCGGCGAATTCGACCTCCAGCCCTATGACATGGCCGCGCTGATTCCCGTGATCGAGGAGGCCGGAGGCAGGTTCACGTCGGTCGATGGAACTTCAGGGCCGTGGTCGGGCTCCGCGCTCGCCAGCAACGGGCTGCTGCATGACGACGCACTTCGCGTCCTCTCCGAGTAATCGTCCGCTCCCGCGCGATAGCCCAAACGTTAGTACCGGCGGTTGATGCGCGCGGTATCGACGTCGTCGACTGAACCGGCACGAGGGTCGTAGACGAACGAACCTCGATACTCGAACACCCGGCCGAACACCGGATGCGTGAGGGTCACGTCGACCTGTTGGCTCGCCGTCGCGGTGTCCCAGCGCTCGAGGAGATCCACGCGCGCGGAGAGGATCCGGGGAACCGGGACGCGCAGACGTCCTAACCACAGCCACGTGCCGACCGATCGCATCCGGAGCCACCCCTCGGGCGAGACGGAAAGTCTCAACGAGACTTCGAGGAAGCGGGTTCTGCCGAGGAAGTCGTGCAGCAAGCCATCACGGCCGGCCAGCATCGTGTCCTGCATTGTGCGAGTCACCCCGGCGAAGGCGAAGCTGCGGGTCGAGCTGAGGCACAGCCGGCCGTGGGCATCGGAATGCGGCACGTTGACCACGGTGAGGCCGACGTCGCGGCCTCGGTCGCCGAACAGGGCGTCGGCTCGGGCTGTCGCGGCAAACAGGGGTACGAGCCAGGTCTTCGATGGCCCCGCGAATTCGTATACCCCGCGGCCGATTCCGGCCTCGCCTCGCGCTGCGCCGCCGACGTAGTGCGACAACTCCGGCTGCAGCAGCGCGACCCGGTCACCGAGTAGCGCCTGATACACGGAACGACGACCAACCGACACGACGTTCTATCCCGTGTTCTGCAGACCGGCGGCAACCCCGTTGACGGCGAGCAGCAGCAGTCGGTGCGTATCGTCTGCCGGATCGACACTGCCTGATTGGCGAACAGCTCGCAGAGCGCGAAGCTGCAGAAGGGACAGGGCGTCGACATAAGGACTGCGCAGACGAACCGCGCGCTGCAGCACCGGACGACCCTCGAGGATCTCGCCATGCCCGGTTGTGCGCCGGACCCACTCGCGTGTGATCTCCATCTCGTCGAGCACGAGCGAAGCCAGGTCGTCGCGATCGCCCAGGGCGAGGTAGCGCTTGGCGAGCCTGTCGTCGGTCTTCGCGAGCGACATCTCCACGTTGTTGATCATGGCGGTGAAGAGAGGCCAGCGCTCGTAGGCGTCGCGCAGAGCGTCGACATCTCCCACGGCGGCGAGGGCCGAACCCAGGCCGAACCAGCCTGTCAGGTTGATGCGCGCCTGAGTCCACGCGAACACCCAGGGAATGGCTCGCAGATCTTCGAGTGACTCGACCGACAGCCCGCGGCGCGCTGGGCGGGAGCCGAGAGCGAGCAATCCCACCTCTTCCATCGGCGTCACCTGCGCGAACCAGGGCGCGAAGCCGTCGGCCTTGATGAGTTCGAAGAAGCGTTCACGCGACCGGAGGTCGAGAGTGCGGGCGATGTCGGCGAAATCGCGCGTGGCAGTGTTGTTGGCCTCTTCGTTCGACGGACTCGACGCGAGCAGCGTTGCAGCGGCCATCTGTTCGATGTGGCGCGCTGCGATCGCCTTGTCGCCGTACTGGGCGAAGATCACCTCGCCCTGCTCGGTGAGCTTGAATCGGCCCTCCACAGACCCGCCGGGCTGGGCCATCACGGCCTCGTTCGCCGGTCCGCCGCCGCGGCCCAGGGCACCGCCTCGACCGTGGAACAGCGTCAGCTCGATGTCGTTGTCTTGGGCCCAGCGTGAGATGCGCTCCTGCGCCGAGTAGAGCGCGAGCGTCGCTGAGACCGGCCCCACGTCCTTCGAGGAGTCGGAGTATCCGAGCATGACCTCGAGCCGTCGACCCGTCGCGGCGAGCCGTTGCTGCACCTGCGGCAACGTGATCATCTCGTCGAGGATCGTTGTGCTCGCCTCGAGGTCGGCGAACGTCTCGAACAGAGGAACCGCGTCGAGAACCGGGGCGGCCTCGGGTGAGCCGAGGGCCGCCTCGGCCAGAGCGAACACCGTGGCGATGTCGGCAGACGATTGGGTGAAAGACACGATGTAGCGGCGGGCCGCTGCCGTGCCATAGCGCTTCTGCAGCGTCGCGATGGTGCGATAGACCGAGAGGACCTCCTGGGTCATCTCGCTCGTCTCGCCGCCGGCCCGGATCTCCTCCAGCGCCTGGCGATGCACCTTCGAATGCTGACGAACCTCGAGCTCGGCCAGGTGGAAGCCGAAGGTCTCGACCTGCCAGATGAGGTTCTGCAGTTCGCCGTTGGCGCTGCGGTCCGCTCCGGCCTCACGCAACGATTGCTGGATCACACGAAGATCGGAGATCAGCTCATCGGGCAGCCCGTAGGCAAGTTCGGTGCCCTGACGGGTGGCGACGATACGCGCCGCGACAACCATGAGCACCCGACGGTGCGGCTCATGCGGCGAACGCGTGCCGATCTGGCTCGTCACCTGGGGCGCGATCGACTGCTGCCGCTCCCACAGTGCCATCAGCGCCTCACTGGCCGGGGTGTCCTCGGAATCGAGAGTCAGCGTGCGTCCGATGCGCGTTGCCGCATGCTCGAGGCCGAAGAGAATGTGCTCGCTGGCGATCGCAGCGGCCTCTTCTGTCACCGCTGCCGTGACGAAGGGGTTTCCGTCGCGATCCGCTGCAATCCAGCTTCCGAGCCGCATAAATGCCGGAGCCACAACGGGTGCCTTGCCCGCCTCGGAATCGAGCATCCAGTCGTCGAGAAGCCGGTACACCTGCGGCACGACCTGGAACAGGGTCTGATCGAAGATGTTCATCGCCGTACGAACCTCGTCGAGCGGCGTCGGCCTGGTCGTGCGCAGCGGAGATGTACGCCAGAGCACATCGATCTGCTCGAGCAGGCGCCGTTCGATCTCTGCCGCAGCCAACCGGCTCTGCTGGCCGGCATCTCTGTCGGAGAGAAGATCGCTGATACGTCGGATGGCCGAGGCGACCGCCCGGCGTCGCGCCTCCGTTGGATGGGCCGTGAGCACGGGATGGAATCGCAACGAGGCCAGTCGCTCAGCAGCCTCCTCCCGACCGACCTCGTCGACAAGGCGTTCGATCGCAGCGGGCAGAGAATCTGCGGGCGCCGGATCGCTCGGAGACGCGAATCGGGTTTTCAGTACCCGAACCCTGTGGTGCTCCTCGGCCAGATTCGCCAGGTGGAAGTAGCTCGTGAACGCCCGCGCGACCTGCTCGGCGCGCACGGGAGTAAAGGAGTCGACGAGCTTCTCCGCATCTTCGATAGAGGCGTTGTTCTGCTTCTCGTACGCGTCGATCGTGAGCTCGCGCAGCCGCTCCACGTCGTTGAGCAGCTCTGCTCCGCCGGCTTCGGTCAGAATTCTTCCGAGCAGCGCTCCGAGCAGACGAACGTCGGCGCGCAACGCCGCGTCGACCTCATCGCGAATGCTTCTGCGGCTGGGCTCGGGATTGCCGGGGGTCGTGTCAGCGAAATTCGTCACCGACCTAAACTAGCGCGCCCGTGTTGACGGCATGTTTCGGTGTCGTCATATGTCGGCACGATCATCCGACTGCACGCGATTGACCAACTGCTTCCATGGGCCGACGACTCGAGTCTCGGGAAGGGTCGCGCGCAGCTCGGAGTCGACGGCGTCGGAAGCAGCAGCCGAGGCATCGGGCGGCGACTCGACCGTGATCACGAAGACGAAGCGATCCGGCACGCCGTCGCCGTCGAGGTCTATGGCTTCGTTCCAGGGGCAGGCATCGAGGATCTGACTCCACTCGTCGAGTGCCGACTCAGACGCTGTGTCGATCTCGACGCGCCAGATTCGACGCAGGCCTGCGAAGCCTCCGGTGCGAACGACCGTGATGTTCACGGCCGCACCCCCACCGATGACCAGGCACGTTCGACCGCATCGAGTTCGCTCGAGCCACCGCCGAAACGGCTCCTCGCAGCCCCGGCTGTCGCCCGCGCGAAGTCGGCGAACGTCGCCGTGGGTGCAAGCGCGCCGCCGGTGATGGTGTCGTACCAGATCTGACCGGCGCGGTGCCACGCGAAGCCACCGAGTGAATCGGCCACCAGATAGAACGCTCGATTCGGAATGCCGGAGTTGATGTGGACCCCGCCGTTGTCGTCGCTTGTCTCGACGAAGTCACGCATATGAGCGGGCTGGGGATCGACGCCGAGGATGTCGTCGTCGTAGGCGGTGCCGGGAGCCTTCATCGAGCGGAGCGCTGCGCCCTCGACCATCTCGGTGAAGAGTTCTGCCCCGATCAGCCAATTCGCTTCGGCCACGGTCTGCCGCCGGGCATACTGCTCGACCAGGGCGCCGAACACGTCTGAGACGGACTCATTGAGAGCGCCGGACTGCCCCGAGTACTCGAGCGGATTGGAATACTGCGTCACCCCGTGGCTGAGTTCGTGCCCGATGACGCTCAGCGAGAGGGTGAACCGTCGAAAGATCTCGCCGTCGCCATCGCCGAACACCATGCGCTCCCCGTCCCAGAAGGCGTTGTCGTACCGAGCCCCGTAGTGCACCGTGGCGTCAAGCCCGAGCCCTCGGTCATCGATGGATGCCCGACCGAAGGCATCCGCGAAGAGAGCGTAGGTCGCGCCGAGCCCGTCGTAGGCCTCGTCGACCGCAGGATCTGCCGTCGGTGCGCCGCCTTCTCTCCGCACAACCGTGCCCGGCAGAACCTCGCGGCCACCGGCGTCGCTGATAGTGCGCCGAGGACCGTGGCCGGCCTGCGTCGGATGGGCGGGGCGCAGCATCGCTGTTTGGCGGGCTGCGCGTAGCGGCTGTGTGTGCATCAACGTCTCGTGTGCCGCCGTCGCGACGGTCTCGAGACTGGTTGCGTCGAGTCTCGACAGCCGAGCTAGCAAGTACGGGGGAACAATCATGCATCGCATATATCGAGCCTCGCACTCGCCACCGACATCGTCCACGAGACGCGTAGGCCTCGGGCTAGAATTTGGGGTATGACGACTGCTTCAGCCCCGGCCACCACCTCCGCCCCAGTCACGTATCTGACCAAGGCAGTCGGCGGCGGTCTCTTCGTTCTCTTCTGGGCCATCGCCATCGTGCTGTGGGTACTGGTCGGTCAGTTCGACGACGCCGGGATTCGCGGATTCGTCGCCGACGCAGGAATCGTCTTCGCTTCCCTGGGAACGGCGGCCCCATTCCTGGCCACGACCCGATCGCTGAAGATCGCGCTCGGCTGGGGCGCCGTGGCCCTCGGCCTGTTCGCGCTGGCCGACCTCGGGCAGGTCACGGTGATCGTCTACCTCCTGCGCATGTTCGTGCCGCTTGTTGCGCTTCTCGCGCCCGTCAACAAGTTCCTCAACGGTTACCGAGTGTTCGTTTAAGTGCTGCGCATAGCTCTCGTCTGCCTGCACACCTCACCGGCTGACGAGCCCGGTTCCGGCGACGCCGGAGGCATGAACGTGGTCGTTCTGCACCAGGCCCAGGCTCTCGCGTCGCTCGGGCACGACGTCGAGATCATCACCAGACGATCCACGGCGGCCGCACCGTCGGTTCTCGCACTTGGCGAGCGTCTTCGTCTGCGCCTCGTCGACGCCGGTCCGGCGAGGCCCGCCGCAAAGGGTGACCACGAAAACTACATCGTCGAGTTCGGCGAACGGCTCTCGGAGCTCGGTCCATTCGACGTCATTCATTCTCACCACTGGTTCTCCGGAATGGCAGCGCTGCCCGTCGCGCGCGCCCGTCGCATCCCCCACATCCAGAGCTTCCACAGCATCGCAGCCGACGACTCGACCCCACTCTCCGACGGGGAACGGTCCGAGTCTCCGGGGCGCATGGCCGGAGAATCCTGGCTGGCGCGCGAATCCGACGCTGTGATCGCGATCAGCGAGGCCGAGGCACTCACGATCGAAACTCGGCTGGGTGGTTCGCGTGAGCGCATCACTGTGGTCTCCCCCGGGGTCGACAGCGATCTCTTCGCTCCTTCCGCATCCGAACCCGAATCGAACGCACGTGCGCCCTATGCGGTAGTCGCCGCCCGATTGCAGCCGCTGAAAGGTCTCGACCTGGCGATCGAGGCCATCGCGGCCGTATCGCCCGATCTCCGTCCCGAACTCGTGGTGTCGGGCGACGCGTCCGCCGATTTTGACGGCTACGTCGATGAGCTCTCACGGCTCGCCGAACTCCGAGGCATCGGTGACACAGTGCACTTCATCGGGCCGCAATCCCGTGAGGCGCTCGCCGCGCTGCTGCGCCAGGCACGGGTCGTCCTGATCCCGTCGCACTCAGAGACATACGGGCTCGTCGCACTCGAGGCGGCAGCGAGCCGCGTTCCCGTGGTCGCGGCTGCGTCGGGAGGCCTCCAAGAGGCGGTCATCGACGGCGTCACCGGCATCGTCCTCGACTCTCGAGATCCCGAGGTCTGGGCGCAGGCGATCACGCGGCTCCTTTCCCACAGCGACGAGGCGAATGCCCTGTCGATGAAGGCCCGTGAGCGCGCAGAGGCACTCAGCTGGTCACGCTCGGCCGAGGCGCTCCTGCGCGTCTACAGCAGCCTCGTTTCGCCGCTCGCGGCCGCATGAGCATCCTCGATGGTGTGCACAGTGTCTTGTTCGTGCACGCGCACCCCGATGACGAGACGCTTGCCACAGGTGCGCTGATCTCCGAGCTGGTCGCCCGAGGCATCCGGGTGCAGCTGGTGACCGCGACGCGAGGCGAGCGCGGTGAGATCGTCGCCGGTGCGCTCGAGGTCGAACCCGACCCCGAGACGCTGTCTGAGATCCGCGAAAATGAGTTGAGCGCAGCGTCGGCGATTCTCGGCATCAGCGACAGATATTGGCTCGGCAACAGCCCTGCGCGCGCTCGGAGTCATGCCGACCGAAGATATCGCGATTCGGGCATGTCCTGGGTCACCCCCGAACTCGCCGGCCCGTCGCCTGACGTCACGCCGGACGCACTCGTCAGCGCGTCACTCGATGAGGTGACCAACGACCTGGCGGCGCTGATCGAGGTTACCTGCCCATCTCTCGTCGTCGGCTATGACAATGCAGGCGGATACGGGCATCCGGATCACGTTCGCATGCACGAGGCGACCGTTGCCGCGTGTCGCATAACGCGCACGCCGTGGGCCGAGATTGTGGCCGAGTCCGGCGACTACGTCGAGTGGTTCGAGCTCGAACATCGGCTGCCAACAGTCGCGGAGGCTCTTCGCGCTCACGCCACTCAGGTTCGTGTAGACGGCGACGACATCGTGCACTCCGGCGGCCAACGGCAGGCCATCCCGACATCCGTTGGACTTCGCGCGGGCTGAATGACGTCGGCTGGGCATTCCCCCCACCGAGAACTTCTCAACAGTGCATGATGTGACCTCAATGGTGGAGATGCGGGGAATTGAACCCCGGTCCACTGCTGTGATTCTGCGCCTTCTACGGGCGTATCCTGTTGAGTCGTTCTACTCGGCCCCGAGCTTTGCTACAGGCATCTAGCTCGACGGGCCCAGCCCGAGTGCAAGTCCCTCCGCGCCCTCAGGCGTAACGCGGAAGCAATCTCTCTGAATATCGCCAGAACCCGGGTAGAGAGCATTCCCGGACTGACGGTCTCTATTTAGTGCTTAGAAGAGAACTACGCCGCGAGGGCGAAGTCTGCCTGAGCAGAGACAGTGCGGTTTGAATTGGCACTTATTGTTTTTCAGAGATCGTTAACGAGATAACCCTGAATCCTCGGCCCGCTTCTCGCAGTTTCGCAGGCAGTGTCGAAACCGATCATCCCCAAGCGGGGTCACTATCATGCACTGTTGAGTTGTGTCTTGCGCACCAGCACCTCAAAGGATGCAGCCCCCTATCCTACGACAGATGCGCGGCAATCGCCAGCACCGCGCGTACGTGGTCGCGGATAAAGTGAAGCCATGAGCGAGACCATCATCACCGTCACGGCGTCGACCGACACTCACCACTCTCCGGAGCGCGCGACCGTGCAGCTCGCCCTCGGTTTCGAAGGACCCGAGCGTCAGCCGGTATTCGAGAAGACTCGTCAGCTTCACGCGGAGACGTCTGAAAGCCTCCGTGCGTTGCACGATCCGATAGCCGACGCCGTCACACGATGGAGCGCCGATCAGGTGAGTGTGTGGGGCCAGCGCCCCTGGAGTCAGGACGGCGCCCAGCTGCCGCCGGTGTATCACGCCACGACGACCGTGCGCGCCCGCTTCCGTGACTTCTCGGCGTTGGCGACGTGGATCGATTCCGTCGCATTCCGTGACGGCGTGACGGTGACGTCTGTCGAGTGGACTCTGACTTCGGCGACGCACTCCGCTCTGCAGGCGGAGGCTCAGAAGACCGCGATCGTGTCGGCCCGCTCGAAGGCGCAGAGCTATGCAGAGGCACTCGGGCTATCAAACCTCCGACCGATCGCCGTCGCCGACCCCGGGATGCTCGGAGACGTCGGAGGCGCTGGCTCCACCATGAGCGTCGCCCGGTTCGCCTCACACGACCTGGCTAAGAGCGGCGAGGGCGAGCCGCTCGACCTGACGCCCGCCGACGTCGTCATCAGCGCATCCATCGAAGCGCGATTCGCGGCCACGGCATGAGCCGCGACCTCATCGGCCGAATCATCGTCGTCACCGGCGGCAACGCCGGACTCGGATACTTCACCGCCGAACAGCTCGCCCTGCGGGGTGCCCGGGTAGTCATCGCGAGCCGCAACGAGGCCAAGGCAAAGCTCGCCATCGACTCCCTCCACCGCGAAGTAGAGAACATCGAGCCGCCGTCATACGTGCATCTCGATCTCGCCGACCTCGCAAGCGTGTCGCGCGCATCCGACGAGCTGGTCGCGCTGCCGTCGATCGATGTCCTGGTCGCGAATGCCGGTATCACCGAAAGCACTGCTGACTCGACGACAGTCGACGGGTTCGAGAGCATGTTCGGCACCAACCACCTCGGCCACTTCGCCCTGATCTCGCAACTCATGCCGTCACTTCTCACCACCGCCGACTCGCGAATCGTTCATCTCGGCAGCATCAGCCACCGCTTCTACGCCCTCGACCTCGATGAGCACGATTCGCCCGAACGATTCCGCAGCTTTCGAAGCTACTCACGCTCGAAGCTGGCGGTGATGACGTTCGCCTTCGAACTCGACCGACGACTTCGCGAGTCGGGCCACGACACGCGGAGCATCGTCGCGCATCCCGGATTCGCTCTCGATGAGTTGACACCCGCACGGCCGGGCATCACGCCAGACACCAGACCCGGAGCCGCGGTGCGGACGCTGCTCGGCTCGTTTGCTCAGGGCAAGGATGCCGGTGCCTGGCCGATCGTGATGGCCGCCACGGACGAGTACCTGCGTGGGGGCGAATATGTGGGGCCGGCCGGTTGGCAGCAGCTGCGCGGTCACCCGCGCGTCACCGCCGCCAAGGCGTGGTCACGCGATCGAGCTATCGCAGCCAAACTGTGGCACCTGTCGGAGAACCTGACCGGAACATCCCTGCGCCTGTAACCGCCGGTCACCGACCGCGCGGAAGATCGCTCAGTCGCCGAGGTTGCGTCGAGCCGACATGGCCCTGTCGGACTCACGCTTGTCTTGCCGCTCACGCAGTGTCTGGCGCTTGTCGTACTCGCGCTTTCCCTTTGCCACCGCCAGCTCGACCTTAGCGCGCCCGTCACTGAAGTAGAGCTGCAGGGGAATGAGGGTGTAACCGCCCTCTTTCGTCTTGTTGTGCAGCTTGAGGATCTGCTCTTTGTGCAAGAGCAGCTTGCGCTTGCGACGCGGGGTGTGGTTGTTCCACGTTCCCTGCGTGTACTCGGGAATGTGCACCGCATCGAGCCACACTTCGCCGTTCTCGATGAACGCGTAGCCGTCGACCAGCGAGGCACGACCCATGCGCAGCGACTTGACCTCTGTGCCATTCAAGACCATTCCGGCCTCGTACGTCGACTCGATTGTGTAGTCGTGCCGAGCCTTGCGGTTGGTCGCGACGACCTTCTGACCGCTCTCCTTGGGCACGTTGTACTCCTGACGATGTCGTGTGCCGCACCTCGCGCGCGGCAGCCGTCCAGTATACGCCCAGCCGCGCGGCTCGCGCTGCCCGCGCCCGCTATGCGGCGATCAGACCTTGAGGTAGCGAGTGATGGCGAATTTCGCCGACAGTGCAGCCAGCACTGCTCCCACCACGATCAGAATCGGAGCGACAAGCAACGCGTCGCCTGTGCTGACGAACGACGTGAACGGCAGCTGATTCAGCAGCCAGCCCTGCACGAAGAACTTCACGATCGCCCAGATGGCCAGCCCCGCGAGGGCCGATCCGATGAGCGACGCGATCACGCCCTCGATGATGAACGGGGTCTGAATGAACCTGTTCGACGCACCGACCAATCGCATGATGCCCAGTTCTCGACGACGTGAGAAGGCCGATAGCCGGATGGTCGTGGCGATCAGCAGGACAGCCGCGATCAGCATGATGGCGGCGACGGCGATTGCTGTGTAGCTGGCGGCGTTCAGCACTGTGAAGATCTGCTCGAGATAACTTCGCTGGTCGGTGACGCTCTCGACACCGGCGAAGCCCGACAGACTCTCGACAAGCACGGCAGACTGCGTGGGGTCTTTCAGATTGACCCAGAAGGTCTGCGGCAGCAGGTCGGGCGTCACATAGTCGGTGACCGGATTGCCCTTGAACTGCGCCTGGAAGTTCTCGAACGCCTGATCGTGGTTCTCGAAGTAGTATTTGTCGATGAACGGCGACAGGGTCGGACCGTCGAGCTGCGCCTGCACGGCGTCGATCTGATCCTGCGTCACGTCACCGTTTCCGCAGGTCTCCCCCGTGTCCGTGGCGGTGCAGAGGTAGACCGCGACCTGCGCCTTGTCGTACCAGTAGTTCTTCATCTGGCCGATCTGCATCTGCAGAAGGATGGCCGTGCCGACGAAGGTGAGCGAGATGAAGGTGACGAGCACGACGGAGATGACCATCGAGACGTTGCGTCTGAGGCCGGTGCCGACCTCTCCGAAGATGAGTCCGAGTCTCACGAGGTGGGTCCTACGTTCTGGTCCTTGGCTGGATCGATTCGTTCACCGGGAGCGCGAAGCCCCAGCTTCTCGGCCAGGCCGAGTTGATCGGTCACAGGATCGACGGGGCGGGGCGTCGCTGACAGCGGCGCCGGTGGCGTGGATGCGGCGGGCACGGGTGCTGGGGGCGCCGATACGGCCGGCTCGCCCTGCTCGGGCGCCTGGGCCGCCGGCTTCTGAGCCGGTGCGACAGGGGCCGACGGTGTCTGCGGCGTCGACGATGTCTGTGGCGCCACGACCGGAGTCGAGAACGTCGGGGTCGAACCACTCATTCCGCGACTGCCGCGCACCATTCCGGGAATGCCGATCTCGGCGGTCATGCCGCTGTCACGCAGAGCGATCTCGGCAGTCATTCCGTAGCCGCCCTCGAGCTCGTCGCGAACAACCTCGCCCTGAACGAGCTCGATCACGCGGCGCTGCATCTGGTCGACGATGGCATTGTCGTGGGTGGCCATGATCACCGTGGTGCCGCCAGCATTGATGCGCTGCAGAACCTGCATGATGCCACCGCTGGTGAGCGGGTCGAGGTTACCTGTCGGCTCGTCGGCGAGCAGGATGGCGGGCTTGTTGACGACCGCGCGGGCGATGGCCACGCGCTGCTGCTCACCACCCGACAGCTCGTGCGGAAGACGGTTGGCCTTCTCGTTGAGACCGACCATGGCCAGCACGTCGGGCACGGCCTCTTGAATGAAGCCGCGAGACTTGCCGATGACCTGCAGCGTGAACGCCACGTTGTCGAACACGTTCTTGTTGGGTAGAAGGCGGAAGTCCTGGAACACGACGCCGAGGTTGCGCCTGAAGTAGGGCACCTTCCGCGACGAGATCGTTCCCAAGTCTTGACCGAGCACGTGGATGCTGCCGCTCGTAGGCTTGTCTTCCTTCAGCACAAGGCGCAGGAAGCTCGACTTGCCGGAGCCCGAGGCCCCCACAAGAAAGACGAATTCACCACGGAGGATCTCGAGGTCGACGCGGTTCAGCGCCGGCTTCTTGGTCCCCCGGTAAATCTGGGATACGTGATCAAATCGAATCATGGCAGGTTGAGCTTAAGCAGGACGGGGAGCTACTCGACGCGCGACTCGCCACGGATCGCCGATTGGCGCTCGAGTCTGAACGCAAGCCCGGTATTGCCTAAGAGACCTTCTGCTTGCGCCAGCGGATGCCCGCCGAGATGAAGCCGTCGAGCTCGCCGTCGAAGACGTTCGACGGGTTGTTCGATTCGTAGTCGGTGCGCAGGTCTTTGACCATCTGGTACGGCGCGAGCACGTAGCTGCGCATCTGGTCGCCCCAGCTCGCCGTGATGACTCCGGCCAGCTCCTTCTTCTTGGCGTTCTCCTCGTCGCGCTGCAGCAGAAGCAGTCTCGACTGCAGCACGCGAAGGGCGGCGGCGCGGTTCTGGATCTGGCTCTTCTCGTTCTGGCAGCTGACGACGATCCCCGTGGGAAGGTGTGTGATGCGCACGGCCGAGTCTGTGGTGTTGACCGACTGGCCGCCCGGGCCCGACGAGCGGAAGACATCCACTCGGATGTCGCTTTCGGGAACGTCGACCGACTCGGTCTGCGCGATGAGCGGAATCACCTCGACGGCGGCAAAGCTCGTCTGGCGCTTGCCCGCCGAGTTGAACGGGCTCATGCGCACGAGGCGGTGCGTTCCCGCCTCGACCGAGAGTGTTCCGAATGCGTAGGGGGCGTCGACCTCGAACGTGGCGCTCTTGATGCCCGCCTCTTCTGCATAGCTGGTGTCTAGCACAGTGACCGAGTAGCCGTGCTGCTCGGAGTAGCGCAGGTACATGCGCAGAAGCATCTCCGCGAAGTCGGCCGCGTCGACGCCGCCCGCTCCCGCACGAATCGTGATGACAGCCGCGCGGGGGTCGTATTCGCCATTGAGCAGGGTCTGCACCTCGAGCTCGCCGAGCAGCTTTGTGAGGCTCTCGAGTTCGGCCTGCGCCTCCTGGGCTGACTCCTCGTCGCCCTCGGAGTTGATGAGCTCGACCATGATCTCGAGGTCTTCGAGACGCGAGGTGATGCTCGTGACCTTCGCCAGATCGGACTGCGCGTGCGACAGAGCGCTGGTGACCTTCTGCGCCTTCTCGGTGTCGTCCCAGAGATCGGGCACACCGGCCTGAGCACTGAGGTCATCGATGCGGGCCTTCAGGTCATCGACGTCGATGACCGAGAGGATGTCGCGGAAGGTGGAGCGGAGGGCGGCGATCTGCTCGCTGAAATCTAGTTCCTGCATGGTGCACCCAGCCTACCGGGCGGGCGTGGGCGATCCTCCGGCGTAGGGTTGATGCGACATGAGCGACGCAGAGACCGGGTTCCGATTCCGTTCCATCGCCCTACCCGCTCTCCTTCCGTCGCTGCTCTTCGGCATCGGTGAAGGCTCGATCATTCCGATCATTCCGGCGATCGCGCAGGATCTCGGCGCCGGTCTCGCCCTGGCCGGATTCATCGCGGCGATGATCATGGTCGGCGAGCTCATCGGCGACATCCCGAGCGGCTGGATCGTGAGCCGCATCGGTGAACGACGCGCGATGGTCGGCGCGTCGCTCGTCTCGATCATCGGCGTCACGACATGCATCGCCGCATCAGGGCCCTGGATGCTCGGGGTCGGCATCTTTCTGCTCGGCCTGTCGACCGCGACCTTCGCGCTCGCGCGGCACGCGTTCATGACCACCTTCGTTCCGCTGCAGTACCGAGCCAGGGCGCTGTCGACCCTCGGCGGAACCTTCAGAGCGGGATGGTTCGTCGGACCGTTCATCGCTGCGGGCCTGATCGCACTCACGGCGCAGGCGGCCATCGTGTTCTGGGTGCACCTCGCGTGCGCGGTGATCGTAATCGTGCTGCTGATGGTGATGCCCGACCCCACAGCGGGCGCCGCTGCTCTGGCCCGGGCGCAGGGAACGCACGAGACCGAGGGCGAACATCTCGTCGCCGAGGAGTCGCACGGGCTCTTCCGCACCGTCTGGAACTTCCGCGGAGTTCTGGTGCGGCTCGGAACGGGAGTGGCGATCCTCGGTGCGCTGCGCGCGAGCCGCTCCGTGATTCTGCCGCTCTGGGCGGTGAGCCTTGGACTGCCCGAGAGCACGACTGCCCTGATCATCGGCCTCGGCGGCGCCATGGACTTCGCTCTGTTCTATGCCAGTGGCCAGGTGATGGATCGGTTCGGGCGACTGTGGAGCGTCGTACCGTCGATGCTCGGCATGGGAATCGGACTCTTCGTTCTGGCCTTCACCCACGACCTGCAGCACGCGGTCGGGTGGTTCATCGGTGTCACGGCAGTCACGGGCCTAGCGAACGGCATCGGAAGCGGCATTCTGATGACGCTCGGCGCCGACCTCGCCCCGAAAGACGACCCTGCCCCGTTCCTCGGAGCGTTCCGCTTCACGGGCGACGCGGGAACGGCCGCCGCTCCCCTGCTCGTGTCGCTCATCGTGGCCGTGGCCACGCTGTCGCTCTCGACGGCGATCATGGGGGTTGTCGGCGTACTGGGCGCCGGCCTCATGCTGCGCTACGTTCCCCGTTACGTTCCTCGGCGGCCGGGCAGGCCGTCGGCCTGATCAGGCATCGACAGTTCTCATCAGGCGGATGGCGCGGCCTGGTGGGCCCGGGCTTTCGCACGCGACCTCAGGTCAACGAGTCCCACGATGAGCGACACCGTGATGAGCGAGATCGCGATCAGGATTCCGTTGCGGAATCCGTCGTGATACACGGCGAGCTGGTCGGGCGCCGACGTCTCTCGGTAGAGGGTCGAGAAGAAGGTCGAGCTCACGGCTGCCACGCCGATCGCCGTGCCGACTCGCTGCCCGACCTGCGCGAGCGAGCCGGCCACGCCGCCCTCGCTGACGGGAACCTCTGCGAGTGTCAGGGTCTGGTTGGGCGAGATCACGAGGCCGCCTCCTGCTCCCGCGACGGCCATGGCGGCGGCCATCCACCAGATCGTCTGATCGCGCGGCGTGAGCACGGCCGCGGCGAGTATCAGGGAGAAACCCACGATGACCGTGGCCGTGCCGATCACAACGAGCTTACGTCCGTAGCGCTCGACGATGCGCCCGCCGATAAGCGAACTGGCCGCCGAGGTGAGTGCGAACGGAATGCTGACCATGCCGGCGAAGACGGGGAGGGCGCCGAGCCCCTGCTGCAGGTAGAGCGTGGTGAGAAGGAAGGTGCCCGGGATGGCCGCGAAGTAGGCCGTGGCCACGAGGATTCCGTTGCGATATGACGCGATGCGGAACAGGGCGAAGTGCACAACCGACGATTTGCCGCGACGCGAGTAGTCGCGTTCCCACAGCAGAAAGGCCGCGGTTCCGAGCACAAAGCCGACAAGCCAGAACCAGCGTTTCGGGTCGTCGTCCGGCCCTCCCGTCGTGAAGACGAACGGAACCATAACGCTGAACACAGAGAACCCGAGAAGCAGGATGCCGACGAGGTCGAGTTCTGTCTTGACGGTCGTGCCCTTCGGCTTCGTTGGCAGCAGGCGGAGCGCGAAGAACAGGGCGATGAGTCCGAGCGGAATGTTCATCCAGAACAGCAGGCGCCACCCGTCAGTCTCTCCCCCGACGGCGATCAGCAGCCCGCCGAGCGTCGGCCCGAACGCGGTGGCGACGCCGATGGTGGCACCGAAGATTCCGAATGCACGTCCACGCGCGGCACCCTGGAACAGCTGCTGCACGAGCCCGAGCACCTGTGGCATCTGGATGCCTGCGGCGACTCCCTGAAGGATGCGCGCGATGAGCAGCGTCTCGACCGTCGGAGCGAGCGCGCAGGCGAGGCTGGCGAGGGTGAACGAGATGAGTCCGATGGAGAAGAGCAGTTTGCGCGAGTAGATGTCGCCGAGTCGGCCGGCGGGAACGAGCGCGAGGCCGAACGCGAGCGCATAGCCGGCGACGATCAGCTGCAGTTCGGTGGAGCCGGCGCCGAGCGCCTTCTCTATGGAGGGAAGCCCGACGTTGACCTTCGACAGATCGAGGATCGTGAGCGCCGCGACGCCGACGGCCACAGCGAACGCCTGCCACTTCGCCCGCTCGGTGAGATCGATCTTCGGTGCCGGCGAACTGGAAGTCATGGACACGTACGCTACACCGAAGCTGTGCGTGGCCTGAGGGCCTTGCGCGCTCTCTACCGGAACACAGACCGCGCGACGGAGGTGGCCGCGATGGGGAACCCCTTCGACACGATGAGCGAGAGTATCGCCGGTCGCCAGGTGACCGAGAGGATGACCGTGGCGCTCCGGCCGCTCGATACCAGCCATGTGGGGGGACATGAAGTCCGATGCTCTGCTTTCCTCCGCGGTCGATCTGTGCTGAGTTAGATGCATGCGCGAATACACGAGGACCGTAATCTCGAGGGGCCGACTGGCAGTAAGGACGTTATACGGAGCAGCCGTTCTACTCGTCCTAGGGGCCGTCGTATTTGCAGTCGTCATCGTGCTCGTGAGCGCCACTGTTGAGAGTTCTCAGGATCGTGCCGGCGTTCAAGCAAGCATTCCAGTCGCTATCTCTATTGCGATTGTCGGCTTTGCGCTTGCCGTTGCCGCACCTCTAGTCTCTCGAACCGCTGGTCGCAGCAAACACCGCACGAACTAGCCGGCGATCTCCCGTACGGTCGCGCAGGTGAGTACTGCGCCCTTGTTAGCACCGGCGGGGAGCCAGACATGACGTGGTTATTTGGCGCTGCGGGCTCCTCGCGTCCCCTCGATGCCGTTCGGGCCCTGGCCTAGGACTCTCTGATCGCGATGCCTGGATAATCAACGACGAGCCCTGCCCTGTCGTAGCGCAGATCACACGAAAATTCGAAGGTAGATGATTCGTAGTGGAACTGAATCTGCTCCGGACCAGCCTCGAGTAATGTGTAACGCTGTTCGAGACGTTCCACACGGAGGTCGTCAGCTCGAACGAACGCTGCGGGGACGTCGACGCCGACTCCCTCGATGAAGTCGAGGCGGTGGAGGGGAAGCGTGTTCGTCACCGCGGACGACTCGAAATCAACATCAAAGCACCCATCAAGCTCGGGCCGCAGCTCGCCGTTCACGGTCCATATTCCCTCGAAGTCGCGCGTGAGAGCCAGCTCACATTCTCCTGCGGTCGTCAGGCTGGATGCATGCACAGCGACCGTTTTCCAAGAATGATCCACCGCCACGTCATATCCAACCGACCACAGGGCAGAGGACTCGCGCGCGGTTGTATGACCAGTCAGACGGTGGCCGGTGCCCAGATCCTCAAAGAAGGCGACCTCGAAACCAGCTCGCACTCCTGTGTGGGTCCAGCTCGCCCCAGCGGGTGGTGTCGTCAGTCTCATGAATGGAACCTACCAATTCGTCGCATGAGGCAGCGCACTGATGCCCCAGCGGCCGATATCTCGTCTGGATATGATCGAAGGGTGATCGCAAGCATCCTGCTCTGATTCGGCACCACGTCGTCCTCGACCGGCTCGTCCGGTCTCCTACGTATGCCGTTTCTCACATAAGGAATGCTGATCCATGTCTAACCACCCTCATACCCCAGCGCCCGCCCCGTCATTCACCACGGCCACTTGGGACGAGCGACACCCACTTGCAAATGCGGAGCTGAGCGAGCTCCTATCCGGCGCCCGAGTTATCGGCGTCGGCGAGTCCGCGCACTTCGTTGCCGAGCTCAACGCAGCGCGGGCGAGCCTCGTCGAAGCGCTCATTCAGCGCGGCGTCAATAGTCTCGCCCTCGAGATTGGTCACGATGGGGCGCACCTCGTCGAACAGTGGCTCTCGGGAGAGCGACCAGAAGAACTGCGCACGCTCGTAGGTCCTCTGACCACGGCGCTCTACGGAACGTTCCTCGACGATCTCCGCAACCGACTGCCGCAAGGCCATGGAATCCACGTGCTAGGAGTGGATTTGCCAAATTCGCTGGCGATCGAACCGAGTCTCGCACCGCTCGCTAGCATTCTTGCCACGGTCGATCCCGCCGCCACGGAACTTGTCCAGGCGACGAGACAACTTGCAGCAGGAGTCGTGGGCGGCTCGGCTGCGGCCAGCGCTACGTCGTGGCTCGCGCTCGACCGTCCTGCACAGGATGCTCTCACCGTGCACTTGACACGCCTGCGGGCACGCGTCGATGCTCTCAGCGCGGTGCACGCGATCGGAGCCAATGCGCACCTGTGGCGCGAGGCGAACGCGCTCATCGACGCGGCGGCCACGACCGACGTCATGGTGCGCGCGATGGCCGACCTGTTTTCCAGCACAGGGCGCATCGACGACACGACGATCCGCGAGGTCTTCGTCGCGCGGCGCATCAGCGAGGCGGTCGAGACACTGGCCGCTGGCGATCGCATCGCCTACGTGGCGCACAACAACCACATCCAGAAGACACCGGTCGTGTTCGACGGGGTGCTGACGGCGTACTCGGCTGGCAGCATGCTCGCCGACTCGCTCGGCTCCGGATACCGCGCGATCGCACTGACGCATACTGACGACCAGGTACCCGAGATGAGTTTCCCCGCCGCGACCGACATCGGCTTCCGCGTCGAGCGGGCAGATTCGGCCCCTATCGGCGAGGACAGTGTGGAGGCTGCCTGCGCCAACGTGCTGCAGTCGGCCGACGCGTCCGTCGTCCGCTGGGAGGCAACCGGCGAAGCCGAAACTATCCGCATCCGGTCGCAGAGTGCGACGGCGGAGGTGGGGGCAGGAGCCTTTGATGCCGCCATCGTGTTCGCGTCGGCGACGACAGACGCGGCGGTGCGCGTTCTCGGCCTCGACTGAGCGTCTCCGCCCGGTGCTGGCCGTCGTCGAGGCGACGGCCAGCACCGGGATTGGCGACCTTGCGCGCGCTACCGGAACACCGAGCGAGCGACCGAAGCGACCTCGATGGGGAAGCCGTTCGGCACGATGAGCGACAGCACGGCCGGCCGCCATGACGCGGAGAGCGTGACCGTGGCGCTGCGCCCGTCTGTGGTGGTGGCCTCGATCACGGTGAGGTCGGCGAACTCGGCCGCCGACGGAGTGTTGGCGAGATAACGGTCGACCGCGGCATCGACGGCTACGGGGTCGAGCCTTGGCACGACCGCGGATTCGACGAGTTCGACATCGTCGAGCGAGAACGACTCGGCACCGGCGAGCGCGGCCCCATCTGCCACGGTGAAGAGTCGTGTGCGCTCGAGATACAGGCTCGACGCACCTACGACAACGAGCACGACGAGTAGCGCGAGGGCAGCGTAGAAGATGGTGAGCAGCAGGGTCGAACCCTCGTCGGAGCGGAGTCGCTCTGCCGCAGCGTTCACTCCCACCAGTCGGCCCGCATCACGAGTGGAATCGCGAGACCGTCTGGGTCGCTCTGGCGACGAACGGTATGCCGCCCGAGTTCTCGGTGCCCAGAAACGCCGGGAGCAGCGGCAGCGGCACCGACACACGTACCGTCACGGTGACGTGACCTGCCCGCGTGAGGCAGGCATCCGGAACCGGCTCACACGAGTACTCGATTGGAGCGATGCCCTCGGTGATGCCGAAGTCAGAGAACGCGATCGCCGCGGCATGCTCGGCCGACGCGGCCCCCTGCTCGATCGTTTCCGACTGTACAAAGACCCGAGCCGCCTGGCGGGCAGCGCCTTCCGCGGCGAATGCGGCGCCCTGCAGCACTGAGAGTGCACTCACCAGATAGACGAGCGGCACCAGGAGCAGGATTCCCGCGGTGATGAACTCGAGCGAGGCCGAGCCGTCGTCAGCCATCAAGTGCTTCCACAGCGGCATGCCCTGTCACCTCCAACGATCTCGGGGGTCCGAATGGGCCGGCCAGCGGCAAAGGCGCGCTCACAGTGACCTCGGTCGCCGGCACTCCGAGGTACTCCGTGTACCCCGCGGATACTGCGGCGGCGTAGTCGGCGCCCACCGCGGTAGTGATGAGCTGCCTCGTTCGCTCGGCTCCGTCTTCAGGAGAGTTTCCCGCGAGCGCGGCGAACCGCGCACCCTCGGCCGCCGCGTCGAGCAGCGTGTTGCGCACGTGCAGCGCGAATGCCAGTTGAATGACCCCGAGCGTCAGAGCGGTCAGCAGCACGCCCACGAGAACGAACTCGACGGCGGCCGATCCGTCGTCTCGCCGCAGTCTCTCGAGGACCCGCAGACTGTTCGACAACATAACCGCGTCAGAAGGCCGTCACGCGGTCGATCGCCTGCTCGAAGACCTGGCTGAGTGCGGGCCCGGCAAGACCCCAGATGATGATGACGAGACCGGCGGTCATCAACGTGATGAGCACCCACCCGGGCACGTCGCCCCGGTCGTCGCGCAGGCGGTGGGCAATTCGGGAGGTGATGGACAACATCGGTCTCTCTTTCAACAGGATCGGATGGGCGAGGTATGTAGGGTCAGAAGCCCGTCTGCAAAACGACGATGCCCGGCCACACGGCGAAGAGCACGGTGGTAGGAAGAATCAGGAACACGAGAGGCACGAGCATCGTGACCTCTTTCTTGCCTGCCGCCTCGAGCAGGGCACGCTTGGTGTCTTCGCGGGAGTCCTGAGCCTGCGCTCGCAGAACGTCAGACAGCGGGGTTCCGCGCTCGAGTGCCCCTGTCATCTGCTCGACGCAGCGTGTGAACGCCGGAAACGCCAACGATCCGGCGCGTGACTCGAGGGCGGATACAAGGCCGACGCCCGAGTTGACCTCGGTGACGACGACGGCGAACTCACGGGCCAGTTCACCGTTCGAGACCCGCGCCACTCGTCGCAGCCCATCGAGCACCGTCTCACCGGCCGAGAGACTGAGCGTCAGAAACTCGAGCACCGTGGGGAGCTCACTGTCGATGCGGGCCATCCGCCTGCGCGCCGCCCTGCGCAGAACAAGATCGCGCACCCCGACTCCCACAGCGCCGAGCACGATCGGAATAGCCAGCTGCGTGACCACCGGCATCGTCGTCGTAGGCAAGGAGACGGTGACGAACACTGCTCCCATAACCACGCCGACGACTCCGTACACGAGTTGCTGCGAGCGGAAGTGCTCGACGGAGAGCTCCGACCGCGACTGCGCCAGACGACGCTCGATCTGCTCCGTACCTCCGAGAATTCCGCTGAGGATGTCGATGGCGACCCGGGCCATCGGCGTTAGCAGCACGCCGAAGACAGGAAGCGGATCGCTGGAACGCTTCGACAGGAACTGCCGGGCTCCGGCCGACACGTCGACGAGATAGGGAGCCGTGCGTTCGGCCAGCGATGGTCTCGACAGCCTCGGAGCCACGCTCACCAGCGACCAGAGGCCGACGCCGAGAACCACGCCGAACAGCATCGCCCAGGCCACGGTCGCGCTCATGCGAACCACCGCCGCTCTTCGGGGATGCGTGCGATGACCAGCATCACTCGGTAGGCGATGAGGCTGAGGCAGAGGCCTCCGACGATGAGCGCCACTCCTCCGGGGCTGTTGTATGCGGCCGCTGCCTCTGGTCGCGTCGACAGGAGAAGCAGCACGATCCACGGCGCCGCGACCCCCAGCCGCGCCGCGTTCATCACCCACGACTGGCGCGCCTCGACCTCGCTGCGAATCGCGGCGTCTTCACGCAGGTAAGCCGACAGGCTTCGCAGCACTCGCGTGAGATCAGTTCCGCCGACCTCGCGAGACATGCGCAGCGTCTCGAGGATGCGGTCGGCCGTGGGATCTGCGAGCCGCGCTTTGAGTGCGTCAAGACTCACGCCGAAATTTCCCGTCGTGCGATACATCGCCTCGAACTCGGCGAAGGCGGCCCGGCTTGACGCCGGCCCGGCGTGCGCGAGGGTACTGACGCTGTCGGGCAGGGCGACCCCGCTGCGAACAGCCGACACGAGGTGGTCGACGGCATCCGGCCAGAATGTGTGACTCGCGCGCCGACGAGCACGACCCCGGCGGCGCACCACGGTGATTGGCAGAAGAGCGCCGACCACCAGCGCTGCGGCGTCGAGCGCGAGAACGGCGAGCGACGCCTCCGCAACAGCAGCCGCGACCAACCCAAGGCACGCACTGGCGGCAATGAACACCGAAACAGGCACTCTCTCGAGGCCCGCACGGTTGAGAAGAGAACGAACACGCCCCGCGCGCCCCCTCACCACCGGCTCGGGCGATGCGGGCCAGAGAATCGGGGCCGCGCACAAGACGAGCCCGAGACCCAGAATGAGACCGAAGACAGTACTCATCGATCACCTCTCGCGAGCACGATGGAAGGATCGAGACCGACGGCGCGGAATTTCGCCATCTTCGTGGGGTATCCCCCGGTCGCGACGAGGTCGCGCCCGTCAAGAGCGAAGATCGTGCTGGCCTCGATCACCCCGCCCTGTCCTGCAGCGCCCGCCACCTGGCCGCTCGGCGCGAGGATCTCGACGATGCGCCGCGCACCGCGCTTGTCCATCTCGCAGTGAATGACGATGTCGATGCACGACGCCACCGTGGGCGTCACGAACGCGGCATCGATGTTGCGCCCGGCGAGCAGCGGCAGAGTGCACAGCTTGACCAACGCGTCTCTGGCACTGTTCGCGTGGATACTGCATGCCCCGGGCAGGCCTGAATTCAAAGCGATGAGCAGATCAAGACTCTCCGCCTCGCGCACCTCTCCGACCACGATGCGGTCGGGCCGCATTCGCAGAGCCTCTTTGATCAGGCGCCGCAACGTGATCTCACCCGTGCCTTCAAGGCTCGCCTGACGGCACTGCATGGCGACAACGTCGCGGGCGGAGAGGTCAAGTTCAAAGGTCTCCTCCACCGTGACGATGCGATCGCTAGGCCGGGCGACCGAGAGAAGAGCATTGAGCAGCGTGGTCTTGCCGCTCTGGGTCGCGCCCGACACCAGGATGTTCTGCTGTGCGAGCACGCACATGCGCAGAAACTCGGCGGACTGCTGAGTGAGCGCGCCGAGACCGACCAGTTGGTGCAGATCTCGGATGCGACGGGCGAATTTTCGGATGTTCACCGCCAGGTGGGCCCGGGTGACGTCGGGAATCACAACATGGAGCCGACTGCCGTCGGGAAGGGACGCGTCGACGAAAGGAGAACTGAGATCGACGCGTCTGCCCGAACTCTGCAACATGCGCTCCACGAGTTCGCGTACCTCGAGATCGGACAGCGTCACGGTCGACAGCTCCGACACACCGTTTCTCGCCACGAACACCCTGTTGGGTCCGTTGATCCAGATCTCCTCGATGCCCGGGTCGTCGAGCAGCGGCTGAAGTGCACCGAATCCGGTGAGCGAGGCCACGACCTCTCGGGTGGCGAGCATCTCATCGGCCAGCAGCGGAGCACCGCCACCCAACGCCCGCTCCGTATAGCTGCGAACCTCGTCGTCGACGAACTGCCTGGCCAAGCTTTCGTCGGAGGCCAGGTCGACACCCTCACGGCGAACGCGGTCGCGCACGCGCTCGGTGATCTGCTGCACGGCGCTCGCCACTCGCATTCTCCTGTCGATCGTCTTCGACCGACATGATGCCCCGAAACGCCGAAGCCCCGTGGAAGTTATCCACAGGGCTCCGGCGAACAGGCGAATGAACTACCAGCTACGAACTACTCGTACCGCAGCGACTCGATCGGATCCTGCCGCGCCGCACGCAGCGCCGGGATCGTTCCGGCCAGGAACGCGATGCCCATCACCACGAGGATGATGACCGCGATCGACGCGGGATCGAATGCGATCAGCGTGAGACCGGGCAATGCAGACAGCAGCCCATTGGCCAGGACCCCGTTCAGCGCCGTTCCCGCGAGGATCGCGCCGATCGCTCCAATGGCACTTCCCAGGAACCCGATAAACACCGCCTCGAGGCTGAACAAGCCGAACACCCGGCCGGCGCCCATGCCCATCGCCTTCATGAGCCCGATCTCTCGGGTGCGCTCCTGCACACTCATCAGAAGCGTGTTCACGATGCCGAACCCGGCCGCGATCAGAGCGATCACGGCGAAGCCGTTCAGCACCAGAACGATCGCATCGATGACCGTCTTGAACGACCCGATCTGGTCCTTCACGGTCGTGGCGTCGTAGCCGAGTGCCTTCAGGTCGCTCTTGATCGTCGACACCTGATCATCCGACGACGAGGGGTCGAAACGCAGGCTCACCGACGCATAGCTGTCTTTGCTCGACGAGCTGAGGCCCACCGACTGCGCGTCGTAGAGGGCGGTCGTCAGCGCATCGTTCGCGGTGAGGCTCGTGGAGCCGAGCAGTCCGGCCTCGGAGACACCCGACACCGTGGCATCGACGGTGGTCGACGCGCCGGTCTTGTCGGTGACGCCGAACGTCACGGTCTTGCCCACGGCATCCTCATCGCTCGTGAAGCCCAGCGGCTCGACGTACGACACGGGCAGGGCGACCTCGTAGGTATCGGTGCCGCTGGACGGTTCTGACCCGGCTGCCAGGTCGAGGCTCATGCCCGAGACGAAGCCGCCGATCGACGCCTGGTACTGGGTGCCTCCGTTGTACTCCACGTAGTTCGGTCGGGCGGTCAGTACAGGCTCGACCGAATCCACACCCTTCACCGCCCGGATGCCGTCGAGCTCCGCCGCAGTGATGGCCTCGACCGTCGAGCCGGGCCTGCCGGTCGCGCTCTCGACGTTGGTGGTGTTGGGCTCGTACTTCGCCGGCCCTGACGTCGTGTTCTCCACGGTCTTCGTGACCGTCATCACGTCGTTCGCACCGATCGACGAGACCGTCGTGTCGATGTAGCGGTTGATTCCCGTTCCCACACCGCTGGTCAGCGCGAGCGTGAAGGCGCCGATGAAGATGGCCAGCACGGTGAGTGTCGTACGGGTCTTGCTGCGGAACGTGTTGCTGATCGCCGAACGGATCAGGTCGAGGCCGCTCATGCGCTCTCTCCCTTGCGGTCGACGATGAGGCCGTCACGAATGAAGACGCTGCGGTCGGTCTTCGCCGCCAAGTCTTCATCGTGGGTCACCACGATCAGCGTGATTCCCGTGCGCCGGTTGAGGTCGAAGAGGATGTCTTCGACCACCGCACCCGTGGCCGTGTCGAGGTTGCCCGTCGGCTCGTCGGCGAAGATCACACGCGGCTCGTTCACCAGCGCGCGGGCGATGACCACGCGCTGCTTCTGGCCGCCCGAGAGGTCAGTGGCCTTGTTCTTCGCCTTGTCGGCGAGCTCGAGGCGTTCGAGCGCCTCCATGCCGCGCCGCCGCCTTTCGGAGCCGCCGACCCCGGCGATGCGCAGCGGCAGCGTCACGTTGTCGAGCACCGAGGTGTTGGGGGTGAGAAAGAACTGCTGGAACACGAAGCCGAACGTCTGGTTGCGGGTGCGGTTGAGGGTTCGGCCGCCGAGAGCGCCGGCGTCGCGTCCACTCAACTCGACCGCACCGGTCGACGGCTTGTCGAGCAGCGCGAGCAGGTGCATGAGCGTCGACTTGCCCGATCCGCTCTTACCGACGATCGAGATGGACTCGCCCTCCTCGATGTCGAGTGACACCCCCTTCAGCGCGTCGAAGCGGGCTGCGCCTCGACCGTAGGACTTCTTGACGTCTCGCGCCGCGAGAACCGGAACCGGCATGATCGCTCCTGTGCTGTCTGATCGTGCGATGTGCACGATCACTCCAGACTGGCCGCGAACCGGATGCCCGTCGTCACCCCGGTACGGCATCTTCGGCTACCACGAACGTGGGACGCGCGCGGCCCGGGCGTGCTGCGAGACTGGACGACAGCGAGCAAACGCAAGGAAGTAAGTAAGAAGGAGGTGCGCCCATGAGATCCGGTTCTCGAGCGTTCCCGGTGCCCTTCGAGTCTCACCTGCCCGTGCGGCTGCGCTGGATACCCTCGGCCCTCGCGATCATCGTCGTCTGCATTCCCGTCGTCGTCGCATCCCGTAGTGCAAACACGCTCGCCGGCAGCACGACCGAGGTGCTCGCGACTTCTGCCGTGGTGGCGATCGTTCTGGTCGCCGCCCTCGTACTGCGAGCGCGGTATCCCCGCAGCACGGCGGCGGTCGCGATCGCGGCGGCGTGCGCAGCAGTGCTGCTGTCGAGTCTGGCGCTCATCGGTCCCGGCCCGGTCGTCGCCTCGACCCTCACGGTGATGATCACCCTCTTCGGCGTCGGGTCCCGACAGGGCCGCATGCCGGCCCTCATCCTCGCGGGATCCGGCATCGTCGCGATCGGTGCCGTGGTACTGCTCGCTCCCCCGCCCGAGTCGCGCGGCATCGAATCACTCGTGCTGCTCGTCGCCCTCGTGGGTCTCGCCGCCTCAGGCGGCGTGGCCCAGTACAACGGCCGCGCGTTCATCCAGTCCATCACCGAGCGTGCGAGGCGGGCCGAGGAGACCCGCGAATCCGAGGCCGAGAGGCGGGTGGCCGAGGAGCGGCTCGCCATCGCCCGCGACCTGCACGACGTGATGGCCCACCAGATCGCCGTGATCAACCTGCACGCAGCGTCGGCTTCGCAGGCGCTGCGCACGCGACCGGATGACGCGGAACGGTCCCTCACCACCGTGCGTGAGGCGGCTCGCACCGTCCTCGGCGAAATCGGCAGCCTGCTGACCGTGCTCCGGTCGGCTGACAGCGGGCACTCGGTGACGCTCGCACCCACGCCCGGCCTATCCCACCTCCCCCAGCTGATCGACGAGTTCTCCAAAGCCGGTCTCTCCATCGAGCAGAGGACGGTCGGCACGCCGTTCGAGCTCGATTCACTGCGCGACATCGTGGCCCACCGCGTTCTGCAGGAGGGCCTGACGAACGCCCACAAGCACGGCGGCGACGGCACCGCCCTCGTTCAGCTCGACTATGGCACCGACAGCCTCGGCATCACCGTCACGAACGTGACGAAGCCGCGACGCGACGACAGGATCGTCGTCGAAAGCGGCCACGGGCTCGTCGGCGTGCGGGAGCGCGTGTCGTCTGTCGGGGGAAGCCTCGAGACGTCGTTCGGCCCTGGACCCGTGCACCGCTTCGTTGTGACCATCCCGTTCGACTCTTCCGATTCAGGACCCCAATCATGATCTCCGTCGTACTCGCCGACGACCAGGCCCTCATCCGCACGGCCGTCTCCGAGCTTGTCTCTCATACCGACGGCTTCGCCGTCGTCGGCGAAGCGTCCAACGGTCTCGAAGCCGTGGATGTCGTTCGCGCGACACGTCCCGACGTCGTGCTGATGGACATCCGGATGCCCGTGATGGACGGGCTACAGGCGACCGAGGCGATCTGCGCCGACGCCCAGCTCTCGGCGACCCGGATCATCATCCTCACCACCTTCGAAGACGACGAGTACGTGCTGCGCGCCCTCCGCGCCGGCGCCAGCGGCTTCCTCGGAAAGGGCACCGAGGCCGAAGCGCTCATGGCGGCCATCAGAACGGTCAACGAGGGTGAAGCCCTTCTTTCACCGAAGGCAACCCGAGCGCTCATCGATCGGTATCTCTCGCCGGCAGAACCCGCACCGCACCGCGTCCCCGACGAGTTGACGCTCCTCACCGAGCGCGAACGCGAGATCTTGCTTCTCGTGGGATCGGGCCTGTCTAACGGAGAGATCGCCGCTGGACTCGTGATCTCGCCGCAGACCGCGAAGACGCACGTCAACCGCATGATGAGCAAACTCGGCGTACACGATCGCGCGCAGCTGGTCATCATCGCCTACGAGTCGGGGCTGCTCGTTCCGGGACGAAGCTGATCCGCGCTGGCCGGTACACTGGTTTTGCTCTGCGGGAGTGGTGGAATTGGTAGACACGCAGGATTTAGGTTCCTGTGCTTTCGAGCGTGAGGGTTCAAGTCCCTTCTCCCGTACTCCTCACTGTCGTCCGCGTATACGGCAGCTCGGCAGAGGTACTCTTGATGCACACTGACCGCACCCTTGTCCGCCGCCGACCGGCCTTGACTCGACCCGCCGACGACTGGAGCCCACTTGACACACGCAGCACTCATCCCCTGGCTCGATCCCGAGGCACTCATCCAGGGCTTCGGACCTCTCGCGCTCGTGGGCGTCTGCCTCATCATCTTCGCCGAAACCGGTCTCCTCATCGGATTCTTGTTTCCCGGTGACACGCTGCTCATCATCACGGGCCTCCTCACCTTCGCGGGCACGATCAAGATCGACATCTGGTGGGTGTGCCTCGCGATCGGCTTCGCTGCGTTCCTCGGCGGCGAGGTCGGCTATCTGATCGGTCACAAGTTCGGCCCTCGCATCTTCGAGCGCAAAGAATCGGGCATTTTCAGCATCAAGAACGTCGAGCGCACGAACGCGTTCTTTTCTAAGTACGGCGCCTTCGCCGTGATCCTGGCCCGATTCGTTCCCGTCGTTCGCACATTCGCACCGATCGCCGCGGGCGTCGGCCACATGAATTACCGCAAGTACTCGCTGTACAACCTCATCGGTGCGATCATCTGGGGCGCCGGCGTGACATATGGCGGTTTCGTACTCGGCTACATTCCCCCCGTCGCCGACTTCGTCACGAAGTACATCGACATCATCCTGCTCGCCGCAGTCGCGGCGACACTCATCCCCACGATCTGGCACTACGTGCAGTCGACGATGAAGGCTCGAAAGGCCAACGCTGCGGGGGCTGCCCAGTCCCGCGCAGACCTGGCGCTCGACCCAGACGTCTTCGACCACAAGCCCGAGGCCTAGAAAGCAACACGCATACATATGTACAGAACCAACTACGCGTCCTCGCTCACCCGCGAAGACGTGGGCCTCGAAGTCATGCTCTCCGGCTGGGTCGCCCGCATCCGCGACCACGGCGGTGTCGCCTTCATCGACCTGCGCGACGCATCCGGAATCGCTCAGGTCACGTTCCGTGACGAGTTGGTGGCCACGGCCGAGAGTCTGCGGGTCGAGTCGGTCGTCACCGTCAAGGGAATCGTTCGCGAGCGTCCCGCTGGCAACGTGAACACCACGATCGCGTCCGGTGAGGTCGAGATCCAGGCGACCAGCCTCGAGGTTCTCGCCGCCAGTGATGTGCTGCCGTTCCAGCTCGACGACGAGCCCGGCGAGGAGACCCGCCTGGCATACCGCTATCTCGATCTTCGTCGTGAGAACGCCGCGTACCCGCTGAAGCTGCGCTCCAAAGTGTCGGCCGCCGTTCGAAACGTTCTCGTCGACGAGGACTTCGTCGAGGTCGAGACACCGACCCTCACCCACTCGACTCCCGAGGGCGCACGCGACTTCCTTGTGCCGGCCAGGCTCAAGCCCGGCACGTTCTACGCTCTGCCCCAGAGCCCACAGCTGTTCAAGCAGCTCCTGATGGTCGGCGGCTTCGAGAAGTACTTCCAGATCGCTCGCTGCTACCGCGACGAAGACTTCAGGGCCGACAGGCAGCCGGAGTTCACGCAGCTCGATGTCGAGATGAGCTTCGTCGATCAAGAAGAGGTCATCGCACTCGCCGAAAAGGTGCTGCGAGCCATGTGGCGCACAATCGATGTCGAGCTCCCCACTCCGCTTCCCCGCATGACCTATGCAGAGGCAATGCGTCGCTTCGGCTCTGACAAGCCCGACCTGCGCTTCGGCCTCGAGCTCGTCGAGTTCACCGAGTACTTCGAGGGCAGCGACTTCGCCATCTTCAAGGCGCCCTACGTCGGTGCGGTCGTGATGCCCGGCGGTGCCGGTCAGGCACGCCGCGCCCTCGATGCGTGGCAGGAGTGGGCGAAGCAGCGCGGCGCCAAGGGCCTCGCCTATGTGCTGGTCGGCGAAGACGGAGAGCTTCGTGGCCCGGTCGCCAAGAACCTGTCCGATGAGGAGCGCGCCGGACTCGTGGCGCACGCCGGCGCACAGCCCGGCGACTGCATCTTCTTCGCAGCGGGAGCCGCAAAGGCGTCACGCGGTCTTCTCGGCGCGCTTCGCGGCGAGATCGCGGCACGCCAGGGTCTTATCGACCCGAACGCCTGGGCCTTCACCTGGGTGGTCGACGCTCCCCTGTTCGAGCCCGCAGGCGATGCCGTCGCGAGTGGCGACGTCGCCGTCGGCGGCGGCGCGTGGACCGCAGTACACCACGCCTTCACCTCGCCCAAGCCCGAGTTCATCGACACCTTCGACTCCGACCCCGAATCGGCTCTGTCATACGCCTACGACATCGTCTGCAACGGCAACGAGATCGGCGGCGGCAGCATCCGTATCCACACCCGCGAGCTGCAGGAGCGCGTCTTCAAGATCATGGGCATCAGCGAGGAGGAGGCGCAGGAGAAATTCGGCTTCCTGTTGCAGGCCTTCGCCTTCGGTGCCCCGCCGCACGGCGGATTCGCGATGGGCTTCGACCGCGTCGTGTCGCTTCTTGCGGCGACAGACTCGATCCGCGACGTCATCGCCTTCCCCAAGTCGGGCGGCGGCAACGACCCGCTCACGGGTGCGCCGGCCGAGCTCGAGACGGTGCAGCAGGTCGAGTTGTACCGCACGCTCGGCGTCCAGGCTCTGCCCCAGAAGTAACCCCGCGGCACGAGGGACCCTCGCCTACGGGTGCAGGTGTTCCTCGTGCTGCGCGTGCTCCGCCGGTTCGATCTGGAACGTGGAGTGGCCGACGTCGAAGTGCGCAGACAGACACGTTGAAAGTCGATCGAGCAGCCGGCCCGACTCCCCTCGTTCGAAGACCGCCGGCTCGACAACGACGTGTGCCGAGAAGATGTTCTTGCCCGTCGTCACGGCCCACACGTGCACGTCGTGCACCTCCACAACACCGTCCTCCGCGAGGATGTGACTGCGAATCTCCGCCACGTCGGTCTCGACGGGCGTCTGCTGCAACAACACCCGGATGACGTCGCGCAGCAACGAGATGGCGCGAGGAATGATCATGGCCGCGATCACAAGTGACGCGATCGCGTCGGCCGGGGCGAAGCCAGTTAGCAGGATCACGATCGAGGCCACGATCACCGTCGCCGATCCGAGCAGGTCGCCGAACACCTCGAGGTACGCTCCGCGCATATTCAATGACGAGCTCGCTCCCCCTCGAAGCAGCATCAGAGCGCCGAAGTTGGCGACCAGACCGATGACGGCGACTACGAGCAGAGGCACCGGAGGAATCTGCACGTCTTCGGGCGTGATGAGCCGAGAGATACCCTCGATGGCCACGAACGTCGCCACCCCGATCAGCAGTATCCCGTTGAACAACGCGGCAAAGACCTCCACGCGCTGAAAGCCGAAGCTGTGCCTGTCTGTCGCCGGGCGAGCCGCGATGATCGTCGCGACGAGCGCCACGGTGAGCCCGATGAGATCGGATGCCATGTGCCCCGCGTCGGCGAGGAGCGCGAGGGAGCCGGTAGCCAGGGCGCCGACAACCTCGACGATCAGGACGGTCGCGACGATAGCGATTGCCCAGCCGAGTCGGGCGCGGTTCGTGGTGGCCGAAGCGTGATCGTGGGAGCCGTGGGAATGCTGTTCAGTGCGTGCCATTGTCACTCCAGCGTAGGCACGCTCCGGGACTACGCCTAACGACTGCGCTAGTTAGGAATGACGCTCATTCTCAACACGGGAACGAGCTCGCGGAACGCCCGACTGCGGTGGCTGTCAGCGTTCTTCTGCTCCGGCGTGAGTTCGGCCGCAGAGGCATCTCCGCCGTCGGGAACGAAGATCGGATCGTAACCGAATCCGTTCTCGCCGCGCGGCGCATCCACGATTCGCCCCGGCCATTCGCCCACGGCGAAATGATCACTGGCGGCCTGGCCCTGCTGCCCGGGCACAACGACGGCGATCGTGCAGGCATACCAACCGGTGCGGTGCGGGTCTTTGATGTCTGCCAGCTGATCGAGCAGGAGCTCGAGATTCGCGGTCGCCCCTCGGCCGTGTCCCGCCCATCGCGCGGAGAAAATACCGGGCGCACCACCGAGAACGTCGACGCATATGCCCGAGTCATCGGCGAGGGCGGGGAGCCCGGTGTGCGCCGCAGCGGCACGAGCCTTGATCAGAGCGTTGTCGGCGAACGAGACGCCGTCTTCGATCGGTTCGGGTCCGTCGTAGGCCACGATCTCGAGCTCAGGGATCTCGGCGGCCAGAATCTTCTGGAATTCCTCGACCTTGTGCGCGTTGTGCGTCGCCAGAACGACCCGGATGCTCATTCGCCCGACCCGAGAGCCGTCGCCTGAATCTCGGCTAACTCGGCCGTGCCCGCCAGCGCGAGATCGAGCAGGGCATCGAGCTCCGCGCGATCGAAGGGGGCGCCCTCGGCCGTGCCTTGCACCTCGACGAAGAGCCCGCGGCCTGTGACGACCACGTTCATGTCGGTTTCCGCGCGCACGTCCTCGACGTATGCGAGATCAAGCATGGGAACACCGTCGATGATGCCCACCGACACGGCCGACAGGCTGTCGATGAGTGGCTGCGACTTCTGCCCGATGAACTTCTTGGTGCGGGCCCATTCGATCGCATCGACCAGTGCGACATACGCGCCGGTGATGGCCGCCGTGCGCGTGCCGCCGTCTGCCTGCAATACGTCGCAGTCGATCACGATCGTGTTCTCGCCGAGAGCCTTCATGTCAACGACAGCACGAAGGCTTCGGCCGATCAGGCGGGAGATCTCGTGCGTGCGACCACCGATCTTGCCCTTGACCGCTTCACGGTCCATGCGGTCGTTCGTCGAGCGAGGCAGCATGGAGTATTCGGCCGTGACCCATCCCTGGCCCTTGCCCTGCTTCCACCGGGGAACGCCGTTGGTGAACGACGCGGTGCAGAGCACGCGCGTCTTGCCGAACGAGATCAGTGCCGAGCCCTCGGCCTGGTCGCTCCATCCACGCTCGATGGTGATGGGGCGCAGCTGATTGGCGGTGCGTCCGTCTTTGCGGAAATCGTTCGACATGGTGTCTCCAGGAGTGAATCAGTGGATGGGGGGAATTGTAATGACGCCGGTCTCGACGAATTCGACCGCTTCGACCTGTCGTCCGAGCATCAGATCTGCAAGGCGCATGAACTCGTCGGCGCTCGCGCCCGTTGCCTCGTACCGGTGCACGGGCGGTGCCGACGACGTGCGTTCGATTCCGCGGCTCACGAGCTCACGGAACACATCGTTCGCCGTCTCGGTGTCACTCGAGACGAGACGCACGCCGTCTCCCATCACGTAGGAGATGGCGCCCTTCAGAAAGGGGTAGTGCGTGCAACCGAGCACGAGCGTGTCGATGTCGTGCTCGCGAAGCGGGGCAAGATAGTCCTCCGCCACGGAAAAGAGTTCACGGCTCGTCGTATCACCCGCTTCGACGAATTCAACGAAACGAGGGCACGCCTGAGTGAAGAGTTCGAGATGTGGAGCCGCGGCGAACGCATCGTTGTACGCCCTGGAGCGAATCGTTCCCTCGGTGCCGATCACGCCCACCTTGAGATTTCTGGTCGACGATACCGCGGCGCGAACCGCAGGCTGGATCACTTCGACGACGGGAACGGAGTACCTCTCGCGAGCATCACGCAGCATGGCCGCGGAGGCGGTGTTGCAGGCGATGACAAGCATCTTCACGCCCTGCGCAACCAAGGTGTCGAGAGCCTCGAGGGCGAACTCCCTGACTTCAGCGAGCGGGCGCGGCCCGTAAGGAGATCGAGCGGTGTCGCCTATGTATGTGATGGATTCCCGGGGCAGCTGGTCGCGGATGGACCGGGCCACAGATAATCCGCCGACACCGGAATCGAAGACTCCGATCGGCGCATCACTCACCCATCAAGACTACTGCGCGCACGACCCGCGGATATGCTTGCCCGGTGACCGCCGCATCCTCGCTTCTCACCGACCGTTACGAACTCACGATGCTCGATGCGGCGATTCAAGCCGGCACTCATGAGCGCGAATGCGTCTTCGAGGCCTTCGCCCGCCGATTGCCCCAGGGGCGGCGCTACGGCATCGTGGCGGGAACAGGGCGCCTCCTCGAGCTCATCGAGGCCTTCCGTTTCGGCGATGCCGAACTCACCTGGCTCGCAGAGCAGGGCGTGGTGCGCACCGCGGCACTCGATTGGCTCGCCGACTACCGTTTTCGGGGCACCATCTCGGGATACCGCGAGGGCGAGGTCTACTTCCCGAACTCCCCCATCCTCGTTGTCGATTCCACATTCGCCGAGGGAGTGATCCTCGAGACCCTGATTCTGAGCGTGCTGAACTACGACTCCTCCGTCGCGAGTGCTGCGTCGCGCATGGTGTCGGCCGCGGCAGGCCGTCCCCTGGCCGAGATGGGATCGCGACGCACGGGAGAGAGATCGGCCGTCGCCGCCGCGCGCGCCGCATACATCGCCGGCTTCGGCGCTACGTCGAACCTTGAGGCCGGGCGCAGCTGGGGCATCCCGACGATGGGCACCGCTGCCCACGCGTTCACTCTCCTGCACGACAGCGAGGAGGCCGCCTTCCAGGCGCAGGTCGACGCGCTCGGTCCATCGACCACCCTCCTCGTCGACACGTTCGACGTGCACCGCGGCGTCGAGCTCGCCGTCAAGGTCGCCGGAGATCAACTCGGGGCGGTCCGCCTCGACTCCGGAGACCTCCCCTCGCTCGTGAAAGCCGTTCGTGAGCAGCTCGATTCCCTCGGCAACCACAACACCAAGATCACCGTCACGAACGACCTCGACGAGTACACGATCGCAGCATTGTCGGCCTCGCCGGTCGACTCCTACGGGGTCGGCACCTCGGTCGTGACCGGGTCGGGCTCCCCCGCGGCCGGCATGGTCTACAAGCTCGTCGCGCACACCGACGCCGCGGGCGAATGGGTCTCCGTGGCCAAGAAGTCCGCAGAAAAGGCCACGGTCGGGGGCCGCAAGAACCCGGTCCGCCGAATCAACTCGTCCGGGCGCTCGACGGCGGAGACGATCCACGTCGGAGAGGCCACACGGCCCGAGGCATCCGATCGCGAGCTGCTCGTCACTCTGGTCGACAACGGCGTCGTGGATCAGAGCTTCACCGGCCCCGAGGGTGTCGAGCGCGCACGCGCGCACAGGGCAGACGCGATCGCCGAGCTCCCAGACCAGGCGTTCCGTCTGGGCCGCGGCGAGCCGGTGATCCCGACGCTGTACGTCTGACCGAGGTGGGCGGCTACTCCGGCTTCAGTCCCTCGTAGATGCGCTTGCAGTCGGGGCACACGGGAAACTTCTCGGGGTCGCGGCCCGGCAGCCACTTCTTGCCGCAGAGAGCCTTGACGGGCTTGCCGGTCATCGCCGACTCAAGAATCTGCTCTTTCTTGACGTAGTGCGAGAAGCGCTCGTGATCGCCCGGTTCGATGGCTTCTTGCTCGAGCAGCTCTTCGAGCTCACGGTCGAGAGTCGATGTGCCGCCGCCCTCGCGGGGCCCGCCGGGCTCGGCGATGCTGGCTGTTGGACTGAAGTGAGGAACGTGACTCATGAGCCCAGTCTAATTTCACGGAGCGCAACCGTGACCCTCCAGACAGTGTGGGATGCGCGCACCCACCGGGCGCACGATCAGTTGCGCAGCGCTGCGGCCAGGATGTCTGGACCGCGACGGTCGAAGATGGCGCCGCCGACGACGGTGCCGGCGACGAACACGACCACACCGGCGCCCGCGCCCCACCAGAGCGACGGCCAGAACGCCGACTCGTCGCCGAGGAGCCCGAAGATGGCATAGGTGACAGACGGCGCCGCGAACAGCGCTGTGAGAAGAACGAAGCCAATCTGCACGACGAAGCCGGTGCCGCCGCCGACCTGAGGCTGAGAGAAGGGCCCGTCGCCCGGACGAACGGCCGGGTAGGGGAACAGAGACGACAGAAAGTTTCCGACGCCGAGACCTGCGAGCAGCAAGACAGTGCTGACGCCCAGGATCGCGGGCAACGTCGCGAAGCTGTCGGCGAAGAACGCCGCCGCGACCGATCCGACAGCAATGAGCGGAATACCCATCGCAAGCACGGGAGCTGTGCGCCCCAGCCGATCGGCAAATCCGACCCGGCTCGCGGAGACATGCAGCCAGACGGCCGAGTTGTCGAGAGCAACATCGTTGTGCACCGAGAACGCCAAGGTCACGCACAGTGCCGGCACTGTGAGCAGAACGAGGTAGGTGAGCGGGATACCCGCGATGACAAAAGCCAGGAACACGACGACCAGGAATCCAAAGACGCCGATGACGGGAACCGGGTAACGGGCATCGCGCGCCCAGTATGTGAAGCTTCGAGCGGCGACAGCACCCGCGCGGGTGGTGGGTGTTCGAGCGAACCATCCGAGATTTGCGTGCTCCCGCTCAGGCGCATTGCGCTGCGCGGTGACGAGCACCCGGGCGACCAGCGCCCTCCACGAAAGCCAAAGCAGAGCGAGGAAGGCAAGTGCGATAAGGAGTTTGAGCGTGATCTCGCCAGCGGGCACCTCCCTCGCGGCATCGGCAGGCAGAGCCCATGCAGCGCCGAGAGGACTCCAGCTCAGAGCGTCGGCCGCAGCGCCGGCAAGGCCGGATCCGTCTCGGCCCCAGTTGACGCTGACCCAGAGCACAACGGCCGGCGATGCCAACACGATGAGAACAATGGTGAGAAGCGTCGCCGTTTCGCGAGACCGGCGAGTGGCGAGGCCAATGGCAGCAAGGAGAGAGGTGACACGAGATGCGAGAACAACCGTCGCGACGACGATGACGGCTGCGAGCAAGGCCAGGAGGATCGTCGCCGCGTTCTGCGACCAGACACGAACCGTGAACGCAGCCAAGACAAGGGTCAGAATCACGGGCAGACTAACGAGGCCCGCCACCGCAAGGCCGCGCGCCAATGTCGACGCAGGAATGCCGAACAAAGCGAATCTGCGTGGGTCGAGAGGGTCGGGCACCGTCGAAACCAGCGGTCCGACAATGAATGCCAGAACCACGATCGAGCCACCGAGAACGATTGTGGTGCGTGCCTCATCGGAGCCAGGAACGAGCGACGACAGCACCCACGTGCAGGCGACCGTAAGCGCAAGAGAAGCAAGGACGCTCACGACGACCCCGACATTTTGCTTTGGGGTGCGGTTGAACGTGTTGCCGAGAAGCCTCAGCTTCAGTTTGAGGAATTCAGCAACCATTCCATGCCTTCCGCTGCCTTGCGCCCGCCAGCGAGCTCCACGAAGCGGTCTTCCAATGTGCCACCGCGCCTGACCTCATCGACCGTGCCCTGCGCCAGAACCTGCCCCTGCACGATGATTGCCACGCCGTCGCACACACGCTGAATCATGTCCATGCTGTGGCTGGACAGAACGACGGTTCCGCCGGTCTCGACATACTTCTGCAGAATCTCGATCACATTGGCCGCCGACACCGGGTCGACGGACTCGAAAGGTTCGTCGAGCACAAGGATTCGCGGCGAATGAATCATCGCCGCGGCGAGAGCGATCTTCTTCGTCATGCCCGCCGAGTAGTCGGCGACAAGGCGCCCGAGGGCATCCTCAAGTCCGAAGGCGGCAGCGAGGTCATCGCTGCGCTCACGCACGGACTTGTTGTCGAGGCCGCGGAGCGTGCCCGCGTAGTAGAGCATCTGTCGGCCGGTGAGCCTGTCGAACAGGCGAAGTCGGTCGGGAAGCACTCCGATGATCTTCTTGGCCTGCGCGGGATTCGCCCACACATCGAGGTCGTTGATCGTGATCGTGCCCGAGTCGGGTCGAAGAAGACCCGTGACCATGGAGAGGGTCGTGGTCTTGCCCGCGCCGTTCGGCCCGACGATTCCATAGAACGCGCCCTGCCGAACCTCCAAATCGATACCGTCGACAGCGGTGGTGCTGCCGAACTTCTTGACCAGTCGGCTGATGGAGAGAACAACGGGCTGCTGCGCACGGAACGCCGCGCGCTCAGCCGCCTCGGCCTCCGCCAGTGCCGCTGCCTTCTTCTGTGCAGCTGTCAGCCTGACGGGCTTCGGTGCCGGCTTCCTCGCCGGCTTGCTGATCGGCTCAGCCGACGGGTCGAGAACGATAGGCGCATCGGATGCCGACGGCGCGGCCTTCGCACGAGGCGCTGCGGGTTTGCGTGGTGCGCGGGGCGCAGCGGGCACGCGGTCCGCGCCGGCCGAGGCTCGAGGAGTGCTGGTCGTGCGAGCCCGCGGAGATCGAGGCGAGGCCGGGCGAGGTTTAGTGGTGGCTTTGGCCGAAGGCGCCTCCACATGCTCGCTGTCGGCGCTTGGACCGTTCTCCTTGCTGCCATCGACCGCAGCGGCGTCGATGGCCTCGTCGTTCTCTGCGCCTGCCGCCTGCGCAGCAGCGCCATCGGTCACGGCGTCATCGGCAACCGCGTTGTCGGCCATGTCGGTCGGGGACTGGGGTGTCACGTCGTCCTCTTCGCTGGTTGCGCCGATCGAGTCGGCGCCTGGTTCGGCAGGCTTCACCGGTCGGACTTGGGTGCGCGGCTTCGCCGTGCGTGACGGTCTCACCGTCGTGGAGGACTGCTCTGCGCTCGCCGAACGAGCTTTCGACGTTCTGGCGGCTCGCGGTTTTCGTGCTGTCGTGCCTTGTTTTGTGGGCTGAGACTGTGCGCCTTCGGCCCCGGTCGCGGATTCTGCTGCAGAGGAATTCGACTCCTCATTCAACTTTTCGCTGCCTTCGCCCCCGGTCGCGGAAATGTCTGACTCTGAGCTCACCGAACTTAAGGTATCAGCCGGGGCCGACACTCGCATTCATCAACGACACACACTGATGTGCTCTCGCCCGCGATTCACTTTCCGAGAAACACCTGCCGGTTGTATTACGAACACGAAACGATGAGTCAGAGCCACGTGACCCTAAACGGGGGACACGATACAGTGAGGTGCGGCATAACGGAGTGTCCAGCGCCTCTCATATGGGTTAACGGTTTCTGAATTCTCGTCTCCGATGCAGATGCGCAGAATTGTCCTCAGCTACTTTCGCACCATCAAGGAGATCCATCGTGACCACCCAGGTAGTCATCCTCGCTGCAGGAATGGGCAGCCGACTCGGCCGCACCCTTCCCAAGCCGCTCACAGAACTCAACGATGGCCGCACGATCATGGGCCAGCAGTTCGACAACATCCACCACGCATTCGGCAACAACGCCAAGGTCACGATCGTCGTCGGCTACAAACTCGAGCACATCATCGAAGCCTTCCCCCAGGCCTCGTTCGTCTACAACGAACAATACGACCAGACCAACACCTCGAAGAGTCTTATGCGAGCGCTTCAGGCATCGGGCCCTGGCGGAGTTCTGTGGATGAATGGCGACGTCGTATTCGACCCGGCTGTGCTCGACCGTGCCGCCGCGATGATCGCCCGCGACCAGTCGTTCGTCACAGTCAACACGTCGAAGGTGTCCGACGAAGAGGTCAAGTACACGACCAGCGCCGAGGGCTACATCAAAGAACTGTCGAAGACGGTCAAGGGTGGCTTGGGCGAGGCTGTCGGCATCAACTACATCTCTGCCGCAGACAAGGCCACGCTGCTTCGGCAGCTCAAGGCTGTCGGCGACCAGGACTACTTCGAGCGAGGCATCGAACTCGCCATCGAGCAGAACCGGCTTCTGGTCGAGCCGGTCGACATCTCCGATCTCTACGCTGTCGAGGTCGACTTCGCCGAAGACCTGGAGCGAGCCAACCTCTTCGTGTGACATCTCGATCCAGTGCCCCCTCATTCCGATCACCGGTCGGCGTGAGGGGGCATTTTCGTGTGCGGGATAGAGTGGAGCGTTGTTCTTCGACAGAAATGAGAACCGGCACGTGACGACGACGCTCAGCGAGGTGCGGCCGAATCAGCGCACCCCGTTCGCGCGATATCGCAACGCGCTCTGGCTCCTGACGAGACGAGACCTGCGCGTTCGGTACTCCACGTCGGCATTGGGCTATGTCTGGTCGATCCTCGATCCGCTCGTCATGGCGCTGATCTACTGGTTCGTCTTCACGCAGGTCTTCCAGAAGTCCGTGGGCGAAGACCCCTATATCGTCTTCCTCCTCGCCGCGCTTCTGCCCTGGATGTGGTTCAACGGCACAACCGCAGACTCGACGCGTGCGTTCCTTCGCGAGGCGAAGCTCATCCGCTCGACCAAGATCCCACGAACCATCTGGGTCAACAGACTTGTGCTCTCGAAGGGCATCGAGTTTCTCGCCAGCCTGCCGGTGCTGGCCGTGTTCGCCATCTTCGCCGGTGCGACTGTGCACATCGAGGTCCTCCTCTTTCCTGTCGCCATCCTCATTCAGGCAATACTCACTGTCGGTGTCGGTCTGATCGTCGCGCCGCTCGTCGTGTTCTTCCGTGACCTCGAGCGAGCCGTCAAACTCGCTCTGCGCGCTCTGTTCTATGCGTCGCCCATCATCTACAGCACCACTGACCTGCCCGCTCAATTGCATCTCCTCGCTGCCTTCAATCCACTCAGCGGCATCTTCTCGCTCTACCGTTCGGCCTTTTTTCCCGAGCAGCTCGACTGGTACCTCGTCGTTGTGAGCGCGGCGATGTCCTTTCTCGTGCTGCTCGTGGGAATTCTCGTATTCCGGCGCACCGAACGCGCCGTATTGAAAGAGATCTGATGCACGAGTCGCCCGTCATCACCGTCACCGACGCAGGCATCCGGTTCAAACGAAACCGTCGATCGCGCCGCAATTTCAAAGATCTTTTCGCCGGCAGGCTGCGTCGTTCGCGGCCTGACGAGTTCTGGGCGCTGCGCAACGTGAGCTTCACCGTGCAACAGGGCGAGGCCATCGGCGTGATCGGTCGCAACGGCCAGGGCAAATCCACACTCCTCAAACTCGTCGCCGAGGTCGTTCTTCCTGACGAGGGAACAGTGCGAGTGAGCGAAGGGGTGGCCCCGCTCATCGAGATCACCGGCGGGTTCGTCGACGATCTCTCGGTTCGCGACAACGTCTATCTCACCGCGGGTCTGCACGGCATGACCAAGGCTCAGATCGACGAGCGGTTCGCCCGCATCATCGACTTCGCCGAGATCGGTGACTTTCTCGACACTCCCTACAAGCATCTCTCCAGCGGAATGAAGGTACGTATCGCCTTCTCTGTGATCTCTCAACTCGAGGAGCCGATCATTCTCGTCGATGAGGTGCTCGCTGTCGGCGACAAGGCATTCCGCGAGAAGTGCTATCGGCGCATCGAAGAACTTCTCGCCGGCGGACGCACTCTGTTCTTCGTCTCGCACAATGAGAAAGACCTCAGGCGTTTCTGCACCCGCGGGCTCTACCTCGACAAGGGTTCGCTGGTTCTGGATGCGCCGGTGGCCGACGTCCTCGCTCGGTACGCAGCCGACTACCCGGTCGCGGCAGCTCCCAAGCCGAACCCCTTAAAATAGGGAGTGATGAGAACGCGCGACAACGGATCCCTTGCTCGCGCGATGCCATGGTTCTTGCTTGTGGCGGTCATCCTCTTCGCCCTCAATCTGCGCGGCCCCATCGTCGCGATAGCTCCGGTGATCGGTCAGATCCGCGACGAGCTCGGTCTGTCGGCAGCGACCGCCGGACTGCTCACAAGCCTCCCCGTTCTTTGCTTCGCCCTCGCCACTCCCCTGGCAGCGGCTCTGATCGCCCGCGCTGGTCCTGAGCGCGCCGTTCTCATCTCGTTGACCGGAATCCTCATCGGCACACTGATCCGGGCTCAGGGAGGATTCGCCGTCGCCGTGATCGGAACTCTGGTGATCGGCATCGCCATCACGGTCGGCAACGTCGTTGTTCCTGTCCTGGTGCGACGCGATTTCCCCGCCCCGAGGGTCGGTATCGTGACCGGTGTCTACACGGCCGCACTCAATGTGGGCGCCATGCTCACCTCGCTCGGCACCGCGCCCTTGGCCGATTGGCTCGGTTGGCGCGCTGCGATCACCGCGTGGGCGGTGCTCGTCGTAGCGGCCATACTCGTCTGGGGTCAGGCCGCTGGCTGGCGCCGATCGATCCTCGGCGACCGCGAGGTTGCGCCAAACAGCTCCGAGGCCGCGCCGCTTCACTCCGCCTCGTACAGGAGTCTCACCGCATGGCTGCTGATGCTCGCTTTTGGCGGTCAGGCCTTCTCCTATTACGGCATCACCACGTGGCTGCCGACGATTCTGCACGAGGTGCAGGGTCTCGATGCCAAGTCCGCGGGGGCCAGCTCATCGGTGTTCCAGATTCTCGCTGTCGTGGGCGCATTGGGGGTGCCTGTACTCGCCAACCGGTGGCGTCCCGGCTCTGTGGTCGCACTCGTCGGCGTTCTCTGGTTGGCGATGCCGGTGGGGCTGCTGCTCGCGCCCCAACTCTGGCCCCTGTGGTCGGTCCTCGGCGGAGCCGCACAGGGCGGCGGCATCACAATCGTCTTCATCATCATCGTGCGCATGTCGGCGAGCAACGACCAGGCACGGGGCATGTCCGCCTTGGTGCAGGGCGGCGGCTATCTGCTTGCGGCGACGGGGCCTTCGATCGTCGGCGCCGTGCACGAGGTGACCGGCGGATGGTCGGCGCCCCTCGTCGTTGTGGCGGCGTCTGTGCTGGTGCTCCTGCTCTTCGGCGTGATCGCCTCCGCCAGGGTCGAGTCCCGCCATCCCTGGGAGGCATCGGCGAGCGTCAGCTCGCGGCAGTAGGAAGCAGCATCGCGTCGTCGATGAGTGAGCGCACGTGCGGCAGCAGCTCAGCCTCGAGAGCCCGTTCATCGACCGAGAGCAGCTGGGCGAGAGCCGCGCAGATCGCTCCGACCGTGAGTTCTCCGTCGCAGGCCCCAACGAGTGCCGCAAGCCCCGTGTCGACGGGGTTCTGACGACCGAACCCTCCGCCCTGTCTCAAGATCATGGCCGTGGGATCGTCATCACCCGGCCAGTAATGCCGTTCCACGGTCACATCGGATGCGACGACGAGCGTCGATGAGGCGAGTTCGGCATCGCTTCGGCTCGCCTGCCAGTCGTGGCCGGCGAGGCAGTCGTTCAGATGCTCACCGAGGCCGGAGCCTGAGCCTCCGAGCGGTCCGTGCACCTGCTCGAGACGGCGAAGCGGCGACGGCGTCGCCGGCGCCGCCGCATCCGGTCGCCTCAGCAGGACGTAGCCGAAGCCGACCCGTTCGACCCCGCGGTGCTCGAAATCGTTGAGCCATGCCCCGTAGAGCCGATCGAACTGGGGCGACGCGGGCGTAGTGCCTCCATCTCTGATCCACGTCTCCGCGTATTCGTCGATGTGCTGCACGTCGCGCTCGATGACCCAGGCGTCGACGATCGGATCGGTCGTCTCGTCGAGCCACACCCGCACCCGGTCGAGTCCGGCCTCCACGTGCGTGTACTCCCAGTTGCCGAGGAACTGGGCTATTCCACCGGGTGCGAGATACTCCCCCGCGTGGCGCACGACGTGCCGCACGAGGGCGTCGCCGACCATGCCGCCGTCGCGGTACTCGTAGCTCGGCACTCCCTCGGCCCGGGGCGTGATCACGAAGGGCGGGTTCGAGACGATCTGGTCGAACGTCTCGTCGGCGACGGGCTCGAAGAGGCTGCCGAGTCGGAACTCGATGTTCTCGAACCCGTTCAGCTCCGCGTTCAGCGCGGCGATGTCGAGGGCGCGGGCGGAGATGTCGGTCGCGACGACGCGGCGCGCGTGTCGGGCGGCGTGCATCGCCTGGATGCCGCATCCGGTGCCCAGGTCGAGAGCAGTGTCGACGGGCCGCTGGATCATGAGTCCGCTCAGCGTGAGGGATGCGCCTCCGACGCCGAGCACGTGATCCTCGCCGACCGCATGTCCGAGCGAGAGCTCGCCCAGGTCGGACACGATCCACCAGCTGCCTACGCCGAGCTGATCGATGAAGCTGTAGGGGCGCAGGTCGGCAACGGGCCGCACGCTCTCGTCGTGCTCGTCGACGGACGAGATCAGACGGAGTTCGGCCGCGCCCTGGAGACCGAGGCTCGGCAGCGCCTCGGCGAGCTGGGCGGGCGCGACCGGTAGCCCGAGGACGAACAGTTCGGCGAGCGTTGCCGTCGCGGTCGAGCGTCCAAGGGTGCTGCGCAGGCGGGCGAGCGCACGAAGAGCGGGTACGCGCTGATTGCGGTGCAGTGCGGCGTCGGCATCGGGGCCCCAGAGCCCGGACAGGGCGGAGACGGTAAACCCCGCGGCGGTCAGATCGGAACGAAGGGCCGCGATGAGGTCGCGATGGGGATGAGTCACCCCCTTATTCAATCCCACCCGCACTGTCAGACTGAACGGATGATCACTCCCATCGTCATGATCGCCGACACGCACGTGCCCAGACGGGCGAAGGCTCTCCCCCGCGCCGTGTGGCAGGCGATCGACGACGCCGACCTCATGCCGCACGCGGGCGACTGGGTCGACGAGGCGACCCTCGACGACGTCGTGGCCCCGCACTGCACCTATCTCACCGCGGTCACAGACTCCGGCGAGCTGCGTGATGTCGAGCTGCACATCGTCGGCAGGGATATGTCGTGACCGGCTCGCCCGTTGTTCTTCTCCTCGAACCGTCGGGCATCAGACGGGTCGATCCCCGGGAGCCGCAGCTGGCCGTGACCGACTGGGGCGCGACCCGGGGAGACGGAATCTTCGAGAGCGTCAGCGTCATCGATGGCCGGATGCCTCCGCTCGACGCCCGCTTCGATCGTCTCGAGGCATCGGCGAGGGCGCTCGACCTACCCCTTATCGATCGCGCCCTCTGGACCGAGGCGCTGCTCCGCTCGATCGATGCCCACGATCCGGTCGAGCGCCTGGCCGTCACGCTCGCTCTGACTCGAGGCGTCGAGGGTGGCGACGGCACGCCCACCGCCTGGCTGCTGGCCAGGCCCGCTCGCGACTTCACCGATATCCGTCGCACAGGCGTCTCGGCCGTCACCCTCGACCGCGGCTACGCCAGCGACGCGGCCGAGGGCGCCCCCTGGCTGCTACTGGGAGCCAAGCATCTGTCGTACGCGACGAACTCGGCTGCGCTGCGCGAGGCATCCCGACGCGGCGCCGACGACGTGATCTTCACGTCGACCGACGGCCTCGCCCTCGAGGGGCCCACGTCGAGCTTGCTCGTGAGACGCGGTGACATTGTGGAGAGCCCCTCCGCCGACAGCGGAATCCTCGCGGGCACGACCCAGTCCACGGCATTCGGGTTCTTCGAGTCGAGAGGGTTCACGGCACGGTTCGCACCGATCCGGGCCGACGATCTCGCCGACGCCGACGCCGTCTGGCTGGTGTCGAGCGTGCGACAGGCGGTCGCCGTGCACACGCTCGACGGTCGTCCGCTGCCGGTCGACGGAGAGTTGACGGCTGCCCTCAACGACTGGTTGGCAAACGCCGCGCGCAGCGAATGATCAGGCCTTGCCCGGTGAGACCACGGGAATGCTCGCCGTCTGATAAACCGTCTCGCGACGGGGCAGGAAGAGCGCGAGCACAGCGCCGACGAGGGCGACGGCAGCGGCGAGTCCGAACGACCACTGGAACGCCGCGGCCGTGGGAATGGCGCGCTCACCCACGATATCGACGTGCGACGAGAGAATCACTCCGATGACCGCGGCAGCGATCGTCGACCCCAGCGTGCGCATCACGGAGTTGAATCCGTTCGCCGCCGCCGTCTCCGACGCGGGCACCGCGTGCATGATGAGCGTCGGCATGGCGGCGTATGCGAAGCCGACGCCGAATCCCACCGCGGTCGCAACGAGCACGGCGTGCCAGACCTCCGTCATCAGGCCGACGGCAACGACGTAGCCCACCGCGATGATCGACGATCCCAGCACAAGAGACGTTCGCGGCCCCCTGCTCGCCGACAGACGCGCTGCGATCGGGGAGAGAAAGAACATCACGATTCCGCTGGGCATCAGGCAGAGGCTGGCGATGAACAGCGTCTGGCCGAGACCGACGCCCGTGTCGGTGGGGGCCTCCAGCAGCTGAGGCAGCACAGCCACGCTGGCGAAGTAGGCGAACCCGACGGTGATCGACGCCAAGTTCGTCAGAAGCACCGGCCGTCGCGCGGCAACTCGCAGATCGATCAGCGGGTTGGATGCGCGGAGCTCGTAGACGCCCCACACGACGAGCACGGTGGCTCCCCCGACAAACAGGCCGATAGTACCCGGCGTTGCCCAGCCCCACTCGTTGCCCTTCGAGACCGCGAGCAGAATTGCCACGAGCCCGATTCCGAAACCGATCGCGCCGATGAAATCGAACGAGCCGCCGGTGCGGAGGGTGGAGACGGGGATGATCCAGAGCACGAGCACGAAGGCGAGAGCAGACAGCGCGGTGGCCATCCAGAACAACACGTGCCAGTCGAACGTGTCGGCGACGAAGGCGGCCACCGGCAGACCGAGCGCTCCTCCGATTCCGAGGGTAGAGCTGACCAGTGCGACGGCGGCGCCGAGCCGCTTGGGGTGCAGCACGTCTCGCAGAATGCTGATGCCGAGTGCGATCACACCGAGTCCTACACCCTGAAGCGCCCGACCGGCGATGAGCACCGTCACGTCTTGCGCGAGCGCGCAGACGACCGAGCCGACGATCGTGATGGCGAGAAGCAGCAGCGTGATGCGACGCTTGCCGAACATGTCTCCCAGTCGACCGGAGATCGGGGTCGTGATAGCCGCTGCCAGCAGTGTGGCCGTGAGCACCCAGGTGGCGTTGGAGCTCGACGTGCCGAGCAGAGTCGGCAGCTCGGGGGTGATGGGGGTGACCAGGGTCTGCATCACCGCGGCTGTCAGGCCAGTGAGCGCCAGCGTGAAGACGATCGCCCGTTCACTCGGGGTGCGGGCGAGCCGCGCGCGCTGGCGGCGGTCTCGTTCGTTCTGGTTGTCGGAGGGTTCGGGTGAGTTCGTCGAGGGGGCCATAGGCCGGGTGGTGCCTTTCGAATGGAGGTTGCGCGTGTGCAACCATTCCGTTCGGGATTCTATGCCCGGCCCGGCTCGGAGCCGACGCGCCCCGGTGGCTCTGACGACGCATAAGGGCCGCCCAGCGAGCCTCTCGGGTGCCCTCGTCATGAGTTGCTAGCGTCGAGCAGATGAACACCGACGATCGCTATGGCTCCGACGTATTGGCCGACTTCTCCAGGCGCCCCGCCAAGATCGATCTCCCGGTCGTAGAGGCCGTGACAGATCTCGTTCTCGAAGACGTCGCCAGTGACTTCTGCGGCTCGGTCGTGCGGGTCGAAGGGCGGATGGTCGAGCTGGAGGATCGCAAGGGCCGCCGCCGGATGTTCCCCCTCGGACCGGGCTTCCTGCTCGAAGGAACCCCCGTCGCCGTGCGTGCTCCCCGAACCAAGCAGACCGGACTCGGGCGCACGGCATCCGGTTCGATCGCCGCGCCACAGGAACGAGCCCGCGTCGCGCGCGCTAGCCGCATCTTCGTCGAGGGCCGCCACGATGCAGAACTCGTCGAGAAGGTATGGGGATCCGATCTGCGCGCCGAGGGCGTGGTGGTCGAATACCTCGAGGGGGTCGACAACCTCGAAGAGATTCTCGCCGAGTTCCGGCCCGGCCCAGGGCGACGCGTCGGAGTGCTGGTCGACCACCTGGTTCCGAACTCGAAGGAGAGCCGCATCGCCGAGAAGGTGGCGCGCGGCCCTCACGGCGCGAACGTCATCGTCGTGGGCCACCCCTACGTCGACGTATGGCAGTCAGTCAAGCCCTCCCGGCTCGGCCTCACCGAGTGGCCGGTCATTCCTCGCTCCATCGAGTGGAAGCACGGCATCTGCGAGGCATTCGGATGGCCGCACGCCGAGCAGGCCGACATCGCGCACGCGTGGCAGCGCATCCTGTCACGGGTGTCGACCTACACCGACCTCGAGCCGCAGCTGCTCGGCCGCGTCGAGCAGCTCATCGACTTCGTCACGGCCGAATAGGGCTCGGCGTTACCAGCCGAGCGTTCCCGGCGCGCCCTTGAACGGCCCGACCACCCTCGACGTGATCCAGCCGCCGTAGAAGTCACCCTCCTGGGGCGTAACCGTTTCGCCATCGACGGTGCAGGCATCCATGGCCGACGGATACACGGCGATCCTGTCTCGAAGCTCCTCGAACCCCGGCGTCGGTGTGGGATAGAACCAGCCCGCCCCCTGCGCGACGATGCCGTTGCCGCCCCGAAGCGTGACGTATTTCGCCGATCCCTTGAACTCGCAGAACGAGCTGCCCGACGCGGGGCTGACCACCCCGTCGGCAAAATCGGTGCGAGGCAGGTAGTAGACCGGCGGATGGCTGGTCTCGAGAACCCGGCGCGCGTCGGTTGTGTCGGCGATCACGACACCGCCGAGGGTGATCTGGATGCGTTCGGCCGATTTCTCGACGCGAGGGGGGCGCGGGTAGTCCCACACCGACTCTTGGCCTGGGGCGGGAATCTGGGCATGTGTGGGTCGGTTATCCATGTGTCGACGCTACGCCTCTCGGATTCGAAACGTAGGATGTTCACCCCACCGACCGAACGAAGGACTCTCAGTGGCGAAAAAGCAGAAACAGATTGGCCAGGCCCAGCCCGGGCCCACGGTCTACGACCCCGACCTGCACCCCCAGTTCACGAAGGGCATCGACGGCCTTCTGAGTGTGCACCGCCCGGTGGTGATCGCGCACATCCGATCGATCCGCAAGATGCACCCGAACGCGTCGACCGAGCAGATCATCAAGATCCTCGAGACGCGCTATCTTGCCGCCGTCACAGCAGGCGGCGCCGCAGTTGGAGCAAGCGCGGTGATTCCGGGCATCGGCGTCGGTGTCTCGCTCGCTCTCACCAGCGTCGAGACGGCGGGATTCCTCGAGGCGAGCGCTCTGTTCGCCCAGTCCATCACAGAGGTGCACGGCATCGCCGTCGACGACCCCGACCGTGCGCGCACGCTCGTGATGTCGATGATGATGGGCACCGCGGGCGCCGACCTCGTGAGGCAGCTGGCCGGCCAGGTGACGGGAACCGGAGCACCGCGAAACCAGTACTGGGGCACGTTGGTGACACGCAGCCTCCCCCAATTCGCTGTTGGACCGATCGCCGACCGGCTGAAGACGACATTTCTCAAGCACCTCGCCGCGCGCACGGGAGCAGGAGCCGTGGGTCGCCTCGTGCCCTTTGGCGTCGGCGCCGTGATCGGTGGAACGGGCAATCACATTCTGGGGCGCAAGGTCGTGCACAGCGCTCGCTACGCGTTCGGGCCTCCCCCGCCGTTCTTCCCCGCAAGCCTCGAGCCGAAAGTGGTGGTTCTGCGAGAGAAGAAAGCTTCTCGGCAGAAAGAGGTGACGGGCAAGGATCGACGCAAGCCACGAATGCTCACCCGGTCTCGAAAGACGCCCGCACCCGATGTTCTGGCACCGGATGCTCCGGGCTCGGAGTGGCCGGAAGCGCGAATCTGAGGCGAACGGGCTTCAGCGCCGATCGGGTGAATCGCCGTTCGAATCCCCGGGCGCGTCCACTCCCGCGGGAGTGTCGACCAGGTCGGCGAAGTCGTTGTGCTTGCCGAGGTAGGCCGACACCATCGGGCAGCGAGCCACGATGCGCATCCCCTGGGCACGGCAGTCGCGGAGGGCGTACTCGATGAGTTTGGTCGCCAGGCCCTGGCCCGCGTGCCCCGCGTCGACCTCGGTATGAATGAACACCCGACGCCGGCCGGCATCACGATAAAAACAGCGCCCGACTACTTCTCCATCGATACTGAGCTCGTACTCTCGACCAGAATCAGTGATGTCGATCATGATCTCTATTGTGCGTCGTTTTAGCGACTCGCACATAAACGTGGTGAATTGCTGAGAGTCAACTGCTAGGGTTGACTAAGTTACACATTTGTTACACACATAAAGGCGAGGTGAGAGCATTGTTCGCACGATTCACGGAGATCACTCCGGTCAGCACAACACTGGCCGACACCGGAGTTGCATTCGTTCCTATGCTCGTCGCCGCAGCCGTCGTTCTGGTTGTTATTGGTGTGGCGGTCGTTCTGGTGCGCATGCGTCTCGCCCGCGTCGAGCGCTGACTCCCGTCGCTCGACTACTGGCCTAGGGCCTCGTCAGTTCTATTCCTCGACGACAGGTTCGTGCTCATCGATGGGCCCGTCATCAGCGTGTAGCGCCGCGTTTCTCTGCCACTCGTTCATCAGACCGTCGATGGCCTCGTGAAACCTGCGAGTTGTCGCGCCGGGGGTCGTGTCACCGAAATATCGCTCGACCCAGTGCGCCAGGCGAGCCTCCGCCTCGGGATCGTGCTCGAGCGCGTCGATTCGAGAGACGATGTCGGCGGCCTCGTCGGCGTCGAGCCACTCGGCTTCGAAGAGGTAGCCGCTCGAATCGATCTCGGCAAGCGCGTTCACCGGTCGTGTGACGAAGAGCGGCTTGCCGCTCGCCAGCCGGTCGTACACCATGGCAGAGATGTCGACGATAGCCATGTCGGCAGCGGCGAGTTGCCACCCGAGCCGAGGACCGTCGTCGTAGACGTGCTGGGCCCGAGGATCGGCAGCGTTGGCCTGGGCTATGAGCTTGATGATCTGCTGATTGGCGGCCGCATAGCTCGAATCGACAACACCGCTGCGAGGATGCGGCCGGTAGATCACCCGGTGCTCTCCGGTTGCCAGCAACTGAGTCACAAGGCTGACTCCATGTGTCGCGATCGACCCGTAGGCGGCCGACGGCCGGTCGCCTTCCCAGGTCGGCGCATAAAGAACCACTCGTCGCTCGTCGGGTGGATACGGCACCGGCCCCGAGTAGTGATCGGCTTGGGGGCGGCCGATGCGGATCGCCCGCTTGTCGAAGTCGTAGTCCCACAGAACCCGATTCAGTCGGGCGGCTGCGGCCTCGCCGGCGACCAGGCTGTAGTCGTACGCCTTGAACTGGTTGGTGGTCATGTACATCTTGTCGCTCTCACCGTGGTTGATGAAAACGTGCCAGCGGCGCCCGTAGCGCATCATCTGAAAGTTTCTAGCGTTCTGATTCACGTAGAACACGATCTTGAGCGGCTGTTCTTCGATCAATCGTTCGAGATCGACGACCTTGCGCACATAAGCCACGGGAAGCGGCGACTCCTCGAGCAGGGCATTCATGGCCGAGGGACTGCGGCTGAGGATGACGACCGGCCAGGTCTTCGACAGCTCGACCAGCGGCTCGTACCACTGGCGAAGCTGATAGAGGTTGACATCGCCGTCGGCGAAGTACAGCCCGATTTCGAAAGCACCAGGGGTGAACGGTGGGCGCCGAGCGAGCTTCTGAGCGAGTTGCCCCCGTGTGCGCCGCGACTTCAGCAGATCGACGCCTACCTTGAGTCCGAGCTTGGCGTCGCGAAGAATTCCCACGTTTCAAGGGTACTCAGCGTCTGATAGGGCCCCCGACCAGGGGGCGTTACCGGTAGCCAATCGTGATGAACGTGCTCGAGGCATCCGGATGCAGCCGTGGAAGACGGCGACTAGACGATCGGCGGCCTGCCGGCCATCGTCATCCGCAACACCGTGCGCCAGCGCATCGGCCGTCGTTCGCCGGCGTTTTCGCGCCAGCCTGCCATCCAACCGCCGAACCAGGCGCGAAGGGCCGCCGGGCGTCGAGCCCAGCGAAGAATCTGGATGCCCGTCCATGCGCCGACGTAGAACGGAACGAGAATCGCGGGCAGGTTGCGTTTGGCCAACCAGACCCGGTTTCGGGCATTGAGGCGGTAGTAGTACGAGTGCCGGGTCGGTTCGATGGCAGGATGATTCGCCACGAGATCTCCGGCGTACCAGGTGACGAGGCCCTGATTCCAGACACGCCACGCGAGCTCGATACCCTCGTGCGCGTAGAAGAACGGTGCCGCCCACCCGCCGGTGGCATCGAAGACGGATCGCGGCAGCAGCACCGCGCCCTCCCATACGGAGAAGACCGGCGACGACGCCCGAGGGTCGCCCTTGCGGATGCGCGGGGTCCAGCGGCGGGGATTCGTCAGTCCCAGCGGGTCGACGACCCGAGGCTGCAGGAGACCGATGCTCGGGTCTGCGCCGATGAGACCGATCGCGTCGATGAGAAATGTGGGCGACGGAATGCTCGCGTCATCGTCGAGAAAGAAGATGAACTCACCCGAGACAGCGCTCACACCCGCGTTGCGCCCCGCAGGAATGCCCAGGTTCTCTGACAGCGCGAGCGAGCCGACACCCTCGGGAAGTTCGGTCGGCACCCATCCGTTGCCGACGCACACGACGTCGAGCGTCACCCCGGTCTGGGCGAGAATCGACTCGAGACCGCGCCGCAGATCGTCGGGCCGCGTGCCCTGGGTCAGCACAACGACCCCCACAGTGGGCGGTCGAACGTCGACTATGAGCGCACCCGCTTCGAGGCCATGATCGCGACGAAGTGCCCGATGAGGGCCAGCACCGCGAGGGGCAGAAGAGCACCGAGAAGGATACGGCCGGCGAGAGGTCCACCGATCACGATGCCGAGCGCGGCGAATGCGAACGCCAGCATGGTGAGTTCGACCGAGTGGTAGAGCCGGTGGAAGGGCACGAACCGGGCCAGCCTACGCAGTCGGGCCACCAGACGCTGCGAGGGCTCGGATTCGCCCTGCTTGTCGGCGAGCTTGCTCAGTCCGGCGTTGGCCCTCGCCACATGCACCATGTCGTTGAGAGCCTTGTTCAGAACGATCACCAGTGCGAGGGCGAAGCCGAGAGTCGTCCAGAGATAATCGTCCGGCGCGTCGAACGGAAAACCGGCCGCCCGGATGCCGAGAGCGATCGGGATCAGCGATTCGGTCGTGTAGTGACCGACCTTGTCGAGGAAGACCCCGGCAGGAGACGAGGTTCCGCGCCACCGAGCGACCTCGCCATCGCAGCAGTCGACGAGCATCTGCAGCTGGCCGAGCACGAGGGCGAGGAAGGCGCCGCCGATTCCCGGGATCAGGAGTGCCGCCGCCGCCGACCAGCCGACGAGAATCATGAGCCCAGTGACCCCGTTCGCCGAGATCGACGTCTTGAGCAAGAGCCAGGTCAGATAGGGAGAGATGTTGCGCAGATAGAGCGACGCGGTCCAGTGTTCGGCGTTGCGGCGACCCCGCACCTCGGGAGGCTGGGCAACAGCGCGCAGCTCGGCGATCGAAGACGGCCGTCCTCGCATTGACGTCGGTGACACGGTTACCTTCCGGTGTGCGCGGTGATATTGCTCGTGAGCTTCAGGAATCCCAGAATGAAGCCCGTGCCCCAGCTGAAGTGGATGCACGGCAAGACTACGAGAAACCATGCACCCGTGCGAATACCGCGGCGCGCTGCGATGCCGATCGATGCCACGACGACCAACAGCAGGTAGAGGATCGGAAAGATGAAGAGCGCGGTGAAGATCCACGAGATCACGAGTGCCGGGCCTTGGGCGTTTCCGACGAGGCCGAAGTATCCGAAGCAGCCGAGCAGCAAGCCGAGCGCCACGCTGAGTACGGCAACGGGCGGTGCGAAGTATTTCAGCGCATTGGAACTGAAGAACCGTCGCGCGAGGTCGCCTCGCCACATGCCTGTCGAAAAGAACTGCCGGGCGAGCTTCTCGAGCGACGGCCTCGGACGGTAGGTGACGGTGAGCTTGGGGGTGAACCAGACGACTCCCCCGGCCTCGCGCAGACGCCGGTTCAGCTCCCAGTCTTGTCCACGCCGGATCTCCTCGTTGAAGAGGCCCACACGCTTGATCCACTCGCGGCGAAAGACCCCGAGATACACGGTCTCGGCCGGACCTTCTTCGCCGCCGAGGTGGTGCTGCCCGCCTCCGAGGCCGATCGCCGATCCGTATGCCGCGGCGACGGCATCCTCGAACGGCGTCGTGCCCTCGGCCTGCATGATGCCGCCGACGTTCGCTGCGTTCGTTCGGGCCATCGTCTCGACGGCGATGCGCGTGTAGTCCGACGGAAGTACCGAGTGCGCATCGACGCGCACCACGATCGGGTTGTGAGAGGCGTTGATCGCCACGTTCAACCCGCTGGGGGTCGACCCCGTAGGGTTGTCGATCACCTGGATGCGCGGGTCGACTCGCGAGAGCCGCTCGACCAGTTCCGTGGTTCCGTCGATGCTCGGTCCGAGTGCGACGATCACATCGAACGGGCCGCGGTAATCCTGCGACAGGAGGCTGTCGATCGCCGCTTCGACGTGGGTGACCTCATTGAGCACCGGCATGACGTAGGAAACGCCGGGCAAAGAGCTCGCTGGGGTGTTCGGGGTCATGGCATCCGCTCGTTGTGTTCTGGTGCCGTGTCGCACGCGTGATTCGATGTCGTCGCGCCGACACTGGCCGAACGAGCCTATCGCAGGCCCCATCCGGGCATCGTTTTGTGGCCGCCCCAAACACACAGCGATCCCCGGACGGCCGAAGCCGCCCGGGGATCGCTGATGGGCAGGTTGACTACTGGGTGAGCTCTCCCAGCGTCACGTCGATGTCCTGGTTCTTGCCGTCACGGTAGACCGTGAGCTTGGCGTCAGAGCCTGCGGCGAGACTGCGGACCTGCGCGGTGAGATCGGTCGCGCTGGCAACGGGGATGCCGTTGAACGCTGTGATCACGTCGCCGGCCTTGATGCCCGCCTTCTCCGCTGCGCCACCCGACGAGACCTCTTTCACGAGGGCTCCGGCCGTAACGCTGGCGAGCGCCTGGTCTGAGCTGGCGTCGCCCACGGAGGCTCCGAGGAGTCCGTGGCTCCCGGCACCGTCCTTGATGATCTCCTGTGAGATGCGCTGGGCGAGTGCAGCGGGGATGGAGAATCCGACACCGATGGAACCCGACTGCCCCGAAGAGCTCGAGGAACCGGCGCTGGCGATCGCCACGTTGATGCCGATGAGTTCGCCCTTGTCGTTCAGCAACGCACCACCCGAGTTGCCGGGGTTGATCGCGGCGTCGGTCTGGATGACCGCGAGCGAGATGCTCGAGTTGGCCTGAGCCTGCTTCGGAGCCTCGGAACCTCCCTGGCCCGGAATGTCGAAGTTCCAGAAGTCGTATGGGTTCTGCTGCGTGCCGTCGCCTGGGCCACCGTTCTGGTCGGGAGGCGTCTGCTCGGTGTCACCCTTCGGGGCGGCGGACGATGCGACAGTGATCGCGCGGTTCAGCGCGCTGACGATACCCGTGGTCACCGTCCCCGACAGGCCGAGCGGCGCGCCGATAGCGACCACGGAGTCGCCGACGTTGAGCTTGGTCGAGTCGCCCCAGGTGATCGGCGTCAGATCTTTCGCCTTGTCGAGCTTGATCACGGCGAGATCGGCCACGGGGTCTGTTCCGACGAGCGTTCCAGCGAAGATCCGTCCGTCGTTCGTGGTGACCTGAATTGTCGGTTTTCCCGTTGCACCGTCGAGTGTGACCACGTGGGTGTTCGTGAGGATATAACCGTCATCCGAGAGGATGACGCCCGAACCGGTGCCTCCCGACTGCCCGTCGTTGACGGAGATGGTGACGACAGAGGGCGAGGCCTTGGCCGCCACGGCGGTGGCGAGAGACGCATCGTTGGCATTGTTGACCGTGATGGTCTGGGGCCCCGACGCGCTTGAGCTCGAGGTCTGCTGATTCTGGCTCAGGGTCCATGCGGTGATTCCGGCACCGGATGCGCCGCCAACGAGGGCCGCGATGGCCAGGGCCGCGACGACCATCGTCGCTCCGCGCCTCTTCGGCGCATTGGCGCCAGACGTTTCGGCTCCCGCAACCGGGGGCTGCTGCGGGGGCTGGCCGAATGCGCCGTTTCCGTAGTTGCCCGGAGTCGCGGCGTAAGGCAGCGTCGGCTGGGTCTGGCTTGCCTGCGGCTGAGGGGGCTGAGCCTGGGTTGGCTGGGTCTGGTTGTGGGGGGCGGGATAGTGCGTGGCGGCGGCCTGAACTGGATGCGTCGGCGCAGCGGGTTGAGCCGGCTGCGGCCCGGCGGGCGTCTGCGAGTATCCCGGGGTGTACGGCTGCGGGGCGGTAGGCTGATGCGTCGTGGCCTCGGGGGCGGCCGCTGGGGTCACGGGGGTCGCCTGGCTCGGTGTTGCAGCGGTTGCGTTGGGTGCGTAGTGAGGGAAGGCGGGGGCGTGATCAGCGGCGGCGGGGCTCGAACCGGTGTTCGTTGTGTCGTCGCGGTCAACGCCCTCGGCTGCCGCCGGGTTGATCGGGTTGTCGGTGTTCTCAGACAATGGGTGCTCCTTCCAAGCCCTGTAAGCATCACCACCGAAGCTGGACGTTGTCTATGCGTGGGCTGGAAACGAACTGCCGTAACGCTCGGGCTGAGCTTGGAGTTGGAGAACGGGAGACCGGACCGCCGGATTCGGTGGGAGTCAGCAACCCGGAGATATGCGACGTCGCCCGCAGTCATCGGCCACCAGCACGGTCTTCGCCGCCTTGGCCGAAGCAGTGAGGGGCGGCGATGTAGACGGCACCGTGCCTGCCAGCGCCTGCCATGCGCCGCCGCCGATGCGGTACTCGGCCGAGTAGAGGATGGTGAGCGAGATCGTGTAGTCGCCGGCCCGATCGAAGACGTGGCTGGTGGCCGTCTCCGAGAACTCGGGAAGGCCCAGAGAAGCCCACGTGGCGCCGCCCGTTCCGCTCGTGATCGTCGATCCATCTCCGTGATCCCAGATGAAAGAGACTGGTGTGAACCGAACCTCCGCGGGAGTCCCGAGCAGCGTCGTCGACACAACCGAGGTCTGTGCATCGGCATAGAAGTTCGTGGGGAGCCCGACCACCATGAACCCCCTCGGCTCCATTCCCTGCGCGCTGACACCCGGCACGAGATGGGCAACCTCGCGAGTAGTCACCGGAGGTGTCGGCGGATTCTCATCTCCCGGCACGACCCGACGCTGCTCTGCACACAGCTCGACGTTCGTCGCAATACACGGAACCTCGACTCCACCGCCATCGGATCCACCGGAACCAGCATCACCGGCCCCATCCTCACCGCCGGTACCCGATCCACCGCCCCCGGAATTATTGCTCCCGACCCCAACATCGACCCCGCCCCCGGAAACCTCCCCGCAGCCTGACATCCACTGCTCGATCTGAGAACATCCCGCTGCCGAGGCGGATTCCTGCGCGGGCATTAGCACGCTTGCACCAAGTACGGTTCCGGCCACCACAACTAATTGCAGAAGTTTTTCCCTGTCCATACCTTCCTCTCAGACAGCAGGAACGGTGAATCTCCATCTCGCGTCAGCTCGACCTCGAACGGCGTGACGGCAATTCGGTCGGGTGAAACGAGCGACTTGCCCTCTGCGTCAACAAGATCGACGAGTCCGACATCTTCGCAGACGTATGCCCGGATCTGGTTGTCATCCCAGTCGACAATCTCCACAAGGACAAGGCGCGTAGAACCCGTGATTCGAAGACCTGCGCCACGAAGTTCATCCATATTTTCAGCGACCTCGTCGAAGACCTTGCCCTCTGCAACTTCGGCCAACTTCGTAGTGTCAGATCCTCCGTGAGCGGCAATTTCATCGCTTACAGCAAGGAAGCTCATATACCTATCGCTTGCTAGCGCTTGCGCTTCCTCGCGAGACATTGTTTGCGATGGATCCGGTGCCGCGACCGTCGGTGCATCCCGATGTTCGGATGGGGCGCATCCGGTCGCAGTAAATATCAGTAAGAGAAAACCGCTCGCGAGTAGACAGCGCTTCAGTGACGCAGCGTGTTTCTGACCGAACATGGGTACACCGTAAAGGATGTCGGCAGATGACGGGGAAAGTTATCCACATGGCAGCTGGCGGTAGGTTTGGTGTTCGTGACTATCTCCGGTTCTTGGCAGCGCACAGCGCGCGGCGCGGGCCTCCTCTCCGCCGACGGATCCATCCGCTCCACGATCTTCGCCGAGATGAGCGCCCTCGCCTCTACGACGGGCGCCATCAACCTCGGGCAGGGCTTTCCCGACGAGGACGGCCCGGCCGAGATTCTCGATGCGGCACGGCAGGCGATCAGCGGCGGACTGAACCAGTACCCGCCCGGCCTCGGAATGCCCGTTCTGCGCGAGGCGATCGCCGCCCACCAGAAGCGCTTCTACGGGCTCGAGGTCGACGCCGATCGCGAGGTGCTCGTTACGGCCGGCGCCACCGAGGCACTCGCGGCCACGCTGCTCGCCTTGATCGACGACGGCGACGAGGTAGTCACCTTCGAGCCCTTCTACGATGCGTACGGCGCCGTGATCGCGTTGGCACGCGGCATCCACCGCACCGTCCCCCTGCGACTCCCCTCGTTCCTCCCCGACCACGACGAGTTGCGCGCCGCCGTGACCGACCGCACCCGGATCATCCTGATCAACAACCCGCACAACCCCACCGGCACGGCGCTTCCACGCGAAACTCTGGAGCTGATCGTCGAGCTCGCTCACGAGCACGACGCGATCATCGTGACCGACGAGGTGTACGAGCATCTGACATTCGGCGTTCCGCACATCCCCGTAGCCACTCTGCCGGGGGCGCGGGAACGCACGGTCACGATCTCATCGGGCGGCAAGACCTTCAACACCACGGGCTGGAAGATCGGGTGGTTGACGGCTCCGCACGAGATCGTCACCGCGATCCTGGCCGTGAAGCAGTTTTTGACTTTTGTGAACGGCGCTCCGTTCCAGCCTGCGATCGCCCTCGGCCTGGGACTGCCAGACGAGTTCTTCGAAGGCATCGCCCGCACCCTGCAGTCGAAGCGCGACATTCTCTCCGCAGGACTCGCCAAGGCGGGCTTCGACGTCTTCACGCCGCAGGCCGGCTACTTCGTTGTGGCCGATGCCGCGCCGCTCGGCTACACCGACGCAGCGGCACTCTGCCGAGAGCTTCCCGCCCTGGCAGGAGTCGTCGGGATTCCGATCAGCGCTTTCTGCGGCGAGCAGCTGGCCGCGGAATACTCGTCGCTCGTGCGCTTCGCCTACTGCAAGAAGGTCGATGTTCTCGAGCGGGCCGCGGCGCAACTCGCGCGGGCCGGGCGCGAAACCCGCTGACCAAGCACGGGCGAGAAGTCGGCGTCAGCCCGCAGGCTTTTCGCCGCGCGCGAGCTTGTCGATCATGCGCGTGATGGCGCGGGCCCGTCCGTCATCGGTCTTCAGGGAGTGGATTCGGTAGTAGACCGCGAATCGGTTCTGCGCATTGAGAGTCGCGTAGAACTCTTTCGCGGCCGGGTTGAGTTCGAGCGCAGCGAGAAAATCCGGATGCGGCTGCGCATCGGTCGAGGCCGCGTACGCCCTCTCCCACCGGCCATCCGCCCGGGCGCGTTCGACCTCCGCGAGGCCTCGCGGCGACATCCGGCCCTCGGCGATCATCGCCTCTGCAGCCAGACGGTTGCGCATCGACCACGGACTCGCTGAGCGGCGCGGTGTGAATCCACGATCTGACGTGTACTCGTCGCGGCCGCGTGTTTGCCCGTCGATCCAGCCGAACTCGAGGGCCACGTCCAGAGCCTCCGCGTACGTGACCGTCGCGAAAGGCGCGGCCTTCTTGGCGACGATCAGCCAGATCCCGATCTCGAGATTCTGATTGACCAGCATCCATTCACGAAATTGCTCACGCGATGAGAATTGGATGCTCTCCCGCTCGGCTGCCACGTCAGTCGCTCTACAACTCCGCGGTGCCGAAACGCCGCAGCGCCAACGCCGGATTCACACGCCGCACCTCGTCGACCCGGGCGCGAGCGATCCACGCAACGGCGACATCTTCGTTCTCAGCGAGGGATGCGACCGTCACACCCATGGGATCGACGACGAGACTGGCCCCGACGCCGATGGGCGGTGTGTGGTCGGCCGCGGCGACATAGATGGTGTTCTCGAGAGCCCGCGCCGTGACGAGGGTGCGCCAGTGATGCTCTTTCAGCACACCCCTCACCCACTCCGCCGGCACGAGAACGAGATCGGCGCCCGCATCGACCAGCCGCCGCGTCACCTCGGGAAAGCGGATGTCGTAGCAGGTCTGCAGCCCGACGGTGAAGTCTCCGACCGGGAAGGTTTCGGGAGCCGCGATGCTGCCGGGCTCGACGAAGTCGCTTTCGCGCGAGCCGAAGGCGTCATAGAGGTGGAGCTTGCGATACGAGGCCACGACGGCACCATCGGGCGACACGGCGACGACGGTGTTCGAGAACCGTTCACCCTGCTTCGTCGTCTCGATCATGCCCGCGACCACGTGAATCTGGAGCCGTTCGGCCAGGCCCGAAAGCCGCGTGACGAACTCGCCGTCGAGCGGCTCGGCATTCTCGAGAAAGCCCTCTCCGAACGGGTCGGAGAAGTACGAGGAGTACTCGGGAAAGACGACGAGGGATGCGCCGCGCGACACTGCCCGCTCAGCTAGCCGTGTGATCGTGGCGAAATTCGCTGCGGTGTCGGCGCCCGGCGCGAACTGCGCGATGGCCACGCCAAGGCCTTCGCGGGCGGCCGGAGGCTGATGAGACGAACCGATCATGCCCTCACCCTAGCGAAGCTAAGCGGCACTCGGAATGAGACCGAAGCCCGACTGAATGGCGACAGCGGCGGCACCGCGGGCCCACGCGGTGAAGTCCGCGTCGGTTTGCCTGATCTCTACTGGCAGAGCATCGGGATCACGGTCGGCCTGCACGGCGGCCTGCACGGCATCTTCCGCAACAGCTAGGAGACCGATTCCCTCGCCCGAGAGCACAACGGTCTCGACCATGGCAAGGTTGGCGCTCGCCGCGATGAGTCGCCCTAGGGCTCGTCCAGAAGTGTCGACGACCTGTCGAGCCACGGCATTGCCCTCGGCCGCGAGCGCAAGGAGCTCGTCATAGTCGACCACACGCCCGAGCCCGACGCCGGCGCTGCCGCACATGCTCGGAATCGACAGCATGGCCGAAGAACAACCACGATGGCCGTCTGCACACAGCGGACCCGTCGGATCGAGGGGAAAGTGCCCTCCGAGGCCAAGACCTGTGTCTGACGAGATCACCTGGCGCCCATGTACGACGAGACCGTAGCCGACGCCCGCTCCAATGGTGATGACAGAGAAGTTGTCGATGCCTCGCGCGTGGCCGAACCACTGCTCAGCGGCCGTGAGGGCGACGACGTCGTTCTCCACTGTCGCCGGCCGATCGAAGCGCGCTTCGATGGCTGCGCCGAGATCGACGTCGTGCCAGTCGAGAAAAGGAGCACGAACGACGAGCGACGAGCCGGTGACCTTGCCACCGATGCTCGCTCCGATCGCTGCCACATCGTGGGCGTCCAGCGCATCCATCACCCGCTGGATGCCGTCGAGCACGTCTTCGACACCATGCCCGGCCAGAAGCGTGGTCTCGGACACCCCGACAGTGGCGCGCAGATCGGTCACGACACCGAACACGCGCTCCCCCGTGATCTTGACCCCCAGCATCCGCTGCGCATCGACCCGCACGTCGAGCGGCTTGACCGGCCTGCCAACGACCCCGTCCTGCCGTTCCGGCGCTTCGACGAGGATGCCATGGTCGAGGAAGGGCCGGCTGAGACGAGTCAGGCTCGCCGGAGACAGGCCCAATCTGCGCCCCAGCTCGCCGCGGGCGATCGGCCCGTGGATCAAGACCTCGCGCGCAAGGTCGCGCGCAGGATCACGGATGACGGAATCACGAGAAGCATCTGACATTTGTTTCGATTATCAACTAACGATCGTCATTTTGCGAGCAAAACACGCGCCCTCGGTCAAATAATGGGAGTTGACATCGTAATTAGTTTCGCGGTAGAAATTATCCATGCAGAGCCGCAGCGAGACCCTTCACCTCAGATCAGCCGGAACGAGCGTGGTCATCGACCTCACCACGCCGGGGTTCCCCGCCATCATTCACTGGGGAGAAGACCTGGGCGAACTCAGCCAATCGCAGCTCGCTGACATGGCCATCGCGGCCCGCCCGCAGCGCGTCTCCGGCGGGCTCGACACCCCGTCTCGGCTCACGCTCGTTCCGCTCGAATCTGCAGGCTGGCAGAACGAACCGGGCCTCGTCGGCTCGCGGCACGGGCACGATTTCTCCCCCGCCTTCGATGCCCCAGAGGCGCACAACGGCACCGTGGATGAATTCGACGCGACCTCGGTGACACTGCGCGCCGTCGACAAGTGCACTCAACTAGAACTCGAGACGACCTTGACGCTGGATGGCGCGGGTCTGTTGCACCAGCAGCACACCCTCACCAATCTCGGGCCGACGGATTACGAGCTGCAGCACCTGCTCGCGACGTTCCCTGTGCCGCAGTCCGCTCGAGAGTTGCTCGACACAACAGGCCGGCACCTCCGCGAGCGCTCGCCTCAGCGACACACATTCACCACCGGGCGACACGTGCGCGACAGCCGCCGCGGCCGCCCGGGCGCCGACTCCACTCTCTTTCTCGCCGCGGGCACCCCCGGCTTCGGTTTCGAACGGGGACTCGTGCACGCCGTTCACCTCGCGTGGAGCGGCAACCAACGCGTCGCCGCCGAGCGCACGGTCGGCGCGCACGCTCTCCTACAGGCGGGTGAATTGCTGTCTCCGGGCGAACTGATCCTCGCCCCGGGCGAGAGTTACACGACGCCTGATGCGCTGGGCTCGTGGGGCGACGGTCTCACTGCGGTCTCGGCCCGGTTCCACGAATCGGTGCGGGCGCGGACGAGTCACCCCTCGTCATCAAGACCTGTCACGCTCAATACGTGGGAGGCCGTCTACTTCGACCACGACCTCGACCGGCTGGCACGACTTGCGGATGCCGGCGCCCGGGTGGGCGCGGAACGCTTCGTCCTCGACGACGGTTGGTTCCACGGGCGTCGCGACGACACCGCCGGGCTCGGCGACTGGTTCGTCGACAACGAGGTCTGGCCCGACGGGCTCGCCCCGATTGTCGACCATGTGACTGCGCTGGGCATGCAGTTCGGGCTGTGGGTGGAACCGGAGATGATCAACACCGACTCCGAACTCGCGCGCGCCCATCCCGAGTGGATACTGCAGGCGGGCGGCCGCCTGCCGATCGAGGGCCGCCAGCAGCAGGTACTCGATCTGTCGAATCCCGCAGTCTTCGACTACCTGCTCGAGCGATTCGACGCTCTTCTTCGCCAGTACGCCATCGCCTATCTCAAGTGGGATCACAATCGCGATCTGCTCGAGGCCGGAAGCACCGTGACCGGACGAGCCGCCGTGCACAGCAATGTTCTCGCTCTATACGAGCTCCTGGACGAGCTGAAGGCCAGACACCCTGAACTCGAGATCGAAAGCTGCGCGTCGGGCGGCGCCCGGGTCGACCTGGGTATCCTCGCCCACACCGACCGCATCTGGACAAGCGACTGCATCGAACCGATCGAACGTCTGACGATTCAGAAGTACACCAATGTGGTCATCCCCTACGAGCTCATGGGTGCTCACGTCGGCGGCCCGCGGTCGCACTCGACGGGTCGACAGCACGAGCTGTCGCTGCGCGCCGGTGTCGCTTTGCCCGGTCACTTCGGCATCGAATGGGATATCTCCCGTCTCGACGACGCAGAGCTGAGTGACATCGCCGCGTGGGTGGACGCCCACAAGCGGGTGCGCGAGCTGGCCCACACCGGGCGCGCGGTCTATGCCGATCTACCCGACGAGTCCGCAGACCTGCGCGGAGTCGTCGCACGCGATGGAGGGCACGCCCTCTTTACGTACACGCAGGTGACGACCAGTACAAGCTATCCGCCGGGCACCATCACGTTTCCGGGACTCGAAGACGACCGCACCTATCGGGTGTCGCTGGCGTCGCCGACGGCACCCCTCGAGAGCGCGGGCCAATCCCCTCTGGCCTGGACCGAGCATCCTGTCCACCTGACCGGCCGTGCGCTCCGCACCACCGGCATCCAAGCACCCGTTCTCTTCCCCGAGCAGCTCCGGCTGATCGATATCTTCGCGATCTGACCCCAGACCGCGTTCCGCACGACGCAAGGAGGCGTTTTCGTGTTTCAACCACCCCCAGGCCGTTCCGCTCGCCGGAACGGACGATCGATACGGCGCGCACTGGCCGCAGGAATCGGGCTCATGATCGCGAGCTCGACCCTGGTCGCATGTTCGAGCGCTGACGATCAGGTCGTCAACCTCGATTTCTTCCAGTTCAAGCCCGAGGCGGTCAAAGAGTTCGCATCGCTCATCGATGACTTCGAGGCCAAGAACCCTGACATCCACGTGGTGCAGAACGTGGTTCCGGATCCCGACACAGCGATTCGCACACTTCTCGTCAAGAACAAGGTGCCCGATGTGCTCACGTTGAATGTGAGCGGCAACTTCGCCGAACTCGCCCGCGCCTGCGTCTTCGCCAACCTGAGCGACGAGGCCCCCGCCTCCAGCGTAAACCCCGCCGTGCAGAAGATCGTTCAGACCCTCGGCAGCTGCGACCAAGGATCGGGCCCGGAGGTCAACGCGCTCCCCTTCGCCAGCAATGCCTCCGGCATCCTTTACAACCCGCAGATCTTCGCCGAGAACGGCGTCGAGGTTCCCACGACCTGGGACGAGTTGCTCGCTGCCGCGCAGACGTTCAAGGACAACGGGGTCAACCCGTTCTACTGCACGATGAAAGACGCATGGACGGCCGCTCCAGCCTTCGTCAACCTGGGTGGAACGCTGATGCCGGACGGCTTCTTCGACAAGCTGCGCGGCGAAGGATCCGATCTCGACACCGTGTCGTTCTCGAAGGACTTCTCTGACGCCGCCCAGAAAGAGGTGAAGCTCTACAGCTTCTGCCAGGACGACTTCGCCAGCCGAGACTACGCCTCGGGCAACAAGGCGTTCGGTGCCGGCGATTCCGCGATGTATCTGCAGGGCTCGTACGCGATTCCGGCCATCAGGGCCACGAACCCGGATGCGCAGATCGCTTCGTTCCCGTACCCGGTCACCAACGACCCGGATTCTCGCGTCGTCGTCTCCGGTGTCGACGTAGGCCTCTCGATAGGCAGGGACACCCCGCACAGAAAAGAAGCTCAACGCTTCGTGGATTACCTCATGTCTCCCGAGGTCGTGCAGTCGTACTCCGAGGCGCAGAGCACGTTCTCGCCCCTGAAGAATGCCGTGCCGAACGCCGATCCGGCGCTCGCCGGTCTGGAGCCGTACTTCACCGACGGTCGCATCATCGGATTCATCGATCACCAGATACCCGCATCGATCCCCCTCGTGAACATGCTGCAGAGCCTCGTCCTCACCGGCGACTCGGAGGCATTCCTGTCTGATCTCGACTCCGAGTGGAGCAAGGTCGCGGCCCGCACCGCGACCGCGCGAAAGGGAAAATCATGACCGCACCCGCCGCATCCGCAACCCGCCGGGCGGCCCCGCCCCGCCGCCGCAGCGGCCGCACCCCCAGAGCCTTCTTCTGGATGGTCGTTCCCGCCGTCGTGATCTTCTTCGGATTGCACACGATCCCTGTGCTGACAGGCATGTTCTTCAGTCTCACGAACTACGCCGGCTACGGCACGTGGGATCTGGTGGGGCTGTCGAACTACGTCAACCTCTTTCTCGACGACCGGGTGTTGAACTCCTACGGCTTCACGTTCGGCTTCGCGATCGTCTCGACCGTGCTCGTCAACGTGATCGCCCTGGCGATCGCACTGGGCCTGAACGCGAGGATCAAGTTCAAGACGGCATTCCGAGGGGTGTTCTTCATTCCCTATGTGCTCGCCATCCTGATCATCGGCTACGTCTTCAACTATCTGTTCGCGAACTCGTTCCCGGCCATCTTCGAGAGCCTCGGCATAACAGGACTGTCGGGCAACATCCTCGCCGACCCGAACTTCGCGTGGATCGGGATCGTCATCACGACGGTCTGGCAGGCTGCAGCGTTCAACGTGATCCTCTACCTCGCGGGGCTGCAGACCATCCCCGGCGAGATCTACGAGGCCGCCGGCATCGACGGGGCATCGGCCTGGCGCCGGTTCTGGTCTCTGACATTCCCGCTCATCGGCGCGTACTTCACCATCAACATGGTGCTGTCGTTCAAGTCATTCCTTCAGGTGTTCGACCAGATCGTCGCCCTCACGAACGGCGGCCCAGGAACGAGCACCGAATCCATCGCCATGGTGATCTACCGCGGCGGTTTCCAGGGTGGCGAATACGGCTACCAGATGGCGAACGCGGTCGTGTACCTCTTCGTCATCATCCTCGTGTCATTCATCCAACTGCGCTTCCTTCAGCGCAGGGAGGCCAGCTACTGATGTCTGCAGCACTCCAGGGCGTCGAAGCCCTTCGCACCGTAACCGCTCCAAGCCCCCGTCGGCGTCGACGACGCAGCAGCGTCAACGGCGGAACGAATTGGTGGGTGACCGCCCTCATCGCGGTCTGTTCGCTGACCGTGCTCATTCCGCTCTACTTCACGATCATCACCGCCCTCAAGACCCCCGACCAGCTCGGGGGTACCGGATTCGAATGGCCCACCAGTGTGCGCTGGGAGAACTTCTCCGATGCCTATCAGCTGACAAACTTTCCCCGAGCCCTGATGAACACGGCGCTCATCACGGTCGGAGCGGTCGTGTTGACCCTGCTCACCAACTCGCTCGTGGCATACGCCATCGCCCGCAACATGCACAAGAAGTTCTTCAGAGGGCTGTACTTCTACTTCCTCGCGGCGATCTTCGTTCCATTCCCGATCATCATGCTTCCCGTGGTGAAAGAGACGGCGCTGCTCGGGCTAGACACTCCCGTCGGGTTGATCTTGCTGTACACGGTCTACGGCCTGTCGTTCAACATCTTCATCTTCGTCGCCTACATCCAGTCGATCCCGATCGAACTGGAGGAGGCCGCGAGAATGGACGGTGCAAGCACCTGGGGTGTGTTCTGGAAAGTCGTATTCCCTCTGCTCGCGCCCATGAACGCGACCGTCGGAATCCTGACCTGCGTCTGGGCATGGAACGACTTCCTCCTGCCTCTGGTGGTGCTCTCGGATCCCTCCGCGCAGACGCTCCCTCTTGCGCAGTTCATCTTTCAGGGGCAGTTCAACACGAACTACACCGTGGCCTTCGCGTCGTACCTGATGGCCCTGGCACCGCTCCTCATCGTCTACGTCATCGCGCAGAAGTGGGTGGTCTCCGGTGTGATGAGAGGATCGGTCAAGTGAATACGACGGCGCCGACTGCTGATACTCCCGCGTGGTGGACACGGGCGGTGGTCTACCAGGTCTACCCCCGCAGCTTCGCCGACTCGAACGGCGACGGCATCGGCGACCTGGGCGGCATCCGCTCGAAGCTCGATCATCTCGCCGAGCTGGGGGTCGACGTCATCTGGCTGTCACCGATCTACCGTTCTCCACAGGCCGACAACGGCTATGACATCAGCGACTACGAAGACATCGACCCGCTGTTCGGCACCCTCGCCGAGTTCGATCAGCTGCTCGCCGAGGTGCACGAACGCGGCATGAAACTCGTGATGGATCTTGTGGTCAACCACACCAGCGACGAGCACCCGTGGTTCGTCGAATCACGTTCCTCGCGAGACAACCCGAAGCGCGACTGGTACATCTGGCGCGACCCTCTGGATGCGCACGAGCCCAACGGCTGGACGAGCGCCTTCAGCGGGCCGGCCTGGCATCTCGACACAACGACGGGTCAGTACTATCTGCATCTGTTCGCGGCCAAGCAGCCCGATCTCAACTGGCAAAACCCCGAGGTGCGGGCGGCCGTCTTCGCCATGATGAACCGCTGGCTCGATCGTGGGGTCGACGGCTTCAGGATGGACGTCATCAACTTCATCGCGAAGACGGAAGCGGAGCTGGTCGGCGAGAGCGTGCGGCCGAGCATGGGCGCCCAGATCCACGAGTATCTGCAGGAGATGCACCGTGAGGTCTTCGCAGGCAGAGACGCCGAGCTGATTACCGTGGGCGAGATGCCCGGAGTCACGGTCGAGGATGCGGCCCTCTTCACGGGAGCCGAGCGAAAAGAGCTCGACATGGTCTTTCAATTCGAGCATGTCGGGCTCGACCATAGCGACACGGGCAAGTTCGACAATCTTCCGTTCGACCTGGTGGCTCTCAAGACATCGTTGGCACGATGGCAGACCGGCCTCGCCTCGTCCGGCTGGAACAGTCTCTATTTTGGCAACCACGACCAGCCACGCTCGGTCTCGCGCTTCGGAGACGACGGACGCTACCGCTACGAGTCCGCCACACTGCTCGCGACGATCCTGCATCTTCACCGAGGCACGCCCTATATCTACCAGGGCGACGAGATCGGCATGACGAACGCCGGATTCACGGCGATCGAGCAGTACAAAGACATCGAGAGCGTCAATCACTATTCCGAGGCCATCACCGCCGGAGCGGACCCCGCAACCGTTCTCGTGCAGATGGCGTTCCGCAGCCGCGACAATGCTCGCACGCCTGTGCAGTGGACGCCGGACCCTGGGGCGGGCTTCACCTCGACAGAGCCGTGGATCGAGGTCAATGGCAACGCCGCGGCGCTCAACGTGCAAACCGACCGGGCTGCGGGCGAGAGGTCGATCTTCGATTTCTACCGGCGCCTCATCGCACTGCGGCACGAGCTGCCCGTGGTCTCGCTGGGCGAATTCGCGCTACTCGAACCGGAGCATCCGGCCCTTTACGCCTTTACTCGCACCCACGACGACGATCGCCTGCTCGTCGTCGGCAACTGGTCGGGCGAGCGGCTGCGACTGCCCGAGGGTCTCACCGACGACGCCGGAACGCGACTCATCGGCAATTATCCGGAGTGGCATGAAGCGGTTCTCGAGCCGTGGGAGGTTCGGGTCTACACCCGTGCCCAAGGGGCGGGCGTCTGACGCGTGGCCTAGCCTGTTCTTAGGCGCCGTCTTGCCGCGCCGCTTTCGTCGAAAGGACATCGCACCCGTGAAGCTCCACTCCGTTCGCGTCCACCCCAGTTCAGATTCGCTCGCGCGAGCCGACCAGCTCGCGCACGCGATCGCAGAGGTCGCCGCAGACCCCGTGGCCGTCGACGCCGACGTCACCGAGATGATCATCAACCGAGTCATCGACAATGCCTCGGTGGCCGCCGCGTCGTTGACCAGGCGGCCGGTCGTCTCGGCGCGATCGCAAGCGGAGCGGCACCCCTACTCCCCCGGGTCGACCGTGTTCGGCCTGTCGTCGGATGCGCGATTCTCGCCCGAGTGGGCAGCCTGGGCCAACGGCGTCGCCGTTCGCGAGCTCGATTTTCACGACACGTTTCTCGCGGCGGAGTATTCGCACCCCGGAGACAACATCCCGCCGATCCTCGCCGTGGCCCAGCACGCGGGCCGCACGGGCGCAGAGCTGATCCGGGGCATCGCCACCGGGTACGAGATTCAGGTCGACCTCGTTCGCGCAATCAGCCTTCACGCCCACAAGATCGACCACGTCGCCCACCTCGGCCCGTCGGCTGCCGCCGGAATCGGCACGCTGCTCGGCCTCGATGTCGAGACGATCTTCCAGGCGGTCGGCCAGGCGCTGCACACGACCACCGCTACCCGGCAGTCCCGCAAGGGCGAGATCTCGTCGTGGAAGGCACACGCGCCTGCGTTCGCGGGCAAGATGGCCGTCGAGGCCGTCGATCGAGCAATGCGCGGAGAAACCAGCCCCACGCCGATCTATGAGGGCGAAGACGGCGTGATCGCATGGCTCCTCGACGGCCCGGATGCCGCATACGAGGTTCCGCTTCCGGCCACCGGCGAGTCTAAGCGCGGCATCCTCGACACGTACACGAAGGAGCACTCGGCCGAGTACCAGGCCCAGGCCTGGATCGACCTGGCGCGAAAACTTCACCACGAGTATCCGATTCTCGTGGAGCACCCGGAGAACGTCGGCAGCATCACGATCCACACGAGTCACCACACCCACTTCGTGATCGGCTCGGGTGCCGGCGACCCCCAGAAGTACGATCCCACCGCGTCGCGGGAGACCCTCGACCACTCGATCCCGTACATCTTCACGGTGGCCCTGCAAGACGGTTCCTGGCACCACGTCGACTCCTACACCCCCGAGCGCGCGGGTCGCGACGACACCGTGAAGCTCTGGAAGAGGGTGCGCACCGTCGAGGACTCCGAGTGGACGAGGCGATACCACTCCATCGATCCGCAGGAGAAAGCCTTCGGCGGTCGGGTCGAGATCATCCTCACCGACGGCACCGTCATCAGCGATCAGATCGCTGTCGCCGACGCCCACCCGCTGGGAGCGCGACCGTTCGCCCGCGAGCAGTACGTCGCCAAGTTCCGCACGCTCGCAGAGGGCGTGCTCGAGCAGGCCGAGATAGAGCGATTCCTTTCCGTCGCCACCCGCCTTCCCGAGCTCCGCGCCGACGAGCTCGCCGGTCTCACCATCACGGCCGGGCCCGGCCTCTTCGACGGCATCGTCACACCGAAGGGACTCTTCTGATGCTGTACGCCCCCACATCGGCCGCCGACAAGCGCGTCGCTCTGCGTTCGGGTCTGGCGAGCGGTGAGCTCCAGCTCTTCCCCGGCGCCTTCAACCCGCTCTCTGCGAAGCTCATCCAGCAGAAGGGCATGCACGGCGTCTACATTTCGGGTGCCGTGCTCTCCGCCGACCTCGGCCTCCCCGACATCGGCCTCACCACCCTCACCGAGGTCGCCGGCCGCTCCCAGCAGATCGCTCGCATGACCGATCTGCCGTCGATCGTCGATGCAGACACCGGCTTCGGTGAGCCCATGAACGTGGCCCGCACAATCCAGACACTCGAAGATGCGGGCGTCGCCGGCATGCACCTCGAAGATCAGGTGAATCCAAAGCGCTGCGGTCACCTCGACGGCAAGCAGGTCGTCGATCTCGACACCGCCCTCAAGCGCATCAAGGCCGCCGTCGAGGCACGTCGCGACCCCAACTTCCTCATCATGGCCAGAACGGATGCCCGGGGCGTCGACGGTCTGCAGGCCGCGGTCGACCGCGCCAAGGCTCTCGTAGACGCCGGAGCCGACGCGATCTTCCCGGAGGCCATGGCCTCGCTCGAGGAATTCGCGGCTGTGCGGGCCGCCGTCGACGTGCCGATTCTCGCCAATATGACGGAGTTCGGCAAGAGCGAGCTCTTCACCACGAGGCAGCTCGCCGATGTCGGACTCAACCTCGTCATCTTCCCGGTGTCACTGCTTCGGCTGGCGATGGGAGCCGCCGAGAAGGGACTCGACACGATCACCCGCGAGGGCTCGCTCACCTCGATGCTGCCCGAGATGCAGACGCGCGCACGCCTCTACGAGGTGCTCGACTACGAGGCTTACAACACGTTCGATTCCGGCGTGTTCAACTTCTCGCTCGATCGCCACTTCGGCTGAGTTCTGCCGCTACGGTGGAGGCACTATGAACTCTGCCTCCACCCTGTCCGACATTCCACTCGCCGGCGCCGACTACTCACTGACCTCGGGCGACTACTCGGCCGACATCGCCGGAGTCGGCGCCAGCCTGCGTACTCTTCGATATCGAGGACGCGATCTCGTCGTTCCGTTCGATGCCGACGAGGTGCGCCCTGCCTTCCGCGGTGCCGTGCTCGCTCCGTGGCCCAACAGAGTGGTCGACGGCCGCTACACGTTCCGAGGCACCGAATACGAGCTGGCTCTCACCGAACCCCGCCGCGGCCACGCACTGCACGGCCTCGCCGCGTGGCAGGAGTGGTCGCTGGTCGACTCGGGCGACGACTTCGTCGAACTCGCATTCCAGATCGAGGCACAATCGGGATACCCGTTCCGCGTTCTCGTCGCCGCTCGCTATGAACTCTCCCCCGCCGGCCTGACCACGACCATCCGGGCCATCAACACGGGCCGAGAAGCCGCCCCGTACGGAACGGGCCCGCATCCATATCTCGTCGCGGGCCCGGGCCGGGTCGACGACTGGTCGCTCGAGCTGCCCGCCCGCGCCGTGCTCACGGTCACGCCCGACAGACTCATTCCGATCGACCTCGGCGACGTGGAACTCGAAGACGACGGCGCCTTCGACTTCGTTGCGACCAGGCCCATCGATTCCACGTTCATCGACCACGCGTTCACCGAACTGGAACGCGATGAAGCCGGCCTCGCAACCGTGCGCGTCACAACCAGCGACGGAGCATCCGGCGTTGCGATCAGCTGGGGCACCGAGTGCCAGTGGGTGCAGATCCACACTGCAGACCAGCCGGATCCAGCGATAAACCGGCTCGGCTTGGCCGTCGAGCCGATGACGTGCCCGCCAGACGCCTTCAACACGGGCACCGACCTCGTCGTCCTCGATCCAGGCGAAGAGCACACGGCGAGCTGGACCATCTTCGCCCTTTAACGACATCGTTCCCTGAGCCTGTCGAAGGGATGCCCTTCGACAGGCTCAGGGAACGGCCTGTACTACGCGGCAGTGACTACTCGGCCACGTCTTCGTCGACCCAGTCGAGGGTCTTCGTGACGGCCTTCTTCCAGTTGCGGTAGAGGCGCTCGCGCTCGGCGTCGTCCATGTTCGGAGTCCAGCGCTTGTCTTCCTGCCAGTTGTTGCGCAGGTCGTCGAGGTTGTCCCAGTACCCGACAGCGAGGCCGGCCGCGTATGCAGCGCCGAGCGCGGTTGTCTCCGCGACGACGGGACGCACCACGGGCACGTTCAGGATGTCGGCCTGGAACTGCAGAAGGGTGTCGTTGGCGGTGGCTCCGCCGTCGACCTTCAGCTCGGTCAACGGAACGCCGGAATCAGCGTTGACCGCGTCCAGAACTTCCCGAGTCTGGAACGCAATGGACTCCAACGCGGCGCGGGCGATGTGGCCCTTGTTCACATATCGGGTGAGGCCGACCAGCGCGCCACGGGCATCCGATCGCCAGTGCGGCGCGAAGAGGCCGGAGAACGCCGGCACGAAGTACGCGCCTCCGTTGTCGTCGACCGTCTTCGCAAGAACCTCGATGTCGGGTGCGCTCTGAATGATGCCGAGATTGTCGCGCAGCCACTGAACAAGCGACCCCGTCACGGCGATGGAGCCCTCAAGGGCGTAGTGGGTCTCGCCGTCGCCGAGCTTGTAGCCGATGGTGGTGAGCAGGCCGTTCTCGCTTTTGACGATGTCGGTGCCGGTGTTGAAGATCAGGAAGTTTCCGGTGCCGTAGGTGTTCTTCGCCTCGCCCTTGTCGAACGCCGCCTGACCGAATGTGGCCGCCTGCTGGTCGCCCAGGATTCCGGCGACCGGAACCTCGCGCAGAAGGCTCGAGTCAGAGACAGTGCCGTAGACCTCGGAGGAGGAGCGGACCTCGGGCAGCATCGACTTGGGAACGTCGAACGCCTTGAGGATCTCGTCGTCCCACTCGAGGGTCTTGAGGTCGAGGAACAGCGTGCGGCTGGCGTTGGTCACGTCGGTCGCGTGGACTCCGCCGTCGACCCCGCCGGTCAGGTTCCAGAGAACCCACGTGTCGGTGGTTCCGAAGATGAGGTCTCCGGCCTCGGCACGCTCACGGGCGCCCTCGACGTTCTCGAGAATCCACACGATCTTGGTGCCCGCGAAGTACGTCGACAGTGGCAGCCCGACCGTGTCTTTGAAACGGTCGCCGCCGCCGTCCGCGGAGAGGCGGTCGACGATGGCCTGGGTACGTGTGTCCTGCCAGACGATGGCGTTGTAGACGGGCTCGCCCGTGTTCCTGTCCCAGACCACCGCGGTCTCGCGCTGGTTCGTGATACCGACCGCGACGATGTCGTGACGCGTCAGATTGGCCTTCGAGAGAGCCTGTCCGATCACCTCGCGAACGTTGTCCCAGATCTCTTTGGGGTTGTGCTCGACCCAGCCCGCTTTGGGGAAGATCTGCTCGTGTTCCTTCTGACCGGTTGAGACGATGCCGCCCTCGTGGTTGAAGATGATCGCGCGAGAACTCGTGGTTCCCTGATCGATCGCAATGACGTACTTGCTCATGACTAACTCCTTCGTTATATGGATGCGGTGAGCCGGGGTACCGGCTACGTGAGGATGGGGAGGAGGGGGACGGCGGCGAGGCCTGCGAGGACACCACCGATGATGGGTCCGACGACGGGGACCCAGGAGTAGGACCAGTCGGATCCGCCCTTGCCCTTGATGGGCAGCAGGGCGTGCGCGATGCGGGGTCCGAGGTCACGGGCCGGGTTGATCGCGTATCCGGTCGGGCCACCAAGGGATGCGCCGATCGCGATCACGAGAATCGCCACGGGAAGAGCACCCAACGCGGCAAGACCCCCACCGGGCTCCTGCCGTCCGAAGCCGATCACCACGAACACGAGAACGAAGGTGCCGATGATCTCGGTGACCAGGTTCCAGCCGTAGGAGCGGATCGCGGGACCGGTCGAGAACACGCCGAGCTTGTTCGCGGCATCCGGTTCTTCATCGAAGTGCTGCTTGTACGCGAGCCACACGAACACGGCGCCGATGATCGCACCGAGCAGTTGGGCTGCGATGTAGGTGAGGATCGACACGATATTCACCGGGACCCCGGAACCGAACTCGGTCGCACCATTCGCGACCAGCCCCAGAGTGACGGCCGGGTTCAGGTGAGCGCCGCTGTTGTACGACACGATGACACCGGAGAAGACAGCGAAGCCCCACCCGATGTTCACCATCAGAAACCCACCATTGAAGCCCTTGTTCTTCACCAGAGCCACGTTCGCGACCACACCACAGCCGAGCAGAACCAGCAGCGCAGTGCCTACCAATTCAGAGAGAAATACAACCCCAAGATTGTCCACATTGACCTTCCTTGTGTGACATCCATGTCACTTCGATGAGATGAGGGGCCGACCGATGCCGGCCCCTCCATGACGCTAGCGATCAGTTGTCGATGCAATCAACCGATTCGCCTGCACGTCTGTTCAGACTCGGCGCAGTCAGTCCGTGACCGCAGCGGCCACCGTTGGCGCTTGCGCAGCCTGGAGCTCGAGTCCATGGAACAACGCGAGGTCGCGGACAGCGGCTGCGCGTTCGTCGGCGAGCTGCTCAGCAGACCAGCCCAGCGCATCCGATACCACTGAGCTGAGCTCGTCGAATGCGGCCTGATCGAGGTCGCCCACGAACGCGAGGATCGTGCGCCGAAGAACCAGGTCGGTGAGGTGCACGACGAACTCGTTCTCGACCAGGTACGCGATCTCAGCTGCCGAGAATCCTGCGACGCTGACCAGCTGCTTGTCGTCATCCGCGGCGCTCACGGCGTCGATGACCTTATCGGCCTTCGTTCCGTACCGCGCCAGCAGCGCGCGGGCGCGCTCGGCACCCACGTCGGATGCGTGTGCCGAGACCCAGGTATCGGTCGCCTGAGTGGTGGTCGGGAAGCCGACCCCACCTCCGATGGCGAGCTTCTCCGTGCTGACGCTGCGCGTGCGACCGATCAGCTCGAGCGTCTCGTTGGCGAGGTGCTCGGAGAGCGCGCGGAAGGTGGTCCACTTGCCACCGACGAGGCTCAGCATGGGAACTTTCGTTCCACCCAGTCGCGACGGTTCGATGCGGTAGTCGCGGGAGACGAATCCGGGAGCCGTGTCGTCGTGCTTCGGCAACGGGCGGATGCCTGAATAGCGATAGACGATCTGCGAACGGTCGACGGGGATGCGTGGGAAAACGTGCGACACGAGCTTGAAGAAGTAGTCGACCTCTTCTTCTGTGCACACCGCGGGCTGGGTGATGTCGGCCTCAAGGTCGGTGGTTCCCACGAGAACTCGACCGTTGAGCGGGTAGATCAGCACGATACGGCCGTCGTTGTTCTCGAAGAAGACCTCGCCACCGGCACACGCCTTGTACAGGGCGGGGTTGTCGAGCACGATGTGAGAGCCCTTGGTTCCGCCCATGAAGGTGCTCGGCATACCCAGGGCCTCGTTTGTCAGATCTGTCCACGGACCCGTCGTGTTCACCACCGCGTCGGCCGCGATGCTGAACTCCCGACCCGAGACGGTATCGCGCAGAAGAACCTCGTCGCCCGAGACACCGATGGCCTCGACATAGTTCGCGCTGCGAGCATTCGGCCCCACTGCACGTGCGTCTTCGACCAGGTCGAGAGCGAGCCGCTCGGGATTCTCGACGGCTGCGTCGAAGTAGGTCGCCGTGTACTTCACGTCTGGTCGGAGCTGGGGAAGCTTGTCGAGCGACTTCTTGCGGCCGGCGAACTGGTGACGGGGCACCGATCCGCCGTCGCGCGAGAACGAGTCGTAGCCGAGCAGGCCGAGCTTGATGAGAAGCGCTCCGCGCTCCTTCGGCTTGCCCTGCTTGTGCGTGAGAAAACGCAGAGGTGCAGAGACGATGCCGGAGAACGTCGAGAAGATGGGGATCGTGGTGGGCAGGGGCTTCACGTAGTGAGGTGCCAGCCGCAGCAGGCGGTTGCGCTCCTGCACCGATTCGCGAACGAGACGGAACTCGCCGTTCTCGAGGTAGCGCACACCGCCGTGGATCATGTGACTCGACGCCGCCGACGCACCCGAGCAGTAGTCGCTGCGTTCGACGAGAATCACATCGACACCCTGCAATGCCAGGTCACGGAAGGTCGCGATGCCGTTGATGCCTCCGCCGATCACGAGCACCTGTGCTCGCGGCTTGGAGATGAGACCGGCGACGTCGGGCCGAAGCTCTGTGCTGCTGGAGGAGGAAACGACTGGTGCACTCACTGTGTACTCGCCTTCGTGTAAGTAAGTTCTCGATAACTCGTCAAGTCTCAACATCTGCACACAATTGTTCAAGCGTTATGCACAGACGTGCACGGCATGGAAGTATGTTCCCATGACCATCGCTTCCGCGGACCACCATGCAGAGAAGTCGCGTGACGCCCTCCGCGCCGCGCAGCTCTATTACCTCCAGGACATCACCATGGAGGCCATCGCTCACGAGCTGCATACATCACGCTCATCTGTCTCCAGACTGCTGAGTTTTGCGCGAGAAACAGGCCTCGTCGAAATTCAGGTGAAGTCACCGGCTGAGCGCGTCTCGACATCTCAGCAGCGCATACGCGAGCGTCACGGTGTCACCGCGCACATCGTGCCTGTGCCGGCGTCGACGAACGAGGTCGACCGCCTTGAGCGGGTGGCGGTATCGGCTGCACGGATTCTCACCCCGTTCGTCGACTCCAACATGACGATCGGAGTCGCCTGGGGGTCGACCATCAGCGCTGTGAGCCGTCACCTTCCCGAGAAAGTGACGCACAACACAACCCTCGTGCAACTCAACGGCGCGGCGAACTACCAGACCACGGGCATCGTCTACGCGAGCGAGATCATGACCCGCTTCGGAGTCGCCCTCGGCGCCGCCGTGCAGCAGTTCCCGGTGCCGGCCTTCTTCGACGACGCCGCGACCAAGCAGGCGATGTGGCGTGAGCGCGCCATCAGACGCGTGCTCGACATCCAGAAGCGCATGGACATTGCCCTCTTCGGCCTCGGTTCGCCGTTCGCCGACGTGCCCAGCCATGTCTATATCGGCGGATACCTCGACGAGTCCGACTACGCATCCCTCACCCGATCGGACGTCGTCGGCGACGTCGCCACCGTGTTCTACCGAGCCGACGGTTCGTCTACCGACATCCCCATGAACTCGCGCACAAGCGGCCCGAGTCTCGAACTCGTTTCGCGCGTCGCCCGGCGCATCTGCGTGGTGAGCGGCAAGTCGAAGCTTCCGGCCCTCCGTGGCGCGCTGGCAGCCGGACTCATCACCGACCTCATCATCGACGAACCCACGGCCCACCTGCTGACCGACGACGCGGCGTGATCGACGGCGCTGCGACAGGCTCTGGATGCCGGTGGCCGGGTTTCCATTCCTGACCCCACGCCGGGCCGCGGCCCGGTATCCTGAAAAACGGCCTGCCCGACCACAGCGACGGTATTCGATCGACTCGAATGCCGAAGGAGTTCCATGACTTTCGATGCCCTCTCCCCCGAACCTCAGAATTCTGACTCGAACCGGGAGAATCGCGCTCCTGTCGCGGCATCCACGCCCGAACAGCCTCTTGTGCTCTCGGGTCGCGATCGCTTCGCCGTCAAGCTGATCGATGCCGCCGTCAAGATCGGATCAGAAGACTTTCAGGCGCGCTACCGCCCTGTCACCGAAGAGCTCTTCAGCCACCACCTCATCGATCCCACGGCCAAGCCGGCCTACATACAACCTGACCTCGAACCGATTTCCACGCTCGAGACCACCGAAGATCCACTCGAGATCATCCGCCTTCATCTCGACAGCGTGATCGAAGATCGCCAGGCGCGTGACGACGCGCGAATCAACGCCGAGGCGCACCTGGCAGATGTGTCGGCGCAGCTGGCCGAGTCACAGGCCCACGCCGATGACCTGCAGCAGCAGCTGACCGCCCAGACCGCTCGGGCCGAGACCGCAGAGACCGAGGTCGCGCGACTTCGAGCAGAACTTCAGAGCCAGGTGTCCGCCCTCACCGCGCAGCGCGAGGCCGAGGTCGCGGCTCTTCACCAGCAGCGCGAGAACGAGGTTGCCGCGCTGAACGAGCAACGTGCCGCCGAGGTGACCGAGCTCTCGGCTCGCCTGACCTCCGAGATGTCCGCCCTCACCACACAGCGCGACACCGACGTCAGTTCCGCTCACCAGCAGCGCGAGGCAGAGCTTGCCGCGCTGGCGAACGAGCGAGACGCACAGGTCTCCGCCCTGCACCAGCAGCGCGAGAACGAGCTGCTCTCGTTGACGACCCAGCGCGACGCCGAACTGGCTGCACTCCAACAGCAACGCGATGCCGAGGTGGCCGAGCTCCGTGCGAAGCTGTCCTCCGAGGTGGCGGCCCTGTCGAGCCAGCGCGAGAACGAGGTCGCGACGCTCCGCAGCGAACGAGACGCCACGATCGCCGGCCTGCACGCGCAGCGCGAGACCGAGGTGGCATCTCTCACGGCGGAACTCGCCGAGCTTCGCGCTCAGCGCGACGCACAGGTGGCCGAACTCACGGCGCGACTCGAGTCCCAGATTGCCGAGCTTGAAGGCACTCGTACAACAGATGTCACCGAGCTGGCCGCCGAGCACACCGCCCAGCTCGAGACGATCGACGAGGCCCACCAGCAGCAGATCACCGAGCTGAAGGCTGCCCACGACGCGCAGGTCGATGAGCTCACCAGCACGCATGAGCAGCAGATCGCCGAGCTGAGCGCCAGCCACGAGCGACAGACGTCCGAGTTGATCGCAGAGAAGGAGGCCTTGGCCTCCGTGGTGCAGGCAGACAGCGGCGACGCGAGCACCGAGCTCTCCGAGGCTCGGAGCAATCTGGCCGACGCTGTCGCTCGAGCGGAACAAGCAGCATCCGAGCTCGAGAAGAACCGCGCAGAAATCGCCGCGCTGCGCGAGGAACGAGACCGCAGCGATGCCCAGCGTGATGCGGCGATCGAAGAGCTCGACGGCGTCACCGCCCAGCGCGGCGAATGGGAGAACCGGCTCCGCCTCACGGTGGCGGCTCTGGCGAGTGCCGACGTCGTCGGCGACTGGACCGACGACAACGCGCCCGACGAGCGACTCGTGGAGTTCGTTCAGTCGACCACGCAGGCGCTCGAACAGAAGATCAGTCGCATCGAGCAGATCGCAACGGAAGAGCTCGTCGACGAAACAGAGACGAACGAATACGCGATCGGCGCGAACGACGCGGCCGTACGGGTGCTCAACGCACTCGACGACGCCGACGTTGATGCCGATCTCGAGACGCCGGTCGAAGCCCAGTAGCGGTCGATCGCCGGGCTCAATTCACGGCGTGCCGGGCCCGGTCCCGGCGGTGCTCTCATCGAGCCGGAGACCCGGCTGGGGCTGCTTCTTCAGTTGACCTGTCATGGCCAGCACAGCGATAAGGGCGACCAGCACGATGGCACCGGAGACTCCGAGAATGGTGCCCCAGACAGCGTCCTCGCCCGGGTTCTCTGCCGAGAAGGTGACCAACCAGGTCGTCGTCGCGGCGTTGAGAGCACCATGGGCGATCACGGCCGGCCAGACCGACGCCGTGCGCAGCCTGAGCCACCCGAAGATCACCCCGAGAAGCACGCACCAGGCGGTCATCATCGCAACACCCAGTAGATCGGTGCGGCCGTAGTTGTAGCCGAGCAGAATGATCGGCGAATGCCACACACCCCAGATGACGCCTACGAGAAGCAAGGCCGGCCAGGTGCCGAGGGGCCGCAGATTCGGCAGCAGCCACCCGCGCCAGCCGAGTTCCTCTCCGAAAGCCGCGAACGACGACGACACGATGGCGATCGGCAGGGTGACCACGTTGATGAGCACGATCATCTCGATCGACAGTCCCGGAACGCTCTGTCCGGCGGCCGCCATTGCGGCATCCAGACCGGAGAACGACACGAAGTCAAGACGAATCAGACCGAAGGCACCGCCTAGGAGCATCGCCAGAAACGCCACGATGGGGATCCCGATGAAGGCCAGGGCGCAGAAGAGGAGTGTCCGACCGATCGGACGCAAGGGTGAGAGTCCGAGCAGGCGAGGAATGTTCGCAGGTCGCCGCACGAACAGCACGCACACGAACGCCGCAACGGTCGGGGTGTACATCATCGCAAGCGTTGTGACCATAAAGAGAGGATCGGACAGACCGTCGCCGGACAACCAGATGGGAAGCTGCACCGCCCACGCGAGGCCGCAGGAGATCAGCACGAAGCACAGCACGGCCGGCCACGAGACCGACGCCGGATACACGGGACCCCGCTCAACGTTCTTCAGTCTCTGTGCCTCGGCGCGCACCAGCTGCTTGTCTGCCAACCCCGTCGGGGTCGCCATGATCGGCGACGCCGCCGAGGTCGGTGTGAGATCGTGCGCTGCGTTGCTCATTCACGTCTCCTTGCTCGATACCTGTTCGTGATCTCAGACTAGGAATGCAGGCGACCCAGCCGCATCCTCCGCTCGGGTGACCCCACGCTCATTCGCCCCTCCCCCTCGCGAGGGAGAGGGGCGTCTGCAACCCGCCTATGTGACAGGCTGTAGATGTGGCACAGACTCTCGACGCGACCGACGTCGACACGCAGCTCGACGAGCGACTGCAGCTCGGTTCTCCGTGGATCACGTTGGTGTGGAACGACCCGGTGAACCTCATGTCGTACGTCGCGTATGTCTTCCGCAGCTATTTCGGATTCTCCAAAGCCGAAGCCGACCGCAGAATGATGCAGGTGCACACCGAGGGGCGTGCGGTCGTAGCGACAGGCACACGCGAAGAGATGGAACGGCACGTCGAGGCCATGCACGACTTCGGGCTGTGGGCGACGCTGCAGCGAATCGACTCGTGATCCCGTTCACGCGCCTGGGCGACGTCGCCGTCGCCTCGTTCGAGCCCGCCGAGGCAGACGTACTCATCCGCCTCGCCACAGAGGTACAAGAGCTTCTTGCGCAAGCCGACGACGTCGTGCCGCACTCCCCTGGCTCGCGAGCCATTGACAGACTTTTGCCAGCCGGATATGGCGACGAGGGGGAGCTCGACGCCGAGTTCCGTCGCTTCACATCAAAAGATCTCATCGACCGCAAGGTACGCAACGCCCAGTCAGTCATCGACGCTCTCTCCCCTGCCGACGGTTCAGCCGGCCCGGTGAGCCTGGATGCGGCAGCGGTGCAGGCATGGTTGCGCTGTCTCACCGACGTGCGCCTCGCGATCGCGGCCGGCCTGGGCATCGAACACGACGATGACGAGCCCCAGCTCGCCGGCCCAGACCGCTATCTTCTCGAGGTCTATCGGTGGGTCGCGTTCGTTCAGGAATCGCTCATCAGCACCCTGGAGGCCGACTTCTCCTGAGCTCTTGGGACTCCGCGTCTCATCGCGCATTACAGAGACAGCGTCAAGACGACGAGACTGTAGGGCGAAAACGATCTTCAGGAGTATTCATGGCAATCGAGCAGGGCGAATCCCTGAACGGAACCCGACCGACACGCATGACCTCGGAGCAGATCCGGCGACGTATGCTCGACGCTGCGCTCGATTCGATCGGCGAGGGCGGCATGAGCCTGGGATTTCCCGGTCTGCAGATGGACGAGGTGATCATCGCCGCGGGCGTCTCTCGAAGCTCGGTCTATCGAATCTGGAACTCGAAGGATCTGTTCCTCGGTGACGTGCTCAACGAGGCAGCCAGTCGCTTTACGGACAAGCTCAGCGACGATCGTGCATTGCCCACCGCCATCGATCTCATCTCATCTCGACCCGATCTCCATTCATCCGAGGAGGGAAGGCGACGTCTGATACGCGAGGTCATCAGAGTCGTCCTTGAGCAGAATTTCTACGGCACCATCGACTCGGGCCCATGGCAGTCCTTTCTCGCCACGTCCGCGGCACTTCTCGCCGACGACGGCAATGAGGCACTCCGCCGTGTGGGCGAGACACTGCGGCAAGGCAGCGACCGTTTCATCGAGGCCATGGCCGCCTTCCACGAGGCGTTAACGAGCCTCCTCGGATTCAAGTTGCGCGACGAGTTCGGAGGAGGGTACACGCTGTATGCCGTTCTCGGCTCATCGATGGTCGAGGGTCTCGCGGTGCGACATCTGGCGAACCCTGCGGTAACAGACAATTTCTATGTCGGCCCGCCAACCCTCACCGACAAGCCCACGGAGTGGGCGCCCTCGGCGATCGGCTTCCTCGCGATCTTCGATCAGTTCCTCGTCTCCGACCCGAACTTCGAACCGAGCACGATCCACTGTCGCCTGCAGGAACTCGGATGCACGATTGGACACAGTTCGACAATCGTCGATACCCGATGACTCCGCCTCACCGTCTACGGCCGGCAATGATCTCGCAGATGCGAGCCAATGCGCGCATCACCCAGAGAGAGGCTCTGGTGATGCTCGGCTCAACGTTTCGATTCCCGCTCGAGGTCGATGATGACGGCTCGGCCTATCTGAGGCCGACGTCGGACACCACACTCGAGGTGCATGTCGACGACGACGATCCGCTGCACCCTCTGCTGCTCACCGTGTGGCACTGGCGAGGAGCAGACGAGGCCGCGCTCGCACGGGACCAGCTGCAGGCTCTCATCTCGCACACCACAGGGTGGACCATCATTCCGACGGAGTAGGAGGCGCTCAGCAGCACGCAGTTGGCTCCAGGTGAAATGCGAGTTGGTATCACTTCAGTAGAGTCCCTTCATGACCTGCAACAGCATTGTGGACTGCCTCTCCCAGATTCTCGCGGTCGTGTCCCAGTCTGAGCGGGCGACAGAGTTCGAAACGACCACGAAACTCGCCGACATCGCGGTAGCCGCCGCTTCAGTGATTGTCGCCGCTCTAGCTGTCGTCGTGTCAATAACCATCGTCGGTCGCGACAATCGTCTGGCGCGGAGGAAGGAACGTGATCAGATTCGCGAAAGGCTCCGAGTTTGGTTTGCCGGTCTGAGCCGCTCAGCCGACAAGAAGACAAAGGAAAGCCACCGACGTCTCGATAGCCGCATCAAGGAAGATGTCAACCCGCTACGTAATCAGGATGTCTTCGAATTGATGCACTGGGCGGAATCGATGCACACCTTGACCCAGGAGCGCGAGGATAACGATCCCGACGAGCATGACCGGATGCACGCCGAGCGCATGTACGCAAAGTGGATATTCCGCGATGCCCTTGCGGTCTGGGTGCTCCATCCGCGCGTAGGTCGAATGAAGATGCGCAGCTTGAGAAAGCGTGGTTACTCCGTTCTTGAAGACCTTGAGATCCCTGACTCCAAGCAAACCGCAGATTCCATGAGGCCCTACGAACCCTCAGTCTGAGCCGCAGCAATGACGACCAGAAGCTAGCTCTCGCCTGACGGGGTGGAGATTGTTCCGGCAGCGCAAGGGTTTGCGCCCACAAGACGAACGTACCGCTACAGCTAGGAATTATCAGATGAACAATGAGTTGAAAGCTGCCCTCGCAACACGAAGGAATGTTGAAAGCGGCACTGGCGCGACAGAGGAAGAGATTGTTGCAGTCGAAGCCAGTATCGGATTGATCTCGCCCGAGTACCGCCAGTTTCTACTTGACATGGGCTGGTTGAACGTTGGTCATTACGAGATTCTGGGTATCGGCAAGGGCATAACCCCGGCAAATGATCTTCTAGAAGTGACGTTGGACGAAAGGGGATATGACAGAATCCCGACATTGATTCCGGTGATGAACAACGGTGCAGGGGACCTGTATTGCGTCAAAGAAGGGAGCACTAGTTCACCGTTACTGCTCTCTACTCTTGACTCAAGTCCGGATTACGTGGTCGACGAGGAGGGATTCATCAACTGGCTCCTGAACCTGGTCAAAACGCTACCCTCCACCTAAGGGACGGAATCGGTAGGGTCTGCTGGCGATGAACTCGCCCCAGTTGCGGAACTTCGCTCAGCCGCATTGGCCTTCCGCGATGAGCAGGAATCTGCCCATTTCGTCTCCAAGTAACTTCTGTTGGCTCACGTGCGGATCTCTTTCAATTCAATCAAGTAATACAACCTCTGTTGACGTGATCGCAGCGTATTCCAACCTTCCTCATCCCCACAAGAATGGCCGAGAACTGCGTCGCCTGTTGGATTCCATAGTGAGCTAGTTCAGGAGCTTCGCAACGTGCCTACCGCCAAGCGTCTTTCACTAACAGAACCGTCCAAGGCCCAGAAAAGCAAAAGCCCCGCGCACACGTTGCCGGGGTTAAAGCGAAAGGCCCTCCGGCTTCGAATTTCTTCGAAGCCGGAGGGCCTTTCTTCTGTTGCGGGGACAGGATTTGAACCTGCGACCTCTGGGTTATGAGCCCAGCGAGCTACCGAACTGCTCCACCCCGCGCTACCTGTTAAGACTAACACAGGGTGCGAGAGGTTCTGACCAGGTGGCCGCGCTTACTGCCCCTGGGCCGATAGCGCGCGGTCGAGCGCTGCCTTGAGCTTGGCGTCGGCAGCACCGTATGCCGCCCAGTCGCCCGCCTTCATGGCCGTATCGCGTTCGTCGAGGGCAGCCTTGGCGTCCTTCAGCGCCTGCGTGAGACCGCCGGTGTCTGGCGTCGTGGGCGTACCCGTTCCGGCATCCGGTTGTGTGCCGGCCGAGTTGTCGGGCGTCTGGCCCCCGTCAGTGACGGGAACAGACTCGTCGCCCGCGACGGCACCGGAGTCTCCGCCGAACAACTCGTCGAGGGCAGCATCCAGGGTGTCTTCGAACGCGATCTTGTCTCCAAAGGCGACGAGGATCTTCTGCAGAAGCGGATAGCTGGTGCCGCCCTTGGACTGCACGTAGACGGGCTGCACATAGAGGAGTCCGCCACCGACCGGCAGGGTCAACAGGTTTCCGCTCTTGACTTGGGTCTCGCCCTGACGCAGCAAGTTGAGAGCCTGCGACACGGTCGGGTCGGTGGTGAAGTTGTTCTGCACCTGGCCCGGGCCTGGAACGGTGTCGTCCTTCGGCAGGGTGAGCAGCCTGAGCTTGCCGTAGTCGGGCGAGACCTTGCCGTCTTCCGATCCGGCGTTCGAGTCGACCGCCAGATATCCGTTCAAGACGTTGCGGCTGCCCTCCCCTGTCGACACCGGAATGAAGGTGGAGTACAGGGAGTACGACGGCGCCTGCTGCCCTGGCATCTGCAGCGTCAAGTAGTACGGCGGCTGAAGGCTCGGGCTTTCGGACGGCGCGGTGGGATCGTTCGGCGTGGTCCACGCATCTTGCTTCGAGTAGAACGATCCGGCGTCGGTCACGTGGTACTCGCCGAGGATCGCGCGCTGCACCTTGAACAGGTCGGCCGGGTAGCGCACGTGGCTGAGCAGGTCTCCACTCATATCACTCATGGGCTTGAGCGTCGACGGGAAGATCTTCTGCCAGGTCTTGAGCAGCGGATCGGTCTCGTCCCACGCATAGAGCGTGACCTTGCCGTCGTATGCGTCGACCGTGGCCTTGACCGAGTTGCGGATGTAGTTGATATCGTCGACAGCGAATGCCGGCTTCGGCTGGTACGTGTCGGCGATGACGTCGGAGAGACTCTCCGTTCGCGAATACGGATAGTTCGCGCTCGTGGTGTAGCCATCGACGATCCAGACGACCTTGCCGTCGACGACCGAGGCGTAAGGGTCGGAGTCGATCGTCAGGTATGGCGCGACCTTCGATACCCGCTTAGCCGGGTCACGGTCGTAGAGAATCTGCGACTGGTCGGTCACCCCGTCTGACAGGAAGATCTGCTCCGACTGGAACTTGAGGGCGTAGACGAGCTTGTTGAAGACGTTGTCGAGCTTCGGCCCGCCGTCGCCCGTGAAGGTCGTATACGTCTGCTGCGCGCCCTCTTCGCCCGACGGATAGTCGAGCTCGTTCTTGGGGCCGCCTTCAGGCCCGCCCACGATGGAGTAGTCGGGCGATGTTTCGCCGAAGTAGACCCTCGGCTCGTATTGGCCGAGCGAGCCCGTGGTGGGGATGCCGGACTCGAGGAAGACGGGCTGGCCGTCGACGGAACGCTGGTTGCCGAACGCCGCGACGAGGCCGTAGCCGTGCGTGTAGACGATGTGCTGGTTGTACCAGGTGTTCGATGTGCCGAGGCCCTCGAGGTTCAGGTCGCGAACGGTCGTCACAGCGTCTTGCACAGTGCCGTTGATGTTGTAACGGTCGACATCGAGATACTGCGGGAACTGGTAGTACTGCCGGAACTGCTCGAGCTGCTTGTAGGTGTCGGAGACGAGAGCCGGGTCGATGATGCGAATGTTCGCGGTCGTGACCGCATCCTGTCGCAGTGCACCGGCGGTCGCATCGGTCGTGGCGTCGTACTCGGTCTCTTCGACGCCGGAGACGCCGTAGGCGTCGCGCGTCGAGTCGATATTGCGCTGAATGTACTCGGACTCGAGTGAACGCTCAGACGGATCGACCTGGAAGCGCTGCACGACCCAGGGGTAGAGCGAACCGAGAATGAGGCTCGACACGATGAGCAGAACCGTGCCGATGATGGGCAGGCGCCAGCGGCCGATGACCGCGGCGACAATGAAGAGAACCGCGACGATGCCCGCGATGCCCGCGAGGATCGACAGGCCCGGAATCGTTCCGTTGACATCGGCATAGGTGGCTCCGGTGATGAGCTTGCCCGTGCCGTTCGTGACCGTGGAGTACTGATCGAGCCAGATGCTGGCCGCCTGCACGGCGAGGTACAGCGCCGCAAGAACGGCAATCTGGATGCGGGCGGTCTTGGAGATGCGCACCTCGCGGCCCGCCACACGAATCGCTCCGTAGAGATAGCTGGTGGCGAGAGCGGCAATTCCGGCGACGAGGATGACGGCGGAAGCAAACCCGACGACTCCGCGGAAGAACGGCAGGTCGTAGAGGAAGAACGAGATGTCGAGACCGAACTGCGGATCTGTCTGGCCCGTGGGGGTTCTGTTGAGCCACATGAGGGTGAGCTGCCAACGCGATGCCGTGGCGACACCCGCGAAGATGCCGAGCATAACGGGGATGCCGATGGAGGCGAGGCGTCGGAGCGGCTCGACCACCTGCTGGTAGCGGTCGAGCTGCGAGTTGAGCTTCGCGTAGACCGGACGCCACCGGAAGGCGATCTCTATGGACGCCCAGACAGGAACGGCCATGGCTACGAAGCCGACGAGGAACATCACCCCGCCCGCGGCCCACTGGGTGGTCAGCACATCGACGAATCCGACCTGGTCATACCAGAGGATCTCGGTGTAGAGATTGGAGAAAGCGAAGAATGCGATTGCCAGGGCGACGACGATGGCGATGGTGATCGCCAGGGGTGCTCGGGATCTTCTGATGGGCTTCTCGGCGGTTTGGGAAGTCACGTGTGGGGGCCTCTTTACAGCGGTGCGGTGTCCGTCCATCCTAGACAAGGCATGCTGAGAACTCTCCGCCTCGCATTGCGCCTCGGGAGAACACGACCGCTGTCGCGAGCTGTTATGTGGCGGGGCTCGCGTCGCAGGTGGGCAGCGCGTCGAGACCGGCGCCGCTCGAGATCGCTTTCAGCGCGGCCAGAGAATCGTCGAGGGTCGCCACGGCGAACACCCGGATGCCGTCGGGCACGTGACCGACGACCTCGTCGCAGTTGGATGCTGGGGCAAGGAACCAGTCGGCGCCGGCGTCGCGCGCGCCGAACAGCTTCTGGCGAATACCGCCGATGGGCCCGACGGTGCCGTCTGCCGAGATGGTTCCCGTGCCGGCAACATTCTGGCCGCCGTTCAGCTCTCCATCGCTGAGCTTGTCGATGATTCCCAGCGCGAACATCATGCCCGCGCTCGGCCCACCCACGTTGTCGAGCTGGATCTTCACATCGAACGGGAACTCGAAGCTGGCCTGCACGCCGATTCCCAGAACAGATGTATCGCCGCTGGTGATCGGGGTGATGGATGCTTCGACCGGCGTGCCCGCGCGCGTCACGTCGACGACGGCCGGCTTGTCGATGCCGTTCGCCGCCACTGCGGACCGCAGCTCGTCGATCGAGCCGACGGGCTGGCCATTGACGCTCGTGACAACATCCCCGGGCTCGAGTTGTCCCTCGGCAGGCGAGCCCTTAGCCACGCTTCCGACGCCGACCCTGGTGGTGAAGTCATAGCCGAGGCTGCTGAGCGCGGCCGCGATGGCCTCCTGCTGACTGTCGACCATCAGGGCGGCATTCTGCTCGTCGCGCTCCTCGGTGGTGACGTCGGGCGGATAGACCGCCTCGAGCGGCACAACTGCCTTGCTGCTGTCGAAGTACGCCTGCACGACCTCGGCCCACGACGGGGTCTGCTTCGGTGTTCCGACAACGGAGACCGTGAGCATGTCGAGCGTCCCGCCGGTGGGATACGTGGTCTCCCCGTCTATCGAGATCAGCGGGGTGTCCTTGCCGTCGACGGTCTGCGACCCGAGAGTGTCGAATACGGGGCCAGGCTGCTCGATGACATACGGCGTCGGCAGAAAACTCATGACGAGGCCGAGCACGAGCGCGACGACGAGCACGGTCCAGCCTGTCGTCCGACGGCGTGCCGTGCGGCGCTCCGTCGCGATCTCCTCGGGTGAGCGGAGAACGAAGGGCACCCCTGGTTGCCCGTTCGTGCCGTCAACGCGGTCTGCGTCATTCAAACCGAACAGGCTCACGTGTCTCCTCGACAAAAGGGGTGGAAATCAGATGGGTCGGAATACCCGACAAGGACTGTTCGCCACGGGCGCACGGCCAGAGGCACCAGCCTATGGGAAATCCCAGCAAGGCCGATCGGCCACGGGATAGCGTAGAGAGCAATTCTGACAGCGGGCATGGAGCACACCGGATCCTCGCCGACTGCCGGGCGAAAGAGGTTTCCTGCCATGAGCGACGACACATCGAAGGAGCCGGAGGACGACTTCCGCGACATGCTGCGGAGCTTCCTCGAGGGCAACTCGGAGATGGACCCGGCCAAGCTTGCGAGCGCGGCAGGACTCCCCTCCGACCCCGCTGCGGTGCAGCAGCTCATGCAGCAGCTGCAGAACGCGATGCGAACGACGGGCGACGGCATCGACTGGCAGGTCGCCACGAAGCAGGCGAACGAGTTCGCCGGCCAATCGTCACTGAGCGTCACCGACGCGCAGCGCACCGAACTCGACGGGGCTTTGCACATCGCCGCGCTCTGGCTCGATGAGGTCACGAGCGTCACCGAGCTCGCTCTGCCTCCTGTCTATCTCACCCGAGCGCAGTGGACGACACAGACCATGCCCGTGTGGAGCCAACTCGCGGAGCCCGTCGCACTGAGCATCGCCGACGCCCTGACCGCCGTATTGAAAGATCAGGCTCCGGAGGAGATGGCCGGTATGCTCGCCGGCGCATCCAAGCTCATGCGCAACCTCGGAGGCGCTCTGTTCGCCGTGCAGCTCGGCCAGGTGGTCGGCCAGCTCTCGACCGAGGTCGTCTCGGGCGGCGATATCGGCATCCCGCTCTTCGAAGATCAGACGGCCGCGCTGCTGCCGCAGAACATCGCCTCCTTCAGCGAGGGCCTCGACATTCCCCTCGACCAGGTTCAGCTCTACCTGGCGGTTCGAGAGCTGGCGCACGCCCGCCTTTTCCGGCACGCCAAGTGGTTGCGGCTGCACCTCATCACCTCGATCACAGAGTTCGCCCGCGGGATCCGAATCGACACCGAGCGCCTCGAAGAACTCGCGGAGGGCTTCGACCCGTCGAACCCCGAAGAGCTTCGCCAGGCCGTCGTCTCCGGCGCGCTCATCCCGCCGAAGACAGAAGCTCAGCAGCACGCTCTGACTCGCCTCGAGACCATGCTGGCTCTCGTCGAGGGTTGGGTCGATGTCGTCACCGCGCAGGCCACGACACGTCTTCCCTCGAGCAATGCCGTCGCCGAGACCGTGCGCAGGCGCCGGGCCACCGGTGGCCCAGCGGAGTCCGCGTTCTCGACCCTCATCGGACTCGAGCTACGCCCACGTCGCCTTCGCGAGGCAGCCGCGATGTGGCAGGCAGTGACCGACGCGGCCGGCTCAGACGTACGCGACGAGCTGTGGTCGCATCCCGACCTCGTTCCGACCGCTGACGACATCGATGACCCCGCGGCCCTCGTGTCTCGACTGCAGGCAGGAACGCCCGCGCCCGACGAAATGGACCAGGCGCTCGAAGATCTGCTCCGCGGCGAGGGCGAGTAGGGGCTACCGAAGGCATATCGGTCGGCTGTGCATAACTTCGGCGGTATGCACGCTCGATCGGGCATCATCTCTGCATGGCTCTGCAGATCGATCCCCGATACCCCGTTCTCTGGCGCACACCGTCGAGCATGCAGATCGGTGCCGACCGGTCGATCGTGACATTGCACGATGTCACTGTAGCCGAGGAGCATCTCGTGGCCGTCCTTCGCAAGGGCATCAGCCAGTCCGGGCTCGATATGATCGGCGAGACCGTCGGTGCCAGCCCCGACGATGTCGCCGATCTCCTCCTGCGAGTTCGTCCGGCGCTGCGCCGTCATGCAGCGTCCACCCGCGGGCTTGAAGGTACGATGATCGCCGTCACCGGCCCGTCCGTCGGCGCCGATGCGATCCGCTCGGTGCTCGCGGGCCTCGGCGCCAGACTCGTCGACGGCTCCGAACCCGCCGACTTGGCGATCATCGTGTCGACTTTCAGCACCGATCCCCGTCAGTCCGGCACCTGGCTCCGACGCGACATCCCCCATCTCGCCGTGGTGTTCGGCGATTCCGAGGTGCGCATCGGACCGCTGGTGGAACCGGGTTCAGGCCCGTGTCTTCACTGCGTCGAACGTGCCCGCATCGACGATGATCCGAGCTGGCCCGCCCTCGCCGGGCAGCTTCTGGGGCGACGTGCGCAGACAGAAGACCCGCTCACCGTGTCGACGGTCACGCCGCTCGTGGCCCGCGCCGTGCTCGACCGGCTCGCAGCTGACACCCCGCGATCCAGGAGGCTTCGGCTGCGTTCGCGTGCCAGTATCGTCGACGGACAGACGGGCGACATCGAAGAGAAGAAGTTCAGCCCTCACGCCGACTGTGCGTGCCAGGGAGTGCCTCCTGCAGAAAACGCGACGGCTGCCTTTGCTGAGAGCGACCCATCCCAGACTCCGAGTACGACAGCTCGAGCCGGCGGCGCGCGCGGGTGATCCCCACATAGAGCAGCCGTCGCTCCTCGTCGATCTGCTCGAACGTCGTGGCATAGCTGATCGGAACGAGTCCCTCCGACAACCCGGCGAGAAAGACCACGGGCCACTCGAGGCCCTTGGCCGAATGCAGCGTGGCGAGGGTGACCGCTTGCACGGTGGGCTCGTGACCCGACCCTTGGCGCTCCATCAATTCATCGGTGAACTGGCGGAACGTCGTCGACGCCGGCTGACTCTCCGCGAGCGCCATCAAGGCGTTGAGCGCCTCCCATTTGTCTCGCACCGCGCCGCGCGCCTCGGGCGCATCCTGGCTCCACCCGAGCGAGCGCAGAACGTCGCTGACCGACTTGAAGAGCGGTTCCCCGGTGATCGACACCGAGGCGGCGCGCAGCGACATCACGGCCTGCTTGATCTCGGGGAGGTCGAAGAACCGCTTAGACCCACGGATCTGATAGCTGACACCGGCGTCTGCCAGCGCGGTCTCGAGGGCGGCGGCCTGCACGTTCACCCTGTAAAGCACAGCGATGTCCTCTGCTCGCGTGCCCTCGTCGATGAGTTGCGCAATGCGGGAGGCTATCCCCCGTGCCTCGGCCACGTCGGACGCGTAGGGCGTGACCTCAGGAGCAACTCCGCGATCGCCTAGCGCCTGCAGAGACAGGGCGCCCGAGCGACCCTTCATCAATCGGTTCGCGACGTCGACGATCGCCGGCGTGCTGCGGTAGTTCTGCTCCAGACGCACGGTGGTGGCGCTGCCATACTCCGCGGCGAACGAGAGGAGGTAGTCGCTTCGGGCACCTGCAAAGGAATAGATGGTCTGACTGGCGTCCCCGACGACGCAGAGGTCGCTGCGACCACCCACCCAGAGCGACAGCAGATGATGCTGCAACGGCGAGACGTCCTGGTATTCGTCGACGACGAAGAACCGGTACTGCTCGTGCACCTGCATTGCGACGGCGGGCTCCTGCTCGATCATGCCGGCCGTGGCGAGCAGCACGTCCTCGAAGTCGAGTTGGCGGCGCTCGTCTTTGATGTCTTCGTACTTCTGATGCAGGGAGAGCACCTGATCGACCGTGAGCGTGCCCGGCAGCGAACGCGAGGTGCGCAGGGCCAATTCATAGGCATCCAGACTCAGACTCGACACCTTTCGCCATTCGATCTCGGCGGCGAGATCACGGAGGCTCGCGGTATCGACCTTCAAACGCAGCGTCTCTGCGGCCTGACCGAGCAGACGAGCCTTGCCCTCGAGCACTCGTGGCATGTCGCCGCCGACAACGGTGGGCCAGAAATAGTTGAGTTGCGACAGCGCTGCCGCGTGAAATGTTCGGGCCGAGACGCCTCCGGCCCCAAGCGGGCGCAGCCGTGTGCGCAGCTCCGCGGCCGAACGAGCGGTGAACGTGAGAGCCATAACGCGATTGGGAGAGTAAACACCGGTCGCGACGCCATAGGCGATCCGATGCGTGATCGCCCGGGTTTTTCCCGTGCCCGCGCCGGCGAGAATGCACACCGGCCCGACGAGCGCGCGTGCGGCGATCTGCTGGTCGTCATCGAGGGCGGCGAGGATGCTCTCCGAGAGTTCGCCGTTCGCGACCGTTCCTGCGCTCACCACGCGAGGGCCTCTGCGGGCAGCGGCCCTCCGTACCAGTGCTCGAGGATGGCATGGGCGATCGAGGATGGGCCGGGCAGGGCAACGCCCGTCGCGGGATCCGCGATCTCGGCCCGGGTGAACCATCGAAGGTCGAGGATCTCCTCGCCATCCGGGCGCAATGCGTCGTCTGCGAAGGCGGGATCGACATGCGCGTAGAACCCGACCATCAACGAGGCCGGGAACGGCCACGGCTGCGACCCGAGGTACTGCGGGGTGAGGATGCGCACGCCCGACTCTTCGAAAACCTCTCGCTGCGCCGCCGCTTCGAACGACTCCCCCGGTTCGACGAACCCGGCGAGCAGCGAATACCGGTTCTGCTTCCACATGGCGTTCGAGCCGAGCAGGATCCTGTCCTCCGAGTCGACGATCCCCACGATGACTGCCGCGTCGGTACGCGGAAAGAGTTCGACGCCCAGTTCCACGTCGCGCCGTACCCAGCCGCCCTTCTCGACGACGGTCTCGGCTCCACTCCGAGGCGAATGGCTGTGCGACGCGTGCCATCCGGCGATCGCCAAGGCTTCGACGAACGCTCCGGCGTCGCGATCGCTCAACACGGTCGCCGTCTCCCTGAGATTCAGCCAACGGGCCTCATCGGGTTCAAGTCTCTCGGCCTCGTCATCACCCACGACGACGAGCACGATCCGCGTTCCAACAGGCTCGGGCGAGGTCGTCGACAGCGAAATGCCGAGGTAGACGCGCAACTCGAATTCACGCACTCGGTCGACGGCAAGAAGCGCTAGTCCGGCCCTACTGCTGAAGTCGGGTGCGGCAAGAGCGCGCCCCCGCCACAGGGGCAGCAGTCGGGTCGTCGGATCGGCCCAGAGTTCATCGAAGAGCTGGGGGCGTGCTCGGGATTCGTTGTCGCGGTCGATCTCCTGCCGAGACAGAGGCAGGTGGGAGAGGAAGGTGGAAGTCATGTGAACCAATCGTGCGTGGCGAACGCGACGGGGGAAGATGCCAGCCCTACCCTGTTGGTATGGCCAGATCCCACTTCACTCTAGCCGCGCTCTCGACCGCGGCCGTTCCCGGGGCTGACATCGTCTCGACCAGGCCGATCGGAACCGGAACACAGGGCCGCTACGACTCCGCTGTGGTCACTCTGCGCGACCGCAACGAACTCATCGTGCGCGTGCCGACTTCTCAAGACGCCGAGACGGAACAGTCTCGAGACCTCGTCGCTCTGAACGCTCTCACCGCCGGGTTCCGGGGCCGTCTTCCCTTCGACGTTCCCCACGTCGAGGGTCAGACGCCTGTCGCGAACACACGAGCAATCGTCTATAGCTACATCCCTGGCAGCCCCGCTGTGCTGGCCGAACTCGATGCCGCAGATCCGGTGGCCGAGTCGATCGGGCGCGCCATCGCATCCATTCACTCGCTGCCGACATCGCTCGTCACCGACTCGGGCCTTCCCGTGCAGACGGCAGCAGACGCAGCGCGTCTCGCCCGCATCACGAAAGACAGGGCCGCAGCGACCGGCGCTGTACCCTCCGACCTTCTCGCGCGCTGGTCGACGGCACTCGAAGACAGCGCGCTCTGGCAGTTCCAGCCGACTGTCGTGCACGGATCACTCTCTCCCGACTCCTTCCTCCTCGCAGCGAACTCGGTGTCGGGAGTGCTGGGCTGGTCGCAGCTGCAGGTCGGCGATCCAGCCTCAGATCTGTTCTGGCTCAGCTCGGCACCGAGCGAGCAGCTTGCGACCCGGGTATTCGGTGCCTACAACCTCGGCCGCAGCACGCCGGTCGACCGCCAGCTGCGCAAGCGCGCCCGGTTGTATGCCGAGCTCGAGATCGCCAAATGGCTGCTGCACGGCACGGAGAAGCACGACGAGACGATCATCGCCGATGCCAAGACCATGCTGGCTGGGCTGTCGGTGAGCGTGGAGTCGGACATGTTGAACCCTCTGTCAACCGACACCGGCCAGATCATGGCGGTCGAAGAGGTCGAAGAGATGCTTCGTCGCACACCCCGCACCGATCCATCTTCGGCACGCGACAGCACCCGTGTGAGTGGAATCTCCGAAGACTAGAACGGCCAGAGCTCGAGAAGCTGCTTCTCTGAGAAGAGCTGCTCGGGTGCAATGACCGTGTCGTCTGCGACGAAGTAGAACACGGCGTCTATCAGCTGCGGATCTATGCCCTTCCATCTGGCATAGGCGAGACGGTACAGCGCCAGCTGCAGCTGCTTGACCTCGAGGTCTTCAGGGGTGGTCGGCGCCTTCCCCGTCTTCCAGTCGACAACCTGGTAGCGCTCGCCATCGGTGAAGATCGCGTCGATCTTGCACACCACAACGTGCGTGCCGAGCACCAGGTGAATCTCGAGTTCGACCTCGAGCGGCCGTCTGTCGGCCCACGGAGACGCTTCGAACGTGGCCTGCAGGCTCTCGAGCTGAGATTGCTCGAGGGGCAGTTCGTCGGGCGCCTGGTCGCTGTCTGCCGCCGCGGAGTCGATCAGTTCAGCGCTGCCCGCAATGCCATAACGACTCTCTACCCAGGCGTGGAATCGAGTGCCCAGTCGTGTCTGTCGAAAAGGCTTCTCCGGCATCGGCCGGCGAAGGGATCGTGCGACGGCCTGGGGATCTGTGACGTAGTCCTTGAATCGCGAGGCCGCGATGCGGTTGGGCACCGGTGCGAGACCGGCCTCCTCGATCTGTCTGTCGCGTTCCGATAAGAGCAGATCGAGGTCGCGCTGCCAGCGGCCAGCCGCGAGCGACTGAGGGCTCTGGATGCGCGCAAGCACCAATTCGGCGGCCTGCTCGACGCGGCCACGTCGGGCGCCCAACGGGTCGAGAGGCCATCGTGCCGTGAGACCGTCGGCCTCGAGCGGGTTCTCTTCGTGCTCAGAGTGCGCTGGCACGTCGTCGATCAGACCGGCTTGTGCAAGTTCAGTGAGAAATGTCGACGCCCGGCGCGGTTTCGATTGCGTAGCCCAGAACGAGCCGGTGAGGAGAAGCGAGTTTCGCGCGCGCGTGACCGCGACGTAGATGAGTCGACGCTCTTCTGCCAGGTGTTTCGCCGCAAGTTCTGCTTGGAAGGTCTTCACTGCGCTGTCGAAGGCCTGCTGCGATCCGAGTCCGCGCCACTCGAGGACCGGCAGCGACGAGGCGTCTCCCCTGAATTCATATGGGAGTACTCCGAACCGAAGCCATCCCTTTCCTTCTTTGCTCTGGGCGGGGATCTCGTCGGCGACCAGCCTAGGCACGGCTACGACATCCCACTCCAAGCCTTTGGATCCGTGAATGGTCAGGAGCTGAACGGTGCCTGGCTCCGGCTCGTCGGTGCGAGGACTCAAGTCGTCTCGTTTCTCGGCGCGGTCGAGCCAAGCGAGAAAACTGCCCAGAGTTCCCTCGTCGTCGCCAGCGAGAAACGACGCGATCTCGTCGTGGAATGCGTCGAGCGCTCCGCGGGAGCCGCCGTTTGCCGCCACCCTCTCGTTGGCGGCGAGTTCGACATCGAGAAGCAGCTGTTGCTCGACGAATCGCACGAAATCGATGAGCGGGAGATTTCCGCGGGCGCGAAACGTGGCCAGTGTTCGCCCTGCGTGACGCAGTCGTTCGAGGCCCTGCTCCGAGAAGCGCTCGAGCTGATGGTGCGTCGACGCGTGTTCCGTGACGAAGTCGAGTGCGTCGACGATCGACGCCGAGTCGTCGGGTGCCACCGATTCGCGCATGCTGCGCGTGACATCCTGCGATACCGGCCGGTGAAAGGAGTCGCGCGAGGCGAGCCAACTCGCGACCTCCGCGAGAGCTCTGAGATCGTGCACGCCGACGTTCCATCGGGCACCGGAGAGAAGCCTGATCAGCGATGAGCCTGCCGCCGGGTCGTGTGTGGCTCTGAGGGCGCTGACGACGTCGACGACCTCGGGCGCGCTCAGAAGTCCGCCGACGCCGAGAATGTGGAACGGTATCCCCCGACGGTCGAGGGCGGCGGCGAAGAAGTCCATGTGGCTTCGAACCCGAAACAGCATCGCCGCAGACAACGGCTTTGCCGCGTCGGCCGAACCTGACGACGCGTGACTCGCGAATTGCAGAGCGAGCCAGTCAGCCACCGCATCGGCCTCGTCGTCGCGCGTCTCGAGAAAGCGGTATTCCACGCTGCCTGCCGGAGCATCGGGGCGCGGTTTCAGGCGGTGCACGTCGACGGCCGACTGCGTGCGCAGCGGCTCGACGAGGGTGTTCGCCGCGTCGAGCACAGACCGGGAGTTGCGCCAGCTCGTCGACAGAGAGAAGGTCGGAACCTCGCCGGCGCCGAAGTCTCGTCCGAACCATCCGAGGTTGCTGGCACTCGCACCTCGCCATCCGTAGATCGACTGGTGCGGGTCGCCCACGGCCATGACTCCGTGGCCCCCGAAGAGCCGGGCGAGTAGACGGGTCTGCACGACAGACGTGTCTTGATACTCGTCGAGCAGCACGACGGAGAAACGCGAGCGATACTCGTCGACGATCTGCGGGTTGCGCATGCAGATCTCGAGCGCAAGCGCGACCTGGTCGGAGAACTCTACGAGACCCTTCGCCTGCTTCTGTCGCGCATACGATCGTGCGAGGTCGACGAGGAGGGGAAGCGCGCCGATGGGCTCGACGGCAGCACCCACCGACGCGTATGGTGTCGACTTCGCTTTACCCTCCGTGTAAGGAAGGTCGACGAGATAGGAGAACCGCTCGGCCAGGCCGGCGACGGCCTCGGTGTCGACCACGTTCTCACTCAATTCTGAGCTGAGAGAAAGCACCGCTTCGACGAGCTGATCGAGGCTCTTGCCGAGGGGTACCAGCCTCTCGTCGCCTGCGGCGAGCAGCACCCGCCGGGCGAGACCCCACGCCGCGTTCTCGCCGAGGAGCACCGACTCCGGTTCGCGGCCGACGAGCAGCGCATTGTCTCGGAAGATCGTGTTGCCGAAGGAGTTGTAGGTCGACACGGTGGGCCGGTCGAAGAGGTCGCGGGAGTCGGTAGCCCCGTCATGCCCTGCCACACCCTGAACCGCTATGGCAGGCAGCAGCCCTGACCGCCGCAAGGAGTCGATGTGCCCCGAGATGCGTGTGCTCAACTCTCCGGCTGCCTTGCGCGTGAAGGTGAGCCCGAGAACTTCGTTGACCTGAACCTGGCCGTTTGCGAGCAACCAGACGACCCTGTTCGCCATCGTCGCGGTCTTGCCGCTTCCGGCGCCGGCGATGACCAGCGATGGCACGAGAGGCGCTTCGATCACCGCGCATTGCTCGTCGGTGGGTCTCGGCATGTCGAGCGCGTCGGCGAGTTCGACCGCGCCGATCATGCGCTCACCGCCCTGATCACGTGAATGCGACATGCCCCGTGCGACCAGGGGTCGAGGCAGTGCGACCCGATGCGGGCATCGACGTGAGAACCGGCCATTCCGGAGGCATCGGTCAGGATGCGCTGCCGGAACTCCTCGAGCTCGGAAGGCGATCGAGGGGTCTGAGTGTGATCGACGAAGTTCTTGCCTCGACTGGCTTTCGACACGATGAGCAGCCGGGCTCCGCCGGGCGTGGCCTCGGCGGGCACTCCCTCGATCAGGCCAGCGTCGAAAGCAAGCTGATATGCGCCCAACTGCGCATTCTCGCCGATCTCCGCAGCCGTGTACGCCCGTTTGCCGGTCTTGAGATCGACGATCACCACCGATCCGTCTGGGTAGAGTTCGACCCGATCGATCGTTCCCCGGAGGACAGCCTGATCGACCTCGAGTTCGAATTTCGACTCCGCACCCAGGAGCGTGCCACCCTGGCGGTCGAAGTCGGCGAGATACGTCGACAGCCGCGCAACGAGCTGCCTCGCTTCCCTGCGCTTGATCTCGCTGAGCCACGACGACTCGAAATACAACTCGCCCCACCGCGCATCGACGAGATCGAAAAGCGCCTGTTCGCTGGTATCGGGAGCCGCAGCGGTCGTGCTGGTCTCCATCGCCTCGTGGATCAACGTTCCGACCTGTGACGACGTGTTCGATGATCCTCCGCCCAGATGGTCGATCAACCAATTCAGCGGACAGGTCTCGAACGACTCCATTCGCGACGGTGAGACGGTGACCCGTGCGGCCTCGTCGGAGAGGTCGACGAGCGGCTCCGTCGAGCTGGCCGCGGCCAGTCCGTACCATTCCGCCGGATGCGCCCCTGGCACGGCCTCACGGGCGAGCGTGGCGAGTGCGGATGCTGCCTGCGAGTCGCCCCGCGCGGCGACGGTTCTCCGGAGCACACCCACCAGACCACGCAATGACAGCGGTGTACGCGACACGGCGCCAGGAACAGGTTCGGGCAGCAGCCGGAACAGAGGCGACGGCGATGAGTCGTCGTCATCGACGGCGGTGACGAGCAGCTCAGCGGAGGCACGGGAAATCGCCTGGGCGAACATGCGGAGCTCGTCGTGAAGAACGGCCGTTCGCTGATCGAGTACGGGCGAAGCCTCGCCTCGCCTGGCCCCCTCGAGAGCGTCCGCGCCGAGCAGAGTTCCGCGAATGCGGAGGTTCGGCCAGACGTTCTCTTGAAGCCCGGAGACCACTACAAGAGCAAATTCCGTTCCGACGGCTCCGGCGGGTGACGTGACGGTGACAGCGCGGCTCGTCGCCGCCCTCGCCAGAGTGTCTTCGGGAACGTCGACGTCGAGAAGCTGTTCGAGGAACACGGTCGCCGGGGCCTCCGGCGATCGCTCGACGAACCTCTTGGCCGACGAGAAAAGCGCGACCACGGCGTCGAGGTCGTGCGCAGTCTCGTCGGCGACGAGCCCGGTACCGAGGGATTGCGCACGCCAAGGCTCCGCGAGGCCGCTGGTCTCCCAGATCTGCCACAGCAGCTCTTCGACGCTCGCCTCGGTCGACGCACCCTCACGCGCGAGGAGAATCATCGACGCGAGCAAACGCGCCTTGCGGCCCACCCTCGGCTCGATTCGAGCGAGAACGAGCGGCATCTGCAAGGCATCGACCAGCAGCTCTGAGCCCGTGCGCTGTCCCCCGGATTCGAACTCCAGCTGTCGAAGTGCACGCTTGAGTCGCCGGAGCAGCACGGCGTCGGAGCCTGCAAGCGGACTTAGCAGGAGCGCCTCGGCGAGTTCTGAGGTCAACTCGCGGCGACCGAACGCGATTTCAAGGATCGACGCGAACGCGCGAACCACAGGTTCGTCTCGCAACGCAACGCGGGCACGCGAGACGCGGGTGGGCACATCGAACGCGGCGAGTCCCCTCTCGAGAGGCGCGATCTGAGATCCGCTGCGAACGATCACGGCCATGTCGTCCCATGCGATGTCTTCGAACACGTGCGCCTCACGAAGGCGGCGCGCGATCACAGCGATTTCGTCGGACGGGCTCGTCGCGAGCACCGTCGAGACTCCGGATCGCGCACGGGAGTGGGCAGCGTCGTCTGCCGCGAGAGCGCGACGTTGGCTGCCGGCCCTGGCCGTGCCGATTCTGGCGGTGACGTCGGCGACGATCGACCGCACTTGAGCGCCATGACGATGCACAACGCCGAGAACGATGGCCGGTTCTATGGGCACGCCCAGGTACTCGTCGAGACGCGCGAGCGTGTCGGGATGGGCACCTCGGAACGTGCCTGTGCTGATGTCGGGGTCGCCGAACGCGACCACGGTCACGCCGCGTCGCGCGAACTCGCGAACCAGGGTGAGCGTCGCGAGCGTCGACTCCTGCGCGTCGTCAAGCACCAGGAGCCGCAGCCTGGCAAGCGAGCCGACGGCCGCCTCGAGCTCGTCGGGTGCCGACTCCGCCTCGCGCAGCAGAACGGCCGCCTCACGAGCGAGTTCGGCGGAATCAAAACTGCGATCGCGATAGCTCGACTTGACGCGGTCGTACTCTTCGATGAATTGGGCGGCAGCTGCCCACTCCGGCCGGCCGACAGACTCGGCGAGCCCGGCGAGGCGGTCGGCGGATGTGCCGGTCTCGACGGCGCGCATCATGAGGTCGCGCAACTCGGTGCGGAACCCTCTCAGACGCCGCACGTCATCTCCAAGATGTTCGGGCCACGCAGGACCGGACGCGTCTGCAATGTCACCCGCGAGCAGCTCTGAGATGATCTGGTCTTGCTCGGCCCCGGTCAGGAGTACGGGCGGGTCATCACCGCGCACCGCCGCCATGCCGCGCACGATCTGGAACGCGATCGAGTTCGCCGTGCGTGCCAGCGGCCCGTTAGACGGCACGCCCAAACGAAGAGCCAACCGGTCACGCAGTGCAGTGGCGGATGCACGCGTGGGGGTGATGACCAGAACCTCGTCTGGAGAGAAGCCACGGTTGTGCACGCGATCGCACAGCAGTTCGACCAGAGCGGTTGTTTTGCCGGTGCCCGGCGCGCCGATGACGGCGCAGCTGGCCGAGTCGCCGAGCGCCAGGACACGGAACTGCGCGGGGTCGAGGCGCTCGGGCCGATCAATTTCCACGAGTGCAAAGCTAACGCGTGCCACGGACACTCGTACGCATCCTGTGTCGGGCCTGTTCGCTCTCGGCGAGTCACCCCGGCCTCCGATCGACATGACGACCCGCGATTCTGTCCTAATCTGGACGCATGGCCCCAGAGCGGGCCGCAGCACTTGTGAAAGGTAGCCCTGGTGGATATTCGAATCGGCATTGCACACTCCCCCCGCGAAATCAGCTTCGAGTCGAGCCAGTCACCGGCCGACATCGAGAAGGCCGTTGCCGAGGTCCTGAGCGGCGCCTCCGGTCACCTGTCGCTGACAGATGTCAAGGGCACCGTCTACCTCGTTCCGGCAACGACTCTCAGCTACGTGGAGATCGGTGCAGAAGAGGCACGACGCGTCGGCTTCGTGCTCTAACCCATGGAACTGCTCTTCATCACCCTGGGCGGAGCGATCCTCGGCCTCATCGCCAGGTACAGCCTCGCGCACCGGGAGAACCACGGAGTCGCCCTCGTGCCCGCCATCGGAGCAGCGGTCGCCGCCGTCGTCTGGGTGGGCCTCACCTGGGCCGGCCTTCCCTGGGACGGCGGCTGGATCTGGGTCATCAGTCTCGTCGTGACCGCCGCGGTCGTCGGTGTTGCAGATCCTGTGATCGGCATCTACCGAGAGCGCGCCGATATCGCGCGTTTCGTCGCGCTTCGCTCGTCGGCCGCCACGAACTAGCTTTCGATGGCATCCCTCGCCCAGGCAGAGGAGCTCGATGCGCACGACCCCCTGCGGTCGAAGCGCGATCTCTTCGTCGGTTCGGACGACCCCGGCATCGTCGCCTATCTCGATGGCAACTCGTTGGGGCGCCCCCTCCGGGCCAGCGCGGCGCGTCTGGCCGAGTTCGTGCCCGCCGCCTGGGGCGCGCGCCTCATCAGGGGCTGGGACGAGGAGTGGTTCGACCTGCCGCTCACGCTGGGCGACCGGATCGGAGCCGTCACCCTCGGTGCGGCGCCCGGCCAGGTGGCCGTCGGCGACTCGACGACCGTGCTGCTGTACAAACTGATCCGCGCTGCCGTCGATGCGCGGCCCGGTCGCCGCGAGATCGTCGTCGACACCGACAATTTTCCAACGGATCGCTACCTCGTCGAGGCGATAGCGGCAGAGCGCAACCTCGTCGTGCGCTGGATCGAATCCGACACCCGCGGCGGGGTCACGGCACCCGAGCTCGAGGCCGTTCTCGGTGACGACACCGCGCTCGTTCTGCTCTCCCATGTGGCCTACCGCTCAGGCTTCCTGGCCGATGTTCCCGCTCTGACGCGAATCGCGCACGCGGCGGGTGCGCTCGTGCTGTGGGATGTCTGCCACTCGGTCGCCAGCGTGCCGATGGATCTCGACGGCTGGGGTGTCGACATCGCCGTGGGGTGCACATACAAGTACCTCAACGGCGGCCCGGGATCTCCCGCCTTCGTCTACGTGCGACGGGAACTGCAGGAGAGCCTCGTGCAGCCGATCCAAGGGTGGATGGGCCACGCGGCGCCGTTCGACATGGGGCCCGGATACTCCCCCGCGCCCGGCATGCGGCGATTCCTGAGCGGCACTCCGTCGATCGTCGGCATGCAGGCACTCCGTGACATGGTCGATCTCGTCGATGAGGTGGGCATGCCGGCAGTCCGCGCCAAATCGGAGACGCTCACCCGATTCGCCATCGATGCCGTCGACGGCTGGCCCGCATCCTGGGCCGTCGACGTCGCGACCCCGCGACAGGCAGAACGCCGGGGCAGCCACGTAACCATCGAGCATCCGGCGTTCAAGCAGATCACCGCAGAACTCTGGCGCCGCGGCGTTATCCCAGACTTTCGCGCACCTCAGGGCATGCGTCTGGGCCTTTCACCGCTGTCAACGAGCCACGTCGAGCTCTGGAACGGCCTGGAGGCGGTGCGAGAGCAGCTCGTCAGGCTGTGAGTCCGAGCCCGTCCATGCGGCGGGTGTGCGCAGCGATGACCTCGGTGAAGACCGGTTCGATGCGCTGCTCGTCTGAGTTTCGGTTGTCGGTGTGATGAATCGCGGAGCGCGCGACCAGGAGGGTATCTCCTACGACTCGACGACCCCACATGGCGAGGTGCGATCCCAGCTTCGGATCGTTCGCGATGCCCTCGGCCACGATCGTGGCGATCGCCTGGCGGCCGCTCTCGGCGTCGAGGATCTGCACCATGCGCGGACCGGAACCGTTCTCGAGCCCGGCGGCGAGGTGGATGAAGAAGTCATCGAGGATGCCCGCGCTGACGTAGAGACTCGTGAGAGCCTCGTACCAGTTCGCTCCCGCGACGACCTCACGATAGTCGTCGATGGCGGCGGCGAACGGCTGCATGATGACCGCGGGATCAGAGACGTGTCGGCGAATCTCGGCGACGAGCCGCTCGTGCTTGTCGAGCGCCTGGCCCGCGGCCGGACCGAGCGACTCTTTGTGCGCGACAGTAGGAGCCTGGGTCACGATGCGCGACAGCGACTCGAAAAGCGAGAGCTGGATGTACGCGGCCTGGCCCAGATAAGGAAGCAAGGCCGGGGTGAGTTCGGCGAGGTTCACGCGCGGCAGTTGCAGCGCCTCTCCGCGAGGCTTCAGGCGGGGCACCTCGAGGCGCACCTTGGGCCGGCGAAACGTGAACACCCTCGTTAGCCTAGCGGCGCGCCGCACCCGCTAACGGACCCAACGCGCCCTTATTCCTGTCGATCCAGTAAACTCGGTGAAGCCCTGACACAAATCGGGGCGTCTACGCCGCCCGCCAGGCGCCATCGCCGGCCTTCGACGCGCAGGGCACAGACCGAATCGGTCTCGATCCCCACCGCGACCATTCTCCGTAAGCGGCGTAGCCCGATAATTCATGACAGGGCATCACACAGTGACTTTCACCGATCTAGGCATCGACCAGGACATGGCCGACGCGCTTGCAAGCAAGGGCATCCTCGAGCCGTTCCCCATTCAGACGCAGACGATCCCCCTGGCCCTCGACGGCCAGGACATCATCGGCCAGGCCAAGACGGGCACGGGCAAGACCTTCGGGTTCGGCCTCCCGCTCATCCAGCGCCTCGGACTCACCCCGGAGAACGGCGTGCAAGCGCTCGTCGTCGTTCCCACCCGCGAACTCGCGGTGCAGGTGACCGAAGACCTCGTCCTTGCCACATCCAACCGCCCCACGACCATCGTGTCGATCTACGGCGGAAAGGCCTACGAGGGTCAGATCGAGCAGCTGAAGGCAGGCGCGCAGATCGTCGTCGGAACGCCCGGCCGCCTACTCGACCTGGCGGGCCAGCGTCTGCTGAATCTCGCCAATGTACGCGAGATGGTGCTCGACGAGGCCGACAAGATGCTCGACCTCGGATTCCTCGCCGACATCGAGAAGCTCTTCGCCCAGACCCCCGCAACGCGGCACACGATGCTCTTCTCCGCGACCATGCCGGGCCCGATCGTGGCCCTTGCTCGTCGTTTTATGTCGAAGCCCATCCACATCCGCGCCACCGACCCCGACGAGGGTCAGGTGCAGGCGCAGATCAACCACCTCATCTACCGCGCCCACAACATGGACAAAGACGAGGTCATCGCCCGCATCCTTCAGGCCGAGGGCCGCGGCAAGACCGTGATCTTCACTCGCACGAAGCGGGCAGCGGCAAAGCTCGTCGAAGAGTTGAACGACCGCGGCTTCAACGCTGCAGCTGTTCATGGCGACCTGAACCAAGAACAGCGCGAGCGCGCGATGGCCGCGTTCAAGGCGGGCAAGAAAGACATCCTCATCGCCACGGATGTCGCGGCACGCGGCATCGACGTGCTCGACGTGACTCACGTCATCAACCACACGATCCCCGAAGACGAGAAGGCCTATCTGCACCGCGTCGGCCGCACCGGCCGTGCCGGCAAGACCGGAATCGCTGTGACTTTCGTCGACTGGGACGATCTGCACAAGTGGGCCCTCATCAACCGCGCGCTCGAGTTCGGCCAGCCCGAGCCCACCGAGACCTACTCGTCGAGCCCGCACCTGTTCTCCGATCTGAACATCCCGGCCGGCACCAAGGGTCGCCTGCGGCCCGCTTCGCCCAAGACGGGTGCGCCCGCCACCGATCGCGCCCCTCGTGGCTCGGGCGACTCGCGTCCCCCGCGCACGCGCTCACGCGCGCCGCGTGCGGCTGGGCACGAGTCGGGCACAGCGAACGCGCCGCGCGTGACGTCTGCCGACGGCGCCGGAACCCACACGGGCACCGGCCCTGAGCACCACGACGGCAACAGCGCGCCTCGCCGCCGCACGCGTCGCCGCACGCCGCGCGCAGCGGAGTAGAACTTAGTCGGGCAGCACGGGCGTCCAGCCCGTGCTGCGCTCGACGAGGCGCTCGAGCACGTCGGGCGATGTCTGGTTCTCGCCCAAGCGATTGGGCTTTCCGTCGCCGTGGTAGTCGCTCGACCCCGTGATCGCGAGGTCGAACTTGGCGGCGAGCTCGCGCAACCGCTCCTTGCCGTCGTCCGTGTTCTCCCTGTGGTCGATCTCGAGTCCGAAGAGGCCCGCGTCGACGAGACGCGAGAGCTCCCCCTCGCTCACGACTCCCTCACGTCCACGCGTGGCGGGGTGGGCGATGACAGGAACGCCGCCCGCGGCCACGATGAGCTCGACGCCCGTCAGCGGATCGGGCGCGTAGTGCGGAAGGTAGTAGCCGGCCCGCCAGTGCAGAATTCCGGCGAATGCGTCACTCCTCGTCAGTGAGTGCCCCTTCGCGACCAAGGCGTCTGCGATGTGCGGCCGCCCCACGGTCGCCCCGTCCTGGGTCTGCGCAAGAACATCGTCCCAGCTGAGGTCATAGTCCGCGCCGATGGCCTGCACCATGTCCTCTGCCCGCGTAAGGCGGGCAGACCGGATGCGTGCTGTCTCGGCGACCAGGCCGGCACTGTTGGGATCGAAGAGATACGCGAGCATGTGGATGCTGGCGCGCCCGCGCCGCGTCGAGAGCTCCATGCCAGGGATCAGCGCGATGCCCACTCGCCGGGCCTCGGCGGATGCCGACTCCCAGCCGGCCGTCGAATCGTGATCTGTGATGGCGACGGTTCCGAGGCCCGCGTCGGCGGCCGCACGAACCAGCTTGGCCGACGTCTCGGTTCCGTCCGAGGCACTGGAGTGCGTATGCAGATCGATCGGCCCTGGAGGGAATGCGGATGCCATCTGCCCATCGTACGAGTTCGAGCGCGCGCAGCTCGCCGCTACGATGAGCGCATGAGGTCGACGATCCGCGAGGTGCTCAGGCTCGCGGGACGCACGTGGCCGATGCTGCTGGTCTGGTTCCTCGGCGGCTGGATCGTGCGCTGGGTAGTCATCCGCATCGCCGCCGAGCTCGGAGCGATCGACGCGACGCTGGGACTCATCGTTTTGCCGATCGCCGTCCTCGCGAGGCTGGTGTCATACATCGGCATGTTCCTTGTTCTCCGCGACTCGATGCCCACCTTCACCCGGCTCGCCCGCGGCAACGTCACCGACGGCTCTGCAGAGGAAGCCGCCCTCGGCTTCCGAGACATTCTGCTCTCGAGCGTGCTCGTCTTCTTCGCCCTGTACTCGGCAATGGACCTCATGCGGCAGGATCTCCTGAAATACGCCGGACTCGCCATCGAGTCCGACAATTTCTTCACCTACGCCGATTCAGGCACCACGGTGCTCGCGGTGACGGCCACCCCCGCATCTGTTGCGGTGGCCATCATCGCCTTCGTCGGTCGTTTCGCTCTCAAACGCCTACGCTCGAGGCTGCCGGCGTGGACTTCGATCATCACGGTCTACCTCGAAGCGGTCTGGGTCTTCATCGCGGTGAACGTGCTGTCGAGCCTCTTCAGCGTTGTTCCCGATTGGATCGACAGCCGTCAGTTCATTCGGTCTCTCGACGACCTGAGACAGACCCTCGTCGAGAATTCCCTGACCCTCAGACTCGCGTGGGACGGCGCATCCTGGGTCTGGAACTCGAGCAGCGAGATCGTGTTCCTGGCCCTCGCCTGGCTCCTCGTCGCCGGCGTCGTCTATGTGCGTTCGTTGACGACCTCGCGGCTCGAACTGCGCCGCCGCGCCCAGCCTCGCGGCACACTTCTCGGAGCGACCCTCAACTCAGCCCCCGCCGGTCTGGCTCGCCGCGCACGCCCCCTGTTCGACGACGCGATCGAGATAGCGAAGCCCTTGCTTCTGAGCGCTCGAGTCATCTGGCGAGGGGGCGTCGTCTTTCTCGCCGTCTACGTCTTCGCGTACGCCCTCTGGGTCAGCATCGGAGACTGGGTTCTCGCCGGGATCTATGCGGCAATCGGCCCACACCCCTACGCGTGGTGGATGGCGACCGATCAGCCGATCGGCTTCCTCATCGATCTGCTCGTCGAGCCTGTTCGCATCAGCCTGCTCGCGGTCGCGTTCGATTTCTGCCTCAGGTCGTCGGGCCGGGCGGCCGACGTGGCACTCGACGACATCTCGTCAGACGTGGACGCGCTCGAGATGCCGGAAGGCGAGAGCTCCAACGCGAGATAGTCGGGCGCCAACCCGAGCTTCTCGATGTCGACCCATGAGGCGGTCTCGGTGGCGCCGCCCGGAACAGTGGCCGCGACGACGAGTCGGTACGGCTTTCCTTCCGAGTCGGAGCACGTCGTCTGAGAATCGCCGGTCGGGGGAAACTTGCGAGGCAGATCGACGTTCGCGTTCCATGTTCGTCGTTCCGGATGCTCGGGGCTCGTCGCCGAGATCGTCAGATTGCACGAGTCGATGGGCTCGTCGCCGGGCGTGACCTCCAGAATCGCGACGATGAGATCCATGCCAGGGTCGAGCTCGAGCTCGTCGCCGCCCTCTGTTCCGCCCCGCACCAGTACCGTGTTGTCGACTCGGAATTCGACCCCGCCGTACACCGCGCTTTCGCCGTCGGGCACCGTCACCGCGTGCGAATAGAGACTGTTCTGGTAGTCGAACCATTCGCTCGACGTGGTGAGGATCATGGTTCCCGGCAGCAGCACCGCGAGCGCGAGAACCGGCCACCGATTGCGTCTCCACCACGACGGATCGGATGCGGCTGGTGGCTCGGTGCTCACAGGACTCTCTCCTCTGGTCGAGACACAGCGAGGTTCGCCTCGACGCGAAGGGATGTCAGATCGACCTCGGTGACAAGACGGGAGTCGAGAATCGACTGAAAAGATGAATTGATGCCGATCTCCGCCTTGGCCGCGTCGGCGGATTGCAGTTGGTCGTTGGCGACTTCGAAGAGGATGACGCCGGCCGACGAGATGCCGGGCCTGACGCTGCCGTCGTCGAGCGTCACCAACGACAGACGCTCGGTGGCGTAGTACGTCGTGTCGCCGATCGTCAGCGTCGGCCTGTACAACGAAGAGGGTTCGAACCTGGCGGCGATGTCGGCTTCGACCACGACCCAGGTTCCCGTCGTCTCGCCGGTCCAGTCGCTGTCGGCCGCTGTGGCATCTATCGACGACGCCAGACGCACCGACGTCACCGAACCGGTGAGCGTGCGGCCGGTCAGAACATCGCCGATGTTGCCGCGCACGTTAAAGGGAGCGTTGATGTCGTCACCGTGCGGCGTTATTCCGTAGACCACCACCGTGGCCACGAGCGCGGCGACGACCGTCAGCGCAGACATCGCGCCACGTCGTGTCACTCGGATGCGAGAGGTCACGGCGCGTCGTCCCTCGCGAAGTCGAAGCCGCGATCGCCCACAACGAGCGGAACTTCTGCCGTGACACGGGGGTCGTCCCACGAGTCGTCGAAAAGAAAACCCTTTCGCAGGGTCTTGTCGAGAACCTGCACGGTGATCTCGGCGCCGGATTTCTTGTCAGTGGCGGGAATCTGCCAGAGCAGCACGACCTCCTGCGCGACACCGGGCTGCAGCATCGGGTTGCTCGACGATTCGCCGATGCGGATGACCTCGTCGGCCTGCGGTTCGCCGGCGGATCCCACGACGCCGTTGACCAGTACATTGTCTTTTGCCGTGTCCATCGGTGTGTTCGACACGTTGGTGATCAGCGCCCTGACGGCGAGAAATCGGTTCCCCTCATCCGGCTCGAAGTAGGGGTCGAAGCCATCCGCGAGAAACGCATCCTCGATTGTCACGTCGAGTTGCTTGCCTGTGACCACCTGGCCGCTCGCCGCCCGCGCGACAGGTACCTCCGCCACGGTGTCCAGCCCTCCGAATCCGGCCACGGCACCGAGCACGACGGCGAGCGCGGATATGGCATAGAAAGCGGGAGTCGCTTGCTCGACCAGCGAGAGCAGACGCGACGACGATCGGTCACGGACTGCGGGCATGCGTCTAACTTACTCGGCACCCGAATCGATGGCTCAGAATGGATACATGGCCGACGCACAGAAGACAGAACATTCCGCCGCTCCCGCGCAAGCTGGGGCGAGCAACAGAAGCACGACTCCGGGCTCGACGACGTTCCGCGACTACATCGCCAGCGGGTGGGCGGATCGAACCGACATCATCCCTCCGGCCCGGCCCGAGGCATCCTTCGCCGCCGCGCGCCGCGACGCGATCTCGGCCCTTCACCCTGAAGAGACACTCGTCATCCCCGCCGGCGATCGCAAGCAGCGATCCAACGACACCGACTATCCCTTCCGGGCTCATTCCGCATTCTCGTGGCTCACGGGCTGGGGCTCGGACAGCGAGCCCGGAGCCGTGCTGGTGCTCGAGCCTCGGGCCGGAGGCGGACACGATGCGACCCTGTACTTCCGCGAACGGGCGGGGCGCGACTCCGACGAGTTCTACGCGAACTCGGAGATCGGCGAGTTTTGGATCGGTGCCCGGCCGTCGTTGGCCCAGGTCGCCGGTGACCTGGGCATCGCAACCCGAGGCATCGCCGACTTCGACGCTGTTCGACAGTCAGCGGATGCGTCGACGCGGGTCGTGCGTGAGGCCGCCGGCGAGCTGCTGCAGGGCACAGACGAGGAGCTCGATGCAGGCTTCGCCCGCGATCTCTCGGAGTTGCGTCTCGTGAAGGATGCGTTCGAGATCGAACAGATGAGGCTGGCCGTGGCGGCCACCGCTCGCGGATTCGACGACGTCATTCGCGACCTGCCGAGGATCTCGGCGCACCAGCGCGGTGAGCGCATAGTCGAGGGCGTCTTCAACACCCGCGCTCGAGTTGACGGCAACGCCGTGGGCTACGACACCATTGCCGCCTCCGGGCCGCACGCGTGCATTCTTCACTGGACGACGAACGACGGCCCCGTCGTTCCGGGCGATCTGATGCTGCTCGATGCCGGCGTCGAGGTCGATACGCTCTACACGGCCGACATCACGCGTACGCTACCGATTTCGGGCAGCTTCTCCCCCGTTCAGAGAGACATCTACGAGGCCGTGCGCGAGGCGGCCGATGCGGCCTTCGCAATCGTGCGTCCCGGCATCCGCTTTCGAGAGATCCACGCGACAGCCATGGCCGTGATCGCCCGGCGCACCGCGGAGTGGGGCCTTCTGCCTGTGTCGGCGGAGGAGGCTCTCGAGGCCGACAATCAGCAGCACCGCCGCTACATGGTGCACGGCACGAGCCACCACCTCGGGATCGACGTTCACGACTGTGCCCAGGCCCGCCGCGAGATGTACCTCGACGGCGTTCTCGAACCCGGCATGGTCTTCACGATCGAGCCCGGGCTCTATTTCCAGCCGGATGACCTGACGGTCCCCGAGTCGTTTCGGGGCATCGGCGTTCGCATCGAAGACGACATCCTCGTCACAGCCGACGGAGCGGAGAACCTCTCGGCCGGCATCCCGCGCACCGCCGACGACGTTGAGGCGTGGATGGCGCGTCTGAGCTAGGGCGCCTCGAGTACGTTCCGCGCCTTGTTGGCGACGTCAGGGCTCACAATGAGCGAGTAGCTCGTGGCCATCACCTGCATCGTCGAGGTGAAGTCGCGACGTCGCCGCGAGATCGAGTAGGTGACGACGCGGAACAGCATTCCGAAACCGGCCCCGATGAGACTCGCGGCGGCGATGAACGGCAGCGATGTGGCGGTCGGCGACAGAACGACGAGGAAGAAGCCGAAGAAGAGGCCGAGCCAGAGGCCGCTGAGCGCGCCGGAGACGGCGGCCCTGGCGTAGCTCTGCTTGCCCAGCACGCGCTCCACCGTCTTCAGGTCGCTGCCCACGATCGAGACCTCGGCCACCGGAAAATCGGCGTGTGCGAGACTGTCGACCGCGCTCTGGGCCTCGACGTACGACTCGTACGTCGCGACGACCTCACCGCGGGGCATCGTCACGGAATTGCTGGGCGCACGGCCGCCGAACGGCATCTGGTTACTCACAGGTCCATCCTCCCATGGCCCTCATGTGGAAGGTCTAAGTTAGACGTGTGAGTGCCACCAGAGTCTTCGTCGCCCGATTGGCCGGGTGCACCGTCTTCGACCCCGCAGGTGACCGCCTCGGCAAGGTTCGCGACGTGCTCGTGGTGTATCGCAGAACCGAGTCGCCCCGCGTTGTCGGCCTGATCGTCGAGATCCCCGGCAAACGCCGCGTCTTCCTGTCGATCGGCCGCGTCACCTCCATCGGCAGCGGGCAGATCATCACGACCGGGCTCATCAATGTGCGCCGCTTCGAGCAGCGCGGCGGCGAAGTGCGCGTGATCGCCGAGATGCTCGGCCGCAAACTCGATTTCAACGACGGCAGTGGCGAGGCCACCGTCGAAGACGTCGCGATCGAAGAGGTAGGGCCCGGCGAGTGGCAGGTGGCGCAGCTCTTCGTGCGGCGGCCCAAGACGGGTGGATCGCCGTTCGCAAAGGGAGCCACCTCGTTCGTGCAGTGGCGCGAGGTCGTCGAGCAGACCAAGGGTGGCGAAGCGCAGTCGGCCGAGCAGCTGATCGCGACATATTCAGATCTCAAGCCCGCCGACCTCGCATCGACCCTGATGGATCTTCCTCAGGCGCGCATGCTCGAAGTCGCCGAAGAGCTACCCGACGCACGCCTCGCGGATGTGCTTGAAGAGATGCCCGAGAGCGAACAGGTCGAGATCCTCGGTCAGCTGGGCGATGACCGCGCCGCAGACGTGCTCGACCAGATGCAGCCCGACGATGCCGCCGACTTGATAGCGCAGCTGTCAGGCGAACGAGGCGAGGCCCTGCTCAGCCTGATGCAGCCCGAAGAGGCCGACGACGTGCGCATGCTGCTGTCGTACGAGCCCGACACGGCCGGTGGACTCATGACCACTGAACCGATCATCGTGTCGGCCGATGCGACGGTCGCCGAGGGGCTCGCGCTCATCCGCCGCCAGGAGATGGCCCCCGCCCTGGGTGCCGCGATCTGTGTCACGCTGCCCCCGTACGAGCCTCCCACCGGCCGGTTCCTCGGCATGGTGCACTTCCAGCGAATGCTGCGCTACCCGCCGCACGAACGCCTGGGTACTCTGCTCGACTCGAGCCTCGACCCGGTCACGGCCGATACCTCGGCCGCAGAGGTCTCCCGCATCCTCGCGAGCTACAACCTCGTGTCCGTTCCGGTCGTCGATGACAACCACCGACTCGTCGGGGTGGTGACCATTGACGATGTCCTCGACTACCTGCTGCCCGATGACTGGCGAAGTCACGACGGCGACGACGAGAAACGCACCCCGACGCGTTTCCCCGAACGCCTCGGAACAGTTCCCGTTCCCACGAAGAGACCAGTACGCATAGGCGCACGAAGGAGGGCCGGCAATGGCACGCAATAACCGCTCAGACGTTCGCCTCGACGCGCCCAAAGGTCTGCGCAGCAATGTCATCCCGCGCCGCAATCGCCAGAACCGCGATCGATTCGGCCGCGCGACAGAGGCCATCGCCCGAGGCATGGGAACTCCATGGTTCCTCGTTATCCTCACCGTGTTCGTGGTCGTCTGGATGTTCTACAACACCACGGCGCCGGAAGGTCTGCGATTCGACGACGCGGCGATCGGATTCACGGCGCTCACTCTCATCCTCTCTCTGCAGGCCTCGTACGCCGCGCCCCTGATCCTGTTGGCGCAGAACAGACAAGATGACCGCGACCGCGTGCAGATCGAACAGGACAGGCAGCGCGCCGAGCGCAACCTGGCCGACACCGAGTACCTGGCGCGAGAGGTTGTGGCCCTGCGACTCGCGATGAAAGATCTGGCCAGCAAGGACTTCATCCGAACCGAGTTGCGCGCGTTCCTCGACGAACTCGATCGTGACGTCGAACCGGATGCCGAAGGTCGCCGTGCAGCCGGAACATCCGGTGCCTGAGGCTCCCGACACGCAGCTCGGCCTGGCGGTTCGGCAGGCTCTGTCGCGCGTCATCGACCCCGAGATCCGCAAGCCGATCACCGACCTCGACATGGTCGGCGGCGTCGCCGTCGACGAGGCCGGGCGCGCGTCCGTCGATCTCAAGCTCACGATCGTCGGATGCCCGGCCGCCGACACGATCGAGCGCGACGTGCGGGTCGCGGCATCCGCGGTGCCGGGTGTCACAACGGTCGACGTCGACGTGTCGATCATGAGTTCAGAAGAGCGCCGCGCGCTCGTCGACAAGCTTCGAGGGTCGGCGGCCCACCGCTCGGTTCAGTTCGGTCCCGACTCGTTGACACGCGTGTACGCGGTGACCAGTGGCAAGGGCGGGGTGGGCAAATCGACCCTGACCGCGAATCTCGCGGTGGCGCTTGCGGCGCGCGGCCTACGGGTCGGCATCGTCGACGCCGACGTCTACGGCTTCTCCATCCCCGCAATCCTCGGTCTCGTCGATGACGATGGGCTAGCAGTGAAGCCCACTCGAGTCGGGGACATGATTCTGCCTCCGGTGGGCCGAGACGTGAAGGTCATCTCGATCGGCATGTTCATTGATTCGGCGCCCGGATCGGGTTCGTCGGGCGGGGCTGTGGCATGGCGGGGACCGATGCTGCACCGCACCATTCAGCAGTTCCTCACGGATGTGTTCTTCGGCGACCTCGATGTGCTCCTCCTCGATCTTCCGCCCGGCACCGGCGACATCGCGATCTCCATCGGGCAGCTGCTCCCGAACGCCGAGATCATCGTCGTGACGACTCCGCAACCGGCGGCGGCAGATGTCGCCGAGCGCAGTGGCATCGTCGCCCGACAGACCGGACAGCGGATCTTCGGAGTCATCGAGAATATGGGGCCTCTCACGCAGTCCGACGGCTCGATTCTCGACCTGTTCGGATCTGGTGGGGGCGAGGAGGTCGCCAGACGGCTGTCGGCGGGGCAAGACGAGCCCGTTCCGTTGCTCGCATCGGTGCCTCTGAGTCTGCAGTTGCGCCAGGGCGGCGACGCAGGCGAACCCCTGGTGCTCTCAGACCCCTCCGATCCGGCAAGCGTCGCGATCCTCTCCGTCGCAGACATGATCGCCACCCGCGGTCGGCAGTTGGCCGGTCGCCGGCTCGGCGTGTCGCCCCGCTGAAGCACCTCGTCCTCCCCAGAGGTCACGCATCAGGGTCCGTCCACAGCACGGGCTCTCAACGGGCCGGAACGCGGCTCCGGAGTCGGTCGCTGCACCTAGCCTGCCCGCATGATCGACGACGCCTATCCCGTTCCCTTCACCATTGAGAAGCGCATCGCGCCGCACACTCTCGTGCTCACCAATCGCAGTCGCGAGCGCCTGACAGCCTTGTCGTTCAGCCTGCTGGGAACCGGCTCCCTGCGCACGAGCGCGCCGCTGATTCTCGACCCGGGTCGCCAGGTCAGGCTCGTGGTCACCGGCCAGGAACTGCCCCGGCGGGGCATCGTCGTCGTTCGATGGTTCCGTCCCGATGGCACCGAATACCTCTGGCGAATCACGTTCTGACGGCCCTTCCGTCGTGGTTCGAGCCGACGTGTCAGTATGGTCGCATCCACGGCGCGAGAGGAGCAGCAGTGAACGACGACGACGCTGCGACCGATGCACAGCGCAGAGAGCTGCAGCGGCGGGTGTTCTCGGCCGCCAGCGACGCGGCCGACGCCCGCGTCGCGGCACGTCAGCTGCAGCAACTCGATGCCCGCCGCATGCACGAAGCCCTCGACCGCCATCGTCGTCCGCTCACGGCGCCTGAGCCCGCCCCGCTTCACGAGGATTCGGCACCTCCGTCGCAGAACCGGAGCGACCCCGACCCGCTGGGCGAAAGCATCCTTCCGAACACCACCGGTCGCGCATCGTCCCGTCTCGCGGTTGCACGACTCGCCGTGGCCGCTCTCCTCTCTCTCGCCGTCGGTGTGGCAATCGGGCTGTCGGTCGCCGAACGTCCAGACGCTGTTCCAGAGCCGACGGCATCACGCGCCGTCGTCGACGCTCGTGGTGCGCTCGCCCTGTTCGACCGCCCGCAGGTCGCTGCCGACAGGCCCGTCGAGTCGCTTCCGCCGACCGTCATCACGGAATCCATCCGGGCTCTAGGCGACCCTTTCTTCAAGCTCTATATCGGGCGTAATGCGGCCGACATGGTGTGCATCTTGGCTGCGCAGCCCGAAGACTCCTTCGCCATGTCGTGTGTTCCGGTCGACGAGTTCCCGTCTACCGGACTACGGCTGGAATGGTCTGGTGAGATGAACAGCATGTCAGCAGACGGAGCGCGGGGCACCGTGCGATCGGCCATGCGGGCGGTATGGATGGCAGACGGAGCGCTCGACTTCAGCGGGAGCCCGCGCTAACGATCGAGCGCACGAATCGAACTCAGAGCAGAATGATCTGGGGAATCCAGCCGAAGACGAGGTCGGCAAGCACGGGAATGACGACGACGAGCAGCGCGGTAACAGCGACACATCCCACAAGAACGAGGCCGCTGAGCGTCCACGGCGACGATGTCCAGTCTGCAGTCACGGTGTCAGTCGTGACGATGAGGCCGTCAGCTCCTGAGAAGAGAGAAGTGACCGAGTCCGTGCTGTCGACGTCGCTTGTCATGACCTCAATCTAGCGCGAATGCCTGCAAAATCAGGTTGATTCCGAGTCGAACGGCGTGGCCACAGCAGCCGTCGGTTGCGGACTCGCACCGTCTTTCTGCCGGGAGAGGTATGCGGGCTGAGGCTTGGAAACAGGCTTGATCACCGGCGCAGCCGCGACGGGAGCGTCCTCGAGCAACGCCTCGCGGATGATGCGGCGGGGGTCGTACTGACGGGGATCGAGCTTCTTCCAGTCGACATCGTCGAACTCGGGGCCCATCTCCTCTTTCATGCGCACCTTGGCCCCGTTGGCGTAGTCGCGCAGAGTTCTCACGAGCCGGCCCAGCTTGGCGGCGTAGCTCGGGAGCTTGTCGGGGCCGAGCAGGAAGACGGCAATCACTCCCACGAGCAGCAGCTTCTCGAACGACAACCCGTTGAACACTCTCACAGACTACCTCCGCCGCGTGGCTCGCGGCTGACAGGGCGCCCAGTACCTATGCTTGCCTTCGGGAGAGTGACGTGTCAGGTAAAGAAATGAACTGGAAGTACTCCGAGGACGTCGTCCTGGAGCCGGCCGGGCTCGCGCAGGCTCGCGCGCACTCGCTCGAATTGGGCATCGACCCCGTGTCGCCCGCCGTCGGTGCGCAACTCGGCGTTCTCGCCGCGGCATCCGGCGCTCAGGCGATCATCGAAGTCGGCACGGGCGCGGGCGTGTCGGGTCTGTGGATGCTGCGGGGTGCGCCCCAGGCGTCCATCACGTCGATCGACACCGAGATCGAATACCAGCAGGCGGCCCGAGCGTCGTTCCTCGCCGAAGGCATCCCGGCCAATCGGTTCCGACTCATCGCCGGGCGCGCGGTCGACGTGTTGCCCCGCATGAACGAGAACTCCTACGATCTCGTCCTGGTCGACGCCGACACCGAGAACGTGATCGAATACGTCGAGCACGGTCTTCGGCTCGTGCGCAAGGGTGGAACGGTCGCTGTTCCCCACGCTCTGTGGCGCGATCGTGTTGCCGATCCGGCACAGCGTGACGACACGGCCACCGACTTCAGAACCCTCATCACCGAACTCTCGAAGTCGAGTGCGGTGCTTGTCGCTCTCTCCCCTGCCGGCGACGGACTGCTCCAGATAACAAAAGTCGGCGACTGATCATCGGGGAGAACGGGTGAAATACCCGCTCTCCCGTCAGACCAACCGCCGAACTTCGCTGTGTGGTGCGCCTCGTTCGTGCGCAGCCAGGTCAGGCGGGGGTCACAACCCCCGCGAGAGCATCGTGCAACTCTTTCGCCTCGGCATCGTTCACCGAAACCACGAGGCGACCGCCTCCTTCGAGTGGCACTCGCACGATAATGAGGCGTCCTTCTTTGACAGCCTCCATTGGTCCGTCTCCGGTCCTGGGCTTCATGGCGGCCATGCGGCTCCCTTTCGTCGTGAACTTCTATTATCCGCTATTTCACAGCGGTTCCGCCGCCGTCTCTCGGGACGCGACGTCTACGGCGGGGTCCAATCGGCCCCGTCGACGCCCCAGCAGATCAGCAGCCAGCCCGTCTGCGCGGCGACGAAGACCAGAACCATCGAGACTCGATAGACCATGGACTTCGGCTGCGCGACGGCCCCCAGAAGGGGGAACATCGGCATCAGCAGGCGGAACGTGCTGGATTGCGGAAAGAAAACGGCCAGCAGGTAGACGCCGTAGCTCAGCACCCAGAGCCGCAGATCGACACCGAGTCGCCGCACCGGCCGAATAAAGAGGCTGAGACCGAACGCGGCGATCAGCAACACGACCACCAGTCCTCCGGTCGGGAACCCGGACTGCGAATTCATCCACCAATTGGCCCCTTGGAACCATGGCGCGAAGGGAACGAGGTGCTGGTAGCCGATGTAGGCCGACCGCCAGGCCAGCTCCGTGTCGGTATACGCGGTGAGATCACCCGTGACCAGCCCGGCGATCGCCGGCCAGAGCAGTCCCATCGCGGCACTGAAGACGGCGATCAGACTCACCGCGATCCGCTCGGGCCACGGGAACGGATCGGTACGCCGCGCGACAAGGCGAACGATCACGTGCAGTCCGAGGAAGAGCGCGAACGCGAGCCCCGACGGCCGTGTGAGCGCCATGACGGCGATGAGAGGAACCAGCCAGCCATATCGCCGCAGCACCACGAGATAGAGCCCGACAACGAGCAGGAACGTGTAGAGCGACTCCGCGTACGACAGCTGGAACAGTGCGGAGACAGGTGCGACGCTGAACAGCACCACCGAGAACATCGCCGTCTGCGAGTCCCCGAGCACGCGCGACATGAGCTTGAAGAAAACGAGCGCAGCTCCGAGACCCGCGATCACCGAGACAGCCACCGATACCGCAGGCCACGAGAGCGTCGTGACCACCATGAGCCCCCTCACAAGGAACGGGTATACGGGCATGAACGCCCACGCGTTCTCGCCGATGTGTCCGTCGACGGTGAGGGGCAGCTGGTCCGGATATCCCGTCATGGCGACGATGAAGTACCAGCGGCCGTCCCAGATGGTCGCAAAGTCCAGATACGACGGATGCGCGCCCGTCCACGGGTTGGGTCCTTGCCGAGCGGCGATCGCGAGAATGATGACGGTGCTGACGAGGCGCGCCGCCCCATAGATGAGGGCGACACGCGCCCACCAGGGAAGGACCCGGTAACGCACGAGTGCGGCACGCCTGCGAGTGATCATTCGGCCGAAGCGGCTGTTCCGTTCAGCCACCGTCGCAGGCCGTCTTCGCAGGCCGTGATCTGGCTGAGGAGCACACGTTCGTCATCAGCGTGCGCTTTCAACGGATCGCCTGGCCCGTAGTTCACGGCGGGAACGCCTAGGGCCGAGAAACGGGCGACGTCGGTCCATCCGTACTTGGGCAGCGGGTCTCCGCCGACGGCTTCGAGGAACTGCTGCGCGACAGGCGCGTCCAGCCCCGGACGAGCTCCCTCCGCGACGTCGACGATCGTCACGTCGAATCCGGCGAATAGCTCCCGGATATGGGCCTCCGCCTCATCGCCGGAGCGGGACGGCGCGAATCTGTAGTTGACCTCGACGGCGGCCGCATCCGGAATCACGTTGCCGGCCACCCCGCCACTGATGCCGACGGCGTTCAGGCCTTCGCGGAAGACGAGACCCTCGACCTCGACCTGTCGCGGCTCGTACGTCGCCAAGGTGGCGAGCACCGGCGAGAGAGAGTGAATGGCGTTGTCGCCGACCCAGCTGCGCGCCGAATGGGCGCGCAGACCGTGCGTTCGGATCTGCGCTCGCAGCGTTCCGTTGCAGCCGCCTTCGATGAGCGAGTTGGTGGGCTCCCCGAGAATGGCGAACTCCCCCGCGAACAGTTCGGGAGAGTTTCTCGCCAGTCGCCCGAGGCCGTTCAGATCGCTCGAGACCTCTTCGTTGTCGTACCACATCCACGTGATGTCGACCGCGGGGTCGGTCAGCTCGGCAGCCAGTTTGAGCTGCACCGCCACGCCGCCTTTCATGTCCACCGTTCCGCGGCCCCACAGGTACTCCCCCTCCACGAGGGTCTCGTAGCGCGTCGGCACGTTGTCGTTGATGGGCACGGTGTCGATATGCCCCGCGATCACCACACGTGAGGGGCGGCCGAGATTGGTTCTCGCCACGACGGTGTCGCCGTCTCGATGCAGCTCGAGATGGTCGAATCCGCCGAGGCTCGCGACGATCGCGTCGGCGATCGACCTCTCATCGCCCGACACCGATGGCATGTCGCACAGCTGCTTGGTCAATGCGACGGATGTGGCGGCGAGATCAAGGGGCGAAACCAGGGCGGGGGCAGAATCCGTCATGCTGCCAAGCCTAGATGCCGACGCGGCACACGGTCGGCGGCAACGACGGACTCGGTAGGCTCAGTGCATGAGTTCTGAGACATTTGCCAGCCCCGCAACGCCCGAATTCGCCTGGGCGGCTGGTCTTGCCACCATCTCCAGCAGCGGCGTCGTTCTCGACACCTGGTACCCGAGTCCGGCCCTGGGGCGGGCGCCCGAGGGCCGAGATGCACATCTCGCCGAGGCTTCGCTCGAGGCGCATGCCCTGTCCGATGCCCGACGCAGCGTGACGGTCGAGGTCGTGACCACCGAGATCGATTTGCGAGAGCCGCCGACATCCACACCGGATGCCTACCTCCGGCTCCACCTGCTGTCGCACCTTCTCGTGCGCCCCAACACCATCAACCTCGACGGCATCTTCGGACACCTCCCGATCGTGGTGTGGACGAACGCCGGCCCCGTGCACCCCGACGACTTCGATCGCCTACGTCCCTCACTCCAGCGCCACGGCATCGCGAGCACAGGAATCGACAAGTTTCCGCGTCTACTCGACTACGTGAGCCCCTCAGGCGTGCGCATCGCCGACGCCTCGCGCGTTCGCCTCGGCGCTCATCTGGCGCCCGGCACCACTGTGATGCACGAAGGATTCGTGAACTTCAACGCGGGCACACTGGGCACATCCATGGTCGAGGGCCGCATTTCGCAGGGCGTCGTGGTCGGCGACGGATCGGACATCGGCGGCGGCGCATCCATCATGGGCACCCTGTCGGGCGGCGGAACCCAGCGTGTCTCCATCGGCGCGCGTGCCCTTCTCGGCGCCAACTCCGGAATCGGCATCTCCATCGGCGATGATTCGGTCGTCGAGGCCGGCCTCTATGTGACAGCGGGAACCAAGGTCGTGCTCATCGACTCCGCGCCCACGGCCGATGGCGGGCGTCGCACGGCCAAGGCGGTCGAGCTCTCCGGGGTTCCGAATCTGCTGTTCCGCCGCAACTCACTCACCGGCTCCGTCGAGGTGCTGCCCCGCACCGGCGCGGGCATCCAGCTCAACGCCATGCTGCACGCCTGAGTCACCTCAATTCACCCGATCCACGAAGGAATCATCATGACCTCGCTCGACCCCCAACCGATCAGCACCTCCGATCTCGCCAACTACTTCGACCACACGCTGCTGAAGCCCGAGGCCACGGTCGAAGACGTTGCCGCACTTATCGCCGAGGCCTCCGATCTGGGTGCCTACTCCGTGTGCGTGTCGCCGTCGATGCTGCCGCTGCACATCCCCAGCGGATCATCGCTCAAGGTCGCGGTGGTCTGCGGATTCCCCTCGGGCAAGCACCATTCCGAGATCAAGGCGGCCGAGGCGCGTCTATCTGTGGAGCAGGGCGCCGACGAGGTCGACATGGTCATCGACGTGGGCGCTGCCAAGGCCGGAGCTTTCGATCGGGTTCAGGCCGATATCGCGGCCGTTCGCGCCGAGATTCCTGCACCCCGGGTATTGAAGGTCATCATCGAGTCTGCCGCGCTCAGCGATGAGGAGATCGTAGCCGTGTGCAAGGCCGCCGAGGCGGCAGGCGCAGACTTCGTCAAGACCTCCACCGGTTTCCACCCGACCGGCGGCGCCACGGTGCACGCCGTGCGTCTGATCGCCGAGACCGTGGGCGGACGACTGGGCGTCAAGGCATCCGGCGGCATCCGCAGCTACGACGACGCGCTCGCGATGATCGAAGCTGGTGCGACTCGTCTCGGAGTGTCGAGCTCGCGGCAGGTTCTCTCGGGAGCCCCTGCCACGGGCGACGGCGGCTACTGAGCAGAAGGCAGGTCGCGAGCGGCGTGGCCTAAGTACAGCTGCTGCGGGCGGCCGATCTTGGTCTGCGGGTCGCTCGTCATCTCGCGCCAGTGAGCGATCCACCCCGGAAGACGCCCGATGGCGAAGAGCACGGTGAACATGCGGGTGGGGAAGCCCATCGCCTTGTAGATGACGCCCGTGTAGAAGTCGACGTTCGGGTACAGGCGACGCTCTTTGAAGTAGTCGTCTGCAAGGGCGATCTGCTCGAGTTCTTTCGCGATCTCGAGCAGATCGTCGTGAACACCGAGCGCCTCGAGCACCTCGTCGGCGCTCTCTTTCACGAGCTTGGCGCGCGGATCGTAGTTCTTGTAGACGCGGTGGCCGAAGCCCATGAGCTTGACCCCGGCCTCTTTGTTCTTGACGCGCTCCACGTACTTCGCGACGCCTTCGCCCGATGCCTGAATGTCGCCGAGCATGCTCAGAACAGCCTCGTTGGCTCCGCCGTGCAAGGGGCCGAAGAGCGCATTGATGCCGGCCGAGATCGACGCGAACATATTGGCCTGGGTGGAGCCGACCAGCCGCACGGTCGACGTCGACGCGTTCTGCTCGTGGTCGGCGTGGAGGATCAGCAGCCGCTCGAGCGCGCTCGATACGACGGGGTTCACCTCGTAGGGCTCGGCCATGGTGCCGAAGTTGAGTCGCAAGAAGTTGTCGACGAAGCTCAGGCTGTTGTCGGGGTACAGGAAAGCCTGCCCCACGCTCTTCTTGTGGGCGTATGCCGCCATAACGGGCATCTTCGCGAGAAGGCGCAGTGTCGAGATCTCGACGTGCTCGGGGTTCGTGGGATCGAGCGAGTCCTGATAATAGGTCGACAGGGCGGACACACCGCTCGACAGCACCGACATCGGGTGAGCCTGGTGCGGCAGTCCGTCGAAGAAACGCTTGAGGTCTTCGTGCAGGAGCGTATGACGACGGATACGTCGATCGAAGTCTTCGAGTTCACTCTCAGTGGGAACCTCGCCGTAGATCAGAAGCCACGAGACCTCGAGAAAGCTGAGTCCCTTGGCCACCTGCTCGATCGGGTATCCGCGGTAACGCAGAATGCCCTGGTCTCCATCGATGTACGTGATGTTCGACTTCGTGGCAGCAGTGTTGACGAACCCGTAGTCGAGGGTCGTCATTCCCGTCTGCTTGGTGAACGTCGACAGATCGATGGACGATGCCCCGTCGACGCTCTCGAGGATCGGAAACTCGGCTGTGCCTCCCGGATAAGAGAGGGTCGCCTTTCCCGGTTCTGCTGCTGATGTGTTCTGCCCGACGTCGGTCACGGCGCCTCCTGACGAGTGTTCCTGCCTGATGGTAAGTGGCGGGACGCTAGACGCAGGATGTGTGACCCCGGACCGCGTTGACCCTCCTACAGCCTAGGGCGAAATAGTGGCAACCATGACATCCACCCGTAACCGACGGGTCTCATTGGAGGTTGCCGACAACGCCCGAACTCAGGAAAGACGGGCGACGGCGGCAGCGATCCGCTCATCTGTCGCGGTGAGCGACACCCTGACGTGCTGGGGAAAATGCTCGCCGTAAAACAGGCCGGGGCCGGCCAGGATTCCTCGCTCGGCCAACTCCGCGATGGTCTGCCAGGCGTCGACACCCTTCGTACCCCACAGGTAGAGACCGGCCTCGCTGCGGTCGATGCGCACGCCGAACTTCTCAAGGGCGGGGCGCAGGGCCTCACGGCGCGCCCTGTAGAGACTCTTCTGGGCGGCGACATGCTCGTCGTCGGCGAGAGCTGCAGCCATCGCGGCCTGCACGGGAGCGGGCGGCATCATTCCCGCGTGCTTGCGAACGGTGAGAAGACGGTCGATCAGGAGACTGTCGCCCGCCACGAATGCGGCTCGATACCCGGCGAGGTTCGACTGCTTGCTGAGCGAGTACACCGCGAGCAGACCCGTGCGATCTCCGCCGGTGACCCGTGGATCGAGAACGCTGGGCACAGGCTCGTCCTGCCAGGGTCCATCCCATCCGAGTTCGGCATAGCATTCGTCGCTCGCCACGATCGCGCCGAGCTCGCGCGCACGGGTGACCGCACGTCGCAGGCCCGAGACATCCAGCACTGCGCCGTCAGGGTTGCCGGGCGAGTTGAGCCACGCGAGGCGCGTGTTCTCCGGCCAGTCGGCCGGGTCGTCGGATGCGAAGGGTCTGGCTCCCGCGATCGTCGCGCCGACGGCGTACGTGGGGTACGCGGCGCGGGGATGCACAACGACGTCACCGTCGCCGAGCCCGAGCATCAGCGGCAACCACGCCACGAGCTCCTTGGATCCGATGGTGGGCAGAACCTCGTCGTCGTTCACGTCTGGCACGTTGCGACGGCGAGCGAACCAGCCCCCAACCGCTGCCCTCAGCGTCGGCGTTCCCGCGGTCTGCGGATACGAGTGGGCGTCTGTCGCCGAAGCAAGAGCCTCACGAACGAGGCGCGGTGTCTCGTCGACCGGCGAGCCGATCGAGAGGTCGACGATGCCGCCAGGGTGCCGACGGGCGATCTCCGCATAGGGCCTCATCGCGTCCCACGGATAGTCGGGAAGAGGCGCGAGGGCCACTTACTGCTCGCCGTGCGACTGCGGAGGCAGAGCCGAAATGACCGGGTGATCCTTGGCGATCACGCCGATCTTGGCTGCGCCACCGGGAGAACCGATGTCGTCGAAGAACTCGACATTGGCCTTGTAGTAGTCGGCCCACTCTTCGGGCAGATCGTCTTCGTAGTAGATGGCCTCGACGGGGCAGACCGGCTCGCACGCGCCGCAGTCGACGCATTCGTCGGGGTGGATGTACAGCGAGCGTTCGCCCTCGTAGATGCAGTCGACCGGACATTCGTCGATACAGGCCCGGTCTTTGACGTCGACACAGGGCAGGGCGATGACGTAGGTCACAGTGCGTTCGTTCCCTTCATGCCGCACAGAAGATGGTGCGGCTGAACAAGTCTAATTCTTCATCAAGCGCGGCCACGCGAGCACCAGCAGCGCGATGATCGTCGGCGCGAAGGTCCAGGTGACACCGAGCGCGTTGCCCGGCACCAGAATGGAGCCGCCCGCGCTGGGCTGCGAGAGCAGGAAGATCGTGACGACGATGCCGAATGCCGCGAGGATGGCCGTGGTTCGTGTGCGCAGCACCAGGCGAAGGCCAACGAGGAGCAGGGTGACCGCGAGAAGCGCGACGATGAGCCCGATCGGCAGGCTGAACCCCGAAGCGATCATCCACGTCGACTGGCTGACCGCCGTTCCCATGACCCCGAACAGCGCGCCGAGCCCGAGACCGACGACCCAGGACACGACCCGCGAGGACAGCGGCTCGGAAGACGTCTCCCGGTGCGGTTGGTTCGCCTGCTCGATCATCACTCCAGACTATCTGGGCCAGGCTGTGTGCTCGGCCCGGCGCAGCCGTCGCTATCATGTTCGGTACCACCCGGAGGGGATGATTCAATGCCGAAGCGATCCGGCCGAACTACCACGAGCACCGACAGCGAGCCCGCCGACATCGTCGAACTCGCTGCGAGCAGCAAGCGTGATCTCGTGGTCGACCTCGCGCGAGTGTTCTGCGTCTTCGTCGTTGTGATGATGCACTCTCTGATGGTGGGCCTCTATCGCGATGGCGACTCGATCGGGCAGATCAACCCGCTGCAGACCCAGGACTGGTTCGCGCTCGCCACGTGGGTTGGCCAGATCATGCCGCTCTTCTTCGTCGTCGGCGGGTTCGCAGGGGCGGTCTCGTGGCGGAGCGCCATGCGGCGGGGCACAACACCGGCCGAGTTCCTTCGGTCACGACTCGTGCGCCTGCTCAGGCCCGCGCTGCCCCTGCTCGTCTTCTTGACCGTGGTGCTCTGGGTTCTTGTGATCTGCGGCGTCGATCGAGCACTCGTCGACATCGTGGCCGCAGGCGTGGGCATGCCGTTGTGGTTCCTCGCGGCCTTCATCTCCTGCCAGGCGTTCCTCCCCCTCGTGCACCGCTGGCACCTCTCCCGCCCGGCGGCGACCATCGCGGCGCTCATCGCACTGTCGGTGATCGTCGATGCCGCGCGCATCCTGAGCGGCATTCAGGAGATCGGTCTGCTGAACCTCGTCTTCGTCTGGCTCGCGGTGCAACAGCTCGGATTCCTCTACGCCGACGGATGGTTCGCACGGCGGCCTCGCTGGCAACTCGTCACGGGGGCGGCCTCGAGTTATGCGCTGCTCGCCGTGCTCACCTACACGCTCCACATTTATCCGGTCGACATGCTGACGAATCTCAACCCCGCGACCGTTCCCCTGATCCTCCTGGGCGTGGCGCAGGTCTGTATCCTTCATCTGCTGTATCCCCTGCTGCGGGTCGCCATGACACTCAAGCCGGTCCTGATCGCGACATTCTTCGTCGGCAGCAGAGCGATGACAATCTATCTATGGCATCTGCCGATCATCGTGGCGCTCAGTGGAGCGTTGCTTTTTGAGCGGGTGGGTCGACAGCGTGCCGGGCAGCGGTGTCTGGTGGGCGACCCGGCCGCTCTTCGTTCTGGCGGTCTGGCTGATTCTCGCCGCGCTGAGCCTGGCCGTCGTGCGCTGGGAGCGGCCGACGGAAGCCGCCCCGCGGGAGTCTCGCGACCCGGGGGCCATGCGCATCCGTATCGCCGCACTTCTCGCCTTCGTCGTCTTCGCTGCAGAGATTCAATGGGGGTTGAGCCTGCTGCTTCTGACACTGACCGCGGCGGCGGTCGCGGTCGCTCTTCGGCTCGTGACCTCGGGTCGAGAAGTCACCGTCAATCCGCAGCCGAGCTAACTGGACACGACGACACCGCTGGGTTACAGTCAGATTCGGTAAGGCAAGCCTTACCGAACATTCGAGACGACCAGTGTGGGCCGCCTCTCTGCCCCCGGCGCCGCCCTGCGCCGCCTCACCCGAAGGCCCTCAACCGTGCTCGCGAACTTTCTCATCGGCCTGCGCGAAGGACTCGAAGCTGCCCTCGTCGTCGGAATCCTCATCGCCTACGTCGTCAAGATCAAGCGCCACGACGTGCTGAAACGCATCTGGCTCGGCGTGGGTCTCGCGATTCTCGTCTCGCTGTCGCTCGGCGCGATCCTGACCTTCGGCACCTACGGTCTGTCATTCGAGGCGCAGGAGGCCATCGGCGGATCGCTATCGATCGTCGCCACGATCTTCGTCACGTGGATGGTCTTCTGGATGCTCCGCACGTCGAAGAACCTCAAGCATCACCTGCAGCACGATGTCGATCAGCATCTCGTCGGCGCCGGATGGGGCCTCGTGCTCGTCGCCTTCCTCGCCGTGGGACGCGAAGGAATCGAAACAGCCCTGTTCATCTGGGCCGCGGTACAGGCCACCGGATCGACCACCCTGCCTCTGGTAGGAGCCGCTCTCGGCATCGTTGTCGCCGTCGTTCTCGGCTGGCTCATCAACCGCGGTCTCGTGCGCATCAACCTGGCGAAGTTCTTCGCCTGGTCGGGCGCATTCCTCATTGTCGTCGCCGCCGGCGTTCTGTCGTACGGCGTTCACGATCTGCAGGAGGCGGGAATCCTGCCCGGTCTGCACAACCTGGCCTTCGACGTCTCAGCCGCGGTTCCGCCCGACAGCTGGTACGGCACACTCCTCAAGGGCACCGTCAACTTCTCGCCGGCGACGACCTGGCTCGAGGCCACAGCCTGGGTCCTCTATATCGTTCCCACGATGATCATCTTTCTCCGCGCGGTGGCCCGAAAGACGCCCGCGCCCCAGACAAGTACGTCCGACAGCAGCACAGCACGTTCAACCCCCCAAGGAGCCCGGTGAAAGCCAGAGCAGTAATCACATCGATCGGCGCCGCAGCGACCCTGCTGGCACTCACCGGATGCGTGCCCAACGCGACATCGTCGGATGCCGCGGCCATCACGGTCGACTCCAGCGCCGACGCGTGCTCGGTCAGCACGAACACGGCAGCCAGCGGAACCCTGCGCTTCAAGGTCACCAACTCGGGCGACAAGGTCACCGAGTTCTACCTGCTCGCCGACGACGGCCTGCGCATTATCGGTGAGGTCGAGAACGTCGGCCCCGGCATCTCGCGCGACCTCGTCGTGCAGGCGCAGCCCGGTGACTACTTCACCGTCTGCAAGCCGGGCATGATCGGAGACGGCGTCGGCAACGCCGCCTTCTCCGTCACCGGAGACAAGGTGAAGCTCGCGGGCGACCAGCAGGAGCAGGTCGACGCCGCAGCCACCAACTACGTGGCCTACATCAAAGACCAGGTCGCACAGCTCGTCACGGGTACCGACACCTTCCTCGCCGCCTACAAGGCCGGCGACGACGAGACCGCTCGCGCCACCTACGCCACCACCCGGGCCAACTACGAGCGCATCGAGCCCGTCGCCGAGTCGTTCGGAGACCTCGACCCGGAGCTCGACTTCCGCGAGGCCGATGTCGCGCCCGACAAGGAGTGGACCGGCTGGCACCGCATCGAGAAGGATCTCTTCCCGCCGGCCGCCGCCGACAACGGCGGCGTCGAGTACATCGCCCTCACGCCCGATCAGCGCAACTACTACGCCGACAAGCTCGCGGAGAACACCCAGCAGCTCTACGACGCAGTTCATGCCAGCGACTACACGGTGTCGATCGACGCCATCTCGAACGGTGCGATCGGCCTGCTCGAAGAGGTCGCCAGCGGCAAGATCACGGGCGAAGAGGAGATCTGGTCTCACACCGATCTCTGGGACTTCCAGGCCAACCTCGAGGGCGCCCGCGTCGCCTACGAAGGCGTTCGCGACATCGTCGAAGCCAAGGATCCTGACCTCGTGACGACGCTCGACACACGGTTCAGCGACCTCGAGAAGCAGCTGGCCACATACGGCAGCCTCGACAGCGGCTTCGTGTACTACAACGAACTCACGCCGACCCAGGTCAAGGAACTCGCCGACGGCGTCAACGCCCTGAGTGAGCCGCTCAGCAAGCTCACCGCGACTCTCGTCGGCTAACTCCTATGACTGACGAACGCTCCACAGAGGAGGAGGCCCCGGCCGCCCCGCAGAAGCTCTCTCGCAGAGGGCTGCTCGGGCTGGCCGGCGCCGGCGTTGTGGGACTCGGCGTGGGCGTCGCTGGCGACCGCGGTGCTATGGCCGCGTCCGGATCCATGACGGCCGGCGGTTCGACGGCGGGCAACACGGCCTACCCGTTCCACGGCACGCACCAGTCAGGAATCGTTACGCCCGCTCAGGACCGTCTTCATTTCGCGTCGTTCGACATGTCGTCGACGGCCTCGAGAGCCGATCTGATCGAGCTGCTGCAGGACTGGAGCGCTGCGGCAGCGCTGATGTGCCAGGGCAAGCCCGTAGGCGAGTTCGGCGCAGTCGACGGCCCGTACGATGCTCCGCCAGAGGACACCGGGGAGGCACTCGATCTCCCCACCGGTGGCCTCACCATCACTTTCGGCTTCGGCCCGACGCTGTTCGTCGATGCGTCAGGGGCCGACCGCTTCGGCATCGCTTCGCAGCAGCCCGCTGAGCTGCGTGAGCTGCCGCATTTTCCTGCTGACGATCTCGATCCGCAGAAAACGGGGGGCGACCTCTGCATCCAGGCATGCTCTGAGGACCCGCAGATCGCGGTGCACGCAATCCGAAATCTGTCGCGGATCGCATTCGGCCGCGCCAGCCTCCGCTGGTCGCAGCTCGGGTTCGGGCGAACGTCGTCGACCAGTACCTCGCAGGTCACACCACGCAATCTGTTCGGATTCAAAGACGGAACAGCGAACATCAAGGCGGAGCAACTCGGCAAGGTCATGAACTCCGTCTGGGTTCCCGCCTCTGCCACGCCCGCCTGGCTGGCGGGAGGCTCCTACCTGGTCGCCCGACGCATCCGCATGACTATTGAGACGTGGGACCGAACGGCGCTCAGCGAGCAGGAACGGATCATCGGCCGCACCAAGGGAAACGGAGCCCCCTTGTCGGGCGGCACGGAGTTCACCGCCCCCGACTTCGCCGTGCTCGGCCGGGCAGACAAAGCGCTCATCGACAAGGATTCGCACGTGCGTCTCGCGCATCCGGAATCGAATGCGGGTACGGAGATCCTGCGGCGCGGATACAACTTCGTCGACGGCAACGACAACCTCGGCCGTCTCGAGGCCGGCCTCTTCTTCATCAGCTACCAGCGCTCCCCCGCGCAGTTCATCGATATTCAGATGAACCTGGCGAAGAACGACCTGATGAACGAGTACATCAGACACGTGGGCTCGGGCCTGTTCGCTGTTCCGCCGGGCGCGCGGCAGGGATCGTACGTCGGAGCAGGGCTTTTCGCCTAGCGCATCGTCTGCGCGACGATGTAGGTCGCGGCAACCACATTGGTGCCGTTGTCGCCGGTCGAGATGACCACGGAGTGCACACCATCGTCGAAGGTGCCGTAGCCCTGGCCCTCGTTCATTCCGGTGAAGTCCGAGGTGAAGCCCGCCTTCTCGAGGCCCGTCTTGATCTCGTTGTAGGCGGCCTCGGGGTCGGTGATGGCGATCTGAACGGTCCACGTCTGCGTCTCACCATCGCCAACGGAGACGCCCGAGATCACGTCGCCGTCCACAACGGGAATGTTCTCGGGAAAGCCGTCGGGCAGGCCACCGTCCGTGTTGAGATCGATCTCCTGACCGTTCTCGCCGGCGATTCCCTCGGCGACCCCTTCGGCGAGCGTCTGAGACGAGCATCCGGTCAAAGCGGGACCCGCGAGCAGAGCAAGTGCGAGAAACGGGATGGCGATGTGTGCGCGTGAAATGGTCATTGTCTTCTCCAAAGTTGAGGTTGTCCGGCAGATCTGCCGGTACCTCAGACACTACGGAGCGACGCGAAGCCGGTCGTGAGTGGGCACTACTCAGCTTCGACCAGGCCATTGCCTAGGGGGCGCCCGGCGCGTTGTCACGAGAACCTATCAACGACGAAGCGGGGCAGCGGATCGACTCCGCTGCCCCGCTTCGAGAGGGTGGGACTAGTTCTTGCCCTGGTTGGCGCGCTTCAGGTTCGCCGTGGCGCGGGCGCGCGCGTTCGAGTCGAGCTCGACCTTGCGGATGCGCACGAACTCGGGCGTCACCTCGACGCACTCGTCTTCGCGGGCGAACTCGAGGCTCTCCTCCAGCGTGAGCTTGCGCGACGGAGTCATGCGCTCGAACGTGTCCGAGGTCGACTGGCGCATGTTCGTGAGCTGCTTCTCTTTCGTGATATTCACGTCCATGTCGTCTGCACGCGAGTTCTCACCGATGACCATGCCCTCGTAGACCTCCTGCGTCGGCTCGACGAAGAAGCTCATGCGCTCCTGCAGGTTGACGATCGAGAAGGGGGTGACCACGCCGGAGCGGTCGGCCACGATCGAGCCGTTGTTACGGGTGACGATCGGGCCGGTCCAGGGGCCGTAGCCATGCGAGATCGCGTTCGCGATTCCGGTGCCGCGGGTGGTGGTGAGGAATTCGGTGCGGAAGCCGATCAGGCCTCGCGACGGAACAATGAACTCCATGCGCACCCAGCCGGTGCCGTGGTTCGACATGCCATCCATGACACCCTTGCGCGCTGCGAGCAGCTGCGTGATGGCGCCGAGGTACTCCTCCGGCGCGTCGATGGTGAGGTGCTCCATCGGCTCGTAGGTCTTGCCGTCGACCTGCTTGGTGACGACCTGGGGCTTGCCGACGGTGAGCTCGTAGCCTTCGCGACGCATCTGCTCGACCAGGATGGCGAGGGCGAGTTCTCCACGGCCCTGCACCTCCCAGGCTGCAGGGTTTCCGATGTCGACGATCTTGAGCGAGACGTTACCGACGAGCTCGCGATCGAGACGGTCTTTCACCATGCGAGCCGTGAGCTTGTGGCCCTTGACCTTGCCGACGAGAGGCGACGTGTTGGTTCCGATGGTCATCGAGATCGCCGGGTCGTCGACCGTGATGGTCGGCAGGGGGCGAACGTCATCGGGATCGGCCAGGGTCTCACCGATAGTGATCTCCTCGATGCCGGCGACGGCGACGATGTCACCGGGGCCCGCGCTGTCGACCGGGTAGCGCGTGAGCGCCTTGGTCATCAGAAGCTCGGTGAGCTTCACGTTCTGCACGGAACCGTCGTGACGCACCCAGGCGACCTGCTGGCCCTTCTTGATGTTTCCGTTGAAGATGCGCAGCAGAGCGAGGCGTCCGAGGAACGGCGACGCGTCAAGGTTTGTGACGTGCGCCTGCAGCGGGTGCTCGTCGTCATACTTCGGCGCGGGAACGTGCGTGAGGATGGCTTCGAACAGCGGCTCGAGGTCGTCGTTGTCGGGCAGCTCACCGTTGGCGGGCTTGTTGATGCTAGCGGCACCGTTGCGACCGGATGCGTAGACCACGGGGACGTCGAGGATGGCGTCGAGGTCGAGATCGGGAACGTCATCCGCCATGTCGCTGGCGAGGCCCAGAAGCAGATCCTGGCTCTCGGCGACGACCTCGTCGATGCGCGCGTCGGGGCGGTCGGTCTTGTTCACGAGCAGGATGACCGGGAGCTTGGCCTCGAGGGCCTTACGCAGCACGAAGCGAGTCTGAGGAAGCGGACCCTCACTGGCGTCGACGAGCAGAACGACACCGTCGACCATGGAGAGGCCGCGCTCGACCTCACCACCGAAGTCAGCGTGGCCAGGGGTGTCGATCACGTTGATGACGATGGGGCCGCCGGCACCATGCTCGGCCGCGTGAATACCGTTGTACGTGACAGCGGTGTTCTTCGCGAGGATCGTGATGCCCTTCTCGCGCTCGAGGTCGTTCGAGTCCATCATGCGGTCGTCACCCTCGAAGTGGGCGTCGAACGAGTTGGTCTGCTTGAGCATGGCGTCGACGAGTGTCGTCTTGCCGTGGTCGACGTGGGCGACGATTGCGACGTTGCGCAGGTCGGCGCGGGTGGCTTCAGCCATGGAGAAAGTCCTTGAGGATCGGGATGAACCCGAATCGTGACGGGCTCTTTTTAGCGTGGGATATCGGGCGACAACGCCCTGAACGGCTAGACGCCCAGGGGTATGTTGGCCCCGGGAATGGCATCAAGCAACTCTTTAGTATATTCCTCACGCGGGTTTCCGAACACCTCGTCGGTTGTTGCGGCCTCCACGATGCGTCCCGTTGCGCGATTGGGTTTCCTCGGCAAGGCGGAGAATATCCGTCGGGAACCCGTCGACGGAGCCTACTGATAGGAACGGACATGATGGGAAACTACTCTGCTTCTCGGACAAGCTGACCGGGCCATGCACTGATCGCGAGAACTCTTGGGCAGGTCACCGAGGCTTTCTCCATACGGGCGAGCTGGCAGCGATCGGCAGATCCGAGCCGAATAATGCATTTGAAAACACGCCTTACCGAAGTACATCCCGCGCATGCCCTAAGGCGGCGAGCTCGGGGGCCAAGCCGAATCAGTCCGGGTTCATTCGCAAATGCATGCTTTCACACCCAAGGAGCTTGAGAGAAAACATCTGCCTCTGACATCTTACCGTTGAGGGCGCGTTCAGTATATATAAGAGCCAATGCGACGCCAGCCGCGCCAGTTAGCACTCCAGGCACGTTCGCTGGCCGGATGAGTCCGCTTGAGGTATACGTGTAGCCGAAAGCGCAATTCTCATCGTAGGCCGCCGCTACGCGGCTCTGAAGGGTTGCTGACAACAGTCTTAAATGCTTATGGCTCGTGACCGCTGAGACTCGGGCGGCGAATAACATCAAGCCCGCCTGGCCATGGCAGACCGATTGATCCTCTAGGCGTTGCAGTGACGGACCGGCAATTACAGCCGAGACGTTCTCAGCGACCCAGCCCAGTAAGTCATCCTCCCTCAAAGCTAGGCCTACGGCGAAAATTGCCGAACATATCCCGGGGGCGCCGTAGCACCATGACGGTTTTCTCTCCACGTCCGTCCACTCCGGGCCACCCGCAGATGTGCGTAGGGCAAAGGCGGGCCACAATGACCCGTCGTCCGTGGACTGCGAGAATAAGATCAGAGCCTCAGAGGCACGCTTAAGAGCGTCGTGGCGGCTCTTATTGTAGTCAAACCCCTTTATGGATCGAAGCGCAATGTATGCCGCCGCGGCAGCAGTGAGTATCCCTGCCAATCCGTGCGCTGCACCGACATTAAAGTGAAACAGATCGGCATTCGCATCTGAATCGTCACCACGAATGGGGTACCCGGCGACCCAGATGCCGCCCATCTGAGTGTTCTTCCCAAGATACGTCGGAATTGCGTCTATGAGAGCATCTATGGATTGTTCAAGAACCGGCATGGTCGCTGGATCTGTGTCGCGCGCAAGCAACAGCACGCTTCGGCTGAGTCCTGTTATATGATCGTATACCGAGAACGAAGAGAGGGCCGGGAATGGCTTGGCTAGTCGAGCGGTGCGCAATAATTCCGCCTCTGCCACGGCTTTTTGTCGCACAAGCGACAGCACCTTTTGATATGGACCATCAAGGGCTCCCGATACCGTTTTTCGAACGGCACCTATCGCGGTCATCATATCCATCGAGAGTGTGGCCGAGGCTTCCCCTCTAGCAGTCGCCTTAGCCGCCGCGCCGAAGATATACGCGCAATACTGCTTGGCTGTAACGATGAATCGCGGGTCGTCCCTGCCGAGCTCCGCCATAAGCACGCAAGCACCCGAAGCCCCATCATGGTAGGAGAGCTCATCGATGAGCGGGACGATAACGCCGGTTGTCGCAACATAAGTTGCCCGAATGGAGGCGTGATTCCCGAACACGTCGCCGGGAGAGGACAGCAAGTCAGCTACCCGAAGCGGAATATCTTCAAGCTTCACCGCAGGCCCTCGATATTCACGCAAGTCATTTGCTTGACAGCGCGAGGCGCCGACGAAGTACTGAATCAACTGTGGACATGAGCACCTTTTCATGCTCGACCGACATGCCGAAAAATCTGTTCGAATGCATATGAAGCACGCTTAAGATGACAGATCTTGCCGAGCTAGTCGCGAACGCTGACCTAGTGTTATTCATTTGATTTTCCGATGTGTCACAGCCTGCCAAGTTCACACGTCCTAGGGCGTCGGTGACAGCACGCCGATCCTTCTTCATCGCGACGGCGCGAGGAAGCCCACGGAGTGCATCAATTGCAGTTTCAACCCACTCTGAGCCGCCGATCAAGCCCGCCAGGAGCTCGATCGCCGAGGCCGTAGCTGCCGCTAGTCGAAGTTCGAACGTTTCTCCAGAACCAGCGTTGGTCTCGAACGCTAGACAAGAATCACTACTCAGTGTGAATAGAGATTTGACTTCGCCGAACCCCGCCTGACCTCCGTACCTCGCTAGTTCAGGTTGGAATGCCACGAACCTAACATTCGAGAAAACTTCACCTATGAGTGCGAACGCGGCGGACTCGAGCGAAGGCATTAGAGCGTATCGGTCTCCAGGAGCCTTCACCTCAAAACGCAACCGAAGATGGCGATCCGGCAAGTTGTATCTCACAAAGTGCCAATCCTCGATTCCAAACGTCCGAGCAATCTTGACCAGATTCGCTGCAGCCGTTATTGACGGCTCAAGTTTAGGTCCGCCGACTAGCTCCATCGCTATCCAGCTTTTCGGCGGCCGGGCCGGAATAAATGGCGTCATCTCTCGCGTCTGAGATTCAGCGCCTCCCGGTCGACCCGGCAAATGTATTCGCTGGACAATTTCATGAGCCCTCTCCCCGATCCAACCTGTTACATCAGGTAGTGGAGGGGCTTGGGTAATGGCAGGTTTATCGTCAGCCAGGTTCCGTCGAAGCAATTCGAAGTTGTTAGGTTCATATGGATCAAGAGTGAGTAGTCGGTCTCCGACGCCGACCTCAATAAGCTCTGGGAGGCGAGCGCGATCCCTCCAATAGGAAAACTCATGAGCCCACTCCTTCGGTGGGAGGCCTCCAGATCGCGATAGCTGAGCGGGAGTGCGCCATGTGGCGCGGCTAACAACAATGTCGTCAACCACCACTGCGGGCAGGAACGCCAACTCCGTCCGGTATCCCCAGTCGAAGGGGTGCCATTGGGTCTCCACGTCTCGTCCTAAAACAATAAGAGTCTGAGCGAGTTCCGGCGCGAGTTGCGCGTAATTTACCATTGACGGGTTTCTCACGACTAAGGGTCGCTCCGATCCTGACCGAAGCAGCCGGACTGTCCGTCCATCGTGAACCAGCTCAATGTCGACCAAGGGAATGCAACGATCATCATTCGTTTCATATCCGACAGATATATAGCGCTCAGTTACGTCGGGAGCGTCCATGATCCCTAAAGTCTTAGCCCTCAAAGGCAGAAACCAGACTTGTACCGGTTCAGCCTCCTCGAAGCTGCTTAAGGTCCCGCTCGCAACGTCATTGAAAATGGTTGGCGACAAATGTCGCCAAAACCGTCCCGCCGATTCTCCCGGTGTCACCGTTCCAGGCGTAGTTCCAAACCATAGGTCGGGGTCCCCGGGTTTCGTAACCGGTGCTTGAGAGTAAAGAACGTCGAAGTGCGCCGTGAGGCGCTGCCGCCGTGGGTCGGTCATCGCATAAATTTGCTCGTCGGTCAAAGAAATGAACGTTTCGCCCGAGCGGCTCGATGCCAGAACGATATCGTCTCGAGTATCGGCGACTTTCCGGCTTTCATCAGGAAAACCTCGATCGTCCTTCTTGTAGTCGATAATCTGGCCAACCCCCATATGTCTGTCCGTGGCGACGCGTAATGGGACTCGGACGCCGTACCCGTAGCGTTCCGCGAACGCGTTTGCAAACTTAATTCGGGTTTCGAGTATCGTTGACGGCACTGTGAAGCAGAAAACCTTTTTTGCGACCCTATCGACCCGAGAAGACATTGCCTGGGGCACCGTCGGGATATTGGACGCGAATTGATCTACAGCCCGAGGTTGCTCGACAGCGCTTTGAGACGCGCCACTCGACATAGCTAAACCACTCGTCCCTCCTGTCCTCGGATCGTGAGAGACCGCCTTTTTGCTCTGGATGGCACTTACGAGGGGTCGTCCCCGATTCACGAGAAACAGGGCTTGTGCTTCTACGCACTCACGAATGAACCGAGAAAGCTCCACATGCGAACGTGTCGGATTCCGCTCAGCAAACCATTCGAGAGCGAGTTCCACAGTCACACCATGACGGCAGTGGCGCAGAAGTTCGTCCAGGGTCACCGATCGACGCACGGAGGACCTTCGGGGCTTGAAGTCGCCCTCGGGCTCGAGGACGATTGACGGTGTTATGTAGCGTCCCTCTTCGATTGTCAGCGAGTTGTTTGTGAAGAGCCAATCATCAGCGCGAGCTGATTGCCAGGCGGGAAAAGATTGGCGGGACAGCTGCCACCCATCGAGATAGTCACTTTGCCGGATTGTCAAGGTTGGGGTCGCCTGCTCCGAAGTCCAGGCAATGGAAGAATTGGGCTCACCAACGGCCGCGAATAAACCAAATGGAGTAGCACGAGTCTTCGCTCGAGTTGCATACGCAAGGAGAGTCGCCAGCACAATCGAACGACGTTGAGGGTTCTCGACTGATCCCTTAAAGGCCTCAGCAAGATCCGACGATGCGTGCTTAATTGCCTTGAAGAGCCGATTTCCATCTAGAGAGTAGTCGTCAGATTCTCCCCCAATCAGAAACTGAATAATTTGATCGACGTCATCGTCAACTTGGCTTCTGGTAAAACTGCTAACTCTGACAAGATATGCGCCGTTGACCAACTCTGACACTGTTCCCTTCGTAGAACCTCTTCTATCCACCACAGAGGCTCATCCCCCGCCAGAGTGGGCGAGGCGGGCTCCCTGGCACCAACCCTCAGAGGCAGGTCGTGCACATAGCGACACCAAATGCCGTGTTTCCGCAGGCCGATGGCACATCGGTCGACTTAGGGCAAGCCATGGTGGTGCCAAACGGTTCGCTGCACATCATTGGTGTCGATGTGTCCCATTCGATTTCGCTGAATGCAAGCCCGAGGTCGAAGTCATCACTGGCTTCAAAGTCGTATGCGCCGCGCGTCAAATCCTGGACTGTCATGAGTCACCCTTCTGATCAATCGATACCCCCGTTTGGGGTATGTCAAGATACTAAATCCGGCGTGGACCGCGAGTCAACAGCCGACATTCAGCGCTCGGACGCTTGTGAGCATGACCCCAAGAATCGCTGGGCAGTCGAGAATGCGATGCCACTCCACCCTACGGCCAACCCGATACCGACAGCGTGAACGCCCAGTTCATCCGGATCCACGACTAGGTCGAAGCCAATCTCCTGGCTGCTCATGATTGCCTTGATGCCGCCCGTGTTGACATCCTCGCATTCAACATCTTCCCGGAGAGACTTTGGCAAGAGATCTCAGGGGTGCCATCAGCAGTCGACCGCGGCGCCGACCAGCCGAGCTATCTCCCACTGCGACTTCTCACCCGTCGAAAACGACAGGCGACTGCTAGGCCGATCATCCAGTTTGGTCACCTTTTAGAATGGTCGGCGACCCTGTTTCAGTGACTGCCAGTGGCCGCGACACCGAAGAGTCTCCAGCCTGCAGTCAAGCGATGCTCCACTCTGTCTTCGACCAACCCGGCACCACCATCGTGAAAGCCCAGTTCAACCGACTCTTTGTACATTGTTGCCTCCATAGAACTCTTCTATTCATCACAGAGGCCCCTCCCCGCCAGAGCGGGCGAGGCGGGCTCCCTGGCACCAACCCTCAGAGGCAGGTCGTGCACATAGCGACACCAAATGCAGTGTTTCCGCAGGACGATGGCACCCTCGATCTACAGCAACCAGAGGTGGTACCAAACGGTTCGCTGCACATCATTGGTGTCGATGTGTCCCATTCGATTTCGCTGAATGCAAGCCCGAGGTCGAAGTCATCGCTGGCTTCAAAGTCGTATGCGCCGCGCGTCAATTCTTGGACTGTCATGAGTCACCCTTCTGATCAATCGATACCCCCGTTTGGGGTATGTCAAGATACTAAATCCGGCGTGGACCGCGAGTCAACAGCCGACATTCTGCGCTCGGACGCTCTGACCGAAGCGTCCTACCCTGATGTGCAGCCGCTGCAAACCATGAGCAACGTGCTGCTGTCCCCCGATCGCCGGCGCCGAGGGGGCAGGCTTGCACCTTGAGCCGAGGCGCATAGTGACGGCTACCGGAACAGCGGCCTCGACCTTGTCGGCAACGGTTGAAAACTGGGCAGTTGTGACGGTCCAAAATTGAACACTTCAATCCACGATTGGACGGGTGATCACTTTGGAAGATTCGGCGTTGATTCGCCGGCTTCATCACGGCGAGAACGTCCTGAAGACTGTCATCGCGCTGCAGCTCGGAATCTCGCTGACACCCGCCGCCGATCGCGCATCCAGTTATTTTGCGTCAGAATCCGGACGCTTACTCTGCCTGAGTTCTCTTCGAAGTTTTTGCTCAGCGGGGTCGGGCACCGGGATGGCCGCTATAAGTCGTTGCGTGTAAGGATTCTGTGGGGTGCGCAAAATATTATCTCGGGTGCCGGTTTCAACTATGTGGCCGTGGTTCATGACGGCGATTCGATCGGCCATCTGATCAACGACCGCTAGGTCATGGCTGATGAAGAGACACGCGAATCGCAACTCTCGCTGCAGGCCCGCAAGTAAGTCGAGCACTGTGGCTTGCACGGAAACATCGAGCGCAGACGTGGGTTCGTCAGCAACCAGGAGCTGCGGACTGAGTGCGAGCGCGCGAGCGATTCCTACTCTTTGCTTTTGGCCGCCCGAGAGTTCGTGGGGGAATCGGTTGCGGTAGCTGCGTGGAAGGCGCACGCTGTCGAGCAATTCTTCGACCCTGCGGGCGAGATCCGCGCCCTCGGCAACCTTTGCAAGCAGAAGTGGCTCGCCGATGCTCTCACCGATGGGCAGACGTGGATTCAGCGACGATGACGGGTCTTGGAAGACGATGCCCACCTTGTTGCGGAGCTGTCGCACGACCGATCGCGAATGATGAGAGATGTCGACACCCGCGACCTCCAGGCGACCGCCGGCGATCGGCTGCAGACCGATCGCGGCGCGGCCGATGGTCGATTTGCCCGAGCCCGACTCGCCGACCAGGCCGAGAACCTCGCCCGCGGCGATCGAGAGGCTCACTTCGTCTACAGCCCGGAAAGCGCCAACCTTGCCGCGTGCGCCGTATTCGACGATCACGTTCGAGAGTTCGAGGATGGGAGCCGAGGCGGCGACGGCGACGGCGTGCTCGGATGCGTCGCGCGGCGTGGTCTCGATAGCGTCGCTGACCTCGGTCAGCGTCTCGAGAACGTCAACCGCCTCGTCGCCTTCGCTGCCGCGGCCGAGGTGGGGAACGGCGTCGAGGAGCGCCTGGGTGTAGGGATCTTGCGGCGAGGCGAAGATCTCGGCGACGGGTCCCTGCTCCACCACAACACCGGCCTGCATCACAACGACCCAATCCGCGAGATCGGCGACGACACCCATATCGTGGGTGATGAGCAGCACCGCACTTTTCAGCCGATCCTTCAGGTCTCGCAGCAGCTCGAGTATCTCGGCCTGCACGGTCACGTCGAGTGCCGTGGTCGGCTCATCGGCGACGAGCAGAACCGGGTCCAGCACCAGAGCCTGCGCGATCATCGCGCGCTGCCTCTGGCCGCCCGAGAGCTGGTGAGGGTACGAATCGAAGGCCTTCTCGGGGTCGGGCATCTCGACGAGCTGCAGCATCTCGAGAGCCCGCAGCCGAGCATCCGACGGCGTCATCGAACGGTGGATGCGGATCGCCTCGACGATCTGGAAGCCGACCGTGTAGACGGGGTTGAGTGCCGTCATCGGCTCCTGGAAGATCGCGGCGACCTCCTGGCCGCGAAGGGCACGCAGTTCCTGGGGGTTGAGTCCTACGACGGAGCGGCCGGCGACCTGGATGTCGCCCGTCACGCGGGCGTTCTTGGGCAGGAGGTCGAGAATCGCCATCGACGAGACGCTCTTGCCGCTTCCGGATTCTCCGACTACGGCCACGACCTCGCCGGGTCCGATCGTGTACGACACCTTGCGGGCCGCCGGCACCCAGACGCCGTCGACGCCGAAGTCGACAGACAGCTCGTCGATTTTCAGCACCGGCGTGGTGTCTGCAGGGTAGGTGTGAAGTGTTGCACTCACGCGAGATGGTTCCTTTCAGCGCGGATGATCGGGCTCGGGCGTCGGACTGCGAGAATTGAGCCGTGCCCCCCGTAGAAGAAGAGACCGTCGTGTTCCGTTCGCGATTCAACAGAATTCTCGCGGCGGTGTTCTGGGTGGTCTGTGCCGCGGCTCTCGTCGCGATCGGTCTGACATACGCATACCGGCCCACCGGCTCCGTCGCCGGTCTCGCGGTGGGTTCGGTCCTTATCGGGGTTGCCGTCTTGGTGGTGCTTTGGCGCCCCCAGCTCACGGTTTCTGACGACGCGATCGTCGTGCGCAATGTGCTGAGCACCATCGTTGTTCCGTGGAATGCGCTGATCCATGTCGACACGAAGTACGCGCTCACACTCATCACTCCGCAGCGCAAGGTCGCGGTTTGGTGCGCGCCGGCGCCCGGTGCCACCGCCGCCCTGCGAGCGTCTCGCGCGCAGGGAACGCAGGCCCGCGCCTGGACGGCCGCCTCCGATCTGCGCCCAGGAGACCTCGCGGGGACCGAATCGGGTCGCGCCGCATTCCTCGTTCGCTCGCGCTGGAACACGCTGCGCGAACAGGGGCGCATCGAGCTGGGCACCGCCGGCGACCAACGGGTTCAGGTGCAGCCGCACGTCGCTTCGATTGCAGGCCTCGTTGCCGGTGTCGTCGCCGTTGCGCTGGTGACGATCCTGCTCTAGCGAGCTGATCACGAGGTGGGCGACTTCGGGGCCTTGAGCGAGACCTGCGGCTGAGCGGCCTCGACGAACTCGCGCATCTTGCGCCGCTTGAAGCGCTTCTGCCGGGGGTCGAACGCATCACGCAGGCCGTCACCCACAAAGTTGACCAGCAGAGCCAGCGAGACGATGAACAGCGCCGGCCACCAGTACAGCCACGGGCGAGTCGAGAACGCCGACTGGTTGTCGCTGATCAGCAGGCCGAGCGACGACTCGGGGCTCCGGATGCCGTAGCCCAGGTAGCTGAGGCCCGTCTCGAGCAGAATGGCGCTGGCCGCGAGAAGGGTCGCGCTCACGATCACGACACCGACGGCGTTGGGCAGGATGTGCTTGAAGATGATTCGGAGATCGCTCGCCCCCGCGACGCGGGCCGCCTCGACGAATTCCCGCTCACGAAGGGACAGGAACTCAGCGCGCACCAGCCTAGCGATCGACATCCACGACACGAGCGCGAGCAGTATCGAGAGGAACCAGACCCCGAGGCCACCGCTTCCCGCCGTCTGGCCGACAACCGCGCCGATGACGATGGCGGGGATCACGATGAATACATCGGTGATGCGCATGAGCACCGCATCGACCCAGCCACGGTAGTAGCCCGCGATCGCGCCCACCACCGTGCCGACGACGGTGCCGAGCCCGCCGATCACGACCATAACGATGAGCGAGTTCTGGATGCCCCGCATAACGAGCGCGAAATAGTCAACGCCGATTCGGTTCTGGCCGAAGGGGTGTTCGCCGAGAGCAAAGGGCCACAACGACAGCGTCGGTGCGCCTGCCTGATCGTTGAGAGAGCGATAGTCGTACTTCCACCAGCCCGGAATAGGTCCGATTCCGGTGGCCGAGAATGCGAACAGCACGATCAGTACCAGCACGAAGAGCGAGACCACTGAAATACGGTTCTGCAAGAAGCGGTCGAAGATGATGCGGCCCTGGGACTTGCCGGCCACCGCATCGGAACGATCGCCTGTCGGGCCGTGCGGCTCCGGTGTGACTTCGAGCATGCCCTGGCTCATGATGATTTCCTGTTCTGCTTCCACGCCCTGATGTGTCTGGTAGCCAAGCCGCTCACCGTACCCTCACCCGGGGATCCAGCGCCGCGTATGCGAGGTCGGCGAGGAAGTTGAATGCGATGGCCACGATGGCGATCACGATGAAGTAGCCCATGATCGGGTTGAGGTCTGTGCGCCCCAACGCCGTTGCGAAAAGATTGCCCATTCCACTGATGGCAAAGACTTTTTCGGTGATGACCGCGCCTCCCAGCAGAGCGCCGACATCCGTCGCCACGATCGTGGCGATGGGAATCAGCATGTTGCGGAACGCGTGCCGCATGATCACGGTGCGCTCCGGAAGGCCTTTGGCGCGAGCGGTGCGGATGTAGTCCTGGTTGAGAACCTCGAGCAGGCCGGCACGAGCGTAACGCGTGTACTGCGCGAAGGAGATGAGCAGCAGGGCGATCGTGGGCAGCAGCAGGTGAGTGAATGAATCGATGCCCGTCACCCACACGTCGCCCGTGAGTCCGGGAGTGCCGGAGCCCACGGTCGCGATCGGTCGACCGTTGATGCGCCCGCTCTCGACATAGCTCGGCCAGGCCTGCATAAAGCGGTCGAGAAATACCAAGAGCATGCTCACGATGCCGGTGATGGCACCCGCTCGAACAGCCTGGCCGCGATCGCTGCCGCCGACAAGGAAGCCCACGACGATTCCGACGACGAGCGCGGCAACCGCGATGAAGATCAGGGTGAACGCCGACGAGATGGTGAAGAGCCCCTGCAGCACGAAGAACGCGATGTAGACGAAGGCAGCGGTGATCGCCGAAGCAAGTAGCGCGCGACGATTCGCCAGGCCTGATACGAGCGAGGTCGTGATGAACACAACACCCGCCAGAACCACCAGCAGCCCGACCGGTCCGAGTCCCGGGAAGAGGAACCAGCTGGTGAGCGAGACGTAGACGAGCACAGCCCCGGTGGCCACAGCGGAGACACCGAACACGATGAGCCGACGGCGCCGGCTTCCGCCGATGAGAACCATCCAGATGAGCCCTGCCACCAGCGCGATCACAACGATCAACCACGCGGGTATGGCGGCACCATCCTGTAGAAAGTCGTTGAATCCGATCGCAATGAACTCCTTGAGGAGCACCGCGATGAGGAAGGACGGCAGCGAGAAGAGGAAGAAGCTGAGGAATGTGGTGGCGATGTCGAAGCCGCTGTACTGGCGCAGGGCGGTGACGATACCGATGACGACCCCGAGGATGATCGCGACGACCGTGGCGACGGTCACGAGCTGCAGCGTCGACACCATTGCCGTCGGCAGGATCGTGGCGACCGGAGCGTTGTCGAGGGTCAGCCCGAGATCGCAGGAGTTCGCGAAGGGAACGAGACACTTGGCGGCGCCCCCGAGCCACAGAAACCATCGGAGGGGCGCGGGAACGTCGAGATCGAGCGCGGAGACCCGGGCTGCAATCAGCTGCGCCTCGTTGGCGGCGTTACCACCGCGCAGGTCTCTGAGCGGGTCACCCGATCCAGCCGCGAGAACGTACATGATGAACGACGCGGCGATCAAGATCAGTATCGAGACGCCGATGCGTCTCGCGATGTATGCGGCCATGAACCGGAATTCTCGTAATGTGCCTGGGCAGGGCACCTTCTAGCCGCGCCGCACAATCGGCGGAGCGGTGGGGGTCGACGAACATAGTCGCACGCCAGGCCTGTGAATGGGGAGCGAACGCAGGTTCGCTCCCCATTCAGCCTGCGTGCAGGACCTGGGCTAGCCCTTCAGGGTCCAGTCCTGGGCGTTCCAGACGATTCCTGTCTGGTTGCCGAAGAACTTGATGCCGTCGACCGTTCCGTTCGACGCGAAGAGACCCGGCGCCTGGAACAGCGGAAGACCGTAGAAGTCCTTCGCCGTCTGGGCGTCGATGTCGATCTTCAGCTTGCTGAGCGCATCGGCGTCGAGCTCCGTCTGAGCCTGGTTGACCATCTCATCGACAGAAGCGTTCGAGTACTTGCTGTAGTTTCCACCACCGGCAGTCTTGAAGATCTGGGCAAGAGCGGCGTTTCCGGCTCCGGGCGAGATCCAGCCGAAGACGCTCGCGTCGTAGTCTCCGCCGGGCAGCAGCGACGCCCAGTCGGGCGAACCGGCGTCAACGATGTTGAATCCGGCCTGCGCGGCCGAAGCCTGAATCGCCTGGAAGGAGTCGACGCGGTTCGGGTTGTCGGTGTTGTACAGGATGCGCACGGTCGGGGTTGCTCCGGCAAGAAGCGCCTTCGCACCCTCGATGTCGGGCTTGTCGAACGAGTCGTATCCACTCGCGGCGACCGCGTCGCTGTACTCCGGGTTGGCGGGAACGAAGATCTGCGAGTTCAGAACCTTCGCATCGGGGTTGACCGGGGTCACGATGGAATCGAGGATCTGCTGACGCGGAATCGTCTTGAGGAAGGCCTCACGCACCTTCGGGTCCTGGAACACGGGCGAGCCGAAGTTCAGGTCGAGGTGGTCGTACGAGAGCTGGTTGCCCTCGAAGGTCTCGAGGTTGGCGTTCTTCAGAGCGGTGAGGGTGTCGGCTGATGCCTGCGGGTAGATCGCGTTGACCTCGCCGTTCTGCAGGGCGGTCACCTGAGCGTTCGAGTCACCGATGAAGCGAAGTACGAGTTCGTCGTAAGCAGGCTCGTCGGAACCCTTGTATTCGGGGTTCTTACTGAAGGTGATCGACTGCTGCGGCGTGTAGGCCGAGACGATGAACGGTCCGCTCGAGACCAGCAGCGACTTGTCGTCGGGGAACGATGTGAAGTCGTAGCCGGTGTTCCAGAAGTCGGCTGCAGCCTTCAGGGTGGCGTTCGGTGCGACGGGGTTCGCCGGGTCACCCTTCGGCGTGTCCTTGAGCGTCTTGATGAAGTCTTCTTCGCTGACGCCGGCCTTGTCTGCCAGAACGTGGGCCGGCTTGTCGAGCAGGTTGGCCAGCTCCCAGTCGACGAAAGGCTCCGAGTAGGTCAGCGTGAGGCTGAGGTTGTCGTCGGAGACCTCGGGGAAGGCGGTCTTGTCGAGACCGTCGGTGCTGCCGGCCAGGCTGAAGTACTGGGTACCGCCCGTAACATCGCCCGTTGCCTCGTCGATGGTCGAGTCGTTGTAGTAGCCGGAGCCGATGGCCCAGCCGACGAGCAGATCATCGGCGGTGATGGGCTTGCCGTCAGACCACTTGAGGTCGTCCTTCAACGTGTACTTGACTGTCAGCGGGTCATCGGAGACTTTCTCATAGGTGCCGATGTTGTCGTTGTGCTTGACCTGGAACTTGTCGTCAAGAGTGAAGAACCCGCCGAGGCTGGCACCGGCAGAGGTTCCTGCGGTGCCCGTCAAGTACACGATCATGCCGTTGGTGTCGAGGTTGCCCTGCGGTGTGCTCGAGTTGAACGAGGTCGCCTCGTTCGTAGTGGCCACCGTGATGGTGCCCTTATTGCCCTTGCTCTGATCCGGAGCCGACGTTGTGCAACCGGACAGCATAAGAGCGCTGGCCGCGGCAAGGGCGATTGCCCCAATGCCAATGCGTCTGATTTTCAATTTTCCTCCTGAGGACTTTCTTGGGCTACCGGATGCCCACTTGACGTTCTCGGAGGCACCCGAAAGGTGATCAGTCGCGTGGCTGACTACCCAGTACCCTAAAAGGGGGCTGGGTTCTTGCCAAATCCAGCGGGAAAAAGTTACACACTAGAAACGTGAAATCGGCATTCCTTGTGCCGAACGCACAATATTCCCTCTATGTGCGCCCGCCGACGCAAGAAAGAACACCTGTGCCTGTATCCACCCCACCCCCGTGGCGCATCACGCGGCGACGACGGCTGACGTGGGAGATCGCAATCGTTCTCGGGCTGTCGCTCGGGGCATCCGCCGTCTACTCAATCGTGAGCCTCGCCGCCAAACTCACGGACGACACCCCTCTCGCGAGCCAGTCGACAGCGCTGAACTCTGCGCAGAGCCCGCGCGAGTGGCTCGATTTCACGTACCAATCGCTGGCCATCTTCTTTGACCTCATCCCCGTCGCCCTCGTCTTCTACCTGCTGGCTATCTCCGGGCCGAACCCCTTCCGGCGGATCGGCTTCGACCTGCGCTCCCCCGCTCGGGACTCCGCTCGCGGGCTTCTGCTGGTACTGGTGATCGGTGTGCCGGGAATCGCGCTCTACTTCATCGGTCGGGCCGCCGGCATCACCGTCAACGTCGTTCCCGCGCCGATCGACGCGTACTGGTGGACTGTCCCCGTGCTGATCGCATCTGCCCTCAGAGCCGCCCTCACCGAGGAATTGATCGTCGTGGGCTACCTCTTCACCCGGCTCAAACAGCTCGGGTGGCAGAAATGGCAGATCATCCTGAGCGCCGCCGTGCTCCGTGGCAGCTATCACCTCTACCAGGGCATCGGGCCGTTCTTCGGCAACGTGGTCATGGGAATCGTCTTCGGCTGGTGTTACCTCCGCTGGGGCCGCACGATGCCTCTCGTCATCGCCCACTGGATCATCGACATCGCCTCGTTCGTCGGCTATGCGTGGGCCGTGGTGACGTTCCCCGAACTCTTCAGGCTGAGTTAGGCCCCGGGCGCCTTCGGCTCCTCGTCGTCGTCCGGCTCGACGGCACTCTCTTCACCGGCCCCGTCTTCACCGGCAACGATGGCGGGCCTGCGTCGCGAGATGACCATCGCCGCGACGCCCAATGCGAGTACAACGACCGCTCCGCCGCCGACAGCCGCGACGAGTCCCCAGTCGGTGGGCTGTCTCGTCGATGCGGTGGTACCCGTCGTGGTCGGCTCGTCGGTGAACAGTGGCGTCGGCGCCTCGGTCGCCTCGGGATGCGGAGTCACCTGGATCTTGACGACAGCAATCGCCGTGCCATTAGACGACGAGAACTTGCACACCATGCCGGAATCGCCGATGGGAAACACGGTGCCGGAGACGACAGGAACGTCGACGATCATGCAATCACCCGCGGTGAGGCCGGCAGGAACCACGGGGGCAAAGTTGATGGGGGCGCCGTTCGCGTCGGTGGCCTCGGCCGTGATGGTGCCCGGCAGGATGCCCGCATCCGTGAAATCGGCACCATCGACCTGGGCGTCGGTGAAATTAGCGCCCTCGATGTTCGCGCCGGTGAAGTTCGCCGCCTGCAGCTTCGAACCCGACAGATTCGCACCGGCCAGGTTCGCACCCATGAAGGCGGCCTGGCCCATGCTCGTTCCGCCGAAGTCGACTCCGGCGCACTGGCTGCCACCCGCGGGCGCGCCGTCTGTGACCTGCTGCACGACGCATCCGCCCTCGTCGTAGAAGACCTCCGCGTTCGCTGCCGTCGCCGGAGCGGCGGCGAGGGCGAGAGTTCCCAGCGTCACCGCAACGATCATCGGAATTCGGCCGCGCTGTATCGCAAATCGTCTCGCCATGCTGAGAGGCTACCGCACCCGCAGAAACGGCGACGTGCTGCTACTCGAACGCCTCGGGCGGCGGGCAGGAGCACACGAGGTTACGGTCTCCCCATGCCTGGTCGATGCGCCTCACGGGAGGCCAGTACTTCGAGCGGATGAGCGATCGCACGGGGTAGACGGCCGTCTCGCGGTCGTAGGGGTGCGTCCACTCGCCCTCGACGACGGACTGCGCGGTGTGCGGTGCGTTGCGCAGAGGGTTGTCGTCGGCTGGCCAGACGCCTGCAGCGACCTGCATGGCCTCGCCCTTGATCGCGATCATCGCGTCGATGAATCGGTCGATCTCGGTGAGGTCCTCGCTCTCGGTCGGCTCGACCATCAGGGTGCCCGCCACCGGGAAGCTCATCGTGGGCGCGTGGAAGCCGTAGTCGATCAGGCGCTTGGCCACATCGTCGACCGAGACCCCCGTCGACGCCGTGAGCGGGCGGATGTCGATGATGCACTCGTGCGCCACCAGTCCGTTGTCTCCGGCGTACAGCACCGGGAAGTGCTCCGAGAGCCGGGCCGCGACGTAGTTGGCCGAAAGAACGGCCGCACCCGTCGCATCCGCGAGGCCCTGCGAACCCATCATGCGCACGTACGACCAGCTGATGGGCAGGATGCTCGGGCTGCCGTACGGCGCTGCCGAGATCGGCCCACCGGCGTGCACCACGGTGCCGCCTCCGGCAAGCGGATGCGATGCATCCTGCGCCTGGGCATGGCCCGGCAGGAAGGGCGCGAGATGCGCCTTCGCTGCGACGGGCCCGACACCGGGGCCTCCGCCGCCGTGAGGGATGCAGAAGGTCTTGTGCAGGTTGAGGTGCGAGACGTCGCCGCCGAAGTCGCCGAACCGCGCGAAGCCCAGCAGGGCGTTGAGGTTCGCTCCATCGACGTAGACCTGTCCCCCGGCGGCGTGCACCAGGCGGCAGATCTCCGCGACCTCGTGCTCGTACACCCCGTGCGTCGACGGATAGGTGATCATGAGGGCTGCGAGCGACTCGGCGTGCAGTTCAATCTTGGCCCGCAGGTCGTCTACGTCGACATTGCCGTTCTCGTCACATGCGACGACGACGACCTTCATGCCCGCGAGCACCGCGGAGGCGGCATTCGTGCCGTGCGCGCTCGACGGAATGAGGCAGACGGTGCGCTCGAACGATCCATTCGAGTGGTGGTAGCCGCGGATGGCGAGGAGACCTGCGAGCTCACCCTGGCTTCCCGCATTCGGCTGAAGCGACACGGAGTCGTAGCCCGTGACCTCGGCCAGCCACGTCTCGAGCTGCGAGATGAGAGTGAGATAGCCCTCGACATCGACTCGCGGCGCGAACGGGTGCAGGGCACCGAACTCGGGCCAGGTGACGGCCTCCATCTCGGTGGCCGCGTTCAGCTTCATCGTGCACGAACCGAGCGGGATCATGCCGCGGTCGAGCGCGTAGTCGTAGTCGGCGAGGCGCTTGAGGTAGCGCATCATGCTCGTCTCCGAGCGGTGCGTGTTGAAGACCTCGTGCGTGAGGTAGTCGCTCGTGCGCAGGATGTGCTCAGGCAGGCTCTCGGCGAGCTGCTCGGCATCGCTCGCGGCCGCCACACCGAAGAGCCCGAGCACCGTGTCGATGTCGACAGAGGTCGTGGTCTCGTCGACCGACACTCCGATCGTGTCGTCGTCGGCCACGTTCAGCAGGTAGCCACCGGCGTGGGCCTGCGCGGCGATCTCAGCGGCGCGACCGGGCACCCGCACCTGGATCGTGTCGAAGAATTCCTCGTGAACGAGCTCCGCACCGGCCGCCTCGAGGGCGCTGGCGAGCCGACGCGCGGTGTCGTTGACGTCGAGGGCGATGCGCTGCAGCCCCTCCGGCCCGTGATACACCGCGTACATTCCGGCCATCACGGCGAGAAGCACTTGGGCGGTGCAGATGTTCGACGTGGCCTTCTCTCGGCGGATGTGCTGCTCGCGCGCCTGCAGGCTGAGCCGGTAGGCGGGGTGGCCCGAGGCATCCTGGCTCACGCCCACGAGGCGGCCCGGAAGCTGACGCTCGAGCCCTGAGCGCACGGCCATGTAGCCGGCGTGCGGGCCACCGAAGCCCATGGGAACGCCGAATCGCTGGCTCGTGCCGACGGCGACGTCGGCCCCGAGTTCGCCGGGAGAGGTGATGAGCGTGAGGGCGAGTAGATCGGCGGCGACCACGGCGAGACCGCCGGATGCGTGAACCGCCTCGATCACGTCGCGCGGGTCCCAGACACGGCCGGATGCACCGGGGTACTGAATGAAGGCGCCGAATCCGGTGGCGAGGGGGTGGTCGTGCGACGCCGGGTGATCGACGCGGTCGAGGGTGAGCTCGACGATCTCGATGCCCACGGCGTCGGCGCGCGAACGCAGAAGCGCCTTGGTCTGGGGCAGAGCGTCGGCGTCGACGAGAAAGACGTTGGAGGTCGACTTCGATGCGCGACGAGCGAGCAGCATGCCCTCGACGACGGCCGTGGCCTCGTCGAGCATGGACGCGTTGGCCGTCGACAGACCGGTGAGATCGGCCACCATGGTCTGGAAGTTGATGAGCGCCTCGAGGCGACCCTGCGAGATCTCCGGCTGATAGGGCGTGTACGCCGTATACCAGCTGGGGTTCTCGAGCACGTTTCGGCGGATCACCGCGGGCGTGATGGTGTCGTAGTAGCCGAGCCCGATCATCGAGCGGTTCACCGTGTTGTGCGACGCCAACGCGCGAAGCTCGGCGATGGTCTCGCGCTCGGTCGCGGCGGCCGGGATGGCCTCAGCACGGTGGGTTTCGCTCAGCTGGATTGATCCGGGGATCGCCGCGCGCACGAGCGCGTCGACCGATTCGTAGCCGAGGCGGGCGAGCATAACGGCCTGCGCGCTGTCATCGATGCCGATATGACGCGCGGTGAAAGGAAGCGACATCGGTGTGCTACTCCCCCAGCAGTGCGGTGTACTCGTCGAACGACAGCAGCGGCGGCAGCTCGGTGAACTCGATCTTGATGAGCCAGCCCTCGCCCAGCGGGTCGCTGTTGACCAGCTCGGGGGTGTCCTCGACGGCGGAGTTCTTCTCAAGAACCGTTCCGTCGACGGGGGCGAAGAGTTCACCCACCGACTTGGTCGACTCGATCTCGCCGACGATCGCGCCGGAGGCGAGGGTCGTTCCTACGTCGGGCAGGTCGACGAAGACGACGTCGCCCAGCTTCTCAGCCGCGTAGGCGGTGATGCCGACGGTGGCGGTGGTGCCCTCGACGAGCACCCACTCGTGCTCGCTGGTGTACTGCAGTTCGCTTTCGGTAGCCATGGGTTCAGTCTTTCTTCGCGCGGTAGAACGGGAGGGGGGTGACGCGGTAGCTCAGGCGCTTGCCGCGGATGTCGATGCTGACGACCGTGTCGGGCGCCGCGAACGACGCATCGACGTAGGCCATGGCGATAGGGATGCCGAGGGTCGGCGACAGGGCACCGCTCGTCACGACGCCGATGGCTTCCGTGGAGTCATCGGAGGCGAAGACCTCGTAGTCTGCCCGCGCGGCCCGCTTGCCGTCGGCGACCAGGCCAACCAGCGTGCGCGCATCCGGGGCAGGGCCGGACTCGACGGCCTCGCGACCCACGAAGTCGCCCTTCGTCGCCGTGGCGACGACGCGGCCGAGGCCCGCCTGCACGGGGAAGGTTTCGGTGCCGAGCTCGTGGCCGTAGAGAGGCATGCCCGCCTCGAGACGCAGGGTGTCGCGGCTTGCAAGCCCGGCGGGAACGAGTCCGAGCGGGGCCCCGGCTTCGGTGAGCGCGTTCCAGAGCTCTTCGGCGTGGCCGGGGCTGACGTAGAGCTCGAAGCCGTCTTCGCCGGTGTAGCCGGTGCGGGCGATCAGTACGGGCTGCGTGCGGAACGACCCCGGCAGCGCGCGGTAATACTTGAGCTCGCCGAGCTTCTCCGCCACGTCGCGCCCATCGGGATGGCCGCCTTCGATGGCGAACCCGTCGGTCGCGACGAGAATCTCGCGTGAGCGCGGACCCTGAACGGCGATGAGTGCGAGCTCGTCGCTCTCGTCGAAGACCTCGCACTCGAACGGCGCGGTGCGGTCGGTCAACTCGGCGGCGACGACCTCTCTGTTCGAGGCGTTGGCCACGACCATGAACCGGTCGTCGCCCGTGCGGTACACGACGACATCGTCGATGATTCCGCCCGTTCGGTCGAGCAGCAGGCTGTACTTCGCCTGACCCACGGTCGTCGCCGACAGCTTGCCGGCCAGCGCGTAGTCAAGGGCGTCTGCCGCCTCAGGCCCGACGATGAAGATCTCGCCCATGTGCGAGAGGTCGAAGATGCCAGCGGCGGTGCGCACGGCGTGGTGCTCGGCAAGGTCGCTCGAGTAGCGCACCGGCATCTGCCAGCCGGCGAAGTCGGTGAAGCTCGCACCAGCATCCACATGGATGCGGTTGAGCGGGGAATATCTATCGGTCACGAGTTCTCCAGGGCGCAGTGGGTATTGCGGATCCCGGGTGTGAACCCGGGCAGTCAAGAACTCCCCCTCTGTCATCTGTGCCTGAGAGCTTCGACACTGCGCATCGGCAGCGGCTTTCACCGTGGGCGGATCGTCGGACTTGTCGTTCGAGATCTCTTTTCAGAGTGGCCTGTTCGATGCGGTACACGTACCTGAGAGATTGGTGGGGAGAATTGCTCCTTCGGTGCCTGCCGAGGTGATCGGCGGGCTCTCCCGCATCGCGTGATGTCGGCCCGATATTCGTTTGTGCGGCCAGCCTAGCAACATACGGCTCACGCGTTGCGCGGCGCGAACGCGTAATCTGAAGGCGACCGGGCGATGTGCGCAGTCAGGACGGATTTTGTGGATCATCGTTTGAACAGGCTCTTCATCACGGCGGCGAAAGAGCTTCACTTTGCCAAGGCCGCCAAGATCGAGGGCATTCCGCGCTCGAGCATGATCGCCGCCGTCAAGCAGCTCGAGCAGAATCTGGGCTACCCGCTCTTCGACTACGACGCCGAGTCGACGGTTCTGACGCCCGAGGGAGTTGCCTTCGCCGAAAAGGCTGCGGCAGATCTCGCGAAATCGACAGGAAACTCCACGATCACGGTTCCCCAGGCCGGGGGCAAGGCGAAGGCGTCGAAGGGCAAGGGGCGAGCCCCGGCCGTCAAGGGCGCACCGCGAGTGGGAAAGCGCCGCCAGAGTCGCTGAGCCCCGTTCGCTGAGCTTGTCGAAGCGCTGAGCCTATTGAAGCGCTACTCCTCCTTCGACGGTCCCTCGGGCTTCTCGAACGGATCACGACGGATGCGCCGCACGGTGAGCGCGATCACCGTCGCGATCAATGCCAGACCGCCGATCGACACCGCGATGGCAACGCCGATCCGGCCACCATCGGCACCGCCGTCGCCCGTGGACGCCGGATCGGCGGTCGCTGTGAGGGTCGGCGCCGGCTCCTCGGCCATCGTGGTCATCGAGGGCTCGGGCGTCACGGCGGGAGCGGAGTCCTCCCGTGGCGAGCCCGCCCACTGCGCGCCGCAAGCGGGGGCAGCCGCCATGCCGGGCAGCGAATTCCCGGTGTCGACGGGCTGATAGTCGAAGGTGTAACTGCCTGACGTCGGATGTCCGTCGCTCGAGACCACCTGCCAGGTCACGGTGTAGGTTCCGGGGTCTCCCAGGGCGACACCAGTGGAGACGACGACGCCGTCGACGACGACGACGCATCCGTTCTCGTGGAACGCACCCGACGCATCCGTCACCTGAATCGCGAACGCGCTCGTGTCGCCGCCCAGGGTGATGAGCTCGTCGCTGTACGTCAGCGAGACCACGGTCGGATCGGTCGTGATGACCTCGCCGACAGCGGGGGTCGACGACTCGAGCGCGTCATGCGCCGAGGCACTGGATGCGCCGGCAAACAGGAGTGCCGCACCGAGCAAGGCGGTCGCGGCGAGCGCAGAGGGCAGGGCGAAGAGGTGTCGAGTCACGCGCCTCACGATAGCCGACGCTCTGCGAACGTGCGGTGTCGGAGGCTCCGTCTACGGTCTCAGCACATCGATTGAAAGGATGCCGAATGAAAATTCTCCAGGCGACGAGTCTCGACAACGGGGCTCGTGGCGACGACTACAACTGGTGTATCGAGGGCGAGATCGTCACCTTCGGATTCATCTGCGATCGAGATCGGCGCGACCCTGAGAACGGGTGTGGGTGCAGTCGAGGTTTCTCCGGTCTTGCGTCGCATCACGCGACGACCACGGCGCTCGTACGTGCCACCACACTGAGCGAAGACGATGTGCGACTGGCTGTCGAGTCGAGCCTCTCCGACGGCGGCTGGCTGCGGTCGCTGTCGCTGTCGCCGCAGGAAGCCGACCGGATGGTCGACGAAACCCTCGACTTCATGCTCGACGTCGCCGAGTACTACGACGACGGAACGGTGATCGGCACGAGCTTCGATTGCACGTACGTGAGACGCCATTCAACGACCTCGGTCTAGACCGGTGGCTCTCCTGAGCGGCCACGTGCCTGGCCGCTCAGCGCCCTGAATTCGCGCAGCGCATCAGGTTGCCGCGATACTTCCGGCGGCGGCAACGTCGTAGGGCCGACGCCGGTCGCGAATCGTCACGACACCGATCGCTGTCACCCAGACCAACCATGGGAAGGTCGCGAAGAGCGCGGTGCCCGCTCCCCCGGCGGCGAAGAACGATGCGGGGTCGGTTCCCCCGAACATCGTCGGAACGGCGATGAGATTCAACGCCGCCACCGAGTAGGCGAGCCAGCCCGTCCACCGAGGCAGGGCCTCGGAGCCGAGCGTCACGTATGCGCTGGCGGCCGCGACCAGAGCCGTCAACACGCATCCGATCGAACCGAAGAGAACGGTGTGACCCACGGTGAGGGCGCGCAGAACCGAGTAGTCGCCCGCCATGCCCGTCACGTCGAGAGCCGTGCCCGCCTCCATCGCGTCGCCGACGAGCGTCACCGCCACGAAGACGAGCCCTGCACCATATGCCAGGTCTGCGACCCACTGAAGGGCAACCTCGGCATGCGTGATGAGCTGGCGAAAACCCGCGAGAAACACGATGAGTGCGGCCATGAGCATCGTGTCGATGAGAATCGTGAGCAAGGTGCCGTTGCTCGTTCTCGTCATGAAGTCGACGAGGGCCAACTTGTCATCGAGGCTGGGCCGCGCGCCGACCACGAAGACCTGCACCGAGAACTCGGTCACGGTGAGAAGCGCCACGGCTATTGCGGCGATCCCTGTCCACAGCCTCACGTCCGGCATAACCTTCGTGTGCGGATGATGCGTCATGGTCCGTACTCCCCCTGGTGCGCTGCTTCTTTTGTGCGCTATCTCTTTTGTGCGCTATCGCTAGGCATCGCAGTGCGAGAGGTCGGTCTCGGCGAGCGGCTTACCCTCGGGAATGATGTACGTGACCCACAGCACCACGTTCTCGTTGCCCTCGTTTCGCCCCTCGTGACGATAGCCCGCTCCTTCGATGATGCTGTCTCCGGTCTCGTAGACGTGCACGCCACTCGGATAGATGTCGGCATAGTGCGTCAGCGATCCCTGCGAGACGACCGCGACCAGCTGTCCGTAGTGACAGTGCACTCCGGTCGATGCCCCCGGCGCCAACGTGATTTCGCGAAAAGTGACCCCGACGCCGTCGTCACCCGACACGGACACCTCGACCGGGGCATCCTGCTCACCGGCCGCGAGATCGACGGCCTCGACAGGGGCGTGGGACTCAGTAGGTGATTCGATGGCGGTGCTGGAGGTGGCGCCGGCCGTGCTCGAGCACGCGGACACTGCGAATGTCATCGCAAAGAGAAGTGCGGTCACGCGCACATAGTCGAGCGGGCGAGGTTGTGACGTTTTCATGGTCAACCTTTCGGACAGCATTGTCGAGTTGCGCTTATTGCTACACAGCGTAGTGACCTTAGTGTCACCGGGGTCGGAGAATATCTCCAGCACATATCGAACATACGTTCTATTATCTGGATGAAACTGCTATCCTTAATTGGTATATAGATTGCACACACTGCGAAAGGTACGCCGTGATAACCGAGCCCGACTATCGTCTTGTCAGCTCGTTTCGTGCGGCACTCGAAGAAGTACACGAGGTGTCGCGGCAGATCGCGTCGTTGCAGGCAGAGCGGGCGCGGTTGGTCACCGTCGCACAGGCCGCAGGCCGGGCACTGAACCCAGTAGACCGGTCGGGCGGAGGCCCGCAATGGTCGACTGAGGCAGTCGCGAGGCGCGAGTTAACGACAGAACTCGCCTCGGCAGAGAACCTGAGCGAGCGCGCGGCCTACGCACTCATCGAAACCAGTCACGAGCTCGCCGAGACATTCGTGCACACTCACCGCGCCCTGTATTCCGGTGAGATCTCTCTCCGCCATGCCGAGATCATCGTGCAATTCGGCAGTTGCCTCCCCGACGAGAAGCAGCTCGACTTCGAACTGCGCATGCTCGAGCTCGCCAAGAAGCAGCCCGTGCATGTGCTGCGCACGAAGGCAAGTCGAGAAGCCAAGGCCGCCACCATGGAGGATGCCGTCGAGCGTCATCTGCACGCCGCCGAGACCCGAAACACGTTCGTCGACAGCACAGATGATGACGCGGGCATGTCGGTCTTCGGAATCCGGCAGCCCGCTGTCGAGAACGAGGCCATCCGCGACCGCCTCCACCGCTTCGCACTTGCGCTCAAGGCCGCGGGTGATCCCCGCACCATAACGCAGCTTCACGCGGATGTTGCGTCAGATCTGCTCCTGAACGGTCACCTCAGCATGCCGGGCGCTCCGGCACACGCGGTCCGCGCGCACGTCTATGTCACTGTGCCGGCCCTCTCGCTGCTCGGGTTCAGCGATGAGAGCGCATCTCTCGAGGGATACGGGCCCATAGACGCGCTGACTGCGACCCGGTTGACCGTCAACGCACCCTATTTCTCTCGGGTGTTGACCGACCCCGCCACCGGGGCGGTCATCACGGCCGGCGTCACCCGCTACAAACCAGACCCGAGAATGCGCGAACTGGTCGACCTCATCCACGTCACCTGCAGATTCCCGGGTTGCACACGAGCCGCCCGCGACTGCGACGCCGATCACAATGTGCCTTTTCCTCAGGGCGAGACGTCGATCGTGAACCTCGTTCCGCAATGCGCACCCCACCACAAGGTGAAACACAAGACGGCGTGGCAGTTCATCACTCGAGCCGACGGCACCATGATCTCCATCTCACCGTCGGGTCATACGAGGCAGCACGACCCTCCAGCCCTGGCGAAGCCCGCCCCCAGACGCATCAGCTTTCCCGACGCACCAGACAACGTCGACCCACCGGCTCGCAATTGGTACCGCGGCACGGTCGACGAGGGAGTTCCCAGCTCACCTGTCACCGGTGCCGACGACCCGCCTTTCTGAAAGAAAGCAATGATGGGCGGCACCGCCGAGTGCCTATGCCGCGCGCACGTCGATCTCGCCCGGCTCTGCGCCGGCCGCGCCGAACATGAGCATCCGGTTGGCGATCTTGTCGGTGAAGAACCGGTCGTGGCTGACCACGACGACAGCGCCGGGAAAGTGCACGAGGGCGCGCTCCATGACCTGGGTGCTGGCGAGGTCAAGGTGGTTGGTCGGCTCGTCGAGTAGAAGAACGGATGCGCCGGACAGTAGGCACTGGGCCATCGCGACGCGGGCGCGCTGCCCTCCCGAGAGCTCGCGGATGCGCTTCTTGAGGTCGGCCTCCGAGAACTGGAACATGGCGAGGAATCGGCCCACCGATTTGCGCGTCGCGGTGAGGGCGAGGCTGTCGGGCAGCGCGTTGACCGCATGCGTGACCGTATCGTCGAGGTCGAGCTCGTCGAGCATCCGGTTGTATGACACGACCTTCGCACCCGACGCCCAGTCCACGTGGCCGTGATCCTGCTTCTCGTCACCGGTGAGCACGCGAAGCAGGGTGCTCTTGCCACTTCCGTTGGCACCGAGCACCACGATGCGATTGCCGCGACGGATCTCGAAGCCGAGACCAGTGAACAGCATCTTGTCGCCGTATGACTTCTCGAGCCCGTCGACGCGGCACAGCACGTCTTTGACGTGCAGGCCACCGTAGATCTCAGTGATGATCTGGTCGACGGGTCGAGGTGCGCGCGACTTCTTGATTCCCGACAGCTGCTTGTCGAGCTTCTTGCTCGAGGCCTTCGCCGCCTCGCGCCGGTCGGCGATGCCCTCGGCCTCGAAGGCCAGCAGCTCGTTCTCGTGCACGAACTGTGCCTCGAGCGTCTTGAGTCGGAACTGCTTCTGCACGATGTACTCGCCGAAGTTTCCGGGGTACTCGTGCAGGTGGTAGTTCTCGAGCTCGATGATGCGGGTCACGACGACATCGAGGAACGCGCGATCGTGCGACACGATGATGGCCGCGCCCTTGAAGTCGCGGAACCAGGACTCGAGCCACTCCACGCCGGCCACATCGAGGAAGTTGGTCGGCTCATCGAGCAGCAGCACGTCGGGGTCTTCGAGCAGGATCTTCGCGAGCGCGGCACGGTTGCGCCATCCGCCCGACAGCGCGTCGATCGGGCACGTGCGGTGCGGCTCATCGAAGCCGAGCGTCGTGAGCGCCTGGTCGATCTTGCGCGTGTAGTCCCAGCCGTCGAGGCGTTCCATCTCGCCGAACAGCTCCGCCTGGCGCTCGATGAGCGCGTCGAGCGCGGACCCTCCCGACGGATCGGCCGCGATCGCCGCGTCGATCGACGCGAGCTCGTCTTCGACGGCGTGCACCTCGACGAACAACGCATCCAACACCTCGCTGATCGTCTGTTCGCCGTTCAGCTCGGAGAACTGCGAGAAGTAGCCGATCTTTACGCCCGATTCGACGGTGACCGTTCCCTGGTCGGGCTGCACCTGGTCGAGCACGAGCTTGAGCAGCGTCGTCTTGCCCGACCCGTTGCGGCCGATAAGTCCAACCCGGTCTTTGGGTTCGAGGCGAAAGAAGGCCTCGCGCAGAATCTGCGTGTTCTCGAACTTCACGCTCACGTCGTTCAGGCGAATCAGGCTCATGTGTGTTCCTCTCGAAGGCGATGCGCCTCGAGCGGCCCAGCGACTACAAGGCTACCCGCCTTGGCATACGTGGAGCGTCTGTAGAGTTTCGCCATGAAGCTCGCACGATGGCGGAAGATCACCGAATGGCCCTTGACGGTCTCTGCAGTCCTGTTCCTTGCCGCCTATGCGTGGGAGATCATCGCTCAGCTCTCCGGTCCCGCTGAGACACTCGCGGAAACAGTCATCCAGGCGACGTGGCTGCTCTTCGTCATCGACTACGTCGTGAGCCTGATTCTGTCCGAGAACCGTGCCCGATGGTTCGTGCAGCACCTGTTCGACCTGCTGGTGGTCGTGCTCCCGATGCTCCGACCGCTTCGACTGCTTCGCTTGCTCACGTTCCTTTCGGTTCTCAATCGGAGCCTGGGGACCGCCGTTCGGGGGCGGGTCGTCGTCTACGTGGTGGGTGCCGCATCGTTGGCAGTCTTCGTGGCCGCGCTCGCTGCACTTGACGCGGAGAGGAACGCACCGGGCGCGACGATCACCACGTTCGGCGATGCCCTCTGGTGGGCCGTCGTCACCATCACCACGGTCGGTTACGGCGACCTCGCCCCCATCACGGTCGAAGGCCGGATGATCGCGGTAGCGCTCATGATCGGCGGCATCGGACTACTCGGGGTCGTCACCGCGACGCTCGCATCGTGGATCGTCGAGCGCGTCGCTCGAAAGGACGAGGACCAGCAGGCGGCGACGCGCGTGGAACTGCGCGCCCTTACCGAAGAGATCGCTCAGCTACGCCGAGACTTGCGCTCGAACGAAGGTCTCGGAGCTCAGTCCCAGTCGAGGTAGTCCTCGATCGCCCACGAGGTCGCGCCGACGTTTTCAGACGGGAACATGTGACCGCCGCCGTCGATGGACACAACACTCACGCGATCGGGAGCCGCGGCCTGCAGCGCCTCGCCGTTAGCGGGCGGAGTGACGTCGTCGTCAGACCCCTGGATGACCAGCACGGGCAGACCCTCGGCGAGCGTCAGGTCTCCCGCCTCGACACCGAGCAGAAGCACGCCGTTGACGCGGTCGTGGAAATCCAAGGCCACGGCGCGAGCGACGGATCCGCCGAACCCGTGGCCACCCAGCCATGCATCCCTGATGCCCACGGCATCCATGATGTCGACCACGCTGCGGGCGAGGTCGTGCGCCGAGGCGCTGCCTGCGGCGATCCGCAGAACTCGGAAGTCTTCTTCGACGAGAATGTGGGCGAGCGTGCCGAGGTAGTCGATGGGAAGATCCGTGTCGGCGATCAGAACGACCGTCGGGCCGTTCCCCTCCACCGCGTACGAGATCGCGCGTGCATCGGGTTCGAAGATCTGGTTTTCGGTCATGGTCTGGGCTCCCTTTCGTGCGACGGCGAAGCTCCCGCTCGCCTCCGACACCCTACTGGAGTGAGAAATGGAAAGTGTGGATCAGGTCTGAGCGTCACAGCTACTGTGGACGCGTTCAGACTCGTCGACGTCCAATCTCCACGTTGCGGGGCAGGCGCGCGCGCCGCATCCGTCCTCGACGACGGCGCACAACAGCATCCGATAGACGTCAAGGCTATCGATCAGTCATCCTCCGCGTTCCCAGGGGTCGCCCGTGAGGTCCGGCCGAGTAAATCAGGCTGTGGCGAGCCTAGCCAGTGCACGCACTCCCGCACTGAACTGGTCTAGCTTCAACCGGACGTGGCCGTTTTGAAGGGCCTGACCGCTCACACCGATCTCACTCAGTTTCAATTCCATGAGCGAATCGGGTACCAGCCGCGGTGTCGTCTTGTTCGTCCACGGCCACCGCGCAAGGGCAGCTGTATCGTTCGAAGCAGCCCATTTGACGTAGAAGTCCGGTTGATACTCGGGGTCATCGACAACTTCTACGATCGCATAACAGTCTCCCGTCGCCTTGGCACAGATGAATACGAGGTCCCCGGCTCGAAATCCGGGCTTGCCCTTCTTGGGACTTGCGAACCAGGATTGTTCTCGCCATCCATCTAGTGCAGGTTCGCCGTATTCCAGCTTCAGCCACAACGACCTCTGAGGATCCCGCGCGTCAAGAAGGAGGCGCTCTGCGAGCTGAAGTGCAGAGCTGGCGTCCAGCGTCTTGTCCTGAGTCCGCCCGATGCGTCCGACGTTCTTCGCCTCGTTCAGTAACTCCTCAAGGTCCGTACGCATGACCGTTTTTGCGGGCCACGAAACGGTAATCCGGTGCGCTTCGTCAGCTTGCTCATTTGTCAAATGAACTCCCAGTTCTCGGTTCGCGCTGGTGGAAAAACCAAGTCCGGAACCCGTGAGATTTGCAGACCCCACCATTGCTTTCGAACCCACGATGAAGCACTTGGCGTGCAACCGTTCGGTGTGACGAATCTCAACCCCTGCATCGAGCAAAAGGTGAAGTCCCTGCACGGAGAGATATCCGTTGGCTACTGCGCTCGGATTCAAAGTAGTGGAGAGCACGAACGAGTGCGTCGATCTATCGGCAGCATCGGAAAGTTGACGGCACACTTCATACGAGAGAAAAGGGCTCGTGACAAGAACTGGCCCGTCCGGCGCCGAAAGCGCCTCACTTATCCATGCGTGAGCGTGCTCGATCAGTTGTGAGGCGTTGGTCATATAGGCAGCATAGACACAGCGCAGCTTTAGAAGTCAGACTGATTTTTATTTATTCGAAAGTTTCCAATGGCGTCGATGGGGTTGCCTCAGCGCCCAGTCAGGATCTTTCCTTCATGCGGCTCACCGAGATAAGCGTCAATCACCGTATCGCCAGAAATGAAGACCTTCGTGACGCGCAAGTACTCCTAGCGCCACTGCCAGCTACACGTTGAAGCGGAACTCCACGACGTCGCCGTCCTGCATCGTGTAGTCCTTGCCCTCGATACGCGCCTTGCCCTTGGCACGCGCCTCAGCGATCGACCCGGTCTCCACCAGGTCCTCGAAGCCGATGACCTCGGCCTTGATGAAACCCTTCTCGAAGTCGGTGTGAATGACGCCGGCCGCCTGAGGCGCCTTGGCGCCCTTCGGGATGGTCCAGGCGCGGGTCTCCTTCGGGCCAGCCGTGAGGTAGGTCTGCAGTCCGAGGGTGTCGAAGCCGATGCGGGCGAGCTGGTCGAGGCCGCTCTCCTCCTGGCCCGTCGACTCGAGCAGCTCGGCCGCGTCGGCAGGGTCGAGGTCGATGAGCTCGGATTCGAGCTTCGCGTCGAGGAAGATCGCGTGAGCGGGGGCGACGAGAGCGGCCAGCTCATCGAGCTTCGCCTTGTCACCCAAAACGCCCTCGTCGATGTTGAAGACGTAGATGAAGGGCTTGGCGGTCAGCAGACCGAGCTCGCGGATCGGCTCCAGGTCGATCGTCGACGCTGACAACGGCTTGCCCGTGTCCAGCCACTCGCGCGCCGCCTTGACGGCAACGAGAGTCGACGGGTCGGCCTTCTTGCCCTTGACCTCTTTCTCGAAACGGGCTTCCGCCTTCTCGAGAGTCTGCAGATCGGCGAGGATCAGCTCGGTGTTGATCGTCTCGAGGTCGCTCGCCGCGTCGACCTTGCCGTCGACGTGCACGACGTCTTCGTCGGTGAATCCGCGCACGACCTGCGCGATCGCATCCGCTTCACGAATATTTGCGAGGAACTTGTTGCCGAGGCCCTCGCCCTCGCTCGCACCCTTGACGATGCCGGCGATATCGACGAACGACACGGGGGCGGGCAGGATGCGCTCGCTTCCGAAGATGTCGGCGAGAGCGGCGAGCCGCGCGTCGGGAAGATTGACCACACCCACGTTCGGCTCGATGGTCGCGAACGGGTAGTTCGCCGCGAGCACCTGATTCTTGGTCAGGGCGTTGAACAGGGTGGACTTGCCGACATTGGGCAGACCGACGATTGCAATAGTGAGAGCCACGAGCATCCATCGTACTTGCCCGGCGCGCGGCTCCCTTCGAAACGACGGTCGGCGCAGCATGAGAACATCGATGCGTGCCCCTGAATTTCACTGCCATCGACTTCGAGACCGCCAACTCCTACCGAGAGTCCGCGTGTTCGGTGGGTCTCGTGAAGGTGCGCGACGGCGTGGTCGTCGACGAGACTTCGTGGTTCATCAAGCCTGAGATCGGCTTCGACGAGTTCTTGCCCTGGAACACGAAGATCCACGGCATCTACAGCGAAGACGTGCAAGATGCTCGCGGCTGGGAGGAACAGCTCGACGAGCTCGTCGACTTCGTGGGAGACGATCACTTCGTGGCGCACAACGCGGCCTTCGACATGGCCGTCATCCGCGCTGCCAGCGCGGCCGCCCGCGTGGAATGCCCGCCGAACGCCTACGCGTGCAGCCTGCAGATCGCCCGCAAGACCTACTCGCTCGACTCGTATCGCCTGCCGGTGGCGGCGATGGCGGCGGGCTTCGAAGACTTCAGACACCACGACGCGTTGGCGGATGCCGAGGCGTGCGCGGCGATCATCATTCATGCGGCCGAACGTCACGAGGTGAACTCGATCGAGACCCTCGCCGGGGCCGCCGGCGTGAAGATCTCGCAGCTTCGACCGGTGGCCGTCGCTCCCGTTATCTGACGCGCGGCCGATTCTTCCGGCGATGTCGGAGGTCGGTGCGAGACTTCCCGCATGGATCCCATACTCGCTCTGGTGCTCGGTCTGCTCATCGGCGTGGCGCTCGGCGGCGCCATCGGTTGGATGCTTCGCGCAAGCCGCATTCCGCAGGTCGACCCCCGGCCCATGGCTGAGCTTCAGGCCCGCTCCGCAGCGGCCGAGGCGACCATCGCTGGTCTGCACGAACAGCTCGACCTGCAGGTCGGGCGCATCAGCGAGTTCCAACAGAGAATTCGCGAGATGAGCGAGGCCGAGGCCGAACGGGTGAGTTCCGACGGCCGAGTGCTCCTGGCTCTCAGCCCCGTGGCCGAGAGCCTGCGTCTGGTGCAACGCAAAGTCTCCGAGCTCGAAGAGCAGCGCCAGAAGCAGCACGGCGAACTCAGCGAGCAGCTGCGCAGCGCGACCGAGTCGGAAGAACGGCTGCGAAGCACTGCGGAGTCGCTCGCGTCGGCGCTGCGGTCGAACAGCACCCGCGGTGTATGGGGAGAGACCCAACTGCGCCGGGTTGTCGAGGCCGCCGGCCTGATCGAGCGCGTCGACTTCGATGTTCAGACAAGCATCGTGGGGTCGTCAGGAGCAGGCCGCCCCGACATGGTCGTGCATCTTCCCGGCGGCAAGAACATCGCCGTCGACGCAAAGGTTCCCTTCGACGCCTACCTCGAGGCCAGCCTGATTCCCGCCACCGCAACGGGGGCTGACGGCGCTGAGAGAGACCGACTCATGAAGCGCCATGTGAAGGCTGTGCGAGACCACATCACGACGCTGAGCAACAAGGGCTACTGGACTGGCCTCGAGGCCTCCCCCGAGCTCGTGATCGCCTTCATCCCGAGCGAGTCCCTCGTGTCGAGCGCTCTCGAGGCTGATCCGAGCATCATGGAGTTCGCCTTCTCGCGCAAGGTGGCGCTGGCGTCGCCCGTCACCCTGTGGTCGGTTCTGAAAACCGTGGCCTACAGCTGGCAGCAAGACGTGCTGACTCACGACGCAAAGGTTCTCTTCGATCTGAGCCGTGAGCTGTACACGCGCCTGGCGACCACCGCCACCCACGCAGAAAAGCTCGGCCGCTCAATCGAACGCAGCGTGCGCGATTACAACTCATTCGTGGGTTCGCTCGAACGACAGGTGTTCCCGACGGCGCGAAAGCTCAACGCGCTCGACGAGTCGACTGTTCTCGGCATGCTCCCCACGATCGAGGAGCAACGCCGAGAGCTGTCGAGCTACGAGCTGGTGGCCGAACTCGAGAAGAGTGACCCGGCCGCCTAGCACCGTCGAGGGCCTAGAACCGTCGAGGGCCTAGAACCACTTGTCGGCGATGTGGTCGGCCACGATGCGGCGGATGGTTCCCGAGCGGCTGCGCAGAACCAGGCTCTCGGTGCGAATGATGGGGCCCTTCTTACGCACACCGGCCACCAGGCCGCCATCCGTCACACCCGTCGCCACGAACATGGTGTTGTTGCCCCTCACCAAATCGTCGGCCTCGTAGACGCGGTCGACATCGAGTCCAGCATCGATCGCGCGCTGGCGCTCCTCGTCGGTTTTCGGCAACAGACGACCCTGTATGAGCCCGCCGAGCGCCTTGATGGCGCAGGCGGTGACGATGCCCTCCGGGCTGCCGCCAATGCCCACGCACATATCTGTTCTCGTCTCGTAACGAGCGGCGTTGATGCCGCCGGCCACGTCGCCGTCGAGAAGCAGGCGGGTTCCGGCGCCGGCGGCACGGATCTCTTCGATCAGGCCGACGTGTCGAGGGCGGTCGAGCACGGCGACCTTGATGTCTGAGACGTCTTTGCCCTTCGCCTTTGCCAGCGCGCGAATGTTGTCGCCGATCGGGCGGTCGATGTCGATCACGCCGACGCCCTCCGGACCGGTGACGATCTTGTCCATGTAGAAGACGCTCGAGGCGTCGAGCATAGTTCCGCGGTCGGAGACGGCGATGACCGAGAGGGCATTCTGGCGCCCGGCGGCCGTGAGGCTCGTTCCATCGATCGGATCGACAGCGATGTCGCAGGCTGGTCCGCGCCCGTTGCCTACGTGCTCACCGTTGAACAGCATCGGCGCTTCGTCTTTCTCGCCCTCGCCGATCACCACGACGCCGTCGAAGTTGACCGTGGTGAGGAAGGCGCGCATCGCGTCGACCGCGGCGCCGTCAGCGGCGAGCTTGTCGCCCCGACCGATGAACGGGTAGGCCCGAATCGAGGCGGCCTCCGTGGCGCGCACGAGTTCCATGGCGAGGTTGCGGTCGGGGTGAAGATAGAGAGCGTCGTTTTCGGTATTCGTCATTGCAGACCTCACAGAATTCGGTGCCACGTGACGGCTCCTGTCGCGCGTCATCGCCTGGCTACTCCAGAGTAGCGGTGGGCCTCTCCCGCCCGCTGTGCACGTTCTCCCACTCCACAAGATGAGCCTCCCCTAGGATGAAGTCGCGTAGACACAAGGAGAAATCATGCCCATCGCAACGCCCGACCAGTACGCCCAGATGCTCGACACCGCGAAGGCGAAGGGATTCGCCTATCCCGCGTTCAACGTGTCGTCGTCGCAGACCCTCAATGCTGTCCTCCAGGGGCTCACCGAGGCCGAGTCCGACGGAATCATCCAGGTGACCACGGGCGGCGCGGACTACTTCGCCGGCCACACCCGCAGCGGAGCACGCGCCACGGGCGCCCTGGCATTCGCGGCGTTCGCGCACGAAGTCGCCAAGAACTACCCGGTGACTGTCGCGCTGCACACCGACCACTGCCCGAAGAATGCTCTCGAGAGCTTCGTCCTTCCGCTCATCGCGGCATCCGAGGCCGAGGTCAAGGCCGGTCGTAACCCGATCTTCCAGTCGCATATGTGGGACGGCTCGGCCGTTCCTCTTGCCGAGAACCTCGAGATCGCCCAGGACATGATCGCTCGCACCCGCGCCATCAACGCCATCCTCGAGGTCGAGATCGGCGTCGTCGGCGGCGAAGAAGACGGTGTCAGCCACGACATCAACGAACACCTCTACACCACCGTCGACGACGCGATCGCGACCGTCGAGGCTCTGGGGCTCGGAGAGAAGGGCCGCTACATGGCCGCTCTCACGTTCGGAAACGTGCACGGCGTCTACAAGCCGGGCAACGTCAAGCTGCGCCCTGAACTCCTCAAAGAGATCCAGGACGGCGTGCAGGCGAAGTACGGAACCGGCCCCCTGCCCTTCGACCTCGTCTTCCACGGCGGCTCCGGCTCGACCGACGCCGAGATCTCCGAAGCCGTCGCGAACGGTGTGATCAAGATGAACATCGACACCGACACGCAGTACGCCTTCAGCCGCTCGGTGGCAGACACCGTGCTTAAGAACTACGACGGCTTCCTGAAGGTCGACGGCGAGGTCGGAAACAAGAAGGTCTACGACCCGCGCTCGTGGGGCAAGCTGGCCGAGACGGCCATGGCCGCCCGCGTCATCGAGGCGACCCACCAGCTCGGCTCCGCCGGCAACTCGGGCAAGTAGACCGCGGCTTTCGATGACAGACAACAGGCCCACCCCTCGCTACGGCGAACTCGCGCCCGAGGGGTGGGTCTGGTCTCCTCCGGTCGATCCGCGCAAGACCGAGGCCGAAAGCGCAGGCACGGCTCCGGATGAGGCTGCCGCCGACAACGTGGCCTCGGCAGCCTCCTCGACCGCTCCGTACCGCGTACTCGACGCCTCGATCTCCGTGTTCCTGCTCGTGACCGCGGTGATGATCAGCTCATCGAGCGTGCCCTCGCTGTTCGATCTGCGCAGCACGCTCGAGATGTTCTACGCCGATCGTGGCCTGGGCGACTACGGCGGCGGCTCCGCTGTCGATATCGCGGGCGCCATAGCCGCGATCGCTCAGCTCGTTCTGCTCGCCGCCACGATCTGGCTCACGGTTCGACTCATCGGTCAAAGGCGCCGATCGTGGCCCGTTCCTCTGCTCATGGGCGCCCTCGCCCTGATCGTGACGTTCGGATGCGTGGCCCTGGCTCTCGTGGCAGATCCGGGATTGCTCTCGAGCCTCAGCGCAAGCTGACCAGTTCTACTCCGCGCCAGACCGGCGTCCGCCGAGTGCTCGAGCGTCATTCTTGCCGGTCATGTCTTTGCGCAGCTCTTTCGGCAGCGAGAAGATCAGATCTTCTTCGGCGGTGATAACGGTCTCGACGTCACCGTAGCCGGCGCCGGCGAGCTCGTCGAGCAGATCCTGTACGAGTACCTCAGGCACTGAAGCGCCACTCGTGACACCAACGGTGTTGACGCCGTCGAGCCACTCCTGCTTCACCTCGTGCGCATAGTCGACCCGGTAAGCCGCCTTTGCGCCGTATTCGAGCGCGACCTCGACGAGACGCACGGAGTTGGACGAATTGGCAGAGCCGACAACGATGACCAGATCGGCGTTCTTGGCGACCTTCTTGATGGCCACCTGCCGATTCTGCGTGGCGTAGCAGATGTCGTCGCTGGGCGGGTCTTGAAGGTTGGGAAACCGTGCGCGGAGCCGGTTGACCGTCTCCATCGTCTCGTCGACCGACAACGTGGTTTGCGACAGCCAGACGACCTTGTCTGGATCGCGAACGACGACGGTGTCTGCCTCGTCGGGGCTGCCGACGAGGGTTGTGTGCTCGGGAGCTTCGCCGGCCGTGCCCTCGACCTCTTCATGCCCTTCGTGCCCGATCAGCAGAATCTCGAAGTCGTCTCGGGCGAAACGCACGGCCTCGCGGTGCACCTTGGTGACGAGCGGGCACGTCGCGTCGATGGCCTGAAGTCCGCGATCGGCGGCTCCCTGAACGACGGCGGGCGACACTCCGTGGGCGCTGAAGACCACGTGGGCGCCCGGCGGAACCTCGTCGACCTCCTCGACGAAGATCGCTCCGCGCTTCTCGAGCGTCTGCACGACGTGGATGTTGTGCACGATCTGCTTGCGCACGTAGACGGGAGCACCATAGTGCTCAAGAGCCTTCTCGACAGCGACAACGGCGCGGTCTACTCCTGCACAGTAGCCTCGAGGTGCTGCGAGCAGCACCTTCTTCTCCCCGGTGACGGGGGTATCCTTTAGCCTGTTTCTTACGCCGGGAATCCTCGGCATCGGCAGACTTATAGTGGCTTGGCTCACCCCTCCATGGTAACCGTGAAAACTCGGTGGTCGGCCGTCGCAGAACCACGCGCAGGGAGCACCCGCATGACAGACGCCCCACAGGCCGACGCCCCGGCGACTCTCGAGAACCCGTGGCCCGTCGCACTGCTCTCGAGCAAGATCAAGGGCTACATCGAAAGACTCGGCACCGCGTGGGTCGAAGGTCAGATCACGCAATGGGGCGTCTCCGGCTCGAATGTCTACGGAAAGCTGCGTGATGTCACCGACGACGTCACCATCGGATTCACCATCTGGTCGAGTGTTCGCGGCAGAATTCCCGACGACCTCAAACAGGGCGACCGAGTCGTCGCCCTTGTGAAGCCGAACTACTGGCTCAAGGGCGGCACCCTCACGATGCAGGTGTTCGAGATGCGCCACGTGGGGCTGGGCGACCTGCTGGAGCGACTCGAGCGACTGAGGCGACAACTCGCATCCGAAGGCCTTTTCGACGCGTCGAGAAAAAAGCGTCTCCCGTTCCTGCCGCACTGCGTTGGGCTGATCACGGGCAAAGACAGCGATGCCGAGAAAGACGTGCTCCGCAACGCACAGCTGCGTTGGCCGTCGGTGGAGTTCCGGGTCGTGCACGCGGCCGTGCAGGGCGAGCGCACGCCACGCGAGGTCATCGCGGCCATCCAGCAGCTCGATGCCGACCACGAGGTCGACGTCATCATCATCGCTCGAGGCGGCGGAGACTTCCAGAATCTGCTCGGCTTCAGCGACGAGGGCGTGGTGCGTGCCGCGGCCGCTGCGTCGACGCCGATCGTCAGCGCGATCGGTCATGAGGCCGATCGCCCTCTGCTCGACGATGTGGCAGATCTGCGCGCGTCGACCCCGACGGATGCCGCGAAACGTGTCGTTCCAGACGTTGCTGAGGAGCTGTCCCGAGTGCTCCAGGCCAGGGCGCGGTTGGGCGTGCGCGTCAACCACGTCATCAAGAACGAAATCGACAGGCTTGCGCAGCTGCGAAGCCGACCCGTGCTTGCCAGTTCGAGCTGGCTTGTCGATGTGCGCAGTGAAGAACTCACCCGATACGTCGCGCGCGGCAGCGAGCTGGCGTCGCGGGTAGTCGAACGCGCAGACGACAGCACCCGTCAACTGGTCGCGCATCTGCGAGCTCTGTCGCCGCAACGAACCCTCGACCGTGGGTACGCCATCGTGCAGCGCGACGACGCCTCGATCGTTCGCGGTCGAGACGAGGCGCCGAGTGGCGCGACCCTCACGATCACCGTCTCCGATGGAACGATCGGCGCAACGTCGACCGGTGCTCGCAGCCTCTCCGCAGCCGCCGCCCCCTCTCCCGCAGAATAAGATTGGAACCATGCCCTCCACAGCGACAACACCGTCGACAGAAGACATCGACGCTCTCAGCTATGAGCAGGCTCGTGACGAACTCGTGCGCGTCGTCACCGAACTCGAACAGGGATCGTCGACACTCGAGCAGTCGCTTGCGCTGTGGGAGCGCGGCGAGGCGCTCGCCCGCCGATGCGAGCAGTGGCTGATCGGGGCCAAGGCTCGCCTTGACGCCGCCCGCCAGTCGGTCGCCGAGTAGAGGTGGCACGCCGCGAACCGAAACCCCGCCCCATTGTGGCGGAGCTCGGAAGACCCGAGACTCCCGAAGAAGAGGCGGCTCGCAAGGCCCAGAACTCCAAGAACTACCGCGACAGCAAGACGATCCGCAACCTCTGGGTCGCCGTCGGCGTCACGGTCGCCATCGTCGCCCTGATGGTGTTGATCGTTCCGCGAGACGACTCCTCGCGGCTTCAGGCGGTCGATTACCACTCTGTCGCGGTCAGCGCGCAACGCACGCTTCCCGTTCCGCTGGCCGTTCCCGAACTGCCCGACACCTGGTCGTCGAATGTCGCCGAGATCCGCACCGGGAGTCTCGACAAGGTGAGCTCGTGGTTCATCGGCCTCATCACACCGTCGAAACAGTTCCTCTCGATCACTCAGGCTGTCGACGCAAATCCGAGCTGGCTCGTCAACGAGATGCAGCAGACGATCCCCACAGGCTCCGTTAACATCGATGGCATCGACTGGATCGTCTACGACAACCGCGACGCCGATCGCGACGTCGGAAATGTGAAATACGCTCTGACCACAGAGTCCGGTCGCAGCACGTTCATCGTGGCAGGAACCGCCACACCAGAAGAAGCACAGGCACTGGCGTCCACCATCACGAACGCCATCCAGAAGCAGACGACAGAGGCGACATCATGAACGATTCACTCCTTACACCGGCCAAGATCTGGGGCGAGATGGTGCGCGGCAACGAGCGCTTCATCAACGGTACGCCTCGCCACCCGCGCCAAGACGTCGAGCGTCGGCATCAAATCGCTGCGGGCCAGGCGCCCCGTGCCGCGCTGTTCGGCTGCAGCGACTCGCGACTCGCCGCCGAGATCATCTTCGACAAGGGCCTCGGCGACCTCTTCGTTGTGCGCAACGCCGGCCAGGTCATCTCCGACTCGGTACTCGGCAGTCTCGAGTACGCCGTCGGAGTTCTCGGGGTGCCCCTGATCGTCGTGCTAGGCCACGACGAGTGCGGCGCCGTCGCCGCGGCCATCGAGTCGGTCGGTCCGGATGCACCGCCGCTGCCGGTCCACATCCGCGGCATCATCGAGAAGATCACGCCCGCGGTGCATGCCGCCGAGCATCAGGGAGCCGACAAGACCGAGGTCGTTGACCCCTACGAGGTCGGTCGGCTGCATCTGCGAGACACCGTGCGAGAGCTTCTCGAGAGTTCCGAGTTGATCAGCGAGGCCGTCGCAGAGGGTCGACTCGCGATCGTGGGCGCCAACTACCGATTGGCCGAAGGCCGAGCAGTTGCCGACCTCGTGATCGGCGCGGTCTAGCACTCCACTACTTTTCAGACCGACATTCAGCGCCCACAAGGCGAAACACAGGAAGGCAGGCCACATAGTGGTGGACACAGCAACCGGAGCCGAGCAGTTCCGAATCGAGCACGACACGATGGGCGAAGTGCGCGTGCCCGTCGACGCCAAATACGGCGCGCAGACGCAGCGAGCCGTCGAGAACTTTCCCGTCTCCGGCGCGGGCCTCGAATCGGCGCAGATCTCAGCGCTGGCGCGAATCAAGAAGGCCGCGGCCCTCGCGAACGCACAGCTCGGGGTTCTCGACCAATCCATCGCCGATGCCATCGCATCAGCAGCCGACGAGGTGATCTCGGGCGCCCTCGACAACGAGTTCCCCATCGATGTCTACCAGACCGGCAGCGGCACATCGTCGAACATGAACATGAACGAGGTGCTCAGCACGCTCGCCACCGCGCGCCTCGGCAGCCCAGTTCACCCGAACGACCACGTCAATGCATCGCAGTCGTCGAACGACGTCTTCCCCACCTCTGTGCATGTTGCCGTGACGGGCGCCCTCATCGCCCAGTTGCTACCTGCTCTCGATCACCTGGCGGTCGCGCTCGAGGCCAAGGCCGAACTGTGGAAATCCGCGGTGAAGGCCGGGCGCACTCACCTGATGGACGCCACTCCGGTGACTCTCGGCCAGGAGTTCGGCGGTTACGCCATGCAGATCAGACTCGGTATCGAGCGCGTGCAGTCGGCACTCCCCCGCGTCGCCGAAGTGCCGTTGGGCGGCACGGCAGTCGGCACCGGAATCAACACGCCCGCCGGGTTCCCCCAGCTCGTCATCCGGTTGCTCGCCGAAGAGACCGGGCTGCCCATCACGGAGGCCCGCGACCACTTCGAGGCCCAGGGGGCGCGCGATTCGCTGGTCGAGGCATCCGGCGCCCTCCGGGTGCTCGCCGTCAGCCTCACGAAGATCTGCAACGACCTTCGCTGGATGGGCTCGGGGCCCAACGCTGGTCTGGGTGAGCTTCACATCCCCGACCTGCAGCCCGGATCGTCGATCATGCCCGGCAAGGTCAACCCGGTCATCCCCGAGGCCGTTCTCATGGTCTGCTCCCGAGTCATCGGCAACGACGCGAGCATCGCCTGGTCGGGCGCCTCGGGCGCCTTCGAGCTCAACGTCGCCATTCCGGTGATGGGAACCGCTTTGCTGGAGTCGATTCGACTTCTGGCGAACTCGTCGGTGCTGCTCGCAGACAAGACGGTCTCAGGTCTCGAAGCCAACCTCGATCGGGCACGCGCACTCGCCGAGTCGTCTCCCTCGATCGTCACCCCCCTCAACCGCATCATCGGTTACGAGGCGGCCGCCAAGATCGCCAAGCACTCTGTGGCCAACAAGGTGACGGTTCGTGAGGCCGTCATCGAACTCGGGTTCGTCGAGAGAGGCGAGGTCACGCTCGAGCAGCTCGATACGGCGCTCGACGTCCTCTCGATGACAGCGCCGCCCGCGGCCTGATCCGACACGACGCCGCCGGGCGTTGTGTCTGTCACGACACAGACACAACGCCGATGCTGCTGAGCGCGCGCAGAGCGACCACCGCCCAGAAAGCGACCAGCAGCAGGGGGCCGAACGCCATGCGCCTGCCGCGCGGTTCGCGGCGGCGCAGCAACAGCGCGGCCGAGTACCCGCCGCCGACAAAGAACGCGAGCATCAGCGCCAAGACGGCGAGAAGCGGCGAGACGAGCGACAGGCATCCTGCCATCACCACGCTCAGCTTGACGTCGCCCATGCCCAGCCCTCCCACGAGGTTGAGCACCAGCATCACCACCGCGACGGTCGATGTCGTCAACAACGCAGCCACGGGAAACTCCCCCGATGAAACGGTCGCCCAGCAGCCGTCGACAAACGCGGCTGCGAGACCGGGAACAACCAGTACGTTCGGCAGTCGCCGTAGACGAAGGTCGATGATGACCAGACTCGGGGTCACCATGGCCAGCCAGACGAGCGTGACGACGCCCGGAGCGATGCCGACCGCGGCGAACGACAGGCAGAGCAGCAAGCCAACGATCAGAGCCTGAGCGGGATGTGCGCACCGCACGAGAGGGAGGGGCTCCGAGGTCATGCGCCCCACGGTAACGGGGTGCGGGGCATGCCGTCAGAAGTTATCCACAAGTGACTCCGTCAGACGAGCATGCCCCGCACCGAGACCATCAGGCCAGTTCGTTCGACTCCAGCATCTCTGTGACGAGCGCCGCGATGGCCGAGCGCTCCGATCGGGTCAGCGTCATGTGCCCGAACAGCGGATGCCCTTTCAGCGTCTCGATGACCGATGCGACGCCGTCGTGCCGACCTACCCGAAGGTTGTCACGCTGAGCCACATCGTGCGTCAACACGACCCGCGAGTTCTGCCCGATGCGGCTGAGCACGGTGAGCAGCACATTGCGCTCGAGTGACTGGGCTTCGTCGACGATCACGAACGCGTCATGCAGCGAACGACCGCGGATATGCGTCAACGGCAGAACTTCGAGGATGTTGCGCTCGATCACCTCGTCGATGACGTTCTGCGACACGATCGAGCCGAGTGTGTCGAAGACGGCCTGCGCCCACGGATTCATCTTCTCGGACGCGTCGCCCGGCAGGAAGCCGAGCTCCTGCCCGCCGACGGCATACAGAGGCCGGAAGACCATGATCTTGCGGTGCTGCTGCTTCTCGAGAACGGCCTCGAGTCCCGCGCAGAGGGCCAGAGCCGACTTTCCCGTTCCGGCTCGACCTCCCAGCGAGATGATTCCGACCTCAGGGTCGAGCAACATGTCGATGGCAACCCGCTGCTCGGCTGAACGGCCGTGCAGCCCGAAGACATCGCGGTCGCCCCGAACAAGCTGGAAGCTGCGCTTGCCCGTGACTCGGCCGAGCGCAGATCCACGGTCGGAGTGGATGACCAGCCCGGTGTTCACCGGAATACCCTCGACGAGGTCGGTGTCCATCGACTCCGACTCGTAGAGCGACGACATCTGGTCGGAACCGAGGGTGATGTCCGCAAGGCCAGTCCATCCCGAGTCGACGGCCAGTTCTGCCCGGTACTCCTCTGCCGCAAGACCGATGGATGCCGCCTTGACCCGCAACGGCAGGTCTTTCGAGACAACGGTCACGTCGAGTCCGTCGTTGGCCAGGTTGAGGGCGACGGCGAGAATGCGTGAGTCGTTGTCGTTCAGCTGCAGTCCCGAGGGAAGCACCGACATGTTGGAGTGGTTGAGCTCGACCCGCAGACTGCCGCCCTCACCCACCGCGATCGGAAAATCGAGTCGTTCGTGGAGTACGCGGAGTTCGTCGAGGTTGCGCAGGGCTTGGCGGGCGAAGTACCCGATCTCCGGGTCGTTCCGCTTGGATTCGAGTTCGGTAATGACGATGACGGGAAGAACGACCGGGTGCTCCGCGAAACGGAAGATCGCTTTCGGATCGGACAGCAGAACCGAGGTATCCAGAACGTAGGTGCGTTCCTTCTGGCTCACGGCTGCCGGCGCCGAATCGGATGCCCGCACGCGGGTTCCGGTGTCGGCTGACTGGTGGGAATTGCGATCGGCCACGACTACTCCAACCCCGAGCGCGCAATGCACTCGGATCACTGTGGCGAGCCGGCCCCTAAGCCTTTCTCAAGTCTCAGGTTTTCCTCGAGTCGTACTTATGTGGCCGACTCGACCAGGTGCCATACCTGATGTGCTTGACGCTACGTGCCACTGTGTTTCAAGTGGTGACGACACGCCCCGTGTTCGGTTACGTTCATGTAAACGAGCGGGGTCGGGATGCGTCGGGCTCAGCCGCCGAAACGACGGTGCCGACGCGAGTAGTCGCGGAGGGCGCGCAGAAAGTCGACCTCGCGGATGTCCGGGCCCAGCGCCTCCATAAAGTAGAACTCGCTGTGCGCGCTCTGCCACAGCATGAAGTCGCTGAGTCGCTGCTCGCCCGAGGTGCGGATGACCAGATCGGGATCGCGCTGGCCACCCGTGTAGAGGTGCTCGGCAATCAGCTCCTGATCGATGCTCTCGGCCAAGTCTTCGAGCGTGTGGCCCTGCTCCTGGTGCGCGCGGATGATGCTGCGCACGGCATCCGCAATCTCTGTGCGACCGCCGTAGCCTACGGCCAGGTTGACGTGCAGACCCGTGTGGCCTGCCGTTCGCTCTTCAGCCTCATCGAGGGCGGTGACCAGCGTCGGGGGCAGGCCGACGTCGCTGCCAACGTGCTTGATGCGCCAGTCGCGGAAGTGAGAGAGGGCGCCGGCCAGCTCGGCGATGATCTCGACGAGCTCGTCGAGCTCGTCTTTGTTGCGGCTCGTGAGATTGTCGGTCGACAGCAGGTAGAGCGTGACGACCTGGATGCCGAGATCGTCGCACCAGACAAGAAACTCGCGCATCTTCGCCGCGCCCGCCCTGTGCCCGTGCGCGGCCGTGCCGAGAAGACGCTGCTTGGCCCAACGCCGGTTGCCGTCGATGATCATCGCGACATGGTGAGGAAGCGCGTCGACCTCGAGCTCTCGACGCAGGCGCTTCTGGTAGAGGCCGTAGAGGAAGCCGCTTCCCCGTGGGGTCTCTTCGATGGACACACGGATACGCTACCCGTCTTCTACGAAAAACTCCCAGCGACGCGAAACACCTGACGCGTACGCTGGGGCAATGCCCGCGGCCGACATCCCCAACATTCCTCTGCTCGACGACGAGCTCGAGCACAACACCGAGGTCAAACCCACCTGGCGCGGCTGGATCCATGCGGGCACGTTCCCTCTGGCCATCGTCCTGGGCATAGTGCTTATCTGCCTCGCCGACGGCGCGGCGGCGAAAGCAGCCAGCGCGGTCTTTATGGCGACCTCGCTGCTGCTGTTCGGCAACTCGGCGCTGTATCACCGCTTCAACTGGAAGCCCCGCATGAAGCGGTTGCTCAAGCGCATCGACCACGCCAACATCTTCCTGCTGATCGCAGGCACGTACACGCCGATCGCGGTTATCGCCCTGCCTCCTGAGAAGGGCATTCTCCTGCTCTGCCTGGTGTGGGCTGGCGCGCTGTTCGGAATCGGATTCCGTGTCTTCTGGATCGACGCGCCGCGCTGGCTCTACGTGCTGCTCTACCTCGTCTTGAGCTGGGCCGCCGTGATGTACCTGGGCGACCTTCTCGCGACGAGCGCTGCGACCATGATTCTCGTCTTGGTGGGCGGCCTCTGCTACACGGTCGGCGCCGTCGTCTACGCGCTCAAGCGACCTAACCCGTTCCCTGGCCGCTTCGGCTTCCACGAGATTTTCCACGCGCTCACACTGGTGGCGTTCCTCTGCCACTGGACGGCGATCCTCCTCATCGTTCTGAAGCCCGCCTACGGGGGCTGACCGCGACTCAACCAGCCCTACAAGGTGCGGGCGAAGGGGTCGAAGTCGACTGGTACCGGCGGAACCGGCGCAGCGAGTGAGCTGCCGATCGCGACGAACTCTCCACTCGCCACCGACTCCTGAGCGGAGAGCATAACGTCGAGCACGTGGTAGCCGAGCTCCCCGGTGGCGACGTGCGGGCGGCCCTCGGAGATCGCACGCACCATGTCGAGCAGGCCGAGACCCCGCCCGACGACGGTGCCTTTCTGCTCCAGCTCGGTCCATTCCTGCTCGCCCCAGTCACCATCGGCGAGAGATGTCCGGGCCGTGAGGTAGGCGATGCGGCCTTCGAACTGATTGGGGTCGGGGACGATGAGCGAACCTTCCGACCCGTGCACCTCGAAGACGCCGTGTCGTTCGAGTGCCGAATCGAAGCTCAGGAGGCTCGCGGCCTGCTGGCCCGCTGCGAACGACGTGAGCAGCTGCAGGGATGTCGGCACTTCGACCGGGAAAGTCTTTCCCGCGTCGGGGCCCGCGTGGATGACGCGCCGTTCGGCCTTCTTGCGACCGAGCGCTGCGACGCGGTCGACCGGGCCGAAGAGGCTCACGAGACCGCTGATGTAGTACGGCCCCATGTCGAGCAGCGGGCCGGCGCCCTCGGCGAAGAGGAACTCCGGGCTCGGGTGCCAGAGATCTGGACCGATGGTCTGGAACGTGGTCGTCGCGAACATCGGCTCCCCGATGAGGCCCTCCTGGATGGCGCGCTTCGCCGTCTGGAATCCCGGTCCCAGGATGGTGTCCGGCGCCGAACCCACACGAAGGCCCCGCGCCGCCGCGTCTGTCAGCAGCTGCGCGGCACCGACCCGGTCGAGGCCGAGGGGCTTCTCGCTCCACACATGCTTGCCGGCAGCGATCGCGGCGGAGGAGACCTCAATGTGCGCAGCGGGGATCGTCAGGTTTACAACCACCTGCACATCCGCGTGGCCGAGCACGTCCGCGGCGGACCCCCATGCGGGTACACCGTGTTTCTCTGCCTGACTCTTCGCCCGCTCCTCGATGAGGTCGCCGACGATGACGACGGTCACGTCGGGAAAAGAGCGGAGGTTCTCGAGATACGTGTCGCTGATGACACCCGCACCGATGACACCGACTCCGACGGGCCCGCTCATGCGGCGTACCCGCCCTTGATGAGGAAGTCGTAGCTCGCCTGGATGTCGGCGAAGACGTCTCCCGGGGCGTTGTCGTATTCGATGACGGCGTACTTGATGGCGCCCTCACCGGCCGCGAGCGACTCGACGAGGGGAACCTGGCCGTCGCCCGGACGACGCTGGTCCAGCGTCTCCGAACCGAACGGGGCGGCACCCGGCGCGAAGGGGTTCTCGGCCGGCGCGATGCCGTCCTTCACGTGAACCGCTACGAGGCGGGAGCCGAGCCTCGAGACGAGCGTCGGCCCGTCCTGGCCGCCCGTCAGTGCCCAGAAGAGGTCCAGTTCGATCAGTACGCGCTCGTCTGTCGCCGCGACGAACCGCTCGAACGCGGTCTGACCATCGAAGGACGCGAAGAACTCCTGCGCGTGGTTGTGATATCCGACCGAGAGGCCGAAGGATGCCGCGACTTCGGCGGACGCGTTCAGCCGGTCGGCGATGTCCGCGACGCCATCCTCGGTGAGCCAACGGTCCGCGGCGACGAACGGGTCGATGACCGTCGTCATTCCGAGTGTGGCAGCGGCCTCGAACACAACCTCCGGCGCGGGAGTGGGGATGGATCCATCGGGAGTCCACAGCGTGTCGGAGAGCAGAGGAGCGTGTCCGGTTGGAGCGGACAGGCCGCTCGCGTCGAGGGCGGACCGGATCTCGGCGGGGCGACGAACGAAATCGAACGCCTCCACGTGCGTGAGACCGATGGCGGCGAGCTTATCCAGCGATCCGCTCGGGTCCTCCGTGAATTCCTTGGCCAGCGTGTAGAGCTGGATGGATGCGGCGGGGAGGGTCATGCGTAATTCACCTTTCGATCGTTGTATTGCAAGGCCACGGTCTATCTGACCTTCTTGATGGGGAAAATGACGAGTGCTCCAACGATCGCAGCTATCGCGCAGACCGAGAACCAGAGCGCGTAGTTATTACCGGTCGGATCACTGACGTAGACAAGGATTCCGCCGACGAGGGGCGCGAGCGTCTGAGGGAGGGCGTTGGCGATGTTGAACACCCCGAGGTCTTTGCCCGAGTTCTCGGGGTTGGGCAGCACATCCACGACGAGGGCGAGGTCGACACCCACGTAGATGCCGAAGGCGAGGCCCAGCAGCGCCTCGAGCACATAGAAGCCACTCACGTCTTGCACGAAGATCAGCGCGAACGTGCCGATCGCGAACAGGGCGGTCGAGCTCCACACGAACACCTTTCGGCACCCCAGACGGTCGGAGAGCCATCCGGCGAAGTAGCTCGCGGCCACGAGCGCGATCGTATATATAAGCACGCTCGTCGAGATGACGCCGAGGACGTCGCCCTCCGGCACCCCGATGTGGTTGAGGAGGTAGAAGAAGCGGAAGGTCGTGAATCCGAAGGCCGCGAAGGTGATCAGGAACCGTGACCACCAGGCGAGCGCGAAGTCGGGATTCTTGCGCGGACTCACCCAGAACGTCTCGGCCCAGTTGCGGAGGGTGGCCCGCGGCGGGGCGACGGGCAGGCGACGGTCCGGCAGCACAACCACAAAGATGACCATAACGATGATCGCCACGACGGCTGGCGCCACGAACATGATGACCAACTGGCCGACGAAGGCTTGCGCGACGTAGGTTCCGCCCAGGACGCCGACGTTCTGAGCGATGCCGAGCGCTGCCGTGATTTTGCCCCGCTGGAACTTCGGCACCTGATCCGCGATCGTCGCGATGAACGGCGCGAGGGCCATGTTCGCGCCGAGCTGCGCGAGCGACCATCCGATGGTGGCGTAGAGCAGGTTCGGCGCGACAGCCATGATCAGGAAGGCAACGGTCATGATCACGGTGCCCGTGACAATCCAGATCCGACGGCGGCCCAAGCGACTCGTTGTGCGGTCGGAGAGGCGCCCGAAGACGACGTTCGCGATGGTCGCGAAGAGCGCACCGAAGCCGCCAAGCACGGCGACCGCGCCGTTGGCCCCGTTCTCGGCGATCACCCCGGCATCCACGAGCGACTGGATCTTGAGGCCGATTCCCACGATCGCGGGCCCGAGAAGCGCGATGAAGAAGACCAGCTGCGCCACGAGCAGCCACGCGATATAGCCCGGTTTCGCGGGTTCGGTCGGTGCGGGGAAGGCCTGATCGCCTCGGATGGCGGCTGTCGCCGTCGTCATTCCGGACGGCATTCCTGCCGCGGATCCACTTGATGTCGTCACGTGCCGGTTCCTCTCGTCGTTGAGTGCGGACGTACAAGACTCGCGGTCCGAAATTGAAAACCGTTCACTGTACGGCATCCAGTATGCGGCTCGCCCCGTCGGCCCGCAAGAGTCAACTTCGTGCGTGACGTTGTGGCCTAGCATCGACATATGGCTGAGCGGGGGGCATACGCGAAGGGCGTCGTTCGGCGAGAGGAGATCCTCGCGGCGGCACTCGATGTGTTCTCACGGGAGGGCTATCGCGGTACCTCTCTGCGAGACATCGCGAAGCAAGTGGGGGTGAGTCTTCCCGGGCTGATGCACTACTTCGATTCGAAGGAGCACTTGCTCACCGCAATCCTGCAGAAGCGCGACCAGGTGGACGCGGAGGCGCACCCAGCCGACGGCGACTTCCTCGACGGGCTCCTCGTGATCATGCGCCACAACCGTGACGTGCCTGGGCTCGTGCAGCTCTACATCACACTCGCGGCGGCCGCCGAAGACCCCTCACACCCCGCGCACGCATTTTTCATCGAACGCTTCGCGTTCCTCCGCCTGACGCTCGCCGAAGTCATCCGAGACCGGCAGTCAGCCGGGATGGCTCGGGCGGACCTCGACCCGGAACACGTCGCCCGCATCCTCATCGCCGTCGCCGACGGCATCCAGATTCAGTGGGCGCTCGACCGCTCGGTAGACATGGCCGGCGACATAGAACGCCTGTGGGACGCCATCTCCTCCTAGATGCCGCCCGCCGGGCCGTCGGCGTCCCTGGCCTCTTGCTCGAGCTGCTGCCGAACCTGCTCTCGGTAGTTGACGCGGCGCACCCGGCGCACCATGTCGATCACAAGCAGGATCACGACCGCGGCTACTCCGAACGTGGCGATGAAACCGACGAATCCGGGAGTCACCGTGTCTGGATCGAACTGCGGCTGATCGTCTGCACGCAACAGACCGGTGGTCAGCACCGTGGCGATCAGGTCAAAGCTGTACATCGTCGTCCTCGATTCCGGCGAACAGGTCGGCCTCGGGCATGGTCGTCTCGACCTTCGACGAGATCAGCTGATAGTCCTCGAAAGGCCATGCCTTGCGTTGAAGTTCATTGGGCCAGAAGAAGAACTGGCTGTCGGGCGACACCTGACTGGCGTGCGCCCGAAGAGCGTTGTCACGCACGTCGAAGAAGGCACCGGCCGGCACCTGCGTCGTCGCGAGGAACGGGCTCTCCTTCATCCACGAGCGCATCTCTGTCATGGATGTGATGAGCGGACTCTCGGGGTCGGTCGCCACGATCTCGTCATAGACCGCCTTCATGCGCTGATAGCTGAAGATACGGTCGTAGTAGAGCTTGGAGACGCTCCACGGCTCACCCGCGTCGGGGTATGCCGTGGCATCGGATGCCGCCTCGAGAGCACGCACCGAGATCTCGTGGGTGCGAATGTGGTCGGGGTGGGGGTAGCCGCCGTTCTCGTCGTAGGTCAGAAGTACCTGCGGCTTGAACTCGCGGATGAGGCGCACAAGCGGTTCGGCCGAGATCTCGACCGGAATCGCCGCGAAGGCGTTCGTGGGAAGCGGTTCGCCCTCGTCGGGCAGGCCGGAGTCGGCGTAACCCAGCCAGCGGTGCTCGAAGCCCACGACCTTCTGGGCCGCTGCCATCTCGTAGCGCCGAAGACCCGCCATGTCACGCTCTGCGTGACGGTGTTCCGCCAGCGACTCATTGAGGATGCTGCCACGCTCTCCCCCGGTGCAACTCACCACCATGACCTCGACTCCGCGGTCGAGGTAGTAGGCGTAGGTTGCGGCGCCTTTGCTCGATTCGTCGTCGGGGTGCGCGTGCACGGCCATCAGGCGCAGCGTCATCGGTCTCTTCTCCTCAGCATTGCCGATTAGCCTAGACATCTAAGCCAACACCTAAGACTAATCGCTGCTTCGAGAGGCACCCATTCCGTGACGCGTGAAGACCTTGCCATCCGCTACGGGCGAACGCGCGCCAACAGTCGACGTACGCGCGTGATCGCGCTCATCACCGCGGCCGTCTTCGCCGTCGTCCTCGTGGGCTGGGTCGTCTGGGCCGGCCTCGACAACTCCGGCGCCGAGCTCGAGGCGAAGGACACGGGCCACACGGTCATCGACGAGCACACGGTCTCGATCGATTTTCTGCTCACCGTTCCCAAGGGATCCACCTCGAGCTGCGCACTGCAGGCGCAGAACGCGAAGTTCGCCATCGTGGGCTGGAAGGTCATCGACATCCCCGCCTCAGACGAGGCGACGCGGGGCATCACAGAGACCGTTCGCACCACAGAGCAGTCGGTAACAGGTTTGATTTACCGCTGCTGGCTCACCTAGGCTCTTCTTCGATGCCCGGGAGCTTTCCCGGGCCATATTTGTACGAGGGAGTTCCCATGGCAGACGAAGCAGCCCAGGTCACGTGGCTGACCCAGGAGGCCTACGACCGCCTCACGAATGAGCTCGAGGAGCTCAGTGGGTTCGGCCGCACCGACATCGCGAAGAAGATCGAGATGGCTCGCGAAGAGGGCGATCTCAAGGAGAACGGCGGGTACCACGCCGCGAAAGAAGAGCAGGGCAAGATGGAGGCTCGCATTCGCCAGCTGACCCTGCTGCTGCGCACCGCCGAGGTCGGCGAGATCCCCGAGAGCCACGGCGTCGTCGAGGGCGGCACCGTGATCACGGCACTCGTCGCAGGAGACGAGACGGTCTTCCTTCTCGGCAACCGTGAGATCGCGGGCGACAACGACCTCGACGTGTGGAGCGAATCGAGCCCGCTGGGTCAGGCCATCATCGGGCTCAAGGTCGGAGACAAGACCTCGTTCGTCGGCCCGACCGGTCGCAACATCGACGTCGAGATCGTCAAGGTCGAGACCTACCGCGCCTGATCAGTCGTCGCTGATGCGCGGGTCGAAGCCCGCATCGTGCAGCATGTCCAGCACCTGCTGGCGATGCTCCGGCCCGCGCGTCTCCACGCTCAGTTCGAGTTCGACCTCGCTGATCTGCAGCCCTTTGCCGTGGCGGGTGTGCAGAACCTCGAGCACGTTGGCATTCGCCTCCGCGAGCAGTTCGGAGATGCGCGCCAGCTGACCAGGGCGGTCGGGAAGCATGATGCGCATCTTGAGGTATCGGTCGGATGCGGCGAGACCGTAGTTGATGAGCTTCAGCATCAGAAGCGGGTCGATATTACCGCCCGAGAGGATGACAACCGTCGGACCCGTCGCGACGATCTGTCCAGACAGGATCGCAGCAACACCGACGGCGCCGGCGGGCTCGACGACCTGTTTGGCACGCTCGAGAAGCACCAGGAGCCCCTTGGCCATATCGGCCTCGGAGACGGTGACCACCTCATCGACGAGTTCCTTGACGATCGCAAAATTGAGGATGCCGGGCTTGGCCACGGTGATGCCGTCGGCCATCGTGGGCGACGTGACGATCTGAGTGGGTTCACCCGCAGCCAGTGACGGCGGGTACGCGGCCGCGTTCGCCGCCTGCACGCCGATAACCCGGATGGTGCGTCCCTCCAGCTCAGCTCGGCGCTTGAGAGCCGAGGCCACGCCCGAGATCAGTCCGCCGCCGCCGATCGGCACGATCACGGTCTCGAGGTCGGGAACTTGATCGAGGATCTCGAGACCCAGAGTCGACTGGCCGAGAACGACGTCGGGGTGATCGAAGGGCGGAATGAAGACCGCGCCCGTCTTCTCGGAGAACTCGGCCGCAGCCCGCAGCGCCTCCTCGACGCTGTGTCCGCGGAGCACGACGTCGGCCCCGTACTGCTTGGTGGCCTGCAGCTTCGGCAGCGGAACGCCGAGGGGCATAAAGATAGTGGCCGCGATGCCGAGTTCACGCGCCGCGAAGGCGACGCCTTGGGCGTGATTGCCTGCGGACGCTGCAACGACTCCGCGGGCTTGCTCCTCGTCCGTCAGCCGCGAGAGCCTGTTGTAGGCGCCACGAATCTTGTAAGAGCCGGTGCGTTGGAGGTTTTCGCACTTCAGAAAGACGGGAGCGCCCAGCTCGGTACTGAGAAAGCGCGACGTCTCCATGGGAGTGGGGTCGACGATGCGCGAGACCCGCTCGCGGGCATCCATCATGTCTTCGAGCGATGGGACCGCGGTGAGCACGGGCTGCGTCAGAGAATCAGTCATTCGAGAACGGTGTCTTTCGATGTCGGGAGAGGGAGTTGTCGCCAGTCGCCCCGGGCGATGTAGCCGATCATGACGTTGAGCACGGCGACGATGGGAACAGCGAACAGGGCGCCGGGAATACCGGCTACAACCGATCCGCCCGCCACGGCGAGCACAACGGCCAGCGGATGCACCTTCACGGCCGTTCCCATGACGAGAGGCTGTAGAACGTGGCCTTCGACCTGCTGAACAAGTAGAACGATGCCGAGCATGATGAGGGCTACGACCCAGCCGTTGTAGACGAGGGCGATGAACACGGCGAGCGCTCCGGTCGCGACGGCACCGATCACCGGAATGAACGATCCGAGGAAGACCAGCACGGCGATAGGGATGGCGAGTGGCAGTTGAAGGATCGCCGCCCCGGCCCCGATGCCGATGGCGTCGATCGTCGCGACGAGGATCTGCACCTTGATGAAGTTCTGCAGCGTCAGCCATCCGGCCTTGCCTGCCCCATCGAGAGCCGTGCGGGCTCGGCGCGGGAAGATCCGCACGATCCACGCCCAGATGCCCTTGCCGTCGATCAGGATGAAGAGGGTCGAGAACAGGGTCAGCAGCACGCCGGCGAACAGCTCTGTGACCGTCGAACCGACCGATACCGCTCCGGAGAGAAGGGCCGACGAGTCGGCCTGCAAGAACGACAGCGCCTGGTTGAGGTAGGCGGAGAGATCGCTGTCAGACACGTTGAACGGCGGCTGGGTGAGCCAGTCGCGCAGGTCGTGCGCGCTGGCTATCGTCTGGTCGCGCAGATCGCCGAATCCAGCCCGTACCTGAGCCACGACCAGATAGATGAGCGCCGCGACGATGATCAGGGTGCCGAGCTCGGCCACCGCGATGGCGAGCCACTTCGGCCACTTGTGCCTGACGAGCCAGTTCTTCAGCGGAACCAGGAGGGCCGATAACAGCGTCGCGACCAGAAGGGGAATGACGAGAAGCCTGAGGTACGACACGAGGAAGAAGAACACCCCGAGAGCACCGGCGATGGCCAGCAAGCGCCACGACCACGCCCCCGCTATGCGAAGTCCCGGAGGCACCGCTGCGGCATTCACGTCAGGCTCAGACATGTCCTCATTCTAGGCGCGCAGACCTGAGGAGAATTCGTTATGACGCGTCGACAGCCTTCACCGCCACAGGCGCCCCCGTGAGCGAGAGGAAGAGCCGGTCGCCGACGGCCGCTGGGGCCGTCGCTCCATGCTGAATGCGCACGAGCGCACCAGATGCCAGGCGAACCGTTGTGCGACGGAAGCTGCCGAGGAAACTGCTCGAAACCACCTCGGCGGAGATGCCTTCCGACGAGAAGACCACGTCTTCCGGCCGCACATACGCGGAGACGTTCCCGAGAGGCGCTGCCTCGTCGATGAGTGGCAGAGAGACGCCCTCCACCGTGACGAATCCGGGCGTCTCGATCACTCCGTCGAGCCGGTTGCTGAGTCCGACGAACTCGGCCACGAACGACGTTCTCGCCCGCGTATACAGCTCCTCGGGAGCACCGATCTGCTCGATGGTTCCCGCCCGCATAACGGCGACGCGGTCGGCCACCGCGAGGGCCTCCTCCTGGTCGTGCGTCACGAACAGCGTGGTGATTCCGAGATCGATCTGGATGCGCCGGATCTCGTCGCGAAGCTGCACCCGAACGCGGGCGTCGAGCGCCGATAGCGGCTCGTCGAGCAGCAGAACGCGGGGCTCGGTGACGAGCGCCCTGGCGAGAGCCACCCGCTGCTGTTGCCCACCGGAGAGCTGATGCGCGTAGCGCTCGGCGTGCACGCCGAGGCCGACCATGTCGAGGGCGGCCAGCGCACGCGTGCGCCGCTCGTCTTTCGGAACTTTGCGCATCCGGAGCCCGAATTCGACGTTCGAGCGCACCGTGAGATGCGGGAACAACGAGTACGACTGGAACACCATGCCGATGTCACGCTTGTTGGCAGGCAGGCCCGAGACGTCGGCGCCGTCGATGGTGATGCTGCCGCTCGTCGCGTCCTCAAGACCGGCGAGTACGCGCAGGGCGGTGGTCTTGCCGCAGCCGCTCGGGCCGAGGAGCGCCACGAACTCGCCGGGCCGAAGTGTGAGATCGACGCCGTCGAGGGCACGGTGTCCTGGAAATTCCTTGACGACGGAACGGAACTCGACCGTTGCTGAGGCGGATCGGGTGGCGATACTCATGAGGATGCTCCGGTCAGGGATCGTTTAATACGGGGCGCGCCGATCCGGCCGATCGCGAGCAGCAGGAGGAACGCGAAGATCAGGGCCAGGAGTGCGAAGATCACCGCGACGAAGGGGTCGGACTTCGACACGATGACGAGCGCGGTCTGCAGGTTCACCCGGTTGAGAAGCGCCGCGATGGTGTACTCACCGAGCACGACGGCCACCGAGATGAATGACGCCGAGAGGATGCCGTGGCGCAGGTTGGGCAGCAGCACCCGCACGAGCACGGTCAGCCATCCGGCCCCGAGGGAACGCGCGGCCTCGCTGAGGGTGATCACGTCGATCGCAGCGAGGTTGGCCTGGATGGCGCGGTACGCGTAGGGAAGAACGATGACTCCGTAGGCGAATGATAGGGTCCACACCCCGCTGCCGAACATCTTCGCCACGACCGAGTACACGGGGGCGAGCCCCACGACGAGCACGATGGCCGGGATGGTGATCGGCAGGAGGCAGAGGAACTCCATGGCCCGGCGCAGATACGGGAAGCGAAGCTGCACGAGGATCATCGTCGGCACGAGAATGACGAGCATCACCGCGACAGTGACGGTAGCCAGCACCACGGAGTTGCCCAGCGCGGTCAGCACGCCCTTGTACTCCCCCGTCAGCCCCCCGGAGAAAACGGCGATCCACCGGCTGAAGTCGTAGCCGCCCTCGAGGCCGCGGCGCAGAGTGAACTCCCCCATGGCCACGATGGGCACGAGAAATACCAGCCCCACTGTGCCGAGGATCAGCCAGCGTGTGAGCGGCCTGGGTTCGATCATCGCTGCCACTTCGCTGAACGCTTCATGAGCAGCGAGTAGAGCGTCATCACGACGACCATCACCACGATCATTCCGAGGGCGAGTGCGCCTGCAAGGTTCTCGCGGCCCAGCACGGTCTCGCTCGTGAGTGCAGAGCGGATCTGCAGGGGAACGATCTGCGAGCCCTGGCTGGTGAGCGCGGCCGCCGTCGCGAACGACGAGAACGCGTTGGCGAACAGCAGCAGCAGGCAGCCGAGAAACGAGGGGGTGAGCACGGGGATGCCGATGCGCCACCAATACGTCGCCCGAGACCCGCCGAGGCTGGCGTTGGCCTCGGCCCATTGCGGCTTGAGGCCCTCGAGGGCAGGCAGGAATGTGATGATCATCAGCGGAACCTGAAAGTAGATGTAGGGAAGGACGAGCCCCGGCAGCTCATAGAGCCACACACCGTTGGCGAAGATGTTGATACCGAGCGAATCGCGCAGATAGACGGTGACCATACCCTGGATGCCGATGGTCGCGACGAACGCGAACGCCAGCATCACGCCGCCGAATTGGGCTAGCACGCCGCTCGCGGAGTCGACGACGGAGCGCAGAAGACCGGTGGGGTTCGTGCCGATCAACGCGTAGCAGCAGGCCGCCCCGACGACCGATCCGATGACCGCGGTGAGGGCCGAGAGCCCGATCGAGTTGCCGAAGGTGCTGAGAATCACGGGGTCGGCAAGCGCCTCGATGTTGGTCAGTGAGAACGATCCCGTGCCGTCGAGGAATCCGGTGAAGAGCGCAATCGCGGTCGGCAGGCCGAGGAAGAGAAGAATGTACGCCGCGAAGGGAACGAGGCCGAAAAAACTCGGCACGGTGAAGGCCGCCCGTCGCGACGTACTCCCATTCATTACTGGACGGCCGCGGCCCAGTTGCTGCCGAGCAGCGCAGCGGCAGCCTCGGACTCCTTGGCGGAGGGCACGACGGTCTTGTCCGGAGCCTCCGGCAGGGCGTCGAACAGCTTCTTGTCGATCGTTCCGGCCGATTCCATCGCGTCGGCGCGAACCGGGCGTGCGCCGCCGGCGAGCCAGAGGTTCTGGGCTTCATCGCTGTAGAGGAACTCCTGCCACAGGCGGGCGGCGGCAGGGTGCGGAGCGTCGGCGCTGATCGCCTGGTTGTAGTAGCCGGCGTAGCCGTCACCCGGAAGAACGACGACCTCCCACTTGCGCTGTCCATCGAGCTTCTTGCCGTAGCCGACGTTCAGGTAGTCCCAGTCGAAGACGACGGGCGTCTCACCCGAGGCGATCGTGGCGGGGGTCGGATCGATCTTCACGAAGTTGCCGGCCTTGTTCAGCTTGGAGAAGAAGTCGATCCCCGGCTGAAAGTCGGCGGTGGAGCCGCCGCTCTGAACGGATGCCATGCCAACGGCGGCGAAGGCTGCCCCGGCCTGCGTCGGGTCGCCGTTGATCGCGACCTTGCCCTTGTAGGCGTCGCCGAGCAGATCGTCGAGGCTCTTCGGTGCCGGAACGGCGTCGGGGTCGTAGCCGATCGCCATGTATCCGCCGTAGTCGCCGACCCAGAGGCCCGACTGCTCCTTGAGCGCATCCGGAATGTCGGCCCAGGTGGCAACCTGGTACGGGGCGAACTTCTTCGTGTTGGCCAGCGCGACAGCGGCGCCCACGTCGAAGACATCGGGGGCGGTGTCTTGTCCCTTGAGGTTGTCGGCCGCCTGAATCTCCTCGGCGCTCGACGCGTCGGGCGACGCCTCGGTGATCGTGATCTCGGGGTACTTCGCGGTGAACGCGTCGAGCACTGCGCCATAGTTTGCCCAGTCGCGCGGAAGCGCGATCACGTTGAGGGCGCCCTCCGCCTTCGCGGCCTTCTCCAGTCCCGCGAGGTCGCCGAATGCCGAGACGCTGGTAGCGGTGGCCGCGTCGACTCCGCCGTCTGCTGAAGCGTCGGTCGACGACGTGCTCGCGCAGGAGCTGAGCGTGAGGGTGAGCGCGATCGCTGCGGCGATGCCGGCGATGGCTGTGCGGGTGGAAAGCAAGAGTCCTCCAGGTGAATCGGGCGGGCGCCGGACGGGGCTGTGGTTCCGACGTGCCGACGCTACGGGGGCCGTACGACCTGGACGCGACAGCCCGGTATCGCCCAGGTGAACGGCGCGTGTCTCGATGTCGGAGGTGCGTGGGTACGCTCGAGAACATGGCTCAATCCCTGTCTCCCGCTCTCGCCCGTCGCGTAGCACTGGCCGCGCAGGGCTTCGGGCGCCCTCCGACAGACGTCGTTCCCGGCGTGAGGCAATTCGGTGCGCTGATAGACAGACTCGGTCTACTGCAGATCGATTCGGTCAACGTCTTCGAGCGCAGCCACTACCTTCCCGTCTTCGCCCGGCTCGGCAGCTACGACAAGGCGCAGCTCGACCGCGTCACCTACTCACCCCGCATCACCGAGTACTGGGCGCATGAGGCGTCGTTCATTCCCGTCGACACTCTGCCGCTTCTGCGCTGGCGGCAGCAGCAGTATCGCGAGCGCGCCGAGGCCGACTCCGACTCGTGGTTCACCGCGAACAGGCCTATGACCGAATGGCTGCTCGCCGAGCTGGCCGCCAAGGGCCCGATGCGTGCGAGCGAGATCGAGCACGAATCGAATACCCGCAGCGGATCGTGGTGGGGGTGGTCAGACGTCAAGCGCGGGCTCGAGACTCTGTTCCGCTGGGGCGACGTGGTGAGCGCGGGGCGCACCCGCTTCGAGCGTGTGTATGCCCTGCCCGAGCAGGTGCTTCCCTCCTCCGTTCGCGAGCTGCACGTTCCTCGCGACGAGGCCATGCGTCGTCTCGTGTCCATCTCTGCTCGTGCACACGGGGTGGGCACGGCCGACGACATCGCCGACTACTTCCGTCTGAAAGCTGTCGACGCCGTTCCCGCCATCCGTCAGCTCGAAGAGGCGGGCGAACTTCTGCCCGTCACCATCGACGGATGGGCGAAGTCGGCCTGGCTGCACCGCGACGCGCGACTCCCCCGGCGCATGAACGCCACCGCCATTCTCTCGCCCTTCGACCCCGTCGTCTGGGCGCGATCCCGAGCACTTCGTCTCTTCGACTTTCACTACCGAATCGAGATCTACACGCCCAAGCCGAAGCGGGTGTTCGGCTACTACGTGCTTCCGGTGCTCGTCGACGACCAAGTCGTGGGCAGGGTCGACCTCAAGAACGATCGCCAGGCCGGTGTGCTTAGAGTGCGGGCCGCCTGGGCAGAGGAGAGTGCGCCCGACGAGACGGCCGCCCGACTGGCGCCCGTGCTTCGGCAGACAATGCAGTGGCAGGGCCTCGACTCCATCGAGGTATCGGCGAATGGCAATCTGGCCGCGGCACTCGCCTCAGAGGTCGCGAGTTAGAACTCGCCGCCGATCTTCTCCAGTCGCGCGACGCGGTCGACGATAGGCGGGTGCGTGCTGAAGAGGCGGGTGAGCATACCCGGCTTCAGGGGGTCGGCGATCCACATGTGCGACATCGACGATGACTGCCTCTGCATGGGTCGCCCATAGGCCGCGAGCTTCTCGAGGGCGCTGGCCAGCGCGTCCGGATGCCGCGTCGTCAAGGCGCCCGTGGCGTCGGCGAGGTACTCGCGCTGGCGCGACACCGCCGCCTGCACGAGCCCGGCCACGAGCGGTGCGATGAGCATGGCGACGAGGCCAAGAATAAGCACGACCGGATTTCCGCCGCCTCCGCCATTGCTGTTGTTGTTGCTGCGGCCTCCGCCGAAGAAGGCGAAGCGCAGGAACATGTCGGCGATGAAACCCACGGCCACGACGAGTCCGAAGACGATCATCGAGACCCTGATGTCGTAGTTGCGCACGTGCCCGAGCTCGTGGGCCATGACGCCCTCGAGCTCGGCATCGGTCATGATGTCGAGCAGGCCTGTGGTGGCGGCGACGCTGGCATGCTGCGGATCACGTCCGGTGGCGAAGGCGTTCGGCGCAGGATCGTTCACGATGTAGACGGCCGGCATGGGTGTGCCCGTGGTGATCGACAGGTTCTCGACGATGCGCCACAGCCTCGGATTGTCGGCCTTCTCGATCTGCACCGCGCCGCTCGACATGATCGCCTGCCCGCTGGCGAAGAAGTACTGGAAGACCGCGTAGGCGATGGCGACGACCACGGTGACGATCACGATCGTCGTGTTGGTGTAGATCACGCTGGCCAGATATCCCAGACCGCCGATGATCCCCAAAAAGATGATGATGATGAAGACGGTATTGCGTTTGTTCTTGGCTATCGCCCGATACATTCAGCCCTCGCCCCGGGGCTAGAACTGCACGCGCGGCGGCTCTGCGATGGCCGCGAGGTCGGCCACCTCGAAGAAGTCGCGCTCAGTGAAACCGAGTCTCTTGGCAAAGATGTTGTTGGGGAACACGCGGATCTTCGTGTTGAGCTCGCGTACCCCGCCGTTGTAGAAGCGGCGCGACGCCTGCACCTTGTCTTCGGTGTCGACGAGCTCGGCCTGCAATTGCAAGAAGTTCTGGCTGGCCTGCAGCTGGGGGTAGGCCTCGGCCACGGCGAAAATGCTTTTCAGAGCGGTCTGCATGTGGTTCTCGGCAACCGACGCGTCGACCGGCCCCTGCGCCTGCAGGGTTTCTGCACGCGCGGCGGTGACCGCCTCGAAGACGCCCTTCTCGTGCGCCGCGTATCCCTTCACACTCTCGATGAGGTTGGGGATCAGGTCGGCGCGGCGCTTCAGCTGCACCGTGATGTCACTCCATGCCTCGTCGACGCGCACCTTCAGCGTCACGAGAGAGTTGTACGTGGCCCACAGGTAGATGCCGATGATGGCTGCGAGGACAACGACGACGATTACCGGGATAAGCCATTCCATAGCGTTTACTATAAGCCAGCGCTCAGCAGACCTCGTTCTCTGTGGAGCAAGCTCCCAGAGATCACGGCTGCACGGGCGGGAAGGCCGACACCGCGCGCAGCGCCTCAGCGATCACCAGAGGCTCGGCGAGCACCCGGAAGTGGCCGCTCAGCGGCAGCGCGATGTTGGTCGCGCCGGCGAGTTCGCTGCCGCTCGGGATGTGGGTGTCGTAGTAGGGGTAGATCGAGACGATGCGCTCGTTGATCACTTTCTCGGCCGCGAGCACGGCGATGCTGCCCTGCCCGGGAGCGAACTCCCGCAGAGGTTTCGTGAGCGGCAGCCTCGAGAGGGTCGAGCCCTGGAAGGGCGATGCGATCGCCACGACGCCGGCGACCCGCCCATCCGGATCGTCGAACGCGAGCACATGCTTGCCGATCAATCCACCCTTGCTGTGGGCCACGATCACCACGTCGGCGAGGTTGCGCTCACGCAGCACGGCGCCGGCCAGCCGCGCGGCCTCGGGAATCGGGATGCTGTTGCGCTGCAACTGGGGAACGATGAAGCACGGGTGCCCGTGCTCGTTCAGCGCCTGCGCCACAGGAAGCAGATACTCCCATTTCTCGTAGACTCCGGGGATCAGAAGAACCGGACGCTCCGTGCCTTCTTCAAGGGGAACGGGATCGGGCCGCGACCGCGCGCTCCTGCGTTCCGCCTGCAGCGCATAGGCGTAGTCGCCAATCCACACTCCGGCGCGATCGCGAAGCGACCGGGGTGTTCGAATGCGGGGCGCCATGCCCGCCATCCTAGGCGTCTAGCGTCTGCGGTCCCCCGCGAGCGCCTGCATCCAGCGGAACGAATCCTTCGGCGTACGCTCCTGTGTGGCGAAGTCGACATGCACGAGCCCGAACCGTTGACTGTACCCCGCGGCCCACTCGAAGTTGTCGAGCAGAGTCCAGACGAAGTAGCCCCGCAGATCGACCGATTCCGCGACACCTCCAGGCGCGGTCGCTGTGAGGGCCGCCTCCAGATGGCGGGCCAGGTAGTCGATGCGCCTCGGGTCTGCGACGACCCGCTCGCCGCTGCGCTCATCGAGCACGAGCGACTCAGGAAAGCTCGCTCCCCCTTCGGTGATGAAGACGGGAGGGAGCGCAGCGCCGTATCTCTGGGCCAGCTCGGCGAGAGTCGTCTCGAGAAACTCCGGCGCCACGGGCCATCCGAAGCCCGTGGTCGCGAACTCGGGCCAGGGTGCGAGATGGAAGGGCAGCGACGCCATCGCCTCCGAATCTCCGTCGGGAGACACGGCTCGGCCTGCTCCCGCGGCAATGCGTGTGGGGAAGTAGTAGTTGAGTCCATAGAAGTCGATGGGCTGAGAGATGAGGGCCAGATCGCGCGAATCGACCTCGATCAGGGGCTTCAGCACCGAGGCGAAGTCGTCGAGCGGCTCGGGGTAATGCCCCAGCAGCACTGGGTCGGCGAAGATGCGATTGTGCAGCACGTCGAACAGCCAGGCGAAGGCGGTGTCCTCGTCAGACGAGGTGGCCGGTGTTGTGGGTGTGTGAACGTTCGTGATGCCGACGCCGCCTCTGACGTCCGCTCCTCGAAGCCCCTCCAGCGCGTAGGCATGACCGAGCAGAAGGTTATGGGCGACAGGGAGCGCGTCGAACAGCAGCGTCTCCCCCGGCGCGTGGATTCCCAGGGCGTATCCGTTGAGCATCACCGTGGCCGGCTCGTTGACCGTGACCCAGCGATCGACGCGGTCTCCGAAGCGCTCGCCCAGCAGAAAGGCGAGCTCGCCCAGCCGTCGCGCCGTGTCGCGCGAGCGCCAGCCGCCGGGCAGTTCGAGTGGTGTGTCCCAGTGGAACAGGGTCGCCATCGGGCTGATCCCATCGGCGAGCAGCCTGTCGAGGAGCTGGTCGTAGAAGGCGATGCCTCGTTCGTTCAGGCGACCCGAGCCGCCCGGCTGCACCCGGGGCCACGAGATCGAGAAGCGGTAGGCATCCGCCCCCAGGTCGCGCACCAGGTCGAGGTCGTCGCCCAGCCGATGGATGTGATCGGCCGCGACATCCGCGGTCGCCCCGCCGCGTATGCGGCCGGGCTGGTGCGTAAAGACGTCCCAGGTCGACGCTCCGCGCCCACCCTCCCGAGTGGCGCCCTCGATCTGGAATGCACTCGTCGCGACGCCCAGCGCGAAGTCTGTGGGCAGTTGGGCGGCGAGTGTCTCGGCGCTGGGGAAGCGGGTTGCCCTGCTCGTCATTCTCCGAGTACTCGATTCAGATAGGGGTTCGCGAAGACACGCTGGGGATCGAGTCGATCACGCACAGCGAGGAAGTCATCGAAGCGCGGGTACATCGCGCGCAGATCGTCTGACTGCCTCGTATGCATCTTGCCCCAGTGCGGGCGCCCTTCGTAGCCGAGCATGATCCGCTCGACCGCCTCGAAGTACTCGGTAGGGTCTTCGCGGTAGTAGCGATGCACGGCGATATAGCCGCTGTCTCTGCCGTGCGCCGTCGACATCCACAGATCGTCGCCTCGGGCGAAGCGAACCTCGATCGGAAACGAGATGCGCCAGCCACGGTCGTCGATGAGCTTCATGACATCGCGAAGCGCATCGGGTACCGCCTCTGCGGGGATCGCATATTCCATCTCACGGAAGCGCACGGTGCGCCTCGTGGCGAAGACCCGATGCGAGCGGTCGGTGAACTCGCGGTTGCCCATCAGACGTTCTGCCATTCCGTTGACACGCGGAATGATGGTGGGCACGGCCACGGCTGCCGCGCAGGTCGCCCGGTAGACGCCGTTGGTCAGAGCCACATCTTCGAGCCAGTGCGCCATGGGCTTCAGAGGTTGCAATCGTGACGACGCCGGCAGCCGAGTATTCGCCTTGGAGACCGCCGTGCGTGTGTGTGGAAACCAGTAGAACTCGAAGTGGTCGCTCGATCGCACCCTGTCGGCGAGCGAGCCCTCAGAACCCGGATCGGCGTCGAGCAGACCGTCCAGCGGAATCGGACGCTCGCGGGCGTGCAGAGCAAAGCAGTCGACGCATTGCAGGGTGACCTCGACGAGGATGCCGAGGGCGCCGAGCCCCAGGGCGACTGCGGGCAGCAACTCGGCGTTCTCGGTGTCGGAGATACGCAGCAGGCTGCCGTCACCCGTGACGATGACGGCTCCCCGCACCTGCCCCGCGATGCCGGTGAATTCGGCGCCCGTTCCGTGCGTGCCAGTCGAAATCGCGCCGCTGATGCTCTGCCGGTCGATGTCGCCGAGATTCGGCATGGCGAGGCCGAGCGGTTCGATGAGAGCCGGAATGTCGAACAGGCGGGTGCCGGCCGCGAGCGTCACCCGCTTGCGGTCGGCGTCGACCCCGATCAGGCCGGTCAGCGCCGTGAGATCGAGCTGCACACCGGGAGCCACCGCGATGCCGGTGAAGCTGTGGCCCGCTCCCACCGCTTTGATGCTCAGGCCCGAGCGCGCCGCAGCGATGACCGCGCGCTGCACAGCGCCCGCGCTCGTCGGACGTTCGACGCGCTGCGGGCGAACCGCCTCGGTTCGCCCCCAGTTTCGCCAGACGGCACCGCTCGCGGTCACAGGAAGGACTTCCCTTCGCCCCGGTAGCTCGGAACCATGGCGACCACCTCGTCGCCCGAGACGATCGCCACCTCGGCGACGTGTTCGGCGAGTTCCCCCGACTTCGTATGCCGCAGCCACGCCCGGTCGCCGATGCGCAGATCGGCCGCGAGCGCACCCGAGACAGGAGACTGCACCTCTCCGGCCATCTCCCGGGCCTGCAACTCGAGACCCTCGGGCCAGACGATCTCCGGCGTGCGGTCTTTCTGCGGGGGGCCGGATGCGATCCAGCCGCCGCCGAGAAACGTCGCCATACCAGGCGTCGGCTTGCGCACGACAGACAGGGCGAAGGCCGCCGCCGGCGCCGGTCGGAACCGCGAGTATGTGTCGAAGAGGTGACCGCCCAGGAGACCTGAGCCCGCGGCGATCTCTGTTACCGATGCATCCGCCGATGTGCTCTCGAGAGAGCCGGTGCCGCCGCCGTTCACGAACTCGAGCGAAGCTATGCGTTCAACAGCGTCGACGATGGCGCCCCGCCTGTCGGTGAGCTCGGCCACCGATTGCTTCTGCATCCAGTCGAGCACGACCGCTCGCGCGGGATTGCCTTTCGGCCGGTTTCCGACGCCGGCGATCTGGGCCTCGTAGCCCATGATGCCCACGAGCGTGAAGCCGCGACGCCTGGCCACTGCCTCGGCGATGCGCCGTGCCTGTGCGACCTCCCGCACAGGCGATCGCCAGACACCGACATGGCCGAGAGCCTTCGTGACGTACGACATGTCGATCTCGAGGCAGAGCCGCAGGTTCTCGCGTGTGCCGGGAGGAGCGACCTCGTCGATGAAGTCGAGGTGGTCGAGGCTGTCGATCATCAGCGTGACTCGAGCGGCCAGTTCCGGGCTCGAGGCCAGTTCACGAATCGCCGTGACATCGACGCTCGGGTAGCCCACCACGACGTCATCGACAGTCTCGGCCAGCCAGAGCGCCTCGGGCAGCGTATAGGCGAGGATGCCCGCGTAGCCGTCGAGGGCGAGAACGGCGTCGACGAGAGACCGGATGCGCACCGACTTGGATGCGACGCGGATCGTCTTGCCGGCGGCTCGGTCGGTCATGTCGAAGGCGTTGTGGGCGAACGCCTCGAGGCTGACCGCGGCGAGCGGCGTTTCGAGGTGCGCCGTGGCCGCGTCGATGCGGGGCCACCACGACGAGGGCGTGCGCCACGGTTCGGCGCTGGATCGCTGAAGAGGGGGAATCATTGTTTACCTCACGGATCTGATTCGAGCGACGGCCAGTGCACCGCCGAAGGCGAAGAGGGCAGAGAGAATGAACAGGCCTTGGAAGCCGCCGAGCCAGGCGACCACCGCCGCACCGAGCAGAGGCGCCATCGCCTGGGGCACGGCGGTGGCGATGTTCATGATGCCGAGGTCTTTGCCGCGGGTGGCAGGGTCAGGAAGAACCTGAGTGGCGAGCGCCTGATCGACGCTGAGGAAGCATCCGTAGCCCGCGCCCAGCAGGCCGGCCGCCACCATGGCGACCGAGAGCTCGGGCACGAACGCGAGAAGGAGCGCCGCGACGGCCTGGAGTGACGATGACACGAACACGAAGATGCGGCGCCTGCCGAGCCTGTCGCTGAGCGCCCCAGCCCCGAGCGACGAGAGCACGACGAAGACCATGTAGATCAGGGTCAAGACGATGAGATCGTCTTCGGCGTTGTCGTCGCCGAGCCCGTACATCAGGAAGTAGAGCAGGAGGGTCGTGCCGAGCGCGTTGCCCGTGTTCACGAGCACGCGCCCGAGCAGCGTCCACCCGAAGTCGGGATAGCGGCGTGGGCTGATCCACAGTTCGTCGAGCAGCCGACCGCGAGGGATGCGCCGGGCCGCCTCACGGGTCAACACCTCGTCGCGCCCGAAGATGAGGAACGGCGCGACCAGCACGACGAGCAGCACTGCCATCGCCGCGTATCCCCCGAACTGCCCGGTGAAGAGGGTGAGCACGAGGACCAGGCCGAGAATGGTGCCGATTGCCTGCGGGGCCGAGATCCACCCGGAAACGAACCCTCGCTGGCCGACCGGCACACTGTCGGAGATCGTCGCCGTGAGCGCCGCGGTGAGAATGCAGAACCCGATGATCGACAGGGTCCAGAAAACTCCGATTCCCACAAAGCCCTCCTGCAGACCAAGAAGCAGCAGCGAGACGGCGAACAGCAGCGCGCCGCCGGCGATCCAGGGACGCCGTCGACCAAAGCGCGAGGTCGTGCGGTCGGAGAGGAGTCCGGTGACCGGAAAGGTGATCAACGCCGCAACGCCCGCGATTCCGGAGATGACACCGAACGCCACGACGTTATCGACCCACGATGCGGCGCCGAGGCGTTGTTCGATCTGCACGGGCAGGAGAAGCTGAACCGGGGTGAGCTGCGCCATCCAGACGCCGAGCCAGGCTGCGGCGAACAAGGCGATCCAGCCACCCCCGACTCGGCGCACCGGCTCCGAGAACACGCCCGCGGCAGCGGCATCCGTCGTACTCATGCGGCCACCGCCAGGCCGACGACCGAGTCGGCCGCGAAATCGAGCGCGCGAGCGGCTGCCTCGTCGTCGCGCGTCACGAGCCACGACATCGTGACCCCGTCTGTGACCACCACGAGGATGCGGGCGATCTCGTCGACAGGCATCGTCCAGGTCATGTTCCAGCGCTCCGCCGCGGTGGCAAGGGCCTCTTGGGCGAGCTCGTGGTAACGCTCGTACTGTTTCGAGGCGACGACCTCGAGCGAAGGGGTGCGCAAGGCGTACTGGGTAAGCTCGAGCATGGCTTTCTCCCTTTGTGGGTCGGAGCGCAGGTGCTGTAGATACCGTTCGAGGCCGAGTCGCACGGTGTCGCGGAACGTCTCCCCCGGAGTGAGGGGCGGAAGCATGGCATGCCGCTCGGCCTCGATGACGACACTCACCAGTTCGGCCATCAGCTCGTCGCGCGTACTGAATGCGTAATGGAAGCTCGCGAGGGCCATGCCCGCCTCCTGGCAGATCGCTCGAACGCTCGCCGCCCCGACCCCACGGGCGGCGACCACACGAAAGGCCGCGGCGACAAGCTCGACACGACGTTCCTGTGCCGACATCCTGGCCATGTTCCGCCCCCTCGCCAAGTGGGTCGATCGTCCCACTCGTGCCCAGTATGGCGCGGAGAGCGTTTCAGGCGTGTGAATTTTTTGGCTTCTGGCGCAGAACACCCCTAAATGGGAGGTACGTGACCCACTTGCCCGGAACGCCTTCGTCAGCAGCACAGCGCCGTCGTGCTGCCGCTTTGTCGACGGCATCGGCGCTCTTCGGCGTGTGCCTTCTCGCCATGATCTTCGTCGCGCCGGGCACCGCCGCGGTCGCCGCCGAGACCGATCCGCCACCCACGTCACCCCCGGACTCAACGGTGGTCGCCACGCCCGTGATCGAGAAACCTGCGGCATCCGCCCTGGTCGGCGACGAGATTCCGTTCAGCGGAACGGCCGAGCCTGACAGCGGCATAGACCTCTACTCCGACTCCGGCGGACAGCCCCTCTGCAGCGTCATCACCGACAAGTCGGGAGCATGGTCGTGTGAGGTGACACTCCCGTCTACGCCATCGGTCACAGTGCGTGCGGTTCAAAGCGTCGCCGGGCAGTCGACGGAGACGAGCGTCGGGATCTCCGTGCTCAACGCACCCACCGCGGGAGCGGCAGGCAGTGGCACCGTCTCGAACGGAACGATCATGGGCGAGGGACTGGCAGGCGCTACCGTGACGGCCGTCGTCGGAGAGGTGTCGTGCACGGCGACGGTGGATTCGACAGGAACCTGGTTCTGCGCCCTGCCCATAGGACTCACGAGCGGCTCCTATCAGCTCACCGCCAGTCAGGTTGCGCCGTGGAGTGGAGGACGCTCATCGTCATCGAGTCGACCAAGCACCCTCACGATCGATGTCGATGCGCCCGCTCCCCCGGGCGTGACCATTCCTGCCGATTCGATTCAGGCATCCGGCGCCACCTTCTCGGGCGACGGTGAAGACGGCGCCACCGTGACACTCTTCGCGGGTCCGCACTCCCTGTGTCAGGCCGTCGTCGCGGGCGGCCGGTGGTCGTGCACCTCCGCCGCGATCGACGCGGGCACCTACGACGTCTCGGCCATCCAGCAAGACGTGGCGGGCAATATCAGCGACGAAAGTGCGCGAGTGTCGGTGACGTTCGCGGGCGTGCCGACGCCACCCGCACCGACCGAACAGCCAACCCCGAGTGCAACTCAGCCTCCGTCGAACTCCACCGCGATACCGTCTATTCCCGACGGCGACCCCACGGCGGCGGCCCCTCAACAGCCGCAGGCGCAGCAGGGTACGACAACGGATGCGCCGCCGGCGACCGCATCGGGGGGATGGCCGGCGTCTACTCGCTTCAGCGCCGGGATGCAGCCGGCCTTCGGAACCGCAGGCTCGATCGACTGGACTCTGGCACTCGGAATCGGTCTGGCGATGGTCGCTCTGCTCGCCGTTCCGGCCCGTCTTCTCGCGGGAACGCTCCGCGGGCTGCGAGCGGCGCCCGAACCGCGCTCGGAAGGCGCCGGAAGACTTACCGGTCGCAACAGATCGCGCTACCAGGAATACGAGACCGCCCCGGAGCTCGCGTGGAACACTCGCGTGACCGGCGGATTCGCCCTTATCGCCAGTGCCACCATCACCGTGCTCAGCGCCCCCGTGACCGATGAGCCTGCCTACCTTCGGCTGCTCGTAGCCGCCGTTCTCGGCATTTTCGTGGTGAACGCCGTCGCCGTGCTCGTGCCACGTCTGCTCGCGCGGAGCGTCTTCGACGTAACCGTCGGCATCCGCCTTCGCCCGCTCTTTCTTCTCGTCTCCGTCGGAGCGACGATACTGTCGCGCGTTCTCGATCTCGATCCAGCCCTCGTGTTCGGCATCGTGTTCGGTCTGGGGCTCTCACTTACAGCCTCTCGGCGCGCGCTGGGGCGTCTGGCGGCACTCCAGATCGGTGCGCTCTTGGCCGTGGGCACGACCGCCTTTCTTATCTCAGGGTCGATCGCCTCTGCCGCAGGCCCGGGAACTGCCGGCGCGTTCCTGTCCGAGTTCGTCAATACCGTTGCGCTGGCCTCACTCGGCGGGGCCGCGATCCTGCTCCTCCCGATAGCCGATCTGCCCGGCCGGCACATCCTGCGGTGGAAGCCGATCGTCTGGCTACTCCTCGCCCTCGCGGGCTTCACGCTGCTCGCCGGTGTTCTATCGTCAGCGCTCGAGGGCCTGGGCGGCGGAGCCGGCCTCATCCTGCTCGCCCTGGCGTCTCTGACGTTCGCGGCCGTCTGTGTCGCGATCTGGCTGTGGGTGAAGTTCGTGCGGGCACCCGCTCACGATGAGAGCAGCACGCCCACAACATAGCCGGTGATGACGACGAGCGTCGGCGGTGGGTGGCAGGCTCGAGTCATGACATCCTTGCCGCCGCAGCAAACCGCGACCGACATTCTGCGCTCCCTCGTCGGCCGCCCCGACGCCGAGTTTCACGAGGGGCAGCGTGAGGCCATCGATGCCCTGGTCACCGACCGCAGTCGCGCCTTGGTCGTTCAGCGCACCGGGTGGGGCAAGTCCGCGGTCTACTTCATCGCCACTCTCCTGCTGCGTCAGCAGGGTGCAGGGCCCACCATTCTCGTGTCGCCCCTGCTCGCCCTCATGCGCGACCAGGTGGCCGCCGCTGCGCGTGCGGGCGTCACCGCCGCAAGCCTGAACTCCGCCAACACGCATGAATGGGAATCGATCAAAGAACGCCTCGCGAAGAACGAGGTCGACGTGCTGCTCGTCTCGCCCGAGCGACTCAACAACCCTCGCTTCCGCGACGAGCAGCTGCCCGAGCTCGTGCGACGCACTGGTCTTCTGGTCGTCGACGAGGCACACTGCATCTCTGACTGGGGTCATGATTTCCGCCCCGACTACAGGCGTCTGCGCACGCTCATCGCAGAGCTTCCGTCAGATGTTCCGGTGCTCGCGACCACCGCAACCGCCAACTCCCGGGTGGTGGCCGACGTGGCAGAGCAGCTCAGCGTCGACGCGCACGGGCCTGAGGCGAACACCGTCGTCACGATCCGGGGGCCGCTCGCCCGCGCGTCGCTCAGGCTCGGAGTCCTGAGGCTGCCCGACTCGAAGGCCCGGCTCGGCTGGCTGCTGACCCATCTTGGTGAGATGCAGGGCAGTGGCATCATCTACGCACTCACAGTCTCTGCAGCCGAAGACACGGCGCGTCTGCTTCGCGAGGCCGGCCACGAGGTGCTGGCGTACACCGGCCGCACCGATCCCGTTGATCGCGAGGCGGCAGAGGCGAAGCTCAAGAACAACGAGGTCAAGGCGCTCGTCGCTACGAGCGCGCTCGGCATGGGGTTCGACAAACCCGACCTCGGCTTCGTCGTCCATCTCGGAGCACCGTCGTCTCCCGTCGCCTACTACCAGCAGGTCGGGCGTGCCGGGCGCGCCACCGACAACGCCGATGTGCTGCTGCTGCCGGGCCGAGAAGACCCCGAGATCTGGCACTACTTCGCCACCGCATCCATGCCCGACGACCGACGGGCCCGTGCCGTGCTCGACGCCCTCGACGCCGAGTCCGGCACCCTGTCGACACCAGCGCTCGAGGCGCTGGTCGACCTTCGCCGAACGCCTCTCGAGCTTCTACTCAAGGTTCTCGACGTCGATGGAGCTGTGTCGAAAGTGCAGGGCGGGTGGCGATCGACAGGCAAGCCCTGGGTCTACGACGCCGAGCGCTACGAGCGCATCGCTGCCGAGCGAGTGGCCGAGCAGCAGTCGATGCTCGATTACGAGACCACCACGGGGTGCCGCATGGAATTCTTGCAACGCGCGCTCGACGACCCGACCGCAGCGCCGTGCGGCCGCTGTGACAGATGCACCACCGCGTGGTACGACAGCTCCGTCTCCACCGGTGACCAGGCCACCGCGGAGACCGCCCTCCAGAGGGTTGGTGCCGTCATCGAACCGCGAACGCAGTGGCCAACAGGCGCGTCGGAACGCGGAGTGGCGGTGAAGGGGCGCATTGCCGTCGACGAGCGCGTCGAACCGGGCCGGGCGCTGGCCAGACTCACCGATCTGGGATGGGGAGGCACCCTGCGGCAACTGTTCGCGACTGGAGCACTCGACGAGCCCGCCAGCCCGGCGCTCATTCACGCGTGCGCGAAGGTCTTGGGCGAGTGGCCCTGGAGCGAGCGGCCGGCCGGAATCGTCAGCATGCCGTCTAGACGCAGGCCCGTGCTCGTGCGCTCGATCGCCGAGGGGCTGTCCCAGTTGGGCCGACTGCCCCATCTCGGTTCACTCGATCTGGTGGGTGCCGGCCCCGAGGGCGCTCCCGGTGGAAACAGCGTCTACCGACTCTCATCGGTGTGGCAGCGCTTTGAGGTGTCCGAGCAGATGGCGTCTCAGCTCGACGCCCTGGCGGGCAGGCCTGTGCTACTCGTCGATGACCTGGTCGACAGCCGATGGACCGTGACGGTTGCAGGGCGCGAACTTCGACGACACGGTTCGGGCGCGGTTCTGCCCTTCGCCCTCGCCCTGCAGATGTAATCTCGGTCAGATGAGCACCGCAGACGCACTGCAGAACACCTCCGAGGCGCGCATCAGGCGTCGCATTCCCGAACAGCTCGACGACATCGAGCGCATCGAACCGCAGCCCGACTTCAGAGTCGACCTCGAGCGCATCCGCTTCTCGCCCTATTTCTCCCGTCTGTCTGCCGTGACCCAGGTCATCTCACAGGCCGGTGCCGGCCCCGTCATTCACAATCGGCTCACCCACTCCGTCAAAGTCACCGCTGTTGCGCGGTCGATCGCTGTCATGCTCGAGCAAGACCGCGGTGACACGGGTCGTCTGGTGCGCGAGCTCGGTGGCTGCGACCCCGTTGTCGTGCAGGCGGCCGCCAGCGCCCACGACCTGGGGCATCCACCCTTCGGGCACCTCGGCGAACAGGTGCTCGACCGACTCGCCCGCGAACGCCTGGGCCTGTCGGAGGGTTTCGAGGGCAACGCGCAGACCTTCCGTATTCTCACCGAGCTCGATGCCTGCGACGCCACCGAGCAGGGTCTCAACCTCACCGCCGCCGTTCGGGCCGGGGTGCTCAAGTATCCGTGGCTCCGTGCCGAATGGCAGTCGCGCGTGCGCACCGATATGCCCGATGGCATGCCGCGGGGCGTGGGCTCGCAGCGCAACGGCGGTGCCGACAAGTTCTCGGTCTACACACTCGATGTCGATGAGCTTCGCGATGCTCAGAGCGCGTTCCCGAACATCGGCGGGTGGCGCCAGACCGTCGAGTGCTCGGTCATGGACATCGCCGACGACATCGCCTACTCGATCCACGACCTCGACGACTTCTATCGCGCGGGCGTCCTGCAGCAGGCGTCGGTCTCTGCCGAACTACGCAGCTGGCTTCGCGACCAGTCACACCTGTCACGCCTCGACGAGCAGTCGCTCGAGGCGAGCGCCCGCACACCCGGGCACGCGCTCGAGTTGGTGCGGCGTCGCATCCACACCCGAGACGCATGGATCGCGTCGGACGACGCCTTCAGGGCCGCTGTGCAGAGAGTCAGCGAAGATCTGGGCGACGGACTGCTGTCGGTGCCGTTCGATGGCTCGATGGGTGCCGAGAGGGCCATCTCGTCGTTCACGCGCAGCTGGATCAACCGACTTCAGCGATCCATCGTGGTCGACCGCACTCCGCATGTGAGAAGCGCCCACGTGAGGCTCGGCCAGCAGGCGTGGCACGACGTCGTCGTGCTCAAGTTCGTGCACACACGCTTCGTTCTCGAACGCCCAGACCTCGCCACCTATCAGCGCGGCCAAGGCCGGGTGCTCGAGACTCTGGTCGAGGGTTTCCGCGCGTGGCTCTCCGACGAAGACGATGCCGCACGTGCCCCACGACGGCTGGTCGAGCTCGTGCAGGTCGCGACGGCGGGGTACTTCCGATTGAGATCGGAAACACCTGAGCTGCTCCGCGGAAGCACCGACGATGAGAGCCTCATCGCGCGAGGACGCGGCAGGGGAATCGTCGACTACATCGCGTCGCTCACCGACAGCCAGGCTATGAGCGTGGCCTCATTGATCAGCGGCACCTCGGAGCACCTCTGGGAGGGCGGCACGGGCATCTAGCGCCCGTGCCGGCCCGTCTCACAGGTTGATCATGTGCCCCTTGAGACCGTGGAACGCCTCCTGCAGCGCCTCGCTCAAGGTCGGGTGCGTGTGCACGTTGCGTGCCAGCTCGGTGGCCGTCAGATCCCACATCTGGGCGAGCGTCAGCTCAGGCAGCAGTTCGGAGACGTCGTGGCCGACCATGTGTCCACCCAGCAGTTCGCCGTACTTCGCGTCTGCGACCAGTTTGACGAATCCGGCGGGCTCTCCGAGTCCGTGCGCCTTGCCGTTGGCCGTCATGGGGAAGGTCGAGACGAGCACGTCGTGACCCTCGTCGCGCGCCTGCTGCTCTGTGAGGCCGAAGCTCGCAACCTGTGGCTGGCAGAACGTGGCGCGCGGCATGTTGCGGTAGTCGCCGAGCGTCTGAGTCTCTGCTCCGGCCATCGTCTCAGCGGCGACGACGCCCTGGGCCTCTGCCACGTGCGCGAGCTGCAGCTTGGCCGTGACATCGCCGATCGCGTAGATGTTCGGAACGTTGGTGCGCATGTGGTCGTCGATCGCGACCGCACCGCGTTCGGTGAGCTGCACGCCCGTCTTGTCGAGTCCGAAGCCCTCGACCCGAGGAGCGAAGCCGATCGACATGAGGACCTTGTCGACCTCGATCGAGCCGGCCGCGCCGTCTTTGCCGGTGTACGAGACCGAGACAGACGATCCGTTGTCGACGACGCTCTCGACCTTGGTCGAGGTGAGCAGGGTCACGCCCAGCTTCTTGTACTGCTTGGCGATCTCCTTCGACACGTCGGCGTCTTCGTTGGGAAGCGCGCGGTCGAGGAACTCGATGATCGTGATCTCTACGCCGTAGTTGCGCAGAACGTAGGCGAACTCCATGCCGATGGCGCCGGCGCCGACGATGACCATCGACTTGGGCAGCTCGCGGGTGAGGATCTGGCTCTCGTAGGTGACGACGTTGTCGCTGAGGGTCACACCGGGAAGCAGGCGCACGGTCGAGCCCGTGGCGATGATGGCGTTGTCGAAGGTGAGCTGCTCAGCAGTGCCGTCGGACTTGGCCACCGTCAACGAGTGACTGTCGTCGAACGACCCACGACCGTCGTACTCGGTGATCTTGTTCTTCTTCATCAAGAAGTGCACGCCCTTGACGCGCCCGTCGGCCACCTTGCGGCTGCGATCGAAAGCGACGCCGAAGTCGAACGAGACGTCTCCGGAGATTCCGAACTCCTGCGCCTGGGTGGCGAAGATGTTCGCCAGTTCGGCGTTGCGAAGCAGGGCTTTCGAGGGAATGCAGCCCACGTTGAGGCAGACACCACCCCAGTACTTCTCTTCGACGACGGCGACGCTGAGCCCGAGCTGCGCGGCACGGATGGCAGCGACGTAGCCACCGGGGCCGGCTCCCAGAACGACAAGGTTGTAGTGAGCGCTCATTTTGTTTTAGGACTTCCTTCGGTTTGCACGAGGTCTTTCTCGTTCAACTCTATTCGCACTGGCGAAGAAGTCCGCCGCTCACCCGTCGATGCGAGAGTGCCGACCGAGCCGGTGCCACGTGCGATTGTGATAGACGAGGGGCTCGGCAGAGTCGACGTCCTCTGAAATGCCCGCCTGCAGCGCGTGCACGGCGATCACGGTCGAGCCACCGGCATCCATGCGCTCGATGACCTTGCCTCGGATCCACGACTGAGCCGCAGGAAAATAGGGCTCGCCGGTAATCAACCGATCCCAGATCGATGTGTCGGCGAAGCGATCGATGCCGCTGGTGGCGCACAGAGTCGCGAGATCGAGCTGTTCCGAACCGAGTAAATGCACGACGACCGTGTCGGCGGCCAAGATCGTCGGGGCACTGGAGGACTGCCCCGACACGGAGAACACGAGCAACGGCGGCTCCGCGCTGACCGAGAACACTGAGGTGGCGGTGAGGCCCACCGGTCCGTCTCCGGCATCCGCCGTGATCACAGCGACGCCGGCCGGATGATTGCGGAATACGGCCTTGAAGGAGTCGGCGTCGAGTCCGGCGTGCTCTGCGATGGAGTCGACGGAGCCGGTCTGCTGGGGACCGCGAGCGGAGGAGTGCAGTGTCATGTGCACCAGCCTTTACCCGGGATGCCTCGTGAGGAAGTTCTGTGACTTCATGTGACGCCGGCGCCGATTCAGGCGCTTCGGAGGTGCGCGAACGTATCCTCAACTGTTATGCCTGATTCCTCGTCACGTCTTATGTCTGCGGCGAAGCCCTGGTTGAAGCTGCTCGGGGCGAGCGTCGTCGCCGGTGTCCTGGTCACCGCTCTCGCCGTGCCGGCCGTCTCGCTCACGAGCGCCACGGTGTCGCGCTCGGTCGGGCTCTTCGAGGATCTGCCCTCGACCCTCGATATCGGCGCACTCTCGCAGAAGTCCGAGATCTACTCGACGAACACCGACGGATCGAACACCCTGCTCGCCACGGTCTTCGATCAAAACCGCCAAGAAGTGGGCTGGGATGAGATCGCTCCCGCGGTGAAAGATGCCGTCGTCTCGACAGAGGATCCGCGGTTCTATGAGCACAACGGTGTCGACCTCACGTCGACGCTCCGTGCGGCGCTCAAAAACGTCACCTCCGGCGGCGTCGAGAGCGGCGCATCGACCATCACCATGCAGTACGTGAAGAACATCCTCGTGCAGCGGGCCGAAGCCCTCGACAACGAGGCCGACCGCGAGAAGGCCTACGCCGAGGCGACCGACACGTCGCTCGATCGCAAGCTGTCCGAGATGCGGCTCGCCATCGGCCTCGAGAAGAAGTACAGCAAAGACCAGATTCTGCTCGGCTACCTGAACATCGCCAACTTCGGCGGCTCGGTCTACGGCATCGAGGCCGCGGCGAACTACTACTACGGCACGACGGCGGCTCAGCTGACGGTCGCCCAGCGGCGAGCCTCATCGCCACAGTCAACGAGCCCAATGGGCTGCGCATCGACGAGCCCGAGAACATCGACGCCAACAAGGCTCGGCGCGACGTCGACGTTCTCGCATCGATGCTCAAGCACCACACGATCACGCAGGCCCAGCACGACGAGGCCGTCGCGACCCCCGTCACCCCCGTGATCACCGAGCCGTCGACCGGATGCCAGACGGCGGCCGACGGGGCAGCCTACTTCTGCGACTACGTGACCTGGATCGTCAAGAACGATCCCACGTTCGGCGCCACGGCCGACGAACGCTGGTCGAACTTCAAGACCGGCGGATTTCAGATCTATACGACGCTCAATCCACAACTTCAGGCCAACGCCCACGAGACGATGACCGAGTACATTCCAGCGTCGAGCGACGAACTCGACCTCGGCTCGACGATCGTCACCGTCGAACCCGGAACGGGGCGCATCCTCGCGATGGCGCAGAACAAGAACTACGTGGCCGGCGACACAACCGACCCGGGCAGCACATCGTTGAACTACAACACCGATCAGGGCTATGGCGGTTCGACCGGATTCCAGGTCGGCTCGACCTATAAGGTCTTCACGCTCGCCGAATGGCTGAAGCAGGGTCACACGCTCAGCGAAAGAGTCAACGGCAACCCCCAGACCTTCAAGCGGGCGAACTTCACCAACACCTGTGCCGACGTCAGCGGACCCGACTACTCGCCCAGCAACGACAGCGGCGAGCGGCCCGGAACGATCTCGGTGCAGACGGCGCTCACCGACTCAGTGAACAACGCTTTCTTCGCCATGGCACAGAAGCTCGACCTCTGCCAGATTCGCAACGATGCGCAGGCTCTGGGCGTGCACCGCGCCGACGGCGCTGAACTCGGATCTGATCTGGCCGACGTGATCGGTACGCAGACCATCGCCCCACTCACGATGGCCGCTGCCTATGCCGGCATCGCCGCCAACGGCATCTACTGCAAGCCGATCGCGATCGACCGCATCGTGGATGCGACGGGTGCCCAACTGCAGCCGCCCCAGGCTGGGTGCACTCAGGCTCTCGACCCGAAGATCGCCGCCACCCTGGCATACGCCATGAAGGGTCCGATCCAGAGCGGAACGGCGACGGCATCGAACCCCTATGACGACATCGAGCACATCGGCAAGACGGGAACGACCGACAACGAGAAAGACACCTGGATGATCGGGGCCAGCACGAAGGCGGCCACGGCCGTCTGGGTCGGCAACGTCTCGGGCGATGTCTCGATGACCGATGTCGAAACCAACGGATACTCGGGCTACAGCGTGAGGCATCGCATCTGGAAGTCGGTGATGACGGCGAACGACGAGGTGCTTCCCGGGGCGGCCGACTTCCCCGACCCCGACAACACCCTCGTCTACGGTTCGGGATCGAGTTCCGGTTCGGATTCCGGCAGCGCAACGAACACTCCGACGCCTACCCCGGCGCCCTCAATCCAGCCAACCCCCACGGGCGTCGCGCCGACACCCGATCCGACCGTCGCGCCACCAGCAGGAGACAATGGCACCGGAACGGGCATCGTCCCCGGTATCGGCAACGGCAACGGCGGCAATTAGAGTCACCTACGCCCTTGCTTCCGCGTTCTGCACGCTATAACGTACAACCAAATGGTTGTATATGAACTGACGGATTCCGAGATCGACCGCATCTTCCAGGCACTGGCGGATGCGACCAGGCGCGACATCGTGAGCCGAGTGCTCACGGCCGGGCACTCGGTGACCGCCCTCGCCGAGCACTACGACATGAGCTTCGCCGCCGTGCAGAAGCATGTGCAGGTTCTCGAGCGCGCCCTCCTTGTCACGAAGGAACGGCATGGCCGTGAGCAACTCGTAAACAGCCGAATCGACACGATAGGCCGCGCAGCGACGCTGTTGCAGGCTTACGAGCAGATCTGGGCCCAGCGCGCCCTCCGCATCGACGACATTCTCGCCGAAGACACCCTCAAGGAGCAGTCATGACCGTCATCAGCGTTGAGAAGGACACCGACGCACTCACCCTCACGTTCGCCGCCGAATTCGCGGCCGATGTCAATCGGGTCTGGCAGGTCTGGGAAGACCCGCGCCAGCTCGAACGCTGGTGGGGTCCGCCTACGTGGCCGGCGACGTTCACGCGGCATGAGCTCTCGGTCGGCTCGCGTTCGTCGTATTACATGACCGGCCCCGACGGCACGAAGGCCCACGGGTGGTGGCTGGTCACCGCGGTCGACGCACCCACGCTCCTCGAATTCGACGACGGCTTCGCAGACGAGAACGGCGAACCAGACGACTCGATCGAAGCCGTCACGATGACGGTCACGCTCGAATCGATCGACGGCGAGACACGCATGACCACCCTGACCCGGTTCGCAAGCATCGAGCAGCTCGAGAAGATGGTCGAGATGGGCATGGAGGAGGGCATGACGCTGGCCATGGGGCAGATCGACGAGGTGCTGGCCGCCTGACGACGGCCGGCCAGGCGTGTCAGGACTGCCGTTTCGCGGGTCGATGACCGGGTAGGTGCGCACGCTCCCCGTCGTGATCGAAGATCGTGAGCAGTTCGACAGGCCCATCGTTCGCTTCGAGCGCGTGCGGCGTCATCGTCGAGAATTCTGCGGCCTGGCCTTCGCGCACGAGGATGGTTCGCTCGCCGAGGCGCAGCGTGAGGACTCCCTGAAGAACCGTGAACCACTCGTAGCCGGGGTGCACCTGCTGCTCGGTCTTCTCGCGCTCAGCTGTGATGCGCATCTTGGCAATCATGACGCCCCTCCGGTCACGCTCGCGAGAGAGAAGCCAGATCGTCGACCCGACGCCGGTCTCCGGCTCCGGCCTGATCACCACGTCGTCGTCGCCTTCCGGTTCGACGAGCTGATCGAGGGTCGTTCCAAGCGCCTGAGCGATCGGCACCAGTTGGTCGAGGGCGATGCGCCGGTGACCTGTCTCGATGCGGCTCAGGGTCGACGGCGAGAGATAACACCGACTCGAGAGCGTGTCGAGAGTCCAGCCGAGCGAGAGCCGAAGGCTCCGGATGCGCTGGCGCACAACATCGTCGATCATTTCTTGCGTCATACGCAAGAGCATATGTCGAATTCGGATGATTCGCGTAGCGTTGTCGTATGACGCACGCCGCCCACGCACCCGCACACAATGCCGAGCTCGAAGAGCTGCTCGATCTCGACGCGAAGCTCGGCGCATCGGTGTTATCGCGGGCCATGGATGACGCGTCGCAGGCACTCAAGACCGAGCCCCGCACGATCGTCGATCTCGGGGCCGGAACCGGAACGGGAACTGTCGCCCTCGCAAATCGCTTCAGCACAGCCCGAGTCCACAGCATCGACGCCTCCGCTGGCATGCTCGACCGCCTGCGCGAGGCGTCCGCCGCGGCGGGCGTGTCCGAGAACGTGCAGGCGCATCTGGCCGATCTCGACGGCGAGTGGGTCGCTGAGCTGCCAGAAAGCATCGACTTGGCCTGGGCTGCGCTCTCCCTGCACCACGTCGGCGACCCCGCCCTCCTTCTCCGCCAGGTTTTCCACGCGCTGCGCCCGGGAGGGGTGCTGGTCGTGATCGAGATGACAGGCGAGACGACGTATGAACCGGCAGACCTGGGCACCGAACGCGCCGGGCTCGGAGACCGAATCGTGCGCGTCCTCGCCGCACGCGGCTACCCGGTCACCGCAGACTGGACGGACGCTCTCGACTCCGCCGGTTTCGCGCCGGTGAACCGCCGCGAGGCCAGTTTTTCAGCGTCGGCCGACACCCGCGAGGGATCCCGCTACCTCGAACTGCAGCTGACCTTCAATCGCGTCTTGCTCGGCGATGGCATGGATTCCGACAACCTCGCCGCCGTCGACGCGGCGATGACGACGCTGAGAACCGGCCACTCGAGAGTCGCTGTCGCATCCGGCCGCGCCATCTGGGTGGCCGTGCGACCCGAGGTCACCGAGTAGCCGACCGGGTGGTGTCAGACCTCTGCCATCGGCGCCGAGGGCACATAGCGAAGCCACATCCCTCCGCTCGCCAGACGGTGCTCGTCGAGCAACGTGAGATCGAGACGGATGTCGGCCGGAAAGAAGGGTGTACCCCCACCGACGACCTTCGGGCTGAGAACGGGATGGTACTCGTCGACGAGCCCGGCTCGAATGCCCTGCGCAGCGATATTGGGGCCGACGATGGTGATGTCCTTGTCGGAGGCTGCCTTGAGGGTGCGAATCGCGTCGACATCGAACGAGCGCTCGATGCGTGTTCGTTCACTCGCAACCTCCTGCAGCGTCGTCGAGTAGACCACCTTGTCGGCTGCTTGCCAGGCGCGAGCGAAGTCCACAATGAACGACGGTGCGTTCTCGAGCAGGTGCGCGGTCTCCCAGAAGAGCATCGTCTCGTACATGCGCCGGCCGTAGAGGTACGTGCCGACCGAGCGCAGCTGCTCACCGAAGAAGTCGTGCACCTCTTCGCCTGCTTCTAGGAAGTCGAACCGCCCCTCGGCATCGATGGCATAGCCGTCGAGGGAGATGATCATCGAGTAGATCAGTTTGCCCATGGGTGCCTCCTCAGGCTATTCGGCATAGTCCGCGACCTGGGTCGCCTGTGTGGCGACTCATGACGGACGGATCTCTCCAGAGCCTCGCACGATAAGCCGGGTCGGAACAACGAAGTCCCGCGCCGGCTCGTCGAGCCCGTCGAGACGATCGAAAACGCGGCGGGCCGCGATCTCTCCGATGGATGCCGGATCTTGCGCCACCACCGTGACGGCAGGTTCGAGCAGGGCCGCCATCGGCACATCGTCGAACCCCACAAGAGCGACCCGCGTCGACGCCCCTGCCGATCTCAGCGACGTGATCACCCCGACCGTGATGAGGTTCTGGGCACTGAAAATGGCAGTGGGCGGGTCGTCGAGCGCAAGCAGATCGGCGACTGCAGCGGATGCCTTCGCCTCGTCATCGAGATTGTCGATCATAAGCCGGGCATCCGGAGCAACGCCGGCGCGCCGCAGCGTATCGAGATAGCCGCGCTTACGCTCTCTCGCGGTGAAGATCTTCGCGTCGTCGCCCAGATAGGCGATGCGGCGGTGACCCATCGCAAGAAGATGCTCGACTGCGCCGGAGGCCCCCTCGGCGTTCTCCGTGATCACCGTGTCTGCCTCGATGCCGTGGGGCCTGCGGTCGACGAACACAATGGGGATTCCCTGGTCGAGTTGAGCCCCGAGATAGGCCTGACTCGGCTGGATCGTCGTGAGGATGAGCCCGTCGACCCGTCTGCGAAGAAACGCGTTCACCGACGAGAGCTCGCGCTCGGGATCTTCATCGAGGCTCGATGCGAACACCGCGACATGGCGCTCGAGGGCGATGTCTTCGACCGCACGGTGAACCGCAGCGGAGAACGGGTTGGCGACACTGCCGACGAGCAATCCGAGCGTGTCGGTTCGGCGGTCGGCCCGCCGCAGATTGCCTGCGTGGATGTCGGGTTGGTACTGAAGCTGTTCGGCGGCCCGACGCACCCGAGCGATGGTCTCCTCCGAGACATGCGGTTCGCGGTTGATCACTCGCGAAACGGTCTTGATCCCCACCCCGGCCAGGTCGGCCACGTTCTTCATAGTGGGACGGCGGCGAAGGGCGTCGCTTCGCTTGGGATCTGATAACGATGTCATAACTGCTCTTCTTCTTCGACGATTAACTTGACTCTACTAATCGAAGGCGCCTATACCTATACCTGACATCGTTGTCGGGCAGATCGCCCCCTGAGCCAATGAGGACTCCATGAACACACGCACATCGCCCATCGCCCGGCTTGCCGGCCTTGGCACCATCGCGCTCGTCGCATCCGTGGGTCTCGCCGCCTGCTCGAGCGGCGGCGCATCCACCAGCACCGACTCAGCGGGCAGCGGCGGTGACGTCGGCGTCACTCTCATCGTGAAGACCACGACCAACCCCTTCTTCGTCGCCATGGAAGACGGAGCGAAGGCAGCGGCAGACAAGGCCGGCGTCAAGCTGACCCTGGCGGCCGGCAAGGAGGACGGCGACGAGGACACGCAGATCCAGGCCATCGAGAACGCGATCTCCAAGGGAGACAAGGGCATTCTCATCACGCCCAACGGCCCCTCGGTCGTCGACGCCATCAAGAAGGCTCGTGACGCGGGGCTCTACGTCATCGCGCTCGACACTCCCCCGGACCCGGCCGATGCCGTCGACATCACCTTCGCCACCGACAACTTCAAGGCAGGAGAGTCGATCGGCAAGTGGACCGCGGCTCAGCTCGGCGGCAAGAAAGCCACCATCGCCATGCTCGACCTCTTCAACGACAAGGTCGTCTCGGTCGACTACAACCGCGACCAGGGCTTCTTGACGGGAATGGGCATCGACACCGCCGACGACAAGAAGAACGGCGACGAGGCCAAGACCGGCAAGTACAGCGGCGGCGACTACGAGCTCGTCGGCAACGAGGCGACTGACGGAGCCGAAGACGGCGGCCGCACGGCCATGGAGACCCTGCTGTCGAAGAACTCCGACATCAACGTGGTCTACACGATCAACGAGCCGGCAGCCTACGGCGCATACCAGGCGCTCCAGGCTGCGGGCAAAGAGAAGGGCGTGCTGCTCGTCTCGATCGACGGCGGATGCGCCGGTGTCAAGAATGTGGCCGACGGCGTCATCGGAGCGACGGCACAGCAATACCCGGTGAAGATGGCCCAGCTCGGCGTCGAAGCCATCGCCAAGCTCGCCACCGACGGCACCAAGCCCTCGACCAGCGCCGGACTCGACTTCTTCGACACCGGCTCAGCGCTGGTCACCGAGAAGCCCGTCGACGGACTCGACAGCATCACGGCCGCCGCGGCGACCGAAATCTGCTGGGGCAAATAGTCCGACAGTCGGGGGTGGAGCTCTCCACCCCCGGCCCAACTCTGCTTCTCCTCCCCCAGAAAGGCCCTCGTGACTTCTCCCAATCCGGTGACCAACCCACCGACGTCTTCACTCGCCCTCGCTTCTGAGTTTCTCGACCGCCGCACACCCATCGATCGTGTGCGAGGCGTTCTGCACCGCTACCCGGCCGTCAGCCCGGCCGTGGTACTCGTCATCGCCGTCATCGTCTTCGGCATCCTCAATGACAGGTTTCTCGCCCCCGCCAATCTGTCGCTGATCACGCAGCAGGTCGCCGTCGTGGGAACCCTCGCCGTGGCGCAGACGCTGATCATTCTCACCGCGGGCATCGACCTCTCGGTCGGCGCGGTCATGGTGCTGGCGTCGATGGTGATGGCCCAGACCGCGACGCAGAACGGTGTTCCGGCGTTCCTGGCATTGCTGATCGGCGTATTGGTCGCCGTTGCCGCCGGACTGTTCAACGGCCTGCTCGTCACGAAGCTCAGGCTGCCTCCGTTCATCGTGACCCTGGGAACCCTGAACATCTTCGTGGCTCTCACCCTGCTGTACTCGTCCGGCTCCACCGTTCGCGGCTCCGACATGCCGGCACTGCTGCCGTCGACGGGCCAGACCTTCGACCTCTTCGGTGTGCGGGTCAGCTTCGGCGTAGTCATCATGCTCGCGCTCTACATCGTCGTCGCCTTCATTCTGGGCAAGACGGCCTGGGGACGCCACGTCTACGCGGTGGGCGACGACAAAGAGGCCGCGCGCCTCGCCGGAATCAGCGTCAACCGCGTGCTCGTCAGCGTCTACATCGCTGCCGGCGCCATCCTGGCCATCGGCGCCTGGATTCAGATCGGCCGAAGCAACGCGGCCAGCCCGAACGCCGGCGCAGACCTCAACCTCGACTCGATCACGGCCGTCGTGATCGGCGGAACGAGTCTGTTCGGTGGACGCGGAACAATCTGGGGCACCCTGCTCGGCGCACTCATCGTGGGTGTCTTCCGCAACGGGCTGTCGCTCGCCGGACTCGACGTGCTCTACCAGACGCTCGCCGTGGGCATTCTCATCATCGTCGCGGTCGGCGTCGACCAGTGGATTCGAAAGGTACGCAAGTGACCATCACAGACAACGTCGTTCCGGAGGCCGAGACGCGCACGCCCGTTCTGCAGGCTCGTCGGCTCGTCAAGACCTTCGGCCGCGTCGTGGGCCTCGACGGTGTGAGCCTCGAGCTCTACCCGGGCGAGGTACTCGCCATCATCGGCGACAACGGAGCCGGAAAATCGACGCTCATCAAGTGCCTCACCGGCGCCGAGATTCCCGACGAGGGCGAGATCTTCCTCGACGGCAAGCGGGTCTCTTTCAAACGCCCGCAGGATGCTCGCGTGGCCGGCATCGAGACCGTCTATCAGAACCTCGCCGTCTCCCCCGCCCTCGACGTGGCATCGAATCTCTACCTCGGTCGAGAGAAGCGCAAGAAGGGCATCCTGGGATCGGTCTTCCGCGTTCTCGACACCGCCGGAATGCGTCGCGAGGCGAAAGAAGAGCTGACGAAGCTCGGCATCTCCACACTCCAAGACGTCACCGTGCCCGTCGAGAACCTCTCCGGCGGACAGCGGCAGGCCGTCGCCGTCGCCCGATCGGCAGCGTTCGGGTCGAAGGTCGTGGTCTTGGACGAGCCGACGGCCGCCCTCGGCGTGCGCGAATCGAACCAGGTTCTCGAACTCATCCGCAACCTACGCGACCGGGGCGTGCCAGTCATTCTGATCAGTCACAACATGCCGCACGTGTTCGACGTGGCCGATCGCATCCATATTCAACGACTCGGCAAGCGAGCGGCGACGATCACGCCGCAATCGCACTCGATGACCGACGCCGTTGCGATCATGACGGGTGCGGCCATCGCGTGAGCGCTGTTCCACCCACTCCGACGGTGCTGTATGCCGAGTTCACGGCACTCCCCGGATGCGAGGAGGCCGTCGCCGAGCTTCTCGCCGCGCTGGCAGACGACGTGAGGCGCGAACCCGGATGCGTCGAGTTCGCTCCCTATCGAGTGAGCGCGGAACCATCGCGTTTCTTCGTGTACGAGGTCTATCGCGACGGCGACGCGTTCGCTGCGCACATCGAGGCGCCGTACGGTCGCGCATTCAACGAACGGCTCGTTCCCCTGATCGTCGAAGACGGTTCGCAGCTGACCTGGCTGCAGCCGCTTTCGAGCTGATCACCTCCGACAATGGCTCTGCCTGCCGCATCCGGGCAGGCAGAGCCATTTCCATCTTCTGAAAGGCTTCCCGTGTCGAACCCGCTCACCGCCGTCACCGCAATCGGTGAATCCCTCATCGACGTGATCGTAGGCTCCGCCGAAGCACCCAGCACGGAGCATCCGGGTGGATCGCCGATGAACATCGCACTCGGCCTTGCGCGGTTGAACCGGCCCGTCGCTCTCGTGACACATATAGGCAACGACGCCCGTGGCGCCTCGATCGCGGAGCATCTGCGCGACGCCGGCGTGACACTCGCCTTCGGTTCAATTCGCAATGAACCCAGTTCGACGGCTACTGCGTACCTCGGCGCCGATGGCTCGGCCCAGTACGTGTTCGACCTTCGCTGGTCGCTTCCGTGCGGCCTCAGCGTAGAAGACCCGATTCTCGCCGGATCGGATATCGTGCACGTCGGCTCGATCGGAGCGTTTCTCGAACCGGGCGGAAGCGCTGTCGTGTCTCTGCTGAGGCAGCTCGTCGACTCCGAGCGCCCACCCCTCATCTGTTTCGACCCGAACATGCGGCCGAGCATCGTGACCGACCACGGGGCAGCTCTCGCACGGTTCGAACGGATCGCGGCCCTCGCTGCCGTCGTGAAACTCAGCGACGAGGATGCCGAGTGGCTGTATCCCGAACTCGGTCTCGAGGCCGCAATCGAGCACATCCTGCGTTTCGGCGTCGGGCTCGTGACCGTGACTCTGGGCAGCGCCGGCGCGTTGCTGGCGACGCGCTCGCTGCGCATGACCGTGCCCGGTGTCGCCGTCGAGGTTGCAGACACGATTGGCGCGGGCGATTCCTTTATGAGCGCTTTGATCGACTTCATCGCCGAGCTCCGCGACGAGGGCGTTTCAGCCGAGGCGCTGCGAAACGGACACGCATTCGACGCGGCCCTGCTCACGGATATAGGCAAATACGCGGTGAGGTGTGCCGCGATCACCGTCTCTCGCCCCGGAGCCAATCCCCCGACCCGCCGGGAAATCGGATATCCCCACAGAGGATCACACGTCTCTCAATGAGAGAAAACATCGTCAAGAGTGACGGTGGTCAACCCGCGCGTGGTGATGAGGTCGAGCAGGGCGGGGAACACGTTGGTCACCGGCAAGAAGTTGAGGTGCCCGATGACGATGTGTTCGGGCAAGAACCACTGCGCGGCGAAGTCGGTAACCTGCTGTTCAGTGATGAGCCCGGAATCTGAGAGCGTGCCGTACCACAACACAGGGGTGGTGTACCCGATCGAGGCGGCGAGTTTGTCAGTGCGCGCGTTACGGAATCCGTAGGGCGGCCTGTAGTACGGACGAGGGTCGACGCCGTAGGTCTCGACGATGAAGTCGTGGTTGCGCTGCAGTTCAGCGATCGCGGCAGTATCAGAGAGCGAGGTGAGATCCGCGTGAGACCAGGTGTGGTTGCCGAGTTGAATCTGACCCGACTGCACAAGAGGTTTCAGGAGGGCCGCGTTCTCCGTCCATCCGGAATAGGAACCGTTCAGAAAGAACGTCAATCGGGTGCCCGAGGTCTTGGCGAACTCGGTGTACAACCGGATCACCTCGCTGTTCGAACCGTCATCGACCGTCCACGCCAGCAGATTCTGATTGCCGGGGAGACCGGTCATCACGCCGGCCGGAATCGGAACCTTGTCGAGAACCGGCAATCGATGCATCGGAGCGGAAATAGGGGGCACAGTCTGCACCGGTGCCGCCGCCGTCGAAACGGGTGACGGCGATGTCACCACCGCTGCAGGCGTGCCCCGCGGCGCCGACGCGGTACACGCGTCGAGGCCCACGATGGCGCCGCCTGCAGCGATCAGGGCAAGAAAGGTGCGACGCTGCACGGAAGATCCTCACGGTTCAGGGAGCACGGCGGGGCACGCATGGCGACTCCCGCAACGACAGCCTGTCGCACTCAGGTTGTTACTCATAGCCCGCAAAGAGGGGGATACCGTGGAAGCCTTTGACGATCACCCGTCGTCTGAAGCGGGGCAACCTGGATTCTTCCTTGAAGCGATCGATAGCCCAGTGCGTTGCTAAGAGGCCACAACGATCTGGTTGTCCACGTGCGAGACATGAGGGGATTTCCATGCCGCTCGTTGGGCCTCCGCGCGTTCCTCGAATGATGCGGCCGTGCCGAGAAGCCGAACCCTGGTGCCTTCGACCGCGACGGTTATCCTGTCGGCGTCGATCAGGGCGTGCCTGCGTAACGCGTTTCGAATGCGTTCTTCTGCGTCAGCTGCGGATACGCGGCGAGCGAGTTCAATGCGGTTGTCGATATGACGGACATACTCGATGTCCTGGACAGACTTACGAGCGGCGTCTCTCTGGAATTGCCAATCGACGGTCCCCGTTAGGATCACTGACCCGTCGCGGACGGTCGCGTGAACCTCGCCCGCGGGAAGCTGGGCCGTCCATTCCAGAGCGCTGTTGACCCGTCGGCCGATTTCTTCGTCAGCAGCTTCTGCCTCGATTGTGTGGCGCACCGTCAGATCGTTCACCACTGTATGCACGCCTTTCACTCTCCAGATGGCTTTCTCCGCGGCGAGCAGTTCGGACCAAGACCTGGTCTCGCCGGCCAGTGTGACGACACCGTCACTCACAGCGATTCCGATTCCGGCTGGCTCTATCTCGGGTGTCCACGTCAGTTCATCGATCACGGCTTGTTTGACTGCTCTGTCAACTCGAGTCTGATCGCTAATAGTGCTCATACGCAGATTCTGTGAGCCACACGGCCATGGAGTTGGGACGAAGGTCCATCCACATCTCGTCGGGACTTTGGTCGGTCGGGCAGCATTCCTGCTCCCGCAAACTGGATCGACGACGCAACGACGGGGGAATCGCCCATGAATGTGAAACACCGATGACTGTGGAACGTTTCGTCGTGGCGTGCGGCGTCAACGATTCGACCCATCATGTAGTCGATTGGGTGAGAGCTAGGGCGCACCGATCCACAGCGTCTGCGACCCTCATTCAGGTCATCGATCCTGCGGAAGGGAAGATTTCGGGTCGGCTCGAAAAGTCCGAGAAAGTGCTGAGGAGCGTAGAACGAGGTCTGGCCGATCGTGTGCCACACGTAGCTGTCAGCACGCGCGTGATTGTCGGAGAAGTCTTCGACACGTTGCTGCAACTGACGGACCCGGGGTCGATACTCGTTGTCGGGATGGTCAACTTCGGGCCCCTCCACCGCCCGACCTCGTGGTCACTTGCGTCGCGATTGGCTAGTCAGGCCAGTGGCCCAGTCGCGATTATTCCTGCCGGTGCGGTAATAGATGGACGTGGCGTACTGGCAGGCATAGATGGTGGCCACGACTGTTTACGCGTCGCACATTTCGCTGCCGAGCAGGCACACATCACCGATGAACCGCTGCACCTCCTGCACTCCTGGGTGCCGCCGTCACCCCTGCTGAATGCGTACTCACTCGACAACGAACTCGTTGCAGAATGCATGAGGCCGCATATCAGGATGCTCGCCGATGTGGTGTCCAGGATTCGCACGGAGTTCCCTCACCTCGATGTCACGAGTTCCGTCGTGCGAGGTGATCCGGCTCTGAGCCTTCTTGATCTGCAGCGGGATACCGGCCTCGTCGTCGTGGGCAGAGGTGCGAAATCTACTCTTAGCCGGTTCTTGCTGGGTTCCGTCAGCCGCGACTTGCTGCTCAACCTGACCATTCCGGCCCTTGTTCTCCCGCTGGGAGAGTTCGCAGCTCACGTTCATTCGAATGACCTTGGTCACGCCCCGCACGTCGACGAGGGACGACCCTGAGAACACGTTCGACCGAAAGGAATGTACATCATGACCAGCCGCACAATCGTTGCCTGTGGCCACGGGAAAAGTGCCGACGCGGCGCTCGCCTGGGCCATTCACCGCTCACACTGGATCAAAGATCCGATGATGCTCGTGCACGTCGTCGAAAAGACCACGCTCGTACCCGGCAAGGTGCTGCCCCCAGAACGGTTCGACCGTGCCCAGGACCTACTCGACGCCGCCGCTGAAAATGTGCGCGAAGCCGTCTCCGGAATTGATGTTCGCACGCAGGTGATCACCGGGGACGTCGTGCCATCATTGGTCTCCCATACTGATCCAGACACGCTTCTCGTTATAGGCGAGACCGGGCTGGCAGCACGCGCGCATTCCAGCTGGTCGATCGGGGTACGCGTTTCCGCACGCGCGGCCGGGCCGGTAGCCGTGATTCCGTCTGGCGTGACTCCTGATCGACGTGGTGTCGTCGTCGGAGTCGACGATACGGACGAATGCATCAGACTCGCCCAAACAGCAGCAGCCGAGGCGCTCGCCACCGGGCAAGCTTTGCACGTGATCCATGCGTGGAGAGCACCCAGCATGTGGCTCGACTCGTTTCCGCTTGACGATGAATTCATCGAAGACATCGCCCAAGCTCATCGTCAACTGGTCGACGATATTCTCGCCGCCTTGCGGCGCGAACACCCGTCGCTCGACATCACGGGACAGGCAGTTCACGGCAACGCCGCCCAGTCCCTTCTCCAATGCGATCCTCTTCCGGCACTCGTGGTCGTTGGAACCCGATCGAAGTCACCCTTCGAACGTCTGCTCCTCGGCTCAGTCAGCAGAGATGTCCTCCTCAACCTTGACGCACCTGCCATCATTGTGCCTCCGGTTCCGGCGATACATGCATCCCCTGACAATCAGGACAGGGCCTCGGGTTCGACGCGTATATCGTTGTGAATGTTTCTGACCGCGGGGTGTTTCCAGACAGTCTGAGCAGCATCATGTTTCTGTGCAGCGGTCCCGACGGTTCCGGTGAGGCGCACATCTCCCCCGCTGACGCGAACGGCGATACGGGAGGCATCGAATGAGCTCTGGCGGTGAAGAGCCTCACCCAGCTGCTCCGCAAGGTCGGCAGGATACGGCCGGGGCACCAGGGTGATTCGGTTCTCCACCGCGCGAACGTGAGCGAGTGTTCCGACAAGCTTCTCAGCCGCATCCCGCTGGTAGTTGTATTCGACCGATCCGCTCAGAATGACGCAGCCATCGGCAACCTCCGCTGCGACGCTTTCGTAGGGCTGATCATTGAGCCAGGCGAGGACCGAGTTGATGCGTTTGGCGATGTCGATATCGCTGAATCGAGCACCGGGTTCTCCCTCGACAAGGATCTCGTCCACAACGCTGACAACACCGGTCACCTTCTGTGCGGCCTTCACAGCCACGTACCGTTCGCTCAACGTGTCGACTTCGCCCCCGAGGACAACGACACCGCCTGCAACGGCGACACCCACCCGAGCTTCATCCAGGTTCGGTGTGTACCGCAGTTCGGCGATGACCGACTCCTGAATCGTGCGATCCGTTATCGGCGACTGGGCGAGCGTCATGGGTTCCTCCGCGAAGAATGATCTGATCTGTCCACCGAAGGCTAGATCCCGAGCCCGCTCGACCGAGGGACCAAAGACACTCGCGTTCACCGATCTTCGCGTGACGGTGGAGGATGACCAGAACGCCTGAGACGCAATCCGGACGATCTGTAAGGAACGGCCTTCGCTACCCGCTCGTTGCCGCGACCATCGTCGTCGGCGCCGTTGCGGGCATCCTGCTGTTTGCTGGTGTGCCGTTGGCCGCACGCTCGATTGCCGCGATCTATGCTCTGTCAATCGCTGGGCTCGAGTTCGTTCGCATGATCGGCAGGTTGAAGAAAGGCATCGTCGGCGTCGACGTGCTCGCCGTCATAGCCATCGTCTCAACGGTGCTGGTGGGCGAGTTGCTCGCAGCCCTGATCATCGTGCTGATGCTTACGGGCGGCGAGGCGTTGGAGGACTATGCGCAATCGCGTGCCGAACGCGAGATGAGGGCACTCATAGATCGCTCTCCTCGGACCGCCCATCGCGTATCCCCGGATGGAGAGCGCGTTACTGTCGACATTGGGGTGAGTGAAGTCGCAGTCGGCGACGTACTGCTCGTGCGACCGTCTGAAGTCGTTCCAGTCGACGGTCTCCTATCGCCAGAAATCGACGTTGCCGAATTCGACGAGTCCTCGCTGACTGGCGAGAGCCTCCCGGTGCTCCGTCATGGCGGCGAGCAGCTGTTGAGCGGATCGATCAACGGCCCAACAGCGATCCGGATGACTGCGAGTCGCGACGCCGCTCACAGCCAGTATCAGAGCATCGTGCTCCTCGTATCGGAAGCCTCTGCCCACCCGGCCCCCGTGGTTCGCCTCGCCGACAGGTTCGCCCTCCCTTTCACCGGTGTTGCCCTTCTGATCGGGGCCGTGGCGTGGATTCTCTCCGGCGATCCCGTGCGGTTCGCCGAGGTTCTGGTGCTTGCGACGCCATGCCCGCTCATCATAGCCGCGCCCATCGCGTTCATGGCTGGCATGAGCCGCGGCGCCAAGACCGGCATCATCGTCAAGGGCGGGGCCGTGCTCGAGCTTCTTTCGAGAGTGCGAACCGTAGTCTTCGACAAGACGGGCACACTCACCTACGGCCTGCCTACCATCAGCGACGTGCGTGCCGAACCGCCTTTCACGGCACACCAAATACTGCAACTGGCTGCATCGGCCGAACAGTACTCAAGCCACGTGCTCGCCAACTCCATAGTCGAATACGTCACCGCGGCGGGGCTTCAGCTTCACGATGCGGTGGAGGCGGAGGAAACGGCGGCGGGCGGCGTCAGCGCCCGTGTCGGTACCGACGAGGTACATGTCGGCACCCTCGGGTTCATCAGGGACAGAGCTCCTCGCGCGAAGGCCACGACACTCGCAGCCGGAGAACTAGCGATCTACGTCGCTGTGAACAATCAATTCGCGGGCGCGATCATCGCCCGTGACCGGCTTCGCGGCAACGCTCGCGAAGCCATCGCCGAGCTTCAGCGTCGCGGCGCTGAACACATGGTCATGCTGACCGGCGATGCGTACGCCACCGCGGCATCCATCGCCGACCTGGCGGGAATATCGGATGTGCGGGCGGGCTGTCTCCCGTCGGGCAAGGTCGATGCCGTGGCCACGATGCCGGATCGCCCCGTCATGATGGTGGGTGACGGCGTCAATGACGCACCCGTGCTCGCCGCAGCTGATGTCGGCATCGCGATGGGTGCACGCGGAGCCACGGCCGCCAGTGAATCGGCCGACGTGGTCATCCTGGTCGACGACCTGGCGAAAGCCGTCGACGCGGTGGCCATAGGCCAGGACAGCGTGAGGATCGCGTTGCAGAGCATCTGGATCGGCATCGTTCTGAGCGTCGTTTTGATGCTCGTCGCCGCATTCGGCGTGATCCCGGCGGCCGTCGGTGCGGGCATCCAGGAGGCCGTCGACCTCATCTGCATTCTCAACGCTCTGCGTGCTCTGAGTTCGCCCCCGCGAAATCGATGACCACGCCGACCTCTCGTTACGGACGAGTCCTGGTCGATGGCGGAACGACGAGGACGGGGCACAACGCGTGGCGCACGCACTGTTCGCTCACAGACCCGAGCATGAGCGCCGCGAAGCCCCCGCGCCCGCGCGATCCGACGACGAGCATCCGCGCTGAGGACGACAGGTTCACGAGTACCTCCGCAGGCTGTCCGAGCATCCCGACGAATCGCGTCGGAACATCGGGATACTCGTCGCAGAGCGGTTTGGTCTCGTTCGTCACCAAGTCGCGGGTTCGTTCGCTGACCTCGGAGAACGAGGTCACGTAGCCGTCATGAAAAAGTGAGCCGGCCGGCGCCGAGTCGATAGACCAGGTGCGAACGACGGTGATCGGCGATGTGAGCGCTCGGGCGAGGTCGAAAGCTTTCCTCAGTGCCCGGTCGGCACCGGAGGAGCCATCATGGCCCACGACGATGGGTTCCGCGTCGGCAGGAGGGTGCGCGTGGGAGATCACGACCGGCCTCCGTCCGACAATCGACGACTGGTTCGAAACCTGACCCCCGAGATCGTGCGTGGGCTGATGACGAAGTAGTTCCACTTCGTCGCTGCCGTGAAGGTGTGCAGCTTGTCGACCCCGGATGCGTGGATCTCCGCGTCGTCGGACAGTCGCCGAATGTCGCCGCGGATAACCACGCTCCACCGGAGGCCGTCGTAGGTTCCGTCGAATTCTACGGCCACGCCCGGATGCGCTGTCGCGCGCACGATCTTCGTTCCCGGTGCGCTGCGGAAGTAGACAAGGCCGTTATGCACAAGGAAGTTGATGGGAAAGATGTCGGCACCGAGTTCGTCCACGACAGCCAACCGGGCCACCGATACCCTTTCGAGCAGCCGCCAGCATTCCTCGGGCTCGAGGTCGTCGACGACATCGTGATGGCGAGTCGGAGTTGGAGTATTCATCATGAGTTCCTTAGTGAGTGGTCAGAAGCGGTCGGGTTCCACGCCGCGAGAGAACAAGCGCCCGCTGAGAGATGTCGGCGTGATGCGCACCCACCGGTATTTCAGGGTCGGCAGGATCGGTCGCAATGGAAGGGCCTCCGCTTCATCGATCTCCGACTGCTTCTGCAGTTCCGTCGCAATGCCCCTGACGACGATGCTGTACGCGCGGTCGTCGTCGACATGGTCTACCTCGAAGATGACATCGGGATGGACGGTGAGTTCGAGGAGCTTCGTCCCCGGCGCTGTGCGGACGTAGAGCACCCCGTGGTCGGCAACGAAGTTGACGGGAAACACGTCGATGTCGCCGGCCGCAGAGAGCACCAGGCGACCCAGATCGTTTTCGGCGAGCAGAGTCCAGCAATCGTCGTCCGTCAGCGCTGCAAGCGGGTCGCTCTCACCCATGGTGTATCCCCTCACTGAATGGGATCAGCCAATCGTGTCGGCCACTCGCCCGAAGGGTCTTTGGTCACTCGAGTGCGCAGCCGGCTTACTACGTTGTCGAACCTTGTCCGTGATCTCGGCCGTAGACGGCAGCCTGCGTGCGGCGCTCGAGGCCGAGCTTGCGCAGCATGTTCGATGCGTAGTTCTTGACCGTCTTCTCTTTCAGCCCGAGTCGCTCGCCGATCTGGCGATTCGTCAGTCCCTCGGTGATCAGGTTCAAGATTTGACGCTCACGGATGTTCAGTGACCCGAACCGGGGATCGTCGACAGATTCCGAGCGCACACGCTCCGACACACGCCGGGTCGCAGCAGGATGGAGGAGCGACTTGCCAGAGGCCACCGCCACCACCGCCTCCACGAGGCTGGGTCCTCGCACATCTTTCAAGAGATACCCGGATGCGCCGGCGACGACGGCGGCGACGACAGCGTCGTCGTCGTCATAGGCGGTGAGGATGACGCATCGAACCTCCGGCATGCGCGAGAGGATCTCGCGACAGAGGTCGATCCCGCTGCCATCTGGCAGCCGCAGGTCGAGCAGGGCGACATCGGGACGCGTGGCCGCGATACGCGCCAAGCCCTGCGCAAGAGTCGAGGCCTCGGCAACCACTTGGATGTCATCGCTCGACTCCAACAGGTCGGCGACTCCCCGCCTCACGATCTCGTGGTCGTCGACCAGCGCAACAGTGATCATCGCGCGACCTCCTCGGTTATAGGAATCCGCCAGACCACACGTGTTCCTGACGGCGAAGACGTCACGTCGACCCCACCGCCGAGGTCGGTTGCACGCTTCTCCACGTTCACCAAACCGCTCCGATGAACATTGGCCGGGATTCCACCACCATCGTCGGTGACGGTCAGTTGGATGTCCTCGGTCGCCACAGTGACGTCCACCGACACGTCCAGAGGATCTGCGTGTTTCACCACATTGCTGAGCAGCTCCCGGGTTACGGCGACGACGTCATCGACCAGGGCGCCGCTGACGAAGAGGTCCACAGGGCCCGAGAAGCTGACATCCACCGGTCGAGGCAAAGCCTTCGACGCGTCAGCGGCGAGATCCAGAATGCGATGTCTCACGGATGCCGTCTGACCGGCGTCTCGGGGCGCGAGGGCGAAGACGATCTTCCTGATCTGCGCTATCACACCGTCAATACGGGTGACCGCTTCGTCGAGGCGCCAACGGTCCGCCTGTGACGCGGTCGAGGAGATGCTCTGTAGCTCGAGCCCGGTACCGAAGAGGTCTTGTATGACATGATCGTGCAGGTCTTGGGCGATTCTGCTCCGATCCTCCATCAATTTCATCTTCTGCTGACTGTCACGCGCACGGGCCAGCTCCAGGGCAACGCTGATCCTCTCGCCCAGGTCGACCCCAGCCTCAAGGTCGGTCTTCGTGAATGGCGGTCGCGAGGGTGACCGAGCGGCCACAAGCACACCCCACACCTGGGCGCCATCACCCAGGGTGATGTAAATCGCCGGTCCGGTGGACCCGTTGTTACACAACAGGAAAGGATCCTGCAGCGAATCGGAATGGTGTTCAGGCTCAATCCTCGAGACGGCGATGTCCAGCACAGCACCGGCCATCGATTCTCCCGATGCCAGAGTCCGGCCCGCGAGAGATGCAGCATCCGCGCCCCGAGCGGCGGCGACATGAAGGGTTCCCGCTTTCTCTCCGGGTACGACGATGACGACCCGCTCAGAGTCGGAACGCACGAATAGCTCGTCCGCCAGCGTGGAGACGGCCTGCTCGCTGTCTGCGCGGCCGAGCGCCACCGCGATCTCCGCCGACGACGTCATCCAGCGCTCCCGAGTGCGTGCCTCGATAAGAATGCGAGCATGATCGATGGCAAACGCGGCCGTCGCTGCGAGCGCCTCGAGGAGTTCTTCATCCTCCGCGGTAAACGGCCCCGTGCGGGGGTTGGTCAGGTAGAGGTTGCCGTATACGACACCACGGATCCTGATTGGCACGCCGAGAAACGCGTCCATCGGAGGGTGGCCAACAGGGAATCCTGATGAGCGCGGGTCGTCTGCCAGACGGTCGATTCGGATGGGCTCCTTAGCCGAGATGACGGCACCGAGAAGCCCCCTGCCTTCCGGCAGATGCCCGATGCGATCCGCATCGTCGGTGGTCATTCCCACGTGAATGAACGCTTCGAGGCCTGCGCCATCCGCACCGACGACGCCCAGGGCGCCATACTCTGAATCGACCAGCTCGACGGCTGCCTCCACGATGCGTCGCAACACGATGGAAAGGTCGATGTCCTCCACCACCGCACGCGTCGCTCGCAGGAGAGCGCGCAGTCTCCCCTCGGATTGCTTCATCTGGACCGCGCGCGCGATCAGCTCGTCAATCGATCGCTCGAGTTCGGCGCGCGGCATGTCGGGGAATGAGATGGATTCGCTCACCGCGCCTCCTTGAGGTCTGGTGCGAACGTACCATGAGGGTGCCTGTTCAGGCACCGTCTCGTGTGCCGGCATGGTGGGGGTGCACGATCAATACGGGACAGTGGGCATGGGCCGCTATCTCGGAGCTCACCGAGCCGAGCAGTAGTCCGGCGAATCCACCGTGCCCGCGGCTTCCCGTCACGATCAAGTCGGCAGACTCGCTCTGCTGGATCAGCACGCGAGCGGGCGATCCCTCTGCGATCGTGGTTCGAACGCCCTCGGGCAGCTGAGCACCGTAAACAGACTCCGCAGCGGCGTCAACCAGCTGGGCCGCGTCACGGTCCGGATTCCAGTACGGGGGCATCATTCCGTAGTTCGAGATCGGCAGAGACCAGGCGCACACGATGTCGAGAGTCGAGTGAAAGGCATCGGCAATCGTCTTGGCCTGACGGAGGGCCTCGATCGACGAATCCGAGCCGTCCACTCCGACCACGATGCGGGCGAAGTGGCCGGAGTCACGGACTTCAGGCGCGGGATTGGCGAGAACGCTGGATGAATCAGTCATGACCCCAGCTTCTTCGATGGCGGATCATTCGATCTGGACTTAGGTCCTCCGATGTCCGGTTCGTCCGCTCGGGCCATACGCAGCCTGCGGTGGAACCACCGGCCCGCGATGGTTCTCGGCGTAACCTCGACGAACACGTATGGCTCCGTCGGGACCCACTCCGGGAGTGATGACACCGCCGCGGCCTGTGTGCTGACATCGTTGAGGATGCGTGCCGTTCCATGCACGATGACGCTCCAGGTTCCGTCGTCTGTCGGCGCATCGACTTCGAAGACGACGGAATCGTTCGATGCCAGATCGACGAGTTTTGTTCCGGCAGCCGTTCGAAAAACGATCCGATCGCCGTCGGAATAGTAATAGACAGGGTATATCTCGGGGTTGTTGTCACGGCTCAGCCCGATCCGTCCCAGGTTCGTCCCCCTGATCAGGAGCCAACTCCGAGCATCCGACAATTCGGTGACAGGGCCCTGGGGCGACCACCCGTCGACGTCGCGACTACGCTCTACCAACGCACCCACTCCGAACCGAGGAACTCCTCATATCACTGCCCAGCCACCGTCATCGGAGTACCCTTAGAGTCTCGTGATGCATCCGCGATGCAGTCAGGGTCTTAGGACCCTGCGGAGACCAGCCTTTGTATTCCTCAGGCATCATCAATATTCGAAGACGAGGCGGGCGAGGACTTTTCCAGAGAGCACCTCGGCGATCGCGTCGTTGACCTGATCCAGGGTCCTGCCTTCCGCGATGATCTTGGTGCGTCCCGCAGCGTGGAGCGCGAAGACCTCGGCGAGGTCCTGGCGGGTGCCGACGATGGAGCCGATGATCGAAATGCCTTTGAGGACGGTCTCGAAAATGGAGATGCTCATCTGCTGATCGGCAGGAAGAGCGACGCAGATCAGCCGACCGCCACGGTTCAGCGAAGCGAACGCCTGCTCGAACACACGCGGGGAGGCTGCGAGGACAACGGCGACGTCTGCCCCGCCGACGGCTTTGATCGCGTCTACCGGGTCAACCTCGGCCGCGTTGACGAGGTGGTCGGCTCCGAGCTCGCGGGCGAGCTCGAGCTTGGGGTTCTCGACGTCGACCGCGATGACTCTTCCGCCCATGACGCGCGCGTACTGCACGGCCAGGTGTCCAAGCCCACCGATGCCGAAGACGGCGACCTGTTCGCTCGGAACGATCTTGGCCACCTTGAGAGCCTTGTAGGTCGTGACGCCCGCGCAGGTGAGCGGCGCAGCGTCGAGGGAGGTGATGCCGTCGGGCACAGGCACGGCGAAGCGGGCGCTGGCGACAGCGTATTCGGCAAAGGCTCCGTCGATCGAATAGCCACTGTTCTGCTGCTGCTCGCAGAGGGTTTCTCTGCCGTCTACGCAGAAGCGACACTCGCCGCACGCGTAGCCGAGCCAGGGAATCGCGACGCGTTCGCCGACGGTGCGGTCGGTGACACCGTCGCCGAGCTGCTCGACAACGCCAACGCCCTCGTGGCCCGGAATGAAGGGGACCGTCGGCTTCACCGGCCAATCGCCGTGAGCGGCGTGGATATCGGTGTGACAGAGCCCGCACGTCTCGAGCCGCACCAGGATCTGTCCGGGACCGGGGACGGGGATGTCCCGCTGGTCGATCTCGAGCGGGGCGGTGAACGAGGTGACAACGGCGGCTTTCATGGGCGGTTCCTTCGATTCGGCGCGAGGTGTGGATGAACAGGACGGGTGAGCGCGACTTGCCGTCAGACGAGACGCTCCCAGCACCGAGGTCGCATCTTCGGGCCCAAAGTCCTTTCGGGATGACATGGGACTTTCGTCCCGGCCCACCGGCGCGCACCTACTAAAAGGACCCGCCAAAAGCTGACTCCGCGCCGGACGGCTCTCTGCTGTACGCATTTCCATCGGGCAGCCAGGTCACATCAACCGGGCTGAACGTTCCGGCCCCTGGATTTCCGGCATCTACTGTGCCCGGGTGCTGATACGAGCCTTTGATGTTGAGCCCAGACTCTGGAAAGGACTCAGCGTCTACGCAACTCGCAGCCGTTTCTCCCGTGGGTTGAACGAGTACGAGGCACACCTCTTTTCCGCTCTCTCCTCTCGCTACGTACACCGGAGGGGAATCCATGAGTGCGCGGAAACTCTGCGCTCCGAACTGCGTCGCGTTCAATGCGTTGGGAGGGAGATCTGCCACTAATTGAGGCTCGTCGAAGATCGCGAGGGCGCCTGAAGCATCGACCGCTGGCGTTTCGGCCTGAAATCCCGCGAGGGCGCCTCCGATCGCGCCCAGAAGCACGCCGATAGCCGCCACCGAAGCCAGCGCTCCCCCTCGGCGGAAGCGATGCCATCCGTGGCGTGTCTGGGGTTCCGGATGCGCTGTCTCCGGTTCCTCCGGTTGTGTTGAGGGCCCGGTTACAGTCTGCAATCCGGCTTCGGGCGCCGCATCGATGACGGGGCGGGTCATCAGGCGCTCAGCATCACGTGTCTGCATCAGCCTCAAGAGCTGCTCTGTGGCCGCGGCGCTCTCCGGCGATGGGACGCCGTAGACGATCGCTTCCAGCCGCTTGAGCTCGTCTAGGGGCGAACGACGCCCGCTGGAGGCGGGAGCGGATGGCGTGGCGTGAGGGTCGAGCATGGCTCTCAGCTTGTCACGACAGACGCGGTTCACCCTCAACCTAGATCCGACGCCTGCTCCCGAGGGGTACAGGGCACATTTCTCGCGCTTCCGGGGTGGCGCCGGGTTCGTCTGGTCAGGACCAAAGACTCTGTCTCCCGCCGACTGAACGGTGCGAAGCTGTGCTCATGACGTGCGTCGCTGCGAGGCCGTGCTGCGCGACGTGTCCGCCCACGTCACGACCCACGAGATCGGCTGGTGACGTCCCATCGCCTCACCTGGATCGACACAACGAAAACGAGGTTGCACTGACATGATCATGCTCGCCAAGGACTTTCAACAATGGTCACCTCAAGGGCCCGTCACCGAGCTGTCCGTCGAGCACTGCTGGCAACGGCTGGCCAGTGCGAACGTCGGACGGCTCGGGCTGATCATCGACAACAAACCCGAGATCTTCCCCGTCAACTACATCGCGGATGGGCACACCATCGTGTTCAGAACGGCTCGCGGAACCAAATTCGAGGGCCTCGCCGAGGGCAATCCCGTGGTCTTCGAGGTGGACGAGCGGCTCACACACGGATCGTGGAGTGTTGTCTTGAAAGGGTCAGCCGTCGTACTGGGACCGGACATTCCCGATTCGTCGCCCAGCGACCAGCACCCGCCCATGTGGGTTGCTGCGGCCGGATACATGTACGTGCGTCTCACCCCACGAGAGATTCGCGGACGCCAGTTCGAAGGGCAAGTCCGAATCATCTATCCCAACAACTAGGCATGCGCCGTCCACGCGTTCACGAGGCCGCCAGTGTGGGTGAACCAGTACCCCCACAGGGACTCGAACCCGGTTTCGAGGTTGACAGTCAGAGGGCACTTATAGAAAACCGGTGATTTCCCGCAGATGTAGTCCACCGGCAATAACGAGTAATCCCGCCTGTTCTCAGAGAAGTGTGGGCAAAATGTGGGCAGAGTCACCACAGTTTTTTGCGTACATAGGTCGATCACTCCGACCTCCTTACTCCAATGAACGAGTCCCTGATCACCCAAAGCAACCGCCGGAGGCTGCAACGAACTAGTTCCACGGTCACACTGAATACACCGAGAAGGGACCTCTTTGGATACACCGAGGAGAGTCTGGCCGATCGGCTGCCGAAGGCGTACACTGCGGGCGAAGACTATCGAAGAGAGCTAGCCGCGGAAGCCCGCAGCCGCCCGCCCGAACGACGAGCTCGCAGCAATAAGGTTCGAGCGCAGGACGCCGCGAATGAGCAGGCGCTTACGGACCTTGGGCGGGTCATCGTCGGGACCCCAGACATCGGGACTCGTCACCGCCCCAAAGGGAGCTCAGATGAGCGAAAGTGCGTTTGCTACCCTTCTGGGGTGCTCGTCTGCAGTAACTGCCTCCTTGATGATGCCCTGGCCGACGCCGTTCGAGGTGAAGGCGATACAGAGCCATGCGACTACTGCGGAAAAACGCCTTTAGAGCCGGAGGCATCGGCGGACATGGAAGTCGTTGTTGAGCTAATCGTTGAGGGGTTCCACTACGAGTACGAAGATCCAATCGAGATGGTTCTATGGTCTTCCGCGGACGGCGGTTACCAGATTGGCGGTCAGCGAGACACGGCGGACCTGCTGAGAGATCACGAGGTTGCCGAGAACGAAGAACTACTTTTTGATCTCGAGCAGGCGATTGAAGGGCAGCTTTGGGTGCAGCGCGACCCCTACTCGGCATCCCCGGTACAGGCTCTGAAATGGGGCTGGAGCTTCTTCCGAGACTATGTAAAGCACAAGCGCAGATATACCTTCCTCATCCGCGAAGATCCAGACGCAACAATGGAATCCGGCGGCGAGATCGGCATGGCGGGAGTGCCCAAAGCGGTGGCCGATGCAGTGCGAGAGGCCGGGCACATTACCGTACTTCCCGCGAACACCACCTGGTGGCGAGTCCGACCACATTCTTCAGGCGAAATTTATACGTCCGCCGGCGCGCTGGGATCCCCACCCAACCTGGTCGCGCGAGATAACCGGATGTCAGCGAAGGGCATGGGCGCGTTCTACGGAGCATCAACGCTCGCAGGAGCCCGAGCAGAAGTGGCTGGCTATGCCGATCCGACACATGATGGCACAGCAGGCGAGTTTGAACTACTCCGCGACATTAGTGTGGTCGACCTCCGGAACGCAGCCAACATGCCTTCACTGTTCGATTCCAACCGACGTCATCTTCGTGCGCCGATCGAGTTCATGGGCGATTTCCTGGAGGATGTGACGAGAGTCGCTGACCCCTCAGATACACAGAACCTCGAATACATCCCCACTCAAGTAATCGCTGAGTATTTCCGATACGGCCTAAGTGGCGACGCGGGCCCCGTCAAAGGAATTCTCTGGCGCTCGTCAAAAGATCCGACCGTCACTAGCTGCGTCATCTTCGCGGACCAAGACCTCATGACCGATCACAGTTCCGACGGCAACGTAGGTCTAGGTAATCCAAAGCCATTGTTATTGCTAAAACGCCAGTCCGTGCAAATCATCTCTGCGCCGCTCTAGTCTCTAGGTAGTCGCCTTTCATACGCTGAGAATCGCCGAGCTCCCGATATGAGTCGAGACGAGTTCAGCTTGTCAGCAGCAACTGCCGCTGGGGCAGCGGTGCTACCCCTACCAAATCCGACGGATTCGGAACTTGGTTCTATGAATTTTCGTGTGCTGTGCCAGACGGCCTTCAGATTGTTGCGAAGCGTAGATCGGGTCGCGTTCGTGGGGTCAGCGCTTAGTTTTGGTTGACTCGACCCATACACTCTTGATCACAGCCATATCGTTCAAACCTTGAGGACCCAGTGCCATACCGCTACGAGGATCTTGGTGATGATGATTTTCAGCGGATGTGTGGCGCGCTGATCGTTCATCTGGATCAGACTGTTCAGCTGCCCCCTCTAAACCAGAGCGATGGTGGCTTCGACGGCTATCGACGCATTCCAGGCCAAGTCATGAAGTCCGTCGGGCATCAGGTGAAGTGGACCGGGAATCCCCATGGTGTCAAGAAACCTGTCGGATGGATCCTTGCTCAACTTGAAGGAGAAAAATCGAACCTTAAGCGTATGGCAGCAGAGGGAACGAAGTCTTACCTCATCATAACGAACGTGGCAGCGACCAGTAAGCCGAAGGTTGGTCGGATGGATGTCGTCGATGCTGGGATTACGAAACTGGGCAAAGAAGTGGGCCTCGACATTTGGGTGTGGTGGCGCAGCGACCTCGATGCTCGTCTGGATTCGGCCCCGAGCGAGTTGAAGTTCCGCTATCCCAATATGCTGGTCGGTCCCGACGCTATGCGGGCGCTCGTCACAGACATGTTGCACGGTGACCGCCTGAAGAAACAAGCCTTGCTAGTTAGAAGTGCAACCGCGACTTCGCTGGAGGCCGACAGAAATGTCGGATTTCGCCAAGGAAAACTCGAGGGCGTTCCGCTTGATTCCCTCTTCGTAGACGTAACCGCCCGACGCACTTATAACCTTGGGGCGAGTCCGAAGGCGAAGCATCCAGGTGCTCTTGAGCTGCTGCTATCAGCAGGCGCGCCATCCAAGATCATGATTTTCGGTGCCCCTGGTCAAGGAAAATCGACGTTGGTGCAAAAGCTCTGCCAGGAGCATCGAAAACTATTCGTAGACCCGCCGGATGAAGAGACCACCGAAAGCCGCTACAAGTCGGAACGTGATACTCCGCGGATCGCATTCAAAATCATTCTCCGTGACTACGCTCTCTGGCTGACGGGAATAGATCCAAGTTCCCAGTCGGGGAAACGACGCCCCGCCTCGACAACTGATTCTGTCGAGTCGTATGCGGCTCACCTCTTGCATGTGGACAGCGGAGGCATGAAGTGCGATGCCGACGAAGTGGTCTCGATAGGGAACAGATTCCCGACGCTATTCGCGTTTGACGGGCTCGACGAAGTAGCTGAGGTCGTCGTGCGGGAGCGAGCGGTCAAGGAGATCACCGCGTTCAACGTTCGTTCGGAGCGCTGGGAGGTACCGCCACGAATTCTTGTAACCTCACGCCCCAGTTTTAATCGATTACCGGAGCCAACTAACGACATATTCATCCAGTTCAACATGGATGCAATAAGCGAGGAGTTGCGCATCGAGTATCTCAGAAAGTGGTCGCGAAGTCAGGATCTGTCCGGCCCGGACCGTCGCGACGTTGAGCGAATATTTCGCGAGAGGTCCGGACAGGCGCATGTGCGAGAGCTTGCGACTAACCCGATGCAGTTGACAATTCTCTTGTACCTGATCCACCAGCGCGGTGACTCGATTCCTCAACGGCGTACGAACCTTTACCAGGACTATCTCCAAGCGTTCCTCGACAGAGAGGCGACCAAGTCCGCGGTTGTCAAGAAGTATCGCGATGAGCTAGAGGACATAACAGCATTTCTCGGGTGGCACCTTCAAGCTCTCGCGGAAAAACATAGTGGAAATGGGCGCGCAACTCGTCGCGAGTTAATTCGCGCAACAAAGCACTACCTCGTGGATAACGGACGCGAGGCACTCGTCGGCCTTGCTGACGAGCTCTTCACAACAGTTACGGAGCGCGTGTGGGCACTTACTAGTCGCACTACGGGAACGTTTGAGTTTGACGTTCAGTCGATCCGAGAGTATTTCGCTGCCCGCTATCTATTCGATCGCGCGCCAATCGCGCGATCCGGATCAGATGATGATGTATTCGCCCGGTTCAAAGAGACGGCCATTCGTCCGTATTGGGCAAATACTGCGCGTCTGATGGCTGGCTTGTTCCGTTACGGAGAAAAGGCGCAACTCACAGACGATCTAATCTCGCAGATTGCGGATGGCGGTATTCGGTTTTGGCCCCGGCAAATGGCCCTCACTTTGGTGAGAGACGGAATCTTTGACGATCAGCCGGCTCCCAGGCTTCGGTTACTGCAAGCTGCTTCCGACAGTGTGGGAGTGAGAATTGCCCTCCGCGATATCCGCGACGGGTCCGCGATGCCGATAGCTAGCGATCGCGGTGGTGATGTACTAAGCGGTCTTATGCAGAAGGCCATCTACGAAGACCCCCTAGATCCCCTCGCGTTGGAGCGGGCCCAACTCCTCTCTGAATATATGACAGGGGCAGCCTTAGCTCGATGGTGGGCTGAATGCGTTCGCAAGCAGCCATCGCATCGAATCCGCTGGATCGAATTGGGGCAGGCCGCAGGTGTCGGGACTTACCTAACTACCGCCGATCTGTCCGTGTTCAACCCGGATTCACCGAACGAAGTCTCAGCGCTACTTAAGCTGGGCGCCGAGCCAACGTCGGGAAGCGCTCTGTCGGACGCGATGGTTCGCTGCGTCCTGGATGGCATGAATAGCTCTGAGGACACGTCCGGTCGATCCGTTGCTGCGTCTCTCGCAGGGGTCGTAGATATCGGCGGATTGGTTTCTCGGGCCGATACCACTGTTACCGCACAACCGGCATGGGATCAGACAGCTCTCGCTCGACTGAAGAGATCTGAAAGCTCGGCTGCCAACCGGCTCCAAGCTTCGCGGAGGGGGCATGCGGGACAGCAAGGCACCAGTTCTCCTTTTGCCAACCTTGCAGATACCCTTCATTCAATCTACGGACGATGCATGCTGGCGAACGAAGTAGCGATCATCGGTGCATCAGCATCGAAGCTGAGGATGGGGCACGCCGCCCGAAAACTTGCGCCTGTATGGGGAACGGATTCAGTTCCTTCAGCCATTATTCGCGACTTCCGAAAGAACGCTGCCGACTCTGGGTGGTGGGTCGACCAAACAGATCACCTAGTTGACGAGCTCGATCGGTCAACCTGGGTATTGGGAGTGCTGACTTGCACCTCCCTTGAGGCGGTCTTCGAACTGCTTGAGAGTGTCGGCAAGGTGTTGGAAACTCTATCGACCGACGGAAAACTCGCGATTTGGTTAGCGCTGGCGCGCTTACGCGCAAATTCAGACCTTCGACGATTGCAGGGGGCCTTTCTGACCGCAGCGACAGACCGCTCCCAAATTCTCGGAGAGCTTGCGTCACTTCTTCTTCCTGAAGATCTTCAATATGAACTCGACGCCGCAACCTTCGCCGATCTTGCACTCCATCGAGCTGGGAACGCGCGCGCACGGGACCACGCGGTTCAAGTTGCGTGGACGCTTCTCAAGAGCAACACCATTTTCAACCCGGAACTTTTGTCTGCAATGCTCAATACGAGCGCCGACGTCCAATTAAATGGCGAGAAAGGTTGGCCGATGCCTACTGCACTGGTGTCAGGAATACGAGCTGACGTTCCATGGGCGCTACTTCGATGGGCTAATCAATCGCTGGAACAGCCTGAGGTGTTGGCGACTCTTGTATCCGTGGCCGATGCTCGCGAATGGTTTAGTCCGGCCAAATAGATGCCGTAACGCCTCTCATGACCTTCTAAACCAATCAACGGAAACAGGTTCTCTACAGTCGGGCAGGAAGTGTCAGCCGACTACTAGGTGTTGTGCTTACTTAAATGCGGAGATGAATCAACCGCGAACGCAGTGCGGTCGGCGACACTGATCGATGCCGTCGCCAAACACAAACTTGTCTCGGCGCTCATTCACTTGCATTAGCGGAATTCCATTGACCGCTTCACTTCGTCAGTAGCCTCGAACCATGGGTAGTTACAAAGTTGTTCAGACGATCTATTCGACCGAGCCATTCGCGCAATTGCGAGACAAAGTAAGCGGCTTCTTCACGAGCCGAAAATTCGTAGTCGGTGAGGATCCTGAAGACTCATTGGTCTACGAACCTTTGGCAAAACGATGGCGACGTGAGGAGACGGATTGGAATGCTCGTTGTAGCGCCGTGGTGTACGTTACGCGTTCGCACTATAGCTTGGTGGGCAGCGGCGCTCTTGTGGTGATGCGAAATGCTAAAGACGATGCCGCGTACTCAGCCCCTGACACGGCCCGTAGATTCTTTAGTCGAGCCCCCAGTTCGGTTTCGATTGAATCGCATACGTATTTCGAGGGCGAGGGTGAGGTCCTCGTCTTTGAACTAGCGAAGTCTCTCGCGCAATCGCAGCAGCCCTTGTTGCTTTCCATGGATGATCGGATCACGGCAGTGAAGAGTAACCCGTACCTCTCAGATAGTGATCGCTTCTTACAACTAGGTTCTGGGGTGTCAGGTTTTATTCCCGAAAAAGCGAGCTTCCCGATCTTGGAACTCGCTCTCAAAGAGAGGGTAGGTGCTCGCGTATGGAAAGAGTTGTCCGAAAACGCTCGCGCATTTCTGCTCACTGGCTTCGTTGCATTCGACGGTTTTGACGGACCGTCTAGCGTCTCACTTGAAACCTCGCCGGGCGTCATAGCTCTTAGCAAGGCCCTGGAGGATGTCATCGTCGAGCGCCTGCAGGAGCCTTTCCGCAGAGCCATCCTGAACTCAGCTGAATCTATTCCAGCCTCCTCAGACGGCAGACTGAATAAACTTCGAGATTTCGCGACTAGAAGGAATTCACGTCCGCTCGAGCTAGGAACATTTGCCTCGCAGATTATTCATCTCAACACTGCCGATATCAGCGCGTTGCCTCCGACAGCCGTTAAATTCGCTGACTTCATTGGGCGGCTATCGGACCCGGAATACTTACAGTTCCTCCTTGCCTCTGACCTTTTGGCCATGACACGCAATTACCGCAACCGAGCTGCCCACCCTGACCCGATGAACTTCGCCGATCTGAAATCGCTCCTTACGCTCTTGCTTGGCGGGGAAACCCGCGACGGCTTGCTCGCAACAATCGTCGAAGCAACCAGACCGGCTGCGCGCTGAGACTCCGCGACCCGTCATGGTCTTGTGGCATTTGTTGATGGGATCGCGGTGGATGAATCTGTCGAACCAATGTTGATGTGTATGCACTTTGTGGATAGTCGATTCAGGGCTGGGGCCTCGCCGGCAACCGGATGTCAGCGCGAGCATGACGCTGACGCGTATGAGGCCTCACGGGAGCGCTATCCCGGAGCGCAGAACTGTGCCAGTCCACGTCGGAGAACAATGCAAGCAACAATCGCAGTAAGCAAAGCGTTTCCGTCCAGATGAGTTGCGAGCAACGGAACCAGTGTCAGAATGTCGTTCGTTAATTCGCCGCCGAGGCCCTGGATTAGATTGTTGGTACACAGCACTGGTCGAAGCGCCTCGAGTCGCGCCTCGATCCACTCGCTCGCAAAGTGGCGATTCTGTTCGTCATCGCGGCCGCCGAAGCCTCGACCGTCCCCAATCAAAATACTGCCGGCAACGCTCAGGAGCTGATCCTCGGAAGCGGACCTAATCCACGTCAACGCCTCCGGCGTGAGCGCATTGTCTTCTAAGTCAATTGGAGTCACACGCTCAAGATATCGGTCTCAGATCGTCTAAGCGAGCGGGTATAGCGAGCAAAGCACAAGTTCGACGAAAAACATCTTCCGTCGCTCCCCAAGCCGGCGATGCTGCGACCTTGTTTATTATCTGTAGGTAACTCAATGACTTCTGATATTCGAGAAGTCCAGCTGGGTCAATGCCCCATGCGTCGTAGCCAGAGTGCCACCCGTGGTCGCGAAAAGCCTTCCATCCGTCAACGAACATCGGTGAAGCGCTAGCTAGCGTGTTAATCAGATCGTCGCGTTCCTCCATGGAAAGAGACTCGGATGTGTCAAACCCCTGCACCATTAGTAAATAGGGAAGTCCGTGCACAATGTCGTAAGCGGCGTCTGCTCGGAGCGCGTCCCAAAAATCTGGTGGGATGGAACCTGGCGTTGCAGCCGTCGCTGACATCACCCGAGCTGCAAAAGTGTGCGCTTCTGCTTCAGCGCTGACGGGACCCAGCAGCTGTGCGATTGCTTGCCACCGCTTCAGTAACGGTGGGTGGGTGCGGATATCTCTAACAAGCGCCGCTGATTCCCAGACTTGCATGGCACAGAGCGCCACAATTGCCGCTGAGCCGACCATGACCCGATCGACACTTCCGAAGTGGCCGAGCAATGCTTTGACTGCGAACTCATCCGCCTCCAACTCAAGCGCGGCTGGCGACCTGCGGCTCTTAGCCGGCAGGTCGTGTCCCAGAATGAAATGGCCAATTTCGTGAGCGTGCACAAACATTCCAGCAAAAATGCCGTCTCGCATACCCGCACTCTCTTTACGGAGTCCGATTGCGGCCGACATTCCCCAGACGCGGATGTGTTGAGTTGAGTACCGTAGAGCTGCGATCGCCGCCTGAATCTCAGGCGTACTCGCTACTTCTTCGGGGCTCACCAGGGCCGCTCGGACTTTACGCCGTCGTCCGAGGCGTGAGCGCAAACCAGTCCCGCCCCTCCATTTTGAGTTGAAAGTAGCGAGGCGCCAGACAAGGGTGCTGAGAGCGTCGGAAACCGACACTAGCCCTGATCCATCTGGGAAGACCTCGCACGACGCGGAAACCTCTTCCCGCGGTAGGAAGACAACTTCCAATCCGTCCAGCGTGCGCTCAATGCCCGACATCTGAACTGTTGCGGAAGCAGCAAGAGCAAGTCTCCATTGTTCCTCCATTGCCCAGTTCGCGCTCTGCTCCCGCGTCATGCCAGGCCGAAGTTGATGCTCTGTCGCCGTCAGGTGAGCGCGGCCCCAATCACTACTTTCCAAGAGCTTGATCGTCTTGGAGCGATCTAAGTACACCAAGTCACGGCGGCGCTGCGCCATCGTACGGGCCGCTGGGCTCGGGAGGGAGGTCACACCGCGACACTACGCGACACTGCGGTCATCATGTTCGTAAATCATCTCGACCATTACGTCTCCTGACGGTTGAGCCGATGGCGACCCTAGCTAGGCCAGCCGGTAGCGTTTCTTATGCCAAAAAGAAGTTAGTCAATTTGCGGAATATTTAATGAGAGTACGAGCGAGTGATACCCGGGCCACTCCCCCGATCAAGCCCCTGATCAAAGATTTCTCTCGCGACCTGCAGCTCATGGAGAATCCAGCTCCTAGGGGGCTACCGCTCGATGATGACCGACACGGCAACCAATCGGTCGGGTTCCTCAAGGTTGGCGATAAGCGACAGCCCAAAGCTGCCTGCGATGTCAAACCCATAGTCGTCGACGAGGGTCTTGAAGACGAGCTGAAATGCCGCTCGGAAGGCTTCACGCCAAGTGTCTGGTACTGCCGCCTTCATCGCCACGATGACAAAGGGAAGGGTTGCGGCCGTCATCCACGGCGCGGCCAGCAGGGTGCGAAGCAAGATGACCCTATTGCTGTGCGCGGCATCACTGTCACTAGTGACCTCGGAGAGATACTCGGTGGCGAGGTACATCCAGCGTTGCAACTCTTCGGGTCGATCGCTCGTTCGTCCCATGGCGCTGAGCATGAGGCTCAGCTTGCCGGGCGCGTCAATCGGACCTCCGAAGCGGATAGCGGCAGCAATGCCGTGCGCAGCCCCCCCCATCGAGATCGAGTGCAAGTTGATACGCCGGTGCCCGATAAACGACTCCGACGCTCCATCGATGGATCAAAGCAGCATCGATCGAATCAGCAAGCGCGCCGTCCGCGATGCCCGCGATGCGTGCCTGCTCGACCACAGCAGGTGTTCCAAACGTCGGAACACCTGCCGCACTGACGATGCGTCGCGTAGCTGCATCGTCACACCAGAAGGCGAGCCCCTGCTTGATCGCGAGGTCGGCAGCCGAAGTCCAAGGTCCCGCAGCTTGTCCCAGCGCCACAATCAGCTCGGAATCTTGATGCCGGTTGGAGACGCGTTCGGTGCGCCTGAACCACTCGACGAGCGTCTGGGAAATTCCGCGAAGCGCTTCTCGCTCGACCGGATCGTCAGGAACGAACTCGGCGCCGCGCTCAGTCGAGCTTGGAATGAACTGCCCTCCCGCCTCACGTGACAGCGATTCGCGTGAAGCGTTGGCATCAAGAAGTTGCTGCGACGTCGATCGCAGCACAAATCGGCCCGCCAGCAGGTTTGCTGCGTCGTCAGGGAGCAGGGCCATGGTGAGCAGCGCAGTCGTATCTACAACAACTGTGCTTCCAACCGCCGCCGCGATGGCAGCCAGTTCGTCGACTCCCGCCAGCGGGCCAGCGAAGCGCGGTGCTCGCCTGCACAGCATCAGTCCTTCGGCGTAGAAGCGATGAGCAACTTGCGCGGCCAATCCCACCGGCAAGGTCCCGTTCCGAAGACCAGTATCGATGGCCGTCGTGTCGCGAGGGCCGCCCACTGCCGCATCGAGCTGTGCGATCAGCGTGTCACGATCCTCAGTGTCGACCGTGATCCTGAAGAACGCGTTGCCCTCGGGGAAGTCGTTCTCATATTGTTCGAAAAGAGTGGCGAGGTTGACGGAGCTCGAGTCTTCAGTGATCGGCGCCATAGTGACCGCACCAATGGCAAGATTCCTGATCTGCTCACTTCCGGCAAAGTCGGTAGCTATTTGCTGCAGTTCGGCCAGAGTTGCCATCTCCGAGCCGTGCAGCCGGAACAGACTCAGCCACACGGACGCCTCAGCTTCACTGGATGGTTTGGGCCCGGGGTTTCCTGCGGCCCAGACCCTGTAGGCCTCGTCTTCATCACCAGCGTTGTAGCGAATGAGCACTAGTGCCCAGCGGGCCGACGACGAACTAGGTCGCAGCGTCAGCATCGAAGTTGCACTGAGCGCCGCTGAGGCCCAATCATCGAGCTGAAACGCGCACTCTGTTTGTACGACGTAGGCGGCGAATTGATCTCCCCAACGAGGTCCGCCGGCCTGAAGCGCCTTTCCTGCGCGGTCTATTGCCTCGTGCAAGTGGCCGAGCAATTGATGGGACTTAGCGGCTCGCAACCAGTCGTCCGCGTCTCCCCAGGTTTGGGCTGCGCGCTCCGAGGCCGATATGACGTCGATGTGACGACCCTTCTGGCCGAAGAACATCACTAGTGCGTGGGCAAGACGTGGATTGGTCACGGCTGCCGACTGGGCACGGCCTTCAGCGCCGGGCGCCTCTGCGAAGAGCCCGGCCACTAGGTCCAGCTCGCCGGCAATCTCGGGGTTTCCCACGCGCAGCTCTTCGACGAATGGATCGAGGTAGCCCCTGGTTGCCTGACGAAAACACAGCGATGCTTTGTCATTCCAGTCGTCGGTGGCTGCGATCGCGCGTGACCAGAGCTCTCGTGCCCGTTCCTCGTCGAGGAGCAACTCGGCCTCCCGCGCCTCAACCTGCAGATGCGAGGCCTCGCTGAACGAGTCGTCAAGTTGGTCAAGCGCCATTTCCACGGATCCACGCTCGGCCATAAGGATCACCGACGCGTCTCGCACGTCGGGATGTCGGGCTTCAACTGCGGTCGCTTCACCGTCAGGTTCCTCTTGAGAAAGCGCCCAGGCGCGCTCCGGATCCATTAGGAGCATGTATGCCCGCATCGCATGTGCCACGGCAACGCCGCTCGAAGATCCCCACCTGCGTCGAGCATCGCGAATCCGTAGCGCCAACGTTAACGCGTCGCTGAGATCGCTCGCATGGAACCGATGATCGGCGACCGCGCTTCGTCGGATCAGGCACTCGACGGCGACCAGCCCGGCCCCGACCCGATTGTGAGTCTCGAAGGCTTCTCGGCCCATCCGAATGGCTTCGTCGAGTCGATCTTCGTCTCTGGCGAACTGAGCGAGCAGGGTTGCCCGAAGGGATTCTTGTGAGGACGTCGACGGGTGCCAGGCCTCAAGGTGTCCGATTCGATCCGTCGACGAATTCGCCTGCATTATCCCTTGCACCAGTGGGTAGTCACTCACATCTGCCAGGTATGCCAGCGCGACCTCGTCGTCGCGTATCTCTGCAGCCCACATGCGGCGCACTTTCCAGTAGCCCCGCGGTGTCGCACCCTGCGCGATAGCGGAATCAAACCACGCGACGGCGGCGGATTTCGCGTCGACATCCATCGCGGCCTCCCCAAGCCAACCATCGATGCCCGCTGCCCGCGTGAGCCAGTCGGGCCGCGTCGTCGACCAGTCGCTGAGCAGCTGCGAACGATCCATGGCACGCACTAGTTCAGCTATCAGCCTTTCGATCACCGCCGGTTGCTGCTCTCTCAGGCGCGCAACGTCCTCACCGAGAATCGGGCTGATCTTTTGAAGGTTGAACCGAAAGGTAGCGGCATCGCTCGCCCCATCAGCGACTGCTTGTTCCATCGATGAGAGCTGTGAAATGACTTGTATGTGGTGGGTGACAACAGCCTCGTTCAGTTCACTCGCCCCGAGATAGCCGAGCCGCACGAGATTAAGCAACACGTCAACTCCAGCGTCCTCTCCGTCCAACGTGCGGATCGGCACGTCCTTCAGCCGGTCACGAACCGTGGCCAGCGAAACGTCGTCGCCAGCCTCGAGGGCTCTGCGTATCGATCCGTCGGCAAGCATGATCTTGAGCGGCTTCAGATGAACGGTGAGGCCTCGAGCCCGAGCTCTCCTGACGACCCACTTGGCCGCGCGCCAGTCGAAGGAGAGCGCGCGCCAGCCACGGTGGAGAAGGGAGCCTATTCCCCCACTCGCCAAGTTAATCGCGACCCCCGATGCCGGATCACTCATTGGAAACCTCCTCAACCCACGTGATCGCTCGATGGATCGTGGGTCTGCTCACGGCGAAGAATTCCGCCAAGCTTTGGACTGTCTCGCCGCGCTCGTATCGTTCTCGCATATCGATGGCTTTGCGAGGAGACAGCTTTGGGCGGCGACCGCCGGTTCGCCCGCGGGCGCGGGCTGCAGCCAAGCCATCCTTGGTTCTCGCGACAATGAGGTCACGCTCGAACTGGGCGACAGCGGCGAGGATGGTGAGGAACATCCGCCCATCAGGAGTCTTTGTCTCGATCGACTGCTCGCGCACCTCAATCTCCACCGCCGCGGTTTTGTAGGAGCGAAGAATCCTCGAGACGTCATTTGCCTGTTGTTTCACGCGCGGGCCCGCTCGTTCCAAAGTTGGTGCGCTTTGGTAATAAGCGCGTGGGCGGCTTCGAGATGCTGAAGAATGCTCGTGGCGCTCGGCTCGACGTGCGCGATGGGCGCGTTTCGGTGGTCGACGCCGATCAGCTTCATGTCGGAGAGAGTGCGCGTATTGCTAGGTTCGCCGTGTGCAAGTGAGCTGGCGGTTGACCAATACCAGTACGTCATCGCTCCCCCGAGCTCGGGCACGTAGACGCCGCCCTCCGCGGCGATCGTGGATGGGCTGAGTTTGGCGATCACCCTGGCAAAATCGAGGCCCGCGTCCGCGGTGAGCGTCTTCAGATCGGATACCTGACCGGCTACGTACTTCTCTTGCGCACGGTACTCGTCACCATTCAGGGCGTGGGAATACCTCGCGTAGTTCTTCGCGAGGTTCTTCGAGTACATGAGTTCGTCGTGGCGGAGACGTAGGGCACGCTCGACACGGGTGTCACTATCGTCCGGTCCAAGGATCCAAAGGGCTGTGGTTGCGGCTTCGATGAGTGCTCGGACGATGACGTATTCGGAGGTGAGATGGAGCTTGATACCTGCGCGATCGTCGTCGACCACCATGGCATCAAGCCCCATCATCAGATTGTGGTAAGTCCCGATCGCGTGGTCTGCCTGCTCAGGAGCGGTGACGTGCTCTGGTGGATGATCGCGCGTCTCGGAGCTGCGGCGATTTATCGCAAGCTTAGGCACTCGCAACTCGTCGAGCCGGAGATCCGAGCCGTCATTTCTTGCCATCGCTCCGTCACGGTCCGCCATTGCGTTGCGCCACCCGTTCAGCAGACCAACGATCCTGCCCTGGGCCGCCTCCTCCGCGTCCTCGTCGGCCTGGCGTTGGATGTAATCGCCAGCTCGAGCGGCCAGGATCGCGTCCCGGACCTGCTGGCTGATCTCGTTCATGCGCGACAGTGTACTGGCTCAGCCGTCTCCTCCAGTTGTCCTCCAAAATTCTGCCACACGAGGCATCCTTGCCAGCAGGTCATGCATCGCGATCGCGTCGAGTTCGAAAGCAATTTGTCGCTCGGATCGGCTAAGCCGCAGCCAGGTAGCTTTTCGTCGTCGTCCGCTTCTCGACCCGTCGCACCGCTCCCCCTCGGGGAGCGGCACTCCGGGAAGGGAGAACTTTCTGAGCGGGTGGGGACTGGATGGATGAGAGGAACGGGGAGCGGGTGGGTGATGGGCATGTTAGAGAGCGCGTGAGTGGCGAGATGGTGAAGGGGGAAAAGTTACAAATTAATAGTTCAATGCACGTATGCTCTATTGCCGGTAGAGGTTAGCTAAGCGCCATGCGACGCGGGGTGCGGGTCTGGCGTAGAGGCTCTGGGAGCCGCGGTGTGGAATCCGCCGTCGCCTATGCATTCGAGGGCACCTGTGACGCGTCACAGGCCCATGCGCACACTGCGCACGAGGCTGTGGAGTCTGCTGCGCACTATGCCGGCGACACGGTGACTAGGTGGACCGTCGAGGATGGGCAGATCAGCGGGGACACTCTCACTGCGTCGAAACTGCGTGCCTGGATCGATGGTCGCGACCCGCTTACGGACGAGACGCATGGTCGGGCCGACATGTCGGAGAAGGCTAACCTGATCTTCGATTCCACGATCAACACTCCGAAGTCGTTCTCGATCGCGGCGATGCTGAACCCGGAGCTCGCGCTCGAGTTCAGTCGTCTGCAGGACCGGCTGCGTGACCGTGTTGTGGTGAAGTGGCAGACGGAGCTCAACGCTCGCCGCGGTGCCGGGTCCAAGGTTATGGAGTCCCTGGCGCGGGTGGAGGTCGTTGAGTTGAACCATGAGCGCTCACGTTCTCTGGATCCGCACTCACATCGGCACCTGTGGCTCAACGCCAAGGTGCAGGGCGCCGACGGCAAGTGGTCGAATGTCGACTCTGCGGTGATGATGAAGTTCCAGCCCATCGTGAATGGTGAGGGTGAGCTGGCCGCTCGCACGGATCCTGAGTGGATCGCGGCGCTCAACGACAACGGTCTGACGCTCAACGCTCAGGGCGAGATCACCGAGCTCGCTCACCTGGTCCGGCCCATGAGCCGCCGGTCAAACCAGATCGAGGCGAACCGCTCAGCACGTGAGGCCGAGTGGCGGGCGCTCAATCCTGATCGTGAGCCGTCGCCGCAGGACGTTGCGGCGTTTGATGCGTGGGCGTGGGCGAAGGATCGCCCAAACAAGCCGGGCGATCTGGACGAGCTCACGTGGGCGCAGCAGGTCAGAGATGAGATTGCTGGTCTGGATCCGAAGCTCGGGAAGCGGCTCAAAGATGGGCGGCTCAAGCCCACGATGAATGAGCGGGTGACCGTGGCGGATCTTGACCGTGACCGTCTTGCCGCTCAGGCTGTCGCCTGGGCGGACGCCCGGTCGGCCCGTTCAAATGACCGGTTCAGTCTGTTCGACCTCCGAGCGGGAGCGGCGTACATGGTCGCCGCGTCCGGTGTGGTCGCTGAGCGCTCAACCCTGGACGAGCTGCTCGAGGATGTGACCGAGCGGGCGGTGGGCGCTCACACGATCAGCTTGTCGGACGCCGAGTATGTGCCCGCTCATGTGAAGTCGCTCCGCTCAACCGCGACCGTGCAGGTCAAGCTCGACCTCGAGGCCGAGCTTGCTGGCTTGGCTGTCGATGGTCCCGAGGTTCCGGTCGACGTGGTGGGAGCGATCGCCGCCCGGGTGAGCGAGAACCCGCTGGACGCCGGTCAGCTCAAAGCGGCGCAGCTCATTGCTGGTCAGGCCGGCCTGGTGACCGTGACCGGTCCTGCAGGAACGGGCAAGACGACCATCGTCCAGGTCGTGAAGCGGTCACTCGACGAGCAGGGCCGGCGGCTGCTGGTCGTCGCTCCGTCGAAGAAGGCGGCCAACGTGGCCGGCGAGGCGATCGGTGGTGACTCGTCGAGCGTTCACGCTCTGATCCGTGCATACGGGTGGCGGTGGCAGACAACGGCCGAGGGCGAGCAGTGGACGAAGCTGAACCCGGGCGACACCGACCCGACCACCGGGGCGATCTACCGCGGTGTCCCGGAGGAGTCCGTTCTGCGCCCGGGTGACCGGATCGTGGTCGACGAAGCCGGGATGATGGATCTCTACACGGCGCGCGCCGTCGCCCATGTTGCTGCGTCCACGGGTGCCGGTATCGCCATGGTCGGTGACCACCTCCAGCTCAACCCGGTCGGTCACTCGGGTGCCATGGCTCTCGCTCACCGCCTCGCCCCGGCGACCGCTGAGCTGTCCGCCGTTCACCGGTTCCGGACGGCGGCCGGCAACTCGGATGTCGAGTACGCGGCGCTCTCCCTGCGTCTGCGTGACCCGAAGGATCTCGTCGACGCGACCGCCGTGGTTGACGAGCTCGCCGAGCGCAACCTCATCGTGCGAGTGGACGATGACCGGGCCGCCCGTGACACTCTGGTCGACCGGTGGTTCACCGCTCACGGTCTCGGGCAGTCGATCGCGATCACGACGTCGACCAACGAAGAAGCTCAGGCGATCAACGACGAGATCCAGCGCCTCCGTATCGAGCGGGGTCAGCTCGAGTTAGGTCGCGCGGCGCTCGGCCAGCACGACCAGCACCTCATGGTCGGTGACCGGATCCAGACCAGGAAGAACGATCGCGAAGCCGGCGTGGCCAACCGTGACGACTGGACGATCCTCTCCGTCAAGCGTGATGGATCGATCCGGGCTATGAGAGAGGGCGAGCTGGGCAACGAGGTCGTCACGCTCGACGCCGAGTACCTGGCGGACTCCGCTCATCTCGCGTACGCGTCGACCGCTCACGGCATCCAGGGCACGACCGTCGACGTCGCGATCACCGGGCCTGGTGTGACCGGCGCCGGCCTCTACGTCGGTATGACTCGAGGCAAGCGCGCCAACGAGGTTGTCGTCGCCGCCTCGAGCGACGAGAAAGCTCGCGTGGAGCTCGCTGAGGCGATCGTGCGTGGGCGCATTGAGAACACACTCGAGGAGTCGAAAGTGGCAGTTGAGCACGAGGTGTCCGTGGCCGCGAAGCCTGCCGACCGAACGGTTGCAGCCTGGACCGATCGCTTCGCCCGACCGTTCGGCCACGAGCGAGACCTCGCAGGGAAGATCGCAGCCACCGAAGCGAGCCTCGCCAGAAACCTGAGCATCGCCAATCGCACGGCCGGATTCTATGATCCCGAGGACCAGAGCACCAACCGCTCCGCGATCGCCAATATCGAAGCCCGCAAGGCCAAGCTCGAGCAGCTTCGCCTCGAGGCAGCCCTGCGCGATCAGCTCCCCGTCGACCAGCTGTCAGACGAGGCTGCACAACGAGAAGCGGCCAGGGCTCAAAGACGCACCGAAAGGCGCCTGGCACCGGCACCGCAACCGGCCTACATTCCGACCAAAGACAACAACCCGACCACCGGCATGTTCTAGCCAGCACAACGAACGCTCAGCGATCTTCGTCTTTCCAAAGTCAGAGTGCGCGGACATGAACGGTGGGTGGCGATGTCCTGTGATCGCTGGGTGCCGCGGTGGCTATCGGAACTGTCTTGAATCGCATGTGTTTCGAGGCACTTAGGTTACGAGACACGCGAACACTCAGGAAGTGCCACGCAGGTGCCCGTTAGATCCCCTCACGGACACTGTCGGAATGGCCACCACACGCTACTGAGACCCAGACGCGTCGCCCTCGATAGCGCACCATCGCAGCGCGCCCGTGCCAGTTTCTCGTCGAACGATCCCGTCCGAGACGCCGACGGAGGGCCGCTAGCATGAGCACCGAATCCCGGGGTAGTGGTGCCTCGGGCCATCAGCTTCGTGACAACACCTTCTGGGGGCCTCAACGAACAGCAATGAATTAACGCCCGGTCCGCCAGATCTGGAACCAAACGGACCTATGATCGGCCCGCTGTCTGGGCCCGGATCGCGCCGGATCAGCTTGCAAGTTCGACGGCCGCGCGGTCGGCAGAGCGGCTCAGATATGCGTCGAAGTCGATGTGACCGAGAGTGAAGGCGACAAGATCAGCAACAGCGGCGCGATCTGGCTCCCAGCCAGACACATGCTCCGTCGCGAAGACTTGACGGACGGTTTCTTGCTGTCCATCATCGAGATCTTTGAATAACTCAGGCCACGTTGTTACGACGTCGAATCCAGCCATGTGGGGCACCTCCTTCTTCCAGTGGACCATGTCGTCGCGTGAAAGAAGACGCCAGTTAGGCGGGGTATATCAATGGCGCTGTTAGTAGTTCGATGGAGGATCGGTTATCGAGGCGGATCATGTTGCCTGTGTACTGTGGTAAAGCATCCGTGCTCGTGGAAAGTAAGCACCACAACCGCCGTCCTCTTCCGAGGCCGCGCACTTAATTCGTCGCACACAGATCGACCGGGAAGCATGAACCAGCGAACCTCAACAAATGAAGTCGGTGTCATTGTCGACGCCATATCTATCCTGATGTCCTGGAGGACGCGCCCGAACTTCACCGCGCGTGCTATCCACCGGAACGGATTCGAAGCGGAGCGGGAGTCGACACTTGACGCACGTCCACGCAAGCTGTCCTACAGTCTCGTTGACTCGTCGTCAGGACGGCTGGACGAATTTGACGGCGAATCACGACGCCTCGTCGTCGGCGGTGAGCTCACTGAGTACAGCGTGGACTTCCTCACCTTCGAACCCCTACCGGTGCGTCTTGCCTTTCCCCTTGCGCTCAGCATCTGGGGGCGCAAGAACGACGCTTACACGATCGTCGACGGAATTAGAGATGACGAATTTATCGTCCTCACGCTTGAACATTCTGCGGATGCAGCAGTGCAAGGAACTCTGACTATCGACACCGTGCGCGGTCTCGCCGTTCGGCTCGATACCCCGACAGAAGCATGTCGCTACGAAGATATCGAGCCGAACTGAAGCGAGCGCTTATAGTGGCGCCTCTTGACTGTTCGGGTAGAAGCACCGCTCTAATTCGCTGTCGCAAGTAAATCGTAGGCTGGAGATCTCGTCGTCAAGGCCCAGGCTGAACCCCTTCGAAAAATCTGTCACGTTCATGTCGTTTATGGCCAGCGAGTGTGAACCGCCCGTTGTAAGCCCCCCGACCACCCACCCAGTTGTGGTCATGTTGCCGTTGTTACTCCAAAGAGAAGACGAAATCACCGTTGGTGGGAAAATTCCATTTTGACGACGCGAGGACACGGTGCCGGAAAGTTCAGGCGCACCCTCGTTGGATTGGGTGTTTATCTGACTTTGTGCCGAATTCCAACCGGGATACTGGTGCCATGTGACCCAGATGCTTCTTGTCCAGGTTCCATTTTGAGGGTGATCAACTTGTCCGTAGAAAATACAAAATTGAGCAAACGCATCCAGTTCAGAGACGACGCGACGATTTGGTGGTGTCGCCGGGTCACAATTTAGGCCGACGGCGCGCTGCGCCTCCGACGGTTCCTGGTCAGTGGCCGCGGTCTCGCCGTTGGTGAGCCTGCGTTCATTCTGAGTACCAGGGTCGACGGTAACGGTCACCGATCCAGCGACACACGCGTAGTCGTAACCGGCAGTCGGCTCGACACCTTCTCCTGATACCACTTGCCGCGCCTCTGAAGCACATGAAGCCATGCCAACTTCTTCTCCCGACGCCTGAGATATTGGTGCCGCCGCCGCGGGCGTAGCCAGGCCGAAGATCAACACGCTCCCCGCTGCCATAGTGACCAGTATTTTCCTCTTCACAACGATCGCCTCCTTGCGCTCAGTGTTTGTTATGGAAGCCACCTTCCGCGAATTCGCCCACCTACGTCAACTACTTTCAAGAAGATACATAATGCTCACTAAATAGCGAACGAAACTCAGTCTGAATACCTGATCTCGGCGGCCTAAAGCAGGTCGCTTTGTCGGTTCCTGCTGGACGCTCTGATTCGCACGATCGGGCAGCTCTGGAACCAACGACTTGAACGACTCTGCCGGTCACGATCGCGAGGATACCGACACACTGACCCAGGGCAGTGGGGAGTACCTCGTGGAAAGGTTCCCTGCCCGGCAAAAGCGATTGTCAAACTACAACCGTGCAAATTCCAAAGCGTTTCAGCCCTAAATGAGAACGCATCGACATGCTCACGCACCTAAGCGCAACAAGTAAGTACGCAGCGGGCGGGGAGGCATCCGGGTTTCTAACCTCGGATGCCTCCCCGTTTTTGCATGTCGATCTCACTGACTCAAGCAGTGGAGATCTCTTGGTGGACGACGATTGAAAAAGCCACCCTCTCTCAGTGACGAGCAATCCGAGGATCAGTCCGAATTGATTGCCCATCCGACACGCCGTTTCAGATTGTAGTGTCGGGGGTCCTGACCTAGATTCGAACACACGTTCGATTAAGGCGGTGGGTGCGGTGGCGTTGGTGGTTGTAGCGACGACCGGTGACGGCAGCCCGACGTCGCTTGTGTGGGGCGGCGAGACTTTCGTGGTGATCCGTAAGCCGCAGCGGTGGATCGCTCGGAATTCCTGGTGGGCTGAGTCGGTTCGCGCCCCGAGGGGCTCCTCGGCTGGGTTGCTCGAGCCCCTGGTGTACCGGGTCGAGGTGCAGAGCATTTCGGGTGCGGTCCTGCTGGTCGACGTCTGCCGAGGTGAGTGCGGCTGGGCTCTGGATGAGGTGTCTCCGCGGTGACGTTCACACATTTGCATGTGGCGTCGTCGTTCTCGGTTCACCATGGCACCGGTGGCCCTGCAGAGCTCGTCGATCTCGCAGCCGCGGCGGGCGCTCAGTCTGCGGCAATCACAGACCGAGACGGCCTCTATGGGGCCGTCAGACACATCCGGCAGTGCATCGACTCGGCCGTAAACCCCATTGTGGGCGTCGAACTGCAGGTGGACGACGCCACGACGGACGCCCGCTCGTCGAGTATCACGGTGCTTGCTCACGGCCGGAACGACGGGGCCGGCTGGGCTGGCCTGTCGCGGTTGATCAGCGCCGCCCACTCCCCCAAGCGAGGCCGGCACGTCCTCTCGGGCACGGCGAATAGGTCAGCTGCAATTCCTGCAGGCCGTCTGCCGTCGTTCGTCTTTTCCGACGGCCGACCTGTCGCCACGGTCATGCTTTGCGCCGACTCCGACGTAGACGATTACGTGACGGACATGCCACATCGAAGAACCGACAAGCCTGATCGAACAGCCCGCGTCAGAGCGCGTGCTCTCGTGAGCGCATACGCATCAGCCGAAGTTGCGACAGCTTTCGCAACCTGGCAGGAAGCGCTGGAATCATTCGAATACAAACTTGATGTGTTCGCCTACACGGCCCAAGAAGCGGGCCCGTACAGCATCGACGCCCGAGAGGCAGAGCCTCTGCGCGACCACGAGGTATCAGCGCGCAAATATCTCGCAGACCTCGTAAACGGGCAGTTGGTTACAGATCGACGTTGGCGACGCCTGACCAAGTAAGGGCGAAGTTCACGAGGGCCATTTCGGGGTTCCGATCGAATCCGTTTCGTGCGCTGAATCGCGGCGTCCGGAGTCGGAATGAAATACGTCCTACCGAACCAGCTCTGACGATTGGAGGAGCCTAACTACTCTCGAGCCGTCGAATCTCACGACGGACTTCCTGCTGACGCCTTCGCGCCTTTGCTTCGTACTTGCCCTTCGCATAGCCCCCGGCAATCTGATTATGGAGGCGGTGGTCCTCACCCTTGAGCAGAGCAAGGCGCACTCGGTCAAAGAGGGTCACATGAGCAACATACCTTCAGCATCGAGGCTGCCTCGACTGATCGATCCCGACATCGCATCCTTGGTGTCTCGTAACCCTAGGAATACGAGACGCCTCACCCTCCGCAACATTGGCAGCCAGATCCCCGCCAGATAGCCGATGCGCGCTGACCGGCAAATGTACCCCCACAGGGACTCGAACCCTGACTGAAACGATTTTAAGTCGTCTGCCTCTGCCGATTGGGCTATGGGGGCCCGCGCACCCTCGAGACTACCGAACCCTCCCTTGACCGGGGCGCCGAACAGGTCTAGCTTGTCTCTAAACCGGTTTAGTCTTCGAGTAAGCCGGGCCACCGACTCGATGAGGAGATCGCGATGAAGGCATCCCGCCCGACGATCGCCGACGTGGCCCGCGCCGCCGGGGTCAGCAAGGGCCTCGTGTCGTTCGCGCTCAACGATCGCCCTGGGGTCTCCCCCGAGAGCCGCGCGCGCATTCTCGCCGTGGCCGACGAACTCGGCTGGTCCCCCAGCGTGCGGGCACGCTCGCTCAGCTCCAACGTGTCATTCGCCGTGGGACTCGTGATCGCGCGCGATCCCGAGATCATCGCAGACGACTCCTTCTTCCCCTCCTTTATCTCGGGCGTCGAACAGGTGCTGGCCCCTCGCGGCCAATCGCTCGTTCTGAGCGTAGTGGGCGACGAGCACCTCGAAGAGGCCACCTACCGCCGGCTGGCGGCCGAGCGCCGCGTCGACGGCGTGATCCTCACCGACCTCAGATCTGCCGATTCGCGCGTTCCCCTCCTCCGCGAGATCGGCCTGCGTGCGATCTCGCTGGGCCGCACCGACGTCGACGCCAGCGCCATTCCCGCTGTCACCCTCGACGACGCCCCGGCCATCCACGACGCCGTGCGGCACCTCGTCGGCCTGGGCCACACACGCATCGCCCACGTCGCGGGCCCGGACCGTCTGCTGCACGCCGCCCGACGCAAGGCATCGTTCCTGCACGCCATCGCGTCGTCGAACCTCGCGACTCCGACTGTCATCGAGACCGACTTCAGCGCCGCCGATGGAGCGCGCGCAACGGCGGAGCTGCTCGATCGTGCCAAGAGGCCGACCGCGATCGTCTACGCCAACGACGCGATGGCGATCGCTGGTCTCGGAGTCGCCCGACGCGCCGGTCTCGACGTTCCGCGAGACCTGTCGATCGTCGGCTTCGACGACTCGGCGATCGGTCGATACATCGAACCAGCGCTCACGACGGTGGCGACGGATGCGCGGGGCTGGGGATTCACGGCCGCCGACGCCCTGCTTCGGCTGGTCGAGGGCGAAGAGGTGGCCGACATCGAGCTGCCGCCCGCACAGCTGGTGGTCAGGGCATCCACGGCGACGGCGCCGTCGGAGCCGACCGCAGACAGGAGACATCGATGAAGAAGAGACAAGCTGTGGCCGCGGCCGCGCTGATCGTCGCGGCGTTGGCGCTGACGGCGTGTTCACGGGCAGGCTCGGGCGGTTCGCCCGACAAACACGGGCCCATCACGATCTGGTACTCGAACAACGAACAAGAAGTTGCGTGGGGCAAGCAGATGGTCGAGGCGTGGAACGCCGAGCATCCCGACGAGAAGGTCACCGGTCAGGAGATCCCCGCGGGCAGGTCGAGCGAGGAGGTCATCGGCGCGGCCATCACGGCAGGAAACGCACCGTGCCTGATCTACAACACCGCCCCGAGCGCGGTCGGCCAGTTCGAGAAGGCGGGCGGGCTCATCGACATCTCGTCACTGCCGGACGGCGCGGAGTACATCGAGCAGCGGTCCGGTGCGCTGTCGACGCAGTATCAGAACGCCCACGGCGACTACTTCCAGATCCCATGGAAGTCGAACCCCGTTGTGATCTTCTACAACAAGGACATCTTCAAAAAGGCCGGGCTCGATCCCGACGATCCCCAGCTGTCGACCTATGCCGGCTTCCTCGCCGCAGCAAAGACCGTCGTCGAGAAGGGCGGCGCCGACTTCGCGATCTGGCCGGCGCCGACGAGCGAGTTCTTCCAGATGCAATTCGACTTCTACCCCCTGTACGCCGCGCAGACCGGCGGGAAGCTGGTCGTGGAGGATGGCAAGGCGACCTTTGACGACAAGGCCGGCGACGACGTCGGCGAATTCTGGTCGACACTCTACGCCGAGGGACTCGCCGGGCAGGAGAAGTACACGGGCGACGCGTTCGCCGACGGCAAGGCGGCCATGGCGATCGTTGGTCCGTGGGCGGTGTCGGTCTACGACGGCGTGAACTGGGGCTCCGTGCCGGTCCCTACCAAGGACGGCATCCCGGCCGACGAGACATACACGTTCAGCGACGCGAAGAACATCGGTTTCTACACCGCGTGCGTGAACCAGGGAACGGCGTGGGACGTTGCGAAGTTCTCGACCAGCCTCGAGCAGGACCAGAAGCTGCTTGAGACCACCGGGCAGATGCCGTTGCGCGCGAATCTCCTCGACACCTTCCCCGACTACTTCGCGGCCAACCCCGCCTATGCCGAATTCGGCGACCAGGCCGCCCGAACCGTCGACGTTCCCGCCGGCGCCAACACGGTGCAGATGCTCCAGGCGTTCCGTGACGAGTGGTCGCAATCGGTGATCTTCGGCGGCAAAGACGTGAGTCAGGCGCTGGCGGATGCGGCGGCCAAGATCGACGAAATCGCGAAGCAGCCATAAGGGAGACGATCATGACCACACTCATCGAGAACCCGCCCCGCCCTGTCAGCCGCACCCGACGCATCCTGGGCCGCAACCCGCTCGGACTGCTGTTCAGCGCCCCCTACCTGGTGTTCGTGATCGCGGTGTTCGCCTATCCGCTCATCTACTCCGTCTGGATCTCGTTCCACGACTTCTTCTTCACGGCCCCTGGCTTTGAGGCGGATCGGCCGTTCGTGGGCCTGACCAACTATCTGACGGCGTTCCAGGATCCAGCGGTCATCCGCTCGTTCGGCAACGTGGGCATCTTTCTGCTCATCAACGTTCCGCTGACCGTGGTGCTGTCACTCCTGCTGGCCTCGGGCCTGAACCGCATCGTGCATTTCCGCACGTTCCTTCGGGTCGCCTACTACGTGCCCTACGTCACCGCGAGCGTCGCGGTCGTGGCGATCTGGCTGTTCCTGTTCAACGGCGACGGCCTCGTGAACACGGTGCTAGGGCCACTCGCCCCCGATCCATCGTGGCTGATCAACTCGACCTGGGCGATGCCCACGATCGCGTTCTTCGTCACGTGGAAGCAGCTCGGCTTCTACATCCTGCTCTACCTCGCGGCTCTTCAGGGCATTCCCAAAGAGCTCTACGAGTCGGCATCGACCGACGGCGCGGGCCCCATCCGAAGTTTCTTCTCGGTGACCGTGCCGGGCGTTCGTCCGGCCACCGTGCTCGTGCTGCTCGTCTCGACCGTGACGGGTGCGAATCTCTTCACCGAGCCGTATCTGCTGACCGGCGGCGGCGGGCCGGACGGGGCCTCGGCCTCACCCGTGCTCATCATGTACCAGAAGGGTCTGCAACAGGGCCAACCCGATGTCGCCGCGGCCATCGGCGTTGTGCTCGTCATTCTGGTGCTTGTGATCGCACTGTTGCAGAACCGCTTCGCGGGAGGACGAGACTGATGTCGAGATTCCAGAAGATCCTCCGGGGCGTCGTGCTCTTCATCGGCGCGGTCGCGTTCCTGTTCCCGTTCTACTACATGATCATCGGATCGCTGCAGACCGCTCCCGACCCCACGATCGCGGGCGCATTCCCGAATCCGGCGAACATCACGGGCGAGAACTACACCGCCATCAACGACCGCATCAATCTCTTCCAGGGGCTGCTCAACTCGGGCATCTTCACCGGCGGAGTTCTGCTCGGCACCCTCGTCTTCGGTGTGCTTGTCGGCTACGCGCTGGCGGTGCTGCAGTGGCGTGGCCGCGGCGTGACGTTCGCGCTGGCGCTGCTCGTGCAGGTGGTACCGTTCCAGCTCCTGATGGTGCCGCTCTACGTTCTGATCGCTCGCGACTACGGGCTGAGCGACAACTACCTGGGCATGATCCTGCCGTTCGCCATCAATTCGACGGCGGTGATCATCTTCCGGCAGTACTTCCTGCAGCTGCCGAAAGAACTCTTCGAAGCGGCTCGCATCGACGGGGCCGGCGAATTCGCCGTGCTGCGCCGCATCGCTCTTCCCCTCGTGCGCCCGGCCCTCATCACGGTTGTGCTGCTCACCTTCATCGGCCCGTGGAACGAGTTCCTCTGGCCGTTCCTGATCACGAAGGAGGCCGGTCTCCAGCCACTCGCCGTCTCGCTCGCCAACTACATCTCGAACGTCGCCGCCACGGCCGCCAATCCGTTCGGCGCCACCCTCGCGGGTGCCGCCGTGCTCGCGGGGCCCGTCGTCGTTCTGTTCATCGTGTTCCAGCGCTACTTCATCTCGACCGACATCGGCTCGGGAGTGAAAGGATGACCATGCACACCAGCACCCCGTTCCCCTACGAGCTCACCCGGGTCGGCGTCATCATGACGCCCGAGCAAGGCAACGATCTCGAAGCCGAGGGAGTCCTCAATCCCGGCAGCGGACACACTCCCGATGGAGCGCTGCATCTGCTTCCGCGTCTCGTGGCGACCGGCAATGTGAGCCGCGTGGGCCTCGCCCGCGTGGTGATCGAGAACGGTGTGCCCGTCGGCGTCGAGCGCGAGGGCGTCGTGCTCGAGCCCGATCGCGGCTGGGAGCGCGGCGCCCACAACGCCGGCGTCGAGGACCCGCGGGTGACCTTCATCCCCGCCCTCGGACTGCACGTGATGACCTACGTCGCGTACGGGCCGCTCGGCCCCCGCACCGCGATCGCGACCTCGGCGGATCTTCGCGAATGGACTCGCCTGGGGCCTGCGCTCTTCGACTACGACGACTCCCTCGATGTGGACCTGAACCTCTTTCACAATAAGGACACGGTCTTCTTCCCTGAGCCGGTGACCGCTCCCGACGGCACGGAGAGCCTCGCCGTGCTGCATCGCCCGATGTGGGATCTCGGAGAGACCAAGCCGGGAGAGGGAATCCGCGTGCCGAAGAGCGTGCCCGACGATCGGCAGAGCATCTGGATCAGCTTCATCCCGTTGGCCGAGGTATTGGCAGACCCGCGCACACTCGTGCGGTGGGGGCAGCACCGCTTCCTGGCCGGCCCAGAGTTTCCCTTCGAGGCCGTCAAAATCGGCGGAGGCCCTCCGCCCGTTCGGGTCGATGAGGGCTGGCTCATCCTGCACCACGGCGTGACCGGCGTGATCAACAGCGCCTTCGCCCAGCAGCAGAAGGTCAACTACGCCGCGGGCGGCATGATCCTCGACGGCGACGACCCCACGAAGGTGATCGCGCGCAGCCCGGAGCCTCTGCTCTTCGCAGAGACGGAGGACGAGCGCAGCGGCATCGTGCCGAACGTTGTCTTCCCCACGGCGATCGAGACGATCGACGGCCAGCGCTTCGTCTTCTACGGCATGGCCGACTCGAAGATCGGAGTGGCGCGACTCGACAGGCGCTGAGCGGCGTCGCCAAGCTTGGTGTCCACGCTCTGTGGGAAACACGTTGAGCGTCTTAGACTGACGAAATGGACGAAAACTCCATCCTCATTCTCGTCATCGCCTGCCTGATAGGCGCACCCGTCGCGATCTGGTTCCTCTCGATCCCGTGGCTCGTCAAGGGCGAGAAGAAACGACAACGCCAGAGCGTCAAATCAGGCGTGATCGGCAGCTTCGACGAGATATTTCATCCCGGGGCCTATCAAGCACACCAGATCTGGGAGGCGCAGCTAGAGTTGCCCGCCCCAGCGCCAACACCCGGTGACCGAGACCTCTCCTCCGGAAAGATCACAATTACGTTGCCCCCGCAGTAGTCCGATCGAGATTCGGGCTGCGGGGGTGCCCGGCGCAGGCGTCAGAGGCGCAGCCAGAGGAACTGGTGCGGCTCCAGCACGAGATCGGTCCACAGATCGACGGTGCTGGCCGTGACCAAGTCGTCAGCAGTCGGCGGCAGCCCCGCGAGGGTCTCCTGCGTGACCGTCTGCGCGATGTCTGAGAAGTTCGCGAGCACCACGACCGTCGACGGCACCCCATAGAAGGTCCCCGTGCGCTGATAGCCCAGCACATGCGGGTTGTTGCTGTGGAAGATCGTGAGGTCTCCCCCGGCGAACTCCGGCGTGGCCTGCCGCACGGCGATCAGGTGACGCAGCCTCATGAAGATGCCCCCGGCATCCGTCGTCGCATCCAATCGTGAGGCATAGCGCGAGGCGGGGTAACGGGGCCGACCAACCCACCGGCTGTCATCGGCTTGGCCGGGCACGTCGAGCTGGCCGTAGTCGTTCAGCTGCCCCACCTCGTCTCCGAGGTAGAGCAGCGGGATTCCGCCCGTGCTCAGAACGATCGAGTGCGCCAGCACGATGCGATAGATCGCCTCAGGGTCGCCCGCCTCGAGCCCGGCGAGGGATGCCGTTGTGCCCGACACACGCGCATCCCCGGTCTTCGGGTTCTCCTGAAACGCGACCCCGCGCGCGAAGCTGCCGTCGAAACGATTGACGTAGAACGCGTTGAGAAAGCGGCGGTGGTCGAAGCCGTCGATGCCTAGCTCGCGGGCGTCCTCGTCGGCGAAGGTCCAACCGATGTCGTCGTGGCTGCGTACGTAGTTCACCCACGCGGTTCCCGGAGCGATGGCGTGCCGGCGCTCGAGCGCCTGCGACAGAAGACCCACCTCACGGGTCGCGAGCGAGTTCCAGATAAGCGCCATCTGCAGAGGGTTGTAGCTGAGCTGGCACTCCTCGACAGAGATGTACTGAGCGACCTCGTCGGGGTGCACGATTGCCTCGGATTTGAACAGCAGCGAAGGAGCGGCAATGCGGCACACGGCGTTGAACGCCTGCAGCAGCAGATGCGCCTCGGGCAGGTTCTCGCTGGTGGTGCCCAGCTTCTTCCAGATGAAGGCCACGGCATCCATACGCACCACGTCGACACCGGCGTTCGCCAGAAAGAGCAGCTCCCCTGCCATCGCGCGGAAGACCGCGGGGTTCGAGTAGTTCAGATCCCACTGGAACGAGTGGAACGTCGCCCAGACCCATCGGCCGTCGTGAATCTGCACGAACGATCCGGGATGGTCATCGGGGAAGATCTCGCGCACCGTCTGCTCGTACGCATCCGGCATCTCGCGGTCGGGGAAGATCCAGTAGAAGTCCTCGTAGTGCGGATCGCGGGCGAGCGCCTTCTGCGCCCACTCGTGCTCGTTCGAGGTGTGATTGAAGATGAAGTCGATCACCAGCGAGATGCCGTGGCTGCGCAGCTCGGCCGCGAGCTCGGTGAGCTGCCGCATGGTGCCGAGCGACGGATTGACCTGCCGATAGCTCGATACTGCATAGCCGCCATCGGAGTTCTCGCTCGGCGCGAGGAACAGGGGCATCAGGTGCAGATAGGTGAGGCCGAGCTCGACGAAATACGGGATGCGATCGCGGATTCCCGAGAGATCCCCGGCATACAGATCGACATAGCAAACGCCTCCCAGCATGCGGTTCGACAGAAACCAGTCGGGTTCGGCGTCGCGCTTCTCGTCGAGCCGACGCAGATCGGCCGGGCGCGCCTGCCACGACTCGGTCAGCTCACGAACGAGGGATGCGAGATGCTCGGCGACCACAGGCGAGTCGCCGTAGATGCGGGTGAAGAGAGATTCGAGTCGAGGAAACTCAGCATCCAGTCGCCGCTGGAACTCCCGCTCGTGCCCTGTCGTCATCGTCTCTCCCTTGCACACACTGGCAGCACTCTATCGATCACTCCTTAGTACCCTCTAATAATGAGTGCGTCGCGCCGGTATGAACCTCAGACGAATTCCTCCACCGAGGTCACGGTCGATCGGGTCTACGACGGAGACCTCTATGTGCGCGTCAGCACCATCGGCAAGACCGGCGACCGGCCGTTCGTACTCGTTCCCGGAATCGGGGTGTCGAGCAACTACTTCGAACGTCTGGCGCCGAACCTCAATCGATTCGGACCCGTGCACGCGCTCGATCTGCCGGGATTCGCGGGCGTTCCGCATCCGCGTTCGGCCCTGAGCATCCGGGGCTATGCCGATCTGGTTGGTCGGGTCATCGACGAATTCGGGCTCGTCGATCCGATCGTCGTCGGCCATTCCATGGGCACTCAGATCGTCAGCGACCTCGCATCGCGTCGGCCCGAGATCACGACGCTGGTGCTGATCGGCCCCGTGGTCGACCCGGCGGAGCGGCGCATCCCCGCGCAGGCCGTGCGCTTTCTGCAGTCCGCCTGGCACGAACCCGGGCGGGTCAAGTTCTTGGCCGTCAGTTCCTACCTGCTCTGCGGCTTCAAGTGGTTCTTCCGGGTGCTGCCGCGCATGATCAGCTTTCCCCTCGAAGAACGGCTGCCCCTGATTCAGGCGAACACGCTGGTGATCCGCGGCGAGCATGACGCGGTCGCGCCACGAGACTGGGTCACCCGCGTTGGACGACTCCTGCCCCACTCGCGCAGCTGGGAGATGCCGGACTCCGCGCATTCGGTCATGCACGCGCACGCCGAGGAGGTGGCGCGTCTCTGCGTGGCGTTCGCCGAACATCCGGGAACAGACGACGACACGCTGCGCACCTACGATCTTTCGGCCGACGACATTCCCGACGACGAAGACGAGAAAGCGCCAGCGGATGCCGCCCAGTCGATCGCGGGTCGGCTGACCGAGACGGTCGGAATTCTCGCCGACGACGACGAGACCATCGCTCGCGGCAAAACCATGCACGCCGAGTCGATGAACGACTCCGACAAAACATCTCGCTAACAACGAAGCGCCCGATCCCTCGTGGGAACGGGCGCTTCGAGATGAGACGACTACTTGGTGTCTGCCGGGTCTCCGCCGACCACGACCGGAGCACCCTCGGGCGAGGGCAGGCTCTTCTCGGGCGCCTTCTTGGCGGGGGCGCGCTTCGCGGCCGGCTTCTTTGCAGCGGGGGCCGGCTCGGTCGGTGCCGGGGCCGGTGCGTCGGCCGCGGGGCGAGGACGCGACGCGAACGCCTCGAAGGCAGCACGCGGGGTGACCCGCGCCTCGAGCGATGCGATGTCGCGGCCCAGGAGGAAGTTAAGAACCCAGTTCCAGATCACGCGGTACTTGCGCTCCCATGTGGGCATCGCGAGACCGTGGTAGCCACGGTGCATGAACCAGGCAGGAAGGCCCTTGACCGCGATCTTGCCCGACTGGAAAGCTCCAACTCCAAGGCCGAGGCCCGCGACGGCTCCCTGGTTCTTGTGGTTGTACTCCACGAGCTTCTCGCCGCGCAGCTCAGCGACGATGTTCTTGGCCATCAGTCGACCCTGGCGAACGGCGTGCTGGGCGTTCGGCACGCAGAACCCGCCGACGCCACCGCCCGAGAGGTCGGGAACGGCGGACACGTCTCCGGCGCCCCAGGCGTCGGCCACGATCTCGTCGGCGGTGCCGACACGAAGGTCGGGGCGAACCTGCAGACGGCCGCGCTCTTCGATGGGAAGGTCGGTGCCCTTGAGCATCGGGCTCGCCATAACGCCGGCGGTCCAGATGATGGTGTCGGACTCGAAGCTCTCGCCGGTCGACAGCTCGATGACACCGCCGACAGCCGATTTCAGCTGGGTGTCGAGGTGGATCTCGGCGCCCCGCTCGGCCAGGTTCTTGATGACCCAGAGACTGGTGGGCAGCGAGACCTCGGGCATGATGCGGCCCATGGCCTCGATGAGGTGGAAGTGCGTGTCTTCGAACTTGATCTCGGGGTACTGCTTCAGCAGACCGCTCACGAACGAGCGCAGTTCGGCGAAGATCTCGATGCCGGCGAAGCCGCCGCCGACGACGACGACGGTCAGCAGTCGGTCGCGCTCGGGGCCGGCAGGCAGGCCTGCCGCCTTGTCCATGTTGGTCAGGATGCGGTCGCGGATGGCGACGGCCTCTTCGATGGTCTTGAGGCCGATGGCCTCGTCGGCGACACCCGGAATCGGGAACGTGCGCGAGACGGAACCGGCGGTGACGACGATCTGGTCGTAGGCGAACTCGTAGGGCTCACCGATGTTCGGCGTGATCGTCGCGGTCTTCGACGCGTGGTCGATTCCGGTGACTTTCGCGGCCACGATGGCGGTCTTCTTGAGGTGGCGGCGCAGCGGTACGATCGCGTGGCGGGGCTCGATGGAACCGGCGGCGACCTCAGGAAGGAACGGCTGGTAGGTCATGTAGGGAAGCGGGTCGACCACGGTGACCTCGGCCTCGCCGGGCCGGAGCCATTTCTCGAGTTTCCATGCGGTGTAGAAACCGGCGTAACCGCCGCCGACGATCAAGATTTTGGGCACAGTGAAAGCTCTCCTAGGGGGAAGGTGTTGTAGTTAATCTACTCCCTGCGCCGCACGCGCCGAACATGCACCACTGCTGCTGTGACGATCATCGCGAGAAGCATCAGGAACACGGAGATCACTGCGATGGGAATTCCGTTCATCGTCAGCTTAGCAACGCTCGGCCACCAGGATGCCGTCGGCTGAGCGGTCTTCGCCGGGTCGTCGGTCTCGGGTGCCGCGATCGGTTTCGGGCCCGCGCCCGAGGCATCCGGTGACGGCCTATATGTTGCAACCCAGTCTTTGAGCGATCCCATTGGATTCGCGGTCACCGGCGGAACGTCGGCGGTGACCGCGGCCTCGGCATTGATGAGGCCGTAGCCGTAGATAGGACCGGGAACAGGATCGCCCTTGGGCGTGGCAGTGCTGACGATGCGGTTGATGACGCCGGCCACGTCGAGGTCGGGATGCGCCGCGCGAACGAGTGCGACGAGTCCAGACACGATGGGGGGTGGCCCCGCTCGTTCCCGCCCATCTCACGTAGCCGCCCCCGGGGACGACCCCCACCAGCTGTTCACTGGGCGCGGCGACGGCGATCGTGATGCCCTGGCTCGACGCATCGAAGCTCGCGTCACCGCTACGATCAACGCCGGCAACGGTCAGTACACCAGGAATGGTGGCCGGTGCTCCGACCTCGGTCGTTCCGCTTCCGCGATTGCCCGCCGCAGCCACGACGACCACGTCGTGATCAGCAGCGTAAAGAAATGCGTCGTCCCAGCTCGTAGGCCAGTCGAGGCTGTTACGAGTGAGTGACATGTTGATCACATCCGCGCCGTTGTCTACCGCCCAGCGCACCGCGTTCGCGATCTGGTCATCCGTGCCGACGACCCCGGTGCCCAGGGCAACGCTTATGGAGAGGAGCGATGCCTCAGGGGCCACGCCGATGACACCGTCGTTCGCCCCGGTACCGCGGCCCGCGATGAGCGAGCCCACCATGGTTCCGTGCTGGTTCTCGTCGCCGACCGGTGTCTGGCCATTGGGCGAGCCCACGCCGGACACGTCTGTTCCCCCGGTGACGACGCCCGCCAGGTCGGCAACGGATCCGTCGACGCCGGTGTCGATCACGGCGACAGTCACGCCCGCGCCGCGCGTGGTGTTCCACGCCGCCTGAACGCCATAGTCTGCGAGCCAGTATTCGGCGTTGCGCACCGTGTCGGCCTGCGCCGTGGGCACAGGGCCGACTGGAGCCGCGGCGAGGATGCCTGTGGCCAGGGCCGCCGAGACCGCCACGACCCGAAGGCGCGGAGCGACCCGGCGCCGGGTCACGCGCTCGCCTCGTAGTCGATGCACTCGCACACGAGGGGCGACCAACGTCCGCGCTCGAGCGCGAGATCGCCGATGGGATTCACTCCGGGGCCCGCGGCCAGCGCATGCCCCGCGAGGGCGTGAAGACATTTCACCCGCACGGGCATGCCGCCGGCGGAGACGCCCGCGATCTCGGGGACGACCTCGATGCCCTCCCGATCGGCGATGTACGACGCGTGCGCCGACTCGTACTGCTGACGCAGGGAGTCGTCGTTCGGCAGCAGATCTTGGAACTCAGCCATCACCTGGGTCGCTTCAAGAGCCGACATGGCGGCGGTCGCGGCGGGGTGGCTCAGGTAGTAGAGAGTGGGAAAGGGGGTTCCGTCTTCGAGCCGGGGTTTGGTCGCGACGACGGTCGGCGCCCCGCAGACGCAGCGTGCGGCGATACCGATCACGTTGCGCGCCGGGCGCCCGAGCTGCGCCGAGACGGTCGCGACGTCTTTCTCGGAGGGCGGGTCGAACGGGGGTGTCGTCACTGAATGGTTCCGGATTTCTGGAGTTCTTCGGGCGTCTGAATGCTGAGTCCGGCCTGGACTCCGGAGGAGAAGATCGCGCCGAGCCAGTCGACCTTGGTGTTCTGGAGGTCGGTGGTCACGGGGGCGTTGTCGACCGGTGCGGTGGGCGCCTGGTCGTCGATCACCAGGAAACTCGTCTCGCCGGGCATCACGAAGTACAGCCTGTCTCTGGCCTGTGCCTTGATATAAGCCGGGTCGCTCCACCGAGCGACCTGCGAGTCGAGCTGGGCGTTCTGGGTCTGCTTGTCGGTCACAGCCTGCTGCAGTGCCGCGAGTTGCTGCCTCTGCTCGATATACAGACGAAGACCGGGAGCGAGAACGACCACGAACACCACGAGCACTCCGAGGATCACGAAGGTGAGACCCGAGACTCGAAAGCTGTACTTCTGAGACGACGTGCCGCGGGAACGCGGAATGCGCGCACCCCGGGGGGCACGCGCATTCCGAGGCTTCGGCGCGTCGTCCGACGAAGCGGCCCTGACGGGCGCGCCCAGTGTCGGCTTGCGCATCGAGCGCCTTTCGTTCGGTGGAGCCTTAGCCCTTGAAGCGGGGGAAGGCCGTGCGGCCTGCGTAGAACGCAGCGTCGCCCAGCTCTTCTTCGATCCTCAGAAGCTGATTGTACTTAGCGACGCGCTCGCTGCGGGCAGGCGCTCCGGTCTTGATCTGGCCAGAGTCGGTGGCGACGGCGAGGTCGGCGATAGTCGTGTCCTCGGTCTCGCCGGAACGGTGCGACAGAATCGCGGTGTAGCCGTGGCGCTGGGCCAGGCTCACCGCGTCGAGCGTCTCGGTGAGCGTGCCGATCTGGTTGACCTTCACCAGAATCGAGTTGCCGGCGCCGAGGTCGAGGCCCTTCTGCAGACGAACGGGGTTGGTGACGAACAGGTCGTCGCCGACGATCTGCAGCTTCGAGCCCAGCTCGGCGGTGAAGTGCTGGTAGCCCTCCCAGTCGTCCTCCTGCAGCGGGTCTTCGATCGATACGAGCGGGTAGTTGGCCGCCAGGTCGGCGAAGTACGCCGTGAGCTCGAGCGCCGAGAGCTGCTTGCCCTCGAAGTGGTACGAGCCGTCTTTGTAGAACTCGCTGGCGGCGACGTCGGTGGCGAGCGCGATGTCGCTGCCGAGAGTGAAGCCGGCGTTCTGGATCGCCTGGGCGATGAGGTCGAGGGCCTCGCGGTTGCTCGACAGATTGGGGGCGAATCCACCCTCGTCGCCGAGGCCGGTCGAGAGACCCTTGGAGTGCAGCAGCGACTTGAGCGAGTGGTAGGTCTCGACGCCCCAGCGCAGGGCCTCGGAGAACGACTCCGCGCCCAGGGGAACGATCATGAACTCCTGCACGTCGATGTCGTTATCGGCGTGCGATCCGCCGTTGATGATGTTGAGCAGCGGAACGGGCAGCGTGTGCGCGTTCGGCCCTCCGACGTAGCGGAACAGGGGCAGGTCGGCCGAGTCGGCAGCGGCCTTGGCCACGGCGAGCGAGACGCCGAGGATGGCGTTGGCGCCGACGCGCTTCTTGTTCTCGGTGCCGTCGACGTTGATGAGCTCAGCGTCGATAAGGCGCTGGTCGGTGGCGTCGAGGCCCTCGATGGCCGGGCCGAGCTCGTCGATGACGGCGGCGACGGCCTTCTGCACGCCCTTGCCGAGGTAACGGCTCTTGTCTCCGTCGCGCAGTTCATACGCCTCGAATGCACCGGTGGATGCTCCGGAAGGAACGGCCGCGCGCGAGACGATGCCGTCTTCGAGCAGCACCTCTACCTCGACGGTCGGGTTTCCGCGGGAATCAAGAATTTCGCGAGCGCCTACGGCTTCGATCAATGCCACTGGTGTTTCTCCTCTATCAGAGCAAGGTGGTTTGCATGGAGAGCGCCTTCCGCTGTCCGCTCGCAAGTCTAACGACTGGCCGGATGCGCGTGGCTGAGTCAGGCCCGAGGGTCACTCGCGTTGAACCGCTCGAGAAGTGCCGAGAACGTCGCGAGTTCGTCTGCAGTCCACTCGACCAGTCTGTCGCGGTAGTCGCTCTTCACCCTCTGGCGCAGAATCTCCATGCGCTCCTCTGCCAGAGGCGTAGGAACAAGGAAACTCGAGCGGCCGTCGTGCGGGTCGGGCTGGGTATCCACGAGCCCGAGGTCTCGCAGCACCTTGATCTGCCGGCTCACGGCGCTCTTGTCGAGCCCGGTCTGCTGGATGATCGCGCTCGCCTGGGCGGGCGCGCAGGTGAAGATCATGCGAAGGATATTGAACCCAGTGGGCTGCAGCTCCGGGTGAAACCCGTGCGAGTAGTCCCTCAGGGCCGATTTTCCAGAGCGGAACAGCTGGGCGATACCAGCCTCGATGCCGAGCAGCAGCTCTTGCTCGACGTTCGTGGGTTCTGTCACAGGCACTAGATTACCGGGCCTTCACGACCTGCACCGGGTCCGTGCGGGGCGTCGCGGCGACCTCGTCGGCGCTCACGGCGACGATCATGTCGGCTGGCTTGTCCGACATCTGCTCGAGAGCCGTCTTGGTTCCCAGCGGCTTGGCCGGCAGGAAGGCGATGGCGATCACGGTGATGATCGCCAGCGGAATGGCCAGCATAAACACGTCTCCGATCGCGTGCCCGTAGGCGGACTCGACGATCACACGCACCGGAGCCGGAAGGGTGCTGAGGTTGGGGATGGCTCCCCCACTCAGGCCTTGCGCCGCTTGGGCGCCCGCCGCACCGAGCCCGGTCAGGCCATCCTTCACGAATTGAGCAACCTGAGTGCCGAGAACCGCACCCATGACGGACACGCCGATGGTGCCTCCGAGGCTGCGGAAGAACGCGACCGAGGCGCTGGCCACGCCCAGCTGGCGCGGGTCGACGGAGTTCTGCACGACGAGAACCAGATTCTGCATGACCATGCCGACGCCGGAGCCCATGATGAACATAAAGACGGCGACGAGAACGTAGCTCGTGTCGTAGCGCAGGGTCGACATGAGCGAAACGCCGATGGTCAGCAGGATCGACCCCACAACCATGTATCGCTTCCATTTTCCGGTGCGGCTGATCAGCTGCCCAACGACGGTCGACGCGACGAGCACACCGCCGATCATCGGGATCGTCAGCAGTCCGGACTCGGTCGGAGTGGCGCCCCGGGCGAGTTGCATGTACTGGCCGAGAAAGACGCTGGTGCCGAACATGGCCACACCCACGGAGATGCTGGCGACGACCGCGAGCGTGAACGTGCGGTTCGTGAAGAGAGTCATCGGAATGATGGGCTCCTTCACAGTGAGTTCGACCCACACGGCGAGGCCGAGCAGCACAACGCTGCCGCCCACCATGAGGTAGGTCTGCCACGAGTTCCACTCGAAGTTGTTGCCCGCGAGCGTGACCCAGATGAGAAGCAGAGAGACGCCGGCCGCGATCAGGACTGCGCCCAGGTAGTCGATGGTGACCTTCTTGCGCACCTTGGGCAGCTTCAGAGTGAACTGCAGCACAATGATGGCGGCGACGGCGAACGGAACAGCGATATAGAAGTTCCAGCGCCATCCGATCGAGTCTGTGACGATGCCTCCGACCAGCGGACCACCGACGGTGGCGACGGCCATGACCGCACCGAGCAGCCCCATGTACTTTCCGCGCTCCCGAGGGCTGATTATGTCGGCCATCACGACCTGCACCAGCGCCGTCAGTCCACCGGCACCGAGACCCTGGAGCACACGGAACAAGATCAGCGTTCCCGTGTCTTGAGAGAAGCCCGCCAGGATCGATCCGAGCGTGAAGATGACGAGCGAGATCTGAATGAGCAGCTTGCGGTTCGTGAGGTCGGCGAGCTTGCCCCAGATGGGCGTCGACACCGTGGTGGCGAGCAAGGTGGCCGTGACCACCCAGGTGAAGGCGGCCTGATTGCCGTTGAGGTCGCCGATGATCTTGGGCAACGAGCTCGACACGACGGTCGAGGCGAGCATCGCCACGAACATGCCGAGCAGAAGACCCGACAGAGCCTGCAGCGTCTGCCGCGAAGTCATGACGGGCCGGGCCGGCACGGCAACGCCGTTTCTGGCCTCGGCGGTGGAATGAGTGGACATGGGGCTCCTGAACGAGAAAACTCCTCACCGCTCATCGATGAGGAGAAAGTTGACTTGCATCAACTTTAGCAAACTGGTTGATATAACGCAACGACCCCCGGATTTCTCCGAGGGTCGTTACAGAAGCCGGTCTACAGGGGGCGATCAGGCGGCGACAACCTCGCTGCGCACGGCGATGCTGCATTCCAGAAGGTCGACAGTGCGCTGAAGCACGGCGACATCGTCGGGGTCGAGCTCTTCGAAGAGGGGCTCGAGAGCCGAACCGAGGCGGTCGCGCCAGTCGGCCAGCGCGCGCTGCCCCTTGGGCGCAACGGCGATCTGCCACGCACGCGCATCGGTGCTGTCTGCGATGCGCTTGATCCACTCGAGCTCGTTGAGATTCGCAACGATCTTAGTCATGGTGGGCTGGCTGACCCGGCTGTGCTTGGCGAGCTCGCCGAGCCGCATCGGGCCGAAAGAGGTGAGCACGCTGAGCGTGCGCCACGTGGCAGGAGACGTGGAATCGCCAGTGGCCTGCGCGGCAAGGCGGGTGAGACGGTGGGTGACCGATACGAGGTCGCCGAGAATTGTGCTGAGTTCGCTGTTCACTTGATTTATTGTATAGCCCAGCTATGGTCTACCGCCCCAGAGCCCGGAATTTCAGGTCGGCGACGCTCTCGACGTCGGGCAGCACGGTCGCCACGCGGGTGAACCCGGCGTCGGCGAGTCGCTCGAGCTGAAGCTTGGCGTTCTTGGCCTTGCGCTCGAGCCGCACCCGAGCACCGGATGCGATCAGCTCGGTCTTCAGCGACTGCATCAGCACCGCAGGTGCCGCGGCGTCATGAAGCACAACGACGGAGTCTGCCGCCTGCTCATCTGGCAGATCGACGAGATCGACGATGCGCTCAAACCCGATCGAGAATCCGACGGCGGGAACATCCGTTCCGAGGAATCGGCCGATCATTCCGTCGTAGCGCCCGCCACCACCGAGCGAGAATGCGAAGTCGGGGTGAGCGATCTCGAAAATAGTGCCCGTGTAATAGCCCATACCCCGAACCAGGAACGGGTCGAATCGAATGCGTCCGGCATCCACCGCGTCACCGATCGACGCGAGCTCGGCGATCACGTCTGAGTCGACGCCCTCGGGCAGCGCACGCGCGATCGCGTCGTGCCCGAACGGGCGCGCGGCGCCATCCTGCGGCCGCAAAAAGAACGACTCGAGGGCATCTGTCGCCTCGGCCAGCTGTGGCGTCTTGCTTCGCAACTCTTCGATGACTCCCGCGGTGCCGATCTTGTCGATCTTGTCGATGACGATGAGAACGAAATCGTGCTGATCTGCCGGAAAACCGAAGAGCTCGAGCATGCCGATGAGCAACCGGCGATCGTTGATGCGCACCGTGGATCCCTGCAGGCCGAGCGCATCCAATGTGGAGAGCGTCGCGGAGATCAACTCGACCTCGGCGAGAGCGGAGGCATCGCCGATGATGTCGATGTCGCACTGCATGAACTGGCGGTAGCGACCCTTCTGCGGACGCTCGGCGCGCCAAACAGGCGCGATCTGAACGCTGCGGAATACGGCCGGAAGCTCCGCCCGGTGAGTGGCGTAGAAGCGCGCGAGCGGAACAGTGAGGTCGAAGCGCAGGCCCAGGTCAGCGAGCGCTTGCGCGTCGTTGCTCTCTGCAGCCGCGTCGAGATCGCTTCTCTCGATGCCCCGCCTCAGCACGCTGAACGACAGCTTCTCGTTGTCTCCACCCAGGCCCGAGTGCAGGCGCTGGATGTCTTCCATCACCGGCGTCTCGATCTCGTCGAACCCGTGCGCCGAGTAACTGCGTCGGATCACGCCAAGCGCGTGCTCCCTCTTGGCCTTCTCGCCGGGGAGGAAATCGCGCATGCCACGGGGAGGGGTTACTGCAGAAGCCATTGTTCGATTCTATTGATCGCGGGCAGAGGTCTCTGCCTCGCGGATCTCGCTCTGCAGATCACGCAGCGTCGACCTGAGGGCGCGCTCCGCGTCGAGACCCCGAGCCTTGGCCGACGCGACGATCGCCAGGAGCAACCCGCCGAGCTCGTCTTCGGTCTGCATGGGGATCGTCTCGATCGCATCCTTGTCGAGCACTCCGACCTTCTGGGCACGCCCGATGACCTTGTCGGCGAGCGCGAGGGCCGGCATGCCCTGAGGGATACCGTCGAGCACGCTCGTGCGCCCGGGCTTCTCGACCGCCTTCAGATCGTCCCAGACAGCGACGACATCGTCGGCCGTATGGGCGACGGCTTCGCCGAACACATGCGGATGCCGGCCGACCATCTTGGCCGTCATGCGCTCGGCTACGACCTCGATATCGAAGTCTTCACCGGGCGTGTGCGCGGCCAGGTCGGCGTGGAACAGCACCTGATAGAGCACGTCACCGAGCTCTTCGATGATGTCGTCGCGCGTTCCGGATTCAAGCGCCTCGACCAGCTCATAGCTCTCTTCGATGAGGTACTGCACCAGCGAGGCATGCGTCTGTTCCGCATCCCAAGGGCACCCGCCGGGGGCGCGAAGCTGCGCGACCACCCGCACGAGTTCGTCGAGCCTCGAGTCTGGAACGTCGGGCTGCTGCGGTGCATGGGAGAAGGGGGAATTGGTCACGGGGGCCTCCGTCACCAACTCTAATCGCGGCATCCACATTGCCAGATTCGATGCCACTGATGAACATCAGCGCGACTTTACCCGCGTAGCGATGAGCATGGTGCTGGTCGCAGCTACAGCAGCAACGATCCATGTGATGGCCTGCATCGCCCAGAACGGACCGTCTGCGAGATCGCGCGCTGGGGTGGTGAGATTCGACTCGGCGAACACGAGCGTGGAGTTCATCAGCGCGTGGGCCCACGCCGCCGGCCACATCGACGACGACATGATGCGAGCCGCCGAGAGCACGAAGCCGATGATGAGCAGATCCACGCTCGTCGCAGCGACGTCGCGGAGCGAGAAGTCACCGCTCGACGCGTAACCGAGGGTGAGCGGGAGATGCCACAGCGCCCAGAGCACCGCTATGAGCGCGCTCGCGCGGACTGCTCCCAGCGGTGCGAGGGTGGTCTGCAGCGCGCCGCGCCAGCCGATCTCCTCGCCCGTGACCGTAAGCAGCCCGAGCAGGGCGAACGGCAGGATGAGCGGAAGCAGAGTCCACGCCTCGGGTGAGGGCTGCCATGCCACCACGCCGATGGCAACACCCAGGCAGGTCGAAACAGCCGGAATGACAAGGAATACTCCGAGCATGACGGCCCAGGTGCCCGCGATGCGCCGCGATGCGAACGGGCGGATTCCGACCCACCTCACGAACGAGGCGCGACGGCGGGCGAGCAGGTGGGCGGCGAGCGCTGAGAGAGCTGGCGCCCAGGAGAGCAGCGGGACCGTCGCGTTGAACGAATCGGCGTCAGCACCTGTCAGCCACAGTGGGGCCATCACCGCAGTCGTGATGGCGGCCAGTACGCCGAGGAACCAGGCGAACGTTCGACGTGCGACGAGATCGAGACCGCCGCCTACCGGGGCCGCGGGTAGCGTCGGGGCAGGGACATGATGATTCACTGTGCTCTCCTCAGTCGCGGTGGCGCGTACCGCCGCCGCCAAGAAGAGCCTCTCGTGCGGCGGCACCGCGCGTATCGCCCCGCAGGACGGTTCTATATCACCCCCGAGGGTGAGCGACGAGCCCGTTCTCGTAGGCGAAGATCACGGCGTGCACGCGGTCGCGTAAGCCGAGCTTCATCAACACGGCGCGCACGTGCGTCTTCACGGTGTCGTAGGCGAGGTGGAGCCGCTCGCCGATCTCGGCGTTCGAACATCCGGTGGCGAGGAGGCCAAGAATCTCTACTTCTCGGGGCGTCAGTGGCGCGAGCACACTGAAGTCCGCCGTCGGCGCCCGTCGGACGTGCTCGATGACGGCAGTGACAATGTGCGGCGCAAGCACTGAACTCCCGTTCGCAACATCGCAGATGGCCGCGATGAGTGCCTCGGGCCGCGTGTCTTTCGTGAGAAAGCCGCTCGCTCCGGCGCGCAGCGCGCCGACGACGAGGTCGTCGGCGTCAAAGGTGGTGAGAACGAGCACGCGAGTAGACGGAGACAGGCGCGCGACCTTCGCGGTGGTCCGGATGCCATCGAGTCTCGGCATTCGAATGTCCATGAGCATGACATCAACCTGGCGCGCACGGAGTGCCCCGATAGCCTCCAGCCCGTCACCTGCCTCGCCTACGACGTCGATGCGGGGGTCGGCACGGAGCACCGTTGCGAGGGATGCACGCAGCAGTTCCTGATCGTCGACGAGCAAGACCCGAACGGGCGCCGTCACTGGGTGGCCCCTGCTGTTGGGCTGATCCGTGCGGGAACCGTGGCGCGCAGGCACCAACCCTCGGTGTTCCGCTCGACATCGAACGCGCCGCCCGCGGCGCTGACACGTTCGGCAAGGGAGATCAAGCCGGATCCCGCGTCCGCGCTCGACCGCCGTCCCGCGCCGCCGTCGTCGCCCACCTCGAGGGTTGCAGCGGTGGCCGACCATGTCAGGCGGACCTTCACAGCCACGGGCGCTTCCAGGTGCCGAAGCGTATTCGTGATGCCCTCCTGCGCGACGCGCACAAGCGCTAGCTCAGCATCTGAGGTGAGCACTCCGCGTGGACCCTTCTCGACAAGGTTCACGACGTGCAGAGGTGTCGACGCCGCCTCGACGAGCGAGGGCAGCGCGTCGAGGGTCGGAACGATGGCTGTACCGGACGGGGCTGCATCGAGTACCCGCAACATCGCACGTAGATCCGCGAGCGCCTCACGGCCCGTGTCTGCGATGTGTCTGATCGCCTGGCGGGTGGCGTCGTCACGGATGCCAATCCGGGCTGCCTCGGCCTGAGCGACCATGAGCGCGAGAGAGTGTCCAATGGCATCGTGAAGGTCGCGGCGGATATTCGCTCGCTCGGCGAGACGGGCAGCAGCCAGACGAACCCCCTCATCAGCCTCGGATTCTTCGCGGCGGACCCTGGTATGCCGGGCCGCCAGCCAGACGCCGACGACGATCACGAGCAGCACCGCCGCCTCCAGCAGTTGCAAGCCTGCGGCGGTGGCATCGGCAAGCCGTGTGATGGCAAGGCTCTCCGCCAATACGACACCGATGACGCCCGTGGCGAGCGCGAGGCGGGGTCTTGGTGGCGCGGCCGTGGTTGTCACCCTCCACGATACGAGCAGGAAACATCCTGCAGACGGCAGCAGAACGCCGGTCGACCACCCGGGCATCGGTACGACCGCGAGGACGACCATCGCGCTCGAGGCGACCGCGAACGCTCGGATCCCGCGGCGCCCCGCGATATGGAGGGCGAGGTGAAGCGTCACTGCGGCGAGCACGACGCCGCCGACGACGACCGTCGACGATCCGGCCTGCATCATCGCAACGACCACAAGCGCGCTCGCCAGCCCGAGGACGGGCTGGCAGACCTGGGCCACTCGGCGCCACGCATCCCACCGACCCATCATGAGTCAATCGTGCCACCGTCCGATAGGCGCCGCCTCGCCCTGCAGGGTGAGCGCCGCGCGTCGCCGCGACTGCTGTGCAAACTACTCGGCGGGCGCAACTACCGAAGCGGGGAACAGCGCCGTGAGCACTCCCTTTGTCCAATCGATGAGAGCGGCGTCTTCGAGAACGGCGCCATCGACGACGGGCAGCGGAATAGAGACGGCCCCCGCCTGGGCGAAGTACTTGGCGTCGGGGTACATGCGACGCATGCGCACCTGGATGGAGTCCGGCAGATCGGCGGGCGCCAGGCGAAGATTCGAGCCCATGGTCACGACCTCGCCGAGGCCCGACTTCTGAGCCTGGCGGCGCAGACGCGATACGGCGACGAGGTTCGCCACCTGGGCCGGCGGCTCGCCGTAGCGGTCGGTCAACTCCTCGATGACCAGATCGATCTGCTCGTCGTTCGACGTGGGTGAGCTCGCCGTGGAGAGCTTCTGGTAGGCCTCGAGGCGAAGCCGCTCGCTGTCGACGTAGTCATCGGGAATGTGCGCATCCACCGGCAACTCGAGCCTGAGCTCGGTCTGCCCCTCGGCGACGTCTCCACGGAACGTCGACACGGCCTCGCCGATCATGCGCAGGTAGAGGTCGAAGCCGACGCCGGCGATGTGCCCGGACTGCTCGCCGCCAAGGAGATTTCCGGCACCTCTGATCTCGAGGTCTTTGAGAGCGACCTGGATGCCCGAGCCGAGCTCGTTGTTGGCTGCCAGAGTGGTGAGTCGGTCGTTCGCGAGATCGGTGAGCGGCTTGTGCTCGTCGTAGAGCAGATAGGCATAGGCGCGTTCGCGGCCTCGGCCCACCCGCCCTCGCAACTGATGCAGCTGGCTGAGGCCGTACTTGTCGGCCCGGTCGACGATGAGGGTGTTGGCGTTCGCGATGTCGAGCCCCGTCTCGATGATCGTGGTCGACACGAGCACGTCGAACTTGCGCTCCCAGAAATCGACGATCACCTGTTCGAGCTGGTGCTCACCGAGCTGGCCGTGGGCCACCCCGACGCGCGCCTCGGGCACCAGTTCAGCCAGCTGCGCGGCCACCTTGTTGATGCTCGAGACCCGGTTGTGCACGAAGAAGACCTGGCCCTCGCGCAGCAGTTCTCGCCGAATCGCCGCGCCCACCTGTTTGTCGGAGTACGGACCGACGAAGGTGAGGATCGGGTGCCGGTCTTCGGGCGGGGTCGCCAGCGTCGACATCTCGCGGATGCCGGTGACGGCCATCTCGAGCGTTCGGGGAATGGGGGTGGCGCTCATCGAGAGGATGTCGACGTTCGTCTTGAGCTTCTTCAGCGCATCTTTGTGCTCGACGCCGAAGCGCTGCTCTTCGTCGATGATCATGAGGCCCAGGTCTTTGAACCCGATGTTCTCGGACAGCAGGCGGTGCGTAGCGATGACCACGTCGACCGTGCCGTCTTTCATGCCGGCAATCGTCTCCTTCGACTCCTTTTCTGTCTGGAATCTGCTCAGAGGGCGAAGGTGCACGGGGAACCCGGCGAAACGCTCCTGGAACGTCTCGAGGTGCTGACGCACCAGAAGTGTTGTCGGAACGAGCACGGCGACCTGCTTGCCGTCTTGCACCGCCTTGAATGCCGCGCGCACCGCGACCTCGGTCTTTCCGAAGCCGACGTCGCCCGAGAGGAGTCTGTCCATCGGAATGGGCCGCTCCATGTCGGCCTTCACTTCGTCGATCACGGTGAGCTGGTCGGGCGTCTCGGCGAACGGGAAGGCCTCTTCGAGCTCGCGTTGCCAGGGTGTGTCGGGACCGAACGCGTGCCCCTTCGACGCCATGCGCGCCGAGTAGAGCTTCACCAGCTCGACCGCGATGTCGCGCACGGCCTTGCGGGCCTTGCCCTTTGCTGCTGACCAGTCACTGCCGCCCATCTTCGACAGCCCAGGCGCCTCGCCGCCGACGTAGCGCGACAGCAGATCGAGCTGATCGGTGGGCACGTAGAGCTTGTCGCCGGGATAGCCGCGCTTCGAGGGCGCGTACTCGATGACGAGATACTCGCGTGTGGTCTTGATGGGGTTGCGGCCGCCCGACTTGACCTCGCGCTGAGTGAGCTCGATGAATTTGCCGATGCCGTGGGTGGTGTGAACGACGTAGTCGCCCTGCTTCAGCTGCAGCGGGTCGACGACATTGCGTCGCCGCGAGGCGAGCTTCTTGACCTGGCGGGAGTCATAGCCGACGGTTCGACCGTAGAATTCGGACTCCGCGATGAGCGCGAGTTTGATCTCAGGCAATTGGAAGCCGTGGTCGACCGTGGCCTTGAGGAGATAGGCGATGCCGGGCTCCGCATCGGCCGGGAAGAGCTCGACGACGCGAGCCGCGATCTCGTTCTCGGCCAGAACATCGGCGGCCCGCTCGACGAGCCCCGCGCCCTGGGCGACGACGGCGACAGTCCAGCCGTCGGCGACGAGACCGCGCACGTGCTCGATGGCGCCGTCGACGTTGCCCTGAAAGCTCGGCACCGGATCGGCCTCGATGCGCACCGTGAGGTGTTCTTCGATGTCGCGATGCTCCGGCAGTACTTCGATGAGGCCGTCGGCAGATCCCGGGGCGGACTGGAACGTCGAAAGAGTCCACCACGCGCGGTCGGTTCCAGCCGCAGCACGCAGCTCGTTGAGAGTGATGAACTCTCCGCTGGTCAGGTCGATCGGCGCTTCGGCTCCGGCGGTCGCGGCAGTCCACGCCGCCGCGAGGAACTCCCGGTTCGTCTCGGCCAGGCTCACTGCACGACTGGCGACCTTCTCCGGCGAGAGCACGGCGATGGCCGACCCCTTCGGCAGATAGTGCGCAACGGTGACAAGCCTGTCGAGGAGGGCCGGCGCAAGAGACTCCATGCCCTCGACCGGGATTCCCTCGGCGATCTTGGCGAGCAGCGCGGCGATGCTCGGAAACTCGTGCTGCATCTCTCTGGCGCGCTGGCGCACCGCGTCGGAGAGGAGGAGTTCGCGGCTGGGCGGAAGGTCGACCGCGGCGACCGGGGTGTCGAGGGACCGTTGGTCGGCCACGGAGAAGGCCCGGATGGATTCGACCTCGTCTCCGAAGAAGTCGACCCGGTAGGGGTGCTCGGCAATGGGCGGAAAAACATCGAGAATGCCGCCTCTCACCGCATACTCGCCCCGGCGAGTGACCATGTCGACGCGCGAGTAGGCAAGATTCACCAGGTCGAGCGACAGCCGGGAGAGATCGTATCCACGCCCGCCCGTGACCAGGTGGATGGGTTCGAGGTCGGCGAGGTTGTCGGCAAGGGGCTGGAGCGCAGCGCGCACCGAGGCTACGACAACGATCGGCTTCTCACCGCTCCAGGTAGAGAGCCGGCGCAGCGCGTCGATTCTCTTTCCGACGATCTCAGCGCTCGGGCTGAGACGTTCGTGCGGCAGCGTCTCCCACGCGGGGAACTCGACGATCTCGGCCTCGGGGGCCATAGAGGCGAGGGTTCCCCTGAGCATCTCGGACTCGCGCCCGGTGGCAGTGACCACGAGCAGTGCCTGAGGTAGACCATTCGCCCCGCGCTGGTCGAGCAGGCCCGCGAGCAGTGGCGCGCGAAGCCCTTCTGTCAGGGAGAAATCGACATCGCGCGCCGCATAGGCGAGGGCGTTATCGAACGTGGAGGCGCGCGAAAGCGCGTGAGTCAAGCCCTGGAGGATCACCGTCCAAGCTTACGCGGGCCCGCCGACAGGCACCCCTGGCGCCGGTAGAGTTCCTAGCGACCCACTCCGCCCGAACCGTTCCGAGGATCCCCGTGTCTCACGTTCCCCCCATCGAACCATCCGAGCCGGCTCGCGACGAGCGCCCGCGGCCCCGCTTTGGCGAGTATTCGCCGCCGTCGCAGACGCCCCCTGTCGAGGCCTCTCAGCCTCAACCCTTCGCTGCATCGACGTTCACACCGTCGTCAGCCGTCTTCCACAACGCTCCCGCCGAACCACGAAGACGCTTGGAGTCGTGGCCTTCATCGTGTCACTCGTGGTGCTCGTGTTCGCCCTCGTGCTCTCGGTCGTTGCCGGGCTCGCGTTCGCGCCCCTCTTCGGCCAGGCCGTCACTGACGGAGGCACGATCGATCAGACGGCGATCTCTGAAGACGACCCCGGCGTAGCGGCATTCGGCATGCTGGCCTCTGCATACTTCATCGGCGGAACGCTGCTCGGCCTCTGGGCGCTCGCGCAGGGCATCGTCGCCACCGTCACCAAGCGCGGTCGGGCATTCGGAATAGTCGCCATGGCCCTGGCCGTGGCAACGCCCGTGATCTCGTTCGTCGTCTTTTACGCCGTGACCTTCGCCTCGGCGCCGGAGATCTTCAGCAAGATCGGTTGACGTTGAGAGCGCGATGCATCAGGCGGGTGAGTGGAACTGCTGCTGGGCGGCCGTGAGACCGTCGTCGGCGATCTTCTCGACCGCGTCTGCGGCATCCACCAGAAGATTCGGCAGGGCCTGGCGCTCGGTGCCGGAGAAGTCGCGCAGCACGAAGTCGGCCGCATCCATACGACCGGGCGGGCGGCCGACTCCTACCCGCACGCGAATGAAATCGGGCGTTCCGGCCGCGCTGATGATGTCACGGATGCCGTTGTGGCCCCCGGGGCCGCCCCCTGACTTCAGCCGAACGGTGTCGAAGGGGATGTCGAGTTCGTCGTGCACCACGATCAGATGAGACGGCTCGAGGCTGTAGAAGTTGAGAAGCTGCGACACCGGGCCGCCCGAATTGTTCATGAACGAATTGGGCTTGGCCAGAATCAGCTTCGGCCCTCCCGGGCGCAGGAAACCCTCAGCAACCGTGGAGTTCGTCTTGTGTTTGCCGAACTTCGCACCGATTCGTGCGGCCAGTTCGGCGAGGACCATCTGGCCCACATTGTGCCTGTTGCCAGCGTAGCCGGGCCCGGGATTCCCGAGCCCGGCTACGAGCCAGACGTTGTCAGACAGTGAACTACTCAGCCGTCTCGGGCGATCCCGTGGCCTCGTCGCCCGAGCTCAGCGAGTCGCCGAGGTCGGCCTCTTCCGGAACGGTGACGTTGATGACGAGCAGCTCCGGGTCGCTGACCAGCGTGGCGCCCTCGGGCAGAACGACATCCTTGGCAAGGATCTGGGTGCCCTCGACGGCGCCCTCGATGTCGACGATGATGCGCTCCGGGATGCTGATGGCCAGCACCTCTACGAGCAGCGTGTTCTCGTCGAGCGACGCCAGCGTGCCGGCAAACGACTCGCCTTCGACGTGGATCGGAACCTCGACCTGAACCTTCTCGCCCTTACGCAGGACGATGAGGTCGATGTGCTCGATGATCTGCAGAACCGGGTCCTTCTGCACGTCCTTCACAAGGGCGGCCTGAGCGGTGCCTTCGATGTCGAGGTCGAGCACGGCGTTCGCCTTGCGCAGGATCAGCGCGACCTGGTGACCGGGAAGCGTGATGTGCACGGGCTCGGTTCCGTGGCCGTAGAGAACGGCGGGGATCTTGCCGACGGCGCGGATCTTGCGGGCAGCGCCCTTGCCGAACGAGGTACGAACCTCGGCTACAACGTTGTTGTCGTTCTGGGCTTCTTTTTTGTCAGCCATGAGAGTGCTCCTTGGCGAGCCGCGAGGCCCGCATCGTTAGTGTCAATGATTCAACTCGACCGCGTATTGCGAGAGGAAAGACCCAGTTCTTGCGTGCCTCATCCACCGCGTCGATAACGGATGCTTTTCGAGCGCCTTGACTGCGCGCCGAACGGCATCCCTCGCCGAAGTTCAGTGGCCAGTGTACACGGCAGGTCAGCGCGCCGCTCGTCGCGCCCTGGCAGAAGATGCGGCCGCTCCGATCATGGCCACACCGAGGACGGCCGCGAATCCGATCGCAACGAGGGTGGATGCTCCGATCGCGACGTCAGTGGACACCTGACCCAACGATCGAGATATGCCGATCAGCACCACGGGAAGGAGCCCCGCCACACCGACGAGAAGGATGAGCGTGCCGATGATCATCGAACCGACCGAGCTCCACGCCGACGTGAGAACAACGCCGCCCAGGACGACGGATCCTGCCAGGAGAATGAGCAGTGAGCCCACGTCGATCGACTGACTGCCGCCGTACGATCCGGCCGCACGCTGCAGTGCGGTCGATCCGACGCTGACCAGCGCGAGGCCGCCCGCGGTCGCCACGACGGCCACGATGATGGAGACGAGTGCCCGCGCTCCGCGGGAGCGAGCTGCACCCGAGCGTGCGGCGATCACACGCGCAAGCGCGGACGCCAGGAGTACGACGCCGACGACGAGCAGGAGGCCGGACTGGGCCCAGAGACCGAGCGTGGCGGGCGCCGCGCGCCCGAACCCTGGCACGAACTGCGACACCCAGCTAGCAACACCAGGGTCGATCACGAATGCCGCGCCGGTCACTGTGACGATGATTCCGCCGATCAGCTGTCCGGCTGCGGAGAGCAACCCTGACAGCACCACAACGACGAACAGCACCAGGCCGGCGAGGGCAAGAAGAATCGCACCGAGATCGGATTCGGTGCGAGCCTGCACCAAAGTCTGCGAGTAGGAGCGCCCTCCTCCAGAGATCACGAAGAACAGGGCCGGCACCGTGATGATCAGTCCGATCAGAGAACTGACCACTCTGGCGACGACTGAGCCTCCCCCGGATCTAGATCCCCGGGCGGGTGGCTCTTGGAAGTCGGATGCGGAGAAGATTCGCTGAGACATGCAGCGATCCTGTCAGCCCGTGACCGCTACCGCCACCCGCCTGGCTCGAGTACTCGCGTAGAGCACCCCGCCCACGACGAACACTCCGGCGATCAGTTCGACGATATCGATGACCTCTCCGAACGCCAACCACGACGCGAGCACACCCACCACGGGCACGAGCATCGAGAACGGTGCGACCACGCTCGAGGGATTGCGCTTCAGGAGTCCGCCCCAGATTCCGTAGCCCACGAGCGTTGCGATGAGCACAACGTAGAGGAGCCCGAACAGCGACGGCAGCGCGTCGAGTGTGAACATCGTGCCGAGGCTGTCACCGATGCGTTGCGGCCCCTCGACCAGGAGCGCGAGCGCGAGCATCGGCACCGGCGGCACCACCGACATCCAGAGCGTGAGACGGAACGGATTCGGTGCCTCGGCCTTGCGCGTCGAGACGTTCCCGATCGCCCAGCCGAGCGCGCCACAGAGGGTCAGGATGACGGGCAGCAGCGCGGCCACCTGGGCCCTGTGCACCGCGATCGCCGCGAGCCCGAGCACGGCGACGGCGATGCCGATCGCCTGTCGCTGCGTGATCCGCTCACGCAGCCAGATTCCCGCAATCAACACGGTGAACGGGGCGGATGCCTGCAGCACGAGTGATGCGAGTCCGCTCGGCATCCCGGCGGCCATACCCGCGTAGAGGAAGGCGAACTGGAGCAGGCCGATGCCGAATCCGACACCGAGCAGCCAGCGTAGCTTGACGGCCGGGCGTGGCACGAAGAGCACCGTCGGAACGGCGATCAACGCGAATCGCAATGCCACGAGGAAGAAGGGCGGGAAGTGCTCGAGGGCCAGCGCGGTGGCGGGAAAGTTCACTCCCCAGCACACGGCGACAAGCACGGCGAGGAGTCGATCGCGAGGGGACATGTGCCCATCGTGGACGAATCATCACTGAAGGGCAATTGCACCCGATCGCATCGACTTTGTAGTCTGCCTTCATGGATATTAATCAGCTCGCCCTGTTGCGCGAGCTTGCCGAACGAGGCAGCGTCACCGAGGTGGCCTATGCCCTGGGCAAAACGCCGAGCGCCGTGTCGCAGCAGTTGCGCACTCTGCAGCGACAGATGGGCACCGTCCTGGTCGAACGAGTCGGTCGCGGGGTGCGTCTCACCGACGCCGGGCACGCCCTGGCCGAGAGCTCGGTGCGGGTGGCGACAGCCATCGCCGAGGCCGAGGCGACCTGGAGCGCCTTCCAGGGCGGCGCATCCGGAACCGTGCGCATGGCGATCTTCTACTCGGCCGCAGAACTCCTGGTGCCCGGGCTTCTCACCCGCATGCGCGCGCACCCAGGCATCGCGATGGAGATCTCGGACCGCGACGTCTCTCAAGACGACTTCGCCGCGCTCACGAGCGACTTCGACGTCGTGGTCGCTCATCGCTCTGACGATGTGCTGCCACCGGACCGCGAGCGCCTCACTGTCGTGCCCCTCTTGAGAGAGCCTCTCGACGTGGCCCTGCCACTCGATCATCCGCTTGCCTCCCGGCCGCGCGTCTCCCCCGCCGATGTGATCGGCGAGGACTGGATCGGGGTTCCGGTCGACTTTCCCCTCGACCGCGTTCTGCAGGCGATGTCGGCTCAGGCCGGGGTTGCCGCCAAAGTAGTGCACCGCACAACGCATCTGCCTCTCACCGAGAAACTGGTCGCGGCAGGTCACGGCGTCGCCCTGCTGCCTCGCCACACCTCACTCGAACGGGCATCCGGGCGCTACGTGCTTCGGCCGCTCACCGATCTTCGGGCCGGCCGGCGCATCGAGGTTCTCATGCGCCCCGACCGGGCGGCCAGGCGCGCCGTGAGTCTCGTTCTCGACGAGCTGCTGGCGGAGGCAGGGCTCGCGAACGCGGAGGAATGATCAGGAGAACCCGACAGTGTCGACCAGTTCCTCGTCATCGACAAAAGATAACAACCTTCACTCCAGTGGTGCCGGTGACGGAGCCACCCCGTTGGCTACGCTGTAAGCGACAGACCAACACCTAGGAGACCAGACAGTGTCAGACACTTCAAGTTCGACGGCCACCGCCAACATCGGCGTGGTCGGACTCGCCGTGATGGGGTCCAACCTCGCCCGCAACCTCGCCAGCCGCGAGGGCAACACGGTCGCCGTGTACAACCGCTCCCCCGAGCGCACCGACCTCCTCACCTCGGAACACCCCGAGGCCGAGTTCGTGGCGTCGAAGACGATCGAGGAGTTCGTGGCCTCACTGCAGAAGCCGCGCACCGCGATCATCATGGTGCAGGCCGGTAAGGGCACCGACGCCGTGATCAGCCAGCTCTCCGACCTCTTCGAAGAGGGCGACATCATCGTCGATGGCGGCAACGCACTCTTCACCGACACCATCCGGCGCGAGAAGGCGGCGCGCGAGCGCGGCCTCAACTTCGTCGGCGCCGGAATCTCCGGCGGCGAGGAGGGCGCCCTCAACGGGCCGAGCATCATGCCCGGCGGCTCCGCCGAGGCCTACGAGACCCTCGGCCCGATCCTGGCGTCTATCGCGGCCGTCGCCGAGGGCGAGCCGTGCGTGACCCACGTCGGAACCGACGGTGCGGGCCACTTCGTCAAGATGATCCACAACGGCATCGAGTACGCCGACATGCAGCTCATCGCCGAGGCCTACGACCTGATCCGCCGCGGAACGGGCTACACCCCCGCCCAGATCGCCGACGTCTTCGCCGAGTGGAACAAGGGAGAGCTCGAGAGCTACCTCATCGAGATCACCGCCGAGGTGCTGCGCCAGGTCGACGCCGAGACCGGCCGCCCGCTCGTCGACGTGATCCTCGACCAGGCCGGCTCGAAGGGAACCGGCGTGTGGACCGTTCAGACCGCGCTCGACCTCGGCATTCCTGTGTCGGGCATCGCCGAAGCCGTCTTCGCCCGGGCTCTCTCGTCCAAGCCCGCGCAGCGTGCCGCATCCAGCAGCCTGCCCGGCCCGAGCGAGACCGTGGCTGTCGACGACCCGGCCGCCTTCATCGAAGATGTGCGTAAGGCGCTCTACGCGTCGAAGATCATCGCCTACTCGCAGGGCTTCGACGCCATCGTCGCCGGCGCCGAGCATTACGGCTGGGACATCAAGAAGGGCGAGATCGCCAAGATCTGGCGAGGCGGCTGCATCATCCGTGCCCGCTTCCTCAACCGCATCACCGAGGCGTACGCCGAGAACCCGGGCCTCGTCGCCCTGGTCACCGCGCCGTACTTCACCGAGGCGATCGCCGGCACGCAGGATGCCTGGCGCCGGGTCGTCGTGAGCGCCGTGCAGGCCGGAATCCCGACCCCCGCGTTCTCGTCGTCGCTCGCCTACTACGACGGCCTGCGCGCAGACCGCCTGCCGGCGTCGATCGTTCAGGGACAGCGCGACTTCTTCGGCGCACACACCTACAAGCGCGTCGACAAGGAGGGCACGTTCCACACCCTCTGGTCGGGCGACCGCACCGAGATCGAGTCCGAGGGCTCGTCGCACTAGCGCACACGAAAAACGCCCGGGCCTGCTGTGCGGCAGGCCCGGGGCGTTTTTCGTTTCTAGAGAACCTTCGAAAGGAACGCCTTCGTGCGGTCCTGCTGCGGGTTCGTGAGCACCTCGCGAGGCTCGCCCCGTTCGACCACGACGCCGCCGTCCATAAAGACCAGCGAATCGGCCACTTCGCGTGCGAACCCCATCTCGTGGGTCACGACGATCATGGTCATGCCGTCTTTCGCGAGCTGCTTCATCACGTCGAGCACCTCGCCGACCAGCTCGGGGTCGAGCGCCGATGTGGGCTCGTCGAAGAGCATTAGCTTCGGATCCATGGCCAGGGCCCGGGCGATCGCCACCCGCTGCTGCTGCCCACCCGAGAGCGACGCCGGGTAGGCCTTCGCCTTCTCCGCCAGTCCGACCCGGGCGAGCAGCTCGAGGGCGCGCGCAGACGCCGCAGCGCGACTCTGTCGCTTGACCTGCAGCGGCGCCTCCATGATGTTCTCGAGCACGGTCAGGTGGGGAAACAGATTGAAGCGCTGGAACACCATGCCGATGTCCTTGCGCTGCGCCGCTGCCTCCTTGGGCTTCAACTCGTAGATCTTGTCGCCGCGCTGACGGTAGCCGATCAGTTCGCCGTCGACAGTGAGCCGGCCGCCGTCGACCTTTTCGAGGTGGTTGATGCAGCGCAGGAACGTGGACTTGCCCGAGCCGGACGGCCCGATGACGCACACGACCTCGCCGCGATTCACTGTCAGCGAGATGTCTCTCAAGACGGTGTGCGACCCGAACGACTTCACGATGCGGTCGGCGATCACCATGGGGGTGGATGCGATGGGTTCGGTCACGAGGATCGGCCTTCCGTCGGGGTGCCCGGTTGCGCGGTGATCGGAGCCGTCGGCGTCGCGCCGACGAGAGGGGTGGGATTCTCCTCGCCCGGCCCCACGTCGACGAACCGCGATCCGCGTGCGAAGCGTCGCTCGAGAAAGTACTGTCCGATCATCAACAAAGACGTGAAGAACAGGTACCAGATCGAGGCCACGATGAGCAGTGGAATGGGATTGAATGTCTCGGCCGAGATGTCACGGGAGCGCGTGTAGAGGTCGGTCGACAACGGCACTGCGGTGACGAGCGAGGTCGTCTTCAGCATCGAGATCACCTCGTTACCGGTGGGCGGAATGATCACTCGCATCGACTGCGGAATGACGATGCGACGCATGGTCTGCGACCACGACATGCCGAGCGCTGTCGACGCCTCGCTCTGCCCGGGGTCGACGGAGAGCATTCCTGCTCGCACGATCTCCGCCATGTATGCAGCCTCGTTGAGCGCGAGGCCGATCACGGCGAGCCAGAACACGCTGATGGCGTCCTGCGTCGTCCAGCTGAACAGCGTCTCCGAGGTGAACGGAACACCGACCGAGATCGTCTTGTAGATCGTGGCGAGCAGGCCCCAGAACACGAGTTGCACATACACCGGCGTGCCGCGGAAGAGCCAGAGATAGGCCCAGGCCACCGACTTCAGCACCGGGTTGGGAGAGAGCCTCATCACGGCGAGAAGGGTGCCGAGCACGATCGCGCCCACCATGGCCAGCACGGTCAGCTCGAGAGTGACCAGCGCGGCCTGCGAGATGCGCATGTCGAACAGGTACTTGCCGACGGCCGGCCAGTCGTACGCCGGTCGGAAGAACGCCGCGTCAACGACGAACAGCACAACGATGAGGATCACGACAACGGCGAAGATGTTGCGCCCCGGGTGCCGGAGCGGGATCGCGACGATCCGCTCCGGCTGGTCGGTGGTGGAAGTGGACACGAGGGCTACTCCGTGGCGCCGTTGATGTCGATCTTGTCGATCGCGCCCTGCTCGACGCCCCACTTGCTGAGGATGTCCTTGTAGGTTCCGTCATCCATCAACGACTGCAGTGCAGCCTGAAGCGCCTCGCCGAGCCCGGAGTCCTTCGCAATCGGCATGCCGTAGAGGAAGACCGAGTAGACGTCGCCGGCGGTCTCGAGCTTGCCGCCCGACTGCGCGACCGCGTACTGCGTCACGGGAGAGTCTGCCGACATGGCGTCGGCTCGACCCAGGGTGACGGCCGCGGTGGCGTCGTCCTGGGTGTCGTAGCCGAGCAGAGAGATCGGCTCCTTGCCCGCCGCGACGCACGCAGCACTCTTGGCAGGGCCGTCGTCCAGCTGCTCGGTCGTGCCGTTCTGTACGGCCAGCTTGATGCCGCAGGCCGATTCGGGGTCGACGGTCTTGCCCGCCGGCGCGGCCCACTGGATACCGGCCGTGTAGTAGTCGATCATGTCGACCTGCTGCTGGCGTTCCTTCGTGTCGAAGAACGACGACAGCCCCATGTCGTACTTGCCGCCGGTGATCGACGGAATGATGTTGTCGAACTTCGCGATCTGGTAGTCGGTCGTCAGGCCGAGCTTGGCCGCCATGGCGTCGGCGAGCTCGATCTCCCACCCCGTGGGGTTTCCGTCGGCGTCCTTGAATTCGTTCGGCGCATAGGTCGCGTCCGTGCCGATGACGAGCTTGCCGGCCGATGCCACGTCTTTGGGAAGCAGCTTCGCGGCCGCGTCGTCCTTCGCGACGGCGGGCGCCGTTCCGCTGGATGCCGGAGTCGTGGGCGCGTTGTTGACGCAGCCCGTGAGCAGCAGGGCCGCACTGGCCAGCAGCGCGATAGGGACGAGTCTGATCGATTTCATTGGAGCCTCATTCGGTGTTGATTTCGGTGATGGTGCGGGTGATGACGGGTCTAGAAAACCTGGCGGCCCCGCACCCAGGTCTCGCGGGTGCGGGTCTCGGAGATGAGTTCGGCGGGCGAGGCGAAGGGGTCACGGTCGACGACAACCAGGTCAGCGTCGAATCCCTCGGCTACGCGTCCGCCGACGTCGTGGCCATTGATGCGCGCTGACCCCGACGTGTACGACGCGAGTGCCTGCTCGAGGGTGAGCGCCTGGGCGGGATAGAAGGCCTGGGGCGTGTAGTCGGCGTCGTCGGGCGGAAGCGTGCGGTTGACCGCGACGTGCAGGGCTGCCCAGGGATCGGGCGTCGTCACGGGCCAGTCGCTGCCGGATGCGAGGTGTGCACCCGCATCCGCCAGATCGGCGAACGGATACTGCCACGCCGCACGCTCGTCTCCGAGCACCGGCAGATTGAGCTCGACCATCTGCGGCTCGAAGCTCGCCCACAGCGTCTGCAGGTTCGCGGTGATGTCGAACTCGGCGAAGCGAGGGATGTCATGCGGATGAACCACCTGCACGTGGGCGATGTGGTGCCGGTTGACGCTCGGCCCGTTGCGCCTGCGCGCCTCGGCGAACGCATCCAGAGCCTCACGCACGGCGCGATCGCCAATAGCGTGGAAGTGAACCTGGAAGGCGAGCGCGTCGAGTGCAGCGACATAGTCGCCGAGCACAGCAGGGTCGACGAACGACAGCCCCGACCCGAGCCCGTCTGCGCCGCATCGGCATCCGGCCGGCACGACATACGGGTCGATCATGGCTGCCGTCTGGTTCTCGGGAATGCCGTCCTGCATGATCTTGATGCTTGACGCCGTGAAACGTTCGTGCGCGAGCTGATCGCGTCGCGCGACGAGCTCGGCAATCTGTTCGGCGCCTCTGTTGCGATCCCACCAGAGCGCCGCCACGACGCGGGCGGTGAGGTCTCCGTTCTTCGCGGCGCGCAGGTACACGTCGCCGGTGTCGCTGTGGTTGCCGTAGTCGCCCACGATGGCGTCCTGCCAGCCGGTGACACCGACCGAGTGCAGGTAGTGCTGGGCCGTCAGAAGAGCCGAATAGTTGTCCTCGTCCGTGTCCTCGGGCACAAAACGGGAGACGAGGAGCCTGGCACCCTCCTGCAATACGCCGCTCGGAGATCCGTCGGCGTGCCGCTCGATGCGGCCGTCCGCCGGATCGGGCGTGTTCCTGTCGATTGCGGCGAGCTCGAGCGCCCGGGTCGACACCCAGGCGGCGTGGTGATCGCGGCTCGCAAGGAACACCGGTCGTGCGCCCACTACGGTGTCGAGGTCGGATGCCTGCGGCACGTCCCCGGGGAACGCCGCGAGCTGCCATCCCCCGCCCAGAATCCAGGGCAGGTCGGGATTGGCCTCGGCGTAGGAGCGGATGATGGAGAGATATTCGTCTCGCGTCGACGCCGGCGACAGATCACAGCGCATCCGTTCGAGTCCACCCTCGATGGGGTGGACGTGGGCGTCGGTGAAGCCCGGCAGAAGGAGGCCTCCTTCGAGATCAACCGTTCGGGTGCCAGCGCCGATCAGGGCGTCGATATCTGACGCCACTCCGACAATGCTGTTACCCGAGACGGCCACTCGTGTCGATGCGGGAAGCAACCGCCTGCCGTCGAACACCGAGCCGTTCTCGAAGACAATGTCTGCCTGTGCTGTCACTTGTGGAGCCCTCCGATATCCAGAGCATAACTCACTCATAGCGACGGAATCAGTGCCGTAATGAAGTGTTTACAACCTGTATCCGCAGGCTGCGCAACCGAGTGAGAGACTAGACGACACATGTCCTCCTACTCAGACGAACCAGAGCTCTCCGGCTACGTTCCACACGGCGAACGGCCTCTGCGTAGCGTGCGCATGCGCCGCGCGATGCGCATCGTCGTGATCGTCGGACTCATCTGCCTCGTGCTGCCCGGAATTCTCACGACGGCGAGCTTCAGCCATGCCACAGCGGAGCGCGCGTGCGCGATCATCGCCCCGTACCAAGACCCCTCGACGCAGGGATCGTCGGCTCACTTCGAGTTATTCGGAAAGGGCGGCCTCGGCTGGCAGTGCTACACGGTCGGCGCGTACGGCGGCGACCGCAACGTCGCACCGCTCGGCCTGTTTCCCTCGATTCCCACCCGGCCTGAGCCAGGGCAGCCGACCTAGCCCAGCCGCGTGACGACCTCGTGAGCGGAGGGGTTGGTCGCGCTTGTACCGTCGGGGAAGATCACCGTCGGAACCGTCTGATTTCCGCCGTTCAGCGACGCCACCAACTCGGCGGTTCCGTCGACCTCTTCGATATTGACCTCGGTATAGCCGATGCCCTGCTTGTCGAGCTGGCTTTTGAGCCGTGAGCAGTAGCCGCACCAGGTCGTGGAGAACATGGTGATGGTGCCGGCTTCGGGAATGTAGTCCATGCCTACGAGCCTACGCTCGAAAAACGATCAGGCATCCCCGTCGAACATGCTCGTCACAGAGCCGTCTTCGAAGACCTCGTGGATGGCGCGCGCGATCAGCGGAGCGATCGGCAGGATCGTGAGCTTGTCGAATCGCTTCTCGACCGGCAGCGGAAGAGTGTCTGTGACCACGACGGAGTCGATGAAGTCGGACTGCAGGATCTCGGTGGCCGGGTCGGAGAACACAGCGTGGGTCGCCGCGACGACGACGCTCAAAGCACCCGCCTTCTTCAGCGCTTCAGATGCAGCCACAATGGTTCGACCGGTATCGATCAGGTCATCGACGAGCAGGCAGACCCGGCCGCTGACGTCACCCACGATCTCGTGCACGGAGACCTGGTTGGGAACGAGCGGGTCGCGACGCTTGTGGATGATCGCCAGTGGCACTCCGAGCTTGTCGCTCCAGATGTCGGCGACACGCACGCGACCCATGTCGGGCGACACCACGGTGAGCATCGAGGGGTCGAGCTCGGTGCGCATGTGGGCGAGAAGCACGGGCATTGCGAAAAGATGGTCGACGGGCCCGTCGAAGAATCCTTGGATCTGCGCGGCGTGCAGATCGACCGACATGATGCGGTCGGCGCCGGCTGCCTTGAAGAGATCGGCGACAAGGCGGGCCGAGATCGGCTCGCGCCCGCGGCCCTTCTTGTCTTGGCGCGCGTAGGGATAGAACGGAGCGACGACGGTGATGCGCTTGGCCGACGCGCGCTTCAGTGCATCGACCATGATGAGCTGCTCCATGAGCCACTCATTGATCGGCGCCGTGTGCGACTGGATGACGAAGACGTCCGCACCGCGCACGCTGTCGTCGTAGCGCACGTAGAGCTCACCGTTGGCGAATGTACGCGCATCGGTGGGGAGCAGGTCGGTTCCGAGCGCCGCAGCGACGTCGATGGCCAGCTGCGGGTGTGCACGACCGGATGCAACCAGAAGGCGCTTCTCCCCGGTGGAGGTGATGTCCGACAAATTAGTCTCCACTCTGTTCTGATGCACTCTTCGGTTCTGATGCACTCTGGTCGGCAGCGATCGCCGCGGCGGTTCCCGGTCGATTGGTGGCGACCCACCCCTCGAGGTTGCGCTGCGGAGCAACGTTGATGGCCAAGGCTCCGGCGGGCACGTCCTTGCGAACGACCGTTCCGGCACCCGTGTAGGCTCCGTCGCCAATTCTAACGGGGGCGACGAACACGTTGTGCGATCCCGTGCGCACATGCGAACCGACGATCGTCTTGTTCTTGTTGACACCGTCATAGTTGGCCGTGATGGTTCCGGCGCCGACATTGGATGCAACCCCGACCGTGGTGTCGCCTATGTACGAGAGGTGCGGAACCTTGCTGCCGGCACCGATCGTGGAGTTCTTCGTCTCGACGAACGTGCCGATCTTGCCGCCGGCCTCGAGGATCGAGTTCGGGCGCAGATAAGCGAAGGGGCCGACGCTGGCACCGGCACCGATGACCGACAGGGTCGCATCCGTTCGTTTGACCACGGCACCCTCGCCGATTTCACAGTCGACGAGCGTCGTATCGGGGCCGATGACGGCGCCGGTCGCGATCACCGTAGCCCCACGGATCTGCGAGCCGGGGAGGATCTCGACGTCGTTGGCGATGGTCGCCTTGAGATCGATCCAGGTGGTGGCCGGGTCTTGCACCGTGACGCCCGCGAGCTGCCATCCGCGCACGATAAGTGCGTTGAGTTTGGCCGCCGCGACGCTCAGCTGGGCGCGGTCGTTGATTCCCTCGACCAGCCAGGGTTCCGAGACCGGAACCGCTGCGACCTCAGAACCTGCCGCTCGAAGCAGACCCACCACGTCGGTGAGGTATTTCTCTCCCTGGGAGTTCTGCGTGTCGAGCGAGGCGAGCGTGTCGCGCAGCTCGGAGAGCCCGAACAGGTAGACGCCCGCGTTGATCTCGGCGATCGCGAGTTCGGACTCCGATGCATCGCGGTGCTCGACGATGCGCTCGAGGCGGCCGTCGCCGTCGCGCACGATGCGTCCGTAGCCGGTGGCGTCGTCGAGAAAGGCGGAGAGAAGGGTGGCCGAGGATGCGCCTGCCCGGTGCGATTCGATCAGCGCGGTGAGTGTGGCCGCATCGAGCAGGGGCACGTCGCCGTTGACGACGAGCACCTCGCCGGTGAAGTCGGAAGGCAGCGCCGCGACGGCCTGCTCGACCGCGCGGCCGGTTCCCGGAATCTCGTCTTGATCGACGATCATGCCTCCGGGCAGCTGCTCGTCGATGACCTCGGCGAGCTGGTCGCGTTCGTGACGTACGACGGCGACCGTGTACGCGGCATCCATCTCACGCGCCGTCGCGAGCACGTGGCTCACGATCGGGATGCCCGCGAGCGTGTGCAGCAGCTTGGGAGTGGCGGACTTCATTCGCGTGCCCTGGCCTGCCGCCAGGATCACGATGGCCAGGTGGGAATCGGTCAATGCTCTGCTCCGGTTTCTGGCTGCGGCACGGCGTCCATCGTCGACCGCGGTGCGGTTTGCGTCGCCTCAACGATACCGGCAGCGGGCTCGCCGATGCTGCACGCGAGCGGTGCACCTGCAGCCTGCGCACGGCATACTTGCGCTATGACGCGAGGATGGGGGCCATTGGCCATGACGCTCGGCGTGCTACTTCTGGCCGGATGCTCGGCAGACGCGGGCACACCTACGCCGAGCCCGTCGGCGAGCGGGTCGCAAGACGGCGCGGCCACTGACAACACCCGGCCCGTGCTCGCCCCCGGCACCACCGCCGCGACCGGCGCTTTCGTCGACACCGGCGCCGTCACGGGTGCCGTCACGGGCTCGGTCGCCCTACGGGTGAACGACACGGGAGTCTTCGAACTCGTCGTCAACGATCTCGTCGTGAGCGACGGCACCGCCGTGCAGTTCACCCTCACGGCCGATGCGCTACAGCCCGATGAACAGTGCCTCGATTCCGATTGGCGATTCGGTCTCGGGCAGGCGGATGCGGGCCACGATCCCGCCGCCGAACTGGTCTTCCCGATCGGCGGCAGCGACGGCATCGGCCAGGGCGACCTCTCGTTCATCCGAGAAGTGGTCGTGACCCGCGCTGCCGCCGGCGGAGCCCCAGACAAGGCCTGCCCCATTCCGATCGTCTCGCATGCCCCGCTGGCATGGAATACCCCCGACATGCGACCGGGGCTCGACGTGGTCGATGAGGGACCGGCGACCGGAGCCATGGGCGTCGTGACTCTCGACGGCGGCGATCCGCTCTCGTACACCGTCGCCCAGGGAGACACCCTCGCGGCCGTGGCTGAACGCTTCGGCATCGCTCTCGACGACCTCTTCTACCTCAATCCGAGGCGGTCGCCGAACCCCGAGGACGCGCACGCATTCACGGGCGAGGTACTCAACCTGTCGCGCTCTAACCGCTGACGTCGGCCGGCATTCACCCGGTGCTCGGACGCTCCGGGGGCGGGCGGGGCGCGCGAAAGCCCGGAGCGTGCCCGTGCGAGCATTCCGAAAGGGCTCCGGGGCGATCTCGATGTGCGATGCTCGTTCCTCGCGCCGCTGCTCGATCGGCGCGCATTCCTGAGTTGGTCGTGTGGGTCGCCCTTCGACAGGCTCAGGGGGGGCCGCTTGCGGTCGTATCGAGACCCCGGGTGTCGTGGTGGTTAGAAGGGGCAGTCGGCGAGGTCCTCCTCCATTGTCGTCGCGGCTACGGCTGCTGCTGCCTTCATGAGGGCTTGGGGTGCGGCTTGCATGCGTCCTTCGGGCCGGATCGTGTAGACGTGTCCGGCGGGTGAGGTCGCTGTGAGGGTGTCGTCTCCGTTCTGAACGAACTCCCACCTGGTGTGGTGCTTCACCCGGTGGTGACCCGCGCTCAGGGGTGCCAGGTTTTCTGGGATGGTGTCTCCGCCGTAGGCGTGGTCTTCGGTGTGGTCCATGTCTGCCTGCTCCGCGGGGACCGTGCAGCCCGGGAACACGCATTCCGGGTGCACCAGCCTGGCATGGTCGATCATCGCTGCCGTGGGGCGGTAGTCCCTGGGGTCGGTGTTGAGGATGCGTCCCGTGATGGGGTCGGTGAGGATGCGCCGCCACGATGTGGCGTCGGCGGTGAGTTGGGCGGCGGTGGCGGGGTCGATGGGGCCGTAGCCGCGGAGGATCGCCGCCTCTTCACCCACACCCAGCAACGTCATCGCGGGAACCATGACGTGCACCCTGCCGCGAATACCCCGGGTGGCGCCGGGGATGGATGGTTCCCCGTTGAGGAGCAGGTCGGTGAGGACGTCGACCTTGAGGTGTCCCATGCTCCGCGGGTCACCTGCAGTCTTGAGTCCGGCGGCGAGGCGGACGGCGCGGTCTGCGATGGCGTGGATCTCCGGTGCCGGGGCGAACAGGGTGAGGGAGGCCATGCCATCCGCTGCCGGATCGACATAGATGCGCCGCGTCGCGGCAGCTTTCTCTGCTCGTTCCACGGCAGTGGATGGTTGGGCGAGCTCGACCTCTTGACGGGCCTTCTTCTCCAGTTGTCGAGGATTCACCTCAACAGCCAGGGAAGCGAGCCTCGTGTCGTACGTAGCCAGGGCGTCACCCTCGAGGCCTTCGGCATGCTTCACGATGACCTCGGCGTGCTCCCACGACAGTCGCCCCGAGGAAACCGCGGCCAGAGTCGCGGGAAGCCGGTCGACGAGGGCGGTGCTGGTATCGACCAAGGTGGCGGTGCGGTGTTCGGTGCGGCGAGTCAGGAGCGCGAGTTCGGTGACGAGCTCGATCCTCTCGACCCGGGCCGATGACCACACGGGCCCGGCGGTGGACATGTCGACCGGGGCTTGCCGGTGGAGGCGGCGGGCAGCCTCGGTGACGCGTCTGGCCCTGACCGCAGACAGGCGGGCTATCTGCGTGTCAAGGGCGGCGACCTGATCGAGTGCGACCGTGTACGGGTCAGGCTCGAGGAGCGGGATGGTGTTTGACATACGAGAAGTCAAACAGTGACCACCGACATTGACTCCGAGTTAGCATTCAATACTTGATCAGGCAAAACGGCTGTGGATAAGTGGGGGAACTATGGCACTGTGGAGGAGTGGATGTGGCCTCGTCGGCGAGCCCCTCGACAGGCTCAGGGAACGAGGGAACGGGGTCTCGATACGCGGTGCTCGTTCCTCGCGACCGCTACTCGATCGGCGCAGTCTCGCGACCGCCACTCGACCAGCGCGGGTGGCGCCGGGCAACTCGCGTCAGCAGCCGCCGCCGATCTGCTCGGAGTCGAGAGGCCAGCGAATATCGAGCACATCGCCAGGCTGCACCTCGAGGTAGTCCGAGCAACGGAAGTTCACCCTGACCACGTCATCGACCTGCAGGTTGAACCGTGACGCGATGGCCAGCACCTGATCTTGGTTGGCCACCGTGTACGTGTACTCGTAGTCGCTGACAGGCACCGCAGTGCCCGTGGCGAACGGCTGCGATCCCGAGTCGCTGACCAAGGGCGTCGTAGCTGTGTTGCCGCCGTCGGTCTGCCCGCCCATGGCGTTCGGTGGAACCGGCGGCGCCGGCGGCTCCGGTGAGGGCGCAGGTTCCGGCTCGGCGACAGGAGTCGGCGTGGGAGTCGGCGCAGGCGTCGGCGTCACCGTGACGGCGGGAGCGCTCTGAGTGACCGTAACGGTCGGCGCAGGAGCCGGTGCGGGAACGCAGGCCGTGAGGCCCAGCACCACCGTGAGAGAAAGAAGAGCGAATCGCGGTCGGCGCGAGGCGTGGGTCATGAGTTCATTCTGCACGCCGCTGTGCCGATCGTCACGCACTGTCAATCAGAGACGGGCTCGATCACGCCGACGGGTTCACGTTTCTCGGCCTGGAACCGATCCTCGGTGCGCCCGAACGCCCAGTAGCCCGAGAGCGACAGCTGCGTGCGCGTGACTCCGCGATGCTTGAACACGTCGCGCAACTGCTTCATGGCGCCGCGCTCTCCGTGGGCGAATACGTGAACGCGCCCCGGGAGCCAGGAATATTGCGCCACGGCATCGGCCAGAAGCGTCGTCTCCCCCGCCGCGCGGTCGCCGCGCAGGAGCCAGCGAACCTCGACGCCCGCGGGCGCCCGAAGGTCGAGCACATCGGCGTCGGCGTAGGTCTCGATGAACGCGACGCCCCGCGCGGTGGCGGGAAGGGCATCCAGAGCCGACGCGATCGCGGGAAGCGCCGACTCGTCGCCGGCGAGCAGATGCCAGTCGGCGGTGGGATCGGGCGCGTAGCCCCCGCCGGGGCCGGAGACGCTGGCGACATCGCCCGGCTTCGCGGCGGCAGCCCAAGGCCCCGCGAGACCCTCGTCTCCGTGCACCACGAAGTCGATCGAGATCGTCTTGTCTGCCGAGTTCACCTCGCGCACGGTGTAGGTGCGGGTGACCTGGTGTCCGTCGATATCGGTGAACAGCATCTTCACGTACTTGTCGGTCTTGTCGTTGCTCTCGAACTCGTCGAAACCGGCTCCCCCGAGAACGATCCGCACGAGGTGTGGCGACAGCCTCTCGGTGCGGACGACGGAGAGCATGATTTGGACGCGCGGCTTGCGGGCACCGGCGGCGGGAGCAGTGGTGGACATAGAACGACCTAACCTAGAAAAGAACTTAGGTAAGCCTAACAACGAGAGAAGGAGGCGCGCCCCCTTCGACAGGCTCAGGGAACGATATCCGTTCCCTGAGCCCGACTGTCTAGCGCTCGATCTTGTCGAGGTGCAGCATCTTCGCGAGGTTCTTGTCGAGCTCCTCATCGGTGAAGACCTTCTTCCAGTCCTCCTTGATGATGGCGCCGCGACCGTAGTCCATGGCGATGAGGCAGGCGTCGCTGAACGGGTTGTCGCCCTTGAGCGTGTTCGCCAGGGCGACCTGCGTGTGGCCGAGCAGGATGGCGCGGGCCGCGGGCTCGGGGACGCCCATCGTGTTCACGGCCTCGTCGAGCGACTCCTTAAGCAGCGCACCGATCATGCAGGCGATGGTCTCGACCAGGGTGGGCTCGAGCTGGGCGAGCTGCTTGACCGTTGTCCAGTGCACGTCGCCGACCGGCGCGAAAATCGCGCGCACGACCTGCTCGACCTGGGCCTTCTTCGACTCGTCGTCGCTCTCGATCGCGGCGATCGCATCCTGCAGCGCGGCGATTCCGCCGAAGGTGTCGGCGTACTCCTCGGGCGTGTGGCGCTCGACGAAGATCGACGGGTGGCACGGGTGCGTCACGGCTTCGATCACGTCGTCGCGACGGGTGAGCAGACCCGCGTAGGCGGCAGCGGGGTCGAGGGTGAGCACTACGGCGCCGCTCTTCATCTGTGGAACCACGTCGGCCGACACGGCCTTCAGTGCAAGGTCGGGAACAGCGAGCACCACGACATCGGCGTCCTTGACAGCCGTCGGGGTGTCGGTGAGCACGCGGCCGGTCGCCGTGACGCGCTCCTGTCCTGCGGGCGAGACCTCGCTGTAGTACACGGTGTAGTCGGTCTTGACGAGGTTGTTGGACACGCGCATGCCCATCTTGCCGCCCGCGCCGATGACGGCGATGGTGAGGTTGTCAGTAGACATTCTTGCTCCTTAGATATGCGAGGTTGTGGTCGTTCCAGTCGTTCTCCAGCTGCACTGTCTGGTCGATCGTGTCGTGCAGGGGAAGCCAGTGTTCGATCACCTGGTTGATGCCGCGCTCGTTCGGGCGCACGGTCTCGAGCAGGTAGTCGTAGTCGAGGAGGCCCGTGCCGAGCGGGGCGCCCTCCAGAGTGAAGCCCACCCAGCCGCCGCGCCGGGTGAAGGCGAAGTCCTTCACATGGATGTTCTTGACGTAGGGCGCCGTGCGGGCGATCACGTCTCGCGGGTTCTCGAGCGCGGCCACGCTGTTCGCCGGGTCGAGGCATATGCCCAGCCGGGAATGCGCGACCTGCTCGACGAGCGAGACCAGGTCGGTCGACGAGACCTGCTCGTAGGTCTCGAGGGCCAGGTCGACCCCGGCATCGCCGTAGGCGTCGAGAACCTGCCGCAGCTGCGCTTCGGCCTCGACGAGAGTGGGTCGCGACGTGGGCGAGAAGAGCATGCTGCGCACCACGGATGCGTCGAGCCGGGTCGCGAGGTCGAGATACGTCTCGAGGTGGTCGGGAGTCACGCCCTTCGTGCCGAGCTCGAGGGTGATCCCGAGCTCGCGGGCGAGGTCGGCAAGGCGTGAGACCTCGTCGCGACTCAGGTCTTCGATCGGTGCGTAGTCGCAGAACTGGAACAGCTCGACGTCCAGCTCCGCCGAGCGGCGGAGCATGTCGAAGGCGTCGAGCCGACGCGGCGCGAGTTCCGAGTGCTGCCAGAAGAAGGCGTACGAGCCGAGGCCGATCACGCTCGGGCCGCCGCTTCGTCGAGAACGCGACCCAACGCATCCGTGTCGTGGGCGAATCGGCCGAGGAAGATGCCGTCGACCTCGCCGCCGAGCTCGGCCAGCAGGCCGGGGCCGGCGCTGCCGCCGTAGATCACGGCGCTGTTCGGGCGATCCGCGACGGCGGCGTGCAGCCGCGCACAGACGGACCGCACGTAGGCGGGCGCCGCGGGCTCAGCAGCACCGATCGCCCAGACGGGTTCGTAGGCGACGATGACGCGGCCCGCGGGTGCGCCGTCGAGCGCCGAGTCGAGCTGGCGCAGACACTCCGTGGCGGCATCCTCGGGAGTCGAGCGCGTCTTCTCGCCCACGCACAGCACGGGGGCGAGACCGTTGCGGAGAGCAGCGGAGGTCTTCTTCGCCACGATCTCGTCGGTCTCACCGAACAGGGCGCGGCGCTCTGCGTGACCCACCTCGACGACGCGGGCGCCGACCTCGGCGAGCTCGACGCCGCTGACCTCGCCGGTGAACGCTCCCGCATCCTCCGTCGCCAGGTCCTGCGCGCCGACGAGCACGGGTGTGCCCTCGAGAACACCGACGCTCGCAGCGAGCGACACGAAGCCCGGAATGACGAAGACCTCGACCGAGCCGTCCTGCACAGCCGGATGGCGGCGCGCAAGTTCACCGACCTTCGAGATCCAGTCGAGAGTCTGCGCGTGCCCGAAGTACATCTTCAGGCTCACGCCGACGAGGGTGGGGGAGGTCATCAGCAGGAGCCCGTGGCCTCGTACTCCGAGAGCACGGCGACCTTCTCGGCGCTCGCGCTGGAGTCGTCGAAGCGGTAGGTCAGCCACTCGCGGACGAGGCGGCGGGCGAGCTCGATTCCGATGACGCGCTGGCCCATGGTGAGCACCTGGGCGTTGTTCGAGAGGATCAGTCGCTCGACCGAGAAGCTGTCATGGGCGACGGATGCGCGGATTCCCGCGACCTTGCCGGCGGCCATTGCGACACCGATTCCCGTGCCGCAGAAGAGCAGCGCACGGTCGGCCTCGCCGGCCGCGACGAGCTCGCCGGCCGCGACACCGATCTTGGGATAGGCGGTGTGGCCGTGGGCGTCGACGCCGATGTCGGTGACGCTCTCGACGAGGTCACTCGCCTCGAGATCCTTCTTCAGGATCTCCTTGTAGTCGAATCCCGCGTCATCGCAGCCGATGACGATGCGAAGCTTGTCAGTCATTTCTCTCCTTCAATGGTGCCGGCCAGGACGGCGGCGATGGATTGCACGATGAGGCCGAACGAGTAGGCGCCGGCGTCTACAGTGCCGAGGCTCTTCTCCGCGTGCGGACGCGCGCGGCCCATACGAGGAAGCAGATCGGCCGTTGCCGCCGCGGCTGCCGTCGCCGCGTCGGCCGCGCTCTTCCACGCATCCGCCAAGGCGGCTCCCCCGCCGATCTCTCGGGCGAGAGTGTCGCGGAAGGGCACGAGAGCGTCGACCATCGTCTTGTCACCCACCTCGGCCTTGCCGAACGACATGATGCCGTCGACCGCGGCCGTGACTCCGACGCACACCGACTCGGCCGCCGGTCTGCCCTCGTCACCCAGCGCGTCGCCGACCGCCGACAGGGCGACGCCCCAGAGCGCTCCCGACGTGCCGCCGGCCTTGTTGGCCCAGGCGTTCGCCGACAGCTCGAGCAGGGTATGGGCCCCGGCTCCCAGGGCGAGCGCCTCGGATGCCGCGGCCGATGCGGCCCGCGCGCCCCGCTGCATCCCGATGCCGTGATCGCCGTCGCCGGCCACCGCATCAATGCGGCCCAGCTCGTCGACGTTCTCGTCGACGACCCTCGCGATCGCCTCGATCGCTCGGGCAACGACTGCGGCAGTCTCTTTCGACGCATCGTCGGCCTCGGGGATCACGAGCGCCTCGGCTGCTTCAACCTCGCTCGGGTCGAGCTGCTGCACGGAACCGACTGAACCCTTGCGGTAGGCGGGAGTGTCTGCCGGGGCGCGCCAGAAGCGTTCGAGTTCGTCGTCGAGCCAGAACAGCGTGAGCGAGGCACCCGCCATGTCGAAGCTGGTGACGAGCTCACCCACTTCGGGGTCGACGATCTCGAGGCCGGCGTTCTGAAGCAGAGCGGCGATGCTGCGGTAGACGACGAACAGCTCCTCGTACTTCACCGACCCGAGACCGTTGAGGATCACGCCCACCCGCTGGCCCTCGGGCGAGAGGATGCCGTCGGGCAGCTCGGCGAGAAGCGAATCGACAAAAAGGCGTGCGAGTTCGTCGGCCGTGGGTACGTCGGTCTCGTCGATGCCCGGCTCGCCATGGATGCCCATTCCCACGGCCATACGACCTTGGGGAACCGTGAAGAGGGGCGCGTCAGCACCCGGCAGTGTGCAGCCGGAGAAGGCCACGCCGACGGAGCGAGTACGCTCGTTCGCCAGCTCGGCGACGCGCACGACCTCGTCGAGCGGGTATCCCTCCTCTGCGGCCGCAGCGGCCGCCTTGAACACGGTGAAGTCGCCGGCGATGCCGCGTCGTTTGTGCTTCTCGGCGATGGGAGCCGATGAAATGTCGTCGGTCACGACCACGGTGCGTGTCGGAATGCCCGCCGCGTTCAGTTTCTGCTCGGCCTGGGTGAAGTGCAGCACGTCTCCGGCGTAGTTGCCGTAGCTGAGCAGCACCCCTCCCCCGCGATTCGCGGCGGTTGCGACCGACTCGACCTGCTGGGCCGAGGGCGACGCGAACAGATTGCCCATGGCCGCGCCGTGGGCAAGCCCTTGCCCGACGATGCCACCGAACGCCGGGTAGTGGCCCGAGCCGCCTCCGATGACGAGGGCGACGGTGCCGTTTGGAGTGCGCGTGCTGCGCACCACGCCGCCAGCGACTCGACGAACCTGATTGGAGTTGGCAGCGACGAAGCCGTCGATCATTTCATCGGCGAATTCGGTCGGATCGTTGAAGAGGCGAGTCATCTGAGAGCTCCTGGGATTCTGTACATCGACATGATCAGTGGACGATTGCCGGGGCCTTCGCGTCGGGATTGAAGGAGCCGTCCTTCTTTCCCCGATGCGAGAGCACGACCATCAGCACCGCCGAGAGCAGCAAGAAGAAGCCCACGATCGCCATCGGCACGAAGTACTGCGGCTCTCCCGCTGAGTCCTTAGTGAGGTCTGCGACGGCGCCCGTGATGTAGGGGGCGCCGAAACCGGCCAGGTTTCCAACTGTGTTGATCAGCGCGACGCCTGCCGCGGCGGCGACGCCGGTGAGGAACTGGGTGGGAAGGGTCCAGAAGTTCGGCAGCACGGCGAAGATTGCCATGGCGGTGATCGCGATGACGGCGATTGTGGCCACAGGCGATCCGGCGAACAGGGCCAGGGGAATCGTGAGAGCGCCGATGACAGCGGGGCCTGCGATGTGCCAGGTCTTGAGTCCGCGCTTCGAGACGTCCTTGGTCCACAGCCACAGCGCGATTGCAGCCGGAATGTAAGGAACGGCCGTGATGAGGCCCTTCTCGAACACGTTGTACTCGGTGCCGTAGAGCTCCTGGAAACCGTTGATGATCGTCGGCAGGAAGAAGGCCAGCGTGTAGAGGCCGTAGATGAAGCCGAAGTAGATGAACGCGAGAATCCAGACGCGACCGCTGGTGAAGGCCTGCATAAAACCACCGCGCTGCTTGCCGGCGGTGACGGCCTGTAGCGACTCGGTCTTGGTCTTCTCTGCCGCGAGCTCCTCGGTGAGCCAGACCTGCTCCTCCTTGGTGAGCCACTTGGCATCGCTGGGCTTGTCCTTGAGATAGAACCAGGCCACGACACCGATGATGATCGCCGGAGCGCCGACGCCGAGGAACATGACCCGCCAGCCCTCGAGGCCGAAGAGTCCGTGCGCGCCGATGAGCAGGCCGGCCAGGGGTGCGCCGATCACGGTCGTGAGGGGCTGCGCCAGGTAGAAGAGGGCGAGGATCTTGCCGCGGTGTCGCGCGGGCACCCACAGGCTGAGAAAGAGGATGGCTCCGGGGAAGAATCCGGCCTCGGCCACACCGAGAACGAAGCGCAGGATGGCGAGCTGCTCGAAGTTGCCGACCCAGGTGAAGAGAACCGCGACGATTCCCCAGGTGACCATGATGCGCGACAGCCAGCGGCGTGCACCGAAGCGGGCCAGCGCCAGGTTCGACGGAACCTCGAGCAGGATGTAGCCGATGAAGAAGACGCCCGAAGCGAATCCAACCTGGGTGACTGTGAGAGCCAGGTCGTCGTTCATGCCGTTCGGCGCGGCGAAGCCGATGGCCGATCGGTCGAGGTAGTTGATGAAGAACATAAAGGCCACGAACGGCACGAGCCGCCACGCAACCTTCTTGATCGTTGATTTCTCGATGGCTGAGACAGGTGTCTCCGCGCGGGTGCTGGTCATTGATAACTCCTTTGTCAAGTCAATTTCGGTTGCTCTGCTCGGTAGACGAAACATGGTTCCTTGCAACCGGTTGACCAATTTGACAACCATATCGCCCCCTCGGAGCTACGCGCAAGCGGCAGTCCGAGCATCGTTTGCGCACGCTTCGCCGGGTGTTTGCCGGGAATTCCGCCGGAGCCGCCCGCATCCGTTGCACGGAGTGCGTCGTTGCACGTAGTGTAACGACCGTGACTGCCGAGCCCGTTGTGATGGATCGTCGCGCCGAGCTGAAAGCGCGGCACCGCGAGGCCATTCTCGACGCTGCGGACTCGCTGATTCTCGAGAGAGGCAAGGCCCGATTCAGCGTCGACGAGCTCGCCGAACGCGCCGACATAGCCCGCCGCACCGTCTTCAATCACTTCTCTTCGCTCGACGACGTGATCATGACCAGCTGCACGCGCACCCTCAACCGCGCAGTCGACGAATTTCTCGCCGTCACGAGCGTCACCCCATCGAGCCACGGCACCAGCGCGGCGCTCTTCGCCGAGATCACCACGGCGGTCAAGGCTATGGATCTGCCCAGTCTGATCTCGTACTTCTTCGGCCTTCTCGACGGCGATGACGCCCGTGCAGAGAATGCCGACGGCGTGTTCATGCGGTCGACCGAAGCTCTTACAGTCGAACTCGCCCGGCGAAGCGGTGTCGATGAGTTCGAGGTCGCGATCCTGGTGAGCACGCTGATGAACGGCATCGCGGCGATCGCTCGGCACTGGATGGTCCAGGCGGACGGCATCCTCGACGCAGATTCGAGGAGCCTCTGGGACAGCCTGCTCGACCGCTTCGTCCGAATCGTCCGCGACGGATACTCCACCTCGAGCTGAGTCCCGCTCCCTCTTTCCCCCTCTCTCTTCCCAACGATGCGATGCGAGACTCCTCCCCCGTCACCCGCTCATTTCAGAAAGAAGCTGAGGAACATGGCATCCCTTCTCTACCGACTCGGTCGGTTCTCCGCCCGACGAGCCTGGCTCGTCATCGTTGCATGGGTGGTGATCCTCGGACTCGCGGGCGGCGCCTTCGCGCTCTTCGGAGGCACCCTCACCTCAGCCGTGAGCATTCCGGGCACGGCCACGCAGAAGGTCAGCGACGAACTCGCAGAGAAGTTCCCCGCTGCCAGCGGTGGGCGTGGCACGGTGGTCTTCACCACCACCGATGATTCGGCGTTCACCGACGCTCAGAAGACCGCCATCGGCACGCTTCTGAACGACGCGACAAAGCTCGACGATGTGAAGGCGACGACGAACCCCTTCGACACCCAGGCGAAGATCGACAGCTCCGCCCAGCAGGTCATCGATGGGCGGCAGAAGATCGCCGACGCCACCGCGCAGCTCGAGCTGGGACAACAGCAGCTCGATGCGGCCAAGGCGCAGGCGGCGACAGGACAGCAGCAACTCGACGCCGCCAAGGCGCAGGCTGAGGCCGCAGGCCAGCTCGACGCCGCCCAGGCGCAGCTCGACGCGCAACAGGCTCAGATCGATGCCGGCAACGCCCAGATCGCGTCCCAGCAGGCGACGCTCGACTCGAACCGAGCCGAGCTCGAGAAGCAGACCAAGACGCTCGAAGACGGCTCGCAGCTTCTCGACCTGTCCGCCAATATTCGGCAGGTCTCATCAGACGGCACCACCGCCGTAGGCACCGTGCAGTTCGACAAGTCACTCAACCTCGTTCCAGCCGAAGCGAAAGAGGCCGTCGTCGCGGCCATGAACGATGCGAAGATCGACGGCGTTTCAGTCGAGGTATCGAACGACATCGCGGCAACCATCCCCGAGGTTCTCGGCCCGGGTGAGATCGCCGGTGTCATCTTCGCCGCCATCGTGCTGTTTGTGATGCTGGGAACCCTGATCGGTGCGAGCCTTCCGTTGATCAACGCGATCATCGGAGTGGGCGTGGGTGTGCTCGTATCGCTCGCCCTGTCGGGCACCGTCACGATGCTCTCCATCACGCCCGTGCTGGGTGTGATGCTCGGGCTCGCTGTCGGAATCGACTATTCGCTATTCATCCTCAACCGACACCGAACCCAACTGCGCTCGGGCCTCGAGCTGCAGGAATCCATCGGCCTGGCCAACGGAACCTCCGGCAACGCCGTGGTCTTTGCAGGCTCGACCGTGCTAATCGCGCTGCTCGCGCTCAACCTCACAGGGATCCCCTTCCTGGGACTCATGGGAACCGTGGGTGCGGTCTGTGTGTTCGTCGCCATCCTGATCGCGATCACCCTGACCCCGGCCTTCCTTCGGCTGGCCGGCATGCGCATCCTCAACAAGAAGGCCCGAGCCAAGGTCGGTCACGCCGATCACCAGGCTCGGGTTCCGAACAAGCCGATGAACACCCTGCGTGCCGTGGTCACCGTGGTGGCCGGAATCGCCGTGCTGCTCGTTGTGGCACTGCCCGCGCTCTCGATGCGACTCGGCCTGCCGGCCGGCTCCTCCGAACCGGTCGACTCGAGCGCCTACAAGGCGTACAAGCTGGTAGACGACAAGTTCGGTGCCGGCGTCAATGGCCCGCTGATCGTCGTTGCCGACCTCGACAAGGCGATCACAGACGATGAGCTTGTGAGCGAGCAGGCACGCATCGGCACCCTGCTGAAGGCCGAGAACGATGTCGTCGCCGTGGCCCCGATCGGTGCCAGCGACGACGACATGCTGCTGGCCTTCCAGGTCGTTCCCAAGGAGGGCCCCACCAGCGAGTCGACCGAGCAGCTGGTGCGCGACCTTCGAGGCCTCACCATCGACGGTGTGGCAGAGCTCGGCGTCGCCGGCAACGCCTCGGGCAACATCGACGTGAGCGAGAAACTCGCCGATGCCCTACCGCTCTACCTGACGGTCGTTGTGGGACTCTCCCTGATCATCCTGATCCTCGTGTTCAGGTCGATTCTTGTGCCGATCACCGCGACGGCCGGCTTCGTGTTGTCTCTGTTCGCGGCATTCGGCGGCATCACGGCTGTCTTCCAGTGGGGCTGGCTGGGAGCCGTCTTCGGGGTGCACGATCCGGGCCCCATTCTGAGCTTCCTTCCGATCCTTGTGGTCGGGGTGCTGTTCGGGCTGGCGATGGACTACCAGCTGTTCCTGGTGAGCGGCATGCGCGAGTCGTATGCGCACGGCGCTCCGGCCCGACTGGCGGTTCAGCGTGGAGTTCACGCCGGACGCACGGTGGTCATAGCCGCCGCACTCATCATGATCAGTGTGTTCGGAGGCTTCGTCTTCTCCAACTCAGTCATGATCCAGTCGATCGGCCTCGGCCTCGCCCTCGGTGTGCTGGTCGACGCGTTCGTGGTGCGACTGCTGATCATTCCTGCGGTGATGCACCTGCTCGGCAAGGCGGCCTGGTGGCTGCCGAAGTGGCTCGACCGCATCCTGCCCGATGTCGACGTCGAGGGTGCATCTCTTCAGCGCAAACACCCGGTCCAAGCTCACGGAGCCGCTGCTCCGGAGCACGCTGAGGCGGCCACCGCCTAGCACCCCCACGAGAAAGCCCCGCCACCCGCCCTTATGGGCAGGGTGGCGGGGCTTTCTCGTGGGCACGGTAGACCCTTCCATCAAACCTGGCGCTTGACACATTGCTAACCTGAGCGTGTGCCCGCCTTTCCCGATCGACCCGCCACCGACGAGATCAGTGCGGCCCTGAGTTCTGTCGCCAGCGGCACCGCCGTCTCGGCGGTCGCCAAGCGTCTGCTCGATCTGTTCATGGGCGGAGACATCGCGCCCGGCACGCGGCTCCCGCCCGAACGACAGCTTGCCGCGGCCCTCGGAATCGGTCGATCGGCCGTGCGCGAGGCACTCGCGGCGCTCGAGATCCTGGGCATCGTCGATGTGCGGCCCGGCAGCGGCACGTATCTTCGCGGCTCCGTCTCGGAGCTGCTTCCCGAGACACTCAGCTGGGGACTCATGCTCGGCGAGCCGCGCACGCGCGAATTGATCGAGGTGCGCGGCGCACTCGAGGTCTTCGCCACAGAGCTCGCGGCACGCCGTATGCCCGACGAGGCGTTGACACGACTCGGTCAGCACCTCGCCGCGATGAAAGAAGCCGGCGACAATCACACGCGCTTCATCGAGGCAGACCTCAAGTTCCACCTCGAGATCGCGCGAGGCGTCGACAATTCGGTGCTCGTCACTCTGCTGCAGAGCATCCGTTCGCTTCTGCGCATCTGGGTCGAGCGAGGACTGCACGATTCGGGCGACGCCGACCAGGCCTACGACGAGCACGTCGCCGTGCATGAAGCGCTGCTCTCGCGCGACCCCGAGGCCGCGGCCTCGGCCATGCGCGCGCATATGGTGACGGCGACCGAGCGTCTGCTTCGAACTCTGCCGGCCGCCTGATGGCACGAACGACCTGGCGCTCGATTCTCAAGGTGTTTCCGACCATCATCCTGGTCGTCGATATCATCATCCGCATCGGCGCCGTCGTCACAGTTCCTCGCAACCGACGCCCCAGTTCGGCCATGGCCTGGCTTCTCGCCATCTTCATCTCGCCCATCCCCGGCAGCCTCCTCTACCTTCTGCTCGGAAGCTCACGGCTGCCGAAAGACCGACGCGACAAACAGCGCGAAGTCAACGCGTTCATCCTCGACGCGGCGGAGCCCCTCGGCGGCGCCACGACGACAATCGCCGATCCCCCGTGGTTCGGTTCCGTCGTGCATCTCAACCGCACCCTGGGGGCGATGCCCCTCATCGCGGGCAACACGGCCACCTTGCTGCCCGACTACGAGGCGTCGATCCAAGCGATGACCGACGCCGTCGCATCCGCAACCCAGTACGTGCACGTCGAGTTCTACATTCTGGGACGCGATGACACGACCGGTGGGTTTTTCGACGCCCTGAAGTCTGCTCACGAGCGCGGCGTCACCGTGCGCGTGCTCTACGACCACTGGGCGACCATGCGCAACCCGCGGGGACGCTCCACACGCGCCTGGCTTCGCGAGAACGGTATCTCGTTCGAGGAGATGCTGCCGTTCCGGCCCTGGCAGGGAAACTGGCGTCGGCCAGACCTGCGCAATCACCGCAAGATCGTGGTCGTCGACGGCCACATCGCGTTCACGGGCTCGCAGAACATGATCGACGCCAGCTACAACAAGCGCGGCAACATCCGCCGCGGTCTCAAGTGGAAAGACCTGATGGTGCGGCTCGAGGGCCCGGCCGCCCTCGGTCTGGATGCGCTGTTCGTGACCGACTGGTACAGCGAGACGGGCGACATCGTCGAGGCCGACGACTCACGAGCCACGCCGGTGACGTCGCCCGACAGCATCGAATGCCAGGTCGTTCCGAGCGGACCGGGATTCGACGGCGAGAACAACCTGCGCCTCTTCAATGCCCTCGTCTATGGCGCGCAGGAGCGCCTGATCATCGCGAGCCCCTACTTCGTGCCCGACGATTCGATGCTCTACGCCATCACCACCGCCGCCGAACGCGGCGTCGACGTGCAACTCTTCGCCTGCGCCGTGGCAGACCAGTACGTGGTCTACCACGCCCAGCGCTCGTACTACGAGACGCTGCTGCGCTCCGGCGTGCGCATCTTCCTCTACCAGGAGCCGACCGTGCTGCACTCGAAGCACTTCACTGTTGACGACGACGTGGCCGTGGTGGGCTCGAGCAACATGGATATGCGCTCGTTCAGTCTGAACTTCGAAGTCTCGCTGATGGTGCGCAGCGCCGCGTTCGTCGAACAGCTGCGCGACATTGAAGACGGCTACCGCGAGAAGTCGCGCGAGATCACGCTTGAGCAGTGGATCGCGCGCCCAGCCGTGGCCCAGGCTCTCGATACGGTCGCCCGCCTCACAGCGGCCGTGCAGTAGGGCGCCGAATCAGTTCAGCGGGCCGAGCCGCGACTCGGCCGCGTCGCGTACCGCTCCGCGTCGAACGAGGGATGCGACGGCCTCGATCTCGGGTGACAGAAAGCGGTCGGGCCCGGGCCCCTCGACCTCGCCGCGCACGAGGTCGACCACGGCGGCAGAGCCTGCACTGGGCTTGAGTGGCGCGCGTAGGTCGAGTGCTCGCGACGCCGTCATGACCTCGATGGCGACCACGCGGCTCAGCCCGTCGATCGCGGTTCGAAGCTTGCGTGCCCCCGCCCAGCCCATCGACACGTGATCCTCCTGCATCGCCGACGAGGGAATCGAATCGACCGACGACGGCACGGCGAGGCGCTTGAGTTCGGAGACGATGCCCGCTGCCGTGTACTGCGCGATCATAAGTCCGCTGTCGACTCCCGCGTCGTGGGCGAGGAACGCGGGGAGTCCGTGGCTTCTGGCCGGGTCGAGCATACGGTCGGTGCGGCGCTCCGACATGCTTGCCACGTCTGCGACGACGATGGCCAGAAAATCGAGCACGTAGGCCACGGGCGCCCCGTGGAAGTTGCCGTTCGACTCGACCCGCCCGTCCACGGTGACAACAGGGTTGTCGACGGCCGAGGCGAGTTCTCGGCCTGCCACGAGCTCGGCGTGGTCGACCGTGTCTCGAGCGGCGCCGTGCACCTGCGGCGAACAGCGCAACGAATAGGCATCCTGCACGACCGTGTGGGTGGACGGCCGATGACTCTCGACGATCGGCGACCCCGCGAGCATCGCGCGTAGATTCGACGCCGACAGAGCCTGGCCGTGCTGGGGACGCAGGGCCTGCAGATCGGCAGCGAACACGGCGTCGGTGCCGAGCAGAGCTTCGACACTCATCGCTACCGCGATATCGGCGCTCGTCAGCAGCATCCGCAGGTCGTGGATGGCGAGGCTCAGCTGGCCGAGCATTCCGTCAGTGCCGTTGATCAAAGCGAGGCCCTCCTTCTCGGCGAGCACAACGGGCTCGATCCTCTCAGCTTTAAGGGCGTCGGCGGCGGCCATCGCCACGCCGTTCGCGTCGCGCACCTCGCCCTCCCCCATCAACGCGAGGGCGCAGTGCGCGAGAGGCGCCAGGTCGCCCGAGCAGCCGAGCGAGCCGTACTCGCGCACGATCGGGGTGATGCCTGCGTTCAGCAGTGCGACGTAGCTCTCGACGGTCGCGAGACGAATTCCGGTGCGCCCCGTGAGCAGGGTCGAAATGCGCAGCAGCATCAGGCTGCGAATCACCTCGCGCTCGACCTCGGGGCCCGAGCCCGCCGCGTGGGATCTTACGAGGCTGCGCTGCAGCTGTGCGCGCTGCTCGCCGGCGATGAAAGTCGAGGCGAGCGCACCGAAGCCGGTCGAGATGCCGTAGTGCGGCGCGGTGTCCGCGGCCAGCGCGTCGATGATGGCGCGACTCGTTTCGACCGCCTCACGAGCCTGGTCGTCGATCTCCACGCGGGCGTCGTGTCGCGCGACGGCAACGACGTCGCCGATGGCGAGGGGCCCCGTACCCACGCACACAACGGTCGAGATCGGCTGTTCGGTCAGAGGCTGCGTGGTCATGAGGCAAGTCGACCGCAGACGACCGGATGTTCGAGGGCCGAATCGAGCGAAACTGTCTCGTATACGAGACAGTTGGGTATGACGATCGAGTCCGGAGTTCCCGCCGCTAGCGCGACATTACGCATTCTCAGCTACCTGTCCGCGCAGAGCCGACCCGTTCCTGCCGCCACTCTGGCCTCGAGCCTGTCGCTCCCCCGCTCATCGGTCTACAAGCTGCTGGGCGTGCTCGTGGATGCCGGATTCGTTCTGCACGTCGCCGAGACCCGGCGTTACGGCCTCGGAATCGCGGCATTCGAGCTGGGTTCGGGCTTCGCCAGACAGGAACCGTTGGCCCGACTGGGCCACCCGGTGCTGGCGCTTCTCGTCGACCGGATCGCCGAGAGCGCTCATCTCGCTGTGCCACACGGTCGCGACGTTCTCTACCTCATCGAAGAACGGGCTCCTCGCCGTCCGGCGCTCGTCAGCGACGTGGGCGTGCGGCTGCCGTCGCATCTCACGGCCAGCGGTATCGCCATGCTCGCCGCGATGCCCGCCGCCCAGGTGCGCGCCCTGTTTCCCGATGCGTCGGCATTCACTCAGCGTGGCGAGGAGACCGGACCGCGGACATATGGCCGCCTCCGTCGCATCCTCACCGAAACCCGCACCCGCGGCTTCGCGGTCGAAGACCAGACGATCACCCCCGGGCTCGCCTCGATCGCGGTCGCGGTCATCGACCACGCGGGATGGCCCGCGTCGGCGATCGCGGTGACGTTCGAGCGCGGCGCGCACGACGAGCAGAGCCGCGCCCGACTCGCGGAGGAGACCACGAGGCACGCACGCGAACTGTCACGGCGCATCGGAGGAGCGCCTCCGTCGGGGTGACGGCCGTCGCCGGGTCTACGACGAGGCGGTGCGCCGCATCCTGTCGAAGGTGTCGCGAAGCAGCGCGGCCAGAGGCTCGCTGTTCGGCGAGCTCAGCCAGCGGCCGATCGACACGCTGAAGACGGTGGCTGTGAGGTGCGCCGCGAGCATCGCGTCGACCGGATCGGTGCCGCGCTCTTCGAAGCCGCGTCGCAAGGAGTCGACCAGGGCGGCAGGCATGCGCAGCTGCCGTTCGCGCAGTCCGTCGTCGGACTGGATGATCTGATGGCGGGCGATGTAGTAGCTCTTCTCCCGCGAGAATTGTGCCGCCGCGACTGCGTCGAATCCGTCGGCGACGATCTGCATGGGGCCGAGCGATGCTGGAGCCTCGGCGATGATGCGCGCGGCCTGTTCCGGAACGGCGTGCTCCTCGGCGAAGAGGGCGTCGCGCTTGTCAGCGAAGTGCCGGAAGAAGGTGCGCGTCGACAGTCCCGCGCGTTCCGCGATCTGGGGGACGGTCGTGGCCGCGAATCCCTGCTCGACGAAGAGCTCGAACGCTGCGCGCTCGAGCCGCCCACGCGCATCCGGTTGCCATCGTGCCATCACCCCAGTGTAGTGATGGCAGGGCATGCCATCATGTGTATTCTGATGACACATCATGTCATTACTGACGCATCATGCAGAGGATTCCGCCCATGCCCACAAATTCCGCCGCGTATCTCACCGCCCCCTACGCCGACTTGACCGTCGCTGAGGCGCCCTACACCTCTGCCGCGACCGGCGAGCTGGTGATCCGCGCACGCGCCCTCGCCGTGAATCCCCTCGATGAGATCAAGCAGTCCACCGGAAACGTGATGTACGGATGGCTGCCCAGCCCCGCGGTACTCGGCGAGGATGTCGCGGGCGAGGTCGTGGAGGTCGGTGCGGGCGTGTCCGGCTTCGCGGTGGGCGACCGCGTCATCGCCTATGCCGTGGGCATGGAGAAGAACCGCAACCACGCCGCGGAGGGCGCCTTCCAGCTGTTCACCGTCGTGCAGGCGCAATTGACCGCGCGTATCCCCGATGACTTGTCGTTCGAGAACGCCGTCGTACTCCCCCTCGCCATCTCGACGGCCGCGTCCGCCCTGTTCCAGAACGACCAGCTCGGCCTGCGGCATCCGAATCGCACGGCCCAGACCGACGCAGACGCGAACGCGGCCGAATGGGTGGTCGTCTGGGGTGGTGCGACGAGCGTCGGAAGCAATGCCATCCAGCTCGCCGTCGCGGCCGGCTACTCCGTGATCACGACGGCGTCGCCGCACAACCACGACCGGATGCGGGCGCTCGGGGCCCGGCACGTCGTCGACTACCGCAGCGGGTCGGCCGTGCGAGAGGTCGTCACCCTCGTCGATGGTCGCCCTGTGGCCGGTGTCCTCGCGATCGGAACGGGGTCTGCCGAGCCGGCCCTGTCGATCGCCGTCGAGACCGGCGCCCGCCGAGTCAGCCTCGCCAGCCCCTCGGTGTCGATGAGCAGCCTTCCCCGTCGTCGTGCGCCGCTGGCGCTCGCGCGATTCGGGCTGCGGATGCTCTCGCGCACCGTGCCGCTGATGATCCGCAGCCGCGTTCGGGGAATCCGCACCCGCTTCGTCTGGGGCAGCTCGTTGATGACCAACGAGGTGGGCCCCATGCTGTGGGGACGGTTCCTCCCTGAAGCGCTCGCCGCGGGCCGCTACGTGACGGCGCCGAGGGCGGAGGTCGTGGGAACGGGACTCGAGAGCATCCAGCCGGCTCTCGACGCGCTCCGTCGTGGCGCCTCGGCTACGAAGTTCGTGGTCACTCTGTAATCAGGCGTAGCTGTCGAGCGCGGCGAGAAGTCGCGTCACAGAGCTGCCCAGGTTCCAGTCCTTCGACAGCCTCTCGAGTTCGTCGCGCTTCTCGCCGGATACCGGAGCGAGGCTCGCCCCGACCTGCGCGGGCGTTGGCAGATCGAGGTCACGAACGACTCTCACGACCGTCGGTGCCACGTCGAGGTAGTCGCTCGCCGCAGTGACTTTCGACCGCACCGACGCGCTCAACGCGCTGTCGGCATCCGTCGCCGCCTCGCGCACAGACTCGAGCGAGCCATATTCGCCCAGCAGCGTCGCTGCTGTCTTCTCGCCGATGCCGGCCACCCCGGGCAACCCGTCGGAGGCGTCACCCCGGAGGGTCGCGTAGTCGACGTATTGGGAGGGCAGCACTCGGTATTTGCTCACAATCACCTCGTCGGTGACGAGCTCCAGGTTCTTCATGCCGCGCGCCGTGTAGATGACCCGCACCTCGTGGGCGTCGTCGACGAGCTGGAACAGATCGCGATCGCCGGTCACCACATCGACAGCCGAGAGAGCGCGACTGGCATATGCGCCGATCACATCGTCGGCCTCGTGATCCTCAGCGCCGACGATCGCAATCCGGGCGAGCTCGAGCACCTGACGAATGAGGGGAATCTGCGCCGTCAACCCGTCGGGCACCTCTTCGACGTCAGACCCGTTCGGGGCAGTCTCGGCGACCCGCTGGGCCTTGTAGCTCGGAAGAAGGTCGACCCGCCACGTCGGGCGCCAGTTGTCGTCCCAGCAGGCGATGAGGTGCGTGGCCTCGAACTCCGTCGTGAGCCGGGCGATCATGTCGAGCAGCCCGCGGATCGCATTGACCGGGGTGCCGTCGCTTCTCTTGATCGTGTCGGGCACGCCGTAGAACGCGCGGAAGTACAGCGAGGCGGTGTCGAGCAGCATCAGTCGGTCGGCCATGCTCGATCATCACACAGTCAGCGGCCGAATAACGAGCGTCGCGGCCGCGGCCTTCGCGAGCTTGTGCGGGTCGGCGAAAGTTTCAACAGTGGCGTAGATATCGATCATGGGCATGGCAAGACTCCTCGGTGGTGATGACAACCGTCACAACGACGACTGTCATAGCCAAGAGTCGGAGGAACACTCGATACGGCGTGTGCCCGGTCTCAGAGAACGGAGACCCATCCGAGGGCTTGGGCGATGATCGCCACGGCCACGGCGATTCCAGGAATCCACAACGCCGTTGCAAGAAGGACGCCGCGCGCGCTCCTTCTGTTCGCCAATCGCAAGCCGCTCCTGGCTACGGTGGGCGAACCAGCCCGTGACGTGCCGGCGCTCGATCGCTCGTCGACGTAGTGCCGCGTCTGCCGATCGAGTTTGCGGCGGAGAAGCTCGACGACGGCCAGCAGATCGGCGCCGACGCGTTCATCCCAGAGCTTCGGCTCGCGGGACATATAAAGATAAGCCGTGCCGTCGACGAGCTCGAGATCGCAGCCGGGTGCGACATCGATCATCAACGCGAGGAGATCCGGTGTGAAGATGTACAGCGCGTCGCGCTCGTAGTCGGCGGGACAGTGAAGCGTGAACGACGAGTCGAACTCGATACTGCCGCGGAGCACGCGTCCGCCTGAGATGGCGAGCCCGGCCGCGTTGAGAGTGGACGATCGGTTGCTCGTGACCACGAGATGCGGCACCGACGTCGGCAAGGTGAACCTGACGAAGGTGAATGAGTTGACGAGGCCGGCCGAGTGATATCCGGAGTCGTCGGGCAGCGAACGAAATCGCGCGGTCTCGACGTCGGAGCCGATCGCGTGGTGGCGCACGGCGTACCCGCCCGTTCGGGCAAACGGGGTCCCCATCCACGGCGCGGAGTTGCGGCTGCGCCGCTGATGCACGTACCTCATGCCCGACTTCTCGGCCCACGCCTGCACACGCGCGCCGCGACTCGTGGATCTCACCGCCAAAAAGGTCGAAACGGCGAAAATCACGACGAGAATCGGAACACCGACGAACACGATCAGCGCGGTGTACTCGGCCAGCACGAGAGGCAGGCCGACCCCGACCGCGGCGATGACGAGGACGGCGAAGACGACACCGCCCACGATCGCCGCGAGGCCGCTGCCGGAGAACCCCTGCGTGCGAATGAACCGAGACCACGAAGGCCGATCCCGTAGCCTGCGAGCGCGGCCTGTCATCGGAACGAGGGCACGATCGCGCGCGTCGATCCGACCCGATCGCCGACGACGTAGAAGACCGATATGGATGCGACCCCGTCGTCTGCAGGAATCGGCACGGATGCGAGAGTGTCGGCCACGTTGGAGATATCGCCGACGGTCTCGATGTCTTCGACGTTGAGGGTATTCGCGGCGCGGCCCCAGGTGTTGTCGGATCGCTCGCCCCTGCCCATCATCGTGTTCCTTCGCTCGTTCGAGTGATGCCCCGCACGCAGACCGTCAGGGTGCGGTCAGAGTCCAGAGGTGATCAACCCCGCCCGACACAGCCACCACGGCAATGTCCCGCGTCAGATCGGATTCGTCGAACAGCTGGGTGGCGCAGGCGTAGACGCCGAACCGCTCGAGGAACCAAGCGCACAGGGGACGCGACGACATGCCCTGCCAGGTGAAGAAGACTCCCTGCTTCTTGTCTCGGCCCTTGTAGGTCGCCTTCTCGTCTGCGCGCGTCATGTCGACAGGCAACTCGGATGCGATGGCCATGCGAATGGCGTCGAGGTCCGGCGTGGTTCGGGAGGGGTCCCAGAACAGCCGGATGACAAAACCGGTACCTGACCCACCGGGAGCGCGAAGTCCCGTGTAGGCGCCGACGAACCGCTCGTCCGCCCGGCTCCAGAGATCATATGCAGCCTGCGCCTGCTTCTTGGCCCCGAAGACCTTCGGTTCGTCGCACAGGGCGAGCATCTGGTCGGGCGAGGTGAGGCGCGCCGCGATGGCGGAGTAGTCGGTCACAAGGTTCCTTTCAGCAAAAGCGGGAGTCGGATCACCGCGGAGGCGGCGGGATGCCGGCTGATGGGGCAGCCGGCATCCGATGGAGTAAGACGTGCCCAGCCCCATTCGTGACGTGATCCGGTAGAAATTATCCAAGATTCGACGAAGGCAGCGCACCTACCGAGAAATCCTCGATTCGATGTTGTAAATCACGCAGAAGTTCGCCGCCGGGCAAAGTCGCATGGGCGAGGTCACGGATCAGTACCGGTACCGGCGCGACCTCGCCCGCTGTCTCAGCGAATGTCACCAGGGCAGGGTGCTCCACGGGCCGCTGTTGCCGCGCCTTGCGTCGAAGAGCTGTCCGTACGCGCGGATTCCGTCTTCGTTCTTCTCGATCGCCTTCTCGACAGGCATGCCCTGCTCGACCAGCCTCAGCACACGCCCGAGCAGATAACTGCGCCCGAACTCCTGCCAGGAGCCGAAGTCACGCCGAGCCTGTTCGCTGATCTCGCGGAGCATCGGGCGGATGTCGTCGCGGCTCGCGAAGCCGAGAGCGACTCCCCAGGTCGCCACCGCGATCTGCTGGCCCTGCGCATAGCCACGAACGGATTCGATGGTCTCACTTGCGGGAAGCACCACCGTGCGCAGGGCACTCTTCTTCAGGCTCTTCTCGATCTCCACGACGGCGTTGATGACGCCCTTGACGTCGCGGCCCGACGCTCCGCGTTCCTTCGCGGCAGCGAGCCATTCGCGCTGAGAGGGGCGCCGCCCGCTGGTGCGAGCCAGCTCCGCCCTGAGCTCGAACAGCGAGTCGCGAAGCGAGTCGGTGCGGCGTTGCGGCAATTCCTCGATCGTCTCGAGCCAGCTCTGCCGATCGGTCAGACCCCACATCGACACCATCGTCGAGCGCAGGGCCTTCGAGTCTCGGATGGTGTGCGCCTCCGGATCGTTCCACTTGCCCTCAGAGGTGACGATCTGAATCGCACCCACTGCGAGATCACGCGCCTCATCTCCGCTTGTCGCAAAGTCAGGGCTTGTGGGGATGCGAGCATCGGGAAGGAGATTCAAGCTCACTGCCACGACCAGGATGCCGGCAGCGATGGCTGCCACCCAGCCCCAGTTCTCGGTCAACCACTGCACGAACTCGTCCAAATTCGGTCCCCACTCCACGATCTATTGATCACCGGCAATATCGAGACAGCGCAGGCTCCGCCTCCAGGACTCGAACCTAGACCTAACAGCTCCAAAGGCTGTCGTGCTGCCATTACACCAAGGCGGACCGCGTGCTCCAAAGAGCACGCATTCACCAATTCTGCCAGACACGAAGCCTGCCGGCGGCCCCCGCCCCACATAATGGAGGCGTGCCAGATGCGACTCCCCGAGATTCCGTCGACGGAATCGTCGACGCGTGGGAGCGCGAACGACCCGATCTCGACTTCGCTCCTCTCAAGGTGCTCTCGCGGGTCTGGCGACTATCGAGGCACCTCGAACGCACGAGGCGCACGGCCTTCGCCACCAGCGAGCTCGAGTCATGGGAGTTCGACGTGCTCTCCGCGCTCCGCCGAGCCGGCGAACCGCACCAACTCAGCCCGAAAGCCTTGCTCGAACAGACCCTCGTCTCATCGGGCACCATGACCAACCGCATCGATCGGATGTCGCGGCGCGGCCTGGTCGAGCGCCGCACCGATCCGCACGACGGCCGGGGCATCCTCGTCTCGATGACCGACGAGGGCCGCGACCGCGTCGACGGAGCGATCACCGCCCTCGTCACCGCCGAGGGCGAGCTGCTCGCCAGACTCAGCACATCCGACCAGGAGCGCATCGCCGCACTGCTCCGCAAACTCAGCGTCGACTTCGACTAGGTGGTTCTGCTTATTTCTCGTCGTTTTGCCATGCTTACGACTGCCCTCCTCGGCCTCTCCCTTGTGACGACGGTCGTCGGGCCGACCAACCCGGCCAGCGCGCGGGCGGATGCCGCATCCATCGCCCCGAGGCCAGCCACGGCATCGCCCGCCCCGGCCTTCGACGCCGGATTCATCATCTCCGACGAACTCTTCTACGACGGTGGCGCACTCGACGCCGACGAGGTGCAGGCGTTCCTCGACGAGCAGGTTCCCGCGTGCGCACCGGGCATCGTATGCCTCGCCGACTACACCCAGCAGACCGTCACGCGCGCGGGCGACGACGTATGCGGGGCCTACAAGGGCCGCGAATCCGAGACCGGCGCCGAGATCATCGCCAAGGTCGGCCTCGCCTGCGGAATTAGTCAGAAGGCCTTGCTCGTTCTGCTGCAGAAAGAGCAATCTCTGGTGCGCAACCCGGCCCCGACGTCGGGCGACTTCTCGTTCGCCACGGGCTACGCATGCCCCGACACGGCCGCGTGCGACGTGGAGTACTCGGGCTTCTACAACCAGGTCTACTGGGCGGCGTGGCAGCTGAAGCGCTACGCGAACCCTCCGGGCACGAGCGAGTTCTTCACGAGCCGACCGATCGGCCAGCCGAGCCCGATCGCATACAACCCCGATGCATCCTGCGGAAGCGCCGACGTGACGCTCAAGAACATCGCCACGGCTGCCCTCTACTACTACACGCCGTACCAGCCCAACCCAGCCGCCATCGCCGGCGATGCCGACGCGCCCTGCGGCGCCTTCGGCAACCTCAACTTCTGGAAGTTCTACTCCGAGTGGTTCGGCGATCCCACGCGCGGCTCGATCACACAGGGTGCGCTCGAAGACGTCTCGATCGTGCGCGGCCGCGTTGTCGCCAAGGGATGGTCAGTCGATCCCAGCTCGCTGCGGGCCGCGAACTCGGTGCGCATCACTGTCACGGATGCGGCCGGCCGCATCTCGACGACGACGCTGCAGGCCGGCGCCACAACGCGCGGCGCTCTGACGGTCAACTCCCTGTCAGGCCTCGATCATGGGTTCAGCGGAGGAACCGCGGTGGGCATGCAGGGCCTCGTGCGCGTGTGCGCGGCAGCGCTGCCCCTCGACGGCACGTCGTCGAGCGTCGAACCGCTCGGCTGCGCGACGGTGTTCGCGCTAACTCCCTGACGTGAACGCAGGCTTGCCCGGTGTCACGCCAAAAAATCAGCGAATCCGTCGGCGACTCCTGATCTGGCAGGTAGCCCTGGGACAGGTTGACATCACCGAAGAGGAGTTCGCCGAGCTCGTCCTCGTCTCCTGGCCAGCACGCTGTTTTGGCCGTCACCAGCACGGATCCATTGCCGATGAGCGTGACCATGAGTTCCGAGAAAGGTGTCTGCTTCCGCACGATCAGATCCAGTGACTGCGACGCGCCTGAACCCAGCTCCTGCCCTTCGACCTCGTATCCGGCTTCATCGAGGTAGTCGAGCACGCGAGAACCCAGGTCTTCGCGATCCTCCTCAGGCAGGCGCGTTGTGCGCGTGAAGTCGAAACCGTAGGCGTCGTCATCGCATCCCGCCCCGGACGGCTGCATACCGTACGACCCGATGTCGGCTTCCCAGGGCCCCTCGTAGATCAGAGCCTGAATGTCATTGGTCACAGTGCGGTACTCGATGTAATGCTGTCTCGCCTGCTCGAAGAGTTCGTCACCCGTGGGCACCGGCGGTTCGGGTGCGCAGCCGACGAGGCTCAGTACAAGCGCGACGACCGCGGCGGGAATCCACGTGCGCCGTACACGGTGCCTTGTCATCGACGCTCCTCGCTGAACCCACGACTCCTCGAGAGGACCTGACCGGATAAGCGCTAGTCGGTGCCCGAGTCGAACGCCGCACCCTCGGAGGCGAGGTCGGTTGCGCGCTCAAGAGCCTCGTCGCCGACTGACTCCTCGGCCGCGTCGAAGATCTCAGTCGACTCGCCCTGTTCGAGCTGCCCGACGAGTTCGGCCGTTGACCCGCCGACAAGACCGGCGGCGGCGTACTGCTCGAGGCGTGCTCGGGAATCCGCGATGTCGAGGTTGCGCATCGTGAGCTGCCCGATGCGGTCGTCGGGGCCGAAGGCGGCATCGCCGACCCGCTCCATCGACAGCTTGTCGGGGTGGTAGCTGAGGCTGGGGCCCGTGGTGTCGAGGATCGTGTAGTCGTCACCGCGGCGCAGGCGAACCGTGACCTCGCCGGTGACGGCCGAGCCGACCCAGCGCACGATGGATTCGCGCAGCATAAGCGACTGCGGGTCGAGCCAGCGGCCCTCGTACATAAGGCGGCCGAGACGGCGACCCTCGGAGTGATAATTCGCGATGGTGTCTTCGTTGTGCACTGCGTTGAGCAGCCGCTCGTAAGCGATGTGCAGCAGGGCCATGCCCGGTGCCTCGTAGATGCCGCGGCTCTTCGCCTCGATGATGCGGTTCTCGATCTGGTCGCTCATGCCGAGACCGTGGCGGCCACCGATGGCGTTCGCCTCGAGAACGAGCGCGACGGGGTCGGAGAATTCGACGCCGTTGATGGCGACAGGGCGACCTGCTTCGAAGCGCACGGTCACGACCTCGGAGGCGATCTCGACGTCGTCGCGCCAGAACGCGACGCCCATGATGGGCTCGACGATCTCGATACCGGCGCTCAGTTCTTCGAGCTTCTTCGCCTCGTGGGTTGCACCCCAGATGTTGGCGTCGGTGCTGTAGGCCTTCTCGGCCGAATCGCGGTACGGGAAGCCGCGGGCGACAAGCCACTCGCTCATCTCTTTTCGCCCGCCGAGCTCGCCGACAAACTGCGAGTCGAGCCAGGGCTTGTAAATGCGCAGTCGCGGGTTGGCAAGCAGTCCGTAGCGGTAGAACCGCTCGATGTCGTTGCCCTTGTAGGTGGAGCCGTCGCCCCAGATATCGACGCCGTCTTCCTTCATCGCGCGAACGAGCAGCGTGCCCGTGGCGACGCGGCCGAGCGGCGTGGTGTTGAAGTAGGTCTTGCCGCCGGAGCGGATGTGGAACGCACCGCACGCGAGGGCGACGAGGCCCTCCTCGACCAGGGCGGCCTTCGCGTCGACGATGCGGGCGACCTCGGCACCGTATTCGAGCGCCCTGGCAGGCACCTTGTCGATCTCGGGCTCGTCATACTGACCGATGTCGGCGGTGTAGGTGCAGGGAACCGCACCCTTCTCGCGCATCCAGGCGACGGCGACGGAGGTATCGAGACCACCGGAGAATGCAATGCCGACTCGCTCGCCGACCGGAAGACTGCTCAAGACTTTAGACACGGTGAATATCTTATGAGTGATCAGCCCTCGAGAAGTTCCGTCAGCTCGAGCCAGCGCAGTTCGACCGTGTCCATCTGGTCGCGCAGCGCCTGAACTTTCTGCTGCATCTCACCCAGGCCCGCGTAGTCGCTCTGGTCGTGCTTGGCGAATGCCACATCCATCTCGGCGATCTGCGTGCTCAGCTTCTCCATCTTGCGGCCGGCGGCTGCCAGCTCCTTCTGCGCATTGCGCAGCTCGGCGCCCTGAAGCCCCAGTCTTTTTTGCCGGCGCCTCGGCTGGGCCTCCCGCGGCGATCCGCGCCTGCTCCTTCTGCTGCGCGAGGCGCAGTTCGAGGTACTGCTCCACTCCGCGCGGAAGGTGGGTGAAGCTACCGTTCATCACGGCGTACTGGTTGTCGGTGACGCGCTCGAGCAGGTACCGGTCGTGGCTCACGACGAGCAGCGTACCCGCGTAGGAGTCGAGAAGGTCCTCGATGGCCGCGAGCATGTCCGTGTCGAGGTCGTTGGTGGGCTCGTCGAGGATCAGCACGTTCGGCTCGTCGAGAATGATGAGCAGCAGCTGCAGCCGGCGCTTCTGGCCGCCCGAGAGATCTTTGACGGGCGTCGAGAGCTGGGCGCTGGTGAAACCGACGCGCTCGAGCAGCTGACCCGGCGTCATCTCTTTTCCGCCGGAGACGTACGAGCTCTTCTGCCGTCCGATCACCTCGCTGACCCTGTCGTTCCAGATGTCCTCGAGCTCGAACAGCTGCTGGGTGAGTGTGGCGACGCGAATGGTCTTGCCCCGCTTGACCTTGCCGGATGTCGGCAGCAGCGTTCCCGAGACCAGGCTGAGCAGGGTGCTCTTGCCGGCGCCGTTCACGCCCAGAATTCCGGTGCGCTCGCCGGGCGCGATGCGCCACGTCACGTCTTTCAGAACCTTCTTGCCATTGTCGTATTCGACCGAGATGTTCTCGAGGTCAACCACGTCTTTGCCGAGGCGCTGCATGGCCATCGCAGCGAGCGAGACCTTGTCGCGCACAGGCGGCTCGTCTTCGATGAGGGCGTTGGCCGCATCGATCCGGAACTTCGGCTTGGCCGTGCGCGCCGGGGCACCGCGGCGCAGCCATGCCAGCTCCTTCTTCATGAGGTTCTGGCGCTTGGCCTCACTCGTTGCCGCCATGCGGTCACGTTCGACGCGCTGCAGGATGTATGCCGCGTAGCCGCCCTCGAACGGCTCGATCAGCCGGTCGTGCACCTCCCACGTGGCGGTGCAGATCTCGTCGAGGAACCACCGGTCGTGGGTCACGACCATGAGTCCACCGGAGTTCGTGGCCCAGCGCTTGCGCAGGTGCTGCGCGAGCCACGCTATGCCCTCGACATCGAGGTGGTTGGTGGGCTCGTCGAGGAAGATCACGTCGTGGTCGCCGATGAGCAGCTTCGCCAGCGCGATGCGTCGGCGCTGGCCGCCCGACAGGCTCGAGACGAGCACGTCCCAGGGGATGTCCGAGGCCAGTCCCGAGATCACGTCGCGGATGATCGGATCGCCGGCCCAGACGTGCTCGTCGATATCTCCGACGATCGTCTCCTTCACGGTGAGGTCGCCATCGAGATCGTCGGACTGGTCGAGCATCGCGAGGGTTATGCCGTTGCGGCGCGTCACGCGCCCGCCGTCGGGCTCGATTCGACCCGCGAGCAGTCTGAGCAGAGTCGACTTGCCGTCTCCGTTGCGACCCACGATTCCCACGCGGTCGCCTTCGTTAAGACCGATGGTCACGGAGTCGAAGATGACGCGCGTCGGATATTCGAGATGGAGCGATTCCGCTCCCAGTAGATGGGCCACCTGTCGAGGTTACCCGCGATCAGAGGGTCGCCCCGCCGGTCAGCCCAGAAAACGCCTCACGACGGAGTCGATCGCGCGAGCGGTGAGGGCGATCGATTCGAGGTCGATGTGCTCGTCGTTGCCATGGATGAGATGACGGAAGCGGCCATAATCCCACCGCCTCGACAGAACCGAGAAGCCGTAGGCCCGCCGCCCCTTCGCACGGTAGAAGCGGGCGTCCGATCCTCCGGCAGCGATGATCGGCAGCGGCACTGCTCCGGGGTACGCCTCGTCGATGACCTCCGCGAGCACCTCGAAGAGCGGCGTATCCATGGGCGAGACGTTGGCCGGACTGAACGACGCACCGACGACATCCACGATCTCGATGTGCCGCATCAGGTCACCGAGCGCCGACATGACATACGCGTCGACCTCCTCTGGAGACACTCCGGGCAGTTGCCTGATGTCGAGGTCGATACTGGCCTCACCCGGGATGACGTTGATGGCGTCGCCCGCCCTGATCACGTTGGGCGAGATGGTCGTGTGCGTCGTAGCGTGCGCGTAGCCGGCCAGTTCGCCGAGCTCCGGCAGAGCACCGAGGATCTCGGCGACGGAGGTGAGCCGGCGCGACACCTCCGGGTCGAGGTCGAGCGCGTCGACGTAGCGCGGCCAGTAGTCGCCGATGACAGCGCGCGGCGCGAAACGCGTGAGCCGGGTCACGGCTTCGGCCGCGATCACACCGGCGTTCGACGAGCCCCACGGCGCCGAGCCGTGACCGGGGATTCCGCGGATCAGCAGCCGGCGCCGGGCCAATCCCTTCTCCCCCACCGTCACCGTCACCGAGTGCGGCGTGCCGGCCGAGCCACCGACAGGCACCCCTCCGGACTCGGTGAGCACGTAGTCGGCGTCGATGAGTTCGGGGTGGTGCCGCATAAGCCACTCGATGCCGAGGCGGCTGCCACCCTCCTCGTCGGCGACCGCGACGAACACGAGGTCGCCCCGCAAGGCGCGACCTTCGGATGCGACGGCCCGCGTCGCGACGGCGTAGGCGGCCGTCAAGTAGAGCATGTCGAGCGTTCCGCGACCGTAGAGCTCGTCGCCAACAATATCTGCGGCGAACGGGTCATGACTCCAACCACCGTGCATCACGGGCACGACGTCGATGTGCCCCACGAGAGCGAGCGATGGTGCGTGAGGATCCGTGCCGGGGATGCGCACAACCAGGGTTGCTCGACCGGGCGCCGATTCCACGACGACGGGGTCGACATCGACGCCGTCGAAGAAACGCCGCAAGACGTCTGTGTTCCTGATCTCCTGGCCCGACGCGTAGGTTCCGTCGTTCACGCACGCGCTGCGGATGAGCTCGCGCAGCAGCGCGAGAGCCTCGTCGCCGAGGGATGGGGAGTCGATCATCGCTCCAACTTATCGCTCCACGCGGGCGCCATCGTCATGAGGCGGGCCCGAGCCCCGGTAGCGTGAAGGCATGCCCGCTGAAACAACCGCCGAACTCATCGACGCCCACTTGCTCACCGTGCAGGACTTCCCGAGCGAGGGGATCCTCTTCCGCGACGTCACGTCGGTCTACGCGAACGGCGAGGCGTTCGCCTCTGTCGTCGACGCGTTCGCCTCGCACGACTGGGGCCAGGTGGATGCCGTGCTCGGCATCGAAGCACGCGGGTTCGGCATCGCTGCGGCCATGGCCTACGCACGCGGGGTGGGCATGGTCTCGGTGCGCAAGGCGGGCAAGCTGCCCGGTGAGCTGCTGAGCGAGGACTATGCCCTCGAGTACGGCACGGCCACACTGCAGGTGCAACCGAACGTTCTGCCCCGAGGCTCCCGCGTCGTGATCCTCGACGACCTGCTCGCAACCGGGGGCACGCTCGCGGCCGTCGTGACACTCGCCGAGCGTGCCGGCTGGGCCGTGGCGGGCATCGGCATCGTCATCGCCCTCGATGATCTCGGAGGCCGGGCCGCTCTTGCCGGCCACGACGTCCTCGAACTGAGCAGCTACCCCGCGTCCTAGTTCCCGAGCTGGGCGACGATCGTCTGAGCGAGTTCACGCAGAAAGACGGCGTGATCGAGACCGTTCGTCGGCATAACGTGTGGCGGCAAGGTGCTCATGAAGTCGTAGTGGCCCACGTTCGCGTACTCGTTGATGGCGACGTCGGCAGGTGCTGAGCGAAGGAGCGAAGCGGTGCCTGGCGGCGTGACAGTATCTGCGGCGCCCACGTGAATAGACATCGGCACCACGACGCGATCGAGCGCTCCGGGGGCGGCGAACCATCCGACTGTGGGAGCGAGAAGCACGAGTCTGGTCACGCGCGGGTTCGCGCTTACCTCGATGGGTTGGCCGTCTTTGCCCCACGGTTGGGCGCCGGCCAGACAGAGGGCTGCCCACGCGCCGACCGAATGTCCGACGACGCTCACCACGGAATCGACGTCGCCGTGCTCTGTCAGGGCACGGTGCAGGTCGTCTACCCGCGCTTGTAACTGCGACGTGGTGACTGTCCTCGGGTCGAAGTGCTCGCTCTGCGGGGCGATGACAGGGAAACCTGCGTCGCGGATCGCATCTATGAGAACTGAATAGCGAGCGGGATCTCCCCCAGCCCCTGGGGCGAAGAGGACGGTGGGTGTGCTCATACGACGAGCGTAGCGATATGTAAGAGCTCGATCACGCCACCCTGCTGCCTGAGGCGAGCTTGCGTGCTGGCGTCTTCGTGCGCGCGATCCCCCACGTGAGTGCCCCCGCCGCCAGCAGGAGATGCAGGGCGAGTCCGACGAACCACGATGGCACCGTACTGGCGTAAATCTCTTCAGAAGTCTTGCTCATCGAGTACCCGTTCTCGGAGCAATAGTCATAATCGGGAGAGAGATCCGGGGTGATCTGAGCGGCGCGCACCCCAGAACCAATGGCTGTGAAAAGGTCCTGCGGATTACCATGCGAGTCGAACTGTCCAGGCGTGATGTCGGCGAGAACGACGTAGGGATTCGCCGACAGGATCGGCCAGAAGAGGTCGAATCGCGGCGTCGAGTACGTCGATGTGGTCGGCGAACCACAGGTGAAAGTATTGCTCTCGTTGTACGAGCCGTCCGAGCTGGAATACACCGGGCTTATCGTCGTGGCGCGCACCTCCGATTGCACGGCGATACCGCCGAGCCCGAAGGCGATCAGTGTCCCGAGGCTTAAAGCAGCGACCGCTAGATAGCTCACGACGATCGAAAACAGAGGCCGGGCGAGGATCGCCGACAGCCCCACCCCAATTGCGGCAATCACGCCAAGCTCGAGCGCCAACGCCAGCACCGACAGCAACACCGTGATCGGCGCGAGCCCACCGAAGGCCGATGAGATGAGCAGGAACGGGATCGAAGCGACCAGGAAGGCCAGCGTGGCGATCCACGACGCCACGAACTTGCCGAGAACGATCTGCGCGCTCGAGACGAGCGTCACCTGCATCGTCGCCAAGGTGCCCGAGTCTCGCTCCCCGTTCACCGCGTTGCCGCTCAGCGCCGGGGCGATCAGCGTGCCCAGGAGGAGCACGAAGTAGATGATGAGCGAGTAGAGCCAGCCTCCGGTCTCAGAGTTACCCATATAGCTCGAGCGTGCCACGACTCCCACGAGCAGGGTGACGATGGCGACGAGCAGCACGAAGATACCGAGAAGCACATACCAGGCGACGCCCCGCACCCGCTGCCGCAGCTCGAGGCCGACGATGACTTTCAGTCCGCTGAAAAAGCTCATCGACCGCTCCCATCGACTCGGCCGTCGTGTCTCGACTGCAGATCGAGGAAAGTGTGCTCGAGGTCACCGGTCGCCGGGCTGAACGAGGTGACCTCGACGCCCGCCGACACGAGAACGCCAAGAAGGCCCGCGGCACGCTGTTCCGTGTCGACCGAGACGAGTATCCCTGAGCCATCGGCGCCGATCGCGTCGGCCGGTATGCCAGCGGCGATGAGCGCGGGCACGATCGATGTCGGCTCCAGCGCCCGGATGCGCCACGGCCGCGCGCTCGACGTGGCTCTGGCGACGCGCTCGGCACTGATAGACGCACCCCGCTCGACGTAGATCGCGGTGTCGGCGAGTTCGTCGAGCTCTGCGAGCACGTGACTGGAAACGAGGATCGTTCTGCCCTCGGCCGCGAGCCGACGCACCAGGATGCGCAGCTCGATGCGCGCAGCCGGATCGAGGCCGGATGCCGGCTCATCGAGTAACAGCACTGAAGGGTCGTGCACCAGCGCTCTCGCAAGACTGAGCTTCTGCTTCTGCCCGCGCGAGAGCACCCTCGTCGGTCTGTCGGCAAGCTCCCACAGTTCGACCAGGTCGATGAGCTCGTCGGCCCTGGCCGCCGCCTGCGCCACGTCGCGGCCATACATGCGCGCGGTGAGCTGGAGCGTGGTGCGCACCGTAAGAGACGCCCAGGAACCGAGCGCGTCCGGCATCCACCCCATGATCGCCCTGACCGCCAGCGGATCGACGACGGGATCGTGCCCATTGATACGAATCGAGCCCTCGTCGGGCGCGAGCAGGGTCGCGAGCATCAGCAGCAGGGTGGTCTTGCCGGAGCCATTGGGACCGACCAGAGCGGTGACCGTGCCCGGTCTCGCCTCGAAACTGATGTTGGTGACGGCGCGCACGCTGCCGAACGAGCGCCGCACCCCCTCGACCGCGATTCCGCCGGTTGTCGTGAGCATCATGACGCCTTTCGAAGTGCGGTCGTTATGTTGTCTAGTCCGATACGACGCGCGCGCCGTGCACAGGCCCTGTGACGCGCACGACTCGGTGCCGGGCAGCGCTCAGCGCGATCTGCAGTTCGAGCGCCGTGTCGAGGTTCTCGGCAAGAAACGCCACCGTCGGGCCGGATCCCGACACGATCCCCGCGAGCGCGCCGTTCGCCTCGCCGAGTTCGAGGATGCCCGTGAGCGCCGGGTTCAAATGCAGCGCCGGGGCCTGCAGATCGTTGTACAGCGCGTCGGCGAGCACGTGAGAATCGCCCGAGCGCAGCGCCTGCAGCACGGTCGCGTCGACCGTCGGCTGAGTCTGTGCGGGAAAGATGTCTTGAGCATGACGGTCGCGGTGCCGGTCGAGCTCGCGGTAGACCTCGGGGGTGCTCGATCCGAAGTCGGCCAGCGCAAGCACCCAGTTGAACGACCCCTTGGCGAGGGCGGGGCTCAGCTGGTCTCCACGGCCGGTGCCGACGGCTGTTCCACCTGTGAGCGCGAATGGAACATCGGCTCCGAGACGAGACGCGAGGCCGAGGAGCTCGTCGCGACCCAGATCGGTGCCCCACAGAGTGTCGCAGGCCACGAGAGTGGCGGCCGCGTCGGCAGAGCCGCCGCCCATACCACCGGCGATAGGCACATTCTTCTCGATGTCGAGGTGCACGCCGCCCCGGTAGCCCGCTTTGCGTGCCAGCATGCGCGCCGCACGAATGGCGAGGTTCGTACCGTCGACTTCGAGTGCCGAGCAGTCGATGCTGCCCCCGAACGACACAGAGAAGTCGTCCGAGATCGTCGCGCGCACATTCTCGTAGAGCGAGACGGCCTGATAGGCCGTGGCCACATCGTGGTACCCGTCATCCATCACCGCCCCGACCTTGAGAAAGACGTTGATCTTGCCCGGCGCCCGAACGTGCACTGTCGACAGCGCCCTCTGAGTGACCATGCAATCAACCTATACGCAACCGGAGGGGCGATCCGACCGCAGGCTACGCGCGGCCGAGTCCTGCCAGCACCGAGACGAAGTCGGCGAGGAACGCCTGCCGGTCGACATCGAGCACGACCTGCGTGTCGGGCGCCGGTGTCACAGGCCAGCTCACGGGCAGGCCCTCGTGTGTGCGCAGCAGGTGGGCGCGCGTCGCGAAGCCATCGGTCGTGATGTTGACAGGGCCGCTCAGCGACGACGTGATCCACTCGGGCTGCACGAGCAGCGCAGCCGCCAGCCCGTCGTGGGCAGGAGAGACTCGGCGTCCCCACGAGAACTGGTAGAAGTCCATGTAGGCCTCGAGGATGTCGGCCGAGAAGGTTCCCCACTCGGTGCCCGCCCGGTGCAGCGCCTGCACGGCCGCCTCGTCGACGATCGTGCCGGCGGTCACGTTCACACCCACCATCACGAGGTTCGTGCGCGGTGCGGCGAACACGCGGGCTGCGGCCTCGGCGTCGTTGTGGATGTTCGCGTCCACCATCTGCACGGTGCCGAGCGGCGGGAACGGCCCGGAGCCGCCCATGATGACGGTCGACCGGAACAGGGTCAGCAGCTCGGGCTCGATCTCGAGCGCGAGTCCCACGTTGGTGAGCGGGCCGATCGGCAGCAGGTCGTAGTAGCCGGGGCGGGAACGCGCGAGCTCCACCAGCAGCTCAGCTGACGACAGGGGCGACAGGTTCTTCGGCGCCAGCTTCTCGCTGTAGAGGTCTCCGAGGCCATCTCCCCCGTGCACGTGGCCGGCGATGCGTGGCTCGCCGTTGATGGGTCCTGCCGCTCCGCGCGCAACCAGGGTGTCTTCGAGGCCGGCGATCTTCAACACCCGGGCGATGTTCGCAACCGCGTCTTCGACCGGGGTGTTGCCGTAGACGCTCGTGATGGCCGAGATCTCGGCATCATCACGGCCCGCCAGGTAGAGCAGCGCGAGAGCGTCGTCGATTCCGGTATCGGTGTCGACGATGATGTGGCGCACGTCGCTCGGCTCTGCTGCGGTCATACGAGGGTCTCCTTGGGGGTGAGGGCGTGCGTGCGTCGGCGCGTCACCACGACACGCATGATCACGAGAACAACGAGGGTGATGGCGTAGGGCGCCGCATCGGTGAGCTGCTGCGGGGCGCCGATGCCCTGCAGCCGGAAGCCGAGTGCCTCGGCGGCGCCGAAGCCGAGGCAGGCGACCGGCAGCCAGAATGCCTTGTTCGCGACGAGGATGACCGCGGCGACCGCGATCCAGCCTCGGCCAGCGGTCATGTTCTCGGTGAACAGGGTCACGTTGCCGAGAGATAGCTGGGCTCCGGCCAGGCCGCAGAGTCCGCCGCCGAGGATGGTGACCCACGCCTGATACCGGGCGACGCCGATGCCCAGCGTGGCCGCGGCATCCGGATGCTCGCCCACACCGCGCAGGCGCAGCCCGCCGGGCGTGAGCCGCAGCCACAGACCCGCCGCCACGATGAGCACGAACGCCAAGGGCACGAGCACAGACTGCCCGGCGAACACGTCGCCGATCACGGGGATGCCATTCAGGAACGGCATGGTGCCGATGCCGTTGAGGCCCTGCGGCGCGAACGATCCCGAGGTGTCGAAGAGAACGCGCAGCAGAAAGCCGGTGAGTCCGAGCGAGAGCAGGTTCGTGCCGATCGCGATGATGATCGGATCGGCCTTCCAGCGCGCGGCTCCCACCGCGAGGATCACGGAGTAGATGGCGGTCGAGAGCACGGCGACGAGCACACCGGCCCAGGCGTTGCCGGTGTAGTAGCTGCCGGCGACGGCGGCGAACGCGCCCCACAGCATCTGCCCCTCGAGCGCGATGTTGAACACGCCGGCCTGCGCACACAGGGCGCCGGCCAGGGCGGCGAAGAGGATGGGCGTCGCGCTGGTGAGCACGGCCGCGACGAAGCTCCACTCGAAGATGCTCATCAGCTGTCCTTTCCGGCGCCGGCGCGCCGACGATCGAGAACCACGCGAAGCGCGAGGATCACGATGACCACGCCCTGCAGCACGTCGGAGAGCTGGCGGGGAACCTCGGCCGTGCGCTCCATGCTCGCTCCCCCGACCTGAAGGATGGTGAACAGGATGGCGGTGACGGGCACCAGCGCAGGTCGACCCCCGGCGAGCAGCGCCGCAGCGAGACCGGCGAAGGTGTAACCGGGCGAGATGAGCGCCCCGTCGATGAAGCGGTACGGCGACGAGAGCACAATGATCGCGCCGACCAGCCCGGCCACGGCGCCCGCCGATCCCATCGCTCCGATCGCGAGTCGGCCGGGCTTGAGGCCCGCGTACTCGCCGAAGCGGCGGTTGGCTCCCGTGACGCGCAGCTCGAAGCCCACGGCCGAGCGCGAGTCGACGACGTAGAAGATCACCATGACGGCGACCATGAGCGGCAGACCCACCGTGGTGTAGCGCAGGTCTCCGAGGCTCCAGATGTGCGCGTCTTCGGGCAGAACGGGCGTCTGGGCGTTGCCCGATCCCTTCTCGGCGAGGGGAAAGCGCACCAGGTACGAGGCCACGGCCACCGCTACAGGCGAGAGCAGCAGGGTCGAGATGATGATCGGAATGCCGAAGCGTGTGGCGAGCGGCGCCGATACGGCCGCGAAGCCTCCGCTCACGAGCATCGCCGCGATCAGAGCGAACGGCACGGCGATGATTCCGGGCAGGCCGAGCTGGCTGGCCACGACGTAGGCAGTGACGCCTCCGAGAACCAACTGCCCGTTTCCGCCGAGGTTGAACTCGCCCATGCGCAGCGGGATGGCGGCAACGAGTCCCATGCCGCAGATAAATCCCCAGACCGAGAACGTGTAGTCGAGGTTGCGCACATCGAGCGAGCCCTGCAGCACGGCCGCGTAGGCGTCGATCGGGTTGAGCCCGGCCAGCAGAATGACAACGGCCCCGATGAGGATCGCCAGCACGACGGCCCCGATGGGCACCACGGCGGGGTGGCGGGTGAGTCTCGCGATCATGCTGTCCACTCTTCCCCGGCCGCAGCGGCGGCTCCAGCCATGGCCGCACCGATGCGCTCGGCGCTCGCCTGCGACCGGTCGAACTCGGCCACGATCTCGCCGGCGAACATCACGAGCACCCGGTCGGCAAGAGCCAGCAGCTCCGAGATCTCATGCGACACGAGCAGAATTCCGCGACCCGAGGCCCGGTAGTCGAGCAGGCGTCCATGGATGGCCTCGATGGCACCCACGTCGACGCCCTGGGTGGGCTGCTCGGCGATCAGCAGCGGAGCGTCGAACGCGAGCTCTCTGGCGATCACGACCTTCTGCGCGTTGCCGCCGGAGAGCGAACCGACGGGCTGCTTCTCACCCGAGGTGCGGATGTCGTACGACGAGATCTGCTCGCTCGCGCGTGTGCGGGCGGCGGGCAGAGACATCCAGCCCCTGCCGAAGCCTTTCGGCCGGCCGATCGGCGGCTGCCTGTGGTGGCCCAGCGAGAGGTTCTCGGTGATCGACATGGTCACCGCGCTGCCCTCGCCGCGCCTGTCTTCGGGAATCACGGCGAGCCCCGCCGATCGTCGCGCCGCGACGGGCGCGCCCGTGACGTCGTCGCCGCCGAGCAGGATGCGCCCGGCCGAGACGGGCGTCGTGCCCAGAATGGCGGCCACGAGATCGTGCTGGCCGTTGCCCGAGACGCCGGCGATGCCAACGATCTCGCCGCGCCGAACCGCGAGCGAGACGTTGGAGACCCGCTCGACCCGCGCATCCACGACCGAGACGCCCTCGACCTCGAGTACGGTCTCGCCGAGCGTGCCCGTTCCGGGATTGGCGACGACCTCGACCTCGCGGCCGGTCATGGCGCGCACGAGTTCGGCCGAGGTCGTGTCGGCGGTGACGAATCGACCGGAGACCCGGCCGTCGCGCAGCACGGTGACCTCTGTCGACACGTCGAGCACTTCCTGGATCTTGTGGGTGACGAGCACCACTGTGGTACCGCCTTCGGCCGCCCGCCGGATCACCGTGAAGAGCGAGGTGACCTCGGAGGGGGTGAGCACGGCTGTCGGCTCGTCGAGAATGAGGATGCGGGCATCGCGGTGCAGAGCCTTGAGAATCTCGACGCGTTGCCGCGCTCCGGCAGACAGGTCTCCGACCCGGGCTTGCGGATCGGTGTCGAGCCCGTAGCGCTCGGCAAGGCTGCGCACGCGCGCATCGGCTGCGGCACGATCGATGCGTCCGCCCCGGGTGGGCTCGGCACCGAAGACCACGTTCTCGGCCACGGTCATCGAGTCGAAGAGCCTGAAGTGCTGATGCACCATGCCGAGACCGGCAGCGATGGCGTCGAGCGGGCTCTGAAAGGAGCGCGCCTCTCCGTCGACGATGATCTCGCCCGAATCGGGGCGCACCAAGCCGAACAGGATCGACATCAGGGTCGACTTGCCCGCTCCGTTCTCGCCCATCACGGCGTGAACGGTGCCCCGGGCCAGCACGAGGTCGATGCCGTCGTTCGCCACGACGGCATCGAACCTCCTGCTGATCGCTCTCAGCTCTACTGCGGCAGTGCTCATCCGGCGGTGAGGGGATCCTCGACGGTGATCTCACCCGAGACGATCTGGTCGCGAACCGCCTTGACCTTCTCAATGACGTCGGGGTGGTCGGCGATCAGGCACTTCGACGACGCGACGTCGTCTTCGAGCCCGGTGACGCCCACGCCACCCTCGGCGAGGCCGTACGACTTGAAGCCGCCACCGTTGCCCGCGAAGATGTCCTTCACCGCGTTCTCGACCGCGACGTCGACGCGCTTGATCGAGTTGTCGACCACGTTTCCGGGCGACTCGAGGCACTGGTTGGAGTCGACGCCGAAGGCCTTGAAGCTGCCCGCAGCCGCGGCTTCGAACACACCGAGGTTTCCGGCAGAGGCCGCCGCGTTCACGTAGTCGGCACCCGAGTCGGCGATGATCTGGGCCTGCGCCTTGGCGCGGGCCTGGTCACCGAACGGGTTGTCGCCGCCGACGTACTGCTGGGTCGTCTTGACCTCGGGGTTCACGCTCTTGGCTCCCGCGAAGAACGGGTCGATCCAGCGGTGGATGAACGGGGTGTCGAGCGCGCCGATCGCGCCGATGCTGTTCGTCTTGGTGAGCAGGCCCGCCTCGACGCCGACAAGGTAGTTCGACTCGTACTCCTTGAACACGGCCGCCGTCAGGTTGTCGGTGGGCTTCTCCGCCGAGGTGTCGATCAGCAGGAACTGCTGGTCGGGGTTGTCGGCGGCCGCGGCCGTGACCTGGTCGAGAACGCTGAACGAGACGCCGATGATCACGTCGGGCGCGGCACGCACGGCCTCGTCGATGTTCTGCTGGATCGACGCCGGGTCCTTGCTCTCGTAGATGTCGACCTTGGCGCCGTTCGCCTTGCCGGCGGCCTTCGCGCCCTCGACGGCGAGCTTCAGAAAGTTGTTCGACCCGACGGCCGTCGGGGTGATCAGAATGATCGACTTGTCGCCCGACGATTCGTCAGACGACGAGCCTGACGACGAGGAACACGCGGAGACGCCCGCGACGAGCGCGGCCGTGAGGGCGACGGCGCCGATGCGCCGGGTGAGTGTGGACATGGATGTCTCCAGGGTTGCTGTCGGGAGGGGTGCTGTCCAACGCTAGCAAGCGATTCGGCTAGCGATTTCACCCAGCGTCACAGGCGGTAATGACGATTGCTTAGTTCTTCATGGCGGCACGCCCGATGCGGTGGAAATCCTCCATCGTCAGAGCTTCTCCGCGCATGGTGGGCTCGACGCCGGCCCGCTCGAGCACGCCCTGAGCCTGCTGCGTGTCGCCGAACACCGGGATCAGCGACTGCCGCAGCATCTTGCGGCGCTGCTGGAAGGCGGCGTCGACAACCTCGAAGGTGCGCACGCGCACCTCTTCGGTGTCGGGCAGAGCCTCGTGGCGATGGAACGACACAAGCACCGAGTCGACGTTGGGAACGGGCCAGAACACCTGCCTGCTCACGTTTCCGCTCGTCTTCCAGTCGCCGTACCATGCCGCCTTCACGCTCGGGCTGCCATAGATCTTCGATCCCGGAACAGCGGCGAGCCGGTGCCCGACCTCGGCCTGCACCATCACCACCCCCGACTGAATCGACGGGAAGTGCTCGAGAAAGTGCAGCAGTACGGGAACCGAGACGTTGTACGGAAGGTTCGCGACCAGGCGAACCGGCGCATCCGGCAGGCTCTGGATGCTCATGGCATCGTCGCGTACGACCGTCAGGTTGGCGTTCGGCTGTAGCGCCCGAACGGTGTCCGGCAGCTGCGCAGCCAGCCTCTTGTCGATCTCGACGGCCACCACCGATGCGCCGATCTCGAGGATGCCGAGGGTCAGCGATCCGAGGCCCGGCCCGACTTCGACGACGGTCTCCCCCGCCTGCACTCCGGCGACGCGCACGATCCTCCGCACGGTGTTGCCGTCGATCACGAAGTTCTGACCGAGCTTCTTCGTGGGAGTCAGGTCGAGCAATTCGGCGAGGTCGCGGATCTCGGCGGGGCCGAGGAGCTTCGCTTCGGCAGGCTCAGTCATTCGGCGATCACCGGCTCGGAATCCCAGGTGCCGTAGACGAGCTCGGTGTTGGAAGTGATCTGCGCCGCGAGCATCGACACGTCGGTGCCGAGATGCGACGCCATAAAGCGCAGCGTGTACGGCAGCAGATAGGGAGCGTTCGGCCGCCCGCGCAACGGTGTCGGGGTCAAGAACGGCGCATCCGTCTCGACGAGCAGCAGCTGGCGCGGAGCTACCTCGAGCGCGTCGCGCAGGTTCTCGGCGTTCTTGAACGTCACCGTTCCGGCGAACGACATGTACCAGCCGTTGTCGGCGCAGATGCGCGCCATCGCCCCGTCACCCGAGTAGCAGTGGAACACGGTGCGCTCGGGCGCTCCCACCCGCAGCAGCGTCTCGATGACGTCGTCGTGCGCGTCGCGATCGTGAATCTGAAGGGCCAGCCCGTTCTTCTTCGCAATGTCGATGTGCGCCTCGAACGACCTGAACTGAGCGGCGCGGCCCTCCTCCGGTGTGCGAAAGAAGTCGAGCCCGGTCTCTCCGATGGCCCGAACCCGGGGGCGGGTGGCCAGCTCGGCGATCACGGCCAGAGCGTCGTCGAGTTCGCCGGCCGCGTCGTAGCGCGGTGCCTCGTTCGGGTGGATGGCGACGGCCGCCAGCATGCGCGGCTCGCGCGCCGCCTGCTCGGCCGACCAGATGCTCGACTCGATGTCGCCGCCGACCTGCACGACCCCACGCACGCCGACGCTCGACGCACGATCGAGCTGCTCGAGATATCCGAGCACCTCGCGCTCCTCGTTCTCCCCGCTCCCCGAGCCCGTCGAAGGGGGCGGATCGAGATGCGTGTGATTGTCGTACACGCCCACCACGAGGGGCTCGGGCAGCGGCGGATAGCTGTGGTCAGTAGGCACGACTACGCGGCCGACCCGTCGGTCTCACTCGACTCGATGCGCGGGAACAGGGGTTGGAGGGCTGTGACCGTCGTGCCCCCGGCCCAATCGAACGCCGAGCGGATGGGCTGGTCGGAGACCGCGCCTGCACCGTTCAAGGCGGTCCAGAGCTTCGCCGAGGCCTCGGGGATCACGGGCGAGAGCAGCACAGCGAGCGTGCCGATTCCGCGCACCGCCGTGTTCAGCACGGTGCCGAGCCGTTCGCGATTCGCCGGGTCTTTCGACAGAGCCCACGGCTCCTGCAGGGTGATGTATCCGTTCAGCTCGTCGACGAGCTGCCAGATCGAGGCGATGGCCTCGTGGATGGCGAGTCGGGAGATGGCCTCGTCGGCGGCGGCCGTCACCCGCACCTCGGTGTCGCAAATCGCGGTGTCCGGCGCATCCAGAACCCCGGCGTCGGGAATGACGCCGTCGAAATAGCGGATGACCATGGCGATCACGCGCGAGGCGAGGTTGCCGAAGCCGTTGGCGAGCTCGGCCTGGTAGCGGGCCGACAGATCCTCCCAGCTGAACGAGCCGTCCTGGCCGAAGTTGATCGCGCGCAGGAAGTAGTAGCGGAACGCGTCCGAGCCGAAGGTGTCGGTGATCTGGTTCGGAGCGATGCCCGTGAGCTTCGACTTCGACATCTTCTCGCCGCCGACGAGCAGCCAGCCGTGGCCGAAGACCTGCTTCGGAACCTCGAGTCCGGCGGCCATGAGCATGGCGGGCCAGATGACGGCGTGGAAGCGGGCGATGTCTTTTCCGACGATGTGCGTGGCGGGCCAGCGACGGGCGAACGCCTCGTCGTCGTGGCCGTAGCCCGCGGCGGTGATGTAGTTGAGCAGGGCGTCGAACCACACGTAGACCACGTGCGACTCGTCCCACGGAACCTTGATTCCCCAGTCGAACGTCTGGCGCGAGATCGACAGGTCGGTGAGTCCACGCCGCACGAACGACACGATCTCGTTGCGCACGCTCTCGGGCTGAATGAAGTTCGGGTTCTCTTCGTAGAGGTCGAGCAGCCGCTGGCTGAAGTCACTCATGCGGAAGAAGTAGTTGCGCTCCTTCAGCAGTTCCACGGGCTTCGAGTGGATCGCACAGACCTTCTGGCCCTCGTAGGCACCGGTGCCGTCGACGAGGTCGCTGTCGGCCTTGTACTCCTCGCAGCCCACGCAGTAGTAGCCCTCGTACTCGCCGGTGTAGATGTACCCGGCGTCGAAGAGGCGCTGCAGGAAGAGCTGCACGTTGACCTCGTGACGCTCATCGGTGGTGCGGATGAAGTCGTCATTCGAGATGTCGATGGTCTTGAGAAGGGGCTGCCACGCCGACTCGACGAGGCGGTCAGCCCACTCCTTCGGCGTGACGCCGTTGGCGATGGCGGTGCGCAGAATCTTCTGACCGTGCTCGTCGGTTCCGGTGAGGAACCAGGTGTCGTCACCCGCCTGGCGGTGCCAGCGCGCGAGAACATCGGCGGCCACCTCTGTATAGGCGTGCCCGATGTGGGGCACGTCATTCACATAGAAAATAGGCGTGGTGATATAAAACGAGGAGCCGTCGGACATGCTCCCCATCATAAAGGCGCGGCTCGCCCGCGCTTCCCCTGTTACGCGCTACAGCAGCGGCAGCTGCGCCTGCTCGTTAGCCGGTGTGCGCCCCGTGCGCTGCTCCAGCGCCGCCTCGTACAGGTCGCGCCGCGACAGCCCGGTCGCCTCGGCGATGGCGGCCGACGCATCCTTCAACCTCGTGCCGTCGGCCACGAGCTCGAGCACCTGCGCGACCCCTGTGGCCAGGTCGACCTCCAACGGCTGCGCACCCGCCACCACGATCACGATCTCGCCCTTGACGCCGGCCTCGGCCCATTCCACCAATTCGGATGCCGTGCCACGCTTCACCTGCTCGTACAGTTTCGTGAGCTCCCGCGCCACGGCCACGCGGCGGTCGGCGCCCAGCGCGCTCGCGATGTCGGCGAGAGATGCGGCGATGCGATTGGGCGACTCGAAGAACACCATCGTGCGTGGCTCCCTCGCCAGCGCCCCCAGAACCTGCAGCCTCTCCCCCTGCTTGCGCGGCAGAAATCCTTCGAAGGTGAAGCGGTCTGTGGGCAGGCCCGAGACCGCGAGCGCCATGAGCACCGCCGACGGCCCGGGGATCGCGGTGACCTCGACGCCCGCGGCCACGGCGGCGGCCACGAGATGGAACCCGGGGTCCGACACGGTCGGCATGCCGGCGTCGCTCATCACGACGAGATCGGCAGTGCGCGCGAACTCCACGAGCTCCGCCGCCTTCTCGCGTTCGTTGTGGTCGTGCAGCGCCACCAGCCGCGGCCGGTTCTCGAGATTCAGCGCACGCAGCAGCTTGATCGCGACGCGCGTGTCTTCGGCGGCGATGAGTTCGCAGGCCTCGAGCGTCTCGACGAGCCGCACCGACGCATCCTTCAGATTGCCGATGGGCGTGCCCGCGAGGATGATCATTGCCTAAGAGTATCGAGCAGTCGCGAAGCAAGGAGTGGGCATGGGATTCGGCCGACTCCTCGGCACCCTCTGGCGCAGCAAAGTCGTGCGGTTCGGCGCCCTGGGTGTGGCGAACAACCTTCTGGCGTATGCACTCTTCGCGATCATGACGATTGCGGGCGTTCCCGCCATCGCGGCGGCCAGCATCACCTACGCGCTGGGCATGATCGTGAGCTACGTGGGTAACCGCTCGTTCACGTTCGCCCATGCGGGCAGCGCACGACGCTCCCTGGTGAGGTTCCTCGTCGTCAATGCGGTCGGCTATGGCATCAACGTGGCCATCCTCGCCGTCTTCGTCGAGCATCTGGGCTTCGATCCGCTCATCGTGCAGTTCGTGGCGATCGTGCTCGTGGCCAGCTTCATCTTCGTGTCGATGCGCTTCTGGGTGTTCGCTGACGACGAGCCGCGTACGAAGAAGCCTTTACGATGGGGCACGTGACCGACCTGCAGAGCCCTCCTGTTCTCGCGCCCGAGCCGACCGGTTCGCGACTCGACGACTGGTGGGGACGCATGCTCTCCACACCCGGTCGGCAGCGCCTCTGGGCGTGGGGCGGCCCGATAGCCGTCACCCTCCTCGGCGCCATCCTGCGCCTGGTCAACCTCGGGCACCCGCACTCGCTGGTCTTCGACGAGACGTTCTATGTCAAAGACGCTTACACGACTCTGCGCAACGGCTACGAGTCGACCTGGCCGGCCGACGCAGACGAGGCATTCAACGCGGGCGACACAGACGGATTTCTGCAACAGGGATCGTTCGCCGTTCACCCGCCTCTCGGCAAGTGGGTGATCGCACTCGGCCTGGCTGTCTTCGGTGCCGACTCGAGCGTTGGCTGGCGCATCTCGGTGGCAATCTGCGGAATTCTCCTGGTTCTGCTCACCACTCTTGTGGCCAAGAAGCTCTTCCGCTCCACGTTCCTCGCCACGGTCGCGGGGTTCCTCATCGCGATCGACGGCCACGCCATCGTCATGAGCCGTGTCGCACTGCTCGATGGCATCTTCGCCCTCATCGCCCTTGCCGGCGTGGGTGCGGTGCTCATGGATCGCGAATGGCACGCGAGGCGACTCGACGAGAAGCTCATGACGGCCGAGAAACACGGTCGGGTTGCTCGGTGGGGACCGGCGCTCTGGTGGCGTCCGTGGGTGCTGGCCGCAGGCATCCTGTTCGGTCTGGCGTCGAGCGTCAAGTGGTCTGGACTGTATTTTCTTGCCGCGTTCGCCGTCTATCTGGTGGTCGTCGACGCCCTCGCTCGTCGCCGTGCGGGCCTGCCGTTGTGGGCCGCGGGCGCAATTCTCAAACAGGGGCCGGTCACCTTCCTGCTCACCGTTCCGATCGCGATCGTCGTCTACCTCTCGACCTGGTCGGGATGGTTCCTCACCTCGGGCGGAATGTACCGGCAGTGGGTGCAGACCTCGGGCGAACACTGGACCGGGTTGCTCGCCTGGGTGCCCAACTGGGCCCAGAACTTCTGGCACCTCGAGGCGGCCGTCTACAACTACCACGTCAACGAGCACACGCCGCATCCCTATCAGGCGAATCCGCTCACGTGGCTGTTCCTGATCCGGCCCACGCAGATGTACATCCGCACGATCGACAACGGTCAGGGCGGCTGCGGCGCTGACACCTGCTACGAGAACATCACCTCGATCGCCAACCCCATCATCTGGTGGGCAGGCACGGCGGCACTGCTCTATCTGGTCTACCGCCTGATCCGCAAGCGCGAATGGGTCGTCGGCTTCATCCTCATGGGGATGGTCGCGGGCTACCTGCCGTGGCTGCTGTACATCAACCGCACGATCTACCAGTTCTACACGATCGCGTTCGAGCCCTATCTGATCCTCGGGCTCGTCTTCGTGATCGGGCTGGCGTTGGGCAAACGCACCGATCCCCGATGGATGCGTGTGGGCGGCGTGCGCGCGGTCATCGCGTTCCTCGTCATCTGCGCCGCGGTCAGCGCCTTCTTCTATCCGGTCTGGACCGCGCAGTCCGTTCCCGGATGGTTCCTCTCGCTGCACTACTGGCTGCCCAGTTGGCGATGACTCGGTCAACGCTTCCTGACTGGCTTCCGGGCATGCTGGTCGCCGCCTGCGCCGCGGGCATTGCGTTCCTGTTGCACCTCGCGTTTCCCGTCCTCCCGCTTCTCACTGTTGCGGTGGCCCTCGGCATGATCGTCGCTCAGATTCCGGCGCTGCGCCCCCTGCTCGACGGCCCGCTGAAGGCAGGACTCTCACTCTCGGCCCGACGCCTGCTGCGCATCGGCATCGTTCTTCTTGGTCTCAAATTGAGCCTCGTTGACATCGCCGGCCTCGGCGTCGTGACGATCATCGCGATCGTTCTCGTGGTTATCCTCACGTTCGGCGTCACCCTGCTCCTCGGCCGGATGCTCGGCCTACCCGGCTACCAGCCGCTGCTCATTGCCGCGGGTTTCTCGATCTGCGGCGCATCCGCCGTGGGCGCCATGAGCGCGGTCACCCGCGCGAAGGATTCGGAGAGCGCGACCCCGATCGCACTCGTGACGCTGTGCGGCACCCTGGCAATCGCGCTGCTCCCCCTCGCCCGCATCCCGCTCGGCTTCGACGCCGCGGAGTTCGGCACCTGGGTCGGCCTCAGCGTGCACGACGTGGGTCAGGTCGTCGCGACAGCCCAGATCGCCGGGCCCGTCGCCCTGGCCGCTGCCGTGGTCGTCAAGCTCACCCGCGTTCTGACGCTCGCCCCGATGGTGGCGATCGTGGGAGCGGTCGAGCGACGCCGTACCCCGCTTTCCTCCTCCTCGGCCGTTGACGCAGGCACGACGAAGCGCCCGCCCATCGTTCCCCTGTTCGTGCTCGGCTTCCTGGCCGCCGTGCTCGTGCGCACAGTCGTCCCGCTTCCGGGCGGGGTGCTCGAGGTGGCCGACGTTCTGCAAACGGCCCTTCTCGCCACCGCCCTGTTCGCGCTCGGCACGGGCATCCGGTTCACAGAGCTGGCGCGCACGGGCTGGAAGGCCCTGATCGTGGGCCTCGGCTCGTGGGTGTTCATCGCGGCGCTCTCGGTGGTCGCCGTGTGGGTGACAACTCGCTCCTGACATCGTCATGGGTAGCCTGAAGTGATGACACAACGCAACGGACAAGAAAGAACCCGCCTCAGTCGTGCCCTTGCCGGAGCCGCCACGGGGCTCCTGATCGTGGCGCTCAGCGCGTGTTCGACCGGCGACGATGCCGGGGAGCCGACTGCCGCCGCTCGTGGTGGGAGTCTGGATGTCGCCGTCTCCCAGACCTGTACGGAGAACTCGGAGTCCCAGTGCACGCTCGTCAACGGAGAGTATGTTTTGGTCATCCCCTCGGACTTCACACGAGCCGGCGTCGACTCCGCAGCTGTCGCCAGCAATAACCAGAGCGATCTTGTCGACGTTCGATTCGACGCAGACGGGGCAGCGGTACTTCAGTCCGCATCGGCCGCGGTTGCAAGCGCCGGGTCCGATGCTCGACTCGTTCTTCGGGCAGATAACCAGGTCTTCGCTGCCCTCACAGTTCCCGAGGCTCTGGAAGGCGACGAGGTGCAGATCGCTCCTTCTTCGACTGTCAGTGCGGAACAACTGGTCGAACTCATCGGATCCAACTGACCGCAGATCGATAACGTAGGGCGCATGCTTACCAACGACTACGACAGTTTCGCCGAGGCGTACGCAGCCGCGAACGAGAGCAACTTCGCCAATGCTCACTACGAGCGGCCCGCGGTGCTCGCACTGGCTGGCGACGTGAGCGGCCACAACATCCTCGACGCAGGATGTGGGGCGGGCCCCCTGACTGCTGCGCTCCGCGATCGGGGAGCCACGGTGACAGGACTGGATCTCAGCGCCGAGATGATAGCGCTGGCCCGGCGCAGACTCGGAGAGGATGCGGACCTGCGCGTGGGCGACATCAGCGACCCACTGCCGTTCGCCGACGCGTCATTCGACGAGGTGACCGCGTCGCTCGTCTTGCATTACTTGGAGGACTGGGGTCCTACCCTCACCGAGTTCCGAAGGATTCTCCGGCCGGGCGGACGTCTGATCGCATCGGTAGATCATCCGTTCGTCGCGTACACGTTCCGGCAGCCGTGGCCCGACTACTTCACCCCTGACACCTACACGTTCACCTGGACGATCGGTGAGCACTCCGCACCCATGAAGTTCTGGCGAAAGTCCTTGGGAGCGATGACCGAAGCGTTCACGGATGCCGGGTTCCGGCTCTCCGTCATCAGCGAGCCTCAGCCCGACCCGGCCTCGCGTGAGTTGTTCCCGGATGACTTCGAGCGGCAGGCCACGACGCCCGGTTTTCTGTTCTTTGTCGTGGAGGTACCGATCCCATCGGCGCTCCCGGTCAGTGCAACACCTTGAGCCCCACGACGCAGGCCACGATGCCGATCACGAGAAGCAGCTTCACGAGCGACACTCCCTCTCCCCCGAAGAACATCGCGTAGCCCACCGTGAGGGCTGCGCCGATGCCGACCCACACGGCATAGGACGTGCCGACAGGGATGTCGCGCATCGCATATGCGAGGCCGAGCATGCTGAGAATGAGGGCGACGACGAAAGTGAGCGTCGGCCAGAGCTTCGTGAAGCCCTCCGACTTTCCGAGGGCGGTCGCCCACACGGCCTCGAGAATTCCGGAGATGACAAGGATGATCCAAGACATGACTGTTCCACTCCTTAGTGGTGGTCAGTCTTGTCGCGTTCCGGGTACTGCGCCCTCGTCCGGTGGCCATCGTTCCGGGCCATCACAAGAGACTTTCACGGCATCCTGCGAATTCTGTGTGCAGCGCCGATGCCGCCGCTCACGCGAACGTCTGGTGACCCACCACCTGCAACAGGGCGAGCTTCTCGGCCGCCTCGGTTCCGGGCGACGCCGTGAGCACGAGCAGCGCCTGAGACAGGTTCTCGGTGAAGAGCGCCTGGCAGTCGACCTCGATCTCGCCGATTTCCGGGTGCACGAGAGTCTTGTGGTCGTCGAAGCGGTTACGCACCTCGTGCAGTTCCCAGATCGTCGCGAACTTCTCGCTCGTCGACAGCAGCTCGGAGACGATCGCCCGGCCGCGCTCGGAGCCGCCCGACGCCGACACAGATGCGCGCAGGGCGGCGACCTGGATGCGGCTCTGATGGTCGTGGTCGCGCTGCGGATACCGGCTGCGCGCCCCGGGGTCGGTGAACCAGCGGTAGACGGCGCTCGCGGCAAGGCCGGTGAACCGCGTCTCGTCGCCGAGCAGCGCGGTCGCCATCGCGTTCTGCGCGAGCGTCTCGCCCAGGTCTGAGAGCACGAGCGCGGGAGTGTCGTCGAGCCGGTCGAGAACACGCATCAGGGCGGGCGCGACATGGTGCGTCGCGAGTGCCCGCCGCGGCGCGTTGTGTCCGGTCAGCCGGAACAGGTGGTCGCGCTCGTCGGGAGTCAGGCGCAGTCCGCGGGCGATCGCGGCCACCATCTGCTCCGAGGGCTGCGGGCCGCGCTGCTGCTCGAGTCGCGAGTAGTAGTCGGTCGACATGCCCACCAGGAGGGCGACCTCCTCACGCTTCAGACCGGGAGTGCGGCGTCGCGATCCGTCGAGCAGTCCGACGTCACGCGGTTTCAGCGCCTCGCGGCGACGCCGGAGAAAGTCTGCGAGAGCGGGTCTGTCCATGTGTCCATCGTGGCGGTGCGCGGCCGACGCAACAAGGGACTGCGAATCCGTGGACAAGCGCTCCCTTCTGCGCCGTGCGCGATCGGTGTTGAGTCGAGCCATGAACATCACCGGAAACACCATTTTCATCCCCGGCGCAACGTCGGGACTCGGACTCGGCCTGGCCCTGCGCTTTCAGGCAGCCGGCAACCATGTGATCGTCGGCGGGCGCCGCACCGAGCTGCTCGACCGCATCGCCACCGAGCACCCCGGAATCGACGCCGTGCAGATCGACACCGCCGACCCCTCCTCCATCGAGAAGGCCACGCAGCAGGTCGTCGCCGAGCACCCCGAACTCGACACCGTGATTCTGATGGCCGGAATCATGGAGTTCGAAGACCTGCACACGGCCGACTTCCTCGAGACCGCCGAGCGCACCATCGCCACGAACCTGCTCGGTCCGATCCGGCTCATCGCGGCACTCGTGCCGCACCTGTCGAGCCGCCCGTCGGCCACGATCATGACGGTCTCCTCCGGCCTCGCCTTCGTGCCGCTGCCGGCCACGCCCACCTACAGCGCGACCAAGGCCGCCATCCATTCGTTCTCGCAGAGCCTGCGCGTGCAGCTGGCCGACACGAGCATCCAGGTACTGGAACTCGCCCCGCCCGCGGTCGCCACGACCCTGCTCGGCCAAGAGAACGATCCCCACGCGATGCCGGTCGACGAGTTCCTCGACGAGACCATGTCCATCCTCGAGGCGAATCCGGATGCGACGGAGATTCTCGTAGACCGCGTGCGGTTCCTGAGATTCGCCGAGGCCGAGGCCGTTTCGACAACGTTCTCGCCCTGCTCAGCGGTCGTGTTTGACCGCGGAGAATGGGTCCGGGAACGTCTCGCTGACAGCGAAACGGGCACTAGATGCTCCGGCGGAGGCGAAGAAGAACGACGTGAACCAGAAGAAGATCTGGGTCGTCGCGGTCAGCACATCCAGGCTGAACAGCACAGCTGCCACCGCGAGCAACAACGGGCAGAGCGAATCGCCGATCACGAACGACCGCGCCGATCAAGCCTCATAACAAGGAGAGCGCTCCCCGTCTTGAGCACAGAGACAACTCGATAGTGGGAGTGAAGGACGGGTCGGGAAAAGTGTGGACGATTCGTCGACACGCAACATAGCCGACTAGCTTCATCCAGGTCTTACGGGTGTCTCATAGCTAAATAACACGTTCCTGAGTTTTCGGCAGATGGTTGTGACAGAGGTAAGGAATGTTATCCGTGAGACCTCAAGTCTCATTCGTGCTCTTGTTTGGGTGCCATACGAATGCGAGCATGAAGTTGTACCCCAAACGAGGGGTGCTCGTATTGAAAGGCAGTATCTTGATAAAAAACAGTAGAGCTACCGCATCAATGTTGATAGGCGCCACGTTGGTGCTGGGTTCGATGGTCGCGGCCCCTTCGGTTGCCGGCGCAGAGCCGCTGGACAGGACACAGACTGCCGAATCGGCTCTAGGGGCGCTCGGTCTTCTCTCACCTGTCGGTGCCGAGGTCGGTGACGATGCTCGCGCTCTCGATGTGGACAGTGCTCAGCAGTCGAGCGCGTCTCTGTCGCTAAGCACGGGGCTCACCGTGCAGCACGAGAACCGTACCGTCAGCATCACGCCGGGAGCTGACACTACGTCCGCCCAGACCGGCGCATCTGGTTCGCTGATCTACGGAACAGACGGCTCCTACGACTATGCATTCACCGGACCGGGCCACGCCCTCAACGCTGGCTACGCCGTCATCAACGACGCCTCCGCTCCGACCGAGTACAGGTTCAATGTTGCCGTCGATGGTGCGCCTGCCACCCTTGAGCTCACGGAAGGGTCGGTCGCCATCAAGGACGCTGCCGGCACGACGGTCAATGTCATCAATCCGGCTTGGGCGGTGGATGCCTCGGGGGCCAGTATTAGTACGAGCTTCTCGCTCGACGGCAGTACCCTCGTGCAGCACGTCGAACACGCGGGCGCCGCGTACCCCGTCGTTGCGGACCCGAGCCTGGCGTGCGACATCGCCTGGTGCACTGTCATGTTCGATAAGACCGAGACGAAGACAGCTTCCGCGTCGTTGGCTGCCGCGGGAGCTCTTCTCTGCGGCTCGGCAGCGGTCGCCAATGTTTACGTCGGTGCTGCCTGCACCGCTTACGCCGCGGTTTTCTTCGTGGCATCAGTGCAGGCAGATAACTCCGGTCAGTGCGTGGGTGCGCGCTTCCTGAGAATCGGAGGGTCCTTGCATCCGGTCATCCAGGACTGCTAGACAGAGTGACGAGCGAGGAGAACCACATGTCGAATACGCGAGATCTGAGTTCAGCCATGCGCCATGAGCTGCGAAATCCCGTCATCGGTGTGCTGGCGATCATCCTCTATGGCGGATCGGCGGTTCTCCTGCTGCTCTTCTGGTTCACCGACTTACGCAGCGATCTGGCTCCTTTCGTGGGCCAAGGTATTCCCATCGTTGTCGTGATTTTCACTGTCGCAATCGGTCTCCGCGCACGGAAGCGAATGCGCGCAGGCGACCCCAGGCGCTGACCTGAGGAACGGACGACGAGACCCCTGACCCCCATTTTGGAAGGCGGGGGTCTCTCGCTTAACGATCGTGCACCGAACCGCGGACGCCTCTCCCTGTAGGTGCGACGCCTTGAAGCCCAGGGGATCCGTGACAGGTCCGACGCGCACCGCGCCACCGAGCGATCACAGCAGTAGAGGGCAGCGAACCTACCGGATGCAGATTGTCCTCTCTCAGGCCATTCCGCCGATCTTTCAGCGATCACACTTTCAGTCCAGAAATGGAGGGTTGCCCACAGCGAGTTCGGCTACCTCGACGACGGCATCGTGCTGCATGACCGGGTAGTAGTTCTCGCGGAGTTGCTCGGCGAAACTGGCCATGTCCGTGTCTGCAGGCTGGTGAGTGTTCTCGGGGGTCAGAGTGTTGAACCGATAGCAGTTGACGGAGGTAACCCAGCCTGTCAGCGACTTGGCGGCGGGTGATCGTCAAGAACGAAAATGGAAGGTCCGACCTGCGCGTTCGATCCGCCTCGTCGTGGCCCTCGTAACGCACCTGGCGTCCCGCCGTCGACCGCGATCATGACGGTCTCCTCCGGACTCGCCTTCGTGCCGCTGCCGGCCACGCCCACCTACAGCGCGACCAAAGCCGCCATCCATTCGTTCTCGCAGAGCCTGCGCGTGCAGCTGGCCGACACCGCGATCGAGGTTCTCGAGCTCGCGCCGCCGGCGGTCGCCACGAGCCTCATGGGCCAGGAGGGCCACCCGAATGCGATGCCGGTCGACGAGTTCCTCGACGAGACCATGTCGATCCTCGAATCGAATCCGGATGCGACGGAAATTCTCGTAGACCGCGTGCGGTTCCTGAGATTCGCCGAGGCCGAAGGCCGTTTCGACAACGTTCTTTCCCTGCTCAGCGGTCGCGTTTGACCGACAACCGTCTCACGGGCACGGCGCGAGTGAAATGATTGGCCGGTGTACTCCGAGACCCAACTGCCGCAGGGCGCGGTGCTGTGGCGGTCACACGACAGCGCAGGTGGGGCGGTCGTACCCGCCGACGGGTGCGTCGACCTGATACTTCGTGACGGCTAGGTAGACGTGGCTGGGCCCTCGACGCGATGGATCACAACGGGTCGCGATGGAGCGAGCGGATCGTTCGGCCTCAGGCTCCTTCCCGGGCGAGCTGGCCATCTCCTCGGCATCGACCTCCATGAATTCGCGGATTGGCTCATCCCTCTCGACGACCTCGTCGGCCGTGGCCTGGCGATGCGGCTACGTGAGGCGATGATTCCGCTCGAGGTCGGGGCGGGGGCCCACGGGGCTCTCGCCTCGATCGCGGCTGAGGTCGCAGAGTCGAGCCGGTGGTCGGAGTCAGTGCGCGAGGCGGCCTCCGATGCGCTACCGGCAGAAGTCGTCTCAGGGGAGATGAGCGGTTCCGCCCGTTCCTTCCGAAGGCGCATGCTGGCAACGTTCGGTTACGGGTACGCCACCCTTGTGCGTCTAGAACGAGCTCGCCGAGCGCAGAGACTGCTGCGTTCGGGATCGCCGATCGCATCGGCGGCGGCGGAAGCGGGCTTCGCGGACCAGCCCCATCTTTCACGGGAGTTCCGGAGGCTGGTCGGCGAGAGCCCCGCTCAGTTCGCAGCGAGCTCAGCATAAAGGTCGACCGAGTTTCCGTCTGGGTCGAGCAGCGTCGCGTACCGCTGCCCCCAGTGCGCATCCCATGGCTCCACGTGTGCGGTGTGCCCGGCATCGATGAGCGAGGCAAAGGCGGCGTCGACCTCTGCCGGCGTTCCCTTGTCGAAGGCGAGCGCAATGCGGTGTCCGCCGGTTGCGGAGATGAAAGTCGGGTCGAATCCACGGATGGTCTCGACCGTGTCCCAAGCGAGGGCTATGCCGTTGTCGAGCTTCGCGTCTACGTGGGGTGCGTCGTCCTGACCCGCTTCAATGTGCACGCCCAGAGCACGGTAGAAGGCGAGAGAAGCCGCCATGTCGTTGGTCACGATGCCGATGAAGCCCAGTTTCAGTGTCATGGCCTCACCGTACGACTGATCCGCGAACTCGGTCGTGAACAGAACGGCCAGCAACGCGCGTTGTGGGCTCGCCTTACGGGCGCCCGCCGGGGAGCCTTGGGTTGCCCCCTGAGCAGGTAGACAATGGTGTGATGACAACCGCTCGTGTGGTCTCCGTCAGTAGTGATGATGAGCACCGCTTCACCAAACCTCCTCGCGAGGCGATCACCCTCATCGCCGGGCTGGGCGTCGAGGGGGACGCACACTTCGGCGCGACGGTGCAGCACCTCTCGCGAGTGCGCCGCGACCCCACTCAGCCTAACCTCCGCCAGGTTCACCTCATACATCGAGAGCTGTTCGACGAGATCGACGCCGACGTCACTCCTGGCCAGCTCGGTGAGAACGTCACGACCGAGGGAATCGACCTGCTCGGGCTCCCCCGTGGCACAGTGCTTCGGCTCGGAGCTGACGCAACGGTGGAAGTGACGGGGCTACGGAATCCGTGTCTGCAGATCGACCGGTTCGAGCCTGGCTTACTCAAACAGGTGGTGGGAACAGACCACGAGGGTCATACGATCCGCAAGGCAGGCGTGATGGCCGTTGTACTCGCCGGCGGAGTGGTCAAGCCGGGCGACGCCATCGCGGTCGAACTTCCGCAGGCAATCACCGAACCACTCTCCCCGGTTTGAGCGGCGCCTCTGGCCTGGAGCGCGGGCAGGGTTCTCATCACCTGAAGGGACTCAGCCGTCCTGCTCGACGGCCGACAGCGGATTCGTGATGGTCTCGAGCGACTTGCGCTCGGCATCCACCCCGAAGATCAGGGCGATCAGACCTCCCACGAACATGATCGCGGCTCCCAGGAAGTATCCGAAGGTCAGGGGGCCGCGGTCGGTTCCGTCGCCGATCAGAATGCCGTAGAGCAGCGGGGCGACCGAGCCGGCGATCTGGCCGAGCGCGAAGAAGTACGAGATGGCCTGGCTGCGGATCTCGAGCGGGAACGTCTCGCTGACGGTGAGGTAGGCGCTGGAGGCCCCGGCGGACGCGAAGAAGAACGACACACACCAGAAGACGGTCTGGGTCGTGGCGTTCAGCACGTCCATGCTGAACAGCACGGCGGATGCCGCCAGTACGGCCGCCGAGACACCGTACGTGAGGAAGATCATCTTGCGTCTGCCCCACACGTCGAAGAGGTGCCCGAGCAGGAGTGGCCCGAGCAGATTGCCGATCGCAAACGGAAAGAAGAAGTACTGGGTCGACGACGGTGACGTGCCATAGAAGTTCTGCAGCACCAGTGCGTAGGTGAAGAAGATCGCGTTGTAGAGGAACGACTGGGTGACCATCATCGTGGCGCCCACGAGGGTGCGCTTCGGGTAGAGCTTGAAGAGAACGTGCACGATCGTGCGGAACGGCACGTGCTCGGTCTGTGTGACCGTGATCGCCTTGCTCTCGTCGACCGGCTCGATGTCTCCGCCCTGGTCGTGAACGCGCTTCTCGATGTCGTCGACCGTCGACTCGGCCTCCTCCTCGCGACCGTGGGTCATCAGCCAGCGCGGGCTCTCGGGAATGTGCCGACGCAGGTAGATGATGGCGAGTCCGAGCACCGGTCCGATGAAGAAGCCGATGCGCCAGCCGACGTTCTCGTCGAAGATGTCGGGGTTCAGCAGGAACAGGTTCGCGGCCGACCCGAGGGCTGCGCCGCCCCAGTAGGTGCCGTTGATCGCGATGTCGACGCGGCCACGGTACTTCGACGGGATGAGTTCATCGATGGCCGAGTTGATGGCTGCGTACTCACCACCGATGCCCATACCCGCGAAGAACCGGAACACGAGCAGGAACCACATGTTCGGGGCCAGACCGGCGATGCCGCTCGCGAGGAGATAGATGACCAGCGTCAGAATGAAGAGCTTCTTGCGTCCGAGCTTGTCGGAGAGACGCCCGAAGATAAGGGCTCCCGCGATCTGCCCGAACAGGTAGACGGTTCCGAGCAGACCCACCTCGGCGGCGGTCATGTCGAGCGCTTTCTGGAATCCGGCGGAGGCGACGATCTGGATCTCGAGCCCGTCGAGCACCCACGAGAAGCCGAGTCCGACGACGATCGACCAATGGAATCTGGTCCACGGTAGACGGTCCATGCGGGCGGGCACGAGGCTCCGGATTCCGCCATCCTTGTCGCGGGCTGGTGTAGACGTCGACACCGGAACTCCTTCTCGTCGGTTGTAGAACGTCAACAGGTTAGTCACACCGGAAAAAGGCTCCACAGCCGGTGCGGATCGACCCCGCGAGGTCTACAATCCGCGCGGCGATTCGTGCCATCCACGCCTCGAAGCGCTCGGTTATCCGGCGAACCGAGCCAGGATGTTGCGCGGCGAGTATGCGACGGCCGCTCGGCGATTAGGGTCTGGGTGTGACCGCATACGTCTCCCTCTTCGACCTGTTCTCGGTGGGCATCGGCCCTTCGAGTTCGCACACCGTCGGCCCGATGCGCGCCGCGCTCGATTTCGTCGACCGTCTCCGCGCATCCGGATCGCTCGAAGACGTTCGCAGCGTCACCTGCTCGCTCTATGGCTCGCTCGGCGCAACGGGCCTCGGACACGGAACTCCCGATGCGATCGTCGCCGGGCTTCAGGGACTCGACCCCGAGACCTGCGATCCGGCGCTTGTGCACGGCGCGTGGTCCGGACTCGTTCGTGGCAGCTCGACCGCCTTGCGCGACGCGGGATTCCTCGAACTCGCGTCCGGCGGCGACCGACGATCCATAAATCTGGGCGGCACGCATCCGATCGCCATCGAGCAGTCAGACGTCTCGTTCGAGGCGCACACACGGCTGCCTGGCCACCCGAATGCCCTGAGCCTCGTCGCGTGGGGCGATTCGGATGCGCTCCCGGCGCTCAGCGAGACGTATTACTCGGTCGGCGGCGGGTTCATCAAGCGCGACGGAGACGACTCGTCGAGTATTCCGCTGGTCGAGCATCCGCTGTCGTTCACGAGCGCGGACGCATTGCTGAAGATCTGCGAATCGACAGGTCTCAGCATCGCCGAGGTCGCCTGGCGCATCGAGACCGAACTGCACGGCGAGGACGCCGTGCGCGCACAGCTCGACCGCATCTGGAATGCGATGGAGGCATGTATCGACGCGGGCCTCACCGCCACGGGCACGCTGCCGGGCGGACTCAACGTGCCAAGACGAGCGACCCGCCTCCGCGAGCGGCTCGAGCTCGAACGCCAGACGGCGACGGGCGATCACGACACATCGACAGAGTGGCTGCACGCCTACGCTCTGGCGGTCAACGAGGAGAATGCGGCGGGCGGCCGCGTCGTCACGGCACCGACCAATGGCGCGGCGGGCATTGTTCCCGCCGTCGGCCGCTACTACCTCGACTTCGTGCGCGGGGCAGATCGAGAAGGAATCCACCGCTACCTGCTGACGGCCACGGCGATCGGGTCGCTGTTCAAGTCGAACGCGTCGATCTCGGGCGCCGAGGCAGGGTGCCAGGGCGAGGTCGGCTCGGCCTGCGCCATGGCGTGCGGTGCGCTCTGCGCCGTGCTCGGAGGAACACCGCGCCAGGTCGAGAACGCGGCGGAGATCGCCATGGAGCACCACCTCGGCCTCACGTGCGATCCGGTCGGCGGCCTCGTGCAGGTTCCGTGCATCGAGCGCAACGCGATCGCCTCGTCGACCGCCGTGAGCGCAGCGCGACTCGCCATGAACGGCGACGGAACGCACCTGGTCTCGCTCGACATGGTGATCGAGACGATGCGGCAGACCGGTGTCGACATGTCGACGAAGTACAAGGAGACGAGCGAGGGCGGCCTCGCCGTGAACGTCATCGAGTGCTGACGATCGACTGACGCTCTAGAACAATCGAGCGTCGCCGTCGTCCAGGCGCAGCGACGACCGCAGCAGCGCCGGGCCTCTCGTGAGCTCGCCGCTGGTCAGCGGCTCACAGCGCAACCCGCCCCGGCCGCGCAGCGCCTTGTGTGCTCCAGGTGCGAGCATCACGTCCATCCACGCGCACGGATTCGCCGGCCGATGCGCGTGGAACAGCACCGGGCCCGAGCCCGAATCGAGCGTGAAATCAGCGCCGCGAAGACGGTCGACATCCACACCGCGAATCAGGATGTTGCGACGCGTGTCGAGCGGGTCCAGCGCCTTGGCAAGGCCCAGCGCCCGTTCGACGTGCTCGACCGACTCGACGGCCATGATTGTGACCGAGGCCGTGCGGTGTGCCGCCTTGCCGAAGTGTCTGTCGCCGACGATGCCCAGATGTGCACGAACGGTGATGCGCTCGAAGTCCTCTGCGCCGACCGCCGGCCTCGGCCCGTCTGACGGGCGACCCTCGTAGCGATGGAGGCTGGAGGACAGCAGATGCTCGATGCGCACCCTGTACTCGAACTCGAGATTCGGTCCGAATGCGTCCTCCACACTCCACAGGCTAGCCGGGCTTTATTACCCCCGCTTACGAGGGAGGCTGCGCTGTCGGTGGCTCGGGTTAGCGTATGCGTGTGAATACCGTTACGCCGCTCGCGCCCGGGCCCTACCTCCCCTCGTCGACCGTATCGACGCAGTGGCTCGCCGACCACCTCGGTGCAGACAACCTGGCGGTCGTGCGGGCTGCGAACCGGGTGCGGCTCCTCTCGCTGCGCATCGACGCCGCGGCCAGCACGGTCGTCGTCTACGACGAGAGCGATGGCCTGTGCGCCGCCGAGTCGGCACGCACTCTGCGTGAGGCCGGTTTCGAACGCGTGGCTGTCCTCCGCGGTGGCCGACAGAAGTGGCTCAGCGAGCAGCGACCGATCGACCTCGACGACCTCGCTCATCGCAACGGCCAGTCACCGCTCTACGCCAGCTACCCGCTCCATGCCAGCTACGTCGATCCGGGTTACGTCGAGCCCCGCCTCGCGTAGCTCCGCCAACGGCGCGGCACGAGCAGAATCTCCCGTGATCACGCTGTCGATACCGTCCACGGGCGCGACTCGGCCGAGGTGAACCTGCCCGATCTTCGACCCGTCGGCTAGAACGATCCGTCGGGTCGCGGCCCCGAGCATCCGTCTCTTGATCTCGGCCTCGGGCAGGTTGATGTTCGTGATGCCATGCTCCACATCGACTCCGTTGCAGCCGATGAAGGCGATGTCGGCGTGCAGGCTGTCGAAGAGGCCGTCGGCCATGGGGTTGACCAGAGAATGCTGCAGAGCCCGCAGAGTGCCGCCGGTGACGATGACGCTGAACCGGGGCAGCGCGCTCTCGAGCTCGAGCGCGATCTTGAGGCCGTTCGTGATGATGATCACGTCGTGCAGATCGGCGCGATCGACGAGAGCCCTTGCCAACGCCGCCGCCGTGGTACCCACGTCGATGATCACGGAGTCACCCGACGAGACCAGCGTCGCGGCGTGGGCAGCGATGCGCAGCTTCTCGTCCCAGAGAGAACCGAGCGCCTCTTCGAAGGCCGGCTCGGTGCGCCTCGAGGTTGCCGATGTCACCGCTCCCCCGTGCACACGATCGAGTCGGCCCGCGGCTTCGAGAGAGTCGAGGTCGGATCTGATCGTCACCTCGGAAACGCCGAAGAGCACGCTCAACTCGGCGACCTTCACAAACCCGCCCGCCGCCAACAGTTCGAGTATGCGGGCGCGTCTCACCGGGGCGGGGGCATTTGCGAAGTCGACATCGGACACAAGAAGACTTTCGTTTATTTGCGATTGCTTGTCAATTCTTGCCGTGCAATACTGTCGCCTGTTGTGCCGCCGAGCGTTGTCCACGCTCCCGAGAAAGGGCTCGCTATGTCCACCATCGCCGTTCGTGAGACTGTGCTCTCAGACGGACGTCAGCTCATCTACTTCGATGACGCCGACACCACTCTCTCGCCCGAGCGACGAGCCGACTCTCGAGTGCTCGATCCGCGCGCTGCGACGGCGAGCATGAGGCAAGACGTGCTGACCGGCGAGTGGGTCTCGATCGCGGCCGCACGACAGAACCGCGTGTTCCTGCCGTCTGACGACGCCGACCCGCTGGCTCCCGCGACTGCTACGAACCCCTCTGAGATTCCCGACAATTACGACGTGGCCGTCTTCGAGAACCGCTCACCCTCGTTCGGGCCGCTGCTCGTCGACGACAACGCGCCCCGAGGCCTCGACGACCTCGCCGAACTCGGGCTCGAGCGCACCCGCACCTCGGTTGGCCGATGCGAGGTCGTCTGCTTCAGCCCCGCCCACACCGGATCGTTCGCCTCGCAGACGTCCTCACGCGCCCGCACGATCGTCGAAGCGTGGGCTCAGCGCACGGCCGCCCTGAGCGCCATGCCCTCGATCGAGCAGGTCTTTCCGTTCGAGAACCGCGGCGCCGAGATCGGCGTCACGCTCAACCACCCGCATGGCCAGATCTACGCGTACCCCTATGTGACGCCACGCACCACGAAGCTGCTCGACTCGATCGAACGGTTCGGCCCCGACATGTTCGCCCAGATCCTCGAGCGCGAACAGGCCTCCGAGCGGGTGCTTCTGCGCGGCGAACATTTCACGGCGTTTGTGCCGTTCGCGGCACGCTGGCCCATCGAGGTGCACATGCTGCCGCACCGCCACATCCCGGACCTCGCGGCGACAACCCCTGACGAGCGCGACGAACTGGCCGTGCTCTACCTGCGGCTGCTGCGCGGCATCGACGCACTGTACGACACCCCCACGCCCTACATCGCCGCCTGGCACCAGGCGCCGGTGAACAAAGGACGCGATGACGTGCGCCTGATGCTGCAGGTTACGTCGCCCCGGCGAGCTGCGAATCGCCTCAAGTACCTCGCAGGCTCGGAAGCCGCCATGGGCGCCTTCATCGGAGACGTGCCGCCGGAGACATCCGCAGCACTCGTTCGCGAGGCGATCGCCCGCGCAGACCAGGAGAACCCCGTATGACCCACGACGACATCGCCGCGCAGGCGGCCGCCGACTTCCGCTCACAGTTCGGCCGTGCCGCCGACGGAGTCTGGTCTGCACCCGGCCGCGTCAACCTGATCGGCGAGCACACCGACTACAACGAGGGCTTCGTGCTGCCGTTCGCCATCGACAGGCGCACCTGGGCTGCCGTCGGCCTGCGCGACGACAACACGGCGCGCGTTACGAGCACCTTCAGCGACGACGAAGTCGAGATCGAGCTCTCCACCGTCGGCCCTGAGCAACTCGAAGGATGGTCAGCCTACCCGCTCGGTATCGCCTGGGCCCTCGGTCAGAACGGCGTCGAGCTCGCCGAGCAGCACGGGTTCGACGCGCACATCGCCTCCGACGTTCCGGTTGGCGCCGGGCTCTCGTCGTCAGCCGCCATCGAGTGCGCCGTCGCCATCGCTCTCGACGAGCGCTGGCAGCTGGCAATCGACAGGCCGACCCTGGCGCGCGTCGGCCAGCTGGCAGAGAACGAGGCCGTGGGCGCCCCCACCGGAATCATGGATCAGTCGGCCTCGCTGCTCGGCCGGCGCGACTCCGCCGTGTTCCTCGACTGCCGCTCGCTGCGTTCCGAGATCGTCGACCTCGGCTTCGCCGCGGCTGGGCTCGCGATCGTGATCATCGATACCAAGGTGAGTCACTCGCACGCGACCGGCGGTTATGCCGCTCGCCGCGCATCCTGCGAGGCCGGCGCCGCCGCGCTCGGCGTCGAGAGCCTGCGCGACGTGGGCGTAGCCGACCTCGACCGCGCACGCGAGATCATGGACGACGAGACGTTCCGCCGCGTCCGACACGTCGTCACCGAGAACGCTCGTGTGCTCGCCACCGTGCGCACACTCCGCGAAAGCGGCCCCCTCGCCATCGGCGAGATTCTGGACGCGTCGCACGTCTCGATGAGAGACGACTTCGAAATCTCGGTTGCCGAACTCGACCTCGCGGTCGTGGCGGCGCGTGAGGCAGGCGCCATCGGCGCCCGCATGACCGGCGGCGGCTTCGGCGGAGCAGCGATCGCGCTCACTCCCCTAGCTCTCATCGACGAGGTCACCGCCCGCGTCGGCGAAGCATTCGCGCAGGCCGGCTACACCGCACCCGAGATCTTCACGGTCACGCCGTCAGACGGGGCGAAGCGCGAGCTCTAAGTCGACGGGCTCCGTGAGCGGCAGCCGGCACACGAAGTCAGTGCAGAGGTAGGCGGTGCTTCGCCCGTTCGATGCGGCGCGCCCCGCGAGAAGCCCGAAGCCGGCCTCGGCCCATTCGCGAGCTTGCGTCTCGGTCACGACGACGGTCAACGATTCTGTGTTCGCGCGCGCCTCGTCGACGAGCCGGTCGGATGCGTCGGCCTCGGTTCCTGGAGTCACGACGACCAGCTGCTCGGTCGGCTCGAGCAGCCGCTGAACGAGTTCGAGCGTCGCTCCGTAGCCGATGGGCCGAGGAAAAGCCTCGGGAGCGACTCCCCCGATCGTCTGCGACACGACGTCGCGGTAGCGAGCCTCGCCCGTGAGGTCGAACAGAGTGAGCGCGGCGGAGCAGACAGCGCTGATGCCGGAGGGGTACGCCCCCTCCGCGGTGTCGACCGCCGCAGCGATGTTCTGGGCCGACAGCACCGAATCCCGCCCGCCCGGCGCCGTGAACCCGGCGTCAAGCACCGAGTCGATGAGCCGGCGGGCGCTGTTCGCATAGCGCACCTGACCGGAGACCGTCGCCAGAGCCAACAGTCCGCCGGCGAACGCGCCGTAATCCTCGAGCGTCGCGGCCGCATCCGACCGTCGTGAACCGATGGATGCGCGCACGAGCGATCCATCGGCCGAGACATGCGACTCCAGCAGGTAGTCGGCAGCTCGCGTCGCAGACGCGATCCAGTCTGGCCTGTCCAGCGCGAAACCCGCCCGCGCGAGTGCCGCGATCGCGAGCCCGTTCCAGCCGGTGAGAATCTTGGCGTCGACGGCGGGAGGCGTCTCGAGGGCCCGACCCGCGGCATCCAGCGCGTAGTAGCCGCCCTCGCTTCGCGACCCCGCGACCGTGCTCTCGGAATCCTGGGCCGAGCCGAAGCCACCCTCGGGCTGCTGCAGCACGGAGGTGAGGAACGACGCGATTCCCTCGGCTGTCTCGCGCGACTCCGCGGTCGCGGCATCCGGGCTCGCCCCGACTCTCGCGTACTCGTCGAGCAGAAGCGCGTTGTCATAGAGCATGCGCTCGTAGTGCGGATCGCTCCAGTCTCGATTCACGCTGTAGCGAAAGAATCCGCCCTCGATCGCGTCACGCAGGGGCGAGCGGCTCATGGCGAGGAGGGTGCGCGTGGCGAGCGGACTGCCTCGTCGAAGCAGCATCGACAGAACGGGAGCCACGGGGAATTTCGGGGCGCCGCCGAATCCGCCGTACGTGGTGTCTTCGTAGGCCTCGAGCTCGCGCACCGCCTGCGCTAAACGAGCATCTGCGTCGGCGGGCAGCGCGCCCCGGGGTGTCGCTGCGGCGGCCTGCGCCAGCGCATCCGATATCGCCTCGGCCGTCAGGTCGACCTGATCGCGTCTCGCCTGCCAGGCGTCGTCGACCGCGTCGAGCACTTGGGCGAACGACGGGTGGCCCTGGACCGGAGTGGGAGGCGAGTAGGTTCCGGCGAAGAACGCTTTGCCTTGCGGAGTGACGAAGACGTTCAGCGGCCAGCCGAGGCCTTGCGTGAAGGCTCCGGCGGCGGCGAGATACACGGAGTCGACCTCGGGATGCTCCTCGCGGTCGACCTTGATCGCCACGAACCGAGAGTTGAGCTGCGCCGCGAGCTCCGGGTCGGAGAACGACTCGCGCGCCATCACATGACACCAGTGACAGGTGGAGTACCCGATCGAGACGAGAACGGGAACGTCGCGGCGCGCAGCCTCGTCGAAGGCCTCTGTGCCCCAGGGAAACCAGTCGACCGGGTTGTCGGCGTGCGACCGAAGATAGGGGCTGATCGCGTCGTAAAGCCTGTTCGCCATATCATTCAGCGTAGGCTCGCCGCGGGCAGCCGAACACCCCGCCATCGAAGGGATGACGATCGTGTACTCTCAGGCCGTTCCGCAGTTCGACACGACTCCTCTGACGTCCTCCCCTCCCGAAACAGCCCTTCAGGCATTCGCTGAGACCAATGCTCTGCACTACGAGACGTCGGCGCCCGCACCCGCGTACGGCGGCGCGCTCTTCGAATATCTCGAGAACGCCTCTGTGAGCGATCGCTTCAGCGGCGAGGTGGGAGGACGACTCTTCGACGTCGGCACCGTGACCGGCACCGTCGGTGGATCGCAGTCGCGCACGACGTCGGGAGGCGTGCAGATCACGAGCTCGTTCACGTCGACCCGACGCGCCACGCACGGCTACCTCGTCATCCGGCTCGACCGAGCGCTGCCTCATATCGTGCTCGACGCGACCCAGAACGACCGCACGTTCGGCTCGAGCATCCCGATGCCCATCGCCCAAGACCAGCGGCTGTCACTCGAGGGCGACTTCGACAACCACTTCCGCCTGTACTGCCCGACAGGCTACGAGCGCGACGCTCTCTACGTGATGACACCCGATCTCATGGCTCTGCTTATCGACGACGCGGGCGACCTCGACGCCGAGATCGTCGACGACCTCTTCTATCTCTATTCGAACGACGCGTTCGACGTGGCCGATCCGGCCCTGTGGCAGCGGCTCGCATCTATTCGAGCAGTCCTCGGGGCGAAAGCTCTGTCTCAGACGGAGAACTACTCCGATGACCGCGTCGCGGGTCGCGCAGCCAATGCTGTCGGCGAAGACGGCAGGCGGCTCCGCCAGACGTTCATCGCCGCAGACTCAAGCATGACGCCCCGCCGACTCCTGTTCATCGTCGGCGGGGCATTCGTGCTGATCTTCGGCGTCGTCATCACCGGATTCGTTCTGATCTGGGGCGCGATCTCGCCCTGATCGGTGCTGGCGTGGCGGGTCAGTTGACCTCGTCGGGGTGCCCGCCGACGCGGCCGTCCTTCTCGAGGGCGGTGATCGATTGCTGCTCGGCATCGCTCAGCTCGAAGTCGAAGATCTCGAAGTTCTCGACTATGCGCTCGCGGTTGTTCGACTTGGGAAAGATGATGTTGCCGAGCTGGATGTGCCAGCGCAGGATCACCTGGGCGAGCGACTTGCCGTGTGCATCCGCAATCGCCTGCACGTTCGGGTCTTTCAGCAGGGCGCCGTGGGCGAGCGGGCTCCACGCCTCTGTCGCGATTCCGTACTCGCGACCGAATGCGGTGATATCGCGCTGCTGGAATTCGGGGTGCAGCTCGATCTGATTGACGGCGGGAACCACGTCGGTCTCGCTCAGCAGACGGGTCAGGTGCTCGACCGTGAAGTTCGACACGCCGATCGACTTGGCACGGCCCGACTCGCGGATCTTCTCGAGAGCCTTCCACGCCTCGACGTAGTTGTCGTTCGCGGGGGCCGGCCAGTGGATGAGGTACAGGTCGACATAGTCGAGCTGCAGGCGACCGAGGCTCTTCTCGAAGGCTTCAAGACCAGATTCATAACCCTGATCTGCGTTCCACAGCTTCGTGGTGATGAACAGCTCATCGCGGTTGATGCCGCTGGTCTTGATGGCGTGACCGACGCCCTCTTCGTTGCCATAGATCTTGGCGGTGTCGATGTGCCGGTAGCCCACCTCGAACGCCTCGCTGACGACGCGCGACGTCTTGTCGGGGTCGACCTTGAAGACGCCGAAGCCGAGCTGCGGAATGGTGTTGCCGTCGTTCAGGGTGATCGTGGGTACTGAAGATTCAGAAGTAGTCATTGGTCAATGCTGTCACGTTGGCCGGCCGATGAGACGGCCTTGACGGCGTGGGCCACGAGGTTCCGGCCGGTGTCGAACTCACCGATGAGTTCCACCAGCTCCGCCGCCAGATCGCGTGTGCCTCGGCCGAGCCGGGGAGGCGTTTCGAGACTCCGCACGAGTTCCGCCGCGTGAAGCGCCTCAATGGCGAAGATCTGTCGGCAGAGAACGATCTGCCTCTGCATGAGGCGCACGGCCAAGGGCGCGAATGAGGCATGGTCCTCGACCTCAGAAAGCGTGGTTCCGGATGTCGACACCGGGTTGGCGAGGTGCCTCACCTCGGCGAGCAGGTCAGCCGCCGCATACCAGGTGAGACCCGGCACGGCGTTGCTGCCCGCACGCCGGAGCGGAGTCGCGAGACCCGAGAGCACGGCGATGCGGCGTTCGGAGATGCCCGCCGCGTGGGCGAGGGCGACGCGCAGGCTCTCGAGAGCCAGGACAAGTCCGAGAGGCTCGAAATTGCCGTTCGACACCAGCGCTCCCCCGCTGCCGGCCTCGTCGAGCACAACGAGCGGGTTGTCGCCCGGAGCGTTGAGTTCGGACTCGACGACCGATGCGGCGAGCGCGGAGGCGTCTCGAAGGGCGCCATGCACCTGCGGCACCGTGCGGAACGACAAGGGATCCTGCACCGACGTCGCGCACCCGGCCTCGTCGAGCAGGCCGCCGGCCACGCGCGACAGGATGGCCCAGGCCGTCTGCTGCCTGCCGACCGAGCGTCTCGCGTGCACGCGCGGGTCGAACGGCGCCAGCGAGCCGCCAGAGCCGGCGGCGCCCAGAGCCTCGAGCGACAGGGCCGCGACCGCGTCGGCTTCGTGGGCGAGCGCTCGCAGATCGGAGATCACGAGAGCACCCACGCCGATCGAATAGGAGTTCGCGCTGATGGCTGCGAGCGCCTCGCCCGCCGCGAACGGCAGACTCCCTCGCACGTGCGCGGCGATCTCGGCGAGCAGAGCGAGGTCGGACGCGCCCACCGAGCCCGTCGCATAGACCTCGGGAAGCGGGCCGCCGTCGAGGAGCCGCGCATACGCATCCGCGAGCTCGGGTCGCACGCCCGAGCCACCCAGCGAGAAGCCGACCACGCGGGCGAAGACCAGCGCGCGCACCTCGCGTTCGGCGAGCGGGTCGCCGATGCTGCCCCGGTGGTTATCGATGATGCGGTTCTGAAAGGCGGCGATCTCGTCGGCTGCGACGCGTGTGTCGCGGCCGGCACCCAGGTGGGTGTTCAGGCCGTAGACGGCCGATCCTGATTGCTGCGCCGACTCAACAACGCGACGGGCGCGAGCGATCGTGCCGACGACATCCGGGGCCAACTCGACCGACGCCCCGTCTGCCACGGCGACGACATCGTCGATCGTGATCGGCTGCCCCTCGAGCCGGAGCACGCTCATCAGAAGTCCAGGAGGTTGCCGCGCAGGCCACCGTCACCGAACTCGCGACGGATGAGTCCCCGCTTTCGCAGCACAGGAACGAGAGGGTCAAGGGTGCGGTGCACGTTCGCGGGATGCACCTGGCCGGCGAAGAGGAATCCGTCTCCGCCGCTGGCCTCGCCGAGGGCCTCGAGGTGATCGACGATCTCGTCGGCCGTGCCGATCACCGCGAGCCCGTCGCGGTTCGCGCGCACCTGCAGGATCTCGCGGAGCGTGGAGCCGGGCGGCGCCGACTTGACGAAGTTGTCGAGGGTTCCCTGGTTGCTGTTCGTGGTGAGTTCGGGCAGGGGCGCGTCGAGGTCGAAAGCTTTGAAGTCGACTCCCGAGAGGTACGAGATCGACTGGAGCGCCTCGTCGATCGCGGCCTGGTTGAGGTCTGAGCGCCGGGCCTTCACGCTGGCGGTCTCCTCCGCGTTCGCGGTGACGATCGGCGTGACCGCGAAGAGCACCTTCACGTGGTCGGGGTTGCGGCCGGCCGCCAGGGCGACCTGGCGGATGCTGTCGCGAAACTCGCGGTTGCGCTCAGGCGTCGACGACAGGGCGATGATCACGTCGGAGTTCTGCCCCGCGAAGTCTCGCCCACGGCCAGATGCGCCTGCCTGCACCATGACCGGTTCCTCGGGAAGCGGCGCCGTGTTGATCGGGCCACGCACCTTGAAGAATCGGCCGTCGTGGTTGATGGGGGCCACCTTGGTGAAGTCGGCGAAGACGCCGCGCTCGGCATCCTCGACGATCGCGTCGGGCTGCCAGCTGCGCCAGAGCTTGCGAATGACGCTCACCCACTCGTCGGCACGGTCGTAGCGCAGGTCGTGCTCGATCTGCTTGTCGAGACCGTAGTTCTGGGCGGCGAGATCGCTTCCGCTGGTCACGACGTTCCAGCCGAGGCGGCCGTCGGCGAAGTGCTGCAGCGTCGCCAGAAGACGAGCCGCCGTGAACGGTTCGTAGAACGAGGCGCTCAGCGTCGGCACGATGCCGAGGTTCTCGGTCGCCGACAACAGATAGGGAACGAGTGGCAGCGGGTCGTGCTTCGGAGCGAACCGTGCGTTGGCGAGGTTGACCTCGCTCGTGCCGCCGTAGGTGTCGGGAACGGTGACGCCATCTTCGATGATCAGCAGGTCGAGGCCGCTGTGCTCGAACAGGCGCGCGGCGTCTTGGTAGACCTGCGGCTTCTTCCAGTCGTAACCGATGCCGTAGGTGGGATCGCCCCATCCCTGAACCCCGAAACCCGCGCCGAGAAACCATCCGAAGTGAAGCAGAGCCATAACGAAGAACCTTTGGAGAAGTGGGCGTGGGTCAGATCGAATACGTGCCGACGCCGAGGTCGGTGAGCCACGCATCGTCGAACGCCTTGGTCAGATAGTTCGCGCCGGTGTCGGGAGCGATCGCGACGACCACCGAGCCCTGCGAAGCCTTCGCCGCCACGCGCAGAGCGACGGCCACGGCGAGCGCTGACGAGGGTCCGAGCAGCAGAGCCTCCGAGGCCGCGAGCGTGTGCACGGTGTCGTAGATCTCCTGATCCGAGACCACCACATACTCGTCGACGACCTCGTGATGGTATGTCCGCGGCCAATTCGGCTGGGTCCACCGGTTGCCGGCGCCCTCGACATTGATCTGCCCTGCCGCGTTTCCGCTGTAGGTCGACCCGGTCGGGTCGGCCCCGATGACCCGGATGTGATCGGCCGAGACATCTTTGAGGTAACGGCCGGTTCCACTGATCGTTCCGCCCGTGCCGACGGATGCGACGAGGTGCGTGACCTTGTGGGCCGTCTGTCGCCAGATCTCCGGACCCGTGGTCTGGTAGTGCGCTCCGGGGTTGCTCTCGTTCTCGTACTGCGAGGGGCGCCATGCGTTGGGCAGATCTGCCGCGATGCGATCAGCGATGGCCCGCGCGTTGTTCGGGCTCTCGGGCGGCGCCTCCCAGTCGGCCTCGACCAGCCGCGCGCCGTAGGCCTTCAGCACGGCGCGCTTCTCGTCGGAGATGTACGCGCTGTGGATGATCACCACGGGGTGACCGGTGAGTCTGCCCACGAGCGCCAAACCGATGCCGGTGTTGCCGGAGCTGGACTCCACGATGGTGGCGCCGGGCTTGAGCGCACCGCTCGCCTCGGCAGCGCGCACCATGTGCAGGGCGATGCGATCCTTCACGGATCCTCCCGCGTTGCGGCTCTCGAGTTTCACGAGCACGCGGGCCGGCAGCCCCTGAGCCAGAACGTTGAGTTCGATCAGAGGCGTGTTGCCGATGAGCGAGAGTACCGAGGGGGTGACGTCTTCGACGAGTTCCGCACACGGCTCCTGTCCTGACGCCGGAGCGGCCTGGGGATGCGTGTCGAGGTTCGTCATGAAGCGAGAATACGGTGAGGACGACGCTTCATAGCGTCGTGTGTCGCCCTGTTACACAGCGGTCACGGAGGCTCCCGCACGGCCGCGGCGTTAGCATTGCTCGCGGCATTCGGAGTCAGTCAAGTGGAGGTATTCGCATGAGCCAAGGATCACTCGTCTTCGCGGGCGGCGGCGTCGCCGGGATCGCATGGGAGCTGGGCGTCGTACAGGGGCTTCTCGATGCAGACCCGGCTCTCGTCGATCGCCTGCTCGCCCCGCAGACCCGGTTCATCGGAACGTCTGCCGGATCCGCTGTCGCCGCGCAGCTCGCCGGCACAACCGGCCTCGCCGCGTCGTTCGCCGCACAGCTCGAGGAGGAGACAGCCGAGCTCGGGGCAGACGTCGACGTGCAGGAGCTGCAGGCACGCTTCCTTTCCGCCGTCGAGGGAGCGACCTCGCCCACCGATGCCCTCCAGCGCATCGGCCGGCTCGCGCTCGAGACGCCGTCGGTCGACGAATCGGTTCGCCTCGAGGTCATCCGATCACGTCTCGTCGACAGCGAATGGCCAGAGCGAGACCTGAAGATCACGGCCGTCGAGGTCGAACGCGGCGAGTTCGTCGTCTTCGACCGGTCGAGCGGCGTCGACCTCGTCGACGCCATCGCCGCGAGTTGCGCCGTTCCGGGCGTCTGGCCGCCGGTCACCATCGGCGGTTCCCGTTACATGGATGGCGGGGCCCGGTCAGGCAGCAACGCCGACCTCGCCGCCGGCTCCGATTGGGTTGTCATCGTGACGCCTCTTCCCGGCGTGGGCGATCCCGGTGTCGGCACCGTCCCGACCGCGGAGCTCGACGCTCTCGGCGGCGTTCCGACCACCATCGTCTATGCCGACGCCGCGTCCATCGCGGCCTTCGGCCCGAATCCACTCGACCCCACGACCCGCCGCGCATCGGCCGAGGCGGGCCGCGCGGTCGGTCGCGCATCCGCCGCCCGCATCGCGGCCGTGCTCGACCAGGCGGAGTGACCGTGCTGTTCGAGAGCCGAGGCGCGCGTCCGCGGGTCGATCCGGATGCGCTGGTCGCGGCATCCGCAATCGTTTCCGGCGACGTGACGATCGGAGCCGGCTCGCGGATCATGCACGGCGCCGTACTGACTGCCGAGGACGGTCCGATCGTGATCGGCGCCAACGTCGTTGTGCTGGAGAACGCGGTGATCCGTGGACGGGCGGGCTATCCGGCCATCATCGGCGACGGCGTCATGATCGGGCCGCACGCCCACGTCAACGGCTGCGTCGTGGGTGACGGCGCGTTCCTCGCCACGGGCTCGTCGGTCTTTCCCGGCGCGACCATCGGCGACGGGGCCGAGGTGCGCATCAACGCCGTCGTACAGGTGAACACGCGGCTCGCTGCGGGCGCCGTCGTTCCCATCTCCTGGGTGGCCGTCGGCGACCCGGCTCAGCTCTTCTCCCCCGACAGGCACGACGAGATCTGGGCCGTGCAGCGCACGCTCGATTTTGTGGGCACCGTGTACGGAGCCGGCCCGGATGCCACGATGGCCGACATCATGCGATCGCAGTCGGACTTCTACGGGGAGCACCACGGCGACACTGCGATCGCCGACTAACCTGCCTGTGACGCCACCTGCGCTGGTCGAGTACGCCGCCTGCGTCCGTACCGAGGCCACCGCTCCCTGAGCTTGTCGAAGGGCTCCCGGGCCGTGCATGACTACTCCTCCACAGGGCATCGATCACTAAAGTTATCCACAGCAATATCCCCTGATCAAGCACCGAATGCTCACCCGAAGTCAATGTCGGTGGCTGCTGTTTGACTTCTCGTATGTCAAACACCATCCCGCTCCTCGAGCCCGACCCGTACACGGTCGCGCTCGAGGAGGTCGCCGCCCTCGACACGCAGATAGCCCGCCTCTCTGCGGTCAGGGCCAAACGCGTCACCGAGGCCCAGCGGCACCTGCACCGCCAGGCCCCGGTCGACACGTCCACCGCAGGTCCGCGGTGGTCCACGGCCCGGGTCGAGAGGATCGAGCTCCTCACCGAACTCGCGCTCCTGACTCGCCGCACCGAACACCGAACTGCCGTTCTCGTCGACACCAGCACCGCCCTCGTCGACCGCCTCCCCGCAACCCTCGCGGCGGTCGCTGCCGGTGCAGTGTCGTGGGAGCACGCCGAGGTCATCGCGAAGCACGCCGACGGCCTGCAGGGCGAAGCGCTTTCTCTTTACGACACCCGGTTGGCGGTGTTGGCAACTGAGGTGAACCCGAAGCAGCTCGAGAAGAAAGCCCGCCACGAAGTCGAACTCGCCCAACCCACCACCGCCGTCGAACGGGCGGAGAAAGCGGCGGGGACGCGGCGGATCTATATCGATCCGGCAGCGGATGGCATGGCCTGCCTCACCCTGTTCGCCCCGGCACCGGAGATCCACGCCATCGCAGACCGCGCAGTCAGATTGGCGGCGGGGTTGAAGACCAGTGGGGACCCGCGCAGCATGGGGCACCTGAAAGTAGACGTCCTCACCGACCTGCTCCTCAACGGGGAACCATCCATCCCGGGAGCGACCCACGGTATTCGCGGTCGGGTGCACATCATGGTCCCGGCGATGACGGTGTTGGGTGTGGGTGAGGAGGCGGCGATCCTCCGCGGCTACGGTCCCATCGACCCCGCCACCGCAGCCCAACTCACCGCCGACGCGACGTCGTGGCGGCGCATCCTCACCGACCCCATCACGGGACGCATCCTGGCCACCGACCCTAGGGACTACCGTCCGACCGCGCAGATGATCGACCACGCCAGACTCGTCCACCCGGAATGCGTGTTCCCGGGCTGCACGGTCCCGGCAGAGCAGGCCGACATGGACCACACCGAAGACCACGCCTACGGCGGGGGAACTATCCCTGAGAACCTCGCACCGCTGAGCGCGGGTCATCATCGGGTGAAGCACCACACCAGGTGGCAGTTCGTTCAGAACGGAGACGACACCCTCACCGCGACATCACCCGCCGGACACGTGTACGTCATCCGGCCCGAAGGCCGGATGAAACCCGCACCACGGCAACTCATCAAAGCCGCAGCCGCAGCCGCATCAGCCGCGACGACCACGGAAGAGGACAACCTCGACAACTGCCCCTTCTAACCACCACCCCGGGCCTCGATACGGCCTCGGGCGGCCTCCTCGACCAGCGCAGGAATCTGCGCCGATCGAGCAGCGGCGCGAGGAACGAGCCCGCGTATCGAGATCACCCCGACCGTGGCAGAAGTACGCGCTGGTCGGTCATGCTGGACGCATGGAAAGCCGTCACGTCAGCCGCGTCATTTCGGCGAGCCCGCAGACTGTCTACGAGGTCGCCGTGAATGTCGACAACCTGCTGACGTGGGCGTCCGGGCTGGCGCACTCCGAGGTGACCCGCGAGGGTGACACCCTCTGGGTCGACTCGCCCATGGGCCGGGTCTCGGTGCGCTTCGTCGCGCCCAACGAGTTCGGCATCCTCGATCACGACGTGACCCTGCCATCAGGGGCGACCGTCACCAACCCGTTGAGGGTGATCGCCCACCCGGACGGGGCGGAGATCATCTTCACGGTGCGTCAGCTCGACCTCACCGACGACGAGTTCGACAGCGATGCGACGACGGTGGGAGAAGACCTCGACCGTCTGCGCGAGCTCGTCGAAGAGGTTACGAGGTCTCGACCCGGTACTTGAACCCGACGTGAGACGCCTCGAAGCCGAGCCGCTCGTAGAAGCGGTGCGCATCCACCCGGGCAGCATCTGACGTCAACTGCACGAGCGGCACGCCGGAGACGCGAGCGTCCTCGATCGCCCAGCGCATCATCGCCGCACCGACGCCGCGGTTGCGCTGACTCGACGAGACCCGCACGGCCTCGATCTGCAGGCGAGACGCTCCGCGCCTGGCGAGACCGGGAATCACCGTGAGCTGCATGGTCGCAACGACCGCACCTACAGAGTCGACGACGACCAGCAATCGCTGCGCCGGGTCCCGATCGATCGCGGCGAAGGCCACCTCGTAGGCTTCGCGGTCGCTGGCATCGGCCGAGTCGCCGCGCGCTGCACTGATCGGGTCGTCGGCCAGCAGATCGATGATCACCGAGAGGTCGTCGATCGTCGCCCGCCGGAGAAACACGGAACCATCGGGCAGATCGAGAGTCACAGCATCCATTCCGGCCACGATACCGGCCGCGGCACCGGCCATGAGGGCACGACCGACCCCGGAGAATCTAGAATGGAATGCCCATGGATTCCCTCCCCCGTATCGTTTTCCCCCCTGAACTCCCGGTCAGCCAGCGTCGCGACGACATCGCGCGCGCGATCGCAGAGAACCAGGTAGTCATCGTCGCGGGCGCGACGGGGTCGGGAAAGACCACCCAGCTGCCGAAGATCTGCCTCGAACTCGGGCGCCAAACGATCGGCCACACCCAGCCGCGTCGACTCGCGGCCCGCACGATCGCCGAACGCATCGCCGAGGAACTGGGCCAAGAGGTCGGCGGACTCGTCGGCTACCAGGTGCGCTTCACCGACAAGGCGTCGAAAGACACCCGCATCAAGCTGATGACCGACGGAATTCTGCTCAACGAGATGCACCACGACCGCATGCTCTCGAAGTACGACACGATCATCATCGACGAGGCCCACGAGCGCAGCCTCAACATCGACTTCCTGCTGGGCTACCTCAAGCAGCTGCTGCCGAAGCGACCCGACCTCAAGCTCATCATCACCTCGGCCACGATCGACCCGCAGAGCTTCTCCAAGCACTTCGACGACGCCCCGATCGTCGAGGTCTCAGGGCGCACGTTCCCGGTGGAGATCCGGTACCGGCCGTTGGCGACGGACACGCCCCCGGAGGGTGACGAAGACGAGCCGCCGGCAACCCCCGATCGCGACGTCTTCGAGGCCATCGGAGACGCCGTAGACGAGCTGGGACGCGAGGGCGACGGCGACATCCTCGTCTTCCTCTCGGGCGAGAACGAGATCCGCGACGCCGAAGAGTCCCTCAAGGGCAAGTTCGCGAATCGCAGCTCGGCGGGCGGCGTCACCGAGATCCTGCCCCTCTACGGTCGACTCTCGAGCGCCGATCAGCACCGCGTCTTCCAGCGCAGCAGCACACCGGGCGTGCGCCGACGCATCGTGCTGGCCACGAACGTCGCCGAGACGAGCCTCACCGTGCCCGGCATCAAGTACGTGATCGACGCGGGAACGGCACGCATCAGCCGCTACAGCGTGCGATCCAAGGTGCAGCGACTGCCGATCGAGGCGATCTCACAGGCGTCCGCGAACCAGCGTTCGGGCCGTTCAGGCCGAACCAGCGATGGAATCGCCATCCGGCTGTATTCGCAACAAGACTTCGAGAAGCGGCCCGAGTTCACCGAGCCCGAGATCCTGCGCACAAACCTGGCCGCCGTCATCCTGCAGATGATCTCGCTCGGGCTCGGCGACATCGCCTCGTTCCCGTTCCTGCAGCCGCCGGAGTCGCGCGGCATCAAAGACGGCCTCGACCTGCTCGGCGAGCTGGGCGCGCTGCGCACGGCGTCGTCAGCAGACGCGAACACAAGAACCAAGACGCCGGATGCCCAGCCGCGGCTCACCAGAATCGGTCGCGACCTCGCCCGCCTGCCCATAGAGCCGCGCTTCGCCCGCATGGTGATCGAGTCGAAAGAGACCGGCACGAGCCGCGAGGTGATGCTCATCGTGGCAGGGCTCACGATCCAGGATCCCCGCGAGCGCCCGCTCGAACGGCGTCAGCGTGCCGACGAGCTGCACGGTCGATTCACCGACCCCACGAGCGACTTCCTCACCCTGCTCAACCTCTGGAACTACCTCGAAGAGAAGCAGTCCGAGCTGTCGTCGAGCGCGTTCCGCAGGCTCTGCAAGAACGAGTTCCTCAACTACCTGCGCATCCGCGAGTGGCAGGACGTGTACCGCCAGCTGAAGCAGCTGTCGAGGCCGCTGGGTCTCACGATCGGCGAGCCCGCGGTGAACCCCGACGGAATCCACCGGTCGATCCTGTCGGGACTGCTGTCGCACATCGGCCTGAAGGACGCGGTCAAGAAAGACTATGTCGGCGCGCGCCAGTCGCGCTTCAGCATCTTCCCGGGGTCGGTACTGAACAAGAAGCAGCCCGCCGCCGTGATGAGCGCCGAGCTCGTCGAGACGAGCCGCCTGTTCGCGCGCATGAACGCGGCCATTGATCCGGCCTGGGCCGAGAAGCTGGCGGGCGACCTCGTCAAGCGCAGCTACTCCGAACCCCGCTGGGAGAAGAAGCAGGGCTCCGTCGTCGCCTACGAACGGGTCACGCTGTTCGGCGTTCCCATCGTCGAGAAGCGGCGCATCCAGTTCTCTCGAGTCGACCCGTCGTATGCGCGCGAACTGTTCATCCGCCACGCGCTCGTCGAGGGCGACTGGGAGTCGCAGCAGGCGTTCGACCGGGCCAACCGGGCGTTCCGCAAAGAGCTCGAGCAGATCGAGGAGCGCAGCCGCCGCCGCGACCTACTGACCGACGACGAGGCCGTGTTCGACTTCTACAACGAGCGCATCCCGCGCGACGTGTTCTCGCAGCGCACCTTCGAGGGCTGGTGGAAGACGGCGAAGCACGACACCCCCGACCTGCTCACCATGACCATCGACGCCCTGGTGCCCGAGGGTGCGCCCGAGATCGACGAGAACGAGTACCCGACGACGTGGCAGCAGGAGGACCAGCGCCTGGGCCTGAGCTACCGCTTCGAACCGGGAACCGAAGACGACGGCGTCACGGCGACCGTGCCTCTCGCGCTGCTGCCGAGACTCAAGCCCGAATCGTTCGAGTACCAGGTGCCCGGCCTGCGGGTTGAGCTGGTGACGGCACTCATCAAGTCGCTGCCCAAGAACATCCGCCGCAACTTCGTGCCCTCGACTGATTGGGCGGTGCGCCTCGTGGCCGAGACGCCCGAGGGAGGGGGCGACGAGGGCTATCTCGCCGCCCTCGCCACAACCATGTCGCGCCTCGCACACGTGCCGGTCAGCGCATCCGACTTCGACCGCGAGCGCCTGCCGTCGCACCTGCGCATGTCGTTCCGCGTGGTCGACGAGCGGGGCAAGACGCTCTCGGTCGGCAAGGATCTGCCCGCTCTGCAGCAGAAGCACCGCGGCGCCGCGCGCGACTCCGTGGCGAAGGCAACCACCCGCGTATCGAGCGATCTCGAACGCACGGGTCTAACCTCGTGGAGCTTCGGCGAACTCCCGAAGCTCGTCGATACGAAGCAGCACGGTGGAGTGATCCGCGCCTACCCCGCACTCGTCGACGAAGGCTCCTCCGTGGCGCTTCGGCTCATGACCTCGCCCGACGAGCAGGCGCTGCAGACCCCCGACGGCATCGTGCGTTTGCTGCTTCTCGCGGTGCCCTCACCCTTGTCCTACGTGCGCGATCACCTCACGCAGAACGAGAAGCTGATGCTGGCGACCAGCCCGTATCAGAACGTGCAGGCACTCTTCGATGACTGTCTGCGCGCGGTCGCGCAGCGCGTGCTGTTCGAGGTGGTACCGGATGGCATGCTCTGGAACGAGGCCGGGTTCCTCTCTGCCCGAGACCGCCTCTCGGCGACAGTCATGGATGAGCTGTACGCGACCGTCGGAGTCGTCACGACGATCCTCTCGGCGGCGCGCGATGCGGAGAAGGCGCTGAAGGGCGTGACGAGCATGGCGCTGCTCGCCGCCCTCGGCGATGCTCGCGAGCAGCTGAAGGGGCTCATCTACCCCGGCTTCGTCTCGGCCACGGGCACCACGCAGCTTCGCCAGCTGCCTCGATATCTCAAGGCTCTTACGCAGAGGCTCGACAAGCTCGCGGAGAACGCGGCCCGCGATCGCGCCTGGATGATCGAGGTGCAGGCGGCGACGAAGCGCTACACCGACGCGGGTGGCCGCATCCCTCTCGCCCCGCATTCGCCGCCGAACATCGTGCGCGCGCGCTGGCTCCTCGAGGAGTTCCGGGTGAGCCTGTTTGCGCAATCGCTCGGAACGGCGGAGCCTGTCTCTATGCAACGAATTCAGAAGGCACTTGTACCGGCTGGACGGTAGAGTAGAGAAGTTGTGAGCAGCTACTCGAATCTCTTGAAAACCCGCGGGGTCGCGCGCATTATCGCCGCGCAACTCACCGCCCGGTTCCCCTTCGGCATGCTCTCGCTCGCCTTCCTCCTGCACATCGAACGTGTGCACGACTCCTACGGCGCGGCGGGCCTGGTTCTGGCGGCACTCAGCATCGGCCAGGCCATCGCCGGCCCTCTCACCTCGCGTCTGATGGGCGTGTGGGGCATGCGCCAGGTCATCACGATCACGATGGTCATCTGCGCCATCGCGATCTCCGCCATCGCGCTGCTCCCCCTCGAGATTCCTGCCGCCATGGGCGTCGCCCTCGTTGCCGGCCTCACGATGCCGCCCATCCAGCCGGCCGTGCGCACCATCTACCCCAAGATGGTCAACTCGAAGCAGCTCACCCCGCTCTTCTCGCTCGATGCCTCGGCGCAAGAAATCATCTGGGTCGTCGGCCCGGTCATCACCACCTTCGTCTCGACTCAGGTCGGAACGGTGTGGGGCATTCTGCTCGCCGTCGTCTTTCTCGTCGGCGGCGGAACGTGGTTCATCGCCAGCCCCGAGCTCGGCCGTGTGCGCATTCCCCGCTCCAGGCGAAAGCTCGGCGCCGTGCTCGCCAAGCCCCCAGTGCTTCTCGCCACCATCGTCGGCTTCCTGCTGGTGGCGGCCTGCGCGGCCATCGAAGCGGGCGTCGTCGCCACCTTCGGGCACGACGGCCTCGAAGCCGGAATCGTGCTGGCCATCTTCGCCGTAGGTTCACTCGTCGGCGGCCTGTCGCTGGGCCACGTGCCCATCGGACCATGGGCGCTCGCGCGTCGCATGCTGATCGTCTTCGTCGGAACGGCTCTCGCCGCGGCATCGCTGAACATCTGGTGGCTCTCGGTCACTCTGTTCGTCGCGGGAATCGGCATCGCGCCGGCCCTCGCCGTGATGTTCTCGATCGTCTCGGCCAGCGTGCGCTTCAGCGACACAGCGGAGGCCTACGGCTGGGTCGGCACCGGCCAGCTCATCGGAGCCGCCGTCGGAAGCGCGTTCGCCGGATTCCTCATCGACAGCCAGGGCGCTTCGGGTGCCTTCTACGTCGCCGCCGCACTCGGGCTGCTCGGATTCCTCGTTCCCCTCATCGGCAAGCGCTGGCATCCCGACCTCCGCGGCAAAGACGCCAGCCCGATTCCCGACACCGAACCCATTCAGACGGTGAGCGGACTCTGATCGTGCGCCCTCTGAGAGACAGCCTTCGCTCGCTCAAGAGCCTCACGGGCACTCCCCCGCCCTTTGATCCGTCTGCGGCACCCGACAATCCGTTCGACCTCTTCGTGGAGTGGTTCACCCAGGCGGTCGACGCCGGCCAGGTTGAACCGCACGCCATGGCGCTCTCCACCGTCGACGCCGACGGCGTTCCGGATGCCCGGGTGCTGATCCTGAAAGACCTCACCGACGAGGGCTGGTGGTTCGCGAGCAGCTCCGCCAGCGCGAAGGGCGTCGAGCTGACCGCCAACCCTGTGGCGGCTCTCACCTTCTACTGGCCCACGGTCGGCCGCTCGGTGCGCGTGCGCGGCACGGTCACGCGCGGCTCAGACGACGAGAACGCCCGGGACTTCTCCCGTCGCGGCCTCGGTGCCCGCGCCGTCGCGCTCGGCAGCCCGCAGAGCGCGCCGCTCGGCAGCCGCGACGAGAGCGAGGCCGCCATCGACACGGCCGCACGCGAGCTCGACGCGCATCCAGAACTGGTGTCGCCCGCCTGGACCCTCTGGTGCGTGCGCCCCGAGTCGGTCGAATTCTGGCAATCGGATGCCGAGCGTCGGCACCAGAGGCTGCGGTACAGCAGTCAGGGCCAGAGCTGGTCGACGACGCTGCTCTGGCCCTGACTCACAGCTCTAGAGCCCGTTCGCCTTGGCGACCTCGCCGTACCAGCTCGCGCTGGGCTTGGGCGTGCGCTCGAAGGTCTGCTTGTCCCAGCCGATGAGCCCGAACGTCGGTGCATATCCCGAGGCCCACTCGTAGTTGTCGAGGGCGGACCAGTGCTGGTAGCCGAGCAGCGCGATGCCGTCTTCGATGCACGCGTGCAGTCCCTCGAGGGCGCCTCGGGTGTAGTCGATGCGGCGCGCGTCGTCCTGCGTGGCGATGCCGTTCTCGGTCACCATAACGGGAGTGTGGTCGCTCAACTCCCACGCGGCGCGAACGCCGATTCCGGCGGCCGGAGGGAAGTACTCCCACTGCGTGAGCGTCTTCTCCACGTCGGCTGCGGGCGGCCGGATGCCTTCCGGCCCCACGATGTTGCGGGTGTACGCCTGCACGCCGATGAAGTCGTCGCCGGCGGCGTTCTCGAGGTACCAGTCCTCGGCGGGGTAGGCGATCTCGCGCTTCTTCTCTTCTGAGCCGGGCTCGTCGGCGGCCTCGAACGCCTGGGTGGCGATGGTCCAGCCCGTCTTGAGGCCGGAGACCTGCGACAGCACCTCGCGTGACCGCTTGTGCGACTCGAGCAGCGCGTCGGCCACGCCGAGGTCGGGCTTCGGAAGTCCGTAGGCGACGAGGTTCGACGCGTCCTCTCCTCCCGCCAGCATCGCGGCGATGTTCGGCTCGTTGATGGTGCACACGTAGTTCACGCCCTCTGCCACGACGGGCAGGGCGAGTTCGGTGTAGCGGGCGAACAGATCGGCCGCATCGGACGCGCGCCAGAATCCGTCGTTCTCGAACCAGCGCGGCACGGTGAAGTGCATCAGCGTCACGATCGGCTCGATGCCGAACTCGTGGCAGGTGTCGACCATGCGCCGGTAGTGGTCGACGGATGCGCGCGAGTAGAGCCCGCGCTCAGGTTCGATACGCGACCACTCGATGCTGAATCGGTAGGAGTTCAGCCCCAGCTCGGCGAGCAGACGGATGTCGTCGCGGTAGCGGTGGTAGCTGTCAGCTGCGTCACCGGAGGGCTCCACGATCGTGGTGCCCGGCTCGTTCTCGTGAACCCACCAGTTGCTGTTGACGTTGTTTCCCTCGATCTGGTGGGCGGCGGTGGCCGCACCCCACAGAAAGCCGTCGGGGAAGGTGAGCATCAGGATTCTCCTTTGTGTTCTCCACTCGACCAGAAGCCGTCGAGCAGCTCGGTCGTGTAGTTCGGGTTGTCGATATTCGGCAGGTGCCCGGCGTTCGGGATGATCTCGTAGCGGGCTCCGAGCCGCAGGGCCATGGCGTGCTGGGATGCGATGGGCCAGGCGTCGTCGGCGTCGCCGTGTGCCACGAGCACGGGCAGCCCGGTCTCGCGCAGTTCGTCGCTCGAATCGGGGGCGTCCCGCAGGATGGCAGCCATGGCGAGAAAGTTGTCGTCGCTCGATGCGGCTGCACGCTCGCGAACGAAGACCTCGTCTTCGTTCCGCGCGCCGAGGGGGTTGTTGTGCTCCCACCAGGCGAGCGTTCCGTGGCGGGCCACGAACGCGGCGTCGTCGGTGTGATGCTCGGGTCCTTGACCGCCGGGGCCCGAGCAGAGCATCGTCAGGTCGGCGAAGACGTCGGGCCGCAGGATGGCCGCCGCCCGAGCGACGAGCCCTCCGAGGCTGTGGCCCACCAGGTGCACCCGGCGCCCGCGGGCGATCCGTTCCGCGACGGCGACCGTGTCTTCGGCGAGCTTCTGCAACGAGTACTCGTCGATCCCACGGGGCGCGATCGAGTCGGCCTGCCCGCGCTGGCTGTAGGAGAACGACCCCCATCCCCGTTCCGCGGCGAGCGCGACGAGAAAACGGTGGTCCTCCTTGGAGCCCGTGAAGCCGGGCACGAAGAGGGCGACGCCGCGCTCCTCGCCCCGGGCCAGTGCGCGGAAGGCCGTCAGGCCGTCGAGGGTGAAGAGCTCGAGCGAGTCGGGCAGCGCCAGCCCGCCGAACGTCACGCGACGTCCCGTCGGCCGGGGTTAGGAATCGCGTCAAGCAGACGGATCGTGTACTCGTCGCTCGGATTGCGTAGAACCTCAGCGGTGTTGCCGTGCTCGACGACCCGGCCGCCGTTCAGCACCATGATGTTGTCGGTCACAACGCGGGCAGACAGCAGATCGTGCGTGATGTAGAGCAGCGAGACGCCCCACTGCTCGCGCAGATCTTCAAGCAGAGCGAGCACGCCGGCGCGCAGCGACACGTCGAGCATCGACACGGGCTCGTCGGCGATGATCACCTGCGGGTTGCTAGCGAGGGCTCGGGCGATCACCACGCGCTGGCGTTGGCCGCCCGACAGCTGATGCGGAAGCTTCGCTGCGAACTCCTCGACCGGCGACAGACCAACGGTGTCGAGTAGCTCGAGAACCCGGCGACGCGCATCCAGGCCCTTCAGCCCGGTGAAGTTCACCACGGGTCGCGTCAGCGTGTACTCGACGGTGTGCAGCGGGTTCAGCGCCGCGTACGGGTCCTGGAACACCATCTGCACATCGCGGTGCAGACGGCGGAACTGGCCCCGGCGAAGCGAGCCCACATCGAGGTCGCCGAAGCGCACGCTGCCCGACGACGGCTTCTCGACGGCGGTGATCAGTTTCGCCAGCGTCGATTTTCCGCTTCCGGATGCGCCGACGAGCGCGAGCGACTGGCCCGGCTCGAGCGTGAACGAGACGTCGTCGACAGCGGTGACCTGCGGCTCGCCCCGGCGCGGCGCCGGATAGACCTTCGAGACATGGTCGACGACGATGGCCTTCTGGTCTTGTCGTCGGGTGCGCGACGAGACGGTTGGTGGATGGGCGGCGGCCGGCGTGCGGTGCCGATCTTCGAAGCCGGGCAGCTCCACGACCTCCGCGCGCGGGTCCGCGTAGTGCGAGAGCAGCATCTTCGTGTAGTCGTCGCTGGGCTTCTCGAGGATCTGCCGCGACGGCGCATCCTCGACGATCTCGCCCTCGTGCATCACGAGCACCCGCTGCGCCGACTCGAGAACGATGCCCAGGTCGTGGCTGATCAGCAGGGCGGTGAAGTTCTCCTTCTTCTGCAGCTCGATGATGGTGTCCATCACCGCGTGCTGCACGAGAACATCGAGCGCCGTGGTCGGCTCGTCGAAGACCATGAGCTTCGGTTCGAGCGACAGGGCGAGGGCGATCGACACACGCTGGCGCATACCTCCGGAGAGCTCTCCCGGGTAGCGGTCGAGAACTGAGGCGGGCAGTTCCACCTTGCCCACGAGTTCGGCGGCACGCGATGCCCAGTCGCCGCGCGCGACGTGGCCGTGCGCGCGGAAGATGTCGACGAAGTGGTTGCGGATGCTGCGCACGGGGTTCAGCGCGTTCATGCCCGACTGCAGCACCATGGCAATGCCGCCGTGCCGCTGCTCGCGCAGATCGGCCTGCGACAGGCTCGCGATGTCGACGCCGTCGAGCAGAATGCTGCCGCCCACAACGCGGGCCGGCGGCTTGGAGAGTCCCGTCACGGCGAAGCCCAGGGTGGACTTTCCCGAACCTGATTCGCCGACGAGTCCGACGAACTCGCCGTGCTCCAGCGTGAACGACACGTGGTTGACGGCGTGAGTGCTGCCGGCACCTTCCCCGTAGTCGACAGAGAGGTCTGTGATCTCGAGCAGGGCGGTCATCGCTGCTTTCCTTCCCGGAGACGCGGATTGGAGATTCCGTCGACGCCGAAGTTGATGAGGGTGAGGCTCGTGGCGAGCAGGGCGATGCAGAGGCCGGGCGCGAAGAGCAGCGCCCATTGGCCGGTGAGCAGAGCGTTGGAGTTCTGCGCCCAGAAGAGCATCGTTCCCCAGCTGACCACCGTGGTGTCGCCGAGGCCGAGGTATTCGAGCCCTGCTTCCGCGAGAATCGCGGCGGTGGCCGCACCGAAGAAGTTGCCGACGATGAGCGAGGTCATGTTCGGCAGGATCTCGCGGAACACGATGCGGAACGGACGCTCGCCGCTGAACACGGCGGCGGTGACGAAGTCACGAGAGCGCAGCGACTGCGTCTGACTGCGCAGAACGCGCGCGCCCCACGCCCATCCGGTGATCACCACGACCACGATGATCATGCCGATGCCGCCACCCGAGAGATAGGCAGCGATCACGATCATGAGCGGCAGTCCCGGGATGACGAGGAACAGGTTGACGATGAAGTTGATCACGTCGGCGCCGAATCCGCGCACATAACCCCAGCTGAGGCCCACGAGAACCGCGATCACGGTCGAGAGCAGGCCCGCGACGAGCCCGACGAAGATGCTGATCTGCGATCCCCAGATGAGCTGCGATAGAACGTCCTCACCGGCGGCCGTTGTGCCGAGCCAGTGGGCGGCCGACGCATCCGCCGACCGATCGAAGCCGTTCTGGCGGGCGCCGTACGGGGCAAGCAGCGGCGCGAAGATCGCGACCAGAATGAACAACCCGAGAATCACGATGCCGATACGGGCCTTGCCGTTAGACCAGACGGTCGACGCCACGCGCAGCACCACTTTGAGGGGGCTGGGAGCGGGTGCGATCGACGCTTCCTCGATGGCGCGCACAGCGCGGGTCGAGGGGGGAATGCTCTGAGTGCTCATCGGCGGGTCCTCGGGTCAAGCACGCCGTACAAGATGTCGACGAGGAAGTTGGCGATGAGCACGCTCACGGTGATCATCAGGAACAGGGCCTGCATCAACGGGTAGTCCTGGTTGGTGACCGCGTTGAACAGCAGGTAGCCGATGCCGGGGTATCCGAACACCCGCTCGACCAGGATCGATCCGCCGACCACACCGCCGAGGGCGAGCCCGAACGAGGTGAGGTTGGGAAGGATCGCGTTGCGCGCCGCGTAGCGCAGGGCGACGGTGCGCGGCTTCAGACCGTTCGCCTCGGCGAAGGTCACGTAGTCGTCGCCGATCGTCGAGATCATCGTGTTGCGCATACCGAGTATCCAGCCGCCCAACGACGTGATCAGAATCGTCAGAGCCGGAAGTGCCGCGTGGTAGATCGCATCGCCGAGGAAGCCGATCGTGAACGCGGGCGTGGCCGTGGGACCGTAGGCGCCCGAGGTCGGGAACAGCCTGCCGACGTATCCCGCGAAGAACAGCAGCAGTAGCGCGGTCCAGAAGTACGGGAAGGCACTGGCGAACGATCCGGCGAGAGTGGGCAGCGTGTCGAGCCAGGTGCCGCGCTTCCATGCGGCGAGCACCCCGAGCAGCGTGCCGAGCACGAAGGCGATGATGGTCACGACGCCGACCAGCACGAGCGTGTAGGGCAGTGCCGTGCTGACCAGTTCGGAGACGCTCTGCGGGTAGAACGTGTACGAAACGCCGAAATCGAGCGTCACGACCTGATGCAGATACGCCACATACTGCTCGAGGATGTTGCCGGTCGGCACACCCAGTTGGGCCTCGATTGCAGCTTTGGTCGCGTCGCTCACCGGCCCGTTCTGTGCCAGCTTCGCCAGGGCCGCATCGGCCGGCGAGCCGGGCATCAGCCGGGGAAGGATGAAGTTGAGCGTGATGGCCGCCCACAACGTGAGCAGCAGCAGGCCGGCCTTGCGGGCGACGTAGGCCCAAGCCCGACCTCTGCCTGAGCCTGTTATTCGGGGCGCGGCAGAGACGTCTGCGCTGCCGGGCGCGATCGTGACGCTAGTCATCGTTGACCTTCTTCAGATGGGTGAGAACGAGCAGGGGCGTGGATTCGTAGGTCTTGGGCGAGGCATACGGGTCGGCCGCGCTGGGCCAGCCGGTGAACTTCGCATCGCTCATCAGGCCCCACGATCCGCCGTAGTACAGGCTGAGCACGGGCAGATCGTTGTAGACGACGTTCTGCAGCTGATAGCCCAGCTGCTTCTGTTTCTCCGGGTCGACGGCGAGCTTGTACTGGGCCAGCAGATCATCGGCCTCGGGATTGCTATAGCGCTCGAAGTTGAACACGGCCTCCTCGCCGACCGGCTTCAGGTAGTCGCTCGAGAGCAGCGAGTTGAAGTCGCGGAAGATCGAGCCGGTTCCGCCGGTTCCGCCCATGGCGAGGTCGTACTCGCCGTTGCGCAGCGCCAGCTGGTATGCCGCGGGCTGGGGGCTGGCGACCTTCACATCGATGCCGATGGCGCCCCACTGCTTCTGCACCTCCTGCACGCCCTTGAGCCAGTCGTTGTAGCCGTTCGCGGTGGTGATCGTGAAGCTCAGCTGAGTGCCGGCGGCGTCGACGAGCTTGCCGCCCTGCTGCGTGTAGCCGGCCTGGGCGAAGTACTCGAGCGCCTTCTGCTGGTTCTGGGTCACGAGCCCCGAGTCGGGAATCGACGGGTCGAGCAGGTTCTGCTGGTACGGAAGCAGGATGTTGGTCTGACCCGCCACATCCATGTAGCCCTCGGCAGCCGAGTCGCCCACGGCCTTGCGGTCGAGCGCGAGCGACAGTCCCTGCCGAACGTTGAGGTCGTTGAACGGCGCCTTCGTCAGGTTCGGGAACAGCGAGACTGTTCCTCCCGGCGGGAACCAGTAGGTGTTCTTGTTGCCGGCCCCGACCCACGCGCCGTCGACGTCGGAGATGAACGAATAGGCCCAGTCGTAGCCCTTGGTGGCCACGTCGAGCTGCGTGTTGGTGGCGGGCAGAATGATGTGCTCGGCGGCAACCTTGTCGGCCTGCCAGTAGGTGGGATTCTTGTCGATCGTGTACTGCTGAGCGGCGAAGTTGCCCAGGGTGTAGGGGCCGGTGCCGACCGGGTCGGGGTTTCGAAACGTCGACGGGTCGGGCACGTCCTTCCAGATGTGCTCCGGAACGATGAGCGTTGTCGCGATGAGCTGAGCCGCCGGAACATCGGGTGCCTTGAGGTGCACGGTCACCGTCGTGTCGCTCGTCTCGACCGTGTCGATGTAGCTCCAGATGCCCTGCAGGTCGAAGGTCGGGTACTTCTTGAGCAGATCGAAGCTGAAGGCCACGTCTTTCGGTGTGAACGGCTTGCCGTCAGACCATTTCACACCGTCACGAATAGTGAAGACCACGGTCGAGGGGTCGGGAAGCGCGTAGCCCGTGGCAAGCCAGGGGTGCTCCTCACCCGTCACGTTGTCGAGAACAACGAGGGGCTCGTACATGTAGAAGGCGGCAGTGCGCTTATTGGTCATATACGGGTTGAAGTTGCGCTCGAACAGCGGCGAGCCGTTGTCGGCCGCGACCAGCATCGTGTCTTTCGGAATCGAGGGGTCGGGTGCGCTCTCGATCTGGATGCTGCAGGCCGCGAGCCCCGACGTCAGCATGATGGCTGCGACGAGGGCGCCCAGTCGGCGCCTTGTTGGGTGCTTCATTGAAACCGCTTTTCTCAGGTCGACGATGAACTGACATGAATGTTCGTGATGTGCACGTTCATCTCACTGTATGCGCTTACAGTTTGTGAATGCAAGCCCGGAGGCCCATCGTCTCGCGAGCCTTAGGGGCAGCTCTCCCGCAGAACGACCTGCACCGGAAGCACGAGGGAGCGCGCGTCCATCGAGGGATCGTCGAGCCGGGCGGTGAGCGCCTGGATGGCCGCGCGTCCGAGTTCGACCATCGGCTGGTGCACGGTCGTGAGGCGTGGCGAGGAGTGCCGACCCGCCGCGATGCCGTCGAATCCGGTAACCATCACGTCATCCGGAACGCTGATCGATCGGCGACCCATCGCATCCAGAACCCCGAGCGCCGTCTGGTCGTTCGAGCAGACGATCGCATCCGGAAGCGGGTCGATGCCCAGCGCGATCTCGCGCCCCCTCCCCCGGCTGAAGTCGCCGCGAACCAGCTCGACCGCCACCTCCGCGTTGCCGTCGAGCGCAGCCCTGAAGCCCTGCAGACGCTCGGCATCGTCGGGTGAGTCCTCCGGCCCGGCGATGTACAGCAGGCTCCTGGCGCCCGCTTTCAGAACATGCTCGGTCATCGCGCGCATACCGGGAGCGTTGTTGACGCTCACGTGATCGAACGCGTCCGTTCCGCGCGTCGCCGCGAGAACGACCACAGGAATGCGCCGGGCCACATGCGTGAGCAGTTCGTCGGGCACGGTGCGTGCCAGCACGGCCAGCCCGTCGACCCGCCCCGCAATGTCGTTCACGATCGCCTCGCGCGAAGCACCGCGGCCCGCAGCCACCATCAGCGCGAATCCCCGTCTCCAGGCCTCGATCTCGGCGCCGCGCAGCACCTCGTCGAAGTAGAAGTTGTTGGTCTCGGGCTCTGTCGTCGGGTCGTCGCGCACGGTCGTCACCCCGCCGGATGCCGCCACGAGCTGGCCCTCTGATCCCGCCACGTCGTCGTGGCCGGGAAAGAAGAGTCCGATCACGTTCGTTCGTCGCGCCGCGAGCCCCCGAGCGTTCGCGCTCGGAACGTAGCCCAGGTGCCGAACAGCCTCGAGCACCCGCTCCCGGGTCTGCTCTTTGACCGAGTCTGGGCTACGAAGAACGCGCGACACACTGGCGATCGATACGCCCGCGCGCTCGGCCACGTCGTAGACAGTAGGTGCCTTGGCCATTCTCGCTTCGTCCTCCCTCGTCGCCCTCTAGTCTGCACGACGGGCGCGCAACCGACAGTCGTCGATAATGGTCAGGTGCCTACTTCTCCCCTTGTGACCCTGTCCGACGGACGCGCCATCCCCCAGCTCGGGCTGGGCGTCTACAAGGTGTCAGACGACGAGGCGACGGATGCCATTACGCACGCACTCGAGGCCGGGTACCGCCACATCGACACGGCCGCGTTCTACGAGAACGAGAAGGGTGTCGGGCAGGCGATCCGAGCAAGCGAGGTTCCGCGGCATGAGGTATTCGTCACCTCGAAGGTGTGGCAGAGCGACCACGGCTACGACGAGACCCGTCGGGCGTTCGACACCAGCCTCGCGAAGCTCGGCTTCGACTACCTAGACCTCTACCTCATCCACTGGCCCGCACCGCGCCAGAACCGCTACGTCGAGACGTGGCGAGCGCTCGAGAGACTGAAGGCCGACGGCGTCGTGCGCTCGATCGGAGTTTCGAATTTTCACCCGCATCACCTCGACAGGCTGGCCCAGGAGGGCGGGGAGACGCCCGTGATCAACCAGGTCGAGTTGCATCCGTGGCTTCAGCAGGCGGGAGTGCGAGAGTACGACGCCGCCCATTCGATCGCGACCGAGGCATGGTCGCCGCTGGCCCGCGGCCGTATCCTCGACGACCCCACGCTGGCCGCACTGGCGTCGAAGCACGGCCGCTCTGCGGCCCAGGTCGTGCTGCGCTGGCAGCTCGACCTCGGCAATATCGTCATCCCCAAATCGATCACGCCGGCACGAATCCGCGAGAACATCGATGTCTTCGACTTCGAGCTCGACGATGACGACCGGGCTCGCATCGCCGCGCTCGACAGCGGGCAGCGCACCGGAAAAGACCCCGACGACCTCGGCTGACGCTCAGGTCAGGTCGTCGACGTGCAGGTGGGTGCAGGTGTCGGCGAAGTCGTGGAAGTTCGCGAAATCGGGTTCGTCGCCGGCATTGATGCGGCACTGGCGCTGGCCGAGGCCGGAACCCGAGGGCATCACCTGGTCGAGCACAGCGATCAGGCGCAGCGAATTGTCGTCCGCGCCGGAGAGACCCTGTCCGTCGAGCGCGTTGAAGTCCACGGCGTGGCCACCGCCACCGACGTAGTGGGCAGAGTAGATGCCAGCGCCCTCGATCTGGCCGGTGCACTTGCGATTGATGTCGCTCACCCCGGCCGAGCCGAAGGTGCGCACGGCCACCACGATCGCGGCGAGGATCTGAGTGTCGATGCCGCAGTTCTCCACGGACTGCCCGGCAGCGATCCATTCGATCTCCTGAAGGTGATCAGGCTGGGCACCCGTCAGTCGACCGGCCTGGATGTCGCCGACCAGTTCCAGTGCGAGTGTGCGTGCATCGTCGGAAATCGGCGCACCAGGGGCGGAGCCCGCGGCGGCAGCGGCCGCAGCGGCCGCAGCCGCGGCAGCCGCAGCTGCCGCGACCCCGGCTTGGTAGTCCGCCTCGGTGGTGGCGGCGTTCTGGGTGAGCGATGCGAGTTGCGCCTGCAGCTCGGACTCGTGGGCCGATTGAGTGTTCACGGCGCTGACCGCCGCCTGTTGCGCGGCGAGGGCGTCCGCGAGCGACGATGCCGCCGTATCCGCCAGCGCCGACAGCGCATCCTTCGCGACCTTGGCCTGATCGCTCATCGCCGCCGCGTCGTTGCTCTGCGTCTTCGCGGTGGCATACACGCCCGAGACGGTCTCGCTGAGCTTGCTCAGCGACCCCAACCGGCCCAGCAGGTCGTCGCTCTCGCCGGAGGAGCTGGTCAGCAGCATCGACGTGACGTTCTCGCCATTGCCGAGGCGGGCGAACTGCGCCGCAAGCTGCGCGGCCTGTTTCTTCGACGCATCCGCTGAAGCCTGCAGAGTAGCGGCGCGTTCAGCGAGTGCATCCGCCGTCTTCTGCCCGTCTTCGAGCGCTTTCTGCGCCTTCTCGTTGAGCGTCCACTTCTCGTTGGCCTGCTGCTGAGCCGCCGCGGCCTCGTCTTTCAACTGCGCGAGCAATTGGGTGATCTGGTCGACCTCGCTCTGCTTCGCCGACTCGCTTGCCTTCGCGGCCTGCACGTCGTCCCACGACGGGTAGTCGGCGGCCTGTGCGGCCGCACCGCCAGACAGTGTGGTCGCGCCGACGATCGCGGCGACGACCAGTGCCGTGATCGTATGGTTCGTACGACGTGCTCTGCTCACCGATGTCCTCGTTCTCTTGGGCCGCCTACGAAAGTAGACCCGAGTTCGTGAGCATTCGCGCAGCAACACGCCACCGGCGCATCACACACGGCAACTTGTCACCAGCGACCGTGAACAGCCTCACGGAAGTAGCGGTCGTAGATATCGTTGACACCGTCTTCGAAGGCCTCGCCGAGGTAGCCCACAGACCCGGCCGCGGCATTCGCTCGGGCCTGAGTCACGTTGCGCGCGCCGGGAATGACCGAGCTGACCCCGGGTCGAGACGCGACCCACGCCAGAGCCGCTGCCGCGGGGGTCGTTCCGTCGGGAACGAGGGCCGCGAACTCTCGGGCGGCGGCGACGCCGGCCTCGAAATCAACGCCCGAGAAGGTCTCGCCCACGTCGAACGCGCTGCCGTCGCGGTTGTAGTTGCGGTGGTCGTCGGCCGCGAACACCGTGTCGGCCGTGTATCGGCCGCTGAGCAGGCCGGATGCCAGGGGAACGCGCGCGATAATTCCCACGCCGGCTTCGATAGCCGCAGGCAGAACCGCATCGTGCGGCTTCAGCCGGAACGCGTTGAGAATGATCTGAACCGTCGCGGTGCCGGGGCGCGCAATGGCGGCGAGCGCCTCGTCGCAGGTCTCGACGCTGACCCCATAATTGGCGATGGCTCCGTCGTCGATCAGCGTGTCGAGCGCGTCGTATACGGCGTCGGAACTGAACACCGAGGTGGGTGGGCAGTGCAACTGCACGAGGTCGAGCGTCTGCACGTTCAGGTTGCGCCTCGACCGATCGGTCCACTCGCGGAACTTCTCGAGGGTGAAGTTCGCCGGATCCTGCGCCTCGCGTCGACCCATCTTCGTGGCGACGGTGACCTCGCTATCGGGATGGGCCTCGAGGTACTCGCCGATCAGCTGTTCGCTGCGACCGTCGCCGTAGACATCGGCGGTATCGAAGAAGGTCACGCCCGACTCCACAGCCGCATCGAGAACCGCGTGGGCCTCGGCGGCGCTCACGTCACCCCAATCCGCCCCGAGCTGCCACGTGCCGAGTCCGATGCTCGATACTGTTCGTCCAGTGCGTCCGAGGGTGCGATAGTCCATGCCTCGAGCCTAGGCGCTCGACGGGAGGCGCAAACCGTAACGGGGCGATAACGAGAGGGTAACCATCGTGTCTCGCTCACGCTGCTCTCAGTCAACCGTCCCTAGCGTGAGCCTCATGAAGAGATTTGCGCTCACAGCCGTCGCCACTGTCGCCGCCGTCCTGCTGCTCGCTGGGTGCTCGAGTTCGTCAGGAGCATCCTCTCCAGCCTCGCCCCAGCAGGAGAAGTCGGCGCCGGGCGCGGCCCAAGACGGCGCTGTGTCGGCGGATGCGCAGGTCGTCACGACGGGCTGGGTCTCGATCAGCGTGAAAGACCCCGGCAAGGCGAGTGCGTCGGCGGTGGCCGTCGTCGAGAAGCACGGCGGTCGCATCGACAACCGGTCCGAGCAGGCAGGCACGGATTCCCAGTCCGCGAGCGCGCAACTCACGATCCGAGTTCCTGAAGACGAGGTCACGGCGGCGCTCGACGAGTTGAAGAAACTCGGCACCGTCGATTCCATCTCCATCTCGTCCACAGATGTCACGGCCCAGACCACTGATCTGGATGCCCGCATCACGGCCATGCAGGGATCTGTCGACCGCCTGCTCGATCTGATGGCCGCCGCCACCGACATCGACGACCTGATTGCGCTGGAGTCGGCGATCTCCACGCGCCAGGCCGACCTCGATTCTCTGAAGGCGCAGCGTGACCTGCTGGGCGACCAGGTGGCCTACTCCACGATCGACCTGCAGCTCTACTCAGCGGGTGCGGTGCCCGCCGGCGGGCCGAAGGACTTCTGGGGTGGACTCGTTGTTGGCTGGCACTCCCTCGTCGCTGCCCTCAACGGCTCTCTGGTGGCGCTCGGGGTGGCCTTGCCGTGGCTGCTCGTGCTGGCGGTCCTCGCGGCTGTCACGATCGTGATCATTCGCGTCGCCTCTCGACGCTCCGCATCCACCCCGCCGGCTCAGCCGACCCCGCCAACCCCCTGATTCATCACATGGTTCGATAGCATGGCGACCGCGCCCCGTATGGGAGGGCGCCGCCTCATGCGAAGGAGCCCACCCGTGTCAGATTCGTCCGCGATAGTCGAAGAACCTCGCATCCACAAAGGTCTGGCCGGCGTCGTGGTCGACACGACCGCCATCTCCAAGGTCAATCCCGAGACCAACTCTCTGCTGTACCGCGGCTACCCCGTGCAAGAGCTGGCCGCCCTCTGCTCGTTCGAGCAGGTCGCCTACCTCCTCTGGCATGGCGAGCTTCCCACCGAAGAGCAGCTCGCCGAGTTCGAGCGCGTGGAACGCGCGCAGCGCGCTCTGCCCGTCGCCGTTCGTCGCATCATCGACGAGTTGCCGCTCACGGCGCATCCGATGGATGTGCTGCGCACGGCCGTGAGCGTCATCGGCGCGAGCGACCCACGGGCATCCGATGACTCGCCCGAGGCCGACCTCGAGAAGGCGATCGGACTCTACGCGAGAATCCCCGCCATCGTGGCCTACGACCAAAGACGCCGTCACGGAGACGACGTCGTCGAGCCGCGCGACGATCTGGGCTACTCGGCCAATTTCCTTCACATGACCTTCGGCGACGTGCCCGAGCTGGTCGTGGTCGACGCGTTCGACGTGTCGATGATTCTCTACGCCGAGCACTCGTTCAACGCATCGACCTTCACAACCCGGGTCATCACCTCGACGCTCGCTGATCTCTACTCGGCCGTCGTGGGTGGCATCGGGGCGCTCAAGGGCCCTCTGCACGGGGGCGCCAACGAAGCCGTGATGCACACGTTCGATGAGGTGGGCAGGGCCGACAAGGCGGCCGCGTGGCTCGACACAGCCCTCGCTGAGAAACGCAAGATCATGGGCTTCGGCCACCGCGTCTACAAGCACGGCGACTCGCGTGTGCCCACGATGAAGATGAGCCTTGATGCGCTCCTCGAGCACTACGACCGCCCCGATCTCGGAGCCCTCTACGACGCGCTCGAGACCGCCATGACCGCGCGCAAGAACATCCTGCCCAACCTCGACTATCCGTCGGGCCCGGCGTATCACCTCATGGGCTTCGACACCGAGACGTTCACCCCGCTGTTCGTCGCGAGCCGGATCGTGGGGTGGACTGCGCACATCATGGAGCAGCGCGCGTCGAACTCACTGATCAGGCCGCTGAGCGCCTATTCCGGTCACGACGAGCGGCACCTCGAGGGCTGAGTTCAGAAGGCGACCTCCGGATGCTGCCGCAGCCAGAGGGTGCGTCGCAGCTCCAGGTCGCGGGTCACCGCGTCGTCGATGACGGCGGTGTCGATCCGGCCCGCCTCGACAGCACCGACGACGGCAGAAATCATCGCGTCGATGTTGCCCGGGGTCACGTAGAGGAGAAGGTCGTTGCCGGCCGCGACCGCTCGAATGGCATTCTCGTCGGGGTTCGCGTATTCAGGAAGACCCGTGGCCTCGAGCATGCCCATGTCGTCGGTCACGGTCACGCCGGCGAAACCCAGTTCATTTCGTAGGATCGAGTGCCAGGTCGACGACAGGCTCGCCGGCTGAGGATCGACGGGTGTGTATGCCAGGTGGCCGAACATCACGAGTTCTGCACCGCCATCGATGCCTGCCTTGAAGGGCGGGGCATCCCGGGTACGCCATCCACCCAGGTCGACGTCGATCTGCGGCACGCTGGTGTGCGAATCGCCTTCTGCCTCACCATGCCCAGGAAAATGCTTGAGGGTGCTGAAGACTCGCCCCCTCTCGCCGGCAACCGCAGCTGCCACCTTCGGCGATGCTGCCGCAGCATCCGGTCCGAGCACACGGTTGAAGATGAAAGACGCAGGGTCGGCCGTCACATCGGCCACAATGCCGAAGTTGACCGAGATCCCGACCTGATCCAGCAGCGTCGACCTGCCCGCGAAGGCATCGAGTGTCGCCGACTCCGGCTCGGCGACGAGAGTATCGGCGCCGGCGAAGCCGTCGTACGGAAGGCGGGTCACCTCGCCGCCCTCCTCGTCAACCGAGATCAGCGGAGCCAGACCGTCACCAGAGGTGACACCGGCCGTCAGCGCCGCCAATTCCTCGGGCGTCGCCGGAATGTTGTCGCCCATGAGGATCAGCCCGCCCAGGCCTCGCGACGACACGGTCGCCTGCCACGCTGGGTCGTCGAGGCCGGGTGCCCGAACGATGAACATCGAGGCGACCTTCTGCTGAAGGGTCATGGTGTCGAGGCGCACCGACGCGTACTGCGCCGTCAGCTCCTCTACGGAGGGAGGCGGGGCCGGTGTCGGCTCCGCGGTCGCCGTCGGTGTCGGGGTCTGATCTGCCTGCCCTCCGGCAGACACAGAGCACGACGTCAGGAACAGGCCGAGGCAGACGAGCGCAGAAAGCCCGGCGCCTCTATGACGCACCGTAGGTCCGCGACAGCGCCACGTAGTTGCTGCCGTTCCTTCGGATGCCGTCACGCTCGTCGTCGGTGAGCTCTCTCCGAACCTTTGCCGGCACTCCGGCTACGAGCGAGCCGTCGGCGATCACCGTGCCCTCGAGCACGACGGCCCCGGCCGCGATGAGGCAGTTCGCTCCGATCACCGCTCCGTTCAAGACTGTGGCGTTCATGCCCACGAGGCTGTCGTCTCCGATGGTGCAGCCGTGCAGCACGGCGCCATGGCCCACGCTCACTCCATTGCCGACACGGGTCGGAAACCCCGGGTCTGCGTGCACCACGACGTTGTCCTGCAGATTACTGCGCTCCCCCACCGTGATCTTCGACGAGTCGCCTCTCAGAACGGCGCCGAAGAACACGCTGCTCTGAGCTCCGATCGTGACCCGGCCGATGAGTGTGCTGCCGGGCGCGAGCCAGACGGTGTCGGCCACCCGCGGCGTATGCCCGTCGAAAGCGATGAGGCTCATTCGGGTACCGGACCGAGAAGGGAGTTCGCCACAGTGGCGTGCGCGGATTCGTCGTCTGAAGGGTGGAACATACCCGCCAGTACATCACGGTAGAGACGGCCGAGCTCGCTCGAGTTCGACATTGCCGAGCCCCCGGTGACTCTGATCGCCTGATCCACCACGACTCGCGCTGTCTCTGTCGCGCGCACCTTCAGGCCGACGAGCTTCGGGAACCAGCGGGCGCCGTGGTCGACGAGCTCGTCGACATCGAGCGCCATCCGGTCGATCTGCGGCTCGAGCGCGTCGCACGCGATGCCGGCCTCGGCCACCCTGTGGCGAATGTCGGGGTCGGATGCGTAGGGCCGGCCGCCCGACTTCAGGCTCGTTCTGCGGTGGGCCGACTCTACGGCCAGCTCGAGCGCTCGATCGGCGATTCCGGCGTAGACGGCAGCCAGCAGAACCTCGAAATTCGCGAAGATGGCGAAGACGAGCAGGTCGGCGCTCGGCCCGGGCGCGATGCGCCGGAAGACCCGCTCGGCCGGCGCGGTGACTCCCTCGAGGATCGTGGTGTGGCTCTGCGTCGCCCGCATGCCGAGGGTGTCCCAGTCGTCTTCGATTCGATACCCGTCGGCCGCACGATCGATGAACGCGTGCACGAGCTTTGGCGCATCCGGGCTCGTGTCGTCACGGCCGAATACCCCGAGTCTCGTCCAGACCGGTGACAGCGATGTGAAGATCTTGCGGCCGGTGAAAGAGTATGAGCCGTCGGGGTGCGCATCGGCGCGAGTGCGGGAGTCGAGCAGCACCAGGTCGTTGCCCGCCTCGCTGTTTCCGAAGGCGAAGATCTCGCCGGCGACCGCCTCGTCGAGTACGAAGGCGAGGGATGCGTCTCCCCGATCGAGCAGCGTCTTCGCGACGCCTGTCCAGACGAGGTGCATGTTGATCGCCAGAGCGGTCGCCGGCGCAGCCGCGGCAAGACGCCGTTGCGCTCGCGCGACCTCGGCCAGGCCCATCCCGAGTCCACCGGCCGACGACGGCGCAAAGAGACGGAGGTATCCGAGTTCGGTCAGATCGGCGAGATCTTCGTGAGGAAAGGTGTTGTCACGGTCGTATCCGGCAGCACGCGAACGGATGCGTTCGATCACGTCGTCGGGGATCAGCTGGGAGGGCACGCCCCCACATTACGCCCGGCGGTTCCTGTCGGCGGGCGCCTTTTTCGCGGCAGAAGCGGGCTTCTTCTTCGGCGCGGGCTTCTTCTTGGCGGGCGTCTTCTTCGCGGCGTTGCGCTCGACGCTGCGCCTCAACGCCTCCATAAGGTCGATGACCTCGCCGCCGGACTCCTTCTCGGGCTGCTCACCGAACGTCGCATCGGTGTCGAGGGCCTCCCCCTGCTCGAGCTTGGCCTCGATGAGCGTTCGCAGCTGCTCCTGGTAGTCGTCGGTGAAGTCCTCGGGCGAGAAGTCGCTGGCGAAGCTGTCGACGAGTGCGCTCGACATCTCGAGTTCTTTCGCCGTGATGCGCACCCGTTCGTCGAGCGCGGGGAACGTCGCCTCCCGCACCTCGTCCGACCAGAGCAGCGACTGCAGCATCAGAACGTCGCCGTGCACCCGCAGTGCCCCGAGTCGGGTCTTCTGCCGCAGCGCGAAGTGCACGATCGCCGTGCGGTCGGTCTGCTCGAGCGTGCGCCGCAGCAGCACATACGATTTGGCCGACGAGGAGTCGGGTTCGAGAAAGTAGCTGCGGTCGAGCATGATCGGATCGATCTGCTCGCTCGGCACGAACTCGACCACATCGATCTCGCGGCTCTTCTCCTCGGGCAGGCTCGAGAGGTCGTCGTCGGTCAGCACCACCGTGCGCTATCCGTCGTCGAATGCCTTGTCGATGTGCGCGTAGTCCACGACCTTGCCGCAGATCTCGCAGCGTCTCTGGTAGCGAATGCGCCCGCCGTCCTCGTCGTGCACCTGGTGCAGGGCGATATCGTGGTCTTCGGTCGCGGCGTACACCTTGACCGGCACGTTCACGAGCCCGAACGTCACGGCTCCCTTCCAGATCGCTCTCATAGACACGAGTGAACTCCTCTTGCGCCGCAAGCACTAGCCCTTGACCCCGGTCACATGCACAGAATGTCTGCATGAGCGCGACGAAACAGGTGGTGTCGGTGGGCGGGCACAAGCTCACGCTGACGAATCTCGACAAGGTGCTGTATCCCGAGACCGGAACCACCAAGGGCGAGGTGCTCGACTACTACGCCTCCATCGCTCACGTTCTGATCCCGCACGCCAGAGAAAGGCCCGCCACGCGCAAGAGGTGGGTCAACGGCGTCGGCACCGCGGAGCATCCGGGTGAGATGTTCTTCCAGAAGAATCTCGACGACGGCACTCCCGACTGGGTCACCCGCGGCACGATCGAGCACAAGAATCATTCGAACGACTACCCGCTCGTCAACAACCTCGCCACCCTCACCTGGCTCGGCCAGATCGCGGCTCTCGAGATCCACGTGCCTCAGTGGAGGTTCGCTCGCACGGGCGAGCCCAAGAATCCCGACCGCCTGGTGCTCGACCTCGACCCCGGAGAGGGTGCGGGACTGCAGGAGTGCGCGGAGGTCGCCAGAGAAGCCCGCGAAATCCTGCGCGACATGGGGCTCGATCCCATGCCGGTCACCAGCGGATCGAAGGGCATCCATCTCTACGCAGCCCTCGACGGCAAGCAGACCTCCGACGAGGTGTCGGCGGTAGCGCACGAACTCGCCCGCGCGCTCGAGGCCGCCCACCCCGACCTCATCGTCAGCGACATGAAGAAGGAATTACGCGCCGGAAAAGTGCTCGTCGACTGGAGCCAGAACAGCTCATCGAAGACGACGATCACGCCGTATTCTCTGCGGGGCCGGTCGCATCCGATGGTCGCGGCGCCGCGCACCTGGCGCGAACTGGCCAGCCCTACTCTCGCTCAGCTCGATTTCCACGAGGTGCTCCGACGGGTGAAACGCCGGGGCGACCCGCTGGCCGACCTCGTGAAAGGGCACCTCGACGCGCTGGAGCCGACGACCGACCGCCTCGCGACCTACAGACGCAAGCGCGACGCATCCAAGACCCCCGAGCCCGTACCGAGCGAGGCCGCTCAACCGACGGAGGGGCAGACGTTCGTGATTCAGGAGCACCATGCCCGACGCCTGCACTACGATTTCCGTCTCGAGCACGACGGCGTGCTCGTGAGCTGGGCCCTTCCGAAAGGTGTGCCGACCTCGAAGACACAGAATCACCTCGCCGTGCAGACCGAGGACCATCCGCTCGCCTACGGTTCGTTCGAGGGCACTATCCCGGCCGGCGAATACGGCGGCGGCGAGGTGACGATCTGGGATGCCGGCACGTACGAGCTCGAGAAGTGGCGCGACGGAAAAGAGGTGATCGCCACCCTGATCGGCACGAAGCCGTCGGGACTCGGGGAGCCGCGCAGATTCGCGCTCATCCACACCGGCGGCGGTCGGGCCGAGAACAACTGGCTGATCCACCTGATGGATCCAGCGCAGCCGGCGGCGACGACGACCGTCTCCCACGACCGCTCCATCTCTCCGATGCTCGCGACCCTGGGAACACCGGCGTCTGTTCTCGCAGACGACTCGCTCGACGAGTGGGCATTCGAGATGAAGTGGGACGGCATCCGTGCGATCGCGCGCGTGCAGGGAGGCGCCGTTCGACTCACGAGTCGCAACGGAAACGACCTCACCCGCAGCTTCCCAGAGGTCGCCGACGCGGTGGCGCAGTCCGTCGATACGTCGACAGACTGCGTGCTCGACGGCGAGATCGTAGCGCTCGACGCACGAGGGCGTCCTGACTTCGGGCGTCTGCAGGGCCGCATGAAGCTCACGAAGAAGGCCGATGTCGAGCGGGCGATCGCCTCGACCAGGGCGCACTACTTTGTCTTCGACGCACTCGAGCAGGGCACCGACTCGCTGACCTCGCGCGGCTACGACGACAGGCGCGCCGCGCTGCAGAAGATCGTGAGGGCCGACGCGACATCCCTCGTGCAGGTTCCTCCCGCTTATGAGGGCGATCTCGACGAAGCTCTCGCCGCGAGCGCAGAGCTCCACCTCGAGGGAGTCGTGGCCAAGAAACGCGATTCGACGTACCGACCCGCGAAAAGGTCGCCGGCGTGGATCAAGCTCAAGCTGCACAAGACACAGGAGGTCGTGGTCGTGGGCTGGCGCCCCGGTGCGGGGCGACGGGCGAACTCGATCGGATCGCTTCTGCTCGCGGTTCCTCACGATGGCGAACTTCGCTACGTGGGCCGAGTCGGAACGGGTTTCAGCGACCGAGATCTCTCGGAACTGGCGACGCAGTTCTCCCGCATGCGGCGCAAGACATGCCCGGCCACGGATGTGCCTGCCGCAGATGCTCGCGATGCGCACTGGATCACGCCGTCCGAGGTCGGGGAGGTCGAGTTCGCCGAGTGGACGTCGACGAACCGGCTGCGCCAGCCCGTCTGGCGCGGGTGGCGCACCGACAAGAAGCCAGCTGACGTTGTGGCCGAAGAGCGTCGGCCCGCGTAAACCCCTAAAATCGATCCATGACCACGCCCCTCGACGCAGCATCGCTGGTCTTGGAGGTCCTCTCGTGGATCGGGCTCTGCCTCGGCGTGCCGCTGCTTCTCGCCGGCTACGTGCGCCGGCTGGCGTTCAGCGGATGGACCGAGACTATGGCGGTCATCGTGGCGCGTCACCCTGTTCCGGATGCGCCGCGCGGCGGCTCCGACGACACGCACGTCTTCCGATGGCTGGGCGATGACGGTCACCTCTATGAGCTGCCCGCAGACACGGAGGAGACCGCGCATCTCGTCGAGGGCGACGATGTCACGGTCTTCGTGAATCCTCGACGTCCCGAGCAGGCTCGCACCGACCCCGCTCACCGCGAGGGGCATCTGCTGAGGCTTCTCGGCTACATCTTCTCCGGCGTCGGCGTTGTCAGTGTCGCGCTCTCGATAGTGATCGCCGTCATCGAGTAGCGCGCCAACGCCATTCGGTTGTCAGACCTCGAAGCGCGCGGCAGCAATGTCGTCGAGGGCGTATCGGATGCGTGTGCGCATGTCGAGAGACATCTCCGGCAGCTCATTGATCGCGAACCAGCGGGCCTCGGTGTTCTCACCGTCGGCAGGGTACGGATCGCCGGAGACGTAGCGCATGCGGAACGTGAGATCGAGGTACTCGGACTGATCACCGTTGTCGTAGGTCAGCATCGGCAGCGTGTGCACCCACGAGAGCCTCTCGGCGACGGCGACCACGCCGGCCTCCTCGAGAACCTCCCGGGCGGCGGCCGTGGCGGGCTGCTCTCCGGGGTCGATGATGCCGGTGACCGGGGTCCAGGCACCGTTATCGGAGCGTCGCACCATCAGCACGTTGTCGCCGTGGGTGACCACCGCGGTGATCCCCGAGAGCCACAGCGGAGCGTGACCGATCTTCTCGCGCAGGGCCAGTACAAAATCAGGAGTCGCCATAAGACGAGACTATGGTGCCCGGCGGGCGCGGGTAGAATCGTTCGGTTATGACAGACCTGCCCCACGATCCCGAAGCACCGCCCGCCGTCTTCACCGCCGACGAGCTCGAGGTGACCCTTCGGGTACTGGCACAGCTGCACACACTCGAGCAGGAGCATCCGGATTTCGTGGCCGTGCGTCGCGCGACCGCCAAGATGTTCAAGGCTGTCAAGAATCATGGCCGCCAAGAGAAGCGCGCCCGCATCGCCGCGGCCGACAGGGCCGTCGTCGCAGCCACCGCCACCGGCGCGTCCGATCGCATCGACGACGAGACTCGGGGAATCCCCCTCGCCACGACCACCGAGGCGCCCACCGCGGGCACCTTGCTCAAGTCGCGTGCCTGCTACATCTGCAAGCAGCACTACACGCTGGTCGACGCGTTCTATCACCAGCTCTGCCCCGACTGTGCGGCCATGAGCCACCAGAAACGGGATGCCCGCACCGACCTCACCGGAAAGCGCGCGCTCCTCACCGGGGGCCGGGCGAAGATCGGAATGTACATCGCCCTGCGCCTGCTGCGCGACGGGGCTCACACCACGATCACCACGCGCTTCCCGCGCGATGCCGTTCGCCGCTTCTCCAGCCTTCCCGACGCATCGGAGTGGGTGCACCGGCTGAAGGTCGTGGGCATCGACCTGCGCGACCCGGCGCAGGTGATCGCTCTCGCCGACGCCGTGGCCGCCGAGGGGCCTCTCGACGTTCTCATCAACAACGCCGCTCAGACCGTCAAGCGCTCCCCCGGGTCGTACGCCCCGCTCACCGACGCAGAGCTCGAGCCGCTGCCGACCGACAGGCCGCTGCCCGAACTGGTGACCTTCGGCCACACCAACGACCCGCACCCCCAGGCGCTGGCGGCTTCGGTGGCGGCGCATCCCATCCTTGGATCGACCGCGCTCGTCGCCGACAAACTCACGGCATCCGAGCTCACCAGCCTCGCCATGGCGCCGGGCTCCAGCTCGCTCGACCGCCTCGCAGCAGGAACCGCGATCGACGCCGGCGGGCTGGTTCCCGATCTGCACGACGTCAACAGCTGGACCCAGAACGTCGAGCACGTCGATCCCCTCGAGATGCTCGAGGTGCAACTCGCCAATACGACCGCGCCGTTCATCCTTGTGAGCCGTCTGCGCCCCGTGCTGGCGGCATCGGATGCTCGACGCACGTACATCGTGAACGTCTCGGCCATGGAGGGCCAGTTCGGGCGCCGCTACAAAGGCCCTGGGCACCCGCACACGAATATGGCCAAGGCCGCGATGAACATGCTCACGCGCACGAGCGCCGGCGAGATGCTCGAGACAGACGGAATTCTCATGACCAGCGTCGACACGGGCTGGATCACCGACGAGCGTCCGCACCCCACCAAGGTGCGCCTGGCGGAAGAGGGCTTCCACGCGCCGCTCGACCTCGTCGACGGGGCAGCGCGCGTCTACGACCCGATCGTTCGTGGCGAGGCCGGCGAAGACCTGCACGGGGTCTTTCTCAAGGACTACAAGCCCGCCGCCTGGTAGCTGCAGGCCTCGGCGAGGCTATGCCCGGTCGAGCCAGCGCAGAACACTCATCGGCACGAAGACCGCGGCGGACGACAACAGCACGCCGCCCACGAACACCTCGGCGAGGAATCCACCGTCTCCGGGGAATGCGTATGCCATCACGACCATCCCGGCGACGAAGGCGGCCAGGCACAGGACGAAGACGATGACTCTCATGAAAACAACTACCGTTCGGTCGTGGCGACGCCGAAGCGCCGCGTGAAAAAGACTGTGCTCCCAGACTATCGCGAGGCCGCGTCGCCCGGCTCCCGCAGCTCGCGCCTCAGAATCTTGCCCACGTTCGTCTTGGGCAACTCGTCGCGGAAGACGATGTATTTGGGGCGTTTGTAGCCGGCCAGGCGATCCTTCAGATAGCCCCGGATGTCTGCCTCGGTCAACGACGGATCCTGGCGCACTACGAACAGCTTCACGGTCTCGCCCGAATGTTCGTCGTCGACGCCGATCACGCCGGCTTCCTTGACTCGAGGATCACTGAGCACCGCCTCCTCGACCTCTGCGGGATACACGTTGAACCCGCCGACAACGATCATGTCTTTCATACGATCGACGATCGTCACATAGCCGTCTGCGTCCATGATGGCCACGTCACCGGTATGCAGCCAGCCGTCGGGCCCGATGGCCTTCGCAGACTCCTCCGGCTTGTTCCAGTACCCCTTCATGACCTGGGGGCCGAATATGACGAGTTCGCCTCTCTCCCCCTGCGCGACTGCCACATCGTTGTCATCGCGGATCTCCACGTAGGTCGAGGGCAGCGGGAGGCCGATGGTTCCGAGGCGCGCCGTTCCCACGGTGGGGTTCACCGACACGACGGGAGACGCCTCTGTCAGGCCATAGCCCTCCACCATCTGGGAGCCGGTGCGGTGTTCCCACTCCTCGGCGACCTGCGTGCGCAGCGCCATTCCTCCCGCGACGCTCAGCTTGAGCGGAGCGAAGTCGAGAGTATCGAAGCTGGGGCGGTCGAGCAGCGCCGCCGCGAGAGTGCTGACGAGGATGAGAACGCTCGGCCGATACTTCGCCACGGTCTTGATGAGCGCGTCTGTCTCACGAGGGTTCGTGATGAGCACGTTATGCGCACCGAAGTGAAAGAAGCCCAGACAGTTCACCGTGAGACAGAACACGTGGTACAGCGGCAGGGCGGCGATGACGGTCTCCTTGCCCTCCTGCAGTGCGACTCGGATCGGACCCATGATCTGGAACTGGTTCGCCAGCATGTTGTGGTGGGTCAGCATGGCGGCCTTGGTGCCGCCCGTCGTTCCTCCCGTGTACTGCAGAAAGGCCAGGTCTTCGGGCGCGATGCTCGGGGCGTCGAAGACGAGCTGCGCTCCCCTGCTGAGCGCATCGCGCAACGAGATAGTGCCCGACAGAGAGTGCGCGGGAACCATCTTCTTGACGTACCTCACCGCGAAGTTCGTGAACGCACGCTGGGGCAGTGGCAGCAGGTCGCCGACAGACGTCAGGATGACGTGGCGGATGTCTGTGCCACCGATCTCCTGATCGAGGGTGACCGCGAAGTTCTCGAGCACAACGATGGCCACCGCGCCTGAGTCGACGAGGATCGACTTGAGCTCGTGGGCCGTGTAGAGCGGATTTGCGTTGACCACGACCAGCCCGGCCTTCAGCGCACCGAACATGGCGACGGGGAACTGCAGAAGATTGGGCAGCTGGATGACGATGCGGTCGCCCGGAACGAGGCCCAGTTCTTTCTGGTAGAACGCCGCCATACGATCGGACAGCACGTCTATCTCACGGAACGACAGCGCGTGCCCCATGTTGGAGAACGCCGGCTGGTCTCCGAACTTAGCGCAGGTGGCCGTCACAAGCTCAGGGATCGACCGGAACGTGATCTCAGGGATGTCGGAGTCCTGGCCCGGAGGATAGCTTGCGAGCCATGGTCTGGCGGACTGGGGAGGATTCTCTGCTCTGAGCACTCTACGACTTTACCTGTCCGCTGAAGAGGTGGTTAAACGCCGAATGGCCACCCTGGTGGGGGTGGCCATTCGTGTAATAGGAGTCCGGCGGTGTCCTACTCTCCCACAAGGTCCCCCTTGCAGTACCATCGGCGCAGAGAGTCTTAGCTTCCGGGTTCGGAATGTGAC
>NZ_JYFC01000010.1 GCF_000938265.1 Agreia bicolorata
TTTGCTGGGGAGTTGTTGCGGACACAGGTAGTTCGCCACCCCCGGCAGATCGGTTTGGTCGGTGTGTGCTCCACATCAGGAAAACCCGGGTCGCCACGTGCGAGAAGCACGCAATCGCGCGACTTTTCCTGAGTTAGAGCGGCACTATCCCAGCGACTTCTCGACCAGCGCAGGATCCGCGGCTACTCAACCAGCGCGGATGATGTCGGCGAACGGCCGACTCACTCCTGCTTGCGGCGCTGCTGCTCGAGTTCGGCCTCGAGCTGACGGATGCGATCCTGCTGCTTATGGAACTCGATCTCGCGGTCGAGATCGGCCAGTTCCTCCTCGGTGGTCTTCACGCGCACGGTCTGCGTCGACGAGATGCTGCCGGCCGCCTTCTCCCGGCGACGCGGGTCTCCGAAGCCGCCCAGGTTTACAGGCTGGCTGTACTCGCGCCCGATCACAAACCACAGGATGCTGCCGATGAGCGGCAGGAAGACGACCAGCAGAACCCACACGATCTTGGGCAGATGCTTCACCTGATCGTCGCGCCGAAGGATGATGTCGACGAGTGCGCCGATCATCAGAGCGAAGAGAACGACTGTCATGACCGGCATGCGGGTCAGTCTAGTGATGCCTCGTCGTCGAAATCGAGCATCCGACACAGATCGAGTTGAAAGCGAGCAAATCTCGACACCTACCGTTCACTCGTTGGGACTACCGTGATCTTTATGACCGACGCTCCCACCGTTCTGTTCGTCTGCATTCACAACGCGGGTCGCTCGCAGATGGCCGCCGGCTACATGACCGCCCTCTCCAACGGCGCCGTGACCGTGCGTTCGGGCGGCTCGGAACCCGGCAACGAGATCAACCCCATCGCCATCCAGGCCATGGCCGAAGAGGGCATCGATATCTCGCAGGCCGTGCCTCAGCTGATGACGACCGAGGCCGTTCGCGAGTCGGACGTCGTGATCACCATGGGCTGCGGCGACGTCTGCCCGATCTTTCCCGGCAAGCGCTATGAGGACTGGGAGCTCGTCGACCCGAAGGGCAAGAGCATCGACGAGGTGCGCGCCATCCGCGACTCGATCAAAGAGCGTGTCACGGCGCTCCTATCGGAACTCTTGCCCGAGCGCTGAGACAGTGTTCAACCGGCGATGAGCGCGATCGCCACCGTCGCGATCCAGGCGAGCACGGCCACGTAGAGCAGCCTCTCGACCAGACCGAAGTACCGCTTGAGCGGCCCGACCAGGCTGGTCAGCAGAATGAGCGCGCTGAAGATCGCCATCGCCCACGAGAGAACAGCCGACGCTGGCGCGATGCCCGAGAGCACTGCGTCGCCGGCGAAGGTGCCCGTGAACAGAAACGCCGCGACGGTGGCCGACGCGAAGAATGCGGTGGCGAGCAGGTTGTGCCGCAGACCGGTCGCCGTGCGGGGAGCGCCCGGCGCATCCATCGGAACCCACCCGATCGTGAGGCGTGCGAAGCCCAGAATGACGAGGAACACGATGCCCGCCGCATTGGCTTCGGTCAGAGCCTCGATAAGACCGACCGCGAGCATCAGGGCTGCGACACCGAGCGACAGAGCCGCCGCGCGGTAGAAGGTGAAGTAGTCCGTGATCCCGTACTGGCTCACTGGGTCGTGCACGGGGCTCAACCCGGTCGGCGCCACGTGCAGGTAGATCAGGCAGCCAAGGCAGACGGCCACTCCCAGCAACGCGATCACAGCGATTGCGGTCACCATTCGAGTTCTCCTTCGGCCCCGTTCAGACGACGGTGGCGCTCACTGACGATCATGCCCCACTGCGTGTCGATGACGGTATCTACCTGCTCGTTTCTCAACCGCTCGACCAACGCAGACCCTCGGGCGACAATAGAGGCATGAGTCATCCCGCCTTTCGCCAGATCGTGCTCGATACAGAGAACGCTCGCGAGCTCGCCGAGTTCTACCGCCAGCTCCTCGGCCTGAGCTACGAGCCCGGCGACGAGGTGCCTGCCGAGGGTGAGCCCGACCGTGCCGGCGCCGACTGGCTGGTGCTGCTCGGCCACGACGGGCACCGACTGCTCGCATTCCAGCAGGTCGAGAGCCTCCCGAAAGCCACCTGGCCCGAAGGCCTCAGGCCGCAGCAGCTGCATCTGGATTTCAGCGTTCCGAATCTCGACGAACTCCGCACCCACAACATCCGGGCCCTGAGTCTTGGCGCCACGCTGCTCGACGACCGAATCGACGACCCAGCCGAGACGCTGGTCGTGCTGGCAGACCCGGCCGGGCATCCGTTCTGCATCTTCGTGACGAGCGCCTGACAGCACGGCGACGAGCCCGACTCGGCGTCCGCTCAGCGAGTCGCGTATGCGCGAATGAATGCGTCCGCCCCCCGACGGGCGGCGCGCTCGACCTGAGCATCGTCTACCGAGTCAGGCGCGAACAGGCTTCGGTCGAGCGCCTCGCCGAGCACGAGGTAGGTGAAATGATAAGCCGCGTCCTGCGGCTCGGGCACCTCCAACGTGCCGAGCACGGCGTATCGCTGCAGCCGATCCGCGATCGCTGTCATCACCCGACGGGGCACCCGATCGAAGTACTCGGCCGCCAACTCCGGAAAGCGCGGAACCTCGGCTATGAGCAGTCGGCGAATGGAGATGACGCGCGAATTGACGACGGCGCGTGCGTGAGCGACCGCGAATCCAGCAATCTCCTCGCTGAGCAGCAGCACGCCGACCGGTGACTGCACGCGCTCGACGACGAACCTCTCGGCCGTCTCGATCGCCCAGGATGCGACAGCGCGGAAGAGTTCGTCTTTCGTTCCGTAGAGGTTGTAGATGGTGCGCTTGGCTACCCCTGCTTCCAGGGCGATGTCGTCGACCGTGGTCGAGACATAGCCGCCTCTGAGGAAGCAGGTGAGGGCAGCGTCGAGGATCAGTTCGCGTGATCGGATCACCCTCGGATCGGCGCGCGTCGATTCGTCGTCATCAGCTATTGCGTCGAGGGGAGCCACGGTGCCATTATGCACTGACGAGTGCACAAATGCACTCACGAGTGCACAAATGAGACGCTCATGTCGACGACATCCGACACCGTCCTGGACCGCGGCGCCGCAGTCACCCGATCGATGCTCGGCTGGGGAGTGGTCGCCGGGCCCTTCTATCTCATCTTCGGTCTGATCCTCGCGGTCACCCGCCCCGGTTTCGACCTGAGCCGCGACGCATTGAGCATCCTGCTTCTCGGCGATTCCGGGTGGCTGCAGGCCCTGAACCTCGTTCTTTCCGGACTCATGACCATCGTCGCCGCAATCGGATTGCGGCGAACACCGGCCTGGTCGCGGGTCGCCGCGGTGCTGGTCGGCATCTTCGGAGCCGCCCTCATCGCGAGCGCCTTCGCTGCCCCCGACCGCCCCGGCGGAGGAACAGCCTCCGTGTCGGGACTCTTGCACCTCGCCTTCGGCGCGATCGGCTTTCTCTGTCTCGCGGCAGCGGCCATAATCGCCGCGCGCTGGTTTCGTTCTCGCGGTGCGCGCGGCGCCTCGTTGTCCATCGCAGCAGGCATTGTCATCGTCGTCGCGTTCGTCGCGGGCGGGGCTCTGTCGCAGACCTCTTGGGGTGTTGGGCTCCTGTGGATCGCCGTCATTGCAGGGTGGGTCTGGCTCGCGCTGAGCTGCGTTGCTGCATATCGAGCCGTGCCCCACCCGCTGCTGTCGCGCCGCTGAGGCCAGCGGCGTCACGGGCCCTGCGCATCCGGCCCGTGACGCCGCAGTGTTTGCCTTGGGCACACCCGTCGCGGGAGACTGGAGTTCCGCACCGGATCGCTACTGAGTCTTCCGCCAACCGAGGAGCTCACCATGGCTGACACCACAGAACCGATCGACGCCCGAGTCGGCCTCTACATCGACTTCGACAACATCGTCATCTCGCGCTATCAGCAGCTGCACGGGCGCAACGCTTTTCAGCGCGACGGAATCCGCGACTTCGACAAGAGCGATCCGAACAACGACCCCGAGATCGCCGCCCGATTGGCCGCCGCCACCGTCGACTTCAGCGCCATCATCGACTTCGCCGCCAGCTTCGGAACCACGGTCGTGAACCGGGCCTACGCCGACTGGTCCGTTCCGGTCAATGCGAGCTATCAGCGCCAGCTCATGTCGCGCGCCGTCGACCTCACCCAGCTGTTCACGACCACGACCCGCGGTACCAAGAACGGCGCAGACATCCGCCTGGCCGTCGACGTGGTCGAAGACCTCTTCCGCCTGCCAGACCTCACGCACGTGATCATCGTCGCGGGCGACTCCGACTACATCGCGCTGGCGCAGAAGGCCAAGCGTCTCGGCCGCTTCGTCGTGGGCATCGGTGTCGCCGGATCGACGAGCACCTCGCTCGCCGCCGCATGCGACGAGTTCGAAGACTACGACTCGCTGCCCGGCATCGAGAAGCGACCCGAGGTGGTGGCCCCTGCGGGGTCGTCGTCGTCGCGCCGCGGTTCGAAGAAGACGGTGGATGCCACTGCCGGCGTCATCGACGCCGGTTCCGACGGCTCCGGTTCGGCTGAGGCAGAGACGGAGTCCGAGCCGAAGAAGGCTGCCGCTCGCTCGCGCCGGGTCACCATCCCCATGTTCTCTCACACAGAGGACGCGCCCTTCGAAGAGCCCGAGCCCGAACCGGAGGACGCACAGACCGTGGCCACCGAGCTGCTCGTGCGCGCACTGCAGATTGGCCATGCCAAGGGCGACGCCGACGAGTGGCTGAACACCGGATCGGTGAAGAATCAGATGCGGCGAATGGATCCGTCGTTCAACGAGAAGCCGCTGGGCTACCGCTCGTTCACCGACTTCCTCGCCTCGCGTGACGATGTTGCAGAGCTGGCCGAAGAGGGGCAGCAGCGACTCATCCGCCTGCTCTCATCGGCTGACACGCAGCGCTGAGCGGGCCTCGATACGGCAGCTTCGCGGCCGGCTCGCTCCAACTCAGGAAAAATCCGCTAGCAGCGCCCTCTTCGCGCGCCACCCCTCCGCTTTTCCTGCCTACGAGCGCGGCCCACACGACGTGCGGCCGAGGGGGGGTCATCCGGCTACGTAGCGGCCCGGGCGGTGGTTGAGCGCCAGCACGATGTTCAGCACTGCGGCGCCCAGGGCTGAGAGCAGCACCACCCACGGCGAGACCACCGCGAACGACACGAGAACCACCGTGACGTCGAGCGCCATCTGCACATATCCCGCGCGCCAGCCGAACTTCTCCTGCATCAGCAGCGCGAGCACGTTGAAGCCGCCGAGGCTCGATCCGTGGCGGAAGAGGATGAGCATGCCCACGCCGGCGAGCAGGTTGCCCACGAGAATGCCGAAGACCGCATCGATGTGCTCGAAGCGCACGAGCGTGGGGATGACCGAGGAGAACAACGACAGCAACCCCACGGTGATGATCGTGCGCACGGTGAACGCGATGCCCTTCTTCCAGAACGCGAGCGCGAAGAAGGGTGCATTGACCACGAGCAGCAGCACGGGAAAGGGCAGGGCGGTCGCATAGCTGATGAGCAGCGAGAGGCCGGCCGTTCCGCCGGTGACCGCACCCGCACTCTTCAACAGAAACAGCCCGAGAGACGTCGTGATCGTTCCGGTGAGGATCGCAAGGATGTCTTCGACGATCGTGTGCCCGGGCGAAGCCTGCGTGACGGGAGTCGAGGCTGGAACGGCGAGCGGGGGCAGCACGGGCGAAGAGGTCATTGGCTGATGTTCTCGCGAACTGGGCAGACGCGCAAATGAGTTCGAATTGGCTGAGCAGAATGCAACTTGTCAGCATCATCAAGTGACACAATGCACCCATGGACACCCTCGACTCCCTCGATGCCCGGCTCCTGCTCGCGCTCGACGACAATCCGGATGCCACGATCCTGTCTCTCGCGCACACGCTCGGCATCGCGCGCAACACGGTTCACGCCCGCTTCGCCCGACTCGCGCGCATCGGAGCCCTCAAGGAACCGAGCCGCCGCGTCGACCCGGCCGCCCTCGGCTACACACTCGTCGCCTTCGTGTCGATCGCCATCAGCCAGGCCACGGGGCATCTCGCGGAGGCGGGACTCGCCGAGCTGCCCGAGGTGGTCGAGATCCACTCGACCACCGGCGAGGCCGATCTGCTCGTGAAGGTGCTCGCGCGCAGCACCGAGGAGCTGCGCCGCATCACCGTGGCAATGCTCGCGATCGAGGGCGTGGTTCGCACGAACACCACGATCTCGCTCGTCGAGACCATGCCGCTGCGCCTGCGACCGCTCCTGGAGCGCGCAGCCGAGAACTGAGTGAGCAGTTTCTGTCGATGAGAGAACAATCACACCGACAGAAACCGCCCACTCGGCGCTACTCAGCTCGGGTTCTGCGTCGGAATGTCACCAGCCCTGCTCCCGCAAGGGCCAGGAGGGTCGCCAGGCCGAGCAGACCCCCGACCTCCAGGCCGGTCGACGAGAGCGAGCCCGATCCGGATGCCGGCGCGACCGTCGCCGGGGACGGCACACCGGGCGTCGTCGGCTCGCTCGGCGTCACGGGCGTCACGGGCGGCGGCACAGGTGCGGCCGCCACCGCGGCGGTCAGCTCGCTCGAGAGCGACACCGTGTCGAACCCGAGGCGGGCCGTGGTGATGGTGACCGAAATCGTGTGGCCGATGTCGGCATCCACGAGCCTGTAGCTCGCCGCGGTCGCACCGTCGATGGGTGTGCCGGCGGCGGCAGCAGCAGCCATGCGCGTTGTCGCCAGCTCTACGCCGGTGCCGTCGCGGTACCACTGGTACGACACCTCGACCGGGGCCGGGGCCCAATCGCCTGCATCGGCAGTGAGGATGCTGCCCACCTCGGGCTTGCCCGACACGCTCGGTGCGTCACCCGAGAGGGTTCCTCCCGTGACGATGGCGGCGGCCTCGGCGGTCTCCGACGCGGAGTCGAATCCGCTCCTGCGCGCGGTGACGACGACCCCGACGACCGTGCCGGCATCCTCGTTCGTGAGGATGTAGGTGCCCGCCGAGGCTCCGTCGATGGCGATGCCGTCACGGGTCCACTCGTAGCTCAGCTCCAGCGGGGCGGGGCCCCATCCGGTGGTGTCGACGGCGAGCTCCTCGCCGACCACGAGCAATCCTGTGATGCTCGGCTGAGGGGCGGTGATCGTGCCTCCCGTGACCATCTCCGTGGCTGTGCTCACCGCCGACTGCGAGACGAAGTAGTCCTTCGTGCCCGTGACGGTCACGGTGACCGTGTGCCCGGCATCCTCGTTCACCAGCGTGTACTCGGATTCATCGGCGTCGGCGATCGGCTCACCGTCACGGCTCCAGGAATAGACCAGGTCGACGGGGGCGGGCACCCAGTCGCCGGAGGCGGCGACGAGCGTCTGCCCGACCACGGGCAAGCCCGTGACGGTCGGCACGGGCGCGGTGAGGATGCCCCCGGTGACGCGTGCGGTCGGCTCGCTGGTCGATGGGGCAGGCAGGAAGCCGGGCTTCGTCCCCGTGACCGTCACCGTGATCGTGTGGCCGGCATCCTCGTTCACGAGCCTGTAGCTCGATTCCGTGGCGTCGGCGATCCCGACTCCGTCACGGCTCCAGGCGTAGTCGAAGTCCACATCGCCGTCGCCCCAGTCGCCCTCGTCGATCGCCAGCTTCTGCCCCACGAGCGAATCGCCCAGGATGCTCGGAATGGGAGCAGCGAATGTTCCTCCTGTGACCATGCCAGTGGCCGCGCTGGTGCGATCATGCGTCGTGAAGCCAAGCTTCGACCCGGTGACCGTGAGCGTGATCGTGTGCGATGCATCGTCGTTCACCAGCGTGTACTCGGCATCCGTCGCGTTCTGGATGGCGACTCCGTCGCGGCTCCACTGGTAGCTGAAGCCGACGGGGGCGGGGCCCCAGGTTCCTTCGTCGACGGTGAGCGTGGTGCCGACGACGGGCTCGCCCGAGACGGTGGGCGTCGGCGCGATGAGCGTTCCCCCGGTCACCATCCCCGTGGGTGCACTCTCGAGTTGCAGCGCGTCGAAACTCGACCGACTTCCGGTGGCCACGACCGTGAGAGCATGACCGGCGTCGTCGTCGGTCGGCGTGTATTCCGAGCCATCGGCATCCGCAATCGCACTGCCATCGCGGAACCACTGCACGGCGACGTCAACCTGGCCGGGACCCCACGGGTCGGTCGACGCGGTCAGCGTCTGCCCGACGGCCGGCGTTCCGGTGATGACCGGCGCGGTGCCGGACAGACTGCCGCCCGTGATGGTCGCGGTCGGCTCGCTCGACAGCTCGACCGACGCGTAGCCGTCTTTCGTTCCAGACGCCGTCACCCCCACGGTGAACCCCGCGTCGTCGTTCGTGAGGGTGTATGCCGCTCCCGAGGCGTTCGGGATGGCGACGTGAATGCCGTCGGCCACGCGGTACCACGCGTAGCTCGTGTCGATCGGGGCGGGGCTCCAGTCGGTCGACGCCGTGAGTTCGGAGCCGACGATCGTCGAACCGGTGACGACGGGCGCGCTGGTCGTGAGCGTTCCGGCGGCGATCGGGGCGGTCGGCCCCACGGACCAGCTGGTGCTAACGAAGTGGTCCTTCGAGCCGAACGCGACGAGCATGAGGCGGTGCCCCACGTCGGCGGTGTCGACGGTGTAGGTCGGGTCTTCACCGCCGGAGATCAGAGTGAAGTCACCGGAGTCCGGTGACTTCTCCCGGTACCAGCCGTAGAGCATGTCCACGGGAGCCGGGCCCCAGGCATCCATCGACACCCCGAGGGTCTGTCCGACGGAGGGAGTGCCCGTGAGCGTCGGCCGATGCGCCGTGAGGCTTCCGCCCGTGACGGTGTCGGTGGGTGCGCTCGACACCGTCACGCTCGTGTAGTTCGTCTTGGTTCCGGTGGCCGCGTAGGCGATCACGGAGCCGGCGTCGTCGTTCGTGAGCGTGTAGGTGGTGCCGGTCTGGCCCGGAATGGGCGTGCCGTTTCTGGTCCAGGCACCGGTCACGGTGACCGGTGACGGGCCCCACGGATCGACGGCGGCGGTGAGCTGCTCACCCACCAGCGGCGAGCCCGAGACCGCGGGCACCGTCGTCGTCAGCGTGCCCGCCACGGCCGTGACGGCGGCGCTACTCGCCGAAGCTCCCGTGTAGTTCGTCTTCGAGCCGGTGACGGTGACGGTGATGGCCTTGCCGATGTCAGCCGCCACGAGCGTGTACGTCGCCTGCCGCCCCGTGTTTCCGACCGAGACTCCGCCGCGGTACCACTGATACGACAGGGTGACAGGGGCCGGACCCCAGGTACCGGCATCTGCAGTGAGCACCTGACCGAACTCCGCCGTGCCCGAGATGGTCGGTGTGGCGGTACTGAGTGTGCCCGGGATGACCGACGCACTACTGGTCGCCGTGATCGGGCTGTAGCCCGACTTCGTGCCGGTGGCCGTCACGGTGATCGACGACAGCACGTCGCTCTCGACGACCGTGTAAGTGGTCCCCGTCGCTCCCGTGATGGGCGTGCCGTTGCGGTTCCACTGGTACGCGAGCGCGACCGGCGCGGGCGACCACGCCTGCGATGACGCGGTGAGCACACCTCCGACCGTTTTCGTGCCGGTGATCGTGGGGGTGCGGGACTGCGTCAGCGGGGTTCCGAGGAGGAAGTCCTTGCCACCCGTGGCCTGTCCGGCGGTCAGCGTCACTGCAGTGGCTGCACCCTGCGTGAGCTTCTTGTCCCACCAGAGTTCCTTGGTAGGGCTGCCGAACTGGATCTGCAGTCGGTAGGTGCCGGGAGCGAGGTTCATAATCGTGTAGTACCCGTCGGCGTCGGTCGTGGCGAACCCGCTGCCGTTGCCTGTCGTCCAGGCGAAGACGTTCTGACCCTCGATGCCGACCGTCGGATTGTCCACGTCTGTGACACGCCCCGAAATCTGGGCGCCCCGGGCGAGACTGATCGTGATGTCGGTGTCGGCCTGCAGGTCGATGACGGTCGCCGTCGCCTTGGTCGACTTGTCTTGGTACCACTCGTACATATACGGGTTGGCGTCGCGCGTGATGACCTCGACCTTGTAATTGCCGGGCTGGAGGCCGGTCATCTCGAAGCGGCCATCCTCATCGGTGTTGTAAGTACCGATCATGGTGTCGTCCTTGTACAACCACAGCTCAGTCGAGCCGAGGCCGGCGGTGGGAGCATCATCACCGACGACCGTTCCCGACAGGGTCAGAGTCGACGAGAGGCTCGGGCTGATACCGGTGATCTGGTCGGCGGCGGCCAGCACGATTGCAGTGGCGGTCGCGCGGGAGGATGCGTTATTCCACCATTCGGCGATATAGAGGCCGCCATTCGTCGAGAACTCCAGCGTGTAGCTGCCCGGGGCAAGGACCGGAGTCGTGTACTCGCCCGACCCCGAACTGTCGGTGTAGCCGGTGTCGACCTGTGCACCATTCGCATCGTAGATTCCCACGAAGGCATCGGCGATACCGTTACCCGCGGAATCGGTGATGACACCCGAGATCGTGGCACCCTGCTGAATCGTGGTGTCGACTCGTGTGTACTGACCATCGGTGACGATGACATTCTCGGTCACGCCGTTGATATACACGGTTCCGTCCGGACCGACGGCAGTGAACGCATAGGTTCCGGCAGGAACTGCCATGTCGAAAGCGCCTTGCGTATCCGTGCTGTCGGAGTAGCAGTGCCAGTCGGCCGAACACAGCTGCACATAGGCGCTCGCCAGGCCTGTCGTCGGAGCATCAGACCCCGTCACCGCGCCCCACACGCCTGTACCCGCGGGCGGATCGGCATCGGCGGGAGGCGACGGCGGCTCAGCGGCGACCCGGTTGACGGCGGCGGGTTCGGCGGCGAAAGCCGTCGTCACGCTGACCAGCGGCGCCAGAACGAGTGCGAGCGACGCGACGGCCGCGAGCGCCGACAACCGACCGCGGCGCGAGGGGATCGCGCCGTCGTTATCGCCTGAAGGAGACGTTGAATTGCGCATTGATGGATCCCCCGACGACGGAACGCGGAGCGCACACGCGACCCGACCTCGGCGAGCCTATCGAGCATCCGTCAATAAAACAATACGAACCGTAGCAGATGGGGCGAGCCCTGCCAGCCTCAGTGCATGATCATTCCACCAGTGACATTGAACGACTGGCCCGTGAGGTACCCGCCATCGACCGACGCGAGGAACAGGGCGAACCCGGCCACGTCATCCGGTGTGCCGAGGCGGCCCAGCGGCGACTTCTTCGACCAGTTGGCCACGTCTTCATCGGTTCGCGTGTCTTTGCCCATGTCAGTGAGCACGTAGCCGGGAAGCAGCGCATTGACCCTGATCTGGTGCTCGCCCCACTCGAGAGCGGCCGCCCGAGTGAGCCCCACGACCGCGGCCTTCGACGCGGCGTACGCGCCCTCATCCGCCCCGCCGGCCTTCGCCGCCATGCTCGCGATATTCACGATAGTTCCGCCCGTACCCTGCTCGATCATGGCGCGTGCCGCGTGCTGCATGGCGAAGAGAGTGCCGCGCGCGTTGATGTCCATTACGAGGTCCCAGCGCTCGGGCGCGAGGTCGAGCAGGCTTCCGCGCGCCAGGATTCCGGCGCTGTTCACCAGCACGTCGACTCCGCCGAGCTCGGCCAGCGCCACCGCGAAGGCCGCCTCGACGCTCACCGCGTCGACCAGATCGCAATGCAGGATGCCCCGGGCCGGTTCGGCCGCATCGCCAGACTCACGCGAGGAGTCGCCGCGCGCGAGGTCGAGCACGATCGCGTCGGCGCCCTCCTCGCTGAATCGCTCCGCGATACGGCCACCGATGCCTCCGCCGCCGCCCACAACGATGACCCTCGTGCCCGCGAAACGGCTCATGCGCGGTCGAGCGAGAGGCCGGAGAGGGCGAAGTAGCGGTCGAACTCAATGCCGCCACGCAACTGGTCGATCAGTCGCACGAGCAGAAAACTGCGCCGCGACACGTGCCACGTGGGAACGGCACCCTTCACTCCACCGTCGGCCGTCACCGAGTAAGGCAAGGGCAGGGCAGCCCTGTACTGGTCGATCCACACGGCGATCACCCGATCGACGAGATTGCCGCCATAGAAGAGGTCGACGAAAAATGGGCGCGCACTGTCGTATTCGAAGTTGGCCGGCTTCACCCAGTCGAGCAGGCCATCGATCTGAATGTCGGTCGCCTCCATCCCGAACTCGACCGAGATGTCGACGTCGTCGTTCAGCACCGCGCGGCTGCCGTGCTGCGCAACCCTCACGACAGAGCCGCCCTGACCGTTGTTCGCCGACGAGAGGTTCTGGTGAAAGATCGGCCCGAAGGTGATGGCGTTCCACTGGGCGGGACCGGTCGGTTCTATCGAGAGGTAGATCTGTGGCAGCTGCACTGTGCGTCCTTTCGACAAACGGGAGCGTCTTGGAAGGTCAGTAGACGAGAGGCAGCGCGATCGTGAAGATCAGGCTGTTGATCACGCCGAACAGTAGGGCGACACCCAGCGTCGCGCCGATGGTGGCGAGCAACTTCGAGGGGCCACCCTTGAGATACCCGACCACTCCCAGCGCAATGGCGCCGAGGCCGAGAAGCACGTCGAGCACGTTCTGCGTGACGCCAAGCGCCGAGAACGACCCCGAGAAGTCAGTGGCGTACATGCCGACTTGGATGAAGGTGAAGATCAGACCGAGAACGAAGCCCGAGGCTCCAAGAATCGCCGAGGTCAGACCCAGCGGGTTCTTCGCGCGCGGAGGTCCGCTCTGCTGCTGCGGCTGGGCGTAACCCTGCTGAGGCTGCTGCGGATAGCCCTGGTGAGGCGGCTGCGGATACGCGGGCTGCGGCTGCTGGCCATATCCGGGGTGCTGTTGAGGCTGGTGAGCGTAACCCGGCTGCGGCTGCTGTGGTTGTTGCGGCATGGCCGGCGGTTCGAAGGTCATGATCGTTCCTTTCGCTCGCGTTGCGTGTGCTTCGAGTATGGCCGCGGTGAGCCCGTCAACGCACGCCTACCGCTCGATGTCCTCGCACCGCGAGTGAGGCCTAGAGCGCCAGCAGCTTGCGCTTGGCGGCGGCGAACTCCTCGTCCGTCAGCACTCCGTCGCGGTGAAAGGCGGCCAACGCACCCAACTCGGCGATGAAGTCGCGGGCCTGCACCGCGGCATCCGGGGCCTGTTCGGCGACAGCCTCGGGCTCAGCGGAAGGCAGCCCGCCGTTCGCCGCGAGCCGCGCATCGGCGATCGCTCCGGTTATCGCGGCGACCCCGTCACGGAACTCGCGCACATCGTCGAGAGTCAAATGGATCGTCTCGATGCCGTGGCCGACCGCGATACGGATCGTGGCGAGCCCCCGGGTCTTCTGCAGAGTGCTCTGAACGACATCGACCTCGGTGATGTCGATCACGGCAACATCATGCAGAGTGCGCGCCGCGTCGCCGAGGTGAACGAAGAGGTGGTCGTGAATCAGCAGGTAACGCCCACCGCCGACCTTGGAGATGGGATTGCCCACGGTGGCCCAGCGCGTGCCCTCGGGCAGCTTGGGCTTCGGAGCATAAGACGCAGTCGGCTTGGGCATGTCGGCCTGCCTCGTGGTCCAGGCGCGGCCGTCCCACCAGCGTTTTCCACCGGATCCGTCATCGTACCACCCAGCAGCGACATCAGTCATAGCTCTTTACCCCCGAACCGAGCGTAAGCCGCCCACGGCCCCGGCGCATCCAGGCCGCGCAGTTCACTCAGGTACATGTCTGCCTCCAGCAGGGTTCGACACACAGTGTATTGTCGCGCGGCCTCGGTGCTGCGAGACTGGTCGCGGATCGGGGGATCATGACCAAGCGAACGGGCGCAGACAGAGACCTTCCCACATGGGGCACGCCTCGCCGACTCTCTCGACGTGCACGCCGAGTCATCTCGGTTCTCAGCGGTGTGCTCGCGGTGGCGCTCGTGATCTCGATCATCACGTCGAGCTCTCCCTGGGCATCCAGCATGCTCATCCGCGCCGTCTTCGAGAAGGGCGGCCGCGACACGGTGGCCGAGATGCTTCCGTACGTTCCCGCATCCGGCATCGCCGAGACGCTCGACGTGCAATATGCCGACGGCACGGCCGGCGCCGCAACGACATTGGATGCGTTCCGGCCCGAATCCGCGAAAGGCCCGCTCCCGACGGTGGTCTGGATTCACGGCGGCGCGTGGATCTCCGGCGACAAGAGCAACGTCGCTCCCTACCTGAAGATCCTCGCCGCCGAGGGGTACACGACGATCGGGCTCAACTACTCGATCGCACCCGAGTCCATCTACCCGACGGCGATCTTGCAGCTGAACGATGCACTGGCCTACATCGACGAGCACGCCGCAGAACTCGGCGTCGACCCCGAACAGATCGTGCTGGCCGGCGATTCGGCCGGCGCGCAGCTCGCGAGTGAGCTCGCCGGAATCACGACCAATCCGTCTTATGCGACGGTCATGGGAATCAAGCCGGCCCTGTCATCGACTCAGCTCGTGGGCACGATTCTGAACTGCGGCGTCTACGACCTGCAGCGTATGTCCGAGCTGAACGGCATCGAGGCGTGGGGGTTCAAGATCTCGCTGTGGGCTTACACAGGCACCAAGGACTGGTCTGACACCTCTGCGGGCGCGACGATGTCGAGCCTGGGCTTCGTCACACCAGATTTTCCAGCGACCTACATCTCGGGCGGCAACGGCGACGCCCTCACATGGGTCGAGTCCGTGCCGATGTCGAACGCGTTGAAGGCCGCCGGGGTCGAGGTCGATGAGCTGTTCTGGGCCGCCGATCACGAGCCGGCGCTCCCCCACGAATACCAGTTCCACCTCGACTATGACGATGCGCACACCGCTCTCGATCGCACGCTCGCTTTTCTCAAGGCGCGCACCGACGCACCCTGAGCGGGTCAGGTGCTTCAATGGATGTCGACACCCACCGAACGAGAGAAGCCCCGTGCCGTCGATCTCCGAGCTGACAATCCCGAGCAAACGCAACGTGAAAGGGCTCACAGCAACGATCGCCGAGTTGACATCCGGCGCTCTCGTGAAGGCCGTGTTCTCCACCCCCCGTTACGGCGTCGTGTCGATCGAGGGACGGGCGCACTTATCAAAGACCACGAATGCGTTTATGCTCGCGGGCCGGGCCCTGGATGCGAACCTCAAGCCCGACAAGTCGCTTCAGCTTCTCGATATCATCGATCCGCAGGCGGCCCTGGCCGACGACGGCGTCGCCTCGCTCAGCGACGAGGAGGTCGCGGCGCTCCCCTCCGGTGACCCGGCCGATGTCGTTCCGACGCTGCATCACGGCGACGTGATCGCGGCCCGCTACTTCGAGCTCGCCTACGGGGCGTTCACCGTGATGGGTACGTGCGTCGCCGCGCCGGGCCCGTCTCTGATGCTCGGCACCTGGTTCGTCTCGCGCAACGGGGTTCCCGCCAGCCGACTCAACCATGTCCACGTGGTGGCCCGGGCCGGCGACGGTGAGCTGCGCATCCCGGCCCCCATCTCGTCGTGGGGCGACGAGTCGGGATCCGACGAGCTCTAGTAGCCATCGATCCCGCCGCGAGCTGGTCGTCAGGCGCAACGACACGGGTTACGGACTCAACCCGGCGACACTGTCGGGGGTCTGCGCCCCTCGTCCATCAGCTCCATACCCAGCACGACCGTCACCTGCACGACAAGCCCGACGTCGTATCTGTCCTTGAAGAACAGTCTTCCGTGCGCGTCCGCCATCTTGAAGTGTGCTCGGCTGGTCCCCTCCACGTATTGCGAGACGCAGGGAACCGCCAGTACGGCGGATTCCCCCGGTAGTGTCGTCGGAACTGGTACCCGCTGAGGAGTCGTTATCAGGCCGACGCCGGCCGGACTTCCCACTCGCTGCAGATATCTGCCGTGCCAGCCGAATTTGCCCGTGTTGATGATGGTCCATGTCTTCACGAAGTGATGACCTCGGGGCATCAGCGTGCCGTCCGGGATGGTCTCCTCGAGGAACCAGGACTCGTCGTCATCCGAAGCATCCGGGGCCGCGTCGATGCTCGGGACGGACCTAGACATCTTTGCCGCCCGCTTCTCCGACAGAACTCCCTCGTACCGAGACACGATGAGTCCCTCCGCGCGCAGTACCTCGTCGATCCGGCATATCAGCTGCTCGCTTGGAACCTCACTGCCGGTCTCTGCCCCGTAGATCGTCGTCCGACTGCATCCGCTCGCAGTTGCCAGTTCCGTCGCCGTCATCCGTCGCCGTTCCCGCCAGTATCGGATTTCGACACCAAGGTGCTGCGCCGCAGTGACCGGTGCCGGCAGTGCCTTCTGCGGCCGAGCCATGCGTTTCCCCCTGCTCGAGTTTGACGGGTATTCGCCCTCAAATTAGCCGGTTCTTCACACTATGGGAAGCCGCTATTAGGCGGGAAACCGAAGGGACCAAGATGATCACTCGTTCGCGCGGTCGATGGACTGCGACAACCATCCTCACCACAACGCTGCTCGCCCTGACAATGACGCTCGGCGCCGCTATGCCAGCGTCCGCCAGCCCTGCCGATCACGGCCGCGACCCGTCCGTCGGCTACGGCGGGGCCGCACCGTGCAACAGCAATGCCAGCCGGATCGGCTCCCGACCAGTTGAGAATGAATACGGGCAGACGGTCGCCACTGTCGACATCTACTACTCCTACTCATGCCAGACGAACTGGATCCGCGTCTCCGGTAACCCGGCCGGCGGAAATACCGTGAAGGACATCCGCACCGCAGGTGGTTCGTGGTTGCCGACCGAGATCGATTACGGGAGTGGATCGAGCTACAGCATGCAGGTCTACGCCCCCGGCACGTCATGCATCAATTTCCAGGTTCACCTCTATTACCCGTCGGGGGCGAGCTATGGGGAAACCTACAACGCGGGGTCCACGTATCAAACCGTATGCTGAACGGATGTGACGGGCCGCGACGTCAGTAGCGCCGCATTCACGTCGCGACAGCGCGAATCCCGTGTCCTCACCCTCGGGTTGGTCACGGGATTTTCGTGCTGCCGTAGTTGCGCAATGCGCCGGCGGAGCAACAACCGAGCCGCGGCGTTCCCCGAGCTTGTCGAAGAGCGGCCTGCTAGCGGAATTGCAGCAGGATCTTTCCCATGTGAGCGCTCGACTCCATGCGACGATGCGCGTCGGTAGCCTGGTCGGGCGTGAACACGCTGTCGACAGTCGGCTTCACCAGCCCCTGCTCGATGAGCGGCCAGACCGACTCGCGCACCGATGCGATGATCGCGGCACGCTCGGCCAGCGGCCTGGCCCGCAAGGTCGTCGCCCAGACGCGCCCGCGCTTGATCATGAGCGAGCCCACGTTGAATGAGCTCGTGTCGCCACTCTGATTCGCGATCACCATGACGCGACCACCGACCGCCAGGGCCCGGATGTCGCGGCCGATGTAGTCACCGCCCACCATGTCGAGGATCACGTCGACGCCCGTTCCGCCCATCTCGTGGTTGACGACCTCCACGAAGTCCTGCTCTCGGTAATTGATGCCGATCGCTCCGAGCTGCTCGGCGAACGCGACCTTCTCGGCCGACCCCACCGTTGCGAAGACTCGAGATCCCCGTGCCGCGGCGATCTGGATGGCCATGGCCCCGATACCGCTCGATCCCCCGTGAACCAGAAAGGCCTCGGTCGACGACAGCTCGGCGCTCATGAACACATTCGACCAGACGGTGGCGGCCACCTCGGGTAGCGCTGCGGCGTCGAGCAGCGAGACGCCTGCGGGTACGGGAAGAACGAGACCCTGATCGACGACTGCACGCTCGGCGTAACCGCCGCCGGGAAGCAGCGCGCAGACCTCGTCGCCGACGCGCCACTCCGAGACGTCGTCACCCGTAGCGCTGACGATGCCCGACACCTCGAGGCCAGGCCAGAGCGGGGCACCGGATGGCGGCGGGTAGCTGCCCCGACGCTGCGAGATGTCGGCGCCGTTGACGCCGGCACCCACAACGTCGATGCGCACATCCGATGGTCCGACGGGAGGCTCGATGACCTCGGCGACCGTCAGCACCGACGGATCACCGAATTGAGGAAGAGTAATGGCTCGCATGCCGCGAGTCTACGAGCCGAGACGGCCCGACAGGCGCGTGTGGAGCGCGCGGCTGCGGCCATCCAGCCCCTCGAAGGTGACGGTCACACCGTGCTGGCGGTACTTGTTCTCGACAGAGTCGAGTGCTGCCACGGTCGACGCATCCCAGATCTGGGCCGCGCCGAAGTCGACCACGACCGTCGACGGATCGGTCGCATACGAGAATCGCTCGACCAGGTCGTTGCTGCTTCCGAAGAAGAGCGGCCCGTGCACGGCGTAGCGCGCAGACTCGCCGTCGCCCGAGACGACCCGGTCGACCCGGATGACGTGGGCCACCCTGCGCGCGAACAGCACCATCGCGAGCACCACGCCCACGAGCACGCCGAGCGCGAGGTTGCCTGTGGCGACGACGACCACGACCGTGATGACCATCACGAGCGTCTCCGGCACGGGCATCCGGCGCAGTGTCGCGGGGCGCAGGCTGTGCCAGTCGACGGTGGTGATGGCCACGATCATCATGACCGCCGCGAGCGCCACCATCGGGATCTGCGCCATGAGGTCGCTGAGCAGGGTCACGAGGGCGAGAAGAACGAGACCGGCGACGAAGGTCGAAATGCGGGTTCGAGCGCGACCCATCTTGACGTTCACCACGGTCTGGCCGATCATGGCGCATCCGGCGATGCCACCGTAGAAGCCGGCGAGAATGTTGGCGACGCCGAGCGCCCAGGACTCGCGGCTCTTGTGTGAGCGGGTCTCGGTGATGTCGTCGACGAGCTTCGCGGTGAGGAGAGTCTCCATCAGACCGACAAACGCGACGCTGAGCGCGGTGGGCCAGATGAGCTGCAGCGTCTCGAGGTTCAGCGGGGCGAGGAACGGCGTGATCCCGGGCAGCGCGCCGCCGATGTCGCCCTCATCGCCGACGTTCGGAACACTCAGGTGCGCGATCATCACGATCGCGGTGACCACGACGATGGCGACCAGGGGCGCGGGCACCGCCGTCGTGAAGCGCGGCAGGATCAGGATGATCGCGACCGTGAGCGCGAACAGCGGGTACACGAGCCAGGGCACGCCGAGCAGGTGCGGCACCTGGGCAACGAAGATCAGGATGCCGAGGGCGTTGACGAATCCGATCATCACCGAACGGGGGATGAACCGCATCAGCCGGGCGAGGCCGAGTGCGCCGAACACGATCTGCACGATGCCGGCGAGGATGATCGCCGGCAGCAGGTACTCGACGCCGTGGTCCTTGACCAGGGGCGCGACCACGAGCGCGACCGAACCGGCCGCGGCGGTGACCATAGCTGGTCGCCCGCCGAGGATCGACATGGTGATGGCCAGAACGATGGATGCGACGAGGCTCACCTTGGGATCGACACCGGCGATCACCGAGAACGAGATGACCTCGGGAATCAGCGCCAGCGTCGTGACGATTCCGGCGAGCACCTCACGGCTCAGGAGCCTCGGCGAGCGGAGCGCCTGGAGTGTCGTCACTTCGAGCTGAGGGGCGGTAGATCCGGGGAGCGCTGGCACCGGAACAGCCTACGCAACCGCGGGCGCACTGAGGGGCGGAGAGTGGTCGCTACGATCGGCGATGAAGCGGCCATACCCCGCACCTCAGCGCGCGACCCTGCGGCTAGCGCTGCACCGGGTCGACGCTGGGGCTGTGAAACGCCAGCAGATCGGAGCGTGTAGGTGCCGCCTCCCAGTCTCCGTCGCCCGTGCAGGCGAGCGCGCCGCACGCGATCGCCGTATCGATGCGATGCTCGATGCTCGACCCCCGAGCGGTCTCCGCAAGCCACCCGGCGACGAACGCGTCGCCAGCGCCCACAGTGTCGACGACGTCCACGCGCAAAGCGTCCCGGCGCACCCGCTCGTCGCGCTCGGATGCGATCGCGCCGCGATCCCCCAGCTTGATCACCGCGCATGTGCTGCCCATGGCGCGGATCGCGTCGAGTTGCGCTTCCGGATCGGTGACGCCCGTGAACAGCGCCGCCTCATCGTCGCCCGCGAAGACGATGTCGGCGCGGGCCGCGAGCTCTCGATACGCGGCGCCCGGGTCGCGCCCATCGCGCCAGAGGGCGCTGCGGTGGTTCACGTCGAACGAGACGAGAACCCCCGCAGCATGCGCCCGATCGATCGCGGCATGCACGGCGCCGAGAGGGCCCTCGCCGAGACCCGCTGAGATTCCCGTGACATGCAGGATGCGCGCGCGCTCGACGAGACCTTCGGCAAGGTCGGCGGCCGCGAGTCGGCTGCCGGCCTGCACAGACCGGTAGTACGAGACACGGGATGCGCCGGCACGCGGCCGCTCCTTGAGCATCATCGCGGTAGCGGCGTTCTCGTCGATCGCCGCGTGAACCTCGACGCCTTCGGCGCGAATCTCCCTGAGAATGAGCTCGCCGATGCCATCCGCCCCGACGCGGCCTGCCCATCCAGCAGCGCCGCCGAGCCGTGCCACGCCGATCGCAACGTTGCTCTCGGCGCCGCCGAAACCGAGCCGCAGCGCGCGCACATGAGCGAGCTTGCCGGGGCTCTCCGGAACGAGAAGCCCGAGCGACTCGCCGATGCAGAGCACGTCAAGCTGCTGGAGTTCGCTCATCAGACGAGCTCCACCGAGGCGGCCGCCCGCGCCGCGGCCGCAACGGCGTCGACCCCGTCAGAGGCTGTCGCCGTGATCCAACTACCGCTGGCGGCGAAGACGGCCGGATGCGCCAGGTGCTCAGCCAGATTGTCCTGCCGTATCCCTCCCGAGGGCATAAAGCGCACCTCGCGATAGACATCTGCATATGCCGACAGCAGTTTCAACCCGCCGAAATTTCCGGCAGGAAAGAGCTTCACATGGCTCAGGCCCATGCCCATGGCCGCCTGCACCTCGGTCGGCGTGAGCACGCCGGGCACGATCGGCACCCCGGCGTCGCTCACGAAACGCACGACATCGGCGTCGAGTCCCGGAGTCACGATGAAGCCCGCGCCGGCGTCGAGAGCGTCGCGGGCCTGGTCGACCGACAGCACCGTTCCAGCCCCGACCAGCAGATCTCCGCGCTCGGCAAGGCGTCGCACGGCGCCTAGACCATGGATGCCGCGGAGCGCCACCTCGACGACCGGCAGGCCGCCGGCGGTGAGCCCCTCGCCGATGATGTCGACGTGCGCCGGATCGGCGATGGATGCCAGCGGCACGACGTGGTGGTCGGCCAGCGCCCCCAGCCCGCTCTCACCAGTCATGAACGGTTCCATCCGTCAGACGATTCACGGGCAGGTACGCCTTCGTGTAGTCGAATGCCGCTGCGGCCTCCTCGTCGAGCTCGACGCCCAGTCCGGGCTGCTCGCCCGGGTGCAGGAATCCGTCATCGAAGGTGAAGGAGGTGCGGAACACCTCGAGGGTCTGAGCGTTGTGCGGCATGTACTCCTGGATGCCGAAGTTGTTGATGGCGAGGTCCAGGTGCAGGGCCGCCGCCATGCCGATGGGCGAGATATCGGTCGGGCCGTGGATTCCGGACTTGATCCCGTAGATCGCCGCGAAGTCGAGCAGCTTCTTCATGGCCGTGATTCCGCCGGTGTGGGTCACCGCCGAGCGCACGTAGTCGATCAGACGCTCGGTGATCAGCGTCTGATAGTCGTAGACGGTGTTGAAGACCTCGCCGATCGCCAGCGGGGTCGTCGAGTGCTGACGCACAAGCCGCAGTGCCGTCTGGTCCTCGCCGGGAGTGCAGTCCTCGAGCCAGAAGAGCTTGTACGGCTCGATGTCCTTGGCGAATCTCGCCGCCTCGATGGGCGACATGCGGTGATGGCCGTCGTGCAGAATCCGCAGCTCCGAGCCGAAGTCCTCCCTGATCTTGCCGAAGACAGACGGCATGTGCGCAAGGTACGCGTGTGTGTCCCACATCTCTTCAGACGGGGCCGTCGCCGCGGACCCGTCGGCGGCGCGCTTCGCGGGCTCATAGTCGTAGCGCACACCAGGGCCCGCCGCCGAGACTCCGTAGACCTGGCCGAGCCCGGGCACCCCGGTCTGCACGCGCACGGCCGTGAAGCCCAGTTCCTTGTAGCCGGTGATCGCGTTGGCGAGCGCCGAGTAGTCAGTGCCGGATGCGTGCGCGTAAGCGCGGATCCGGCTTCGGCTTGCGCCGCCGAGCAGCTGGTACAGCGGCACGCCGGCTCTCTTCGCCTTGATGTCCCACAGCGCCATGTCGACCGCTGCGATGGCAGCCATCGTCACCGGCCCGCGACGCCAGTACGGCCCGCGATAAAGGTACTGCCAGGTGTCTTCGATGCGTTCCTCGTCGCGCCCGATCAGGGTGGATGCGACGTGATCGCCGAGGTACGACGCGACGGCGAGTTCGCGACCGTTGAGCGTCGCATCCCCCCAGCCGACGATGCCGTCGCTCGTCGTGATCTTCAGGGTCACGAAATTTCTGCCTGGGCTGGTAATCAGCACATCAGCTCGTTCGATGCTCATCTGCTCGGTCCTTTCGTGGATGCGCGGGGCGAGGTCGGGTGGGTCAGATCGCGTCGCGCGGATCGGTCAGGTCGCGGCCGGCGACCTCGGGCATCCAGAGAGATGCGAAAAGGGCGCACAGCGTGAAGATGCCGAGCATGATGATGATCGGAATGAACGATCCTGTGACTGCCGATACCCACGCCGCAGCGATGACAGGGCCGGCACCCGTCGCAATGATCGCGGCGATCTCTCGCGCCATGGCCGTGTAGGTGTAGCGGTTCCTCGACCCGAACAGTTCAGGAAGAGTGAGGTTCTCGAGCGAGGCGAAGGTCATCACGGCGAGGTTGTGCAGCACGACATAGCCGACGAAGACCTGCCACGTCTCCTTGCTGCTGATCATGAGGATCGTGGGCACGATGACGATCAGGGCGATGACCGCCCACACGGTGTACATACGCTTGCGGCCGAAGCGGTCTCCCAGCCAGCCCGACAGCGGCACCGTGATGAAGGCGACCAGCGACGACACGATGACGGCGTTGACGCCGATGGAGCGATCCAGCAGCAGGACAACCGTGATGTAGCTGATCAGGTAGGTCTGGATGAGCCCGGAGTTGCCGGCCTGGCCGAAGCGAAGCATCAGAGCAATGGCGAATGCCTTGATCGGCTTGCGCTCCATGGCCTCCAGCGCTCGCATGTTGCCGGTCTCGGTCGCGAGCTCGATCGTCTCCTTCTTCGACAGCGCCTTGCCGTCGACGACATCGTCGCGCTCTTCGAAGACCGGGCTCTCCTTGAGGTTGAACCGCACCCAGATGGCGAAGAGCATGATCACGGCACTGCCGAGGAACGGGATGCGCCACGCCCATTCGATGACCTCCTGCTCGCTGTAGGCCACGAGCAGAATCGCCCAGATGCCGGATGCCAACAGCGTGCCGCAGTTGGTTCCCAGCGCAACGAGCGAAGCGATGATGCCGCGCCGCTTGGCGGGAGCGTATTCGGCGAGCATCACGCCGGCGCCAGAGATCTCCGCACCCGCTCCGAAGCCCTGCAGAATGCGCAGCACGACGAGCAGGATCGGCGCGAGGATGCCTACCTGGCCGTACGTGGGCAGCACGCCGATGAGAGTGGTCGACAACCCCATAAGAAGGATCGTGTAGAAGAGAACCTTTGTGCGGCCCGTCTTATCTCCCAAGCGGGCGAAGAAGAATGCACCCACCGGGCGAGCGACGTAGCCGACGCCATAGGTGGCCATGGCCGCGACCACAGCGATGGCGGGGTTCTCGTTCGAGAAGAAGAGATCGGCGAACACGAGTGCGGCCGCCAGCGAATACAGCTGGTAGTCCATGAACTCGAGCGCGGTGCCGAGCCAGCCCGAGATGGCGGCTCTGACGAGATCGCCTACCGATCTCTTCGAGGTGGGGTCGGCCGCAGTGGCCGTGGCGGGTGTGTGAGACATGGGTGGTACTCCTTCGGACCAGAGTGAGAAACGTGAGGATGACGAGTGTTAGGCAGGGAGAGAAGAGGACTTCTCAGAACTCGAGGAGCACCTTCGACGACAGCGACGAGTCGCGGGCGAGGGCGAATGCCTCGACCGAGTTCTGAGCGGATACGACGTGGGTGACGACGGCGTCGAGACGATCGCTCTCGGCGAGAAGCGCGACAGCGTCGTCGATCTCGCTCGAGAATCGGAATGCGCCTCGCAGCGTGAGTTCCTTCGCCAGCATGGGCGCCAGATTGACGGCGATCTCGGCGTTCGGAAGCATGCCGACCTGCACGATCGTGCCCGCCCGACGCGTCGCACGAACCGCCTGCGTCAGTGCCACCGGCGCCCCCGAGCATTCGAAGACGACATCGTAGGTCTCGTCTGCGATGGAGTCGCGACCGACGAGCAGCAGCTCATCGGCGCCCAAGGAGCTCGCACGCTGCAGTGCTTCGTTCCTCACGTCGCTCGCGCTGACCGTCTGTGCCCCGGCGCGCACAGCGGCGGCGAGCACGAGCAGACCGATCGGACCCGCCCCGATGACGAGTACGCGACCGCCCGCGACTCCGTCGGCGAGGCTCACGGCGTGCAGGGCGACCGCGAGTGGCTCGGCCAAGGCGGCGCGTTGGAGCGGAAGCCCATCCGGCAGCACCCGCACCATGCCTTCATCGACGATGAGGTACTCGGCCGCACCGCCCTGACGATGCGGCGTCGCCGCGGCACTGCCCAGGTAGTCGCCGCCGGGGCGGAGGTGGGGTCGGCTCTCGAGGCCGGCGACCTCGGCTCCGTACCGGGCCGGGTGCACAACCACCGGCGTTCCCTGCGCAAGCCGCCCGGACGGGTCGACGTCGACGACGGCCGACAGCTCGTGTCCCGGCGTCAGAGGCTCACGAATCGTGTACTCGCCATTGGCGCCGTGAAAGTAGTAGTGGAGGTCGGACCCGCAGATTCCCACGTACTTGACCCGCAGGCGAACCTGGCCCTGTGCGGGTTCAGGCTTGTCGACGTCCTCCCAGCGAATGTCTTCGGCAGCGTGGATGGCCAGCTTCTTCATCGATGGGCCTCTCTCGTGATGGTCGAACTCTTCTGGGTTGCGGCAGTGCAGTCGCCGATGGCGGCGTCGACGCCGTGTCGCACGATGGTGTCGATGAGTTCGCCGACCCGTGCAACGAAGACGGGCTTCTCCGCCAGTTCCTGCCCGAACAGCTTCAGGTCGGAGATCACCCGGCTGGCAATCTCGACGCCATTCCTGGCCGAAGCCGCGATGCCGGCGAGTTTCTCGCGGGCCGGATCGATCATGGCGCGCGCGTGGGGTCCGGGATCGAAGCCTGATATGGGAGCGATGCATGACAGATAGGCCGCCACGGTGAGGGCGATCATATGCGGCACTTCTCCGCGATCGAGGCTCAGAAGGGCGGGGCCAGGGATTCGCTGGCCCAGCTTGACCGAGCCATCGGTACCCACCTGGGCGGTGCGATGGCCGAGGGCGCTGTTCGCCCAGCGATCGAAGAGCTGGCTCTCGTACTGCCGAAGGTCTATGCCCGTTGGGGCCTCGACGAAGGGCTCGAACTCTCGACGAAGGATCAGCCGGGCCGACTCCTCGATGTTCGGCATCTCGATCGACTCGGCGATCAATGAGGCTCCGCGCAGAGCGCCGAGATAGGCGATCAGAGAATGCGTGCCGTTGAGGAGGCGAACTTTCATCTGCTCGTAGCGGCCGACCTCATCGGTGAAGACTGCCCCGCCTGCTTCCCAGGAAGGTCGCCCTGCGGCGAAACGATCCTCGATCGCCCACATGGAGAAGGGCTCGGCCGGAACCGGAACCTCGTCCCAGAGGCCCTGCTGAGCCGCCGTCGCTTCGCGAAGCTGGGCCGTCGTGGCCGGAACGATGCGATCGACCATGCTCGAAGGAAAGGCCACCGCCTGATCGAGGTAGGCGAGGGCCTCGTCGCCTTCGGTGCCGGGCAGGGCACTGAGGAACTCGCGCACGAGTCGCTCCGTGTGCGCGCCGTTCTCGCTCAGATTGTCGCAACTCAAAATCGTCAGCGGTGCGCCGGAACGGCCGGCGCGCAGCTGCACGCCCCGCGCAAGCTGGCCGATGGGAGTCTGCGGGTGACTGCCGCTGAGATCCGCGACGATCCCGGCATCTGCCAGATCGAGATGGCCCGTCACCGGCGAATAGCTGTAGCCGTTCTCGGTGACGGTGAGAGTCACGACCCGGATGGCGGGATCGGCGAGTGACTCGGCAACCCGTGCCGGTTCTTCGGCAGCGACGAAGACGTCGGTGTGAGCACCGGGGACCCTCAGAGCCGTGCCCCTCGGGGAGATTTCGGCGACCGTATAGAGGAGATCCTGGGCGCGCATGGCGTCGACGACGGATCGCGATCGAGAGGCGACGCCGACAATGCCCCAGTCGTCGTCGCCGGTGCGCAGCGCTGCCGCCGTGTAGACCGCCTGATGCGCTCGGTGAAAACTGCCGAGGCCGAGGTGGAGCACACCGGCGGACCGGGGAGATGCGATGCGCTGCGTGTTCGCGGCGCCCAGTCTGGGCAGCGCGCTACTCATGGAACACTCCCCGGGGGTGGAGCGCCGTGGAACCGAGATCCGCATCGATCGACATGGACACAATCATGAAGGTGTTGTACAACCTTGTCAAGTTTTTTCATTCGAATGTCATGCATCATGATTGACTGAGCACCCAGTCGACAAAGGAAGAAACGTGACAGCCACCCTGACAGACGTCGCACGTCTAGCGGGAGTATCCCTCGCGACCGCATCGCGCGCTTTCGGAGAGCCTGATCGCCTCGCAGCCGCGACACGCGAACGAGTGCTGCGGGCTGCCGCAGAACTGGGCTACACGGCCAGCAGCGTCGGGTCAGGAGAGAAGACCTTCGGCGTGATCGTGCCGGATGTGTCGAGTCCGGTGTACGCGAAGCTCCTGAAGGGCATCCATGCCCAGGCTTGGGAGGGACGCCATCGACCGGTGCTGTTCGATACAGACGAAGATCTCCACCGCGAACGCGAGCAGATCGTCTTGGCGCGAAAACTCAACGGCATTCTCCTGTGCTCGCCACGGCTGCCAGACGACGAAATACGCCGGCTTGTGGGCACCACCCCGACGGTTGTCGTCAACCGCATCATCGATGGATTGCCCGGCGTGGTCGTCGACACATCGAACGGGCCACGGCAGGCAGTCGAACACCTCGTAGCTCTCGGTCACCGCCACATCGCCTACGCATCTGGGCCCCGACTTTCCTGGGCGGATTCCCGACGCCACGACGCCATCGCCGCCGCCTGCACTGCGATGGACGTGAGGTTCACTCCCCTCAACCACCAGAGCGCGTCGATCCAGGGCGGCCTGGCGGCCGCAGCCACCGTCGTCGCAAGCGGCGCGACGGCGGTCATCGCGTACAACGACCTCGTAGCCCTGGGCATCGATTCGGGCATGGCCCAGCTCGACAAGCACTGCCCCGACGACATCAGCATCATCGGCATGGACGACATCGAGCTGGCGTCGGTCCGCCAGCCGGGCCTCACCACCGTCAGACTCGCCATCGACCGTTGCGGATCGCTCGGAGTAGAGGTCTTGCTCAAGACGATGGCAGGCGAAGACACTCCGGCCGTTGCCACCCTCGATTCCCAACTCATCGTGCGCGGCTCGACCGCTCCGCCACGAACCGGCGACTGACCAGATCATCGCCGTGACGACCGATACCGAGATCGCCACCGTAGCCCGGGATGCCTTCGGCTGGGCCCGTCTGCGTGAAGGCCAGATCGAGGCGGTGCGGGCTCCGATATTCGGTCGGGACGTGCTCGCGGTGATGCCCACGGGCTACGGAAAATCGGCCGTCTACCAGCTCGCCGGCACGTTGCTCGGCGGAGTCACGGTCGTGGTCTCGCCACTCATCGCTCTGCAAGACGATCAGGTGCGCTCGCTTCGTGAGGTGCACGGGCGCACCGCGGTCGCCATCAATTCGTCACTCTCCGACCGGGAGACCGAATCGGCATGGATGGAGGTCGGGGGCGGCGAGCAGTGCTTCGTCTTTCTCTCGCCCGAGCAACTCGCCAAACCGTCCGTGGTCTCCCGCCTCGCGGCGCTCGGTGTCAGCCTGTTCACCGTCGATGAGGCGCACTGCGTGTCGTCGTGGGGGCACGATTTCCGCCCCGACTACCTGGCGCTCGGCGAGATCATCGAGCAGCTCGGGCATCCGCCGGTCGTCGCTCTGACCGCCACCGGATCGGGCCCCGTGCGCACAGACATCGTCGAGCGCCTCGGGCTGCGCGACCCTCTCGTTCTCGCCCGGGGCTTCGACCGGCCCAACATCAGGCTCGAGGTCGAACGTCACGAGAGCGAAGACGGCAAACGTCGCGCCGTCATGCGGCAGGTCATGGATGCGACAGGTCCCGGCCTCGTGTACGTCGCGACCCGCGCCGACGCAGAACGATACGCCGACGCGTTGCAGGCCCAAGGCATCCGGGCCGATGCGTATCACGCGGGGCTGCCCGACGCGCATCGGGAGGACGTGCACAACCGCTTCACCGACGGCACGCTCGATGTCGTGGTCGCGACGAGTGCCTTCGGCATGGGCATCGACAAACCCGATGTGCGTTTCGTGGTGCACGAGGCGGTCACCGACTCCATAGACAGCTACTACCAAGAGGTTGGACGAGCGGGCCGGGATGGGATGGGCTCGCTGGCCACGCTGCACTACCGGGCTGAAGACCTCGGCCTGCGCACGTTCTTCGCATCAGGGGTGCCGTCGAAGGAATCGATCGCTCGCCTCTATGCAGCAGTCAAGAAGTCACCGTCGATCTCGCTCGCCGACCTGGCGAACCGACTCGACCTGTCTGCACGCACGTGCCGCGGTCTGGTCAATCTGCTCGAGGAGGCCGAGCTGCTCACCTCGACCACAGCCGGACTCAGCGCCGTCGGTCGCCGCTCCCCCGCCACAGCAGCGCGCATCGCGGTGCAGCAGGCCGAGGCACAGCACCGCGTCGAGAAGTCTCGGGTGCAGATGGTTCGCGGCTACGCGGAGACTCTCGAATGCCGCCGCATCTTTCTGCTGGGCTACTTCGGCGAAGACCTGCCGAGCCCCTGCGGCAACTGCGACACCTGCAGCGATGGAATCGCCTATGAGGAGTTCACCCGCGAGCACCGCGACGATGCGCCGGCAACCTTCGCCATCGACGCCCGCGTGAAGCACACGAAGTGGGGCGCAGGCGTCGTGATGCGCGTCGAAGACGACCGCATCACCGTGTTCTTCGACGACGAAGGCTACAAGGTGCTCTCAGTCGAGGCAGTACAGCAGAATCGACTGCTCACCCTGTTGCCCGCTTGACCTGAGGGAGCAGCCAGACGCCGCTCAGTTGGTGACGTAACTCTGGGTGCGCTCGAGAAAATCCTCTAGGTACCCGATGGCCAGACGCGTGCACTCGTCGATGAAGAACTGATCGCCCCTTGGATCGGTCTCGAAGGCCTTTGCCGTAAGAGTGTCGACGATCTCGATCACCACCTCGACATGCTTCAGCAGATCAGGCCGCTTGCGCGATACCTCGAATCGCTCGAAGAACAGTTCTCCGAGTTGATGGGCGAGCACCGTGCGATTGCTGTCGGTGTTGTCGATGAGGTTGCGGTCGATGGCATCGCCCAGCCGCAGCCAGCGGAACCCCGGCTCGGTCTTGTACAGCTCGCAATATGCCAGAATGACTCGACCGAGCAGCTCTTGCCACTCGGCGTCTCTGCTCTCGAGAGCATCGTGCGATGCCTGCATCAGGCGCGTGAGGTTGCGCGTGGCGAGCGCGGCCGCGATCGCGGTCATTCCGTCGAAGTAGCGATAGATTCCCGGGCCGGACATGCCTACCCGCTTGGCGATGAGCGTCGGCGAAACATTGCCGTACCCCACCTCGTCTATCAGGGCGGCGGTGGCGTCGAGGATCGATTCGATTCGCTGGGCACTGCGATCCTGACGCGGGCTGCGTCGCAGGGCGGCACGCGCGATATCGACGGTTTCATGAGACATAGGGCACAACACTACATAGTTTTCCTGACCCTCAAAGTGGGGTGTTCACAGCGAGCATTCAGCCGGCCGCCTTCACCGAGCGGCAGCGCGCCACCGATACCCCTCCGAGACCGGATGCGCCACCCCCGTCAACGTGTCGGCCGCCACCCGTAGCGTGGGGGATATGTCAGACATCCAGAACAACGACGCGTCCGTCGAACCGGCAACGCCGTCGATCACACAGAACGATTCGTCCCCCATTAATGAACCCGAAGACCCTGAAGAAAAGGCCACCGGCCGCGGCCAGTAGGCAACCAGCGACGCCGCCCGCTATGCGCCCGTGATCTCGTACGAGCCGGCGGCGGTGTGGATCTGCTCGATGATCTCGAGCGACCGCAGCGACTCGCGGGGGTCGACGGGCATCGGCCCGCCATGCAGCAGCGATTCGGCGAGCAGCTCGTAGAAAGTGGCGTACTTTCCCGCCTGGGTGGGCAGGGCGAGCACGTCGCCGTCGACGCCGAGCAGCCCCCAACGCTCTTCGCCGTAGACACCGAACCCGTCGTCGGTGGGCAGTGCACCGTCGCGCAGTTGAGTCTCCTGCGGATCAAGCCCCCAGCTCGTGTAGGCAGAGGTCGAACCCAGCACGTGGAATCGGGGACCCACCTGCGCAGCCATGCCGTTCATCCAGAGCTGGGTGTGCACGCCGGATGAATGCCTGAGGAGAACGGTGGTGTCGTCGTCGGCGACGCCGCCCTCGCGCCGGGTGATCACTTCGGCGTGAATCTCCTCGACATCTCCGAAGAGCTGCAGCGCCTGATCGAGAAGGTGCACGCCGAGGTCGTAGAGGATTCCGCCGCCCTCCGACGCTGTGGCCTCCGCCTTCCACGACTTCGCCTGCACAGGCTTCCACCACTCGAAGCGCGACTCGAAGCGTCGAACCTCGCCGAGCTGGCCGGCGTCGAGCAGCGAGGCCAGAGTCAGGAAGTCGCCATCCCACCGGCGGTTCTGAAAGACGGTGAACGGCAGGCCGAGCCGCTCTGCCTTCTCGATGAGAGCCAGGCCCTCGGCGCTGGTGACGGCGAACGGCTTGTCGACCACAACGGCGACCCCGGCATCCAATGCTCTGTCGGCCAGAGCGGCATGGGTGCCCGACGGCGAACCGATCACCACGAGATCGAGCTGCCCTCGCGTCGCGCGCTCGAACAGCTCGTCGACGGTGTCGACGATGACGGCGGCCGGATGCAGGTGCGCGGCCTCGGCTGCACGCTCGGCATTCGACGTGACGATAACCGACACCTCGAAGTCGGGATTCGTGGCGAGGAACGGCGCATGAAACACCCGCCCGGAGAGGCCGAAGCCGATGATTCCGGCGCGGATGGGACGGGAGAAGGGCATGGCGGAGGGCATGATCCGAGGCTATCGGCACCAGCTGGCGGCAATCGATAGAAAACCGGCAGTAACACTCGTCAGTCTCGCTGTACACCGGCGATCCACGCCGCAAGAATCGGCAGCATGACCGAGTCACGCACCGCCTTTCTTATTCTGCACGGATGGCAGAACGAGCGACCGCCCGAGCATTGGCAGCACCGCACGGCTCTCGCTCTGCGCGAGCGGGGCTGCCTTGTCGAGTACCCACAGCTGCCATCGCCGCACGCGCCGCACGTCGACGAGTGGTCGGCCTCGGTTCGGGATGCCCTGGGCCGGCTCCACGACAGCGGGCGCGTCGACGACGTGATCGTCATCGCCCACAGCCTGTCGACTCTGCTGTGGCTGGGCGCGAGACCGGACTCGGCACTCGCCGTGTCACGCGTCCTCCTCGTGGCGCCGCCGTCCGTTCAAGTGGTCGAGGGCTTCGACGAGATCGCGGCGTTCGGCTCCCTGCCTCTCGCAATCTCTCCGCTCGACATCGGGCGCATCACTCTTGTCGCCAGCGACGACGACCCGTTCAACCCAGACGGCGCCCTGGCGGAGTTCGGTGTGCCCCTCGGCATTCCGACGACGATCCTGCCGGGTCAAGGTCACTTCACGATCGACTCCGGATATGGCGAGTGGCCGTCGCTGCTCGACTGGTGTGCAGACCCGGGCGCGAGCATCCGGAGCGGCGCTACCCCGACCGCGCGACGAGGGCGTTGAGCACACATTCCGGTGACATTAACTCGTGAGCCGACTTATGTAGCCGACATCTTGCACGTGCGCCAAAACATGCGGATCGAAGCGCTCACCCAACCTCGATCCGGTGCCACACGGGCGACGTGAACGCACCGATTCGTCGTGAAATCTTCCCCACCCGAAATATTTGACCCCCTTTACCGGGCGCCTACGACGTGCCTACATTGGGGGCACTCAGCCGTTGGGGGTGATTGATGTGGATGCCATCGAAGAGCACCGACCCGTCAATCGACTGCGGCTTCTTCTGCTCGGCGGGCTCGTCGGCGCGGGCTTCGTCGTCGGCGGCATCTTGTTGTCAGCCGCTCCCGCCCACGCTGATGGGGGCCTCCTCGACGGCGTTGGAGACGTCGTCTCCGGGGTGACTCAGCCCATGAGCCAGATCGTCGACTCGGCCGTTCAGCCCGTCGTACCGGTTGTCGAGACCGTCACCTCGATTGTTCCGGAACCGGTCGCCGAGGTCGCTCAACCCGTGGTTCAGCCGGTCGTAGAAGACATCGTGGTGCCCGTCGTCGAGGCGGTGCCCGAAGCTCCGGTGTCGGAGATCGTTCAGCCTGTCACCGACCTCGTCGACCCCGTCGTTGCAGCGGTTCCGGTGATCGGCGATGTTCTGGGATCCGCAGCGGGCGTCACGTCTCCTGTCACGACCGTTGTCGACAACGCTGTGGAGAGCGTCACAAGCACTGTCGTGACAGCCGCACCGACGCTCCCCGGAGCATCCGAGCCAATCGGCCCGGGCATCGACCCTTCCGTTCCCGGCCTCGATCTTCCCGGCTCTACTGTCGTTCCCGACTCCACCGTCGTGGGCGCTGGCGCGAACGACATCAGTTCGGTGCCTGTCGACGGCACAATCGCTCCACACTTCCGCGGCCCCGCCGCATCCGATCGCACCATTGGTCTCCCCACCCCGGGGCAGGCCGGTTCCGTCAGCTCTTCAACGCCTTCGCCCCCGGGTTCTCCTGCTCCTAACGGGCCGTCGGAGGGTTCTCCTGTGGTCTTGCCCACTCCGTCTGGAAGTGGCGGCCAGGGAACGGGCGGCGGAGCCGGTTCCGGCGTGCCCGCGGCACTCGAATCCATTTCCGGCTCGCTCTTCGCGCAGGCCGCTCTCACCGTGCGCGCTCTCGCATCCGACGACACGCTTCCCGCTTCACCGACGTTCGACCTCGGTTCGACTCCTGACTGACTGAGTTCGCACCTGCCCGATCTCTGGGGCAGACACCGCGAACCATCTCCCCCGCCACCCGCGCGGCTGGAGCTCATCAGTCTCACCCATCTTTTGGAGTTGAATCATCATGAAGAAAATTGTTCTGAGAGGGCTGTACTTCACCCTCTTCGTCGGTGGCCTCTCGTGCCTCGGCGTAGCTGCAGCGAACGCTGCAGACACCACATCAGGCGACGATGGCCTGCTCTCGGGAACCCAGGCCGCAATCGGCCTCGAGGTTCCGGTCGACCTGTCGGGCAACTCGATCAGCATCCTCGGGGATGCCACATCGACTGCTCCCGAGGTGGCCCCCGCGGCTCCCGCCGCTGAGCCGGCAGCACCGGCCGCTGAACCCGCGGACGGGGCGACGACATCCGGCGACGACGGGATCGCATCCGGCACCCAGGCCATCGTGGATGTCGCCATCCCGATCGATGTGTCGGGTAACGCGATCAGCGTGGTCGGCGACTCGGAGCAGTCCGGTGCAACCGAGGCCGCTCCCGCGCCCGAGGCCGAATCGGCACCCGCCACCACCGTCGGAACGGATTCGCTGCTCGGCGGAACGCAGGGTCTTGTGAACATCGAAGTTCCGATCACGGTCGGCGGCAACGCCATCACTGTCGTCGGCGACTCGAGCAGCACAGACAGCACGAGTGGCGCGAGCACCGCGGGTGGGGCGTCCGACGCTCCCGCCGGCACCGGCTCGTCCACCTCGGGTGACGACGGAATCCTCGGCGGAACCCAGGTCGTTCCCGTCGTCGGCGTACCGGTCACAGTGGGCGGCAACGCCATCACGCTGATCGGCGACTCGGAGTCCACCGGATCCTCGACAACCGGCGGAACCACCGGCGACACCGGAACCGGCACGACCGGCACCGGCGCATCCACCTCGGGTGACGACGGAATCCTCGGCGGAACCCAGGTCGTTCCCGTCGTCGGCGTACCGGTCACAGTGGGCGGCAACGCCATCACACTGATCGGCGACCCGACCACCACGGGATCGGACCTCACCGGGGGCAGCACCGGCGGCTCGTCTGAGAACACCACCGGCGGCGACGGAAGCATCGGAGGCGGAACGCAGATCATTCCGGTGATCAACCTGCCGATCGACCTGGGCGGCAACGCGATCACGGTGATTGGCGACCCGACGGTCGTTGACCCCACCGGACCGACGACGCCGACCGACCCCACGGACCCGACGGATCCCACGGACCCGACGGACCCGACCGACCCGACGACTCCAACCGACCCGGGCACGCCGACCACCACCACCGCGGTGGCCGCAGGTAGCGTCACCGCAGCGGGTTACTCGGCCTCGGCATACACCGGCGGAAGCAACGCATCGGGCCTCGCCCTCACCGGCGTTTCCGCTGCACCGCTCGCGGGAGCAATCGCGCTTCTGCTGCTGGCCGGCCTCGCCTTGACGATCGTGTCGCGCAGGAAGAGCGCTCGCGTCTAGCAGCCAAGAGTCCGCTAGGCCCGAACCGGGCGTCGCCTCCCCAGGTGACGCCCGGCTCGGGCGCGCTCATGTCTGAGTACGCGCGGCGAGGCAGCCGTTACTCATTCAGGAGGAGAGCGCAACCGCGGCCAGCACGACTGGATCTTCGCACCCCCGCGCGAAACCGCGGATGCGACGGTCGATGTCTCGCTGAAGGACAACGGCGCCGATGCGTTCCGCGAGAGGGGCGAGCCACTTCGGCTGACACGTGAAGTTGTAGCGCCAAACGGCCAGCGTGCGGCCGGGAGCTCCGTCGACGGGAGTGAAACGCCATCCGCCGCCGAGCTTTTCGAAGAACCACGACCCCTTGGTCATCTTCATGCCCACGTTAGACGGAGGCTTATATGAGACGTACTCGCTCTCCATGCGAAAGCCGAAACGCTGCACGGTGTAGGTGTGCACGCCCTTCGCCGGCGCGGTGGCCCCACGCAGAAAGTACTGCTTTCTGATGAACGGGTCCCAGCGCTTGCGGATCTCACCCGTCGTCTGCGAGATGGCGAAAGCAGTCTCGACATCGACCGGAACGACACAGCGGGACTCAACGACGGGCATGCCTCATCCTGTCATGCACGAGAACGCGCAGACCGACTCGACCGTGTTTCGACCACGCCGAGCACGGCGCGATCCGCCAGCCAGATCGCGAGCGCGCCGATCGCGTATGAGACGAGATCTGTGGCCGAGAACGATGTTCCCAGTACGAGCCGCGCCGGGGGAAACGCGTCTCCCCACTGCTCGGGAAGCCCGGAGAGTTGGAGCACCTCGATGACCGCGCTGAATGCGAATGCGGCGACCGCGAGCATCCAGAGCCCTGCCCGCACGAAGATCAGACGAAGGATCAGGTAGACGAGAACCGTGTACAACGAGTCTGCGGCGAATGCCGCCACCGGGCCCTCGACGGCGTGCGCATCCAGCCCTATCGCGACGACAAGGCAGGCGGCGAGGGCAAGGGCGACGCGGTGCCTCCACGGTGTCGAGTACATGGCTCGACCGTACCCGTTCCCCGAGTGCCCGACGGGCCGCGGCGGTTCACACGAGTTCGGGGCCGGGCACCCACTCCGTCAGATCCAGGATGCGATCGGCTGCACCCTCGCGCGTCTCGATGAGCCGCGCATTCGGCTCGTCGACGGTCCGCACCCACTCGCGCGCCGCATCCGGAGTCTTGCCGAATGCCTCGTGCCGTGCGATCAGCCTTTGCTGCCGGAGAGCCGACTCTGTGACAACGTGCCACGAGGTGTCGAGCTGTCGACGCACCGCGCTCCAGGCCTCGCCGGGGAGCAGCAGGTAGTTGCCCTCCGTCACGATGATGTCGTCGCGCGGCTCGATGGCGCTGACCCCTGCGAGCGGCTGCTCGAGACGGCGATCGAAGTCGGGCGCGTAGATCGTGTGCTGAGGCCGAACACGCAGGGTTTCGAGGAGGCGCGCGTAGCCGAAGGCGTCGAACGTCTCGGGGGCGCCTTTGCGCTCGAGGAGGCCCTGGCGCGCAAGCTGCTCGTCGGCAAGATGAAAGCCGTCCATCGGCAGATACGCCGCTCCCGGGCCGATCGCCCGCACGAGCGCTCGTGCCAGCGTCGACTTGCCCGAGCCGGGCGATCCGGAGATTCCCACGATCACGCGTCCGCTCGTTCCTCGGGGAAGCTCTCGGATCAGTGCGGTCAGCTGAGCATCGACGGAGGACAAAACGAGGGGAGCGGGTCTGGTCACCCTGACTACGGTACGCAATCCCCGCCCGGACAGGCCTGGCTGACGGCACGCACAGACTCGCTCGCTAGACTTCAAAAGAGAATAAAGAGAGGATTCCTCGTGAAAGAGCTCGTCGACATCCCCTCCCCGGGGTGGCCTCTCGTCTTCGGAACGGAGGGACTGCCTGCGGTAGTGCTGGTGCACGATGACTATGGGCGCCTGCCATACCTGGAGGCCTACGCCACCGCCCTGTCGAAACAGGGATTCTTCGTGATCGTGCCCGACCTCTTCAACGGCGTCGCGGCCGTCGACGCTGAGGGCGTGGAGCTGCTCCGATCACGCCTCGACGAGGGCTTCGCCAGCGCAACGCTGTCTGACGCCATCGCTCTCGGTCGCAGTTCCGGCGCGGCGCGCATCGGCATCATCGGCATGGGAATGGGCGGCCGGCTGGCGCTGCGCAGCGCTCAGGAGGGCGCGGTCGACGCGGTCGTCGCCTACTACGCCGGTCTCGACGACACGGAAGGCGGCATCGTTCCCTGCCCGGTCGCACTGCACTACTCCGAGTTCGACGAATGGGGTTCGGGCCTGGCCGCCGATCTGTTCATCAGCCGCCTCAAGGAGGTCGGCACGCCGGTGACCCGGCACAACTACATCGGCACGTCACGCTATTTTGCGAACGCGACGATCTCGACCGTGCTCGACAAGAACGCCGCTGCGCTCGCCTTCGCTCGGTCGACCTATTTCATGCAGGGTCAACTGCTCGACTGAGCGCGCCAAGAAAGAAGCACACACAGTGACCAAAAGTTTCGGGGGCGTCGAGAACGCCCTCTCGAGTGATGGCATGGTTTCGGGCGGCTACCTGTCGCCCGAGGCTCTGCCGCAAGCCGTTGCCGCGCTGACCGCGGAACAGGGCTGGCGGGCCGGACTCGAGCTTGAAACCGCCCATTGGGATCGCTTCGTCGATACCCACCCGGAAGTCCTCCTCGCCTCGATTTCGTCTCTTCCGGGCGAGGCCTTCGTGTCGATGCCCAGCCTCCTCATCGGCGTCAACTATCTGAAGCACCTCATCGCGGGCGGCGACCCCAGCAGCTTTCATGACTTCGCGCACGACGTGACCGGCAGAACACCTCAAGAAAGAGAGGCCCTCGACCGGCTGATCGGCTCGGCAGGCAGAACCGCGGGGCATCGCACGCAGGGCCAGCTGGCGGAGTCTGTCCGCTCCGCAGCCGAGGCCAGGCGGCTGCTCGACGAGCTGCCACCTCGGCATAAACCCGTGATCGAGATGACGCTGCCTCATCTCCTCTTTCAATGGGGTCGATCGTTCGACCTGGCCGACGCGGGCGGAGCGCGCGAATACGAAGAGTCATGGGAGCTGGCCAATCTGACCTCCCAGCCGCTCATCGCCCGACGCGCGGCAGCATCACTGGCATGGATGCACGCCGACCAGGGGCGACTGGATACGGCCGAGCGCTGGATTGCCCGGGCCATCGGCGTGTCCGTGGAGGGGCAGAGATATGACGCACCGCTGCATCTGGCCCAGGCCCTGGTGTCCGCCGATCGACTCGACTACTCCACAGCTGCGGCTCATCTGCTGCGTCTGACCGACGCTCCCGTGGGCGAGTACTGGGCCGCCGAGATCTGGCTGAGGTCGTGGATCGCCCGTTCGCCCGACGACGCGGCGAAAGTCGTGCGCGCGATCGACGAGCAGCTGCGGGCGAGGCCCGAGGGGCTGCTGACCGGGGGATCGAACGGACGCTATCTCGGCTCGGCGCTGGAGCGCGTGGCCACCCTCCGCGACCGCGGCATGCCTCGCAACTCGGCGACGATGACGCTTACCGCGGCAGACCATCTCGTGCTGGCACATGTCGCCTATCGAGAGGGACGCATGCACGAGGTGCTGCTCGAGGGAGGCCGCGCATTGGAGGCCGACTCCGCACCGCGCCTGCAGGCGATCGGTCTGCTGCTGACGGCCGCGGCGAGACTCAGCCTCGACCGGAACGACGCGGCCGTGATCGCATTCGCCTCTGCGCACGAGGCTATCGAGAGCGAGCGTCTGTACAGCGCCTACACCACGATCTCGCGAGACCAGCTGGTGCAGCTCGCCGATCTTGCCGGGACAGATCTGCCGTCTCAGCTCTCTGGGCTCGACAATGATCCCATCTCCCGCAGCTCCGTGATTCTGGCCCAGCTCAGTCGTCGTGAACGCCAGGTTCTCATCGAGCTCGCCTCGAACCGCTCTCTACCCGAGATCGCCGAAGCTCTGTTCGTGAGCCACAATACGGTCAAGACGACGGCCAGCAGGCTGTACCGCAAGCTCGAAGTGCACTCTCGGAAGGCTGCGGCCGATATCGCGCACCGACTCGGGATCGTCTAGGGGGTGACGGATGTCATGGGTTGATCGTGACAGTCCTCAGACGTACCAGACGGCTCCAGCAACCAGGCTGGAGCCATGACCTTCCCCTCCATCCCAGCCATCGAAGCGGCGGCACTCACGAAGAGCTTCGGTGACGTGCGCGCCGTCACCGGCGTCGACCTCACCGTACAGCCCGGCGAGATCGTCGCGTTCCTCGGGCCGAACGGCGCCGGCAAGACCACAACTATCGACATGATGCTCGGCCTCACCCCTCCCGACAGCGGTGACGTGAAAGTCTTCGGACTCGCCCCGCGCGCCGCCATCTCGCGAGGCCTCGTCTCGGCCGTGCTTCAAACCGGGGGCCTCCTCAAAGACCTCACCGTGCGCGAGACGCTCGACCTGACTGCCAGTCTCTTCGCCGACACCCGGCCGGTGGCCGAGGTGCTGGAGCGAGCCGGCATCGCCGACATCGCCACCCGACGGGTCGGCCTGTGTTCGGGAGGCCAGCAGCAGCGCCTGCGCTTCGCAATGGCACTCCTCTCCGACCCGGGGTTGCTGATTCTCGACGAGCCGACCACGGGCATGGACGTCGAGGGACGACGAGCCTTCTGGAACGCCATCCGTGCCGATGCGGAGCGCGGCCGCACCGTACTCTTCGCCACGCACTATCTCGACGAGGCCGACGAGTATGCCGACCGCATCGTGCTGATGAGCCGGGGCACGATCGTGGCAGACGGCGCGACGGCCCAGATCAAGAACCTCGTCTCCGGGCGCATCGTGCGAGCCACGGTGCCGGATGCCGACCCCGCCGCGCTCGCAGCCCTTCCCTCGGTCGACGACGTGTCTGTGCAAGGCGACCGAATCACCCTGCACACGAGCGACTCGGACGCCCTCGCCCGGCACCTGCTCACCCACACGTCGGCTCGCGACATCGAGATCACGAGCCAGAACCTCGAAAGCGTCTTTCTCGCCCTCACGTCAGAAGGAGTCTCCGCATGACCACCGACGTCACGCCCACCGATACAAACACCGAGCAGGCCGCCCGGGTGTCGATCGGTCGGGTGCAGCTCGACCGCAAGGTTCCCCCGTTCGGTGGCTTCACTCTGACCTACCTGCGCATCGAGCTGGCGCGAAAGCTCCGCAACCGGCGCACGCTCATCTTCACCCTTCTCTTTCCCGTGGTGATGTTCCTCATCATCGGCTATCCGATGCGCGATCTCTCCCTCACCGACACCCCTGTCGCCGCGGGAGGAACCTCGGTCGCCGCCTTCATCATGGTGTCGATGGCGATGTACGGCGCCATGATGTCAGCGACCCAGACCGGCGCATCCGTCGCCGTCGAACGCGCCCAGGGCTGGAGCCGGCAGCTACGCCTCACCCCGCTGAACCCGCTGGTGAACGTGATCATCAAGATGATCGCGGGAATGGTGCTCGGCCTGGTCGCCGTGGTCTCGACCTACCTGGTGGGTGCCATCAGCGGCATCCAACTCTCCGCTGCCCAGTGGATCTCGACGGGCCTCGTGGGATGGCTGCTTGCCAGCGCGGTCTTCACGACGCTCGGGCTCATGGTCGGATACCTTGTGCCGGGTGAGAATGCGGCGCAGGTGACGAGCCTTGCCATCGTGCTGCTCGCCTTCATCGGGGGGCTCTTCTACCCCGTCTCGAGCATGCCCGACTTCATGCAGACGATCGCGGCCTTCACGCCGGTTTATGGCATCAGTGAACTGGCCCGCGCCCCGCTGACCGGTGACGGCTTCGACCTCGCGGCCCTCGCGAACGCCCTCGTCTGGTTCGCGGTGTTCCTTGTGGGCACCGTCGTCTTCTTCCGACGCGACACGAAGCGGGTGTGAGGATGGCGAGGGTCGACGGGCGCGTTGGCCCGTCGTCGCTCGCGGCACTTAGGGTGGGCGGGTGACGAAGATCCACGAACCGCGCCGATTCGGGCCGGGATGGCCGATCCGGTCGGCGAGCGCGGGACCGGATCCGACGACGGCCCTCCCTTCAGCCCTGACGTCGCCCCGCGCGTACAGCTGGTACCTCGGGGCGGCGTTCTCACTTTTCTGGGTCTACTCGACGATTCCGGACATCGTGCGGCACTCCACCTCGGCGCTCGAGAGCACCGCGGGTATCACCCTGGTCGTGATCTTCAGCCTCTGCTTCCTCGCGGCTGCGCCTGTCGCCTGGACACTCTCGACCCGGGGTCGGCTTGTCGTGTGCGGGGCCATATTCGCCTTCACCCTGGTCTTCGCACCCTGGCTCGGCGCCGGCACCGTCGGGCTGTGGACCTACCCGGGCGTCATGATCGGCATGTGCGTCTTCTCGTGGACATTCACCATGACGGCGATCGGCGCGCTCACGGTGGTCGCGCTCATGGTGCGAACACTGACCCAGCCGTGGTCGGACGCGCTTCTGATCCAGCCGGTCATCATTCTGTCTATCTCGCTCATGATGGCCGCGTTCGCCCGCACCATCGCCGTCATCAACGAGCTGCGCGCCACCCAGACAGAGCTTGAAGCGGTGACTGCGGAGCGCGAGCGGAGTCGCGTTGCGCGCGACATCCACGACATTCTCGGTCACTCGCTCACGGTCATCACGGTCAAATCCGAACTCGCGGCACGCCTGATGGATGCCGACCCTCAGCGGGCGCGCTCCGAGATCGAGGATGTCGAGACGATCGCACGCGGCGCACTGGCGGATGTGCGGGCGACCGTGTCGGGCGTGCGCGGCACCACAGCGAGCGGAGAACTCGCGGCCGCACGAGGGGCGCTCGCCGCGGCGGGAGTGGAGGCCGAACTGCCGTCGTCGACCGACACCGTCGCAGCAGAGCACCGCGAACTCGTGGGCTGGGTGATCCGCGAGGGCGTGACGAACGTCGTGCGGCACGCGGGGGCGTCGCGCTGTCGCATCCATCTCTCGGAGAACCGCGTCACGATCGACGACGACGGACGGGGGCCCAGTGCGGCCATCGAGGTCGGGTCGGCATCGTCGACGGGACTGCGTGGCCTGCGGGAGCGAGTCGAGTCGGCCGGCGGATCGCTGCACATCGGATCGGGGGCGCTCGGTGGTTTCACCCTGACCGCCACCCTGCCGGCAACGGCGACGTCGCCGGCGGACAACGAAGGAGAACGCCCATGATCCGGCTGCTGATCGCCGACGACCAGGCCCTTGTGCGCGGCGCGCTGGCCGCCCTCCTCTCGCTCGAGGCAGACATCGAGGTGGTGGCCGAGGTCGGGCGCGGCGATGAGGTCGTGGATGCCGCCAGGGCGTCCGCCGCTGATGTGGCTCTTCTCGACATCGAGATGCCCGGCATCGACGGAATCGCGGCCGCGGCCGAACTGCGCGAGGCGGTTCCGCACTGTCGAGTACTGATCGTGACGACGTTCGGCCGCCCCGGCTACCTCGTGCGGGCGATGCAGGCGGGAGCCTCGGGTTTCGTGGTCAAAGACACCCCATCGGCCCAGCTGGCCGACGCCGTGCGTCGAGTTGCGAACGGTTTCCGGGTCGTCGACCCCTCACTCGCCGCCGAGTCTCTCGCTCAGGGCGACTCGCCCCTCACCGAGCGCGAGACCGATGTGCTGGCGGCCGCGCGCACGGGCGGATCGATCGCCGATCTCGCGCGCATCCTGCATCTGTCTGAGGGCACGGTGCGCAACCACCTGTCGGCGGTGATCGGCAAGACCGGCGCACGCAATCGAGCGGATGCGGCGCGAATCGCCGAGACGAACGGCTGGCTCTAGCCCGCCGACACGTCGTGCAGGTGATGCACGGGATCGTGGATGAAGTACTGCGCCAGCGTTTCGACGGTGAAACTCGCCCCGTCGCCGCGCCTACCCGACCGGCCCCAGGCATCCGGGGGCACGGCGTCGAAGGCGCCGGCAATCGCGTGACCCGCCTCGACCAGCTGCGCCGAGACCACGATCGGATCCTGCTCGTTGTAACGCTCCTCCACAGCCGTCGCGTCCTGATCCCAGTTGACGAACAGGGGGTCGTTCTCGGTGAGCATCAGCTCGAGGCGCCCGCGCATGATCGTGAACACATCGCGCACGTGCGCCGCGTACTCGAGCGGTGACCAGGTGTTGTCATCCGGTCGCTCTCTCACGTCGGCTCGTTGGAGCGCAGAGGGCCAGGCGGCCGCGTTCAGGCGGGTGAGTTCGGCAACCTCGCGCGCGTCGGTGGTGGAAGCGTCGAAACCGCACTCGGGGCACGGCTTTTCGAGCACCCAGGTCCAGCTCTTGGTCTCGGGAACGATAGGCATGGGCCGAGTTTATGGATACGCCAAGCGGCCCCGCCATGCCATTTGCGCCAGGCGTCGTCGACTTCGTGCCGACCTGCGCCCGGCGTATACGCTCGACGGATGAGCACCTTCAGCCCCGACGTCGTCTCAGCCATCCTGAAGCACATGAACGGCGACCACACGAACGACAATCTGCTCATCGTGCGAGCGTTCGCGAACCCCGCGGCGACCTCCGCCGTGATGACGGGTTTCGACGGCTCGGTCGCGACCTGGGACGCCACCGCCAACGGGGCAACGAGCGAGGTGCGCATCGCGTGGCCCGCCGGTCCGATCACCGAGCGCGGCGAGGTGCGCCGCGAGGTCGTCGCCCTCTACGACGCCGCCTGCGCTCGCCTCGGAGTTGAGCCGCGCCCGCACTGAGCCCGCACGAAGACACCGAAGAACAACAGAGCAGGCCGTAGCCTCAGCGGTCGGCGAGTGAGAGGTTCAAGACTTCGCCCGTGTACGCGCTCTGATCCTGGGGAGCCAGACCACGCGACGGGTTGAGGTAGAAGATGTCGTCGACCGAGATACCGAACCTCTCCGCGATGCTGCTCAACGTGTCTCCCGGGGCGACGGTATAACTGATGGCCGCGCCCGAGTCGTCGACCGCGACGACCCCCGCCGCACCTGCCGTTTGACCAGTGTCAGCAACCTTGAGATCTGGTCGCCGCGGGCTCATCGTCCACACGATAGGGGCCGAGGCAACCACAGTGGCGAGGCAGTCGTTCTGCTCTCGATCGGCATCGCTGTAGAGAGTGAGCACGGCAGAGCCGAAGAAACTCGGGTCACCCTGGGTGAGATCGGGGAGCAGCAGCTGAGATCCCGGATCCATAGAGTCGACGGAACCGAGCGAGAATCGAAACCCGCTATCCGCGCAGGGCTGCGAGGCATCGATCGTGTAGGGCAGGAGGGTGAGCTCGCTACCCGCCGGTGCGGCGAGGTCGTGCGTGATGATCTGGTACGCGTCGGGCTCGTCGCTCGCTACGACCGTGAAGGATCCTGAGGCCTGCGAGCCCGGTCGGGGCGTGAACACCGCGGAGGCTACCTCTGCACCTGGCGCGACAGGCGCGGGCGAGGAGGCGATCGTCGCGTCTCCAGTGGGCGCCGCAGTCGCTCCCCCGGTTGCGTCAGGGCGAGTCTGAGACTGGGGAACGCAGGCGGTCAGCAGCATCACCAGGGCCGTTAGCGCTCCGAGCGCCCCTGCGCGTCGCTTGCAACTCATTTCGCCAGCGTAAGCGACATGGGGAGCCTGCGCTCGCCTCGGAGTTGAGCCGCGCCCGCACTGAGCTGAACTACGTCTAGCAATGCCACAGGCGCGTCCGATAAAGTAAGGACAACCTAACCTCACGGCTAGAGAACCCCACTTTTTTGGAGTCGTCATCGTGACCAACGTCATTCCCTTCTCGCAAGCTCTCCGCGAGCGCACCTGGACCAGTCACAGCGAGAGCGAGGGCGCCAGCTTCATGGGCGACCTCATGAGCGGCAAGGGCACGCGTGACGACTACATCGCGCTCGTCGCACAGCACTTCTTCATCTATGAGGCCATCGAAGTGGCCGCCGACCGCATGAAGAACGACCCGGTCGCCGCGCCCTTCATCACCTCGAGGCTCACCCGCCTTCCTGCCATCAAAGAAGACCTGCGCTTCCTCATCGGCGACGACTGGCGCGAGCAGATCGTCCCCCTGCCGACGACAGCCCGCTACGTGGCACGCATCAACGAGGTGGCCGCGACCTGGAACGGCGGCTTCGTCGCGCACCACTACACGCGTTACCTCGGCGATCTCTCGGGTGGCCAGATCATCCGCACGCTCATGCAGCGCCAGTTCGGCTTCGAGACCAACGGCGTGGGCTTCTACCTCTTCGGTGACATCGCCAAGCCGAAAGAGTTCAAAGAGACCTACCGCGCGCAGTTGGATGCGACGGGATGGGACGACGCAGAACGCGACCGCGTGATCGACGAGGTTCTGGTCGCGTACCGCTTCAACACCGAGCTGTTCGTCGACCTCGCCAACGCGAAGGCGACCGCAGCCGCCTAGCTCGAAGCGGCGCGTCCGCCTCAGTGCGGGTGCCCGCCATCCGCGCCCACCATTGCGCGTTTGCGTTCGGGTCATTGTGACACTAAGCTGATTTCAGCACTTAAAGTCATCGCTACCTTAAGTCATGACACGATCGGCACGGCCATGAGCCAGCAGCAGGCGAGCGTCGCGGTATCCACCGTGATCTTCGCGTTGCGCTCCGATCCGGCCACGGGAATAAGCACCGTCTGGATCCCCGTCGTCCGCCGCATCCGGCAACCCGACGAGGGCCGATGGGCTCTGCCCGGCGGCCCGTTGCGGGTGGATGCCGACCTCGAGGAGGCGGCGCGCGATCACCTTCTCGAGACCACAGGCCTCACGCCCAAGTACCTCGAGCAGCTCTACGCCTTCGGCAAGGTCGGCCGCTCTCCCGGGCAGCGCGTCGTCTCGATCGTCTACTGGGCACTGGTCGAGAGCGACGAGGCTGCGCGCGCGACGGTGGGCGAGAACGTGACCTGGCTGTCGACCGACGAACTGCCCGAGCTGGCCTTCGATCACAACCTGATCGTCGACTACGCCCTGTGGCGACTGCGCACGAAAATGGAGTACTCCCGCATCGCGCACGCATTTCTGGGCGACACGTTCACCCTCGCTCAGTTGCGAGAGGTGCACGAGGCCGTGCGCCAGAAACCCCTCGACCCGGCGAACTTCCGTCGCACGATCGAGTCCAGCAAGACGGTCGTCCCCACGGGCGAATTCGTCACCGGCGCGCGGCATCGCCCCGCTCGCCTCTACCGCTACGACGGGTCGATCGACCTCGCCGACAGCGGCCCACTCCAATAGAAGACCCCGTTCCCTGAGCCTGTCGAAGGGAACGGCCCACCCGCTTCGACAGGCTCAACGAACGAAGAAGAACTCCATGACATCCGTCGACACCACCATCCAGCTCCTGACCCGTGAACAGGCGGCCGGCTCCGCAGGTAACAGCACCTGCACGCCCGACCTCGCCCTGCAGCCGTGGAGCTTCGACGCCGGCATTCCGAATTACGGCCCCGGCGCATCCATGACCGACGTCATCCCCACCGGATCGCCGGTGCAGGGGCGCCTGCCCGTCGAGTACACAACGGCGAGCGCCGACGAACTGGATGCCCGCATCCGGGCCGCGAAAGAGACGCTCGGCGAGCGGGTGGTCGTGCTGGGCCACTTCTACCAGCGCGACGAGGTGGTGCAGTACGCCGACTTCGTGGGCGACTCGTTCCAGCTTGCGAACGCGGCCAAGGCCAAGCCCGACGCCGAGGCCATCGTCTTCTGCGGCGTGCACTTCATGGCCGAGACGGCCGACATCCTGTCGAAGCCGTCGCAGGCGGTCATCCTGCCCAACCTCGCCGCCGGATGCTCCATGGCCGACATGGCCGACATCGACTCGGTAGAAGACGCATGGGCGCAGCTCACCGAGATCTACGGCACAGCGCCGGATGCCGATGGTCGGGTTCCCGTGATTCCGGTCACCTACATGAACAGCTCGGCCGCGCTCAAGGCGTTCTGCGGCCGCAACGGCGGCATCGTCTGCACGTCGTCGAACGCGGCGACGGTGCTCGAGTGGGCCTTCGAGCGCGGACAGCGGGTGCTGTTCTTTCCCGATCAGCACCTCGGACGTAACACGGCGAAGGCCATGGGAATCCCCGTGGAGCTGATGCCCATGTGGAACCCGCGCAAGCCGCTCGGCGGCAACTCGGCCGACGAGCTCGTCGACGCGAAGGTCGTGCTCTGGCACGGCTTCTGCTCGGTGCACAAGCGCTTCACCCCGGCTCAGATCGAGAAGGCCCGCGCCGAGTACCCCGGCGTTCAGGTGATCGTGCACCCCGAGTGCCCCATGGCCGTCGTCGATGCCGCCGACTCGGCGGGGTCGACCGACTTCATCGTCAAGGCGATCCAGGCCGCGCCGGCGGGCTCGACCTTCGCCATCGGCACCGAGATCAACCTCGTGAACCGCCTGGCTGCCGAGTACCCGCAGCACACCATCTTCTGCCTCGACGACGTGATCTGCCCCTGCTCCACGATGTACCGCATCCACCCCGGCTACCTCGCCTGGGTGCTCGAAGGCCTGGTCGATGGCGTGGTTCTCAACCGCATCCAGGTGGCCGACGATGTGATCGCCGACTCGACCGTCGCCCTCGAACGGATGCTCGCGGCCCGGCCGCCCGCGTCGGCTCCCGCTCCGCAGACGCCCGCCGGAGCGGGGCGCTGACATGGCCCACGTTCTGATCGTGGGCAGCGGCATTGCCGGCCTGGCCACCGCGCTGCACGCGTCGCAGCTGCACGGCCACGACGTGACCCTCGTGACCAAGGGCGCACTCTCCGACAGCAACACTCGCTACGCACAGGGCGGCATCGCGGCGGCGACCGCGCTCGACGACAGCGCCATCCTGCACGCCGAAGACACGATCCGGGCGGGCGCGGGGCTGACCGACGAGACGGCCGCGCACGTCTTGGCCGACGAAGGAGCGGCGGCCATCCAGAGCCTGATCGAATGGGGCGTGCGGTTCGACCACCTGCCAGGCAGCGCCGAGCCCGACCGCGCTCTCGAGGCGGCACACTCCAGGGCCCGGGTGCTGCACGCCGGCGGCGACGCGACAGGCGCCGCGATCGAGGCGGCCCTGGTCGCGGCGGTTCGTGGCACCGCCGTGACCATCCGCGAACACACCACGCTGACCGACCTGGTGCTCGCCGATGCCGCGGGCATCCGCGCTGGTTTGGCGCATCCGCTGCCGGTCGACCAGGCGCGCATGGCCCCAGCCGGCGCGGATGCCGACAGTCGGGTCGTCGGCATCGAGGTGCTGCGGAGTGACGGCGGGCGCGAGGTTCTGCTCGCCGACGCCGTCGTGCTCGCCACCGGAGGCGCGGGGCAGCTCTACTCGCACACGACGAATCCCCTGATCGCCACGGGCGATGGGCTCGCGGCGGCGCTGCGAGCCGGCGTGGCCACCGCCGATCTGGAGTTCTACCAGTTCCACCCGACCACGCTCGCGGCGCCCGGAAACTTCCTTGTGTCGGAGGCCGTGCGTGGTGAGGGAGCCGTGCTGCGAAACGAGCGCGGCGAACGGTTCATGGTGAGTGTGCACCCCGATGCCGAGCTCGCCCCGCGCGATGTCGTTGCGCGGGCGATCGCGGCCGAGATGGCGAAGCAGAACGGCGTGCCCGTGAATCTGGATGCCCGTGGCATCGGCCGCGAGACGCTCACCGCCCGCTTCCCCACGATCATGGCGGCGTGCGCGGCGGCCGGTTTCGACCTGGCCGGCGGACTCGTCCCCGTGGTTCCGGCGGCGCACTACTACATGGGTGGAATCGCGACCGATCTCGACGGCCGCACCTCACACGCGGGGCTCTTCGCTGTGGGAGAAGCGGCGTGCACGGGAGTGCACGGCGCCAACCGACTCGCCTCGAACAGCCTGCTCGAGGGCGCCGTCTTCGCCCGCCGCGTGGCAGCGGCGCTGTCGAACACCCCGTTCCCTGAACTTGTCGAAGGGATGGACGCCCCCCTTCGACAGGCTCAGGGAACGGGTGTCGGAGCCGTCAACCGCTCCGAACTGCAAGCACTCATGTGGAGCTTTGCCGGACTGACCCGCTCCGGCGTTGGTCTCGCCACGGCCGCAGCCCGCCTGCGGATCTGGGCCGAGGCATCCACCGCACGTGCCGACAGCCGGGAGCAGATCGAAACCGACAACCTGCTCATCGTCGCCCAGGCGCTCGTCGGCGCGGCGCAGGCTCGACACGAGTCGCGCGGCGCGCACTCTCGAAGCGACTTCTCCCAAACCGACCCCATCGCCCATCGCCAGCCGTCTCACCGGATCGCCCGCCGCACATCCGGCGAGATCCCGGGCGACACCGCACTCACGCTCCAGACCCAAGGACACTGACATGCTGCTCACACCCCAGGCGATCGACCGCGTCGTCATCGCCGCTCTGGCCGAGGATGCCCCGTGGGGCGATGCGACCTCCGACGCGTTCCTTCCTGACGGCGCGACGGCCACCGCCCAGTTGGTGGCCCGCGAGCCCGGAGTGTTCTCAGGCGGCGAGGTCTTCTCGAGAACGATGCTCGCGGCAGACGAGTCGACCACCACTGCAGTACTTCTCGAAGACGGCGAGCACTTCGAGGCCGGGGCTGTGCTCGCCACGGTCTCGGGCCCGGCGCGCGGTGTACTGCTCGGCGAGCGCGTCGCTCTCAACCTCGTGCAGCGCATGAGCGGAATAGCCACCGTCGCCGCGCGCTACGTCGACGCCGTCGCGGACACGCGAGCCCGCATCGTCGACACCCGCAAGACGACTCCAGGCCTGCGCGCGCTCGAACGGCACGCGGTTCGCAGCGGCGGCGGCGGCAACCACCGCTTCTCGTTGAGCGACGCCGTGCTCGCGAAAGACAATCACCTCGCGGTGCTCACGGCATCCGGTGTCTCGCTCACCGACGCGATCATTCGCGCCCGGGCCCGCATCTCGCACACCACCCACCTCGAGGTCGAGGTCGATCGCCTAGACCAGATCGAGCCCGTACTCGCGGGCGGGGTCGACACGATCATGCTCGACAACTTCTCGCTCGACGAACTACGCGCCGGAATCGCGATCGTGGCGGGGCGGGCGCTGGTCGAGGCCAGCGGAGGGGTCAACCTCGAAACGGTGCGCGCCATCGCCGAGACAGGAGTCGACATCATCTCGGTCGGCGCTCTCACCCACAGCGCGCGAGCTCTCGACCTGGGACTCGATCTGCAGGTGGAGGCATGAGCAGAGCGTGCGCCCGGGGCCACGCCTGTTGCCCAGAGCGACGGATGTGGCCGGTCGCCGGGCAACATTCGTCGCGCCCGGTAGCATCCGCCGGTGTGAGAGGCGGAGTGGGCGCCCAGGAGCACGCGTGATCTACCTCGACCATGCCGCAAGCTCGCCTGTTCGCCCCGAGGTACTTCAGGCGATGTGGCCGTACCTCACAGGAGACTTCGGCAATCCGTCGAGCCACCATGCTCTCGGAGACTCGGCCTCGCGAGCCCTGGCCGACGCGCGCGCTCGCCTCGCCGCCTGGTTCGGCGCTCGACCGAGCGAGATCACCTTCACGTCGGGCGGCACCGAGGCCATCAATCTCGCGATCAAGGGCATCGCGCTGGGGCAGCCTCGCGGGCGCCACATCGTGACCACGCCGATCGAGCACGAGGCCACCCTCGAGTCGGTCGACTTTCTGCGCCGGGTGCACGGCTTCGATGTGTCGTTCGTGCCGGTGGATGCGACGGGCCGGGTCGACCTCGACGCCCTCGCCGGGCTGCTGCGGCACGACACAACGCTCGTGAGCGTGATGGCGGCGAACAACGAGATCGGCACTCTGCAGGACACAGCAGCGATCGGCGCTCTGGCGCACAACGCCGGCACCGTGATGCATGTCGACGCCGTACAGGCCGCCGGCTGGCTCGACGTGAGTCTGGATGCGCTCGGTGCCGACGCCGTGTCGATCTCGGGTCACAAGGTGGGTGCGCCGAAGGGCGTGGGTGCTCTGGCCGCACGCTCCCGGGTGGTTCTGGAACCGCTGCTGCACGGCGGAGGCCAGGAGCGAGGCCGGCGATCCGGCACCGAGAATGTGGCCGCGGCCGTGGGGCTGACGACCGCCGTCGAGCTGTCCGAGACCGACCGCACCGAGGCATCCGAGCGGGTCGTCGGGCTGCGCGATGAGCTCATTGCGCGCATCGAGGCGGCGCTCCCCTCGGCGATGCTCACAGGTTCACGCGAGCACAGGCTGCCGTCGATCGCCTCGTTCCTGTTTCCCGGAACGAGCGGCGAGGGCGTGCTGCTCGGGCTCGAGGAGCGCGGCGTCGTGTCGTCGAGCGGATCGGCCTGCGCCGCCGGCAGCGACGAGCCGTCGCCTGTGCTGCTCGCGCTGGGTATCGATCCGGCGGATGCGCAGACTGCCGTTCGCTTCAGCCTCTCGCCCGCGACGACCGCCGCCGACGTCGAGACGGCCGCCGCTGCGACTGCAGAAGCAGTACGCACGCTGACGCAGTTGCGCTGAGGCCGACACCCATTCCCTTCCGTTCCGGGCGTATCGTGGCCAGCATGCACATCGTTCTCGTTCCCGGATTCTGGCTCGGCGGGTGGTCATGGGCTCCTGTGACCGCGGCCGTCGAGGCGGCAGGTCACACTCCGCATCCGCTCAGCCTGCCCGGCATGGACTCGGTTGATTCCGACCGCGCCGGCATCACGCTCGACGACCACATCCGCTTCGTCGAGGAGTACATCACCGCGCTCGACGGCGATATCGTGCTCGTGGGCCACAGCGGAGGGGGCTCGGTGATCCACGCCGTCGTCGACCGCCACCCCAACCGCATCCGGCATGCCGTCTATGTCGACAGCGGGCCCACCCCCGACGGCATGGAGATCAACGCCAACATCCCCGAGGTGAACGGCGAACTTCCCCTGCCCGCCTGGGACTTCTTCGACGACCTTGAGCTGACCGGACTCGACGACGCCGATCTCGCGAACTTCCGCGCCCGCGCCGTGCCCACCCCGACGCGGGTCGCCCGCGACCCGCAGGTGCTGACGAACGAGGCCCGCTACGAGGTTCCCGTCACCGTGATCACCTGCACCTACAGCGCCGAGGAGCTACGTCGCGGAATGGGTGCCGGGGTGCCGTACTTCGCTGAGCTGCCGCGCATCCACGAGGTGGGAATCGTGGAGCTGCCAACCGGCCACTGGCCGCAGTTCTCGCGCCCGCGCGACCTGGCCAACGTGATCGTCGCCGCCATCCGCTAACCACCGATGTAACTCAGGAGTAACGAGGGTTCCACGTACGAATTGACGAGATTCGGCCGTATTTTCCTGAGCACGAGCGCCGACCGTCCAACAACAGAAACGGCCCCCAGCGCAGAGCGCCGGGGGCCGTTCGGTTGAGCGAGTCTAAACGTTCGCGCGGCGACGACGGATGGCAGGCACCAGCAGCGCCAGGCCTAGCATGGCGACCAGCGCTCCACCCGCGGCGATCGGCGCCGCGTCGACACCGGTGTTCGCGAGCTTCGGCGCGGGCGGGGTCACCGGCGTGACCGGGGCCACGGCGGGCGGCTGCACAACCGGCGGCTCGACCGGTACGACCGGGCCGGGTATGTAGAGCAGCGACTGGATGTAGATGGTCTGCTCTGCGTCGGCAATCGTGCCCGAGCGGAGAGAGCTGCCGGCGAGATCGGCGAGATCTGCACTCCAGAGGTCTCCGGTCCGGCCTTCTACTTCGTCCTCACCGGAGTCCACCTCCATCCATAGGACGCCGGCCCTGTCGATCTGCAGAGAGAAGATACCGCCGTCGACATCGACAATTCCGACCAACGTCGCGGTTCCCGCCACGACATCGATAGTGAACACCTGTCCTCCGGGCCTGATCGCGTAGAACAGTCCAGTCGTGGGATCGACGGAGAACCCCAGCAGGGCAGAAGTCCCGAGTACGGCGATCTTGGTCAGCGCGGCCGTGTCGAGGTCGAGCGAGTAGAGCGTGTCGTCCTGGATCGCGTACGCCGCACCGTCGTTTCCGATGGCCATCGAATCGATGCCGTTGCGCTCACCGTTGAGCGCGAGCATTCCCACCGGGGTGCTGTCTCCAGTCTTCGGATCGATCCTGGTGAGGACCGCCGGTTCGAGGCCCTCGGCGGAGTAGTAGGCGGTCGACGTGACGGGGTTCCAAGCGGCCTGCAGTGCGCATTCGGCTTCCGACTCCGGAGCGCCATCGCCGATGGCAGTAGCGGCTGCTGTCGCCGCGTCGATCGAGAACAGCGTCAGAGCGTTCACGTCTTCGTCGCACGAGATCGCGTGGAGCGAGCCCGTGGCAAGCGTGCGGCCCGAGGCTGCCGATGCAGGAGCGGCGACGATGCCGATCGAGACGAGGCCGATGGTGAACGTTGCCACGCCCACGGCTATTCTTGCCCGAAGGCGCGAGTTATGCATTGATGGATCCCCCGGATGATGGTGACGACCCACCTCGTGGGGATCGAACAGAATCACTGCCGTTGTCGGCAGATTCTCAGACAGTAACAGAACGTGACGGTTCGTGGTAGTTTCGCTCGCTTTTGGCGGCGCACACAAACGCGCCCGTTCGGTGCATCCGCGCCCGGTCGAACGGGGGCGGATGCGCCGAACGGGCGCGGATGCTTCAGCGAGCGGCGCGGCGACGGATGGCGGGCGCCAGAAGCGCCAGGCCGAGCAGTGCGACAAGCGCTCCGCCCGCTGCGATCGGAGCCGCGTCGACACCGGTGTTCGCGAGTTGCGGTGCGACCGGTGCAACGACCACGGCGGGCTCGACGACAGGAGCGACCGGAACGACCGGCTTGACCGGAGCCGGCACGAACAGCAGCGCCTCTGAGTAGACAGGATCCTCACCGACAGCGATGGCGCCGGAGAGAACAGAACTGCTCGAGAGATCGGCGGGGTCGACGCTCCACAGGTTCGCGACGAAGCCGAGGTCGGGCTCGAATGAGTCGCCTTCGATCCAGAGAATTCCGGCGGAGTCGATCTGCAGCGAGAACGGGGCGTTGAACGAGCCGCTGTTGAGGCCGGTGTCTCCTACCAACGTCGCGGCACCGGTCGTGACGTCAACCGAGTAGAGCAGGCCCTCAGGGCTGATCGCGAAGAAGTCACCGGTCGTCGGGTCGACCGCGAAGCCGTAGAGTCCGACGACGCCGAGCTGGCCCACTTCGGCCAGTTCACCGGTCGTGAGGTCAACAGTGAACAGCTCATCGCCCGAGATCGCGAACGCTGCCCCGTCGAGTCCGATGGCCAGAGAGTCGACACGTTCGCCGCCACCCTCGAAGGTGAACGGCGCGACAGTCGCGCTGGCGCCGGTAGTGAGATCGACCGTGCCGAGCGTCGTGTCGGGGCCCCAGCTCACGAAATAGGCCGTCGACGTAAGAGGGTTCCATGCGGGCTGGCCCGCGCAAGCATTCTCCTCCGACGTGGCTGCGCCGATAGCCGTTGCACCCGCCGTCGCAGCGTCGATCGAGAAGAGTTGCGGGTTAAGAATGCCCTCATCGCACGACAGAGCGTAGAGCGACGAGCCCGCGGGCAGGGAACGCCCTCCGGCAGCAGCAGCAGGAGCGGCGACGACGCCGATGCCGACGAATCCGATGACCAACGTGGCGATGCCCGTGGTGAGTTTTGCACGAAGGCGCGAATTATGCACTGATGGGTCCCCTTGAGTGACGATGACGATCCCTGCAACGAGGACCGAACAAGATGAGCTGCAGTTGTAGGCAGATTCTCAGACAGTAGCAGAACGTTACAGTTCGTACTAAATTTTCGTCATCTTCTGGAGAGGTTATTGCCCTCTCGACATGAACCGCCGCACCGCGGGATCGACGGAGATGTCGGCCGGCCTCAGCGGCCTCGTGAGGTACAGACCGTCGAGGCTCGTGAGTCGTGACAGCGCGACGTAGGTCTGCCCCGCGCTGAACACCCTCTGGCCCAGATCGACGATCGCCTGGTCGTAGGTCTTGCCCTGGCTCTTGTGAATGGTGACGGCCCACGCGAGGCGCAGCGGGAACTGCGTGAACTCGCCGATTACGTCTTTGGTGAGCTTCTTATCATCGGCCGAATACGAGTAGCGATGCTTCTCCCAGCTCACCGGGTCGACCTCGTGCACCTCGCCGTCGATCTCGACCCAGATCGAACCGGCCTTGCTGATCTTCGAGACCACGCCGACCGATCCGTTGACCCAGCGCTGCTCGGAGTCGTTGCGCAGAAACATGACCTGTGCGCCGACCTTGAGTTCGAGCGCCTCTTCAGCCGGGTAGTTGCGGCCTCCGAAGTCGCCCGACACCTCGGCGTTCGCCGTGCGCACCTTTCCAGGCAGCCTCTTGAGCGCCTCCGCATTGATGCGGTTCACCGCATCATTGCGCGTGGCCAGGGTGATCGTGCCGTCGCTGGGAGGAGTTCGGGATCCCGCGCCGTTGAGCGCATCCGCTATCTCTTTCGTCACCTGGCCGTGGCGCACCGCGTTGAGCATGAACTTGAAATCATCGTCGTGCTGGCGGTGGATCTCGGTGAGCTCGACGACCGTGAGCGACACCTCGCTCCACACCTTTGCGTCGAAGAACCACATCGACCGATAGTGGTCGGTGAAGTAGGCGCGCTCATCTGCATCTCCCGGAACAGGAGCCAGCTGGTACGGATCTCCGAACAGCACCACCTGCACTCCGCCGAACGGAACAGTCGGCTTGTGCCGGGCCTTGCGCAGGGAGCGGTCGATCGCATCCATCAGGTCGGCGTTCACCATCGAGACCTCGTCGATCACGAGCGTGTCGATGGTGTTGAGCATCTTGCGCACGTCGCCGTTCTGCTCGATGTCGGAGTCGGCGATGACCCCGATCGGCAGCCGGAAGAGCGAATGAATGGTCTGCCCGCCGACGTTGAGCGCGGCGACTCCCGTGGGGGCCGAGATCACGAGCTGCTTCTCGGTGTTCCAGCTGAGGTGGTTGAGCAGCGTGGACTTTCCGGTTCCCGCACGACCCGTGACGAACACGTGGTTCTTCGTCGACTCGATCAGATCGAAGACGCGCTTCTGCTCGGCTGACAGATCGGGAAGGGACACGCGGAACGACTTTCTCTGCACGGCGACGAGGGGAAGACATCCAATCTACCGGGCGTGTCACCCGGCGCGGCTGGCCCACGGCGGCATTGCCTAGACTGACCCCATGGATGTGCATGTGCAGAAGAGGCGCATCTCATCAACGCAGGTCGCGTTGGCCTGGTGCGGCGCGCTGCTGCTGCTCGTCGGAGTCTTCGCAGGCGGGGTGCTTGCGCTCAACCTCACAGTGTTCGGCTCGAGCGGATTCGTCACCACCTATCTACAGACGCTCGGAGCACGCGACGTCGACGGCGCTCTCTCGATGCCCGGGGTCGAGCTTCCCGACGGTCTCACGCCCGATTCGGCCGGTGCTGCTCTGCTGAAGCGAAACACACTCGGCACCATCAGCAAAATCCGTGTGACCGACGACACCGACCTCGGCTCGGGAGTGCACCGCGTCACGGCGAGCTACACGCTCCAGGGCGCCGACCAGCAGTCGGCACGAACACAGAGCGAATTCGTGGTCGAGCGCGACGGCACGAACTTCGGCGTCTTCAGCCAGTGGCGGTTCAAAGAGTCACCCGTCGCGACACTCTCGCTGGCGGTGACCAACACGACCAGCGTGACCGTCGGAACAGGCGAGCTCGACGCATCCGATCTCGGCGCCGGCGCCGGCGCATTCGGCGCAGGGGGACGATTCACCGTGCTGGTGCCCTCGCTCGTGGTTCTCTCGCACGAGTCGCACTACCTCACGAGCGACACCGTCGCCGTGGCCCTGCCCGATCCAGGACAGACGGAGAACGGCATCATCAAGGCCGTCCCCAACGACCTCTTCACGCAGGCCGTGTCTGACCAGCTCACCGGCTTCCTCGCCGACTGCGCCGCGCAGAAGGTGCTGTATCCGGTGGGCTGCCCATTCTCGAAGGGCATCACCGATCGCATCGAGGGCGATCCGAGCTGGTCGATCGTGACATATCCGCAGATCAAGGTGGTCGCCGGTCCGTCGTCGTGGCTTCTGGCAGACAACGCCGGTGCGGCCCACATCGACGTTCAGGTGAAGTCGCTGTTTGATGGCACCGTGTCGGCGTTGAGCGAAGACGTTCCGTTCTCGCTGAACTACGCGATCACGCTCGACGACGCGGGGCAGATCACCTTCGCGGCCCGCTCGGAGAACGCTGCGCAGCTCAACTAGCGACGGGAGTTGAGACGCTCGAGCATCGCGTTGTACTCGCCCAGTTCGGCCTCGTTGGTGCGATCCGCTGTGCGGTCGCGACGCGTGGTCTCTTTCTTGTCCTGCTTGCTCCACTGGATGGCGACGGCGATCGCAAGGATGACGGTCGGGATCTCGCCGACACTCCACGCGATTCCACCGCCGGCCTGCTGGTCTTCGATGGCGCTCACGCCCCACGGCCTGCCCATCGCGCCGTACCAGTCTGCAAGCAGCAGCCCGTTGCCGGTCATCATCGCGAGCCCGAAGAACGCGTGGAACGCCATGACCGCGAGCAGAAGAAGCAGCCGGAACGGATACGGGAAACGGTAAGGCACGGGGTCGACGCCGATGAGCGCCTGAACGAGCAGGTAGCCGGTGACGAGGAAGTGGGCGATCATCCACTCGTGGCCGATGTGATCGACAGTCGCCCAACGGAACAGCGGCGAGTAGTAGAAGACCCAGAGGCTGCCGGCGAAGAGCAGGGCCGCAACGATCGGATTGGCGAGGAAAGAGCCGACCTTGGAGTGCACGGCCAGGAGAACCCACTCGCGACCGCCGCGCGTTCCATCTTGCCGTTTGGCGACCGCGCGCATGATGAGCGTGATGGGAGCCGCGGGAACCAGGAACAACGGAACCATCATGCTCAGGGTCATGTGTCCGAGCATGTGCATGCTGAAGAGGTACTTCTCGTAGACGTTGACGCCGCCGTTGGTCACATAGAAGAGCAGCAGCATGCCGGCCACCCATAAGACGCTGCGGTGAATGGGCCACTTGTCTCCGCGCTTGCGCAGGCGGCGCACGCCGGCCAGGTAGAAGACGATGCCGAAGCCGCAAAGCAGGATCCAGAGCAGGTCGAAGTTCCACTCGGTGAAGTAGCGGGAGAATTCGAGCTCGGGCGGAAGCTGCTCGCCCGTGAGGATCTGCGCCGGCGTGCGGATGGCGGGGATGGCCTGGTCAACGGGTGGGGCCGAACGGCCGAGAGCGGCGGCGGCTCCCGAGGCGATGCCCATGAAGGCCAACTCGACGACCGCGATCTTCCAGAAGAAGTAGCGTCGGCCCGACTCGGCGAGACGACCGATGAGCGAGCGACGGTAGGCCGCACCGAAGATGCCGAGCGCGATCAGCGCCGAGACCTTGATGAGCACGAGCAGCCCGTAGGGCGTGAGCAGACGATCGAGGCTGCCGATGCGCAGTTCGGCGCTGACATAGCCGGATGCCGCGACCACGATGAACGACACCAGCGCCACGGTCGAATAGCGCGAGATGACCGAGAGCATGCGGTCGTTGTCGAGCTGCGGCGAGATGATCACCAGCACGAGGAGACCGCCGAGCCAGACCGCAGCAAACACGAGGTGCAGTCCGAGCGCCGTGATCGCGGCGTCGTGGCCTGTTGTTCCGGCTGCGTGGCCCTGCTGCGCCATGGGCACGAGCATCACCACCGCGAGCACCCCCACGAAGACGAGGGCCGTGACATTGCGCACCGCAAAACAGAGAACAGTGATGGCGGCCGCGATCAGCGTTGTGATGAGCCACGCCTGACCGATCTCGACCTGGGTCAGAAACTGACCGAGCAGCTCGCCGTAGGAATTGTCGAACCGCACCGACTTGACCGTGAGCTGCAGAAAGGTGAGAAACCCCGTGGCTGCCGAAGCCACGGTGAGAATGGCAGCTGAGCCCGCAGCCACGTCGAGGGCCCGATTGAACTCGGGCTTGTCTGAGCGCAACGCGAAGACAGCGAGCATCAGAGCGCCGAGCACTCCCGCAGCGCCGAGGTTCACGATCATCTTGGTGACCGGAATGCCGTAGCGCACGACCGGGCCTGGATCTTGCAACAGTTGCGCATCCGCACCGCCGGCAATGCGCAGGCCGACGAGCAGCATCACGAAACCGACCGCGAGGAGCACGGCAGGACCTACGATTCGAACGACTCTCGGCACCCGTCAACTTTACGCGGCATTCCTGGGCGCCCCGCCCGCGGGGTGCGCGCCCACGCGGCGTGGCAAATGGATGCCGCATTCCACTCGATCTAGACTCGTCGCCCATGAGCACTGCGACGCTGCCTGCCCGACGCCCCGCCCTCACCGCGAAGGGAGCGGCGACCCGCGCCCGCATTGTGGAAGCCGCGGCCGCCCTCGCTCGGCAGCGCGGCGCCGCCCGCACGAGCATCGACGAGGTGAGGGCCGAGGCGCAGGTCAGCGCCTCGCAGCTCTACCACTACTTCTCCGACAAGAACGAGCTGATGCGTGCCGTCGTGGAGCACGAGGCAGTCGTCGCCATCGAGGAGCAATCGCAGCTCGCCGCCGTCGACAGCATCGAGTCGCTGCGCGCCTGGCGCGACGCGGTGGTCGATCACGCGGGCAGACGGGGGTTCCGCGGCTGGTCGCCTCTCGGATCGCTTGCCAGCGAGCTCATCGACACCGATCCGGATGCCCGTTCCGGGCTTGTCGACGGATTCGGGCTCTGGCTCGCCCCGGTTCGAGCCGGTCTCCTGGCGATGCAGGCTTCCGGCGCGCTGCGACCGGACGCCGATCCCGACGCGCTCGCTGCCGGTCTGCTCGCCTCGCTTCAAGGAGGGCTTCTCGTGAGCCGCGTGCTCGAGGAGACGGCTCCCCTCGAGGCGGCCCTCGATGCTGCGATCGCCCGAATCGAGAGCTTCGCACCGCGGACATCGTTGGCGCCGAGCCCCGCGGACAGCGCGCCGCGCCAGCCGCTGGCGCCCGCGGTCAGGCGCACGCCCGCGTCGCCGGCACGGGCATCCGGTGCCGTACCCACGTCGGCACCCCGCACGCCGCTGCGCCCCCGACGCCCGCTCGCCCGCTGACGCGCGCCGCCCACCGGCGAGCGCGCACCGACCGCACCTTATCGAGTCGGCGCAGATGCGCCCTCCCGCGTGATCAAAGGTGCTTCTCCGCCGAGTCGCGGTGCACCCCTTCGACAAGCTCACGGAACAGGGAGCCCGTTAACGGCCTCAGGGGCGCCCGCGAGTAGCGGACACCCCTGAGGATGAAGAATCGAAAAGACTACTTGGCGGCAGCCTTGAGCTTCGAACCAGCGGAGATCTTGACCGAGTGACCGGCGGCGATCTGGATGGCCTCACCCGTCTGCGGGTTGCGACCGGCGCGGGCTGCACGCGAGGTGCGCTCGACGGCGAGCCATCCCGGGATGGTGACCTTGACGTCGTTGCCGACCGACTCCGCGAGCGTTGCGAAGAGGGCGTCGAGAACCTCGTTGACAGCGGACTGCGTCTGGCCGGATGCAGCAGCGACCTGGGCGACGAGCTCGGTCTTGTTGAGTGACTTATCAGCCATGGGGTGTCCTCCTCGGACCTTGTGCTGCGTGAAGCAGCTCTAGAAACGAAACGGTGGAAACCTTTGGTAGGCCACACGTCTGGTCTGTTGACCGTGACGAATGTATCAGAGATCGCCGGGATTTCGCGGATTACCGCGCCTCGGAGGCTCTGCGTGACCTGTGAAACGTGAAAAAGGATGCCGACCCGATGGGCCGACATCCTTTTTCAGATGCTCAGTGCGAGAAGCTCTGGACTACCAGGAGCTCTTCGTGATGCCGGGCAGCTCGCCACGGTGAGCCATGTCACGGAAGCGAACACGGCTGATGCCGAACTTCGTGAGCACACCGCGGGGGCGGCCGTCGACTGCGTCACGGCTGCGCACGCGCACCGGTGAGGCGTTCTTGGGCAGCTTCTGCAGGCCGAGGCGGGCAGCCTCGCGCTCGGCGTCGGTCGACGTCGGGCTGACGAGAGCCTTCTTCAGCTCAAGGCGCTTGGTGTTGTAGCGAGCGACGATGACTTTGCGCTGCTCGTTCTTTGCAATCATGCTTTTCTTGGCCATGTGTTACCTCTCCTCCCGGAAGTCGACGTGCTGGCGGATGACCGGGTCGTACTTCTTGAGCACGAGGCGGTCGGGGTTGTTGCGGCGGTTCTTCTTGGTGACATAGGTGTAACCCGTGCCGGCCGTCGAACGCAGCTTGATGATGGGGCGGACGTCCTGGTGCTTTGCCATTAGATTTTCTCCCCACGGGCGAGAAGATCTTTGACAACGCTCTCGATGCCGCGTGCGTCGATGACCTTGATGCCCTTGGTGCTGAGCTGCAGGGTCACGCTACGACGAAGCGACGGAACGTAGTACGTCTTCTTCTGGATGTTCGGGTCGAACCGGCGCTTGGTGCGACGGTGCGAATGCGAGATGTTGTGTCCGAAGCCGGGAATGGCGCCGGTCACCTGGCAGGTTGCTGCCATGATTTCCTCCATAGTTACCGTAGAAAAACGCAAGTTACCGCGCGTTCTACCCAAGATTGCTTGTCGGCACACGTCTGCCCCAAATGAATCAGGTGGGGGTTGGCGTACATGCGAGTGGAGATGCCACTCGACCAACTACCAAGTTTAGGCGACCAGGCGGATGCGCGCAAGTACGCGCGTGCGCCGGGTCAGCCGGCGGGCGTCGGAACGCAGGAGTTGCAGAAGCCGAAGATGTCGACAACGTGTTCGGGGCGCGAGAAGCCGTGCAGCGCGGCCGTCTTGCGCGCCCAGGACTCCACCTCGTCGGCTTCGATCTCGACAGTGAGCCCACAGCTGCGGCAGATAAGGTGGTGGTGATGCCCAGTGCTGCACGCGCGGTAGAGGCTCTCGCCATCGGGCGACTGCAGCGAGTCGGCCTCCCCCTCGTTCGCCAGGTCGGCCAGCGCACGATAGACCGTGGCCAGGCCGATGTACGAGCCGCTGGAGTGCAGATTGGAGTGGAGACCCTGGGCGCTCACAAAACCGATCTGGGTGCCGAGTGCGGCACGCACCGCCTCGCGCTGCCACGTGTTGCGCTTCACGACCATGATCCACCTCCGAGGCCACGTATGGCCGAAATCCCCTCAACCTTAACCTGAGCCGCCGACGTTCGCCTAGGCATCCAATGCAACCAGTTTTCGCCCCGAGATGCCCCGTCGGGCCCTCGAAGCCGCGATGATGCGGCACACCACGTAGATAGCGAACGAGATCGTGGTGACGTAGGGACTGATGGGAACCGAGCCGCCGAGCGCCAGCATGATTCCGCCCACGAGCGAGAGCACGGCGAAGAGCATGCTGAGCAGAGGAACGACAATCGGCGACGACGACACCCGCAGCGCGGCGGCGGCGGGGGTGACGAGAATCGACAGCACCAGCAGGGAGCCCACGACCTGCACCGAGACGGCCACGGCCAGGCCGAGCAGCAGCATAAAGACGATCGAGAGCGTCTGAACCGGAACGCCTCGTGCCGCGGCCACATCGGCGTCGACACTGGCGAAGGTGAGCGGGCGCCACACCACGAGGAGGCCGACCACGACGATGATCGAGATGGCTATCAGCGAGTTGAGCCTCGGGTCGTCGACCGCAACGATCTGGCCGGTGAGCAGTCCGAACTTGTTGGCGCTACGGCCGGGGTAGAGCGCCAGACACAGGATGCCGAGACCGAGACCGAAGGGCATCAGCACGGCGATGATCGAATTGCGATCGCGCGACTTCGCGCCGAGGAAGCCGATGATGAGGGCCGCCACGATCGAGCCGATAAGAGAACCCTCGACCACCCCGATGCCGAAGAGCAGCCCGGCGGATGCACCGGCGAACGAGAGCTCGCTGATGCCGTGCACCGCGAAGGCCATATCGCGCGACATCACGAACACTCCGATGAGGCCGCCCACGATGCCGAGCACGGCGCCCGCGATGATCGAGTTCTGCAGAAGCACGATCAAGTCGCCGTAGTCGGAGAAGTTGAAGATCTGCGACCAGAGGTCGGCCCAGTCGATACCGTTCATGATCGCGTTCCGCCGCCCGAGCCGGCCTGCTCGTTCAGTATCGGGTCGTCGTCGTGGTGATGATGCCCGTCGTGCCCGTGACTCGCATCCGGAACCCCCACCACGATCACGCGACCGCGCGTGCGGATGACGTCGACGGGAGAGCCGTAGAGCTCGGAGAGCACCTCGCTGCGCAGCACCTCGTCCGGCGTTCCTATGCGGAAGGATCCGCCCGCGAGGTAGAGCACCCGGTCGACCATGTCGAGCACGGGGTTGATGTCGTGAGTCACGAACAGCACGCCGAGGTCGCGCTGCCTGCGATGCGTGTCGATGAGTTCGGAGACCGCTCGCTGATGGGCGAGGTCGAGTGAGAGCAGCGGCTCGTCGCAGAGCAGCAGGCGCGGATCGCCCGCGAGCGACTGCCCGACGCGCAGGCGCTGCTGCTCACCGCCTGACAGTGTCGAGACCGCCACATTCGCGTACTCGGATGCGCCGACGGATGCGAGCAGATCGTCGACCTCGCGGCGTCGCGCGGCCCGAGGCAACGGCAACCCGAAGCGGTGGCCGTCGACGCCGAGCGCGACCAGGTCGCGGCCGCGAAGGGGAGCGCCTTCGTCGGCCAGCTTCTGCTGCGGAATGTACCCGATACGGCGGTTGCCTCGGGTGACGGGAGAACCCTCGAAGGCCATCGTTCCGGCGCTGAGCTGCTGCTGGCCGAGAATCACCTTGAGCAGGCTGGACTTGCCCGACCCGTTCGCCCCGAGCACGGCGATGAACTCGCCCGCACGAACGTCGAAGTCGAGGTCGTGCCACAGCCGGCGCTCGCCGAATTGGAGCGCACCGCCCCGCACGCGCAGCACGACGTGTCGTGGGGCGTTGCGGGGCGAGGGCGCGGCTCCTGCGCGGGCTCGCGCCGACTTCGCCCCGAAGATCTTCACTCGGTGAAGACTACTTGCCGCTGAGCGCGCTCTGAAGCGCGTTGAGGTTCGTCGTCATCCAGCTGATGTAGTCGGTTCCGGCGGGAAGCGTCTCAGTGACGGGAACGACGGGGATCTTGGAGTCCTTCGCAGCGGTCAGCACGAGCTCGGTCTGGGCGCCCGATGTCTGCTCGTTGTAGACGAGCACCTTGACTGCACCGGAGGAGAACAGATCGGTGGTCTGCTTGAGAACGTCGGCGGCAACGTCTGTGCCCTCTTCGATCCCCTCGCTGAAGGCGCCCGGTGTCTTGTTGACGAGGCCTGCGGCGGTGAGCATGTAGAGCGGCACGGGCTCGGTGATCGCGGCACCTGCACCGTCGAACGAGGCCTTGATGTCCTTCTCCTGCTGCTCCAGTGCGGTGAGTTGACCTTCGAACGTCTTGGCGTTCTCCTCATAGGTCTTGGTGCCGTCGGGGTCGATTGCACTGAGCTGATTCACGAGTTCGTCGGTGAGCTTCTGCACGGTCGGGAAGTCGTACCAGACGTGCTCGTTGAACTCGCCGTCGGCGGGCTCCTGGTCGTAGCCCGAGATGTCGGCGGCGTTGAGCACCGGAGCGATCTTGTTGTCGGCGGCGGCGAGCATCTTGTCGACGAAGTCGTCGTAGCCACCGCCGTTCTCGATCACCAGCTGGGCCTTCGAGAGCGACAGTTGCGTGCGAGCGTCTGCCTCGTACTCATGCGGGTCTTTGTCGGGGTCATCGATGATCGAGGTCACGCTCACCCTGTCGCCGCCGATCTGCTTGGCGATGTCACCGTAGACATCGGTCGACGCGACGATACGCACGCCAGAATCGTTGGTCGGTTCGTCGGTCGCGCCGGCATCGGTGGATGCGGACGCACAGCCGGAGAGCACAAGCGCGGTGGCCGCCGCGAGGGCAGTAAGAGAGAGGAGTTTTTTCACGGGTGGGGTGAGCCGTTCTAATTCGGGTGCAATTCGGGTCTTCTCGAAAATAGCCTTATTGATAATGATTGTCAAAGTCGCGACAGTGCCGTTGAATCGAGCGCATTGCGGCGAGCGCACTCGCAGCCGCCATGGCAACCCCTTTGCTCCGCGGGATGAGCGCAGAGAGACTTGACCCATGTGCGCCGCCCCTGCCCCCGAGTCGCCGCCGTCCGACATCGACCGGAACCTGGAGCAGACAATTCTTGACCTGCTCGATCGGCGCGCGCCCACCTCGACGATCTGTCCGTCGGATGCCGCGCGCGCCGTCGGCGGCGACGATTGGCGCGATCTGATGGATGCGTCGCGCAGCGCGGCGGCACGTCTCGTCGCCCGCGGCGAGGTCGAGATCACGCAGGGCGGCGAGCCGGTCGACCTGAGGACGGCCCGCGGACCCATCCGCATCCGGCGCCTGCGCCCGTAACGCACGCACCCGGGCCGCCCGGCTATCGCTCGTCGTCTGCACCCCGCTACCCTGGCCCGATGGAATCGGGATTCAGGATCGATCGCATAACCGAGGACAACTGGGCACAGTTGCGCACGCTGCGCCTCGAGATGCTCGCGGACACTCCCCTGGCTTTTCTCGAGACACTAGACAACGCAGCCCATGAGCAAGAGACGGAGTGGCGCTCCCGTGCCGCGCGCGCGGCGCGCGAGGGCAGCGTGGGGCTCGCCGCGATCGACACGTCGAGCGGCCACTGGCTCGGCACCATGAGCGCCTACCTCGACGGGCACGGCGACGCGATGCTCGTGAGCGTGTACGTCACGCCCGCCTGGCGCGGCACGGCCCTCGGCCTCACGGATGCGCTGCTCGACGAGGTGGAGGCATGGGCGCGCGCCGCCGTTCCCGATGGCAACCTGCGCCTGCACGTGCACGAGGACAACCCACGAGCACGCGCGTTCTACACGCGACGCGGCTACGTCGAGACGGGCGAAACGATCCCCTATCCCCTCGACCGCACGCAGAACGAGGTCGAGATGGTGCTCGACCTGAGCTGACGACGGCAGACGGCACCGCGGCACGGGATGGCGATGAGGTCGCCGGTGCGGAGGTCGGCGGGCAGCACCGCAGACTGCTCCTCAGAGAGCGAGAAGGGCACGGAGTGCTGTGTCGACGCACGGCCTATGAGGCGCGCCTCCGACGCATGAGCCTGCACGCGCGCGATGTCGGCATCCAGAATCAACGTACCGTCGAGCCGGACCTCGACGACCCGAGCGACGACGACCGACGACTGCTCGGTGTCTGACGGATGGCCGTGAGTGCCGGGCACCACGGCCGCCGCGATGTGCACACACGGGGTGTCGCAGAGTTCGACGAGGCGCAGCAGCGACACTCCGGAGACGACGACATCGGTGGTGGTGAGGTGCGTCCACTCGGGCCAGCGGTCGATGACGAACGGGTCGGGGATGCTTTTTCTGAGCGACGGAAGAAGAGAAGTGAGGGTCACAGATGCAGGTCTACGCCGGTGGCCATGGGCAGTGAAGGTGTCCTAACGGAATCCGAGCGGCTTCGGCGCGAATCCTCACGCGTCCATCGCACTGTAGGCAGACAGAAGCTGCCCTCCCAGTAGCCGAAGGGATTGCTCGGACTGGGCAGCAGGCTCGATACCATCGAGCTCCTGAGATACCAGCCGAAGCAAGGGTGTCGATTGTTGTCCATCAAATTGTGTATGCAGCCACGTGACCACATCTGCGATCTGCTCACGCAGACCATCGTGACGAACCAAGCCATTGAGTCGGGCGCCCAGATCGACCGGAGGCACATTGCGAAGCAGCCTCAATAAGTCGCCAGCGTCTTTCGTAACTATTCGGTCGGCATTGCCCGCATCAAGTCTTTCGCGGATCTTGATGGACTTGGCGATGACGAGCGCGGCCGGGCCCGCTACGCGAATCGTGACTCGGCGTGGATCGGTTGCATCTAATGCGACGATCTCCGCAGGCGAGTTGTCGTGCAGCGCCGCCTCAAGACCCCGAGTACTTCGCGCAGTACTTCGATCCTGCCCGTCAAGCGGAGCAGTGCGCCGTTTGCTCGACGGCAGGGAACCCGCCGGGACCATCAGGTCGATCACGATTCCATCGGGCGAGATCCAATGACCGGGATTTCCATGCGCATCGAGCACGAACCCCGCTGCCGAAAGTTCGCGCCCGAGGTCCGGAACACTCGCGAGCAGGTCGGGATCTATGGCGAGGTCGGCATCTGTCGTATACGTCGGGCGCGAGTCACCTAGTGGTGCGTGATGGTAAACGGCCTGCGCCCCGACGAGCACGAGTGCATCCAATTGTTCACGCATAAGAATCAGCGCGTCCAGCAGAACTCGCCTTGCGGCGACGTACTCGGGGCTGAATCGGGTCACGTCGGTCATCACACTCTTTCGCGATCGAGGGTCTCAGCGAGCTCCAAGCCAACGGACGCAGTTCTTCCACGAGCCGACAAGAGATCACCCGCGGTACGCCACGGCCGCGCGAAGCGGAGGTTGCCTGCGACTCGCACTCCTTCTCGCTCTTGTGACAGAAAGCCGCATTCTGCGATCACGATGCTCCCTCGTGGGTCGGCCATTAACTGCATCGTGCGCTCGGCAGCAGCTCCGTCGGAAACATAGATCCACGTCTCACTGGGCGGCAGCGCGCCGATTCGTCCTGCCGAACCGAGGTAGTCATTCGCAGCCTCGACCCCGGTGAGCGCATAGTCGAAGTCCGCCATGTGCAAGCGTTCTCGGGCAATCTCTTCGCCCAAGAGAGAGAAGTAGCGGCGAGCTTTGAAGGTATTCGTGAAGCTGTAGTCCTGAGTCCAGCGTGCGGCCAACGTCGACGCGTCACGGACAACCACCGGGCCTCCATTCGTCTCCTCAAGCAATTGTTCTCCTCTAAGCAACTCGAGCACCCGGCTTACGGTGGCTACGCCCACGCCTGTCTGCCTCGACAACTCTCGAGCCGAAGCCGCTCGCCCTTCGGTGAGCAGTCTGACGACGACCACCGACGCTGCTTGGCCTTTCAGAGATCGAAGCAGCCTCCTCCCCTCTGGCTTGTCTGGATTCGGGTTTCGTGTCATTCCAGACCTTTCCACCCACACGAAGGGTTCGCTGCTCCGAATAAGCAGATTGCCTGTCCCATCCCAGTAAGACCATCCGGCCAGCCGAAGTTCGTCACATGCGGCGGGCGAGATGAAGGCCGCAAGGAGAATCGCGTTCTCCCCGAGTCGACCACCGACGATACGACGCACGTCTTCGCGCGAGGTGACGCTGCGAGACTTTATCTCCACGTCCAGCGACAACTCAGCGCTGGATACCTTCCACATGAGTCGACCGTCGAACTCCGTATCCTGCTGTCCGTCGCGCCATTCCACACGACTTCCCGGATTCAGTTTCTCCAGGTCGGAGATGAATGGCTGAACGAGCCGCGTTTCCATTCGAGCCATGTTCCTCATAACGAGGAACATAGCACTTTGCGGAACATCGTATGAGAACGCTCGCCTCACCAAGTACCGGGTATACGGTTCTTCTATCTGAGGTAAAAACGCTCGGCCGCCCCACGTGGTCAGCGCAGACACGCGGTCTCGAGTGAGTCGCCACTTCTTCGTAATGAAGGAGTGTCTCTATGACCACCACCACCCGCCGGTCACCTCGAACCCTGCGTGAGGCGTGGATCGCTCTCGCCGGACTCTCGGCAGTCTTTCTCTTCGAGATGCTCGACAATTCGATTCTCAATGTCGCGCTGCCCACGATCGGCCGCGAATTGGATTCCACAACCGCCGGCCTGCAGTGGGTCACGGGCGCGTACTCGGTCGCCTTCGGAGGGCTGATGCTGCTGTTCGGTGCAGTGGCCGACCGCTTCGGACGCCGCCGCGTGATGCTCGTCGGCCTTGCCGTTCTGGCCCTCGCAAGCCTGGCCACGCTGTTCGTCACCACAACCGAGCAGCTCATCGCCGTTCGCGCGGCCATGGGCATCGCGGCTGCGATGACGACTCCCGGCTCGATGGCTCTCGCCTTTCGCCTCTTCGACACAGACGACCTGCGCGTTCGCGCCATCACCGTCATCTCCACCGCGGGCCTCGTCGGGCTCGCCGTCGGACCCACCGCCGGAGGCCTCGCCCTTGCTGTCGTCCCCTGGCAGATTCTGCTGCTGATCAACGTGCCGATCGCCGCTCTCGCCTTCGGGGGGATCCGCGCGGGCATCGCGGCAGACGACCGGGCCGACCGCCATCACGAGCCGATCGATATGTGGGGAGCCGTGCTCGGAACATCCACCATCGTTCTCGCGCTCGTCACCCCGACGCTGTTCGTCGAGGTCGGCGCGGGGTCGTGGATGCCGTGGGCCGGCTCGGCCGCAACGCTCGCCGCGGCCGCTGGGTTCGTTCTGCGAGAGCGGATGGCGCGAGCTCCCCTGCTCGACCTGAACCTGCTCGCGCTGCCCCTGGTCTCGAGCGGACTCGCATACAAGGCTGCGGCCGGGCTCGCGGTGGCGGGGTTGAGCTACCTCGTCACACTGCAGCTGCAATTCGCGTGGGGCTGGCCGCCCGCCGCGGCGGCTGTCGCGATGCTGCCCCAGGTTGCGGTGCTGCTCGCGAGCGGACGGTTCGTCGGCCCTTTCGTTCAGAAGGTCGGGCTCGATCGCGCAGCCTTCGCCAGCGCCGCCGCGGTCGTGTCGGGGCTCGCCGTATTCGGGCTGCTCGGCCGCTTCGGCTACGGTTGGATCCTCGTGGCGCTCGTGCTGGTCGCGGCCGGGATGCGCGTGGTCGGCGTCGTCGCGGGCACGAACGTCTTGAAAGGGCTTCCAGAGACGCGCACGTCGATGGGCGCCGCACTCGTCGACACCTCGAGTGAGCTGGCCACCGCCATCGGCATCGCGGTGACGGGCACGCTGCTCGCGGCGCTGTTCAGCGGCAGCATCACTGCCGCCGACTGGAGCCGGACGCAGGTGACCCAGTTCGAGACCGCCGTGACGATCGCGGGGGTGACGCTCACCGCGCTGGCGGCGGCGCTGGTCGCAGTGGGACTCGTCCGCTCGCGAGGGGGTACGAGCCAGTAGTGCCCGTCGGCGCGAGCCTGGCCGCATCGACCGCCATCACTCGGTCGGCGATACCGCCAGCGGGAAAACACAGGCGACCGCGCCTCCTTTGTACGAGGTGTCGATCGACACGGTTCCGGAATGCCGACGGGTGATCTCTGCCACGATCGCCAGCCCGAGGCCGTAGTGCCGGATGCCCGAAGCGGGCACCACGACGGCTCCGCGGCCCCGCCCGCTCGCGAAACGCTCAAACGCGGTGGCCGCAACGTCCGGGGCGAAGCCCGACCCGTCGTCGATGACTCGGGCGACCGCCAGCCCCTTCTCGATCGCAACCTGCACCGAGACCGAGCTGCGCGCGTGGTCGAGCGCGTTGGTCGCTAGAGCGATGACGAGCCGCAGGAGCGCAGCCCGAGAACCACTGACGATCACCGGCACCGAACTGCCGGTTCGAACGAGCACCAGGGAGCGGCCCGCCGCGTCGGCACCGAGAAGCGCCACGGCCTCGTCGGCGATGGCGGCGAGGTCGACCGGCGTCGGCTCTGCGACGCTGCGGGGGTCCGCTGCGATGAGTAGATCGTCAAGGATCTCGGAGAGGGCCTTGGTGTCGTCGACAAGCTCGTCGACCGAGGCCGCGGCGGTCGGGCTCATGTTCTTCGCGTCGCGGCGCAGCAGCTGAGCGCGCGTGCTCAGCAGCGTCAGCGGCGTGCGCAGTTCATGGCTCGCATCCGCCACAAATCGCCGCTGCAGCGCCAGGGCATCGGCGAGCGGCTTCATGGAACGCCTGGCCATCACGTAGGCCGCGGCGAAGGCCAGAATTCCGGCCACGGCACCACCGACGAGAAGAGCGGATGCCAGCCTGCTGAGCTCCTCCTCGCTCTCGTGCTGGCTCAGCGCGACCTGCACGACACGATCACTGTTGCGGTCGCCAGTCGACGAGGTCGTCAGCATCAGGTAGCTCTGCCCCGCGACGGTGCGTTGCTCGCGCACATCGGGTCCTCCCGCGGCGACGGAGCGCAGAGCGTCGGCATCCAGCAGTCCGTCGGGCAGGGTCTCGGACGTCTGCACCTGCCCACCGCTGTGGCCGTCGATCATGGTGACGAACGTGCCGGCCGGCGCATCCCGGCCCGAATCGATCTGGGTCGCTGCCACGAGAGCCCGCTGGTTCGACTCGTCGACGCTGCGGCTCACGATCACGAAGACGATCGCGCCGACCACGGCGAGAAGAACAAGCACGAGCAGCGTGAACTGAGCGGTGAGTCGGAGGGAGGCCCCGCGCAGGTCGTCGACCGACGATGCGCGCGGGCGGCGGAGCCTCACGGCAGCTGCCCGAGTCGGTAACCGATTCCCCGCACGGTGCTGATGCTCGAGCGGCCGAGCTTCTTGCGCAAATAGTGCACATACGTGTCGACGACACCGATGTCGTCGGCGTCGGGAAACACATTCGACAGCAGATCGGCGCGCTCGAACACCTGTTGTGGTCTGCGCGCGAGTCGCTCGAGTAGATCGGATTCCCGCTCTGACAAGACGACGAGCGCGCCCTGGATTGTGGTCACCGTTCTACTGCCCACGTCGAGGGCACCGTCGGGCAGCGCGAGCATCGGCGTTGTATTCGTGTGCCGTCGCAGCAGGGCCCGGATGCGGGCGAGCAGCTCGTCGATGTCGAACGGCTTGGCCAGGTAGTCCTCGGCTCCGCGATCGAGTCCTTCGACCCGGTCCGCCGGGTTGCCGAGCGCAGACAGGATGAGCGCAGGCGCAAGCACGCCGCGAGCGCGCAGGCGCGTGAGAACGTCGAGTCCCTCGATCACGGGGAGCCCCCGATCGAGCACGATGGCATCGAAGGTCTGCGTGAGTCCCTCGTGCAGGGCCCGCTGGCCGTCGCGCGCGGCGACGACGTCGTACCCCTCGGCGCCGAGCAGCTGCTCGAGCATCTGCAGCAGCCGCGCGTCGTCCTCGACGAGCAGCAGCCGCGGGCGGGTGGACATGTTTGCAGTATAGGCAGCCGCATCCGTGACGCTCGCGGCCGCAGTATCTGCGCTCACGCGGTCAGCAACCCCGCGGCACGGCGGAAGCCGGGCGAGGCGGTCAGCTCGCCCCGACCGTCGACGGTGAGCACGTCGACGTCGAAGCGGTCGAGCACGTCGTCGCTGCGCTCCGGGCCGCCGGCGAGGATGGCCGTCGCCAGAACATCCGCGGTCACGATGTCGTCGGCGAGAACCGAGACCTGCACGAACGGCAAGCGCTCGTCGGGCCGGTGACCGTCTCGCCGATGATCGCCGGATGCCCTCCACACGTGCTCGCCGCGTTCCGCCGTACCCGAGGTGGCCAGGGCGCTCCTGCTTCCAGTGACGTCGAGCAGGCAGAGCAGGCCTTGTCGGTCCTGCGGGTCGATGATGGCGAGGCGCCACGGCTCACGGCTGCCGCCCACGTTGCTCTCTCCGGATAAAAGAATGTCGCCGCCCGCGTTGATCAGCCAGTTCACCTCTCCCGCCGCCTCGAGCACACGCCCGGCACGGTCGATCGCCGTGGCCTTCACCAGCCCGGAAAGGTCGATCACCCCGTCCGGCCGGTGCGGAGTGAAGGCGTCGCCCGTGAGGCGCGCCCAGTCCAGGGCATCGGCGTAGCTCTGCCGCACCTCGGCGTCTGCGCGCGTCAGGGGGAGCTCGCCGCGGGCGATACGGCTGAGCTCGGAGTCGTCACGATAGAGGCTGAACCGGCGATCGATGTCGACGAAGGCCTCCTCCACCTCCGCGAGCGTCGACGCGTTCGGCAGAGCACCGGCGACGTTCAGGCTCACCGTCGTGCCCATCGTGTCGAAGATGTGAAGTCCCATCACAAGCCCGCCTGATCGAGCGCCGACTGCAGCGAAGACAGATATCCCTCGCTGGTGTACGTCGCACCCGACACACTCTGCACGTTCGCGGATTGAGCCTTGAGCACCTCTGTGCGCAGAACTGGCGCGGCCCTGTTGCTGATGGAGACGGACTTTCCGCCGTCGTTCGTGAGCTGCAGGGCCGTGACATCGGTGATGCTGCCGTTGGCGACCGTAATCTGCACCTGCACGTTGCCGTAGCGGGTGCGTGAAACGGAACCCGTGAAGGTGCCGGATGCCGTCGGCGCGGCGGCGACGGGGGCGGTCGCCGCCGCAGTCGGGGTGGCGGCGGTCGGAGCCGCGGCCGTCGGGGTCGATGCCGCCGCGGAAGGGGCCTGCGGTGCGGCCGTTGTAGCAGCCGACGCCGCGGGAGCCGCGGCATCCGGTGCGACCTGGACCTGACCTTGGCCGCCCAGCTGCCAGCCGACGGCCAGCACGGCCGCTGACGACAGGATGCTCGCGGCAAGCGCTCGGACCCTCACCAGTCGAACCTCTCGATGTGGATCTGGGCATCGGGCAGCCCGTGGGCACGCGCGTCCCTCACCACCAGGTCGGCCCACGACTGGGGACCGCAGACGTAGAGGTCAGAGGACAGGAGCTCGGGGAATGCCGAAGCGATGGTCACGCCGCGAGCGATCGCCTCGGCTGACATCCACGTGGCCAGTCCGTGCGGGCGGGCGCCGAGCATCGTGTAGACGGAGTTGCCGCTCATGCTCGGCAGCCCGGCGACCTCGTTCCAGAGGTAGGTCTGAGAGGGGTCGGTTGCGCGCAGCAGCACGGTCGCCTCGCCCGGCTGCAACGAGGCGTGCTCGAGCAGTGACCGGATGGGCGTGATGCCGATGCCGGCCGCGACCACAGCCATCTTCGGCGCCACGCGGTGTGCGTCGGTGAACACTCCGTAGGGCCCCTCGAACCACACCCGGGTTCCGACGCGAACGCGTCCGAGCGCCGCGCTGCCAGCCCCGAGCTCGCGAACCGTGATGCGGGCCGAGGTGGCGGTCGGCACGGCCGAGAACGAGATGGGATGCGCGTGCCACCACGTGGAGCCGGTCCAGAAGCGCCAGACGGCGTACTGCCCGCCCTCCACCCGCAGGCGGTCGAGCTGCCGACCCTTCAGGTGCAGCGACACCACCCCGGGGGCGACGGGCTCGATGCCGGCCACCCGGATGCCGTGACGCAGGCTGGCCAGCGTCGGCAGGATGAAGCGGAAGAGGGCGATCGATCCGAAGGCGAGCACGTAGAGGCCAATCCAGTAGACGCGCTGCAGCGTGCCGTCGGCGAGCACTCCGCCCACGCTCAGCTGGTGCGGCAGCGCCACGAGCACGGCCGCGTAGCTGAGCAGGTGCACGAGATGCCAGGCCTCGTAGGAGAAGCGGCGACGCACAGCGACGAGCGAGGTCACGACGACCGCGATCAACAGGGCGAGCCCAAGGTATGCCAGCGCCATGTCCGGCCCCGAGAACAGCGAGATCGTCTCGGCGATGACGCTCGAACCGTCGGTGAGCGCGTACCCGATTGTGAGCAGCACGCCGTGCACCAGGATCAAATAGAGCGCCGGCTTGCCGAGCCGACGGTGCAAGGCCATGGCCGCATCCTGCCCCACGACCCGGTCGATGACCGGCAGTCGGGCGGCGAGCACCAGCATCACGAGAATCAGGTCGGTGCCGACCAGCCCCGACACGATGCCGCCGGCGGTGAGGGCCGAGGCGACATCGGTGACCTGGGCTGCGCCGCCATACGCGAGCCACAGGCTCACCGACAACGCGACCGACACCCAGCAGAGCATGACCATAAGGTCGGCGGCACGCAGACGGCGCCGGATGCGCACCGCTCGGTCGCGGTTCACGGCGACGGCCCGGCGCGCGGTCGGCGACGCGCCGGAGGCGGAGGTTCCGGAGGCGGTTCGAAGGGTCACGGCTCTTCTCGTTTCGATGGGGTCGGCGTGGTCGATGTTGACAACGATCCGCTCGATTTCTTCCAGAATTCTTAGCCGGTGCCATCGGCAGTATCCGCGCCTCCTCGGTGCATCCGCGCCCGGACGATCAGTAGCGGATGCTCCGAACAGGCGCGGACAGCGGAGCAGCTGGTCGAGCGGTGTGGTGAGGCTTACCGACGTTGTTCGGGCGGGGAGAGAGTGCTTAGGTGAGCACCATGTCCACCGAAATCCCCAGCGGCGCCGCGGCGTCCGATAGCGCAGTGCCGGATGCCCCCGCCCACGACAACGAACCTCACCGCGGCGGCCTCGCCCAGCGGCTCAACTGGCTTCGCGCCGGTGTGCTCGGCGCCAATGACGGCATCGTCTCCGTCGCCTCGATCGTGGTCGGCGTCGCCGGCGCCACGAGCGACTCGGGGCCCATCCTCACAGCGGGCATCGCCGGCCTGGTCGGTGGAGCGATCTCGATGGCGCTCGGAGAGTACGTGTCGGTGAGCAGCCAGAGCGACAGCGAACGGGCCCTCATCGCGAAGGAGCGCAAGGAGCTCGAGGAGATGCCGGAGGAGGAGCTCGAGGAGCTCGCCGGCCTGTACCGCGCGAAGGGCCTCAGCGAGGAGACGGCACGTCGGGTCGCCGTCGAGCTCACCCAGCACGACGCCCTCGCGGCGCACCTGTCGGCAGAGCTGAACATCGACGAGACCGACGTGGTGAGCCCGTGGCACGCTGCCGCTGCCTCCGCGGCCGCCTTCACTATCGGAGCGATACTGCCCCTTCTGGCCATCCTGCTTCCGCCGCTTGCGTGGCGCGTACCGGTGACGTTTATCGCCGTGCTCGTGGCCCTCGCCATCACCGGTGCGGTCTCGGCGCAGATCGGCGGCAGCTCCCGGATCCGCGCGGTGACGCGAGTCGTGCTCGGTGGAGCCCTGGCCCTGATCGCGACCTATTCGGTCGGAGCCCTATTGGGGGCATCCGGCGTGGTCTAGGGCCAGGCCCGGTCTTTCTGCCCGGCTCCGGCCCCAGAGCCCTATGGCCCTAGTGCCCTAGTGCCCTAGTGCCCGTGCCGGTGGTGGCTGTCGGGGTAGTGCTCGTGAGTGTGCGTGATCGGCTCGTGGGTGTGTTCGTGCGTGTGCCAGCCGCGGGCCCCGACCTCCTGGCCCGGCTCGTGGTTGTGCTGATGATGCTCGTCATGGGTATGCCAGTGCGTGTGCGTGATCGCCTCGTGGGTGTGCTCATGCTCGTGCCTCTCCGTGAGGTGCAGCCACACGCCGACGGCCATCAGGAGGGCCGCCACGATCACCGGCCAGGTGAGGGGATCTCCCAGCGTCATTGCGAGCAGCGCGCCGAAGAAGGGCGCGATCGAGAAGTAGGCGCCGGCCCTCGCGGTGCCCACGTGGCGCATCGCGACGATGAACAGCACCAGGCTGATTCCATAGGCGAACAGGCCGACGACCATGGCACCGGCAATGTTGAAGGGGCCGGGCAGCTGCGCGCCGAGCGAGAACGCGAGCGCGAGGTTGACGGGGCCGGCCACCCCGCCCTTGACCGCGGCAAGCCATGTGGCATCGTTCAGCGCGATCTTGCGGGTGAGGTTGTTGTCGAGACCCCAGCTCAGGCAGGCGCCGAGAATAGCCAGCGACGGCAGTGCGCTGCCGAGATTGGCACCGGATGGCACGCTCAGCGCGACCGCGCCCGCCACGATCGCCAGCATGCCGAGCGCGATGCGCCGGTCGAAGTTCTCTTTGAAGACGAACCAGGCCAGGGCCGCGGTGAACACCCCCTCCGCGTTGAGCAGCAGCGATGCGCCCGAGGCCGGCATGTTCGACAGGCCGAACATGAGCAACACCGGCCCGGCGATGCCACCGAAGAAGATCGCGCCGACCAGCGGCATCACCTCGGGCCGGGTAATGCGAACGCGAGGCGCGCGCCGGATGATGCGGTACAGACCCAGCCCGAGGCCAGAACCGCAGTACAGCAGGCCCGCCAAGAGCCACGGGCTGACGTCGTCGTCGAGCAGGAGCTTGGCCAGAGGCGTACCGGCGCCGAAGAGCACCGCTGCCGCCAGCGCAGCTTGCACGCCGATGTGCCGCAGGGATCGCAGCATCAGCGGGCCGCCCCGGCATCCGGCTGACTGTGGTGCGCGGGGCTGTCGCTGAGCGCGTGCTCCGCCTGGAAGATCGCGTCGCTGACCAGCCGCGCCGCGTGCTCGTTGGCGAGGCGGTAGAAGACCCGGGTGCCCTCTTGACGGGTCGCGACGATGCGGGCGAGGCGCAGCTTGGCCAGGTGCTGGGAGACCGCGGCGGGAGACTTCTCGACGATGTCGGCCAGCGTGTTCACCGAGAGCTCACCGTCGCGCAGGGCGAGCACGATCCTCACCCTCGTAGCGTCGGCGAGCATGGCGAAGATCTCCACGGCGAGTTCGACGTAGGGGCTGGCCGGGTTTCGGCCACACATGGTCTTATCTGCATCCATACGCAGATTCTTACATAGAACCTGTGACCATATCCGCTTCCGCTGAGCGGGCTACTCGGCGACTCAGCCGCCGAAGAGCTTTCCGAACAGGCCCTTCTTCTTGGCTTGCCAGCCGCCCTGCTCGAGCGCGGCAATGAGCGGCTGCTTGATCTCGTCTGTGGTGAACGAGTATCCGTACGTGAACCCGTCGTGGGTTCCCTGACGGTCGGTGGTGCGCGCCGCCCCCACTCCGAACGAGAAGCTCTTCTTGCTTTCACGCCCTTTGAAGGTCGAGGTCGACGTGCCGATACTGAATCCGCCTCCGCCCGTGCTTTGGATTCTCGACTCGCTCTGCGTGTCGGTCTCGTCGAACTCCCACTGCGCTTCGGCGGCGTCGAGGGTGACCCGCAACTCGTAAGAGGCGTCGATGGTACCGGCAGCCGTGAACGCAGCCCACTTCACATCCGCGTACTTCCACACGGCCTGGATGCCATACGGGGCCGCCTGGTAGACGAATGGGAGTTCGTCACTGTTGAGCGCGAGAACGCGCGCCTGGGCCTGTTCGAAAGTGTCTGCCATGACTCATAAGCTAAACCACCCTTTGCCCTGGCGGAATGCCGTTGTCGGTCTATGCTCGGCCTAACGATTCCTTCACCGGCTCCGTTGCTTCCTCAGGAGGTGTCAGCCATCTCGATGACACAGACGAGTGCGCACATGGGTCGGCGGGTGCACTGGCTCGAGCTCTTCTTCGACCTCGTGATCGTGGCCTACATCGGCCAGATCGCCCACACGATGCACGGAGATCCGTCGTGGATGGATGCCGTCGCCTTCGTCGGGTTTCTGGCCGCCGCCTGGTGGGCGTGGGTGAACGCGACCCTCACGATGAACCTGTTCGGCGCACGCATCACAGCCTCCATCTGGATCTCCGTCACCATCGCCATGCTCTCGATCGGCGTGATGGCGGCAGCGATTCCGGATGCCCTCGGCGATCGAGCCGGCGCTTTCGCAATCGGCAATGCCGTCATCCGGGTCATCTGGGCGGTGCCGTGGCTCATGAATCGCCGCACAATTGGTTCTCCGTGGTGGCGATCGATTCTCTACTGCGGCGTTCCCGCCGCGCTGTGGCTGGTCTCGATAGCCGTCGCGCCGCCTTGGCAGTACGCGCTGTGGGCAGCAGCCGTGGCGGTCGAGGTGGTGCTGCTGATCTTCCTCAACGGCGAACAAGCGTGGTTGAGGGAGGCTCTCGACGTCGATCACCTCGCCGAACGCGTCGGCCTGCTCGTCGTGATCGTCTTCGGTGAGTCGATCCTGACCACCATCGCCGAGCTCGACGCTCATTGGATGCCGATGTCTGGTCTCTCCGCCATTCTGGGGTTCGCGGCCGTCTCGATGCTCGCCTGGTTCTATTTCACCTACGCCACGTCATCTGTCGAGAGCGGACTGAAGCGATTGCAATTGCGCGGGAGCGTCGGCGGACTTCGTGACACCGTGATGTACCTGCCATTTCTGCTCGTGGCCGGCATCACGCTGTTCGCCTCGACCCTCGGCACGGCGGTCGCCGACGCCGGACACCACCTGCCACCGGGCGCAGCGATCTCCCTCAGCGCCGGAATCAGCCTGTTCTTCATCGCAAGCACCGCAGAGTCACTCCGCTACAGCTCTCCCTGGCGCACGATCGCAGCCTGGGGACCGGCGGGCATCCTGTTGCCGTGGACGCTGGTGCCGCTCTCGGCCCATGCGAACGCCGAAGCAGTCGTCGCGGCATCGGCCGGTGTCATCGCCCTCGTCCTTGCAGCAATCGCGATCAATGCGCGACGCATGCGCGAGAGAAATTGAAGTGTCGCCAATGGTGGCTTTCCACTAGAAGGAAGTCACCACCCGCGACATCTCACCGCGCGCTGAGTTCAGATCCCGTGCCGCCGATCGCCGAGAACCGCCTCGGTGGCCTTCGCCTCCATAGCGGCGGAGAACGGTTGCGCCCTCTTCTCGACGGCCCGGGCTAGGTCTGCGGCCGCGAGGTCGCCGTGCGCAGCTGCTCCGGCCATCACTCCCGATGCTGCCGCAGCAGCGACCATCGCCATGGGCTGGCCCGTGTTCCCCGCGACGAAGACGCCGGGCACGGCCGTCGCACCACGCGCATCCCCGTCGATCTGCTCGCCGAACGGTGTGAGCGTACGCTCGCCGCCGAGAGCCTCGTACAGCTCGGTGCGCGCGACGAACCGGGGCGCGACGACGACCGCGTCCACCTCGAACGAGCGGCCGCCATCCACCTCGACCGCGCGCACCTGCGAGCCGTCGACGACGAGCCGCCGAACTCGCGGCGTGACGACGCTCACGCCGAGCGCGGCGAGCTGCTCCCACTGCTCGTCGCTGGGCTCGGGCGCATCGTGCAGAAACAGGGTGACGTCGTCGCTGAGCTGGCTGAACAGCAGCACCTGGTGCATCGCGTTCTGGTTGCGTCCGATCACGGCGATGCGCTGGTCGCGCACCTCCCACCCGTGGCAGAACGGGCAGTGCAGAACGCTGCGACCCCACGCCTCGCGTACTCCCGGAATGTCGGGCAGATCGTCGACAAGCCCGGTCGCGAGAACGACGCGACGGGCCTTGAGATGGCTCGCCCCGCCGTCGAGCTCAAGCGTGAAGTCATCGACGGCACCGGATGCGCCGGTCACCAGACCGTTCAGAATGCGCACGCCGTAGGCTTCGGCCTCGGCTCGACCGCGAGCGAGCAGTTCGAGAGGCGGGATGCCCTCGTGGCCGAGCACGTTGTGCGCCCCGTCGGCCGGAGCATTGCGCGGCTGCCCCGCATCGACCACGACGACGCTGCGGCGAGAGCGGGCGAGCGCGATCGCCGCGGCAAGACCGGCTGCACCGCCCCCGACGACGACGACATCGACGGCGTCATCTGCTGATTCGGTGCTGTAGGCGGAGGCCAAGGATGGATGCGTGTGATTCATGAGTTCCACGCTAAGCGTGCATTTGCTCTATCGCATGAACTCTTGCGCAAAAGGCAAGAAGGCGGCAACGAGGCCGCCACCAGGTTCGTTCGGGTCAGCTTGCGTCGTCCACAGCGCGCACGCGATTGTTGCGGGCCCCGTGTTCGAGTTCGACGAGGCCGAGGTGCTCGAGCAGAGGCGGCAGATAGACCCCGAAGCGGCCACGATATCCGCGTCGCAACCCGTACCAGCCCCCGACGGGGTTGGACTCGTCGCGACCGAAAGCCTCGACGCTTCCAGGGGCTGCAGGCTTGTTCTCGTCGGCGCCGCCGAGAGGCACCCAGTCGCCCTGCTCCAGAAGCCAGCGATGCAGGTCGTCGACCGCACGCAGCTGGTAGGAGAGCTTCGTCGAACCGACCGTGCAGATCAGGGTCTCCCCCTCTCGGTGCATCGAATACGAAGAGGAACCGGGCGCCGTGGTGAGCGCGATCGGGGCATCAGCGCCACCGATCACATCCGTTGTGTCAGACATGTTCGTGAGCATACGCCCTGCGCAGAACCCGGCCACAAAAGCGAACGGTCTATCGAGCGCGCAGCCACTCATCGAAGGTCTGCGTGCTGAGCTCGGCTTCAGGCCCCGGCAGCAGGGCGCCGCTGCGCATGGCCGCACCCATCTCTCCCGGCAGCGGAACCGAGACGATCGGTCCACGTAGCCCCTCCGCCGACGCATACGATCGCACGAGGTCGATGAGCCGCTCTTCGCGGGGGCCGGCGAGATCGCGTGCCCGGCCCCGCGCATCCGATTCGGCCAACTCGACGAGCCGCTCGGCGACCTCGGCGGCGGCCACAGTTTGGGTGCGCATGATGGGCACAGCATGAAGTGGACCGATACGTCCGCGATCGTAGATCTGCCCCGCGAACTCATGGAATTGCGTGGCGCGCAGAATCGACCAGGGAACGGGGCCCTCGCTCACGAGGCGCTCCTGCCGCACCTTGCCGGCGTAGTACCCGGACGGCGCCCTGTCGGCGTTAACGATCGACAGCGCTACGTGGTGCGCGACGCCTGCGGCCGCGCCACCGCCCAGAAGATTTGCAGTGGATGTCTCGAAGAACGCCGTCGAGGCCGCTCCCGAGGTCGTCGCGATGCTCGAGACATCGATCACCGCTTCTGCGCCGACGAGGGCCCGGGCGACGGCTGACGCGTCGAGCAGGTCGACCCCCTGGGAGCGACTCAAAGCGACGACATCGTGGCCTCGTCGGCGGGCGACGTCGACGACGTGTGCACCGACCGCTCCTGTGGCTCCGGCTATGGCGATTCTCATCGAACGGTGTTCCTTTCGGTTGGTGCGACGGGTCGAATTGTCGCCGTCGCACCCCTATGACGACGCAGCCCTCACGAATGTGAGGTCGCGGCATACTGATGTGCATGACACTCGCCCAGGCCGATGAGGTGCAACGCGAGCGCCCCCGCCTGCTCGGCATGGCTTTTCGTATGCTCGGCACGTTCGCCGACGCAGAAGACGCGGTGCAGGAAGCGTATCTTCGCTGGCACAAGCAGGGCGACGACGAGCGTCAGCGCATCCATTCGCCTGCGGCCTGGCTGACCCGCGTGACGAGCCGGATCTGTCTCGACGAACTGGGCAGCGCCCGCGTGCGGCGCGAGCAGTACGTCGGTGAATGGCTGCCCGAGCCGGTGCCGCAGGGCCGCGTGTCGGAGCTCTTCGGAGAGCCACGCGAAGTACTCACCGACCCAATCGGCCGCGTCGAGCTCGACGAGTCGGTGAGCACCGCCCTGCTCGTCGTGCTCGAGTCGCTGAGTCCGGCCGAACGCGTGGTGTTCGTGCTGCACGACGTGTTCGCGGTGCCGTTCGGCGAGATCGCCGACATCGTCGGTCGAACACCGGATGCGTGCCGCCAGTTGGCGACATCGGCTCGGCGCCACGTACGCGAGCGCCGGGCGGGTCGGGTATCGACTGCCGTGCACGACGAGGTCGTGCAGGCTTTTGTCGCGGCCTGCCGAGGTGGCGACTTAGCGGCCCTCACCGCCGTGCTCGATCCGGCGGTCGAGCTGCGCTCAGACGGCGGCGGATTCGTCTCGGCGGCCCGCAAGCCCGTGCGCGGGGCGCTCAACGTGGCGCGTTTTCTGCTCGGGATCATGGAGAAGGAGCCCGACACGGTGGTCGCAGCCGAGCTCACGGGCGACGGTATCGCGCTGCGTTTCGGGCCTGGCACCGGTGACGCCGTCGCAGGAGTGCTCAACCTTCACGTGCGGCAGAGCGAGTCGGGCGCCCCTCACATCGCCGACGTCTGGATCGCGATGAACCCGCAGAAGCTCACGCTGTGGCAGCACTAACGACTCGTTCGCTTGATCGTCGGATGAGCCGCGTCATCAGTGGGCGGCGGATGCCGGCTGGTTGCGGTTCCGCAGGCGCGAGATTGCCATGAGGATAGCGACGATGATCATGCCGAGCACCAGCCCGAACACAAGCGACGCCGCGGTGTCGGCGAGCCAGACCACAACGGGGCCCGCGGCCTCGACGGCGTGCGTGATCACGTGCACCAGGTCGTACGGTCCGTGCCAGAACGTTTCGGCCATATTCGCTATCACCAGGTGGCCTCCGACCCACAGCATGGCGACGGTGCCGACGATGCTGATGACCCGAAAGACCGCGGGCATCGCGGCAACGATGCGGGCTCCGAAGCGGCGCACACCCCGAGACGCGCTCTTCATAAAACGCAGCCCGATGTCGTCGATCTTCACCAGCAGGGCGACCGCTCCGTAGACCAGCAGGGTCATGCCCAGGCCGATCACGATGAGCGCGCCAAGAGTGAGCCAGATGCCGAAGTCGGGGTCGAGGCTGTCGAGTGCGATAAGCATGATCTCGGTGCTCAGGATGAGGTCGGTGCGGATCGCACCGAAGACGAGGTTCTTCTCGGTCTTCTGCTCTTCGTCGCCCTCTCCGTGGTGCACGCCGAACCACTCGGTGACCTTCTCAGCCCCCTCGAAGCACAGGTACGTGCCACCGATGATGAGCAGGAACGGCAGCACCCAGGGCGCGAACGCCGTGAGAAGCAGCGCAATCGGAATGATGATGACGAACTTGTTGACGAGGCTTCCCAGTGCGATCTTCCAGACGACCGGCAGCTCGCGAGCGGGCGTCAGACCCTGAACGTATTGCGGAGTGACGGCGGCGTCATCGATCACGACTCCGGCGGTCTTTGCGCTCGCCTTGAGGGCGGCGGTCAGAATGTCATCGACGACGGCGAGCAGGCCGACCGACATGGGCGTCTCCTTGGGGTGGGGGCGTCAGACCGCTCAGCTTTCAGCGGGAGTGGATGTCCAGAGTATCGCGCAGCGCTCGTCGCGCCTCCTCGCCGAGAATCGATACAGACTACGAAATGGCTTTCTTGAGAGCCGAGACGATGTCGGTACCACGCGCATCGACGGCTTCCATCCGGTTCGTGACAAAAGCAAAACCGATGCGCTCATCCAGGTCAGCGAACGCAACTTGGCCTCCGGCGCCGTCGTGGCCGAGGCTCGACTCGCCCAGGTATCGCCTCGCTTCCGAGTCGAGTTGAAAACCCATACCCCAACGGGGCCACGGAGCCGGACTATCGAAGAACGGAGCGCCTTCTGATTGCACGCGGCTCGCGCGATTGATTGTCTCGTCGCTGAGTAAGCGCACACCGTCGGTTTCGGTGACGACCGCCGACCAGATCTTCGCTAGAGCATGGGCACTGCTGATGCCTCCCGCCCCGGGTATCTGAGCCGCTTGCACGTCTGAGCGATTGAAGCCCTCGTTGGGCCCAACCAGGGCCAGCGGCAGCGCACCTCCGAGGGTCAGAGCACGCACCGGCCACACCGAAGCGCCTGCCCGAACGTCGCTCTGCTGCGCAGCGACGTGTGTAGCGAGCGTGTCGCCGACGACCATGTTCGCCACCTGCCCGCGCCGCTCGGCGGGCAGACCGATCCAGGCATCGACCGCCAACGGGCTTGAGATCAGACGCTCGAAGTACTCCCCCGGCAGAAGCCCGGTGACGCGGCGAACGAGCTCGCCAGTCAGCCACCCGTGAGTGATCGCGTGGTAGGCCCAGGCCGTTCCGGGGTCGAACAGAGGCTCCTGATCGGCCAGGAGGGTCGTTGCACGATTCCAGTCGATCAGGTCGTCGGGCGTCCAGTCGTGTCGCGGCGCCGACAGCCCGGCCCGGTGCGATAGCGCGTCCCCGACGCTGGTGTTCGATTTTCCGGCCGCACCATATTCGGGCCAATAGTCGGCGACGGGTGCGTCATAGTCGAGGAGCCCGTCTTGCACGAGGCGGGCGACCAGAATGGATGCGAGCCCTTTCGTGCTCGAGAAGATCACGCTGGGCGTGCCCAATCCGAACGCCTGCCCGGAGCGCGCGTTCGCGATACCTCCGGCCAGGTCGACGACGAGCTCTCCGTGACGCCAGATAGAGAGCGCAGCCCCGGTTTCAGTGTCAGTGGCGATCGCTGCCTCGAAGGCGTCGCGTACCGCGGAGAAACCGTCGGCTGCAAAGCCCTCGATAGCGAGGAGAGGGTCTGTCATCGAACTCTTTCTCTTGTGAATGCGACCAGGCGTCCATCGTCGGACCAACGAAGGGGCAGAGGGTCAGACAGGCGCCCGACGAATTCACCGTTCTGCCCGACGTTCTCGAAGCCGAGAAGAGCCGGTCCTGCGGGAGTCTCCACGACCCGTCCTGCGTAGAGTTCGTCGCCGACGATGAGTTGCGCATCGTCGAGGTTCACAAGCCCGCCTGAGAACGGATCGGCATCACCGAGGGCAAGCGCCCACACGCCTCCGGCGCCACCTGCCCGCTTGCCGACCAGATGTGACGAGTCGCAGGAGAAAATGAGAGCCTTCTTGCCGTCGACAAGAACGAGTTGCGGCACCTCGAGATGAGCGAATCCGGCGCCGGGTGCACTGATGGGCGCGGCCGCAGTCCATGAGTCGAGGTCTCGCGAAATGGCGTGCCCGATCACGCCCCGGTCGGCAGGGTCATCCCCGGTCGGAATCTCCCGCGATCGTGCCGTGATGAGCATGTGCCACTGATCCCCCGCTGCGTCGGGAACCACCCAGGGGTCACGCCAGGCTTCTTCCCTCCACGTGTAATCTGCCAGCGTTTCGTACCACGGGTGCGACGCGCTCAACTGCACCCCGGATGCCTTCACCCACTCGTGCAGATCGTTCGAGGTGGCCATGAGGACCGTCTCGATATTCGTGTCTTCTCCCGCTCGCAGATACCGAGAGCCGGTGTAGTACATCCGCCAGAGACCGGAGGGATCGCGATAGACGCTCCCTGTCCATGTTGCAGTCTCGTCAGCCGCGCCCGGCTCGCCATGTTCGAGCACGACACCGTGATCGGTCCAGTTCACATAGTCGAGGGATGTCGCGTGGCCGACTGAGGCGTTTCGGTGCCGCAGATGAGGATCGACGAGAGATACAGGGGCGCGAAGGTAGTAAAGGTGCACCGTCGGCCCATCGATGGCGGTCCAGAAATCCCAGACCCAGAAATCGGGAAGAGAGAAGGCCATGGTTACCCCTTCACTGCGCCCTGAAGGAGGGCCTTGATGAACTGTCGCTGGAATATGAGGTAGACGATCACCGTCGGAAGCATGACGATGAGCGACGCCGCGAACAGCAGAGGCAGCGCGTCGATGTACTGCCCCTGGAAGGCGCCCAGGGCACCGGCCATCGTGCGCTTGCTCGGGTCGTCGACCATAACGAGCGGCAGAAGGAACTGGTTCCACGTCCAGAGGAACAGCAGGATTCCGAGTGCTGACAGAGCGGGTGACGCCAACGGCAGCTGAATCTGTCGGAACTCCTGCCAGATGTTCGCACCGTCGACCCGAGCCGCCTCCGAGAGTTCGCGAGGCACTCCGATGAAGTGGGCGCGCATCCAGAACACGCTGAACGGCATGTACAGCCCGATCAACGGGATGATCACGGCCCACTGGGTGTTGATGAGTCCGTACGACGTGAACTGGTAGTAGAGGGGGATGATGATCGCCTCGAAGGGGATGGTCAGCCCGACCACCATGCCGACGAGAACAGCGCGCCCGCCCGGAATGCGCAGGTTGCCTAGCGCGTAGCCGGCCAGGGTCGAGAACAGAAGAGCGACCGGCACGACGATGACCACGATGAAGGTGCTCGACAACATAAGCGTGCCGATGTTGCCGAGTTGGAAGGCAGTGACGAAGTTCTCCCAGTGCGGATCGCTCGGCCAGGAGAATCCGTTCGGAATGCGATCGGGAGATTGCAGTGCGGCGGTCAGCATGCTGGCGAACGGCAGAAGCGTCAGCACGACGACGACGATCAAGAGGATCCGGCCGACGACGACTTCGGTGCGGTTGACGATCATGAGTCACGCTCCCTCGAGAGGCGCTGAATGGGCAGAACGACGATGAGCACGAAGATCAGGAGGACCACGCCGAATGCCGAAGCCAGACCCACCTGGCTCTGCACGAAGGCAAGCCTGAAAATCGCAATTCCGGGAACGAGAGTCGACGTTCCTGGACCGCCCTTCGTCGTGGTGTAGATGATGTCGAAGGTGCCGAGCGCGGCGATGACCGTGATGGTCGTCAGAACGGCGATCTCCTGCCGAAGCCCGGGAAGGGTGATCGTGACGAACTCGCGCAACCAGCCCGCGCCATCCAGACGCACTGCCTCGTAGAGCGACCCGTCGATCTTGCCCATACCGGTGAGAAGCAGCACAGTGCAAAGTCCGGTGAGGACCCATGATCCGATGAGCCCCACCGCAGGCAGGGCCGTGGAGAAGTCGGCGAGCCAGGATCGGGTGATGAAGCCGAGTCCCACCGAATTGAGGAACGAGTTGATCGTTCCGGCCTGCGCATACATCCATGACCACGCGATGCCGGCGGCGACGAGCGGCACGATCTGAGGCAGAAAGAGAATCGTGCGGGATGCCGTGGCGAAGGGGCCCTGCCGCATCGTGCGCAGCAGGTTGGCAAGCACGAGCCCAACGACCACCGGAATGACCGTGAAGAAGAAGATGAGAATGATCGCGTTGAAGATCGGGGTCAGAAGGGTGGGATCCGTGAATATCGAGATGTAGTTGTCGATTCCGACCCAGGTCGACGCGCCGATGCCGTTCCAGTCGTAGAACGAGTACTGCACAGCGGTGAGCAAGGGGTAGACGACGAAGGCGACATAGGCGGCGAGGGCGGGCAGCACCATCAGCCACCCGATGTAGGCGGTGCGGCGAGCGAACCGGCTGCGACGCCGCTGAGGCCCGGCGGCGGCCGGCCCAGCCGGGGCAGAGGTGATGACCCCTGCCCCGACCGAGGCGTCTTGCTTCACGGCGCTCACTTTGCGGCGAGATCCTTCTCGTAGAACTCCTGCGTGGCCTTCAAGAAGTCCTCTGGCGTCATCTTGTCGGTCAGCAGCAACTGCTCGTTGGGCTGGAGAGAGCCCTGGTAGATGCCCGCGGTGGAGTTGGCCATGAAGTCGACGAACCCGTCGTCTGTGGCGACGGTAGCCGAGTTGTTGAGCGCCTGCTCGACAAGGCTGCCCTTCTCAACGGTGGGCAGCGCCTGCGTCGGGTCGCCTCCCGGCGAGGAGCCCGTGACGTCGACGACGATCTGGCGCGCCTTGTCGTTGGTGACGATCCAGTTGAGGAAGAAGGCCGTAGCATCCGCGTTCTTCGACTTGGCGGGAATGGTGAACGTATTTCCCGCGCCCATGGCGACGTGCTTACTGCCTGCCTCGGCGGGAGGCATCAGGAAGAACTCCGCGTTCCCCGCACCCAGACCCGTTTCGACATTCTTGGCATCCCAGTTGCCGTCCCACATGAACAAACCCTGACCCGAGGTGAAGTTCGAGACCATGGTCGTGTAGTTGATGGCATTGACGTCCGTCGGCAGGTATCCGGCCTTCGCCCAATCCTGGAACTTCGTCGAACCCTTGAGCGCGGCATCCGTTTCGATCGTCGCACCGGGCTTGTTGTACATCCAGTCGATCAGATCCTGCTTGTCGCCGTACTGGTTGATCAAGGCCTGCAGCACGAAGGTTCCGACGCCATCCTGCATACCGGTCTGGATAGGCAGAACCCCCGCGTCCTTTGCCTTCTTGAGGTCTGACTCGAGTTCGTCGAGCGTTGCGGGTGCCTCGGTGATGCCGACCTGGCTCGCGATCGTCTTGTTCATGTAGATGCCCGTGACGCTGAACCCGATGCCGAACTGGTAGAGGGATCCCTCTCCGCGAACACCGTCGTCGGTGATTCGGCCTCCGGCGAGCTGACCCGCCGAGAACTTGTCCCATCCGTAGGCGTCGAAGTACGGATCGAGGTTCGTCAGCAGTCCGTCCTTCACCGTCGTTCCGAGCGTCGACTGTCGAATCAGGTCGGGCGCGTCGGCGCTGGCGAGCAGACGAGGCGTGTTGGCGAGCAGATTCTGGAAGCTGTCGCGCACGATGTCGAACTTCACATTCGGATACTGCTTCGTGAACTCATCGGAGAGATCCGAGGTCACGGGGAAACCCGTCTCGTCTTGGATCTTGATCGTGATGTCGCCGGTCGGGGCGTCTGTGCTGACGTCGCCGCTCGGCGCGGTCGCGACCGGGCTGCTGCCCGGCGCACATCCCGCAACGGCGACTAGAACGGTCGCGGCTGCGGCGGTAACCATCAGCGTGCGGCCGGCACGCAAGCGTGTTCTCATTCTGTTGACTCCTTCGTCATGGTCAGGCGTAATGTGATGCAATCGATCAATATGGTAAAAGCATTTACCTACATTGGGCATTATCGTTACTCAATCGTCTGCGAGTGTCAAGACCTTCGAGCAGACCAGTTCTACGTGCAGTTACGCTTGAGCCGAAGGAGGGCGCTGTGGCTTCGAAAAGAGCAACACTCGCCGACGTCGCGCGCCTGGCGGGCACCTCGCCCACCACAGCCTCGTTGATTCTCAACGGAAAACCCGACACCCGGTTCTCGGCCGATGCGCACCGGAGGGTGCACGACGCCGTCGCGCAGCTCGGGTACCGCCCCAACATGGGCGCCCGAGCGCTCCGCACTGATCGCTCCCTCACGATCGGCTTCATATCGGATGTCGTGGCCACGACCCGATTCGCGAGCGGGCTCATCCGAGGCGCTCTCGAAGAGGCCGAAAAAGCCGGGCATGTGATGCTCGTTCTCGAGACAGGCGGAGACCCGGCTCGCCAGGACGAGGCCGTGGGAGCGGTACTCGATCGCCAAGTCGACGGCATCGTCTTCGCGACCATGCGCGCACGAGAGCTCGTTATGCCCTCCCTCCCCGAATCCACCCGAGTCGTCATGCTGAACGCGACCAGCCCCCAGTTCGGCCTCTCCGTGCTTCCCGACGAGGAATCCGGAGGCAGAAGCGCTGTTGATCTGCTTGCAGCCGCAGGGCACACGGAAGGCATCGCATTGATCGGTCAGAACGACGAAGTCGAAGACGATCTCTTTCGCTCGGCTACTGTGGCCCGACGCGTGCACGGCCTTCGTTCGGAGGTCAAGGCACTCGGGTTGAGCCTGCTCACCGAGGAGTCCTGCTGGGAGTGGGAGCCCGAGAACGGCTACCGCCTCACTGCAGAGCTACTCGACCGGCGGCCCGATGTGACCTCACTGCTGTGTATGAACGACCGACTTGCTTTCGGCGCCTACCAGGCCTGCCAGGAGCGCGGGCTGACCGTGGGACGTGACATCTCGATCGTCTCATTCGACAATGACGAACTAGCCGCCTACCTCCGCCCGGGGCTCACGACGATCGGGTTGCCTCACGAGGCCATGGGCCATCAGGCAGTGCAACTCCTGCTCTCTGAGGCGGCACCGGGCGAACGGCTGATCGAGATGCCTGTGGTCGAACGCAGCTCGATCTCAGTCGGCGACACCGAGAGTTCGACGGCACTCCTGGCACGCGAGCGTCTCGACGCACGGCGAAAGCATGCTCGCGACACGATCCCTACCCCGTGAGTTGATCCTCCCCTGAGGCGATCTGCCGACGTTGCACACATGATGAAGATCAGTGAGTCCGCCGGCATAGCGCGCACCCATGTGTCGCGAATCGACCCACCCGCGCCGTTTTGCGTCGATATGCGACCAGCGGCAGGTCATCGAGGCGCGCCATGTGTCACGAGTCGACCTATCCGCGCGAGCTGCCGACCTGGTTGGACGGCCTTAGTCCGACTCGCCCCGGTCGGGTCGTGTGGAGGCGTGGGCCAGCTCGGAGCCCGGGTCTTCCGCCGTATCGGGTGTTGTGGCGTTGGGCGGTGTGCGCCCATCGCGGAAGATTGAGGGTTCCGCACCGGTGTGGCGTCGGGTGTGGACGATGAAAAGGATCACTCCGAGGGCGACGGCGGCGAACGATGCCCACACATTGTCGGGAATGCTAAGGAATCCGTCGCTGGTGGGATCGATCCTGATGGCCTCGAGCCAGCTTCGTCCGAGTCCGTACCAGACGAGGTAGAGGGCGAACAGCTTTCCCCATTGCAAGTGGAAGCGCCGCTCGAGCAGCAGAAGGATTACCACTCCCGCGAGATTCCAGATGATCTCGTACAAAAACAGGGGGTGAAACAAGGTGCCGTCGGGGAGGTTGGCAGGGAATTTGGGGTTGCTGGCTTCGATCTGAAGCCCCCACGGAAGCGTGGTGGGGAGGCCGAAGAGTTCGTGGTTGAAATAGTTTCCGAGCCGGCCGATGGCCTGTGCGACAAGCATTGCCGGGGCGAGAGCGTCTGCGAAGGACCAGAACCGGATTCCGGCACGCCTGCAGCCGATGTAGGCACCGACCGCGCCTCCGAGCAGGGACCCATAGAGAGCGTTGCCTCCGTCCCAGATGGCGAATACATCCCACAGATTCGCCCCGGGGTAGAAGTAGTCTCCGACGTGGGTGAATACGTGATAAAAACGGGCACCGACGATGCCCAAGGGCACTGCCCACATGATGATGTCGAGCACCACGCCCGACTCCGCACCCCGGCGCGAGAGCCGGCGCTGCGTCATCACCATTGCGGCGATGATGCCAGTCAGAATGCATAACGCGTAGATATGCACAGTCAGGGGACCGAGGTGGAATTGCGCCCACGCCGGATCGGGGCTGGGAATGCTCAGTACCATCATGACCTCCGCAACTCACCGACAGGAGTAGTGAGCCCAGGCAAGACTAGACCCGCCCCGCCCTGCACATCGTGGGAATCCGTCACCGACTCGACCTCGCGGGTCATCGTGGCGCCCTGATCGGGTCAGGGCTATGATCTGGATAGCGTCTTTCGGGATGCTGCGGCGGTGGGGCTCACCGTAACCAACCTCGACTTCTGAGTCGACAACAGTCCCTATCTCGGCACTTTTGTGCGCCCTTTGAGATAGGAGACCCTATGGATGACTACGCCGACCATCACACCCCCAACCGCGCCCGGCGCGCAGACCCGGAAGCCATGCTTCCGATAGACCCCGATACATACGTCTCCGACGCTCCCGTGTCGGGCCCGGCGCAGCCCATCCATCTGCAATGGCGATACATCGGCCTCGTCGCCGCCGGCGGCACCATGGGCACTGCAGCGCGCGAGGCCATCAGCCTTGCAATCCCGCCCCTGGCCGGCATCCCGGTGGCGATCTTCCTGATCAACATCGCCGGCGCTCTGTTCCTGGGCGCCCTCTTGGAGTCCCTCGCCCGAAGGGGCCCTGACGAAGCGCGCCGCCGGACGCTGCGGCTGCTGCTCGGCACGGGGTTCGCCGGCGGGTTCACCACTTACAGCGCGCTCGCCACCGATACCGGATTCCTCCTTGTCGGAGGGCAGCTGTGGGCCGGCGCGGTGTACGCCGTCGTCACGGTAGTCGTTGGTGCGGTCGCGACACTGACCGGGATAGGTCTGGCCGCCGGTCATCATCGCCGCCAGCTCGCTGCAGCGGGAGGTGACCGGTGACACCGCTTCTGTTCCTCGCTCTCTCCGCTGCCGGCGGAATCGGATCCGTCCTCCGCCTGATCGTCGACGGCACGATCAAGGCGCACACTCGAACCACGTTCCCGATCGGGACGATGATCATCAACGTCACCGGAGCGCTGCTGCTCGGGTTCGTCACCGAGATCGCGCTCCGCGACATCCTGCCGGATGCATGGCGGCTGATCATCGGAACCGGGCTCCTCGGCGGCTACACCACCTTCAGCACCGCCAGCTTCGAAAGCGTACGACTCATCCAGCAACGCCGATACCTGTCTGCCCTGGCCAACAGCCTCGGAATGCTCGGCCTCACCATCGCCGCCGCACTGACCGGTGCCGCACTTGGAAGCCTCTTGTGACCAACACCTCGTCCGAGACTGGTTGTTCGCGGGAATAGCGGGAGTGAGAATAGTTGCACAGCCCAGAGAGAAAGCGGGAGATCGATGCACACACGCACCCTCGGCCAAGGACTCACGGTGTCGGCAATCGGCCTGGGATGCATGGGCATGTCCCAGAGCTACGGACCCAACCCCGGTAGCCGCGAAGACATGATCGGCGTTCTGCGTGGCGCCGTCGACCAGCAGATCACCTTCTTCGATACGGCAGAGGTGTACGGCCCGTACGCCAATGAGGAACTGGTGGGCGAGGCCCTGGAGCCGGTGCGCGACCACGTGGTGATCGCGACCAAGTTCGGATGGAACATCCAGAACGGCAGATCCGAGGGACTCGACAGCCGCCCCGAGCAGATTCGCTCAGTCGCCGAGGCGTCGCTTCGCCGCCTCCGCACCGATGTGATCGACCTCTTCTACCAGCACCGGGTCGACCCCGACGTTCCCATCGAAGACGTCGCCGGCGCTGTCGGCGAGCTGGTGAAGGCCGGCAAAGTGCGGCACTTCGGGCTCTCGGAGCCGTCTGCCTCGACCATCCGGCGGGCGCACGCCGTCTTTCCTGTCACCGCCGTTCAGAGCGAATACTCGCTGTGGACCAGGGATCCCGAACCCGAGGTGCTGCCGGTGCTCGATGAACTCGGCATCGGCTTCGTGCCCTTCAGCCCGCTCGGCAAGGGCTTCTTCACCGGAACGATCGACACCAGCGCATCCTTCTCCGATGGCGATGTGCGCGGCACGATTCCGCGATTCGAGGCGGAGAACCGCGCAGCGAACCAGGCACTCGTCGACCACGTGGTCAAGCTCGCCGCCGACAGAGGCGCGACGCCCGGCCAGATCGCGCTCGCCTGGCTGCTCGCCCAGAAGCCGTGGATCACGCCCATCCCCGGAACACGACGAATCGAACGCGTCATCGAGAATGCCGCGTCGACCAAGGCTGTGCTCTCGGCAGACGACATCGCAGCTCTCAACGGCATCGCCGCGCGGATCGGCGTGCAGGGCGACCGCTACAACGAGCAGCATCTGGGATTCGTCGGCCGCTGACCCTGCCGGGATGCCGGCGATCAGATGAAGCTCGGCGAGCTCGCCGGAGTAGCGCGCATCCATGTATCAAAGATCGACCCATCCGCGCCGTTTTGCGTCGATATGCGACCAGTGGCAGCTCACCGAGGCTCGCCGTCTGTCACGAATCGACCTATTCGCGCGAATTTAGGTCGATATTCGACCAATGGATGCCCGTCAGCGGGCTCGCCGAGCGAGACGAACCCAGGAATAGATCACCAGGGCTGCCAGAAGGCCGGCGATCAGCCAGGTGAGGGCGGATGCGACGGGTCCCGTTATAAACAGCCCCGTCAGGAGGGCCGCGGCCCAGCCGAGCAGCACGGCGAGCATCGTGGCCACGGTGAGCAGAGCCCACCGCAGCGTCTCCCGTCGAACGATCGCGAGCGCACCGCGCGGGCCGTTGCCTGCGATCACGGCGCATCCGAGACCCACCACGAGGGGAACGACCGGGGCGAACAGGATCGCCGTCACGGCGGCAGCAACGCCCGTCACGATCACGAGGCCGGTCATCGCGCGCAGCTTCGTGTCGGCCGGCGCGACGATCCACCAGCAGGCGACGACCGCCGCGGCGAGAGCCACTGCGGAGACCGCGCTAAGAATCAGCGCTCCCGTGCTGAGCGGCAACGGGGGCGCAATCGCAACGAGGAGCGCCTGAACGACAGCGTTCACGAGAACGATGACGGCGAGCGCTGCCGCACGCCGGGCAGCGGAGAGCCTCACGGGAGTGATCATCCGCGCGCCGCCTCATCGATCACGTCGGCGAGTGGGCCCGAGAACAACTCAGTGCCGCCGACGGTTACCTCGAGCACGGCATCGGCGGCCGTGCTCGACACCACCTCGATGGCCTCGCCATCCGTTGTGCTGCCGGTGCACGTGACCGCCGTTCCGCTACCGGCCTGGCAGGTCGGCGCCTCGAGGATGTCGACGTTTTCGCGCAGCAGCACGTCGATAGCCCCGTACCGCACCTGCGCAACCGCGTTGCCTCCCACGGGTGCGAGCGCCGCGACCTGAGAGCATCCGCTGAGCGCCAGCAGCACCGCAAGCGCCACGCCGACCATCGCAGCGCCACCGAACATGCGCCCGTTCACGACAGACCCTGCTCGTGCTGCAGAAGTCTCGCCCGTTCGACGAGGTGCTGACTCTCGAGCGCCGCATCGCTGATGCTGCTGAGATCGAACGGAGCTCGCAGCAGCAGCTCCGTGTTGCGATCGAGGGCAGATCCCCTTCGCATCAACGGCGTCTCTGCCCAGTCATTCGATGCCAACTCGCGACTGCGGGAGGCGAGCGACAGATAGTCGCCTCCGGAACCGGGCGTCGCATGCGCCGCATGGTCGACGACCGTGGTGAACAGCGAGAGAGTGCCGTCTCGGTTGTCGACGAGTTCGACCATCTGCTGCTGCTGCGGAAAATCGATGCATGATGCAGTCGTCACCTCCCAGAATCCGGACCCGGTGCTGCCCTTGTGCGCGAGGATCTGGTTGAGGTGAGTGTGCCCGTTGAGCCAGCCGACCACCACGCGGAACTCGAGCAGCATCGCCACGAACTCCTCGGCGCCGTAGAGCTTCTCGGTTTGCCCGGGCCTCTGCGCCCGGTTCTCGAGCGTGACGCTGTTGTGGTGGCTGAACACCAGCACGAGCTTGTTCTCCGCGGCCGCCTTCTCGAGCTCGCCGCGCAGCCAGACGAATTGCGACTCGGGAACCGCGCCATCCGGCCCTGCCACCTGATTGCAGGTGTCGAGCCCGAACGCGCGCACCCACGGGGTGAGGTCGGCTTTCCACCAGCTCTCGCCCGAGGTGAGGTTATGCTCGGTGAAGCCGTGGCCGACCGGGCCGGGAGCCGGCTGCGTCTCGAAGTGCTCTGCCATGAAGGCGGCCTGGTCGAAGAGCGCGCGGCCTGCATCCGCAGGCACGGAGCGAAACCCCGGTCGCAGCCCGAGCGCCAGACCGAGCGCGTCGACGCCCTGCTGCAGGGGACTCGTGCTCGATGCGTAGCCGCCGAGGGCGAGCGATGCGGTGGCCTCGAGCGAGTAGGACTTCTGCCCGCCGACCGCCAGCGAGCGCAGCTGGGAGTCGAGTCCGAACGTGCCGAGCAGCAGGGTCTCGTGATTGCCGTAGACGGTGTACCAGGGTGCGGGCAGACCCACGGATGGCACGGGCTGGGCGATCGATTGGTCGAGCAGGGCCGGCAGCGTGGGAAAGCCATAGTCGCCGAACGATCCGCCGGAAGGGTCGCCCGGCCGGTAGGCCCACACCGCCTCGGCCCAGGCCTGCACGCCCTCGAAGGTCTTGCTCGTCTTCGGATCGACCTCGAGCCCGTCGAGCAGATCGATGTACCAGCGCAGTTCTCGCATCGAGTGCATGTCGGCGCTGTCGCCCGTGACGATGGCGGCACTCATCGGGGCACCGGTGAGAGGACTCAGCCGCAGGTCGGACATCGACTTCACCATGGATGCGATGACGTGCGGACTCAGCGGATCCTGCGGGTGGAAGGCGGAACCCCAAGCGGCGTGATTCTGCACGATCATCGGCTCGATGCGGCCGGGCGACTGCGCATCGATGACGTGCATGTCAGAGAGATGGCCGAGATAGAGCAGGGAGCGCCTCGCGGCGACGCGCTCTGGAGAAGCAGCCCTACCGAGTACGTCGAGTCGCGGAATGTAGGGCTCACCCGGGCCTGCGACGAGAGTTCGGTATGAGCCCTTCTGCACGGCTCCCTGAAGAATGGTCTGCTCGAGGGTGCTGGGTGCGCGTTCGACGGCCGCGGCGACGGCAGAGCTGGCTGCGCCGCCAGACACTCCGGATGCGCCGCCCGCCTGCGCCGCGCCCAGCAGGTCGGCAGACACCGAGTGGGCGGCCGCGACCGCAGTGACGGCCGCGATGAACTGGCGACGAGAAAGAGCGGGCACAGTTCCCCCCTGGGAATCGTGATCGGACGACTCTTCCGACTTTAGCGGTATTTGCGAGGATGTCTCAGTTCGCTGCCATGCGAGGGATGGCCCGGTCCTTGCCGCCGTTGATGATGAGCACGAGCATCAGCACCAAGCCCACCAAGATCACAATGATGTTGCCGAGACCAGCGATCGGAGCGAGGCTGCCCGCCGCCGGATGCGTGGTGAGCAGGAAGATGCTCGGGTCGGTGCTGGCGTGCAGAAGGATCGGCACGATCAGGCGGCCGGTCACCCGGTAGGCCAGGTACATCAGGAGACCGAAGAAGAACGTGTAGCCGACCTGCACGATCGTCGTCAGCGCACCCTGGCCGTTGAAAAAGTTTCCCGCGTGCAGCATCGCAAACAGCGCGGCCGACACAAGGGCGACCGCGATCTCCGGGTGGCCCGCCTTGCGCATGAGCTGCACAACGAATCCGCGGGTGAGCACCTCTTCGGCGAACCCGACGAAAAGACCGGTCAGCATCCACGAGAGAATCAGCGCCGCCCCTGCGCTCTCGTAGTCGAGGGCGACGAAACGCAGAACATTCGTGATCAGCACGACGGCGACGGCAACCCACATCCAGCCGCGGCCGCGGATGGCCTGGTGACCGAAGAGCTCTTTCAGCCATCCGACCGACCATGCGAGAACCACGAGAAGAACGCAACCGAGCAGAATCGGAAGCCCGACACCGACGAAGATGCCCAGGGCGCCGCCGGGCTCGATCTTGGCGGGCCCGAAGATGAGATTGAGGAGCACGCCGCCGAGCTGGTAGACGCCGTAGTAGAGCAGCACAAGAAGGAGGGCCTTCCACCATCCGCCTCGCTCCCAGAAGCTCTTCCAGGGCGATGGTGCGTCGTGCTCGTGCATCGGAGTCCTCCCGTAGAAAGGGAGTCGCGTCACCCGCCGCCCCCGGATACGGGAGAGCGTAGTGGAATCCTGCCGCAGAGACGACCTTGACTATCGGTTCATCAAGGGACACGCATATCTGGTTCTATGCAAACGGCCAATCGGTCTTCCTCGAACAGGTTCATGACTCGACGACGACTACGCCTGAGCCGATGTGTGTCGCAGCCACAGGGTCGCGAAACTGCGGGTGCGGAGTTCTGCCTCGTCGACGTGATTGCTGTCATCGAACCAGTCGTCTAAGGCAACGAGGTCTTGAGCCTCAGCAAGTCCCGCGTAGCTGATGCAGGTGTAGGCCCACCTAGTGAGCTGTCGTGCTGTGATTTCGTTCATGAGGTACTCGCGACACATCAGCTTCACAGCGCGCATCTGCCAATAGGTGGGCGACTCGAGAACCGGCAGGCCGAGCTCGGCCAGACTGCCCTCGACAAGGGGCCTCACTGTCCACCAAGATTCGCCGCGGTACAAGCTTGCGAGCATGAGCAGGCTGGGGGTCTCGAGGCCCTGGGCAATGCACTCCGTGGCGGCGTCGACGACGTCTTGGGAGCCAGCCAGCCCCTCCGTCACCCATACACCGACCGTTTCTGCGAACCCCTCGAGGGCACCCTCAACGGTTTGTCGATCCTTGAACCATCCGTCGTACTCTGCCGCGGACATAGAAATGTTTGCCAGCAACTCATCGAGATCATCCGGAGGCAAGTCTTGCTGGCTGACCAGAAGCGGCTGCCGTCCTGCTGGCAGCTTTCCGACTCTGGACCGGCGCCGCACCTCGAGGAACGCGACGATGGCTATACCCATCGGTACGAGAAAAGCCACATAGATGGCCGTAGTTGTATTCACAGTTGTCCTCTGCAGGGGAATCTTTTCGTCCATCAACTAACCATTCACATTCCAGCCATGCGTCTGCCGGATGCTCCATGGGACGTTGCGTCAGGGTCTAGGTGTGCTCAGAACGCGTGTCGTTACCCTCGTCGAGATACGCGGTCGCGAACATATCAACCCCAAGATCGGCGATCGCTTTGGAGATGTCTGCCAGCAGAACAAATCCGCCCTGAGTCGAGTCCGAATACGCCGACCACCAAATCCTGGCGCAGCAGTCCTTGGGGAGCTGGTGGACTTTTCCAGCTGCGGGGCGAAGCAACACGAGGAGCTGTCGCAGTGCACCGGTTCCCGTTTGATCGGCGGCGCTGTTCGCCAATTCGTCAACATGGACCATCCATTGGTTGACCTGACGCACCCTGCCTGAGCGGGTCTTCGTGCCCATCAGGTCCACCCTGGTGGGCTCAACGCCAAGCACCGTCGTGATCTGCTCCGGGCTGGTTTCGGCCGACTGCACGGAGAAAGTGGCCATCCCGGACTGAATCATATGGTGAGCCTAGGGGGCGCGACTTCCCGAGATCGGAGCACACTCACCCGGTCACCTGCCATTCGCGATTCAATCCATCACCGGGCCGTGAGACTCCGTCGTGTCGAGCACCTCCGAGAATGCGTCACGCTAGGAACTAGTAATTGCTGTCGATTCCAGCACCTCAGTGAACGCTGCATCAACGTCTCCGCCCGACGTGCACGTGACATCCACATACATGCCAATACCGCTCACGCCAAACGCTCGGCTGGCCTGCACCCAGTTGACACCGTCTCCGTCAGATCCCGAGATGACGAGGAAATCTGCATATGCTCCTGAATTGGGATAGGCGTAGGCAAGTTCGATCTGCGATAGTCGCCCCTGAACTGCAGAGGAATCCCAGCCCAAGGACGCGGCCGTGTAGCTCTCGGTTGTCGCCCGGTCGTCACCGTCTCTCACCTCAACGTGATCATTGAAGTTGGCCCAATGGAACGTCACCGTACACAGCCCCTTGGAGTCAAGGTATTTCCATTCTTCGCCGTCGTATGGTTCAGAGAGCACCCAATCGCTCTTCTCCGCGAAAGTCTCTGAGAACCTTTGCACCTCGTTCGGATCGAGATCATTGCCATCCGCAAAGCTGAGGCCCCCAAGATTCGTCGTTGACGGTGCGCTCGGAGCGACGGGAACGTAGGTATATCTCGGGGTGAAACGGGAGCTGAAAGTCGCGCTGGAAGCCAGAGTCACGATCAAGAGAAGGGTCTGCTGCACGAGTAGGTGACATGTTGTAGTCACGCCGCCAGTGCGGCGGTCGTGTTCATGATGGTCTCGAACTCGATGGGCGTCAAACGGCCCAGGCGGGGTTGGCGCCTCCGGCGGTGGTAG
>NZ_JYFC01000011.1 GCF_000938265.1 Agreia bicolorata
CTCCCGCGTCGCCGCGAGACTCCTCGCCCTCGCCGCCGGGATCTGGCACAACTGGCTCATCAATGCCCCCGCCAAACGCTCCCTCATCGCCTACGACCACTGAAACGAATCGGACTCACTCATCTAGGCCTCATTACCTGCACAAGCGCGTCGCCGAGGAGCGACGCCCGACACTCTGAACGCCGTCCGCGAAAGCGGGCGGCGTTCGTCGTTGCAGCTTGCACTCGCCTGCCCAGAGTGCCAATATTGTCTTAGCACTCTCTCCAATGGAGTGCTAATTCTTTGATTGTCTCCGGGAGGGACAGAAACACTTATGGCAAAGATCATTGCTTTCGATGAAGAGGCCCGACGCGGCCTCGAGCGCGGACTGAACATTCTGGCCGACGCTGTCAAGGTCACGCTCGGCCCGCGCGGTCGCAACGTCGTCCTCGAGAAGAAGTGGGGCGCTCCCACCATCACGAACGACGGTGTTTCGATCGCGAAAGAGATCGAGCTCGACGACCCGTACGAGAAGATCGGCGCTGAGCTCGTCAAAGAGGTCGCCAAGAAGACCGATGACGTCGCCGGCGACGGAACGACCACGGCCACCGTGCTCGCCCAGGCGCTCGTTCGCGAAGGCCTGCGCAACGTCGCGGCCGGCGCCGACCCCATCACGCTGAAGCGCGGCATCGAGAAGGCCGTCGCCGCTGTGACCGCCGAGCTCATCGCCAACGCGAAGGAGATCGAGACGAAGGAAGAGATCGCTGCGACCGCGTCGATCTCCGCCGGAGACCCCGAGATCGGCGCGCTGATCGCCGAGGCGATCGACAAGGTCGGCAAAGAGGGCGTCGTCACGGTCGAGGAGTCGAACACGTTCGGCACCGAGCTGGAGCTCACGGAGGGCATGCGCTTCGACAAAGGTTACCTGTCGCAGTACTTCGTCACCGACCCCGACCGCCAGGAAGCCGTCTTCGAAGACCCCTACATCCTGATCGTCAACAGCAAGGTCTCGAACATCAAGGACCTGCTGCCGATCGTCGACAAGGTCATCCAGAGCGGCAAGCAGCTGCTCATCATCGCCGAAGACGTCGACGGCGAGGCTCTGGCCACGCTCGTGGTCAACAAGATCCGTGGCATCTTCAAGTCGGTCGCCGTCAAGGCTCCTGGCTTCGGCGACCGCCGCAAGGCTCAGCTGCAGGACATCGCGATCCTCACCGGCGGACAGGTCATCTCTGAAGAGGTCGGCCTCAAGCTCGAGAACGTGACCCTCGACCTGCTGGGTAAGGCTCGCAAGGTTGTCATCACCAAGGACGAGACCACGATCGTCGAGGGCGCCGGCGACGCCGACGCCATCGCCGGACGCGTTCAGCAGATCCGCAACGAGATCGAGAACACCGACAGCGACTACGACCGTGAGAAGCTCCAGGAGCGTCTCGCCAAGCTCGCCGGTGGAGTTGCCGTCATCAAGGCCGGAGCCGCGACCGAGGTCGAGCTCAAGGAGCGCAAGCACCGCATCGAAGACGCTGTGCGCAACGCCAAGGCAGCCGTCGAAGAGGGCATCGTCGCCGGTGGTGGCGTCGCCCTCATCCAGGCCGGCAAGACCGCCTTCGAGAAGCTCTCGCTCACGGGCGACGAGGCGACCGGTGCGAACATCGTGCGCGTTGCGATCGACGCTCCGCTCAAGCAGATCGCTCAGAACGCGGGCCTCGAGCCCGGTGTCGTCGCTGAGAAGGTTCGCAACCTGCCCGTCGGACACGGCCTCAACGCCGCGACCGGTGAGTACGTCGACATGCTGGCCGCCGGCATCAACGACCCGGTGAAGGTCACGCGCTCCGCGCTGGTCAACGCCGCGTCGATCGCCGGTCTGTTCCTCACCACCTCGGTGGTCGTGGCAGACAAGCCCGAGAAGGTTGCGGCTCCGGCCGGCGACCCCACGGGTGGCATGGACTTCTAAGTCCCCACGTCAACAAGACACAAGCGGGCGGCTCCTTCGGGAGTCGCCCGCTTTGTCGTGTGCGCCCAGCAAGGCAGAGGCCCTGCTGATTACGCAGAAAACATGCGCATGTTCTGCATTTCGACTTCGGCGTAGGTCTGCGCCGCTGCGGAAAGCGCCTGCGTGATGGAGGCCAGGCTCTCTTCGACCCGAGTCTGGGTGCCTCTCCAGTCGAGCACGACGGCCTGAAACGCCACTGCGGCCTGGCCGGTCCAGCTGCCCTCGAGGGAGGTCAGCTGACCGTGCATCGCCGTGACGTCGGCTTGAATGCGGTCGATGGTACTGCGGATGGATGACGCGCTCGCGCTGACGGCCTCGCTGTCGACCTGGTACTGGCTCATGATGAATGCCTGCTCTTTCGTCTCTGCTGCACTGACGCCGATGGATCGATCGGCAGCTGCAACGGTAGGCGTGAGCGGGTTCGGATCAGGAGATCGAGTCGGAGTCTGTGGATGACTCGCCGGAGGCCTGCTCGATGAGGAGAGGAAGGGAAACGCGGAAAGTCGCTCCGCCGCCCTCTGTCTCGAGGGCGCGCACGGTTCCTCCGTGTGCAGCCACGATCGACGATACGATCGCCAGACCGAGGCCGCTGCCGCCCGTCTCGCGGGTGCGTGAGCTGTCGGCTCGCCAGAAGCGCTGGAAGATCTTCTCGCGGATCTGAGGCGGGATGCCCTCACCATGGTCGATGACGTCGACCGTGGCCAGGCGGTTCGACTCATCGACGCTGACGGCGAGTTCGATCGGGCTGTCGTCTGAGGTGAAGCGCAGGGCGTTGCCGATGAGGTTGGCGAGCACCTGGCGGATCTTGTTCTCTTCGGCCATTACCAGGGGCTGAACGGCATTTTCATCATCGGCGTGCTCGAGCTCGAACGAGGGAGTCACCGTCGCGGGCAGGATGACGCCCTCCGACGGATTCGGAGCACTCGGCACGGATCGTCCACTGCGTCGGCGGAGCCGAGCGAACGCGGACGAGAACGGGATCGACCCTGTCGCCGACTGATCGGGCAGCGGCGACGTGCCGTCGGCATCCGGTTGCCCTTCTGGCGGCACGGTGACGGCCGGATTGAATGTGATCACCGGGTCGGATGGCCGAGAGGTCGAGACACGGATGACGCGGCCCGGGCTGGAGGCGCGAGCGTCGAGGGCGGCATCCATGGCGATGGGAACGAGGTTGACCGGGCTGAGCTTCAGTGGCTTGGTCTCGTCGAGTCGCGCGAGCTCGAGAAGATCTTCGACGAGCGAGCCCATGCGAATGGCCTCTTTCTCGATGCGATCCATCGCCTGGCTCACGTCCTCGGGAGTCTGCAGCGCACCCATGCGATAGAGCTCGGCATAGCCGCGCACCGAGACCAGGGGAGTGCGCAGCTCGTGGCTGGCGTCGCCGACGAAACGGCGCATCTGCTCGATCGTTCGAGCCCTGTCGTCGAACGCCCTGTCGATGCGGCTCAGCATGGTGTTGAGCGATCTGTTGAGTCGCCCGACTTCTGTGTTGGGGGTTTCGACGGCCATTCGCTGGCTGAAGTCACCGCCGTCGGCGATGGCGGCAGCGGTGCGTTCGACCTGTCTGAGGGGTGCGAACGTGCTGGTGACGAGCAGGCGGGTGAGCATGGCCCCGAGCACGACCACACCGATGCCGAACGCCAGAAAGATCGACAGATAGGTGGTGGTCGTGTTCTCGGTGTCTTCGAGAGACTGGGCGATGATCAGTGTGTTGTTCGTGCCATAGCCGTCGACCGGCAGCACCATGGCGACGGCGAGCCAGTCGGCTGACCCTTTTGTGCTGTGCACGGTGAACCGCGCATTTCCCAGGGTCGTGGCGGTCGACATGCCGATGCCCGCAACCTCAGGAGCCGGCAGGCCGGTGCCGCCCCAGTTGGTAACTTGCGGCTGGCCGTTCCCATCGAGCAGAGCGACGAAATAGGTCTTGGGCGCTGAGAGAACGTCATCCCGGTCGAAGCCGCGCTGGGTGGCGCCGGGCCCGAGCACCGAGGTGGGCTCCGCGTAGGCGTTCTCGAGCCGCTGGTCTACCTGGTTCATCAGATAGGTGCGCAGCACGGTCATGGTGCCGATGCCCGACACGACGAGACCGAAGGTGAGCATCAGCACAGTCACGCCGGTGATCTTGTTGCGCAAGGAGATCGCGTTCCAGCGCCTGAGAATTATGTGCTGCATATCGCAGATCAGATTACGCGAGGCGGCTGGGTAAACCGCCCTATACCTTCGATACCTTCAACATGTAGCCGAAACCGCGCTTGGTCTGGATGAGCGACTCCTCGGAGTGCGCGTCGAGCTTGCGGCGCAGGTACGAGATGTAGCTCTCGACGATGCCGGCGTCGCCGTTGAAGTCGTACTCCCAGACGTGGTCGAGAATTTGCGCCTTCGACAGCACACGGTTCGGGTTCAGCATGAGGTAGCGCAGCAGCTTGAACTCGGTGGGGCTCAGCTCGATGGCCTCGTCTCCCACATAGACCTCGTGAGTGTCCTGATCCATGGTGAGTTCACCGGCGCGGATGATGGCGTCTTCGTCGGCCTGCATCGTGCGTCGCAGAATCGCCTTGATTCGCGCGACGATCTCGTCGAGGCTGAAGGGCTTCGTGACGTAGTCGTCGCCGCCGACGGTCAGACCGGTGATCTTGTCTTCGGTGTCGTCCTTCGCCGTGAGGAAGAGGATGGGGGCGGTGTAGCCGGATGCTCGCAGCCGCTTGGTGACGCCGAAACCGTTCATGTCGGGCAGCATCACATCGAGGATGATGAGGTCGGGCTCCTCTTCGAGGACGGCGGAGATGGTCTGCGCGCCATTGGAGACGGCGCGCACGGCGAAGCCTGCGAAACGCAGGCTCGTGGTAAGCAGGTCGCGGATGTTCGGTTCGTCATCGACGATAAGGATTCGGGGTCCAGTCATGGGATTAGTATCTGCGGGTATTCTGAACGTTATCTGGGAGTAGTTGGGGAACAAAAGTCAACCTTCCTGTGAGCCCGAACGGCATTGGTGGAGCACGCAGGCGCGCACTACGATCGTGCGGTGACTTTCTTTGCTGCCCTGACCGACAACATCACCCTGCGGCTTCTGAGAAGTGGCGATGCCGACGCGGTGGCACAGGCCTATACGCGCAATCGACAGCATCTCGCGCCATGGGAACCCGAGCGTGCGGAAGAGTTCTTCACGACAGCCCACCAGTCGACCGTGGTGACCACCCAACTCGAGCACTACGAGGCCGGAACAGGTCTGCCCCTCGTTCTTTCCGTTGGTGAGCACATCGTCGGTCGGGTGAACCTGTCGAACATCGTGCGGGGTCCGTTTCAGAGTGCGAGCGTGGGCTATTGGATCGACGCGTCGCACACCGGACGAGGCCTTGCGTCCGCAGCTGTAGAAGCGCTCGTGGCCTACAGTCGCGACGAGCTCGGGCTGCACCGCCTCGAGGCGAGCGTCCTTCTCCACAACGCGGCGTCACGGCGCGTGCTCGAGCGGGCGGGATTCCAGTCGATCGGCGTCGCCCCCACCTATCTGCAGATCGCCGGCCTCTGGCAGGACCACCTGCTCACGCAGCGCATCCTGTATCGATGAGACGGCCTCAGCGAGCGGGCTGCGAGCTCAGCTCGTCGGCGTCGAGAATCGTGTAGCTGTACCCCTGCTCGGCGAGAAAGCGCTGACGGTTCTGAGCGAAGTCCTGGTCGACGGTGTCGCGAGCCACAAGGGTGTAGAAGTTGGCAGATAGTCCGGATTCCTTGGGTCGCAGTAGTCGGCCGAGCCGCTGGGCCTCCTCCTGGCGAGACCCGAACGACCCCGACACCTGGATGGCGACACTCGCCTCGGGCAGGTCGACCGAGAAGTTCGCCACCTTGCTCACCACGAGGATGGGCTCGGTGCCGTCGCGGAAGGCCTCGTAGAGCCGCTCGCGTTCGGCGACGGGCGTGGCGCCGGTGAGCGACGGCACGCCGAGCTCCGTCTCGAGTTGCTGCAGCTGGTCGAGGTACTGGCCGATCACCAGGATGCGCTCACCGGCGTGTTTCTCGATGAGCCGTTTGACGACATCCAGTTTCGCCGGAGCCGTGGCGGCGAGACGATACCGTTCGTCGTCGGCCGACGCCGCGTACTCGAGCCTGTCGCTCTGGGGCAGGTCGATGCGCACCTCGAAACACTCCGCGGGTGAGATGAAGCCCTGGGCTTCGATCTCTTTCCACGGGGCGTCGAACCTCTTGGGGCCGATCAGGCTGAACACGTCGCCCTCGCGTCCGTCTTCGCGAACGAGCGTGGCGGTCAGGCCGAGGCGACGACGGGCCTGCAGCTCTGCGGTGAGCTTGAACACGGGCGCGGGCAGCAGGTGAACCTCGTCGTAGACGACGAGTCCCCAGTCGAGCGCGTCGAGCAGTTCGAGGTGCGCGTAGGCGCCCTTTCGCTTGGCCGTGAGGATCTGATAGGTAGCGATGGTCACGGGCTTGACCTCTTTGAGCTGGCCCGAGTACTCGCCGATCTCGTCTTCGGTGAGGGTCGTGCGCTTCAGGAGTTCGCTGCGCCACTGGCGAGCCGACACCGTGTTCGTCACGAGAATGAGCGTGTTCGTCTTGGCCGTGGCCATCGCGCCCGCGCCGACGAGCGTCTTGCCCGCGCCGCAGGGGAGGACGACCACGCCCGAGCCGCGCTCGAAGAAGTTGCTGACCGCGAGCTTCTGGTAGTCGCGCAGCGCCCAGCCGTCTTCGTGCAGGGCGATCTCGTGCGGAGTGCCGGGCGTGTACCCTGCACGGTCGTCGGCGGGCCAGCCGAGTTTGGTCAGCTCCTGTTTGAGCTGGCCGCGCGCCCACGGGGCGACCGCGTAGGTGTCGGGCGCGCGCCGCGCGACGAGAAGCGGGGCGATCTTCTTGCCGGATGCGATCTGGCTGAGCACCGCGGAATCGGTGGCGCGCAGCAGCAGCCCGCCTTCGTCGTCGCGTTCGATGACGAGGCGGCCGTAGCGCGCGACGGTCTCTTCGATATCGATCGAGACGGCCTGGGGGATCGAGAACTTCGAGTAGCGCTCGAGTGTTCCAAGGATCTCAGCCGCTTCATGACCGGCCGCTCGGGCGTTCCACAGCCCCAACCGTGTGATGCGGTAGGTGTGGATGTGCTCGGGAGCGCGCTCGAGCTCGGCGAACACCGCGAGCTCGTGGCGTGCGCTCTCCGCATCGGGATGCGCCACCTCGAGGAGGACGGTGCGGTCGCTTTGGACGATCAATGGGCCAGACGGCATAACGACCGAGTCTACCGGCTGAAGCGAGCAGGATGCCCGGTGTGCACGGGGCTTGCGCGTTACGGGGCGGGCGCCACCGCAGTGATGTTGCGCAGCGGCAGCGTGCGCTCCACTCCGGCCTTCTCGTCGATCGCCCGGAGCCGGCCCGCCGCCAACGACAGGGGAGTCACGAGGAAGACCACCGTCTTGTCATCGGGCATGCCGACGCTGACCGCGAGGGGGCTCTTCGCCTTGATGGCGACATCGAGCTGCCGTGCAATCCAGGCCTCGGGGGCGTCATCGATCGCGTGCGCCGATTCGCGCAGACGGGCGACGAGCTCGACGAACGGGCGCGGCTTGGGCGCGGGCTTCTTCTGCGAGCTTCGAGCGCGCACCGGCGCAAAGGTGGCCCCGGATGCCCGTTCGGCCACGATGGGATACCTCGCGTCGGAGATCATCCAGAACAGCGTCTCGAAGGGGAACCGACTCGTGAGCCGGTCACCGCCGTCGTGCCCGAGGCCGAGCGATGCGAGACCGTGGTCGACCGCCAGCGTGCTGAGCAGCGCGTCGTCGTCACTGCGCACATAGCTGGCGATGCCGCGCAGCTCGTCTTCGGGGCTTGCCTCGCCCGCACGCAGCCTGCCGTAGCGCGAGCTGGCCTCGGTGACCAGGTATTCGACCGGTTGGGGAACACCCGTCAGCGAGACCGAGCGGAAGAACGCGAGGATTCCCTCGGATGTCTCGCCCTCGGCCAGAGCACGCGTGACGCTCGCGGCAGAGAGGCGGTAGGTGGATGCGAGGCCGCGGCCCTCGATGTCGGCCAGCGTACGCAGCCTGACGTCGACATCCGGAGTCAGCGGCCCGGGAGCGATGACGGTGAGATCGTGCTGGAGGTAGACATTCGACACCTCCGACGGCAGTAGGGCGGCCGCCACATCGGAGAGCGGCTGTGTGGTGTTGTCGAGAAGGGCCCGGGCCGCGGCTCCGGGGTATCCGTTCGCAGTGATGCCGAGATATTCGGCGCTGTCGAGCACGAAGGCGACCCGCCCGCGGAGCGCATCTCCTCCTGCTGGATAGAGGTAGGCGATGGTCTGCTGAGCGTCGGCGCCCCACGGTCGGCGGCTGCGTGATCGCAGGACCTCTCCGATGTCGTCGGCGAGGGCATCGAGCCATGACGTCGCCAGGGCGATCCATCTCTCTGCGGAGCCCTTGAGAAGCCAGGGGAGGGCGTCGTCGGTTGCTGTCCAGAGGAGATCGTCGAGCGTCACGAGGCCCGCTCTGCGGGCGATGCGCAGCAGTGCGTCGAGGTCGTTGGGCTCGATGGAGAGCGAGGCGAGAAGCCTCTTCGCATCGGGCGCGGCGACGCCTCCCTTGGCGAGTTCTCTTACCGGGGTCGCGCGCAGCTCGTGAAGAAGCTCGGCTATGCCGGCGGTGGCGGTGAACGCGCGCTCGGCGGCCATCCGGTCGCTCGAGTCGCGCTGTGGTGCGCGATCAGTGTCCTCCGGCGCCGGATCGTCGGCGAGTTGCGCGGCCGACGGCAGACCGCGGGCCGGCCATGACTCGAGAACGCGGGTGACGGCATCCAGAGCATTGCCCGGCGTCTGGCCGTCGGTCAGAAACAGGCGGGTGGCCGGCTCGAGATCGGCCGGGTCGGCGTCGGCCGTCGGATGCGCGAGGGCCGCGAGAGTGCGGCGGGGGAGCGTGGCGAGTGCCGCGTCGATCGAGGCCGGGTCGAGAAGCCGGTCGGCGAGGTCGAAGAAGTCCTTGATGCTGCGGGCATCGGACAGGCGCGTGGATACGAGCGCGACGAGGGCGTCGTCGTCCAGTAGCTGGAGTCGACCGGCGAGAGCGAGAGTGTCGCTCATCGAGGCTTCGGTGCCTCCTTGGCGCGGCGGCGAAGATTCATGAACAGCAGCACGAGGATGAGCACCAATCCGACCGGCAGGCCGATCAGCGGAAAGATCACGACGGCGGGCCAGACGCCCTGCGACAGCGCCTCGCCACGTACTCCCGCCAGCGTTGCGATGAGGAACGACGCGAAACAGAGCAACGACGCCCCGATGATGCCGGCGATCATAAAGGCCAGGATGCGCTCGCTCGACCGAATGGGGGGTGTCTGCTTGTCTGTCACACCTCCAAGGATACGGTCTCCGCGCAGGCCGGTTAGGCTATCGTGTGCCCGCCAGCCACGTGGCGGTCAGTATTCACACAAGGAGATCCGCGAATGCCTACCGGCAAGGTCAAGTTCTACGACGACGAGAAGGGCTTCGGCTTCATCAGTTCCGATGACGGCTCAGAGGTGTTCCTGCACGCGTCAGCCCTGCCCGCAGGCACGACGGTCAAGGCCGGCACGAAGCTCGAATTCGGCATCGCCGACGGCAAGAGGGGCGCGCAGGCGCTCTCGGTGCGCGTTCTCGAAGCCCCGCCCAGCCTTGTGAAGCTCAGCCGCAAGCCTGCCGACGACATGGCGATCATCGTCGAAGACCTGGTCAAGGTTCTCGACGGCATCGGAACGAACCTCAAGCGGGGTCGCTACCCCGACTCGGCGCACAGCCGCAAGATCGCTGCGCTGCTGCGCAAGGTCGCCGACGAATTGGACGCGTAGACACCGGTGCAGCACTCCGACCAGACCCACGACGAGTCGTCTGACGACCAGGTCGAGGGCGAGACCGTCGACACGCCCGTGCAGTTCGAGGCAGACCCTGTTCTGCTCACCGCAGTAGATCAGGCGCGCGCCGCGCTCCTCGAGATCACTCCGGCGTCGACCATCGGCGCGGTTGTCGGGCACACCACACACGACGAGCATGTGCTGAGCCTGCATTTCGCGTCGCTGATGCCCGGGTACCCCGATTGGCACTGGACCGCGACGCTGTCACGGATCGACGCCGACAGCGAGCCCAGCGTGCTCGAGACCGAGCTGCTTCCCGGTGAGGGTGCTGTTCTGGCGCCCGAGTGGACACCGTGGTCGGAGCGCCTCGAGGACTACAAGCTTGCGCAGGAGCACGCCGCGGCGCTGGCGGCAGATGACGACGACGATGACGATGATGATGTCGACGACGACGACTCCGACGATGAAGACCTCGACGACGATGACGAGCTCGATCTCGACGACCACATTCTCGACGACGACGTGCTCGACGACGCCGTGCACGAGCATGCCGAGGCCGCCGTTCTCGACGCATCGGTTCTGGTTCGCGGCGATGAAGCACCTGCAGTAGTCGAGACCGAGCAGACGGTCGATGTCGACGAGGAGGGCCTCACGGTCGTCGACCTCGACGATTCCGAGCCTCGCTCGAGCGTCTACTACGACGAAGACGCCCCCGAAGACCTGCGCTGAGCGGAAACGGGCGGAGATTCAGGGTATCCGACGCCCTATGCGCCTTGGATGCCTCGAATCTCCGCCCGTTCTGACGAGGAACGGACGGAGAACAGCGCATCCGAACCGAATACGGCGTCGGTTGAACGGATCTCCGCCCATTCCGCAGGTGACCCAGACCTGCGTCGAGTAGGCAGTGACCTCAATTCGCGGGCTGCTCCTCCTCGAGGAGGATTCCTGCCGGGATCGCGGGTGTGGCACGGCGTCGGCTTCTACGGTGAAAGCATGAACCGTCTTCGCGATGCCACAATCCTCGTCGGTCCGCCCCTTTTCGCTCTGGTGTTCGTGGGCTTCTGGCTTCTCGCGGAGGCGGGGCGATTTGCAACCGATGAGCCCCGGTGGTGGCTCGCGAGCTGGCTGCCATTTGCGTTGGTGGGAGCATCCATCGCCGTATCGCGACTTGTGCCCATCTCCTCGTTGGCCATTGTCGGGGCGTTGTTGGTGGGGCAGCTTCTCGGGGTACTTGCCCCGCTGCAGGACACTAGCTGGCCGGTCTACCTCGGCCTACTGGTCACGGCGACGCTCGTGTCGTGGAGCGGATCAAGCCGCTATCTGCGTGGTGTCGTCGTTGTCTTCGCCGCCTTCTCCGTGTTGCTCGCGGCTCAGGTCACCTTTCACGGGGTCAGCGCCATCGGCACAGGGGATCCCCTGACGGCCACGACCTCGAACGGCCAGACCGAGTGGCTGCTGATCGTGGCGCTGTCGATTCTCTTCTTCTCGCTCGCGCTGTGCTGCTGGTTCATAGGCTTCGCTCATCGTGTGCGCCTTGAACGTGCCGAGGCTGCCGCGCAGCGATTGGCAGTGGAGGAGGAGCTCGCGAGTTCCGAGCTCGAAGTGACCCTCGCCAGCGAGCGGGACCGCATAGCTCAAGACGTGCACGACATCATGGCGCACTCGCTGTCGGTCATCGTCGCGCAGGCAGATGGTGCGCGCTATCTGTCGCAGACGCGCCCCGAGGTCGTCGGCACCGCTCTCGACGCCATCGCGTCGTCGGCCCGCGACTCCCTCGTTGAGGTACGCATGCTGATGGATGCCCTGTCGTCGGAACCCCAGGGACACTCCCAACCGGCGTTGAGAGATCTCGCCGACCTCATAGGGCGAATGGTCTCTGCGGGCCTGCCCGTGACGATGGATGTTTTCGGTGACGCCAAAGCACTGTCGGCGGCCCAGCAACTGGCCGTCTACCGCATCGTGCAGGAGTCGCTCACGAACGCCCTGCGCCACGCAGGACCGGATGCCACAGCTCGAGTCGCGCTCGACTGGCGAGGCCTCGGCCTTGCGCTCAGCATTGGGTCGACGGGCGGGCCGACCATTGCGGAACCGGAGGTCGTGCAATCGGCCGAGCTTTTCGAAGGCCGCGGCATCCGGGGTATGCGGGAAAGGGCACGCATCGCCGGAGGCTGGCTCACGGCCGGGCCTGAGCGCACGGAAGGCGGGCCGAGCGAGTTCATCGTGACTGCATTCCTGCCGGTGCAGCTCGAACCCGGCGGCGACGATGGCGGTGGGTCTCCGAGTGGCTCAGAGGGGGAGAAGCGATGACCGCCGCACCGCGCATCAGAGTAGCGATCGCCGACGATCAGACCCTGTTCTGCTCCGGAATCCAGATGCTCATCGAGTCGCAGCCCGACCTTCTTTTCGTCGGATCTGCGCCCGACGGGCTTGCCGCAGTCGAGCTGGCAGCACAACAGCGGCCTCACGTGATTCTTATGGACATCCGCATGCCGGGAATCGACGGCCTGACCGCGACGGAGCGCATTGTCGGGGAGCACTGCGACACCGTTCCTCGCGTGATCGTGCTGACGACCTTTCAGCGCGATGTCGCGATTCTGCGGGCGGTCGCCGCGGGCGCCAGCGGATTCATCATGAAGGATGCGACGCCGGAATTTCTTCTGGCCGCAATCCGCACGGTGCACTCGGGGCGCTCGGTGATCGCACCCGAAGAGACCACGGCTCTGATCGAAAGCCTCGCCGAAAAGCGCATGGGCCCCGCAGACGACGCCTCGATCGCAGCATTGTCGCCGCGAGAGAAAGAAGTCTTTCTGCTCGCGGCGCGAGGCCTCACCAACGCCGAGATCGCCTCGGCTGCGTATATCAGCGAGACGACCGTGAAGAGCCACGTGTCGAGCATTCTGGGCAAGCTGAAGATGCAGTCGCGTCTGCAGCTCGTCGTGTATGCGTACGAGAATGGCCTGCTGAGCTAGAGGTTCTCGACCACGTATTCGATCGACGAGATGAGCGCGCGCACGTCGGACGGCTCGATCGCCACAAACGTGGCCACGCGCAGCTGGTTGCGGCCCAGCTTGCGGTAGGGCTCGGTGTCGACGATGCCGTTGGCGCGCAGCACCTTGGCGACTGCGGCGGCGTCGATCGAGTCGTCGAAGTCGATCGTGACGACGACCTGTGAGCGGTGCTCGGGGTTCGCCACGAACGGGGTGGCGTAGTCGACCTTGTCGGCCCAGTCGTACAGCGCAGACGACGATTCCGTGGTGCGCGCCGATGCCCAGGAGAGCCCGCCGTTGCCGTTGATCCACTCGACCTGGTTGTCGAGCATCACGAGCGTGGCGATGGCCGGTGTGTTGAGAGTCTGGTTGAGGCGCGAGTTGTCGACCGCGTTCTTGATGCTGAGGAACTCGGGGATGTATCGGCCCGATGCCGCGATGCGCTCGACGCGTTCGAGGGCAGCGGGCGAGAAGAGGGCGAACCACAGGCCGCCGTCTGATGCGAAGTTCTTCTGAGGAGCGAAGTAGTAGACGTCGGTCTCGGCCGCGTCGAACTGGATGCCGCCGGCCGCGCTGGTCGCATCGATCACCGTCAGCGCGCCCGCGTCACCGTGAACGCGCTTTACCGGCGCCATCACGCCGGTGCTGGTCTCGTTGTGGGGCCAGGCGTAGACATCCACGCCCTCGACGACCTCGATCTCGCTGCGCGAGCCGCCGGCGGCGTTGATCACGTGGGGTGCCTCGAGCCACGGGGCCTTGGCCGCGCCGGCGAACTTCGAGCCGAACTCACCGAAGGTGAGGTGCTCGCTGCGCTTCTCGATGAGACCGAACGCGGCCGCATCCCAGAACGCGGTCGAGCCGCCGTTGCCGAGCACGACCTCGTAGCCCTCGGGCAGCGAAAAGAGGGTCGACAGCCCTTCGCGCACTGATCCCACGAGGTTCTTGACCGGTGCCTGTCGGTGTGACGTTCCCAGAAGAGAGGCGCCACGAGTGGCGAGGTCGACGAGCTGCTCGGGTCGAACCTTCGAGGGGCCGCAGCCGAAACGGCCGTCGGCGGGCAGGAGGGTGCTGGGAATTGTCAGTTCAGGCATGATGTTGAGTCTACTGAGCCGAGCCTTACTAGACGCGTCAAAACGTTATGGTGGAGGCGTACGTGCGCAACTTCCTAAGGAGTGATCGTTGGCCGATCTCATTGACACAACGGAGATGTACCTCCGCACGATCCTCGAACTGGAGGAGGAGAACATCATTCCGCTGCGCGCACGCATCTCTGAGCGCCTCGGACACTCTGGCCCCACTGTCTCGCAGACGGTCGGTCGTATGGAGCGCGACGGCCTCGTTGTCGTGTCGGGCGACCGCCATCTCGAGCTCACGGGTACGGGCCGAACCAAGGCCGTGCACGTGATGCGCAAGCACCGCCTCGCGGAGCGTCTGCTCAGCGACGTCATCGGGCTCGACTGGGAGTACGTGCACGAAGAGGCATGCCGCTGGGAGCATGTCATGAGCGAGCAGGTCGAGCGACGCATCATCGAGATGCTCGACCACCCCACGGAGTCGCCGTACGGCAACCCGATCCCGGGACTCGACGAATTCGGCGATGCCGCAGCGGTGCCCTTCACCCGTGGCGTTGTGAATCTGCTCACCCTCGTGCACGGTGCCGTTGGACCGCAGACCAAGACCATTCGCCGTCTCGGCGAACCTGCCCAGGTCGACCCGGAGCTGCTGCTGCAGCTCAAGCAGTTCGGCGTCGTTCCGGGCAACCAGGCCGCGTTCTCGCAGGTCGGATCGTACATTCTCGTTGAGGTCGAAGGCTTCCCCGAGGGCCTCGAGCTTCCTAATGAGGTCGCGGGTCATATCTTCGTCGGCATCTGATTCACCGGTTCCGATCCTGTCTATGCGCTGGTCGCGTGCTGACAGGTGACCGCGCCAGAGTGACACGGGGGCCGGATTCGCATACCCTCTAAAAGTTCCCCTGCTCTTCAGAGCGGCGGAGCACCGGATCAGGATGCGCCCTCCGACTGTCTCCTGCATTACCCGGGCCCGTTCTGCGCTCAGACGGTCGGACACGTCCGCCATTCACGGCATCGAAGGATAGTCAGCCCCGTGGTCGAACCCACTGAATCGCAGAAGAACGTCGAGCACACTCGACGACGCCGCGATTCACGGTCGGCACAGCCGGCTACGGCTCAGAGCCGCCGGCAGCTGCGTGATCGGGAGCAGGCCGAAGCTGACGCCGAGGCACAGCACCGTGCCGCAGCGGCGCAGGCCGCCGCCGGCCTGAGCCGCCGAGAGCGGCGCGAACGCGAGTACGACGAGCGGTACAGCGGGCGACCCGAGGTCGCGGCTCCTGCTCCGGATGCCGTGGTCGCCCCGGAGCCAGAAGCTGCGGCGGATCCTGTGGCCGCGCCGGAACCTATCGTCGAGGTTGAGCCCGAGGTCGAAGCAGAGCTTGTGGTCGAGGCTGTCCTCGTTGAAGCGCCGGAGCCGACGTTCGTGCTGGATCCGACGCCCGTGCCGGAGCCCGCGCCCGCTCCCACTCCGGTGGCGCCACCGTCGCGGCGCGCTCGCCGTGCACGAGTGGAAACACCCGTCGTCGAAGACGAGAAGACCCCTGTCGTCGAAGAGAAGCCCGAGGCGGAGCCATCCGTCGCCCCAGCCGTCGACGAGCGGATGCTCGCAGTCGCCAATCTCGAGACGGTGCCGCTCGAGATCGAGCTGGTGGCGCAGCATCCGATGGTCGAGATCGAAACGTCGGAGCACATCGCTGCCGAGACGGTGATGAGCGCCGAGGTCGACTTCGCTGAGCCGCACCCCGTGGCCTCGGCAGCCGCGAGCACCGAGGTTGAGCTCGTGGAGCCGCGCGTTGCACCCGAGACCATCTCGGCGCTCGCCACGTCCGGCGGCGATACCCCAGTGCGCCCGGTGCCGATCGCGTCGCCGCGCATCAGGCGTTCGCTTCCTGTCGCCGAACTGCTCTCGTCGTCGAGCGGCACGTTTGTGTCGCATGCGCGGTCGCAGCCGATCAAGCGACGCATTCTCGCGGGCTTTGTCATGATGATCGCAGCCCTGTTCGTCGTCTCGCTCTCGATTCCTTCGCTGGGCTTCGCGAGCACGTCGGACTTCGCCTCGAAGCAGATCCCGACTGACGTCACCGACAGTCAAAATCTCTCGGTCGGCCAAGGCCCGGCGCTGAACGCCGTGCGCGACGACTTCTACGCTGAGGGCGCCCCCGGCTCGCTGTACTCGACAACGAACAGCTACGTCTCGAAGGAGTCGCAGAAGCTGGCCCAGGAGCTTATGGCCGCCGTCGCAGCGGGCAGGCTCAAGGGTTCGGTGCCCGACCACATTCCCGAGATCCAGGCGTTGGCTGACGGTGTGGTGAAGCCCGACTGCGGCATCGACTTGCGCATTCTGCAGGTGATGGTGATCGCGGTTCGCACCTTCGACACCGTCGCTGTCAGCGACATCAACCGCAAGTGCACAGGCCAGATCGAGGGTGGCGGCACCGGTTCGTCGCACTACACCAACGGCGGCGGCCACGCCGTGGACTTCTATCTGATGAACGGCGCCTCGGTTCCCGGTGCAGACACCAACACGATCAAGTTCGCGGAGCTTCTCGACCCGATCATGCCGGCAGGCTCGAACCTGGGTCAGAGCGAGTGCCGCGCGTCTGCCGGAATCTCGCTTAACCTGCAGAACTTCAAGGAGTTCCCCGACTCGTGTACCCACATGCACATCGACGTGGGCAGCACGACTGGGGGTCTCAACGTGAACCTCGACAGGGACTTCAAATAACCCGTCGTGCTGAGCTTTTTTCATTCCCGCCGTTACCAATCCGTTAAAATTGCTGTCATTTAGGTGACAAACAGGTAACGCTCCCGTACCATCGGACAAGTCCAGACAGCCAAAGCATGGCTTTTGGGCGGCTCCGAGACACCTCTTTCCCCGTCTCTCGGCGCGCACAACCCGCAGACAATTCAGTGGGACGGGACGGCACCCTAGATGCCGCGCGAGGTGCCGGAGGTACAGACTTGACCGAATTTCGTGAGTCGCTGGACGCCCCGAACGGCCAGCCGAACCCGAACATCTCGATCGACGAGAACGACATCGTTCCCGCAGTTCCACGACCCCTCGCTGTGGTGACTCGCTCTGCTACGTCGGTGATCGCGGCGCCCCGCGCATCCGCCCCCGTCGCCAAAGCGGCGCAGACGGCACCGCCGCGCCGCTTCAAGAAGCCCACCAAGCGCAACGTTGCGGGTGGCGTCGTTATGGCGTTCGCCGTGGGGCTCATCGCGACCATGGCCCTTCCCGCCTATGCCTTCGGCAACGGCAACGCCGCGTTCGATGCGAAGAACTCCACCGACCTGGCCGGCGGTGCCCAGAGCATCACCGTCGACGACACCGCTGCCGCACTCGCCGTCAGCCGCGATGCCTACACGGCTCCCACGAGCGAGCAGCTGCAGGCCGCCCGCGATGCCGCGGCCGCCGCGGTTGCCGCGACCGAGGCGAGCACGGCATCCGCTTCGACCACGCCCACGGCCGGTACATTCGCCGTCAACCCGCCGTCGGGTGCATACAGCGGCCAGGCCGTCGTCGACTACGCCCAGCAGTTCGTCGGCGTCGTTCCCTACAGCGCCGGTGCCACTCCCGAGGCCGGTTTCGGATGCGATGGGCTGACTCAGTACGTGTTCGGCCAGTTCGGCATCTACCTGCCGCGTATCGTCGGCAACCAGGCGGCCATGGGCATTCGCGTCTCGCCCGAAGACGCCCAGCCCGGCGACCTTGTGGTGTGGCCGATGTACCACATCGGCATCTACGACGGAGCCGGCGGAGTGATCGACTCGCCCGACTGGGGCCGAATGGTCGAGCACCGCGCGCTGTGGGGCAGCTACTACTTCGTGCGCATCGTCTAGAGAACATCGTCGCTGGCCGGTTTGTGAACAATCGGTTACAGCTCACCCGAACGGCGTGCCACGAATTTGTGGTACGCCGTTCGTGGGTTAGCCTTACTGCAATTATTCGAGCCTTCAGGAGAGACCTCGTGATATCTGGCAGGAGCATCCGCACCACGGGTTGCCGCCTGCTGAGTGTCAGGAGGCACACGAGTGGACGTTGTCTGAGCCGGGTTCGGCTCAGTTAGGGTGCTGTCATTTTGACGGTGCCCTTTTTTTGTGTCCATTTGCTCCTCTGATCGCAAAGAAAAATCGATGGGTGACACATCGGGTCCCTGCAAGCCGTGCAGGGCAATTCGAAAGGGCAACAATGCGAACACTTGTTTTGAACGCGGGATACGAGCCACTCGGAGTGGTCTCGTTCAAGCGCGCCATCGTTCTCGTGATGAACGAGAAGGCGACCATCATCGAGAGCGACGTCGAGCATCCGGTCTGGGCCACCTCGGGCCTGTTCGACCGCCCGAGTGTCATCATCCTCACGCGCTACGTGCGCATCCCCTCGACCAGACTCATGCCCGTCTCGCGCAGGGGAGTGCTGCGCCGTGACGGTATGCGCTGCCTGTACTGCGGGGGAGCGGCCACGACCATCGACCACGTGATGCCAAAGTCGCGCGGAGGCAAGGACACGTGGGAGAACCTCGTGGCCTGCTGCCTGCGCTGCAACAACATCAAGAGCGACCGCACCCCGGCCGAGATGGGCTGGACTCTGCGGGCAACGCCCAAGATGCCGCACCAGTCGGGCTGGACGGTCCGCGGAGCGGAGCGCGCAGAGCCGGCCTGGGAGAACTACATAGAGAGCGCGGCGTAGCCGTTCCCTGAGCCTGTCGAAGGGCCGCGTCGCCATTGAACGTCTTCGCCGTGCCATATTTTTAGGGCGGCTCCACCGTTAGGCCTTTGGACGCGTTGGTCGAGTAGCCAAAGGCCGCCCGCGGCCGACGCGTATCGAGACCACCCGGCCTTCCCTCTAAGCTAAACTCCTAAAGGCCAGCCTCTGTAGCTCAATGGAAGAGCAATTCCGTCCTAAGGAACAGGTTGGGGGTTCGAGTCCCTCCAGGGGCACCAAACAAAGGTGCTTTAGTGGCTGGCTGAAGGGCATTCCGCGCGTTTCACACATCCTCGGTGACGTTTTAGGGGACTGACGCGCGACAGGGGAGGGCGGATATGTCAATCGACGTAGTGTCTCGAAAATTGCTTTGGGGACGTGCTGGAAATCGGTGCGCGTGGCCTGATTGTGGACAGCGCCTGACAGCGGATCTGAGGTCCCCTGAGTCTGGTCTCCTGTCGTCGCAGGGTGCAGTCTTGGGAGAAGAGGCCCATATCAGGTCGCAACGCCCTGACGGGCCGCGGCATGATGCAAACTACGCAAACGATATCGATGGCTACGAAAACCTGGTACTCCTGTGCCCGACCCACCACACGGTGATTGATAAAGACAACGGCTCTGCTTGGACGATGGCGGAACTCCTTGAAATAAAAACGCGCCATGAACAACGAATTGACAAATCCGTTACATCTCGAGAGTTGCAGCAACGGGACCTCGACGAACTTCTTGTCGCTCGAATCGCAATATGGGAAAAGAAAGCCCGTTTGGATGATTGGCAGATCAGTACGTCTCATTTGAATGGTGCCCATCCATCACTGTCAGAGGGCGAGTGGAACGACCTATTCGATTTGGGGTCATGGCTCTTGGCGCTTCGATGGCCCCCGACCTACCCTAAGGTTGCGCTAGCCTTCGAAAACCATCGTCAAGTTGTTTCATTGCTCGCGAGTCACTTGGGTCAATGTTTCGACTACCGCAACGGCTGGTTCGTGGTCGATCGACCGCACACGCGAATCAACTGGAACCCCGCGTTGTATTCGAAACTTATATCACAGCTTGGCGTGAACTGTTGGCTCGTTTGGATGCTCACAGCTGAACTAACGAGGTCCGCAAACTTAGTTCTTCAGGCCATTGCAGAGGAGATAGACCCCCTGTATCGCTTCCATGAGGGTGTCCTGCTGATGTCAGACGGTGATCTCATTGGGGGACACAGTCTCGCGCGTCTCGAGTATGTTGCCATTGACTGGGCAACCTTGCCGTTCGTCTATTCGTTGACGGAACTGAGAACACGGGCCACTGATCTATTAAACGGTGGTGACCCTCGAAACGGGCGGGCGATAGACGTGTACTCGTCCGGGTTGTCGGACTGGCTCAATCTAGGTGAGGCCTCGCGGGCGGAATCTGCTGACTAACTGGCAGGGCGCGACTTGTCGTGGTGGCTTTCCCGAAACGGGGTCCCACTTCAGCCAGGTCGGACTTGCAAGTTGACTGGAGGAATGGAGGCGCCAGTTATGCGCCCAGAACGAGGGAGTGTCTAAGAATTGCTGTTCTCCCCTAAAGTGAGGAAAACGGCAGAGAGGCCATAAATGCCCCCCACCAGTTACGCGACGCTTACGCTGGGCGCGGTGATGATGCATCAGATTGTAAGGACACCTGGACCTGGGTCGACGGGCTTCACGGTCGTTTTGACCGACGAACCCGTCACGATGTCGAACGCAAACCTCAGTTTTCTCACTGCGCGATTCGTAAGAGCTCTGTCGGGACGTGCTCTACCGATAGTGGAGGAGGTTGCCTTTGGCTCTGCGGTGCCCAATCGCATCCGATCCTTGTGGGCTACCGCCCCCGATCTGGCTGAAGCCTCGAAAGGTCTTGCGGAAGACCTCAAAGTGGCTCAGCCTGGCTCAGCGCTGCCGGGATTGCTCGTGGTCGCGGAAGCTACCTTGGGCGGGGACGACGCCCTGCTCGTCGCAAAGGTAGAGCATCAGGCCGCGATGAGAATTGAAGCCCAAACCAACAGCGCGGGCCACCGCATTTTTCTAATCGAGCAACTCAGGGACCTTGTTTTTGGCGATAGCGCAAAGATCTACAAGATCGCGGTTATGTCCAAGTCTGCGTCGTCAACTGGCCCGCTCTCTGGCGAAGTTGTTGACGATCAAAATGGTAATCAGTTCGCTCGGTACTTCCTTGGAAAGTTCCTAGGCATGAAGCTCAGAGAGGAGCCCGCAGTGCTGACGCAACAATTTCTCGAGCGCGTAACCAGTGCTGTAAACGAGAGCTCGATGCCTCCTGAGACGAAACTCGACGTGCAGTCGGCATTGCTTTCGGAGCTGAATTCGAACCGCAGGAGTATTGATGCTCAGGCCTTCATTCGGGATCACGTGCCGTCAGGTTTTCAATCGGAAGTAGCTTCATTGGCTCAGTCAAGATCTGCACCCATGTCGACGTTCCCGAAGGACTCCAGCAGAGTGGCTTCGCAGATCAGCCGTCTGCGGCTCGATTTGTCGAATGGTGTGCATGTCGTTGCACCTGCCGAACTTGTTGGCGAGGGGAAAGCGGTTCAAGTGTCAGCAGGAAGAGACGGGCAGGACAACGTCCTGATCACAGGAGGGCGACTCACCGCGGTCAAGGGAAATGGCGGACGATAGCAATATTTCTGCCGCCGAACTGTATATCGGCTATGCGGCGCAAGAGGAGACGTACAGGAATGCGTCTGAGGAGTATTTGACCCGTCTTCAGGCCGTTCTAATTGAGGCGGACATCCAGGCGGCTCTTTTAGAGGCGCGACACAAGAAGCCTCTGGAGCTATTCAAGAAGCAACGCCGAAAAAATTACGCTAACCCATGGTCCGATTGTCCAGATTTGGTAGGCGTCCGGATTGTCGTCCCACTAACAACCGACAAAGCGCGTGTTGTGCACGCCGTTAGGGGAGCGTTGGCATTCGAAAGTGTCGAAGTTGAAGACCAGTCGGTTGGCGCGAACCCGCAAGAAATCGCATACCGAGGCCTGCACATTCACCTCACATCGGATCAGGTGAACGAAGATGGATTGAAAATTCGGTGCGAGCTACAAGTGCGGACGGTGGCTGAGCATAGCTGGGCAATGACGGAGCATAAATACGTCTACAAGAAGGTTCCGCATTTACCCTACGAGGTTGAAAGGACATTCCGCCGGCTCCTCGTCCTCGTTGAACTCTATGATCTCGAACTGTCGAGGGGAGTCGACTTAGTCAAGTCCGAACCGGCGTTTGCTGAGATGAGCCTGGTGCTCCATTTGGAAGAGCTTTTCGAAGGTATGACCGGGCGCGTGGGAGATCAGGAGACTACGCGCGAAATTGTCGCGCTATTGGCTGCATCATTGGGCGCATCGTGCGAAACCCTCAGGAGCAAGTTGGACGCGTTCTTGAAGTCCAAAAGAGACGTTGTCGAACAATTCTTTCTTGAGCATGGGCCGGAATCAGATCGCTTTGAGGTCGACTCGGATTGGTTCGTTACCCAACCCGAGGTCTTGCTGATTTTAGCGCTCCTGGAGGAGGACGAATACGAACTTTCGAATGCCCTCTCCTCCAGTGATGCCTATCAATACGTTGAGCCCATTGCCTTATGGACAGACCACCCGGGTTTCCTGCGATAGAGCCCGGGCCTAACCCGAGCCCGCCTTGAACCCGATGGCGAAAGTTGTATCGCTTGAGGACTGGAATCTGGCCCTCAACATGTGGCGGGTGGCCTAGTCGCCGTACACCACGTGGGAGGGTTCCACTGCGATTATGGTGACTCTCACACGTTCGCTCCATCAGAAAAAGATGCGAATTGCGACTCACACGGCAGACCGCAGGATGATATCCGTAGTCCTAGCCTCTGCCGCGGGCTTCGTCGCGAGCATCGCAAACGACGGGGCCACATCTCCCCGTCGTCGAGCGCCTCGTCCTCGCTGAAGTACCGCGTCTTGAACTACGCCGCGCTCTGTACGAACAGAGTGACCCTGCGGCCTTTTTCAGTATGTGGGCTGGCCGTACTAGGTCTGGACCGTCAGCTGCGGTGTGTGTTCCGCGGCAAGTTTGTGGATGCGGCCCGCGATAGCGGCATCCGATTCGGGCATCTTTGCGATCGCCTGTGTCACGGACTTCCCGCCCGCCTCGGCGTGGCCGAGTGGTTCCTGTCAAGCAATTCTTGAACCCGTGGTGTTCCTCTTTTTGGTATTCCTTCTGCGGAGACTAAAGCGGCCGTGGTGCTGGAATGCAAGGCTTTGTGCGCGTGAGAAAGGCTTATATCGTCTTCTGGCCGACTGACATACTCTCCCTTATGGGGATTGAGTTTTTTTGAGTTTTTTGGGTCTGGTCGTAGCCGTCCTTGTTCCCGTGCTCATCCATAGACGAGAGCATCCACGACGCGAGCTTCGCTTTCGGATTGAATCGAGTAGTCTGATCGGCGCCAGCCTTGATGGCGCACCTCAGGTGTTGGTCTCCGTGGGTGACCAGCGCGTAGCGTTCCCGCATCTCGTGAAGGTCACGGTCTGGTCGAGCGGTCGGGCCGATATCTCGTCTGCTGCTTTTGATGGGAATCGCAACTTTGAGCTGGACCTGCAGGTGCCCATATTGGAGATCAACCGGCCAGCCACCGATACGTCTTTGGATTCGCTCAACCTCGAAGTGTCGGATCACTCCAAAATTATTCTGAGACCATCCCTAATTCGGCGGGGAGCCTCGGGGACCCTCCAGGTGGTCGTCGATGGAGTACCGTCCGTCCATTGGTTCTCTCCTCTCCCTGACATCAAGGTGAGTGAGGAGACAGCCAGTGATACGAGGCGAATAATCGAGGCAACCCGGAAGAAGAGATGGGTCACCCCTGTGAACGTCGGTTGGCTCGTCTTTGCGCTCAGCATGCTTAGCCTCATTATCGGCCTTTGCGTCAACCTGACCGACAAGGATGCCGGACAGGCGTGGGGAGTGCCCGGGCTCATGTTTCTTATGCTGAGTGCTGCCTTCCTTCTGGTTGCCTATGTCGTAATCGTCATTCGCTGGGCTGTGCATCGAACAGGCCCCGATCGTTCAGCGATTCAGCAGGGGAGTCGGGGCCCGGTGATTTGACCGGGGCTTGCGTTCCATGCTGGAACATCTGTGCGCGGATAGGCAGTGTTGAGGTCACGCTTTAGTTAGAAGACAGCTTGGACTAGCTCAGTGATCTTCTTCTCCACCGCAGGTGTCAGCGCGGTCACCGCAAACGACGTCGCCCACATCTCCCCGTCATCAAGCGCCGCGTCCTCGCTGAAGCCCAGGGTGCAGTACCGCGTCTTGAACTTCGCCGCGCTCTGCACGAAGAGGATGACCTTGCCCTCCTTGTTCGCGTAGGCCGGCTGCCCGTACCAGGTCTTCGGCATGAGGTCCGGCGCGTGTTCCGCGACCAGTTCGTGGATGCGGCCCGCGATAGCGGCATCCGATTCGGGCATCTCGGCGATCGCCTTCGCCACGGCCTGCTCGCCCGCCTCGCGGTTCTTGCCCGCCTTGGCCTCCTCTCGCAGTTCCTTCGCGCGATCCTTGACCGCGTCGCGTTCTTCCTTCGACAGTCCTTCGGCAGCTGCGGCCATGATGTTCTCCTTCGAGCATGCGTGAGCGGGCGACACCTAACTTGCGGCGACGACTTCAGAATAGGGATGCGCGCACAGCACGCGCTTCTCCGATCCTGCTTGAAGTCGTGCCCGGCGGCGAGGAGAAGTTCCGCTACGACATGCCCGCCGTGATGCTCGGCGGCCGCTACGGACTGCACTACGCCGCCTGGAAGAAGTTCGTCGGCCTCTATCCGATCGCGAGACTCGACGATGGCGAGTCAGCGGAGCGCGACGCCCTCGAAGCAGAGATCTCCCCGTTCCGCTTGGGAAAGGACTCGATCAACTTCCCGTACTCGAAACCGATACCGTACGACCTCATCAAACGCGTCGCCTCGGCGTTGGCCCAGCGGCACGGCCTTCCCGACTGACCAGAGGCTAGCCGCTGACGCCGCTTAGTCTGTGCCCAGAGACGGCCTGACCAACACGCGGCGGGTGTCGAGCGGTTGCCTCGCTGTGTCGACCACGGCGTTGTAGCGCAGGCGCGGAGGCTCCGCCTGCAGAGCTTCGATGCTCGACGGTGAGATCTCGAAGGGGAACGCGGTGAGCAGCTTGCCGTCGACAGCGTAGAGGAGCGCCGAATGTTCGGCACTCGGATGGCGTACTAGAACGGTCATGGCGGAGATGCGATCCGAGCTCTCGCGCATCACGAACACGACACCGGGCGCCTCAGCGGGAGCATCGAAGATGGGCGAGAGTGCCATCGCAAGGCGATGCAGGGGAGTGGCCGCCGCCGGAGTCCCGTGCCACGGAGTAAACGCAGACGGCTCGAGGCCGAGGGCGCGCGCCACATCACCGTTCACCCACCGGTCGCGCTTCAACCCGTAGGGCGTCGACACGGTCGACAGCAGATAGCCATAAACATGGGTGAGCCCGGCATTGCCGACGGGCCAGGCCGCGTCGAGGCCGGCGAGCCGGTGCAGCTCGGCGAAGAGCTCGGGCGAGATGACCGGCGTGCCCGTGTTCTCGTCGACGACGGTCGAGAGCCCCCACTGCGAAAAACGCCGGGCCGACGCATCCCGCCCGATTTGCGCGGCGAGAAGCGAGCCCTCGAGAACCGACCGCGGCGATTCGCCCGCGTCGATGCGAGCGGCAGCATCCAGTAAGTCATCGAAAGTCACGTCGTAATCGTAGGTGGCGACGGCCTCTCGAAAAATCGTTTACACGCTGTTCACCCAGCGTGGTCATTGCGTCTATACGCTCTACCTATCATGGACGCTGTGTCCGCGAAGGAAAGGAAAAGCGTGCCGTACCGCGACAAGACTCTGCTGTTCGATTTCGATGGGACGCTCTCCCTCGGGGTTGGGCCGGTCGTCGCGTATGCCCGTGCCGCGGCGCAGCAGCTGCCCGTCGACGAGGCTCACGCTTTCGTTGAGACCGTCGTCGCGACGCTCGACGAGCACCCCTCCGGACGGGCGCCCGGCACGAGCGCCATCGACGGGTACGACCTTGTGCGTCTGATGTCGGCCGACCACGGCATCCGGCCCGAGACGCTCGGTGAGGCCTATCTCGCCAGCCGCGCGCACCTCGGCTCGCCGCTCGCCCCCGTCGTGGCGCCCGACGATCTCGCCGAATTTCTGAGCGAGGCGCGCCAGCATGCGAACCTCGTCGTCGCCACGAACGCTCCCGACATTCGCATCAGCGAGGCCCTCGAGGTTCTCGGGCTCGCCGGCCTGTTCGACGCCGTCTATACGTCTCTCGGCAAGCCGAACGGCATGGCCGCCGTGCTCGACGACTGGCTGCCCCGCGGCCAGGTTCTGAGCATCGGCGACGTCTGGATCAACGATCTCGCCCCCGCGCACGCTCGCGGGGCGCTGACAGCCCTCGTCGGCTCGACCTCCGACGAGACGCCGGATGTGACGCCCACGTTCTCGGCTCACCATCTGCACGACCTCTACCCGGCAATCACCGAATGGCTCCGCACCTCCTCTTCTTCACCCTTCTCACCCGCACCCTCCGAAAGGTAATTCCATGATCTCTCGCAAGCGCCTCACCTTCGCCGGGGCGGCCGCCGTCGCCCTCGCAACGGTCGCCCTCACCGGATGCTCGACCCAGGCATCCACCGACGGCTCGTCGGACGCCGCCCAGGCCGACCCGACCTCGCTGACGCTCGCCCTCGTTCCCTCGCAAGACCAGGGAGCGCTCGTCGACACCGCCAAGCCGCTCACTGACATGCTGTCGAAGGCCCTCGGCATTCCCGTGACCGGTGTCGTGTCGAAGGACTACCAGGCTGCCGTCGAGGCGATGGGTGCGGGCCAGGCCCAGATCGGGTTCCTGCCGTCGCTGCAGCTGTGGCAGGCGAGCGACATGTACGGCGCATCCGTCGTGCTGCAGACCGAGCGCAACGGCAACATCACCTACCCGGCCCAGTTCATGACGAACAACCCCGACAAGTACTGCGACGACACCCCCGTCGAGCGCGACGGCAAGCTCTTCTGCAATGGCGCCGACGCGCTGAAGGGCCCGGCCGGCCTCGACTCGATCTCTAAGATCAAAGACGGTGTGAAGGTGGCCATGCTCGGCCCCGGATCGCCGGCCGGCTACATCTACCCGATCCTCGCCCTGCGCGAGGCCGGAATCGACACCGACAACGACATCAGCGCGCTGCCCGTGACCGCGAACGACGCCAGTGTTCTGGCCGTCTACAACGGCGACGCCGAGGTGGGCTTCAGCTTCTGGGACGCCCGCGACATCGTGAAGAGCGACAAGCCCGACGTGGGCCAGAAGGTCGTGGTGTTCGCCCTCTCCGACGAGATTCCGAACGACGGCGTTGCCCTCACGAAGGACCTGTCACCTGCGCTTCAGGACAAGATCACCAAGGCGCTCGAGGACTACTCGAACACCCCCGAGGGTTCGAAAGAACTCACCGCGATCTACTCCATCACCAAGCTGGCCCCGGCCGACCCGGGCTCGCTCGACGTCGTCGCCCGCGCGGCCGACAAGCTCGGGCTGAAGTAGCGTGACTCAGCACACTGCGGAGGTCGGGGCAGTCGCCCCGGCCTCCGCGCCGTGGTCTATTCGCATGCGCGATGTCAGCGTGCGCTACCCCAATGGCGTCGTCGCACTCAAGAGCATCTCCATGGACATCGAGCCGGGCGAGATGGTCTCGGTCGTCGGTCTGTCTGGCTCGGGCAAGTCCAGTCTCATCCGCACGATCAACGGGCTCGTTCCCATCACATCGGGTCAGCTGACCGTGGGCGGGCACAGCCTCGCCGAGGCGAAGGGCCGCGAGCTGCGCCGCCTGCGCGGCGAGGTCGGCATGATCTTTCAAGGGTTCAACCTGGCGGGCCGCACCAGCGTTCTGAACAACGTGCTCGTGGGCCGCCTCGCGCATACCCCGACCTGGCGCACGCTGCTCGGCCTGCACACGGCCGCCGACAAGCAGATCGCGTTCGACGCGCTCGAGCGGGTCGGCATTCTGGCCAAGGCATGGGATCGCGCCTCGTCGCTCTCGGGCGGCCAGCAACAGCGGGTCGCGATCGCGCGCGCCCTCTCGCAGGAACCCCACCTCGTGCTCGCCGACGAGCCCGTGGCGAGCCTCGACCCGCCCACGGCGCACGCCGTGATGCGCGATCTGCGTCGCATCAACACCGAACTCGGTATCACGGTGCTCACCAACCTGCACCTCGTCGACCTGGCACGCGAATACGGCACTCGCCTGATCGGGCTGCGCGCTGGCGAGGTCGTCTACGACGGCTCCGTCGACGACGCCACCGATGCCGTCTTCGAAGAGATCTACGGCCGGTCGATCCGCGCAGAGGATGTGCTCGACCGATGACCGTGCCTGAACCCGCGTTCGCTCTGGCCCCGGAGAGGAAAAAAGCTGCCTCGGCTACACCGCCGCCACGGCCCGCCGGCCGCTGGAAGCCGTGGCTTGCGTTCGGCGTGATCGCCGTGATCACAGCCGTGACGCTGAGCCCGCAGGTGGGGATCGCGTTCTCGTTCGACGCCATCGTGCGCAACTGGCAGAACGGCGCGGCCAAGATCGTGCAGCTTCTGCAGCCGGACTGGTCATTCTTTCCCCGCACCATCCCTCCCATGCTCGAGACGCTCGAGATGGCGGTCATCGCCACCGCGGTGAGCACCGTCATCGCGCTTCCGCTCAGCCTCTGGGCCGCCCGCCTCACCAACCCGAACTGGGTCGGTCGCGGACTTGTGCGCGTCATCCTCAATGTCGTGCGCGCTGTGCCCGAACTGCTCTACGCGGCGATCCTCGTCGCCATGGTCGGCGTCGGGGCGCTGCCCGGAATCCTGGCCCTCGTGCTGTTCAACGTGGGCATCATCGTGAAGCTCGTCTCCGAGGCCATCGAGTCGAACGACGCCGGTCCCCTCGAGGCGGGTCGTGCAGCCGGCGGCACCCAGGCGCAGATCAACCGCGCGGTCGCCCTGCCCGATGTGTGGCCGAGCTTTGTGAATCAGGTTCTCTACGTGCTCGAGCTCAACGTGCGATCGGGCACCGTTCTTGGCCTCGTGGGCGCGGGCGGCATCGGCCTGCTCATCGACGCCGTACGCACCTACTTCCGCTACGACCAGCTGTCCGTCATCATCCTCGAGGTTCTCGTCGTCGTCATCCTGCTCGAGCTCGTCTCCAGCGCTATCCGGAAGAGGCTCGTATGAGTGCCGTCGCCCCACCCCGCCCTTCCCGCACGCGTACCCGGCTCGTCGCATCCGTCGTCTGCGTCGTCGTGGTCGTCGCGTTCTGGTCTGTCGACATCAACTGGGCCAGACTCGGCAACCTGCCCTCCGAGATCGTGCGCTACCTCTGGCTTATGTTCTCGGCCCCCGACTGGTCGAAGCTCGGCGAGGCGCTCTATCAGACGTGGCGCTCGGTCGAGATGGCCTGGGTCGGCACCGTGTTCGGCATCATCATTGCGACGCCGCTGAGCTTTCTCGCGGCGAAGGGCTTCGGCCCGCCGCCCGTGCAGGCCGCGCTGCGCGGAGTCTTCGCGGTGATCCGGGCGGTGCCCGAGATCATCATCGCCATCATCATTCTTTCTGTCACCGGACTCACGCCCCTAACCGGCGCCCTCGCGCTCGCAGTCGGAGGCATCGGAACCCTCGGCAAATGGGGCTTCGAGTCGATCGACGGAGTGCCCCGCGGGCCGATCGAGGCGGTGCGCGCCGCCGGCGGCTCGACATCGCAGGTGCTGCGCTGGGGAGTCTGGCCGTCGGCGAGCCCGGAGTTCCTGTCGTTCTGGCTCTACCGCTTCGAGATCAACGTGCGCGCCTCTGCCGTGCTCGGCCTGATCGGTGTGGGAGGCATCGGAGACATGCTCACCTCCTACACTCAGTATCGGCAGTGGGGTGTGGTGGGGATGCTGCTGATCGTCGTCGTGATCGTGACGATCGCCCTCGACGCGATCTCGGGGGCCATCCGCCGACGGATAACCGAGGGAGCACCCGTACATGACCTGGAGCGGTAGCGAAGACGTCAACCCGACGACGCGCATTGCCACGGTGATCAACTCACTGCTGCCCAGCGAGCGCCGTGTGGTCGAGCTGATTCTCGCGGATCTCGAGGGCATCGTCGAGACCACAGCGCAAGACCTGGCCGACCGAGCCGGAGTGGCGAGGTCGACGGTCATTCGTACCTGTCAGAGTCTCGGTTACCGCGGCTATCCGCAGCTGCGCGTGGCGCTGACCCGCGAGCTCGCCCAGGGAGAGGGCCGCGAGCGGGAGCGCGACTACGGCTCGGGGGCCCTCGGCAGCATCCGCGCCGACATCGACGCGCTCGCCGCTTCGCTGCCGCAGATTGCCAGCGTTCTCACCGACGAGTCTGTCGAGAAGTCGCTCGAGCTCATCGTGGGAGCCTCACGCCTTCTCGCCATCGCCAACGGTCTGTCATCGCCGCTTGCGCTCGATCTGGCCATGCGGCTCACCGCCGTCGGGCGCCCCACAGAATTCGTCGCCGACCCCATTGGCCAGCAGATCGCCGCGCGTCAGCTGAGCCCTGCCGACACGTGCATCGTTATCAGTGGCAGCGGCGCGAACGAGTCCAGTCTTCGCTCGGCGCGCGCCGTGAGGGCGGCGGGTGCCCGACTCGTGGTGGTCACCTCGTTCGCGCGATCTCCGTTGGTGACACTCGCCGACGCTGCCCTCGTGGTCGCGCCGGCCAGCGGCTCGTTCCGTCACGAACTCGAGCACACCTCGCGCATCCCTCACGTCGTTCTGTTGGAGTCGCTCGTCGAGGTGGTGGCCGCCCGGCTCGGCGATGTGGCGCGACAGTCGCGCTCGACCGTGCTCTCGATTCTGAGCGACAACCTCAGCGACTGACGCGCCAAACGCTCCTCTAGGAGACCACGCACACCACCGTTGGCCCTGCGTTCATCTGCACGCATCGGCTCGTTCACCGACAGGATGCCGCCGGCTCTTAGCGTCACATCATGAATCGACGGCGGGCACACGCATGATCGGCCACGTCGACCCCTTCATCGGGTCCGAGCCGACCGACCTGACGAAACAGACCGGCCTCGCCGCTGCCTGGTGGTGGCCCAAGCCGCAGATCGGCAACACACATCCGGGTGCCACCTACCCGCTCGGCATGGTCTCGGCCTGCGCCTATTCCGGCGCTTATCCCACCGGCTACGGCCGCTACGACCTGAGTCTCGAGGGCGTGCCCTCGACCCTGCACGACCGGCCCACCGCATCCGGTTTCACGCACTTTCAGCAGTCGGGCACCGGCGCCATTCGCAAGTACTACAACTACTTTCGCGTCACGCCCATGATCGAGCCACTGGATGCGTTGGGCCGGCTCTGGGATCTCACGGATGAGACCGCAGAGCCCGGCTTCTACTCCGCCACGCTCGACTCCGGCGTGCGAGCAGAGCTGACCGTCGGACCGAAGAGCGCCGTTCACCGGTACACGTTCCCTGAGGATCCGCGGGCACGCGTCGTGATCGACTTCTCGCTGGGCGGCCTGTCGATTCCCTACGGAGCGACGATTCCGCTGCGTGCACACCTCGAGACGCTCGAGCCGGGCGTAGCGCAGGGAGAGATCGTTGTCGAGGGCACGCCGATCGCCGTGTACATCGAGTGCGACACCCCGCAGTGGCGGCAGATGCTGTTCTATGACCGCCGCCTGATGCCGGGCGGCAAGCGGCTCGACTTCGACCACATCAGGCCTACGACTCTGCGTCCGTTCGGGCTTATGTGGGCGGGGCCGAGCCGTGCGGGCGAGACCATCGAGCTGCGCATCGGCTTCTCCCTGCGCGGCGTCGAGCAGGCCCGTCGCAATCTGCGAGAGGACTGCGGCGACGGGCCGGCGCGCTTCGAACATCGGCGCGAGAAGACGAAAAGGCAGTGGCGCAAGCAGCTGAAGTCGGCAAGCGTTAAGACGTCGTCGACCAAGCGGCAGACCGTCTTCTCGACCGCGCTGTACCACTCGCTGATCAAGCCGTGCCTTGCCATATCGGAGAGCCCGTTCTGGCCGAGCGACGGGCCGTTCGCCTTCGACATCAGCACGATGTGGGACATCTATCGCACCCAGTTGCCGCTGCTCACTGCCCTGATGCCCGAGCGTGCCGTGGAACTGGCCAATGCGCTGCTCACCATCTGCGAGGAGGAGGGCAACTTTCCGATCGGCTATCGCATGGCCCGGGGGAGCGACCGCTTCTCGCGCCAGGGCAGCGCCCTCGCCCACACCTTTCTCGCCGATCTCTGCCAGCTCGGGCTGCCCGGCATCGACTGGGAGTGGGCGCTCGTGCACATGTCGGACGACCTGCGCCGCACGTACGGCGAGGAATTCCTGCTGCACGGCGAGACGCATCCGATCAGCCACACCCTCGACCTCGCCTTCGGCTACTGGGCCACGGCTAAGGTCGCTCGGCGGGTAGGTGACACGGCGCTCGCAGAGCAGTTCGAGGGGCTTGCCGAGCGCTGGGTCAACGCCTTCGATCCGACGAGCGGGCTGCTGAAAGACTCCACCTACTACGAAGGAACCCGCTACAACTACTCGTTCCGGCTGCTGCACGACATGGCCTCGCGCGTCGAGCTCAGCGGCGGAGCCGAGGCGTTCGTGGCACAGCTCGACCAGTTCTTCGGTTTCGACGCACCCGCTGTGGCCCAGCCCGGCAACAGGCCGAGCGTCGCCGAGATGCAAGCGGGCTACGCGCTTGGCCGCTTCGAAGGGCTGAACAACGAGCCCGACATGGAGGCGCCCTGGGCCTACCACTACGCCGGCCGACCCGATCGCACGGCCGAGGTCGTGCACAACGTTCTGCTGCAGCAGTTTGGAACCGGTCGCGGCGGCCTGCCGGGCAACGACGACTCCGGCGGGCTCAGCTCGTGGAACGTGTGGGCGTCGCTCGGACTGTTTCCCGTGGCCGGCCAGAACATTTTTCTCGTGAACGCACCCCTGTTCTCGTCGGCAACCATCGCCGTGGGCGACGAGAGCTTCAGAGTGCGCACGAAGAACTTCGTCGAACCCGTGCACGGCGGTCCGGTGCAGTACGTGCAGTCGATGCAGCTGAACGGTGCCCCGCTCGAGCGCAGCTGGATCAGCGGATCAGAGCTGCACCGCGGCGGCGAACTGCTCGTCGAACTCGGCCCCGAACCCAGCGACTGGGCCACCACGAATCTTCCCCCATCGCGGCCAGGACCGGCGCGCGAACCATCCGTTTCACCAACCTTGGGAGCCAAGCCATGACCACCATCGACAACCGTCTCGTGATCATCGTGCGAGCAGATCCGGTGATCTGCGGCCACTCGGTCGAGGCGCGCAATCTGGCCGAGACCGCCCTCGAGCGCGGCTTCGACGAGGTGCGCATCGTGACCTGGCCCATCGACGTGCTCGAGCGCGCCGGACTGCCACTCAAGCCGCTCGACTCTGTTCTTCCGTACAGCGACGGCATCATCGTGGAGCGCCCGGCGCCCGTCGGCGACTACAAGGTGCCCGACGGTCGCCACCTCGCCGGTATCACGGGCCGTCTCGTCGAACTCTTCACCGACGGCGTTCCCACGGTGTGCCTCTCGCTCTACCTCAGCCCGCACACCATCGCCGCGTCAGACGCCGTTCGGGCCGCCCTCGGCACCGGACTGCCGGTGAACGTCACCACCATCGCCGAGGCCGTCGGCTCGGACGTCACCAACGTTGTGCGCACCGCGGTGGAGGAGGGCCGGCTCGGCGCCGCCGCCCACATTCTCACCAGCTACCTCAGCCAGGACTACTGCGTCGCCGTCTCTGACTACACCCGCCAGCTCATCATCAGCGAGGCCGAGCGCGTCGACGCGCAGCACGGAACGCGCTTCGCCGAGCAGTGCCGCGCGAAGATCACGGTCTCGTACCCGGCGATCGATGCCGACGCCTACGTCGACCTCGACGACGGAGTTCTCGACGAAGTGCTGGAATCGCGCGGGCTCGAGCGTGACGGTTACGTTCTGTTCCTCTCGCGACTCACGCACGCCAAGGGCGTCGAAGAGCTCATCGAAGGCTTCGAGCGCAGCGGCGTGCACCGCGACAAGACCCTGGTGATCGCGGGCCGAGGACCGCAGGCCGACGCATTCCGCGCGGCTGCCGCGGCATCCGGTGTCTCATCGCGCATCCGATTTCTCGATGATGTGGGAGACGCCGAGAAGCCTTATCTGATGAAGGGATGCGCGGCGTTCGTTCTGCCCAGCAAGCCGCGGCCCGAGTTCGTGGAGACCTTCGGCATCGCCCTCGCAGAGAAGATGCTCGCTGGAGGCGGCCCCATCATCACCACACTGACGGGCGGCATCGGCGAGGCGATCGGCGATCACGCGATCGTCGTTCCCGTCGAAGACCCGGATGCGATCGCCCGGGCTCTCGTGCGCGCCATCGTCGAGACCACGGCCGACGAGCGAGAGGAGTGGGCGGCCCGCGCCCGCGAGTACGCCCTGCAGTTCGACCGCAGGGTGGTCTTCGACCGCATGTTCGATAAGGTCGTGCGCCGGGCGGTTGCCGTTCGATAGGCGGCTGCGGTGACCGCGACTCGGCTCGCGTGGGTGGATGCCGCGCGCGGCATCTGCGTGCTGCTGGTCGTTCTGCTGCACGTGCGCATCTTCGTGTACGCGCCCCTCGCGCCGCCGAGCAACGGGGTGGAGCTCTGGACGCAGCTGACGGAGTTCTTCGGGGCGTTCAGGCTGCCGTTGCTCTTCGTTGTCTCGGGCTTCGTGGCGTCGCGTCGGGTTCGCGCGGGGTGGAGCGATCGTCGAACGGTGCTTCGGGCCGTATCGCTGTATTGGATCTACCTTGTCTGGCTCACGGTGTATGCCGTGCTCTCGATCGTGGTGATCGATCCGGGCGTGCCGTTTCGGGTGATGACGCCCTTGCACTACCTCGAGCAGCTGCTCGTTCCCGATTCGATGCTCTGGTTCATCTTCGCGCTCGCCGCCTATGTGATCGTTCTCAGCAGTGTGAACCGGGTACCGCGCGGCGCGGTGCTGGGCGTGCTCGCGGCGCTGTCCATCGCATCCGGTGCTGTGCCTGTCACTCGAGACGAGGCGCTCTGGTTGCACGTCGTGTACTACGCGGTCTTCTTTGCCGTCGGCGTCTACGCGGCGCCTGCGCTGCAGTTGCTCGCGCGAAGTCGTCGACCGTTCGTGCTTCCGCTCTCGGTCGGCACGTTCATCGCGTGCGAACTGGCCTGGCAGCAGAGCGCCGAGGGAACAATTCTCGAGACAGCGCTGCGGCTGCTGCGCGACGGCGCTGCGGTGGCCGTGTCGATCGTCGTGATCGCGCTGCTCGTGCGCTGGCGGCCATTCGAGAGGGTGGCTTCGGCCATCGGTCAGCGCACGCTGCCGATCTTCGTGCTGCAGCTTCCGTTGATCTGGCTGCTCTTTCTGCTTCCTCTGGTCGGGTGGTCGTTGGAGTTCGCTCCGGTGCGGTACCTCGCCCCGGTGCTCGGAACGGCACTGATCGTGGTCGCTGCGCTCGGCATCCATCGCTTGCTCATCCGCGCACGTGCGCGGGTGCTGTTCGAGCTGCCGGAGAGGTGGAAGAAGGCGGTTCTCGGCGCGCGGGCCGGCTCAATTCGTCTCTAGCTGCGTCTTCGGTTCGGCGCCGGCGTCGACTTGTGCGTGCACCGGATGAGTGCGCTGGCGCGCGGAGAGTGTCAGGCTGGAGGCATGTCCCGGCCAATCGCTCCCACCGTCTCGAGGAACTGACCGTGGCCTGGAATCCGTTCCGCCGCGATCGTGCCGTCGACAACGCCGTCGTGCAACCGCCGACGGCCTGGCCGCACGCGTCCGACGACGATGGGGCCGCGCGCTGGCGCGAGCTCGTCGGGCTTCTGTCACCGGATGCCGGGCTCGCCGAGGTGGTGCTGCAGGCCTACTCGTCACCCACCGCTTACCTCGAGGCTCACGCCGCCGAGGCCGAGAACCGGGGCCTCGAAGACGATGACGTAGATCCCTGGTTCGCACTCGTCGACTGGCTCATCGAGAACGAGTTGGCGCACGAGCTCGACTGGAAGGACAACGCCGCCGAACTCGCGTGGGCGCTGAGCCGAATGAGCGTTGTGCTCTCGAGCGGGGTCGACCTGCAGTCGGTCGACCATGCGGATGCGCACCTCACGTTCGGCATGCTGCGTGCGAACGCGCTTCTCGCCCCGGTCGGTCTCGAGCTGCTCGTCTTCGACATCGACTCCGACTCGTATCCCGTGGTCCTCGTCGAGAGCGCCAAGCGAGATCGCATCGTGGCGCTCGCGGCAGAGCTGGGCCATCGTGTCGAGATGATGACGCCGGAACGCGCGCGCCATGAGGGCGGCCGGGACTACACCGGTGAGATCGAACTCTGAAGCACGGAGGCGTGTCGCTGCGCCTCGACGACCACATAGTTCTCTGCATCGAAGCGTGATAGCCGTCGCTGGAAGGCGTAGGCGAAGTCGGGCCACAGCAGTGTTAGCCGCCCACTTCGCTCGTCGACGTACCAGCTCTCGCATCCGCCGGTCAGCCACACGGTCGAGGCGGCCTTCGCGTCGATCTCGCGAGTGTATGCATCCTGCGCCTCGAGCGACACGTCGAGAGCGTCGACGCCGTTCGCGTCGCGGTGATCGAGTGCGGCGAGCACATAGTCGATCTGAGCCTCGATCATGACGACGGCGCTGTTATGGCCGAGGCTGGCATTCGGCCCGTCGAGCACGAACATGTTGGGGAATCCGTGCACGGTCGTCGACGCATGCGCGCGCATGCCCGAGGCCCATACATCGGCGAGACGGATGCCGCCAGCACCGAAGGTGCGTGCGGCGAACGGCGGGCGCGTCGACTCGAATCCGGTGGCGAACACGAGCACGTCGAGCTCGAATTCGGCGCCGTCGGCCGATGTTGCGACGCCTCCCGCGACCGATCGCAGGGCCGAGGGTTCGAGTGTCACGGATGGGGAGGCGAGCGCCGGGTAGTAATCGTTGGAGATGATCACCCGCTTGCATCCGATCTCGTAGTCCGGCGTCGCGGCGGCGCGCAGGCCCGGATCGGCGACCTGCGCCTCGAGGTGCCCGAGCGCGCGGTCGCGCAGCCGATCGATGTAGCCGGGCACGCGCATCCGCTCGGCGAATGCCGTCTCGGCGCCCCAGAAGAGGTCGTCGCGCATCGCCGCATGCGACGCCGGATCGGCCGCGAAGCCGGCCTGCTCGTCGCGCGTGTACGGCCGGTCGGGCCGCGGAACGACGTAGGGGGCGCTGCGCTGAAACACGATCACGCTCGACGCCGTCTGCGCCAGCTGCGGAATGAGCTGTGCCGCCGACGCCCCGGTGCCGACGACTCCGACGCGCCGGCCCTGCAGCTCGACGGAATCGTCCCACGCCGAGGAGTGCATCACCGGTCCGGGGAACGTGTCGAGTCCGGGCACCTCGGGCATGCGCGCATCCGACAGGCGCCCCGCGGCGACGATGAGCGTGCGGCACACATAGTCGCCCGAGCCGGTGCGCACCCGCCACCGCCTGTCGTCGGCGAGCCAGCGCATCTCGAGCACCTCGGAGCCGAGTCGCAGATGGCGCTCGAGGCCCTCGGTGCGCACGGCATCGCGCAGGTAGCCATGAATCTCGCTGCCGCCCGCGAAGAAACCCGACCAGTCGGGCTTGGGCAAAAACGAGAACGAGTACAGGTGCGAGGGGATGTCGCACGCGACGCCGGGGTACACATTGTCGCGCCAGGTGCCACCCACATCGTTCGCGCGCTCGAGGATCACGAAGGACCCCTCGCCCCGTCGAGCCAGGCGGATGCCCGCGCCGAGTCCCGCAAAGCCCGCTCCGACGATCACGGTGTCTACCTCGGTCGCGCCGTCGAGCGAGGTGCGCGCGACGGTGTTCCGGATGCCTGCGGCAGCGACCGCCGATCGGGTCGTGTCGGGCGCGCGGTCGGCCCTCGCCCCGTCGATGAACTCCTCGATGAGGCTCAGAATCCGCGCCGGTCGGTCGAGCAGCGTGCGACGCTCGTCGCTCGTGGACAGCACGAGAACGCGTGACTCGTCCATGCCATGCGCGCCCGCGTCCGCATCGGCGGGCTCCGGATCGATGAGCACGATGCGCCCGACGAGCGAGGCGCCGTGGCGCGCTGCTCGGATCGCCTCCGACGAATGACCGCCGATCGCCACGACGGTGGCGCCCCCGACGGTGTCAGCCAGGGACTCGTTCCAGTCGATGACGCGACGGCCCGCGGCGTCGGGCACCCGAATCGTGAGCACGTCGCGGGTGCGCGCCAGCATCGGCCGGAGGAAGTCGAAGTCTGCGGCCCCGCCACCTCCCGGTCCGTGCAGCAGCACGACGGTGGAGCGCAACGCGGCCGACGGGCTCGCGCTGGCGCTCGCCGCACCCGCCGTGCGCGCCTCGTCGTGCAGAGTCATCGCCGGGCGGGCTCGAGCGAACCGCGGCGCTCGGAGATCGGAAGCTGTAGCCGAGTGGCGGGCGGCGCATCGGTACGTCTCGCGAAGCGTAGTTGCTCTGGCGTCGGAGAGCCGTAGCTCGTGGTGCGCTGCCGCACGCCCCGCCCGATCTCATTCGCCGTTCGCTCGAGATCGGCGATGGTGAGCGAGCGATGCGCTTCGGCCCCGGCTTCGGGTCGGGCCGTTCCGTCGAGCAGAAGCCCGCCCAGGTCGTCGGCGCCGCCGCGCAGCACCGACTGGCTCTCGGCGAGTCCGAGCTTCGTCCATGCCGCCTGCACGTGGTCGATGCGCCCGTGCAGCAGCAGGCGCGCGACGGCGTGCACCGCGCGGGTCTGGCGCGCATCCGGACCGGGGCCGGCGACGCGCGCGACCGGCGCCGGGGCATCCAGCCGTACGTACGGCATAGGAATGAACTCGGTGAATCCGCCGGTCTCGTCGTGTAGGCGGGCGAGTCTTCTCAGGTGGGCGAGCTGTTGAGCGGGCGTTTCGACGTGGCCGTAGATCATGGTCGCGGTGGAGCGGAGGCCCGCGCGATGAGCGGCCGCCATCGACGCGATCCACTCCGACGCTGGCGGGTCTCCGTCCTCGCTGAGAATGCGGCGCACGTCGTCGTCGAGAATGCGCGCGCCCGTTCCCGGCACGCTGTTGACTCCCGCTTCGCGCAAAGCCTGTAGGTACTCCGGCAGCGACAGACCGAGCCGGCGCGCGCCATCCGAGATCTCGGTCGGGCGGAAGGCGTGAAGGTGCAGGCCGGGCTGGCGCGACCGGATGGCGCGCACGATGTCGAGATATGCCGTGGCCGGCATGTGGCTCGGAACAGCGCCCTGGATGCACAGCTCGGTCGCTCCGAGCGACGCGGCCTCATCGGCGAGCTCGCCGATGTGTTCGAGGGTGAGACCGTTCGCCGAATCGACCCCGTAGAGAGAGGAGTCGATGTTGCGGTTGATCACGAAGGTCACGTCGTCGCCGACGGTGTCGTGGCGGATGTCGTCGGCGAGCGAGGCGAGCGCGTCGAGTTCTGCGCCGGTCGCCTGGAGAAGGTCGAGGTAGTGGGCATCGCTGAGGGCTGCCGGGGTGGTCGAGGCCGCGAGGAGGGCTGGGGTCGCGGGGGTTCCCTTCGACAGGCTCAGGGAACGAGGCCACGGGCGGCCGACGACGGGCGCGTCTTCCTCAGCGAGTCCGTTCGGTGCGGCCAGCGCCTCGACGTGCGGCCTTATGCGCGCATCGATCCACTCGTCGGGCTCGCGCACGAACTGCGGATGCGCGGTGAGCCGCTCGCGCAGCTCGAATCCGGCGTCTTGCGTGAGTGCCGCGAGGGTGTCGAGCTCCGGCCACGGACGCTCCGGGTTGACGTGATCGGCGGTGAGCGGGCTTACTCCGCCCCAATCGTCGATGCCGGCGCGCAGCAGCAGGCCCAGCTCGTGCGCGTCGGTGAGGTTCGGCGGCGCCTGGATCGTGGCATCCGGCCCCATCACGACGCGGGCCACGGCCACGGCCGCGACGTACTCCTGCAGAGCCAGGTCGACCTCGTTCTGCATCGCCGTGCGCGGCTTCGCTCGGAAGTTCTGAACGATCGTCTCCTGGATGTGCCCGTGCCGCTCGTGCGAGGCGCGGATCTCGAACAGCGCCTCGGCGCGTTCCGCATTGTTCTCGCCAATGCCCAGAAGTACACCCGTGGTGAACGGAACCTTCGACCGGCCCGCGTCGTCGAGCACGCGCAAACGCAGCGCGGGGTCCTTGTCGGGGGATCCGTAGTGCACGCCGCCCTTCTCCGACCAGAGCCGCGTCGCGGTGGTCTCGAGCATCATGCCCATGGATGGGGCGACGGGTCGAAGGGCCTGCAGCTCGCTCCACGACATCACACCGGGATTCAGGTGGGGCAGCAGTCCCGTCTCCTCGAGCACGAGAATCGCCATGGCCCTGATGTAGTCGGTAGTCGATGAGTAGCCGTGGGCATCCAGCCATTCGCGCGCGACAGGCCAGCGGTTCTCGGGGCGGTCGCCGAGGGTGAACAGCGCCTCCTTGCAGCCGAGGGCCGCGCCGGCCCGAGCGACCTCGAGAATCTCCTCCGGCGACATATAGATGGGCTTGCCCTTGGTGGCGAGCTTGTTGGGCGTCTCGACGAAGATGCAGTAGTGGCAGCGGTCCTGACAGAGGTGCGTGACCGGGACGAACACCTTCTTCGAGTAGGTGATGACGCCTGTACGGCCGGACGCGTCGAGACCCTCGTCGCGCAGCCGCGACGACACGGCGAGCAGCCGCTCGAGCTCATCGCCGCGGGCCGAGAAGAGCAGCTCGGCGTCGGCCTGTGTGACCGCAGCGCCCCGCTCGACGCGCCCCAGCGCATCCTGAATCTCATGCACCGGTGGAACGGAGAAGTCGTCGATCATCGGCATCTTTCGTCGCGGGGGAGTGGGGCTGGTACTCGACAGAGGACCGTTGAGCCCAAATCCAGGCCCGCGTGCTGATTGCCTTCCACTATACGCGCGGCTCGATTTCGGATGCCCCGGGCGGCCCGTCATGCGGCGTCACGGAATTTTCGAGGGGCGTCGAGCGCTGGCTACCCTGACACCTCAGCCACACAGCAAAGGACCACCCGTGAAACGCTCATCCTCTTTCGTCGCGCTCATCTCGCTCGCTGCAGCCGCAACCCTTGCCCTGGGCGCCTGCGCGAGCCCGTCGTCGACATCCGACGGAGCGACGAGCGATGGCAAACTGAAGGCGAACTCGCTGGCCGCGATCCAGGAGGCCGGAGTTCTCACGGTGGGCACCGAAGGCACCTACAAGCCCTTCAGCTACCACGAAGACGGAACTGGCGAACTCACCGGTTACGACGTCGAGATCATCACGGCCGTCGCCGACAAGCTCGGAGTGAAGGCGAAGTTCGAAGAGACCCAGTGGGATGCGATCTTCGCGGGCCTCGAGGCCGGCCGCTTCGACGTGATCGCCAACCAGGTCTCGATCAACGACGAGCGCACGGCGAAGTACGACTTCTCCAAGCCCTACACGGTGAGCCCCGGCGTCATCGTGGTGAAAGACGACAACACCGACATCACGTCGTTCGCCGATCTCGCGGGCAAGACCACGGCGCAGTCGCTTACGAGCAACTGGTACGAACTGGCCCAGAAGAACGGCGCCAACGTCGAGGCCGTCGAGGGCTGGGCACAGGCAGTCGCGCTGCTCGAGCAGGGTCGCGTCGACGCCACGGTGAACGACAACCTCACGTTCCTCGACTACGAGAAGCAGAAGGGTGACACCGGGCTCAAGATCGCCGCAGAGACAGACGACCCCTCGCTCAACGCGTTCGTCTTCACCAAGGGCAACACCGAACTGCAGCAGGCCGTCGACAAGGCGCTCGATGACCTTCGCGCAGACGGAACGCTCGCGAAGATTTCCGACAAGTACTTCGGAAGCGATGTCACGCAGTAAGACTGTCGCGAAATAGGCTCGATCGATGACACCTCCGTGCGCGAGGATTGACGAATGACCGAATCGCTGTGGGAACTGCTGCTGCGATCGCTGCTTCCCATCGTGGGTGGTGCGCTCACCGGCACCATTCCGCTCGCACTGCTTTCGTTCGCACTCGGTCTGGTCATCGCCCTCGGCGTCGCGTTGATGCGGCTGTCGCGCATCCGGGTCGTGTCTGGCCTCGCCCGCGGGTACATCTCGATCATCAGGGGCACGCCCCTGCTGGTGCAGCTGTTCGTGATCTTCTACGGGCTGCCGTCGATCGGAATTATCGTCGACCCGTGGCCGAGCGCCATCATCGCCTTCTCGCTCAACGTCGGCGGTTATGCGGCTGAGGTGATTCGGGCCGCCATTCTCTCTGTGCCGAAGGGGCAGTGGGAGGCCGGCTACACGATCGGCATGTCGCGTGGGCAGACGCTGGTTCGGGTGATTCTGCCGCAGGCCGCGCGGGTCTCCGTTCCTCCGCTCTCGAACACCTTCATCAGCCTCGTCAAAGACACGTCGCTCGCCTCGCTCATTCTGGTGACCGAGCTGTTCAGGCAGGCGCAGCAGATCGCGGCGTTCAGCCAGGAGTTCATGGCGCTGTACATCGAGGCCGCCGTCGTCTACTGGGTGATCTGCCTCGTGCTCTCGAGCGCCCAGTCCGTGCTCGAGAAGAGACTGGACCGCTATGTCGCCCACTGATCCCCTCGCCCCTGAACCCGTGGATGCGCCGATCGAGGCGCCCCTACTGACAGCCCGCGGCATCCGCAAGAGCTTCGGCGATGTCGAGGTGCTGAAGTCGATCGACCTCACCGTGCCTCGCGGAAACGTGGTCGCCCTGATCGGTCCCTCGGGCTCAGGCAAGACCACCGTGCTGCGATCGCTCAACGGCCTCGAGGTGCCCGAGGCGGGCACCGTCGAGTTCTCGGGCGGCGACGTCGTCGACTTCGCGCAGGCTCCCAGCAAGAGGCAGCTCGCGTCACTGCGCGATCGCTCCGCCATGGTCTTCCAGCAGTTCAACCTGTTCCCGCACCGTACGGTTCTCGAGAACGTGATCGAGGGCCCAGTGCAGGTGCAGAAACGGCCGAAGGCCGAGGCGATAGCGGATGCGCGTGCGCTGCTCGAACGCGTCGGTCTCGGCGCGAAGGCCGATGCGTATCCGTTCGAACTCTCCGGCGGCCAGCAGCAGCGGGTGGGCATCGTGCGCGCCCTGGCCCTCAAGCCTCAGTTGCTGCTCTTCGATGAGCCCACGTCGGCTCTCGATCCCGAGCTTGTCGGAGACGTTCTCGACGTCATTCGAGAGCTCGCGGCAGAGGGCTGGACGATGGTGCTCGTGACGCACGAGCTCACCTTCGCCTCGCACGTCGCGGACACGATCGTGTTCATGGACGGCGGTGTTGTGGTCGAGTCCGGCCCGCCGTCGGAGGTGCTGCAGAATCCCCGCGAGGCGCGCACGAAACAGTTCCTGCACCGCCTGCTCGACCGGTAGACGACGCTGTACTTGCGTTCGAGCGCACTCGAAGTCTTACCGTTTCGAGCATGAGTACATCGACGAAGACATGGATCATCACTGGCGCCAGCTCAGGTCTGGGCCGCGCCCTAGCCGAGGCCGCTCTCGCGGCCGGTGAGCAGGTGGTCGGCACGGCGCGGCGCATCGACCGATTCGAGCCCCTCGCAGACGCGCACCCGGAGCGTTTTCTGGCCGTGGCGCACGACGTGCGCGACGTCGACGGCGCGGACGGTATCGTGCACGCGGCGCGGGAGCGTTTCGGGAGGGTCGACATTCTCGTCAACAATGCCGGTGCGGGGCAGCTCGGAGCCGCCGAAGAGGTTTCTGATGGGCAGTTGAGCGACATGATCGCCCAGCACCTTCTCGGCCCCGCTGCCTTCGTTCGTTCGGTGCTTCCCGTTATGAGAGAGCAGGAGAGCGGCGCGATCGTGCAGATGAGCAGTCAGGGCGGCCGGCTGTCTTTTGCCGGCGTAGGCAGCTACTCGGCAGGAAAATTTGCACTCGAGGGGTGGTCTGAAGCTCTCTCCGCCGAGGTCGCCCCCTTCGGAATCAGGGTACTCATCGTCGAGCCGAGCAGATTTCGCACGGGATTCAACGATGTCGACGTTCTCGTCTCGGCGCCACAGCGAACCGAGTACGACGGAGTGCTCGCGGGCATTCGCCGCGATCTCTCTGCCGTGTCCGGGCGGCAGGAAGGTGACCCCGCGCGGGGTGCTGCAGTGATTCGGCAGGTGCTCGATCGGCACAATCCTCCGCTCAGGCTCCCGCTCGGCGACGAGGCTGTCTACAACCTCACGGAGCTGTACCGACGCGAACTGAGGAACGTCGAGGAGCTGGCTGCGTTGTCGCGGTCGGCAGACTTTCCTGACGCAGAACCGACCAGGCCGCGACCATCCGGCGGTAGCGTGACACCATGACGACAGCCTCCCTGATCGCCCGGCTGCTTGAGGAGCACAGTGCCGTCGATCACGCGACGGTCGAAGCGCTGCGTGAGCTGCTCGACGACTCCACGATTGAAGCCGAGATGCCCCTCATTGGCGTTGCCGATGCGGCAGCGCTTGTCGGTTTGAGTGCCCACACCCTCCGCTATTACGAGAGCGAAGGGCTCGTCCGGCCGCAGCGCGACGGCGCAGGCCATCGTGTGTACGGCGCTGCGGATCTCAGACGGCTGGTGTTCCTCACCCGCATGCGCGTATCTGGCATGGTGATGCTCGACCTCAAGCGGTATATCGCGCTTGTGGAACAGGGCGAGCACACCACCTCTGAGCGGCGCGAGATGATGCTCGACCAGCGGGAGCGTATTCGCCGGCAACTTCGTGAACTCACCCTCGCCCTCGAGACAACCGAGTACAAGATCCAGAGCTACAACGGAGCGCCCGCAACTGAGTAGTTTGCGCCCAGACCGGTAGTCAGGCGACGAGCGACTTCTTGCGTTGTTTGAACCAGAGCACGAGCATAAAGCTGAAGATCACCAGTACCATCCACGAGCCGATTTTGCTCGCGTGCACGAGGGTCCACCCGGCCTCCTGTCCGGGGTAACTCCAAGCTCCGAGGATCGTTGCGACGTTCTCGACGAACCAGATGAAGAAGCCGATGAGCAGGAACGAGATGAGCAGCGGCATCCGGTAGACCGTTTGACGAACCCTGAAGCGCACCCACGTCTTGCGCATCAGCACGGCGACCACGATCAGCAACGGCCACCGCATATCGGGCAGCCAGTGATTCGTGAAGAAGTTCACGTAGAAGAGGATGGCCGTGATCATCGTGGGAATCATCGGCACGGAGTCGATGTCGAGATCGAATCGGCGCCACGCCTGGCAGATGTAGCTCGCGATCGCCGCGTACATAAATCCGCTGTAGATGGGAACATCGCCGATGCGAAGCAGACCCTCGTCGGGGTATGTCCACGAACCGACGGCGACCTTGAAGACTTCGAGTGCGAGGCCGAGCACGTGGAACATGCAGATGACGAGCAACTCGTCGCGCGTCTCGATCTTCGTCGCGAGCAGCACGATCTGCACGATGATGCACCAGACGAGCATCGTGTCGTAGCGGGCGAGCCCGAAGTCGACGAAGTGGGTGATCGCAAGGCCCAGAACGATCGAGACGGCGAAGAGGCACGAGAGCGCCTGCTTGAGACCGAAGTCGAGCAGATCGAGCAGAAGAGACCCTGCCCTCGCTGTGGTTGTGGTCATCGCCGGAGCATAGCGTGCGACGATGGCGGCTCCGCTGAACCCCAGCGCAGCGTGCCGATACATAATGGCTGCATGATCACCGTCGAACTCGCCCGATCACTGCGCGATGCCGGGCTGGTGTGGAAGCCGGCTTCGGGGGATCGTTTCTCGATTGATACTCCCGCATTCGACCCCGAGGCGCTCGACGCCGAGGTCTTCACCGTCAGCGACATGACCATCGAGGCCCAGCACTATCCCACCGGAACCATTCTCGGTTTCAACGGCACGACGGAGTGGGCGCTCGACTCGGTCGAGTTGCACGAGGCGTTGTGGCTGCCTCGTGAAGACCAGCTCCGCGGGATGCTCCGAGGTGCTTTCCGGTCACTCGTGCGGCTGGAGACCTCGGAGGACTCGGCGCCCGAGTATCGTGTCGACATCGTCTTTCGGGGCACGCCGTCGAGTCACACGGCCGCAGACCCGGCCGACGCCTACGGGCGGGCCGTGCTCACGCTAGTGGCGGCATCCAGCGCCTCGGTCTGAAAGGGGTGGACGCGGGGCAGCACGATCCACGAAACTGAGGTCACCCGGGAACTGTTTCCGGAATCGACAAAGGGGTTGGATTCCATGGCTGACACGTATCGTGCACTGCTGCAATCAGGCGGACTCTCAGAGGGCAAGGAGACCGTCGAGCATTTCGTCGATGGCAAGCCCCGCGAGACGATCGTCGAGGTCTTCGATGCCGAGGGCGAATCGCAGGAGAGGGTCTGGCGACTCGTCGTTCCCGTCACGCCCGAACCGATCTCTTACGAGTTGGTGGGAGACACTCCGCAAGAGATCCCCAACTGATCGGTGTGCCTGTAACTGATCGCAGGAGGCATCACAAGCCCCCGTCCACCACGTGCGCGTGGGGCGTAGCGTGAAACGCGTGCCGGGACTCACAAGGATTCCGGAAGACGAAAGGTGGATGCCATGGGATTCGACGACAAAGTCAAGAACGCCGCAGATGACCTGGCCGGCAAGGCGAAGGAAGCCGCAGGCAAGGTCACAGGCAACGAGCGCCTCGAAGCCGAGGGCAAGGCCGACCAGGTAGGCGCAGACGCCCGCAAGGCCGGAGAGAACGTCAAAGACGCTTTCAAGCACTGACGGTCTTGGCGCGGCCACAGGCTGACGCATGATGACCGGGAATGCCGGGGCACCACGGGTGCCCCGGCATTCGTCTGGATGGGGGAGTTTCTTATGACGCAAGGAGTATCGGGTGTCCGTCGCTGAACGCCTCGAATTCTGGGCAGGGAAAGCGGCTGAGGTCGCGGGCGATCCGCAGCGGGCCGTCGACCTCGCGCTGTCGATCTGCAACGACGCACCTCTACCCGGCTCCGGCGAGACGCCGGCCCTGTTCGAGCTGTTCCGGGCTCTCGGCCGTGCCGACCTCACCGCGGCACGAGTCGTCGAGGCGCATCTGGATGCTCGTGCGATCCTCGCCGAGGCGGGTCTTGAACCGCAGGCGGGCGCCTGGGGCGTGTTCGCCGCCGAGGGGCCGCGAGTGCGTCTCGATGCCCGGGAGTCCGACGGAGGATTCCGTCTGTCGGGCACGAAGCCGTGGTGTTCCATGGCGCACCTGCTCGACCGTGCCCTGGTTACGGCGCACACGGCAGACGGCCACCGGCGGTTGTTCGACGTGGATCTTCGAGCTGACGGCGTGACGGCGCGCAGTGGTGAGTGGGTCGCCTTGGGTCTTCAGGGAGTGCCGAGCGGAGCCGTGGATTTCGACGACGTCGTCGCAGCGCCCGTTGGCGCCGACGACTGGTATCTCGACCGGCCGGGCTTCGCCTGGGGTGGCATCGGCGTCGCGGCGTGCTGGCTGGGAGGAGCCGAAGGCCTTGCGCATCGGATGCTGTCCGGCGCGCGTTCGGCGAATCGCGAGCCGGATCAGATCGCGCTGATGCACCTCGGCGCCGTCGATGCCGGGCTCTTCGCCGCGCGGGTCACGTTGGACAACGCCGGCCGCAGTATCGACGAACGAACAGCCGAGGGCGTCGACGGGCGCATACTGGCCGCGCGCGTTCGCATCGTCGTGGCAACCGTCGTCGAAGACGTGCTCCGCCGCGTGGCTCACTCGCTCGGCCCGGCGCCCCTCGCCCTCGAGGCGGAGCATGCGCGACGCGTGGCCGATCTCGAACTCTATGTGCGGCAGCACCACGCCGAGCGCGATGAGGCATCGCTGGGCAGGCGCATCCTCTCAGAGGAGTCGGCGCGGTGAGCTTCGACCATCGAGATGCGGGCACGTCGGATTCGGCATGGCTCGCCACAGCTGAGTGGGCGAGCGTTCAGGCGCTGGGTCTCGGCGGCGTCGAGCTGCTCGTGGTCGTCGCCGCCCATCCCGACGACGAGACGCTCGGAGCGGGAGGCCTCATCGCCACGGCGCACGCTGCAGGCATTCCCGTGGCCGTGATCGTCGCGACGGCCGGAGAGCATTCGCATCCCGAGTCGAAGACATTCGCTCCTGAACGTCTAACCGTCATTCGTCGCGCCGAGGTCGTGGGAGCGATCGACGCCCTCGCGCCGGGAGCCCCGGTGCAGCTCCTCGGTCTCCCGGACGGCGAGCTCCGGCAGAATGCCGATTCGCTGACGGCTGCGGTCAGGGCGTGTATCGGCGACCATGCCGGAGTGCTGGTCGTCTCACCCTGGCGCGGCGACGGGCATCCGGATCACACCGCCGCAGGCGACGCGGCCGCAGCGGCGGTCGAAGCCGCCGGCGCGACGCTCGTCGAGTACCCGATCTGGGGCTGGCACTGGGGCCGGCCGGACTCGCCGGCGTGGCCGTGGCAGAGACTTCGCACCGTGCTGCTTGGCCGCGAAGCCGCCGTGGCCAAGGTGGTCGCGCTGGGGCTCCACCGGAGCCAGACCGAGCCGCTCTCTGACGCTCCGGGAGACGAGGCGATCGTCTCTTCATCGTTCGCTGCGCATTTTCGCCGTGACTTCGAGACCTTCTTCGTCGCCGACGAGCCGGTGGCGCCGAACTCTCACGAGTCGTTGGCCCAGGGATACTTCGACACCTTCTATGAGGGACGCACCGATCCCTGGGGCTTCGAGACACGATGGTACGAGGAGCGCAAACGTGCCCTCACGCTGGCAGCGCTCCCGCGGCGACGCTTCGGCTCGGCGCTCGAGATCGGCTGCTCGATCGGCGTACTCACGGCTGAACTGGCGGATCGCGTCGATGACATGCTGGCCACCGACATCGCCCAGGCGCCGCTCGATGCCGCCGCGCACCGTCTGGCCGGCCGCTCCGAGGTTCGCTTCGAACGCCGCGCCCTTCCCCAGGAGTGGCCTGACGAGACGTTCGACCTGATCGTCGTCTCCGAAGTGGGGTACTACCTCTCGCCTGATCGTCTAGACGAACTCGTGCGCCGAGCATCCGACAGTCTGAACGACGGGGGCATCGTGATCGCGTGCCACTGGAGGCACCCTGTCAGCGACTACCCCATGCGGGGCGACGACGTGCATGAGGCATTCCGCCGCTCTGCCAAGCTCGTGCGGGTTGGGGGCTATGACGACGACGACTTTCTTCTGGATGTCTTCGGTCGCCCCGGAACGGCATCGGTCGCGTCGGCGGAGGGGTTGGCGTGAGCGCTCGCATCAGGCAGCTCGTCGTCGTCGTTCCGGCCCGAAATGAAGAGAAGACGATCGCCCGCTGTCTCGACGCGCTGGAAGCGGCGGTCGAACGGCTTCGCGGCACCCGGCCGACCGACCTCCCCGATGTGCGCATCGTCGTTGTGCTTGATCGATGCATCGACGGCACGGCGCAGATCGTCGCCCGGCGATCGACCGTCGACGCAGTCGTCAGCTCGGCAGGCAAGGTGGGATCGGCACGCGCACGCGGCATCGAGCGGGCGCTCGCGGCCAATGCTGTGCCGCCCGAGAACATCTGGATCGCCAACACGGACGCGGACTCGGCAGTCTCTGCCGACTGGTTGTGCGTGCAACTGGAGGCAGCCGAGGCAGGGCACGCGATCTTGCTCGGTGCCGTTCGCCCCGATGAGGACGGGCTTGAGGCCGAGCGGCTCGCGCACTACCTGCGCCGGCATCCGCTGCGCGAAAGCCACCGCAACGTGCACGGGGCCAACCTCGGGGTGCGGGCCGATCACTACCTGGCCGCGGGAGGGTTCGCCGACGTGGCCACAGGAGAAGACGCGGCACTCGTCGCGGCGCTCGAGAACCTCGGACTCGAGGCGGCCAGCACTGCACGCGCCGCTGTACTCACCTCGTCGCGATTGCTGGGTCGGGCGCCCGACGGGTATTCAGAGGTACTCCGCGCCATCGCGGGTTAGCCGCAGTCTTAGCTGTTCTGCTGCGCGGCGAGAAGCTCGAGGGTGCGCTCCGCGCCGGCGCCGACTCGAACGTCTTGGCCGTCGTGGTCTGAGGCGATCGGCGACACCATGACCTCATCGACTCCATACTTCGTGGCAAGAGCCGTCAGCTGCGCCCCTGCCGTGTCGGGCGTTCCGATGATCCATCGCGCCGACTGGTCGGCCACGAGATCCTCCTCCATCGGGTTCAGCGTCACGGCCTGGGCCTGCTCGACCGTCATACGAGGGCCGAGGGTGCTGCCCGAACGGAGCCGGGCCATCGTGATGAGCTGGGGGAGAGCGAGTGCTTCGGCCTCGTCTCGGGTGTCGGCGACCACAGCGTTGACCGTGAGGAACGTCGTCGGCTCGGCGAGTGCGGGAGACGGCTGGAACTCACGGCGGTACAGGTCGAGTGCGCTGTCGATACCCGACTGCCCGAAATGGTGGGCATAGACGAAGGCGATTCCGAGGCGAGCGGCCAACTGGGCGCTGTACGTGCTCGAGCCCAGCAGCCAGAGCATGGGCGAGGATGCCGTGCGCGGGGTCGAGCGCAGCGAGTAGTCACGGCCGCGAAGCGGAATAACGACCCCCGGCTGCGATGCGGCGTCGAAAGCATCGGCGATCGGCGTGTCGTCGGAGCCGAGAAGTCCGGCGACCAGCTCGACGTCGCCGGGGAACGAATCCACTCCCGACTCCTCGGCTCGCGTGCCGCGCAGCATGTATGCCGTGACGGGGTCGGAGCCGGGTGCTCGCCCGATGCCGAGGTCGATGCGACCGGGGTGCATGGCCTCGAGTAGAGAGAACTGCTCGGCCACGGTGAGAGGGGCATGATTGGGCAGCATTACTCCGCCTGATCCGACCCGGATTCGGCTTGTGTTCGCCGCCAGATGGGCGATCAGCACGGCCGGAGAGGTCGCCGCGACGGCCTCCATGTTGTGGTGCTCGGCGACCCAGTATCGGGTGAAGCCGAGATCGTCGGCTCGTCGCGCGAGAGAGACAGCCGCAGCGACGGAGTCGGCGCTCGTCTGGTCGGTGCGCACGGGCAGGAGGTCGAGAACGGAGAGTTTCAGCATCGTCTTGGTCAACGCTTCGGATGTCCGCCGGTATTCCGCGGTCTCGAAGGTCTCGGCCGAAACCGGACAAATGCGGCGAAACCCCTCGCAGATGCCAGGATTTCGGGCGTGGCGCGCTTAAGGTAACCGTGTGTGGCGCGCCGATAAGAAACTAGATGCAGACGGAATTCCGACTGCGGCCGACGACGACTCGTCGGCCTGGGGTCGCCAGACCGCGCCTGAAAAGGGCGGTCGACCTCTTACCAACCTCACCAGCGAAAGCCGGGTCGAGCCCAATCGAGAGCGTTGGAGAGACGAGCTCAGCAGGGTAGGTGGAGTATCACCGCTCATCCACTTCGACGACTCGCCTCGAAACCGCATCGACCTCTCGGCGACCCACCCCGGAGGACTCGCGCAGTTCATTACGGGCAACGCCACGCTGCTCTCGAGCCTCATTCGCGACGAGCTGGCCCTGCGCACCGCCCGCCTCGCGGCCGCAGCGATCACCGACAAGGGCGTCGAGCTTCGCAGCGTGCGTGGCATCGATGCCGTCAATCTTGGTATCGGATTCGCGGAGTGGCGACTCGAGCAGGAGTCTTTCAGTGCCCCGGTGCTGTTGCGCCCCGTGTCTGTTCGTCGCTACGGACGTGACTTCGAACTCAAGCTGCGCGGCGGTCCCACGGTCAACCCCGAGCTCGTTCGCGCCCTGTCCGAGCAGTTCCAGATCGAACTCGATGCCGATGCACTCGTGGCGCTTGCGGTCAACAACGGCGTCTTCAAGCCGCAGCCCGTCATCGACCAGCTGCGCGGTCTCACTTCGCAGCTGGCGTGGTTCAGCGTCAGCCCCCGTCTCGCCGTCTCGACCTTCGCCGATGTGAGCCATGCGCTGGTCGACGATGCCGTCGACCTCGCGCATCCGGTTCTCGACGCTCTCGCGGGTAACGTCACGGCCCGCCGCGGCGTTCAAGACGGCTATCACCCGGTCGACGCGACGCCGCAAGACCAGCGCCCGCCCGCCACCGACACACTCCTGCTCGATGCCGACCCCGAGCAAGAGAACGTCATCGCTCAGATCGGCGCAGGCAACTCGCTCGTGGTCAAGACTCTGCCCGGAACGGGCGGCACCCAGACCATCGTCAACGCCGTCGGCGCTCTCATCGCGCAGAACAAGCGCGTTCTCGTCGTGAGCCCCCGTCGTCTCAGCCTGCGCGGAATCGCCAGGCGCCTCACCGACGTCGGCCTGCCCGGCGTGGCTGTGTCGCCGCGCACGCTGCGCCGCGATCTGATCCAGTCGATCGGTCGCAACGAGAAGGCCAGGCAGCCCCATGTCGCCGACGTCGATGAGGCTCTTGTGCGCCTGCGCGGCGTTCTGCTCGACTACCGCAGCTCGCTCGGCCGGGTCGACCCCGTGCTCAAGGTCTCGGTTCTGGATGCGCTTCGCGAACTCGCACGCCTCGAACTGCTCCAGACGCCTCCCTCCACCAAGGCTCGCCTCGATCGACATGCCCTGGAGGGGCTGGCCTCTGGCCGCGTCCAGGCGGCGAAGACTCTGAGCAAGGCCGCGGCCCTGGGCGAGTTCCGCTACGGGCCAGACGACTCTCCCTGGTACGGCGCCGCGTTCGCATCGTCCGACGATGCCCACAGTGCACACCAGCTTGCCAAGAAACTGCACAAGACCGACCTTCCCACACTGCTTTCGGGCGCATGGGAACTGATCGGACAGACCCGCATGCGGCCCTTCGCCACGCTTACTGAGCTCGGCGTCTACCTGCGCCTGCTGCTCGATCTGCGCGAGACGCTCGACAAGTTCCTTCCCGTGGTGTTCGATCGTTCGCTGACCGAGTTGATCGCGGCGACCTCGAACCGTCGCGACTCGCCGCAGCTCTCGTCGACGAGCCGTCGACGCCTGCGCGGCCTGGCGCGAGAGTACGTGCGGCCCGGAGTACACATCGGTGACCTCAACGAGGCCCTCAAACACATTCAGCAGCAGCGCACCCTCTGGTACCGCTTCGCCGCAGCGGGCATCCCGCCGGAAATCCCCATCGGTATCGCCGATGTTCAGGTCGCCTACCAGCGGGTCACTGAAGATCTGGCTCAGCTCGACGTGCCACTGGGCACCGTGGGCACGGCCAGGCAGCTGACGAGTCTGCCCATCGACGAGCTCGTATCGATGGTCGAGGGGCTTGCCGCCGACTCCGAGGTTCTTGCCAATCTGCAGGAGCGCACGGCGCTCCTCGACACGCTTCGCGAGCACTCGCTCGACCCTCTCCTGACCGACCTCTCGCAGAGGCACGTGCCCGAAAGCGCCGTGGCCGATGAGCTGGAGCTCGCCTGGTGGCAGTCGGTTCTCGAACTGATGCTCGCCAACGACAGGGCGCTTCTGGGCGCGAACACCTCTGTGCTCGATCGGCTCGAAGCCGACTTCAGGCTGGTCGACGAAGCACACGCCTCAGCAAGTGGCGCTCTCCTCGCATGGCAGCTCGCCGAGACATGGAGCGTCGGACTCGTCGACTATCCCGAAGAGGCTGCGGCCCTCAAGAACATTCTGCGCACCGACGGCGTCGATTCGCAGGCCTTGCACGAGGCGGCCCCGCACCTGGGTCGCGTCCTTGCGCCCGTGTGGCTCGCCTCTCCCTACGAGATCGCTGAGATCTCCGACTCGCTGCACTTCGACACCGTCATTCTGGTCGACGCGGGAGCGACGACTCTGGCAGAGAACGTTGGAGCGATCCGTCGTGGACGTCAGGTCGTTGCGTTCGGTGACCCGGTGACGCAGACTCCGTCGCGCTTCGACATCGCCATCGCGGCGACACCCGACTCGTCGAACCGTGCTCAGGCCGAGCAGTCCGTCGAAGAACTGCATGCCGAGTCTGCGCTGGCCCGACTCGCCGAACTGGTGCCGACACTTCCTCTGACGCGCAGCTACCGTGCGGGCGGCGAAGACCTGGCAGAGCTCGTGAATCACCGCTTCTACGGCGGAAAGATCGACTCTCTTCCCTGGGCCGGAACCTTCCTCGGCCACGGCAGCCTCGCCCTGCACTACGTGGAGGGTCGCGGCGGAATGCCCGACACCGAGACTGGTGCAGTCGAGAGCGTCGACGACGAGGTCGATCGGGTCGTGGCGCTGGTGCTCGACCACGCCATCAACTACCCGGGCGAATCGCTTATGGTCATCACGGCCAGCCCGCGTCACGCCGTGCGCGTGCAGCAGGCGGTTCTGTCGGCCTTCGCCAAGCGCAGCGATCTGAGCGACTTCATTCTGAAAGACCGCGCCGAGCCGTTTATGGTCGCCACTCTCGACCAGTCGGTCGCCCAGAGCCGCGACCGTGTGATCTTCTCAGTGGGCTATGGCAAGACCACCCACGGCCGCGTGCTCACGAACTTCGGTGCGCTGGGGCGTCCCGGCGGCGAAAGACTACTCGCCGTGGGCATGACTCGTGCTCGCCGCTCGATGGACATCGTCAGCTGCTTCCACCCGCACGACATCGATGAAGAGCGTATGGCCCACGGCATCGTGGCGTTGCGTCAGATCCTCACCGAGGTCGAATCCGGGCCCACCCCCGACACGTTCTCGAGCCCGGGCGATGCATTGCTGATCGACCTGGCCCGACGGCTCGGATCACGGGGCCTCGAGGTGGCATTCGAACACCGCGGCAAGCTCACGCTCGTGGCCTCGCACGACGGCCGCGCGATCGCCATCGAGACGGATTCGGTGGTGCACGCTTCGAGCCTGCGCGAGTCTCTTCGCCTGCGTCCCGACATGCTCAGACGACTGGGCTGGCACTACCTGAGGGTGCACAGCTTCGAACTGTTCAGCGACCCCGAGGCCGTTGCCTCGCGCATCGCCCAGATCATCGGGGTGCGCGAGCTCAAGGCCGTCGACAGGCAGCCGACCTCGCCCAGCACCGACGAGACGGCGCCGCTTCCGTTCTCCCGATAGGCTCGGCTCCCGTGGTGCCGAAAGAGACGAACGATGCCGATTCTGCGTGCGCCGAGCCGACGGTTCGCCGAACAGGGCGTCGCCGCGTCACAACGGATGCCGTGGCCGGCTCAGACCCGACACCTCAGCGAGCCGATGGCTCGGCCGTGGAGAAAGCCGACGAAGACACGGACGCCTCGTGGGGCGATCCTTCGCCGCGCGGCAGCGACAAGAACGACGACAGGCTGAAGCTCGAGAAGCCGCCGCACTGGTGAGCGAGCCGTCTCCCTGACCTGATCAGGCGTCGTGTGGAGTGCCCGACGACGATGCCTGCTGCTTGGCGAGCAGGTCGCGGATCTCGGTGAGCAGTTCGGCCTCGGTCGGGGGAGAGGTGACCGCGTCGTCGGGAGTTGGCTGCTGCTTCTTGATGAAGGCCACCTTCTTGAGGTGATTGATCGGCAGCACGAACACGAAGTAGACGACCACGGCGACGATCAAAAATTGGATGATCGCGGCAAGCACGGTGCCTAACTCGATGGTGCTCTTGCCGACGGCGATCGGGAACGCTCCGACGAGACTCTCAGCCCCGCCTACAGCGCCAAGCACAGGAGTGATGACGTTATCGACGATCGATTTGACGACGGCACTGAATGCCGCGCCGATGACCACGGCGACAGCCAGGTCGATAACGTTTCCGCGGAGGACGAACTCCTTGAATCCTTTGAGCATGGTGCTTTTCCTTATCGCTTCTCTATTTGGCCGAGCTGCCGGATGCGGCAGGCGTTGACGAACCGCTCGAGCCGCTCGAACTGCTGGATCCGCTCGAACCGCCGGAGCTGGACGAGGTCGACGGCGCAGCGGGCGTGGAGGATGACGACGATTCGCCCGATCCACTCGCCTTGCCTGTGCTGCTCGAGCCGCTTGTGCCGGCCGACTTCTCGCCCGCGCGCGAGTCGGTGCGGTAGAAACCCGACCCGTTGAACGTCACGCCGACGGCGCTGAACACCTTGCGGAGTTTTCCGCCGCAGACGGGGCACACCGTGAGGGAGTCGTCGGTGAATGCCTGGTGGATGTCGAAGGCGTTTGTGCACTCGGTGCAGCGGTACGAATAGGTGGGCACGGAAGATGACTCCTTGAAAACGGTGGAACGACGTGCCGAACGGCGCGGGTTAGAACGTGATGATCTGCGTGGGGGTGACGACGCCGTCGACGGGCTGGTCGTGGATCTCGCGAGGAACGGTTTCGAGCAATTCGTCGTCGAAGATCACGGCGTAGACGGGAGGGCACTTCTGCATGCTTCCCAACGTCTTGTCAAAGTATCCCCGACCCCAGCCCAGTCTGACCCCGGAGGCGTCGACTGCGGCGGCAGGGATGATGATGAGATCGACATCGTTGATGATCATCGGGCCGAGAATCTCGCCGATGGGTTCGGGCATGCCGAACAGGCCCTCGGCTTCTGATTCACCGTCGCCGTGGGTCCAGTCGAGTAGGCCGTCCTCCCTGGCGATGGGAAACAGGGTGCGGATGCCGTTCGCCTGCGCCCAGTTGAGGAACTCGCGGGTGTTCGGCTCGTGCGTGGCCGACAGATAGCACGAGATGAAGCCCGCGCCCGTGTCTGTGACCAGCTTCTGCAGGTTGCGGGTGAAGCCCTCGGTGGCGGATGCCCGCTCGACGGACGTTCGAGTTCTACGTCGCTCTCGGAGCTCGGCTCGAAGTGCGCGTTTGATGTTGCTCGGGTCGGTGACCATCTAAGAGATTTTAGTTGCATGTATGTATCGCCCGTGTTTCGCAATCCGGCGCATCGACTACGTGGCATTGGATAGCCTTGGCGGTATGGGGACAAAGATTACAAAAGCCGTCATTCCTGCAGCCGGGCTGGGAACTCGCTTCCTGCCCGCCACGAAGGCGCTGCCTAAAGAGATGCTTCCGGTCGTCGACAAGCCGGCTATCCAGTACGTGGTCGAAGAGGCCGTGAAGGCAGGGCTCGACGACATCCTCGTCGTGACGGGCCGCAACAAGCACGCACTGGCCAACCACTTCGACCGCGTCACCGAGCTCGAGGCCACTCTCGAGTCGAAGGGTGACGGCAACAAGCTGCGCATGGTCAACGAGGCCACCGCGCTCGCCGAGATGCACTACGTCCGTCAGGGCGATCCCCGCGGGCTCGGCCATGCCGTGCTGCGCGCCCGCATGCACGTCGGCAACCAGCCGTTCGCCGTTCTCCTCGGTGACGACCTGATCGACGCCCGAGACGAGCTGCTCACCCGCATGATCGAGGTGGCTGAGACGCGCACCACGACCGTCGTCGCCCTCCTCGAGGTCGACCCCTCGGTCGTGCACATGTACGGCGTGGCATCCATCGAAGAAACCGACGAAGACGACGTGGTGCGCATCACCGGCCTGGTCGAGAAGCCGGCCGCAGAAGACGCTCCCTCGAACTACGCGGTCATCGGGCGCTACGTTCTGCAGCCCGAGGTCTTCGACGTTCTCGAGAAGACCGAGCCGGGCAAGGGCAACGAGATCCAGCTCACCGACGCGCTCGAAACCCTCGCGGCCGACACCTCGATCGCTGGTGGCGTCTACGGAGTCGTCTTCCGCGGTCGTCGCTACGACACGGGTGACAAACTCGACTACATTAAGGCCATCATCCAGCTGGCGAGCGATCGCGAAGATCTGGGCGGCGACCTGCGACCCTGGCTCAAGGAATACGCCAAGGGCCTGTAAGCGGTCCCCAAGTTCACCACAACGCCGAAGGAATGACTGTCACCGCCGATGTTTGTTCCCACCCTGTCCGACGGCCCCATCGTCATTCGCCCCATCCGGGTGCGGGATGCGCGAGCGCTCGAACGTGAGCTCATGGAGAACCGCGGCTGGCTGCGCAAGTGGGAGGCGACCAACCCGCACGGGCCGATGTCTTTCGATACGCGGGCGAGCATCCGGTCTTTGCAGAGCAACGCGCGAGCCGGCTACGGACTGCCGTTTCTGATCGAATACAACGGCGAGCTGGCGGGCCAACTCAACGTGTCGTCGATCAGCTACGGGTCTGTGTCGTCGGCGAGCATCGGCTACTGGGTCTCCGAGCGGTTCGCGGGCAAGAACATCACGCCCACCGCCGTCGCCCTGGCTTCCGACTACTCGTTCTTTCAGGTGGGACTTCACCGCATCGAGATCTGCATTCGGCCCGAGAACGCACCGAGTCTTCGCGTCGTCGAGAAGCTGGGCTACCGCTACGAGGGGCTTCGGCGCCGGTTCATTCACATCAACGGCGACTGGCGCGATCACTTCTGCTTCGCCCTGGTCGCCGAAGAGCTTCCCGTCGGTGTGCTGCGGCGGTGGAAAGACGGTCGGGTTCCCGCGGGCGAAGGCTCCGTTCCGCTTGTCGACCGCGAGGCCGCGCAACGGGCCATCGAGACGATTCCTCGCTGACTTGCGACTAATTGCGTCGCGGGTGTTCGCGACACACGCAGCCAGAAGGCTCCAACAGGCCATCGCTCTCATACCGTAGAGCCATGACAACGGACTGGCTGGGCGGAGGCCTCATCATCGCCGTCGCAGCTGGGCTGTGGCTGATTTATTTTATGCCGACCTGGTCTCGGCGCCGAGAGTTCTTCGCGACCGAGCGCAACGCTGTGCGGTTGCAGCAGACGCTGCGCATTCTCGCTGAGACGAGCGAGGTGCCCGACGAGATCCGTGTCGCCACGACGGCGCGCAGTGTGGCCGAGCAGCAGCGCTATCTGCGCCAGGTGTCGCAAGATGCCACGCCGGTTGCCGTTCTCATCGCGGCCCGCATCAAACGTTCGCGCGCCGTCACCACCGCGATCTTCCTTCTCTCCGCGTCGATCGCGGTTCTCGCCGGTTTTCAGATCACTCTCGCCGGTGCCTGGGTCGTCGTCGCCATCGGCGCCTCCGTCTCCTCCCTCTGCGTTGTGATGCTGGGCAAGCTCGCCCGCGCCGGCCGCAGCCTTCGCCTCCCCGCACCGCGGCTTACCGTGCACGACCAGACGCTGGTCGACCACGGGGGATCGTTCCTCGACGCCGAGCCGGCTCCGGTCGCCGCGCCCGTCGCTCCGAGTGAGTGGACTCCCATCCCGCTTCCCAAGCCTCTCTATGCCGCCCGCGTCTCTGCGCCGGGTCTCGCGACCGCGTTGCCCTCGGTGGCTCGCGAGGTCTCGCTCGAGATCGAGGCCGACCTCCGTCGAGCCGCATCGGATGCCGAGAACGCCCTGCGCGCGGCAGCGTCCGCCGGTCCTGCGGTAGCCCCCATCGAGCTTCCGCTCGCACCCATCGCCGAGCCGGTGGCACCGCGCCCGCCCAGCCGTTTTGCATCCATGGGCATCGTCGACACCACCGACGGCTCACGGCTCGACCTCGACGAGGTTCTCGCACGCCGCAGGGCAGGCTGAGCGTCTCGTTCGGTTCGGAGTCGCTGCCGCGGTCGTGATAGTCTTCCAAGGCAGTTCCGGGGCATTGGCGCAGTTGGTAGCGCGCTTCGTTCGCATCGAAGAGGTCAGGAGTTCGAATCTCCTATGCTCCACCAGAACAGCACGAAGAAGCCCCGGTCTTAGACCGGGGCTTCTTTGCTTTGTAAGGGGCATGTCCTTTCGACGCGGAGGTAGCGTGGAAAAATGACGCGTCCCCTCATCGCCACAGTCGGTCAGCTCAGGGCTTCGGGCCACCAGCAGAAGTCCCTTCGAGTCGAGATCCGCGACAACCTTCTGGCGGCTCTTCGAGAAGGTCGTGATCCCTGGCCAGGGCTGCACGGTTTCGAGGCCACGGTCATCCCTCAGCTTGAGCGAGCTCTGATCGCGGGGCACGACATCGTGCTGCTCGGCGAACGTGGGCAGGGCAAGACCCGCCTCTTGCGAACCATGGTGGGCCTGCTCGACGAGTGGTCGCCGGTGATCGAGGGGTCGGAACTGGGGGAGCATCCGTTCGACCCCATCACCAGCCAGAGCGTGCGCCGTGCCCACGAACTCGGCGACGACCTGCCCGTGTCCTGGCGCACGCGCGAGGAGCGTTACGCGGAGAAGCTCGCAACGCCCGACACATCCGTCGCCGACCTCATCGGCGACGTCGACCCCATGAAGGTGGCCGAAGGGCGCAGCCTCGGAGACCCGGAGACGATCCACTTCGGCCTCATTCCTCGCAGCCACCGAGGCATCGTGGCCATCAACGAACTGCCCGACCTCGCCGAGCGCATCCAGGTGGCCATGCTCAACGTGATGGAGGAGCGTGACATCCAGATCCGCGGCTACGTGCTGCGACTGCCCCTCGACGTGCTGGTCGTCGCCAGCGCCAACCCCGAGGACTACACGAACCGCGGACGCATCATCACGCCGTTGAAAGATCGCTTCGGCGCTGAGATCCGAACCCACTATCCGCTCGAGCTCGCCGACGAGGTGTCGATCATCCGGCAGGAGGCCGATCTCGTGGCCAAGGTGCCCGAGTATCTCGTCGAGATCCTCGCCCGTTTCACTCGCGCGCTCCGAGAGTCGCCGTCGGTCGATCAGCGCAGCGGTGTGAGCGCGCGCTTCGCGATCGCCGGAGCGGAGACCATCGCCGCGGCGGCCATCCATCGCGCCACGCGGCAGGGCGAACCGGATGCCGTGGCCCGGCCGGTCGATCTCGAAACGGCCGTCGACGTGCTCGGCGGCAAGATCGAGTTCGAGTCGGGTGAGGAAGGGCGTGAGGACGAGATTCTCGACCACCTGCTGCGTCGCGCCACGGCGGAGACCGTGAACGCGTACTTCAGAGGCCTCGACTTCAGAGCGCTGGTCTCTGCCGTCGAAGAGGGCGCGGTGGTGACGACAGGCGAACAGGTTCCGGCGCGCGAGTTCCTTGCGGGGCTTCCGGCCCTCGGCGAATCCGAGCTCTACGACCAGATCGCCGATCGGCTCGGCGCCCGAGGGGACGGTCAGCGGGCGGGAGCGATCGAACTCGCCCTCGAGGGGCTCTTCCTCGACCGGCGCATCAGCAAGGCCTCAGGGGGAGGCGAAACGATCTATGGCTAGGGAGAATCGGCGCCTGACCCGCGCTTCGCGCTACGGAAAGTACGCGGGCGGGCCCGACCCGCTCGCGCCTCCCGTCGACCTGCGAGAGGCGCTCGACGCCATCGGCCACGACGTGATGGAGGGCTACTCTCCCGAGGCATCGCTGCGCGAGCTGCTGCGCCGCGGCACCCGCGACCGCCCCGGACTCGACGATCTGGCTCGCCGGGTCGCCGAGCGGCGCCGCGAGCTGACCGCGAAGCACAACCTCGACGGCACGCTGAACGAGGTGCGGCGGTTGCTCGACAAAGCCGTGCTCGAGGAGCGCAAGCAGCTGGCTCGAGATGTGCAGCTCGACGACGATTCGCGCGCCCTCGCAGAGATGCAGCTGGGCGCCCTGCCGCCATCGACCGCGGCCGCCGTGAAAGAGCTGGGCGACTATTCGTGGCGCAGCACCGAGGCGCGGCAGGATTTCGAGCGCATCAAGGATCTGCTCGGCAGGGAGATGCTCGATCAACGCTTCGCCGGGCTCAAACATGCGCTCGAGAACGCAGACGACGAAGACAGAGCGGCCATCGCTGCCATGCTGGCCGATCTCACGGCGCTGTTCGAGAGACACGCTCGGGGCGAGGCGAGCCAGCAGCAGTTCGACGAATTCATGAGCACTCACGGTGAGTTCTTTCCCGAGAACCCTCGAACCATCGACGAACTCATCGACACGCTGGCCGCTCGGGCCGCGGCGGCCGCTCGAATGCGCAATTCGATGAGCCAGGAGCAGCGCGACGAACTCGACGCACTCGCATCCAATGCCTTCGGATCGCCCGAACTGATGTCATCGCTCTCGCAACTCGACGAACAGCTGCAGGCACTGCGCCCCGGCGCCGACTGGCAGGGGTCGGAGCGCATGTCGGGGTCTGACGGCCTCGGCCTGGGCGACGGAACAGGCGTGTTTCAAGACATCGCCGAACTCGACGAGCTGTCGGAGCAGCTTTCTCAGGGCTATGGAGGCTCGCGCCTCGACGACCTCGACCTCGACGCGCTCTCGCGCCAGCTCGGCGACGACGCCTCGGCAGATGCGCGCACCCTCGCTCAGCTCGAAAAGGCCCTGCGCGACTCGGGAACCATAAAGCGCGCTTCTGACGGAACGCTGAAGCTGACGCCGAGGGCGATGCGACTTCTCGGCCGCTCCCTGCTGCGCGACGTCGCGCAGCGCCTATCGGGCCGCCAGGGCAACAGAGACGTTCGGCAGGCCGGTTCCGCGGGCGAGTTGTCGGGTGCCACTCGCGAGTGGTCGTTCGGCGATACAGAGCCATGGGATGTGACGCGTACGATCACGAACGCCCTCTCGCGAACCGCGGGTGGCGGGGCGGCCGCGGGAGGGGGCATCCGAATCGAGATCGGCGACGTGGAAGTGCAGGAGACCGAGGCGAGAACCCAGGCTTGCGTGGCACTGCTGGTCGACACCTCGTTCTCGATGGCCATGGACGGCCGATGGGTTCCGATGAAGCGCACCGCTCTCGCGCTTCACACGCTCGTCACCAGCCGGTTCCGCGGCGACGACCTGCAGCTGATCGCGTTTGGACGCGAGGCTCAGGTGATGGAGATCGAGCAGCTCACCGGTCTCGAGGCAGAGTACGAGAAGGGCACCAATCTTCATCACGCCCTGCTGCTCGCGAACCGGCACTTCCGCCGGCACCCCAATGCCCAGCCTGTTCTGCTCATCGTGACCGACGGCGAGCCGACCTCCCACCTGGAATCGAGCGGCGAGGTGTTCTTCGACTACCCGCCGCACCCCCTGACAATCGCGGTCGCCGTTCGCGAGCTCGAGAATTCGATGCGACTCGGTGCATCGACCACGTTCTTCCGGCTGGGCGACGATCCTGGGCTCGCCCGTTTCATCGACTCGATGGCGAAAAGGGTCGGCGGCAGCGTGGTCTCGCCGGAGTTGGATGACCTCGGTGCCGCTGTGGTCGGCTCCTACCTGGGCTCGCGCGACGGGTCGGGGTTCTGGACTGGGTGAATTCGGAGGCTGCGTCCAGCGTCCTCGCGACCGACGAACGATGCCGCCGAGTACTGTCGAGCTGGTGAGTGAGGTGGGGGAATGAACGCTAAGCGTCGCAACAAACGCGCCGTCGCTGTTGTCATCGCGGGCTCGATGCTCGTCTCGGCCGCCGTCGTCTCGGTCATCGTGCAGAGTGTCACGCACGGCTCCGGAGAGCACATCCATATCGACTCGCGGTCAGCCGCTCTGTCGGCCACAACGGTGCCGACGGCACCGACCGCCGGCTCCGTCGAGGCGGAATCAGAACCCGGGCCCGTGGTCGTGGCCATCGGGGACTCGATCATGGACGGGCACAACGTGAAGTCGAGCCATGCGTGGCCGCAACTCATCGGCGCGGCCACGAACTGGCAACTCACCGACCTCGCGGCTGACGGGAGCGGCTTCGTCGCTGTCGGCGACGACGGGGGCACTTTTCAAGATCAGGCCGTCGAGGCCGTCGAACTGAACCCCTCTATCGTCGTCATCGCCGCGAGCAGCAACGATCTCGACGAAGATCCAGACGAGGTCGCCAGTCAGACGATGGAGACCATGAGCTACCTGCGCGACGAGCTTCCCGACGCGCGTATCTTCGCGTTGAATGCATTCTGGGGAGACACGACCCCACCCGACGAACTCGGCGACCTCGACGCCGACATCCTCAGAGCGTCAGAGGCGGTCGACGCCGACTATCTCGATATAGGTCAGCCTCTCGCCGGCCAGCCGGAGCTTATGCAGTTCGACGACATCCATCCCGTATCGAAAGGGCTTACCGTGATAGCGGCCGCAGTGGCCGCGGCGATTCGCGAGGCCGGCTGACGGCACGGCTATTTGAGCAGCCTCGACAGCACACGATCGGCCAGCGGTTTTCCGCCCGTTTGGCAACTCGGGCAGTACTCCAGGGTGCGGTCGGCGAAGATCACCTGCCGCACGGTGTCGCCGCAGACCGGACACTTTTCGCCGGCCCTGCCGTGCACGCGCATGGCGGTCTTCTTCTCGCGCTTCAGATTCGATGCACTGACTCCCTCGGATCGCTCGATGGCGCCCCGCAGTGTCTCGCGCATCGCGTCGTAGAGCCGGGATGCCTCGTCGGCCGTCATCGATGCCGGCTTGTAAGGCGACATGCGGGCCACATGCAAGATCTCGTCGGAGTAGGCGTTGCCGATTCCGGCGATACGCGACTGATCGCGCAAGGCGCCCTTGATCTGCATTCGCCCGGCCGAAGTGAGAATCTGAGTGAAGACCTCGAGAGTGAATGCCGCGTCGAGCGGATCTGGCCCCAGTCGAGTGATCTGGGGGATTTCGTCGACGTTCCGAACGATCCAGATGGCGACGCTCTTCTTCGTTCCCGCTTCGGTGACATCGAAGCCCGAACCATCGTCGAGTACAAGACGAGCGGTGAGAGGCCCCGACGTGGGTCGTGTGCGCGGCGCGGGTTCGCTGTCACGCCAGCGGATCCAGCCGGCGCGAGCCAGGTGCATCACGAGATGCATGTCGCCCACAGAGATGTCGAGGAACTTGCCGTGCCTGCCGATCGACGTGATCACGTGGCCGCTCAGGGCTGAGGCGGGCGGATCGAAGGTCTTGAGGGCGGCGAACGACACCAGATCGAGGCGCGCAAGGGTTCGACCGACGAGCCGCGCGCTCAGATCTGCGACGAGCGCGTGGATCTCGGGAAGTTCTGGCACGTCCCCAGTCTCGACCCGACCACTGACAACGGTCTACCCGGCTAACGAAAGTCGCGGGAGCGGGTGCGTGTCTGCAGAGCGAGTTCTTCGAACCGGTCTGCAACCAGGTTGATGATGCCCTCGGGCGAGCGCTCGAGGATTCCGCGCACGACAAGAGCGGGCGATTCCCTCGCCAGGCGGCGGTAGCGGTTCCAGACGCCGGTGCTCACGATGACATTGAGCAGGCCGGTCTCATCTTCGAGGTTCATGAAGATGATGCCGCCCGCGGTCTGAGGGCGTTGTCGGTGGGTGACCACGCCGCCCGCAAGAACCCGCCGCCCCGACTCCGCCTGAGCGAGGTTGACGATAGGAGAGACTCCGCGGGCGGCGAGGGCATCGCGCGCCTGACTGATCGGATGGTCATCGGGCGAGATGCCGGTCGACCAGATGTCGTAGGCCAGTCGTTCGGACGACGTCAGCACGGGCAACAGTGGAGGTTGAACGCTGACGGACGAACCCGCGAGCTGATCCGCTCGTTCGGCGGATGCCTCGCCGGCCTGCCAGAACGCCTCTCGCTGGCTGATGCCCAGTGAATCGAAGGCCCCGGCGGCGGCGAGCGCCTCGAGCTGTTCAGTCGACAGCCCCACCCGACGTGACAGATCTGAGAGGTCGACGAAGTCGCCCGATTCCTCTCTCTCGGAGACGATGCGGTGAGCGAGATCCGCGCCGATGCCAGTGATCGCCGCCAGGCCGAGCCGCACGGCGAAGCGACCGTCACGGCGGTGGCTCGCCGAGAGGTCGGGTGCCGTGCGGTCGAACGCACCGACCGGGGGCTGATCCGGGTCGCAGCATTCCTCGCGGGTCTGCGTCTGGGCGGGGCCGCCTGTGTCGATCTCTTCGAGCGTGGCATCGGCCAGAGACCGCTGGATGCTCGGGCGGCGTACCTCGACACCGTGCCGACGCGCATCCGCCGTGAGGGTCAGAGGCGAATAGAAGCCCATGGGCTGGGCTCGAAGCAGCGCCGCCAGAAAGGCGGCGGGGTAGTGCAGCTTGAGCCACGCACTGGCGTAGACCAGAAGGGCGAAGCTGAGAGCGTGACTCTCGGCGAAGCCGAAGTTGGCGAACGCCTGGATGCGCGAGTAGATGTCTTCACTGGTTTCGAGGTCGAGCCCGTTACTGGCCATGCCTTCGAACAGGGTCGCCTTCAGCGACTCGATTCGTTCTACACCTCGTTTGGAGCCCATGGCGCGGCGAAGCAGGTCTGCGTCGGCGGGAGAACAGCCCCCGACTGCAACAGCCATCTGCATGAGCTGCTCCTGGAAGAGCGGTACTCCGAGCGTGCGTTCCAACACGGGCTCGAGCAGATGGTGGGGGTATGTCACTTCTTCTTCGCCGGTCTTGCGCCGAATGTAGGGGTGCACCGCGCCACCCTGGATGGGGCCGGGGCGAATGAGAGCGATCTCGATGACCAGGTCGTAATAGCGACGGGGGAGGAGCCTCGGGAGAGTTCCCATCTGGGCGCGACTCTCCACCTGGAACACGCCGATGGCGTCGGCTCGGCACAGCATGTCGTACACGCCGGCCTCTTCCTTCGGAATGCTATCCAGATCCCACTGCTCACCGGTGTGCTCTACGACGAGGTCGAAGGTGTACTGCAGCGCCGCCAGAATTCCCAGGCCGAGCAGATCGAACTTCACGAGACCCATCCATGCGCAGTCGTCCTTGTCCCACTGCAGAACCGTGCGGTTCTCTTTTCGCGCGTGCTCGATGGGCACCACCTCGCCCACGGGATTCTCAGTGAGCACCATGCCGCCCGAGTGGATGCCGAGGTGTCGGGGCGCCTTGAGCAGCTGCTGAGCCAGGTGAGTCACCGCGTCGGGAATATCGTGATCGTGGGTCTCGCTCAGGTTGCCCCACCGCTCGATCTGACGTGACCACGCGTCTTGCTGGCCCTGACTGTAACCGAGCGCCTTCGCCACATCGCGAACGGCGTTCTTCGGCCGGTAGCTGATGACATTGGCCACCTGCGCCGCATTCCGTCGACCGTAGCGCTCGTAGACGTACTGGATCACCTCTTCGCGCCGGTCCGAGTCGAAGTCCACGTCGATATCGGGCTCTTCTTCGCGCAGCGCCGACAGAAACCGTTCGAAGGGGAGGCCGCGCGCTATCGAGTCGACGGCGGTGATTCCCAGTACGTAGCAGACGGCCGAGTTGGCCGCAGAACCTCGCCCCTGGCAGAGGATGCCCCGGCCCCTGGCGAACCCCACGATGTCTTCGACGATCAGAAAGTAGCCGGGAAAATCTTTGTCTTCGATCACGCGGAGCTCGCGTTCGAGCCTGTCGTGGATGTCGGGCGTCGCGTTCGGGTAGCGCTTCTCCGCGCCCCGTCTAACGAGCTCGCGCAGCCAGCTGATGGGCGTGTGCCCGGCCGGCACATCGAGTTTCGGGAGGTTGGGTCGGGCAGACCGCAGCGAGAACGACAGATCTGCAGCGATCTCGACCGTTCGTTCGACGGCTCCGGGGTAGCGCGAGAATCGCGCGGCCATTTCGGCCCCGCTGCGCAGATGCGCGCCCGTGGATGCCGGCAGCCAGCCGTCCATCTCGTCGAGGCTGCGGCGCGCCCGAATCGCCGCCAGGGCTGACGCGAGCGGATACGCTTCTGGGCTCGCGAAGTGCACATTGTTCGTCGCGATCACGGGCAGGCGGGCACGGGTAGCCAGATCGGCGAGGGCATCGTTGATGCTCGACGCACGAGGATCTCCGTGGTCGAACAGTTCGACCACCACGTTGTCTCGACCGAAGAGGTCGATCAGACGGTCGAGTTCCCTCGCGGCGCCCGACGATCCGTCGCTCTCGAGAGCCTTTCTCACCGCACCCTTGCGGCATCCGGTCAAGACGAGCCACGAGTCCTGTGCCGCGTTCGAGAGCTCGTCGAGCGAGTACACCGGGTGGCCTTTCTCCGCGCCGGATGCCAGCTGAGCGCTCGTGATGGCGCCAGCCAGCCGGTGGTATCCGGCTTCTTTCCGCGCCAGAACCACAAGGTGTTCGCCCTCGGGGTCGGCGACGCCGTTCTGAGGAGCCGTCAGACCCAACGAGAGCTCGGCGCCGAAGACTGTCATCAGATCGACATTCTCGGCGGCCTCGGCCATGCGCACGATCCCGTAGAGACCGTCGTGATCGGTCAGGCCGAGGCCGGTGAGCCCGAGACGCAGTGCCTCTTCGACGAGATTCTCGGGGGAGGACGCGCCGTCGAGAAAGCTGTAGTGCGAATGCACATGCAGCTCGGCGTACGGCACGGCCGTTCGGGATGGCCTCTCTGCTCGTGGGGGCGGTTCATAGGGCGCCCGCTTGCGCGACCACGCCGGGCTGTCGCCGCCGTCGGCTCCGCGCGGACGATCGTCGCGCCGTGTTGTGCCCGATGCGATGCGTTCGAATTCAGACCACGGGATGGGCGGATTCATCCAGTTCATGGCAGATCTCGCTCAGTCATAGCGGGCCTCTGCTGCCCACTCGTGGTCTTCGAGAATCATCAGCCAGGCCATTCCCTCGGAGTCGATCATCTGGAATCGGTGTGCGCTTCTGCGGGTTTCGGAATCCCACCATCTCTGTGTCACCGACCACGGTCCGGCCCACGAGGAGATCTTCAGCGCGGGGGATCGGTCGAGCGACAGCCATGCGGGAGTCGAATTCGTTGTGCCGCGGGCGTCGACATCGATCGGCTCTCCGAGTGAGCCGCGCACATCGGCAGGCCGCGGTTCGGCGAAGACGGTCGCCGGGGCGGGAGGGGGGATGCTGCCCGGCCAGGGCAGGGTGCGTTTCGATGGCGGCGTTTCGTCTCCCCAGGCGACAAGCACCTGTCTTTCGCTCAGAAAGCGGCCTCCGCCGAGCGTAGGGGTGGAGACCGCCCCGTGGCCGAGCACGCTGTGCAGTCTGGCCAAGGCATGGTGCACTCGCTCATCGAGCGAGGTGCCCCAGAGGCCGGATTCGTGATTGGCGCTCGCATCTACTCGAGCGGGAGACAACTCGATTCGCTCGACCGGAGATGCGGGCCCCGCGGTGGCACCCCCCGACCCTTGAAGCTGCCAGCGCACGCGATCGACCACATCGGCTGCCGAGAAATGGTGCGGATGCGACCAGGATCTCTCTCGTCGCTCACCGGATTCGCTCGTGACGGTGATGCGCAGCGCCGTGCAGACCAGACCGCCTTCGGCGAGCCGATCGATCATCGATTCGGATGCTGTTCTCACGCCGAAGGCGATCTGGTCGACACGATCGAGCGCCGGTTCGAAGGCCACATCGGCACCGAAGTCGGCCTCGGGCGTGTGCTCGGCGCCCGAGAGCCGGTCGGTCGCGGATGCTCGGGCGTGCGCACGCAGTCCGGCTTCTCCGAATCTCGCGCCGACCGCCACCTGATCGAGAGCGGCGAAGTCGCCGAGGCTGTGCAGCCCCAGTCGGCGCAGCACGGGCACAAGAGTCGAGTCGTCGAGCGTGGAGATCGGCGCAGAGGCCAGAAACTGCCGTGTGGTTCCGGGCTCGACGATCGATACGGGGGCGCTGTCGCTCGTCTTCAGCGCGGCGCGTTCTGCGCCGAAGACACTGTCGGCGATGCCCAGTCGCGCGGCGATGTCTGCCTTTGCCATCGCCTCGTGAATCGTCGAGGCCGCGCGCTCTTCACCACCGTAGAAGCGGGCTGGGCCCCTCGCTCGAATGGCGCACAGCCCGGGGCGGAGAATGCGTACGCCGGGAACCAGCTCTTCGAGAGACGCCACGACGGGCTCGAAAGCACGAGCATCGGTCTGAGGGTCATAGGCGACGACGAGAAGCTGGGGACATCTGAGCTGAGCCTCTCGAACGGCGAGGCCCCGTTGCGCGCCCGACGCTCGAGCGTCGCTCGAGCATGCGAAAACGACACCTTTGTGAATGAGCGCGAGTGGCTGGTCGACGGGAAGCTCGAGGTTGCGTCGGGCGGCGGTGATCGGCCAGTCGGGCAGCCAGACCACCAAGACCCGTGCGGCTGAGGAGTTCATGGAATCGCCGCCGCCGGTACCCGAAGCCGCGATCGTCGAGGTGCGCCCCCGCCCTGCCCCTGTCGCACCTCGAGCTCGAGATGCCGGTCGGCGAGGTGGCCGTGACCATCGCCCAGGCCTGTCCACGACGACGAGACGACACGGATCTGTGACTCCGACTGCGGCCATTCGCCGAGGACGAGCATCGTCGATCGGGTCTGTCGCAGCCGGGCGACCAGCCGCGACGCCTCGGCTGAGGTGACCCGCGTGGGAGCCCTGACGATGACCAGGCCGAGCACATCGGCCATCGAGCCGACCGTCGACATCCACCGATCACCCGGATCGGCGACCCATACGAGTCGGTCGAGGTCGATTCCCCAGCCGGCCGCGGCCTCGAGGCCGAGATCGGGAACGTCGAGCACTCCACACCACTCGCCGCTCTGTGATGCAGCTGCGACGAGTGCCAGAGCGAGCGATGTCGACCCTGAGATCGAGTAGACGACTCCGCGCCGAAGACCGCGGCCGAGCACACCCCGCATTATCGGCAGCACAGGGAACGCATCTTCGTCGAGTCGGGTGGACTGCATCGAGCTGATGCGCGCCTGCAGCGCCTGCCTCACCGAGGCGGGGGACTCCATAGCTACGACCGAACTCATTCTGCAATATTCGAATATATGTTCGAATAAGTCAATCGGGTCGCGGGTGTCGGTTAGGCGCTCGGCTCGGCAGAGGGCAGGATCGATACATCATGACCGTGACTCTGCCCGAGGCTGCCGACAGCGCTTCTCTACTGTCGCTTCTCCCCGAGACATTCGACGAAGACACGGTCTTCAGTGCTTTCGAGACCTGGGCGAGCTCCCGAGGCATCACGCTGTATCCGGCTCAGGAGGAGGCGGTCATCGAGATCGTGTCCGGGGCGAACGTGATCCTCTCGACTCCCACGGGCACCGGAAAATCTCTCGTCGCGATCGGGGCGCACGCCGCGGCCATCGTGCGGGGGCAGCGCAGTTATTACACCGCTCCGATCAAGGCTCTGGTGAGCGAGAAGTTCTTCGCCCTGGTCGACGTGTTCGGGGCGGCGAACGTGGGTATGGTCACCGGCGACTCATCGGTGAATCCGGATGCGCCCATCATCTGCTGCACGGCCGAGATCCTGGCGAATCTCGCCCTGCGCCACGGCGCCGACACCGACGTCGGCCAGGTCGTCATGGACGAGTTCCACTTCTACTCCGATCCCGAACGAGGCTGGGCCTGGCAGGTTCCGCTGCTCACTCTTCCCGATGTGCAGTTCGTGCTGATGTCGGCCACGCTCGGCGATGTCACCTGGCTCGCGAAGGACCTCACCGCTCGAACCGATCGTGAGACCGCCGTGGTCACGGGTGTCGAGCGGCCGGTTCCTCTGCACTACTACTACGCAACGACGCCCGTTCAAGAGACGGTCGAAGAGCTGCTCGAGACTCATCAGGCGCCGGTCTACATCGTGCACTTCTCACAGTTCGCGGCCCTCGAGCGAGCACAGGCGCTCACGAGCATCCGTGTCGCGACCAGGGAGCAGCGTGACGAGATCGCCGAGGTCATCGGAGGATTCCGCTTCACCACGGCCTTCGGCAAGACGCTCAACAGGCTGATCCGATCGGGCATCGGAGTGCATCACGCGGGCATGCTGCCGAAGTACCGTCGCCTCGTCGAGCAGCTCGCCCAGCAGGGGCTGCTCCGCGTCATCTGCGGAACCGACACACTCGGCGTCGGCATCAATGTGCCGATCCGCACCGTGCTGCTCACGGCTCTCACGAAATTCGACGGCGTGCGGATGCGCCAGCTCAACGCCCGGGAGTTCCACCAGATTGCGGGTCGCGCCGGCCGTGCGGGATACGACACTGCCGGCACGGTCGTGGTGCAGGCGCCCGAGCACGAGACCGAGAACCTGAAGGCGATCGCGAAGGCGGGCGACGACCCGAAGAAGAAGCGCAAGATCGTCAAGAAGCGTGCGCCCGAGGGCTTCGTCTCGTGGGGCGAACCCAGTTTCTTGAGGCTCGTCGATGCAGAACCCGAGACGCTCTCGTCGAGTATGCAGGTGAGCCATTCGATGGTTCTCAATGTGATAGCCCGTGAGGGCGACGCCTTCACCGAGTTCAGAGAACTCATCGAGACGAGTCACGAACCCCGCGCGAAACAGCTCGCGCATCTGCGTCAGGCGCTCGCCATCTACCGCACACTTCGCACGGCGGAGGTCGTCACCCAGGTGCCGCAACCCGGCGGCGGGCCCGATCGCATCCGGCTCACCGTCGATCTGCAACCCAATTTCGCGCTCAACCAGCCGCTGTCGCCCTTCGCGCTCGCGGTCTTCGATCTGCTCGACGAAGACAGCGAGACATATGTGCTCGACATGATCTCGGTGGTCGAATCGACGCTCGAGAATCCTCGGCCCGTTCTCTCTGCACAGCAGTTCTTGGCGAGGGGCGAGGCCGTGGCCTCGATGAAGTCTGAGGGCATCGAGTACGAACAGCGCATGGAACTGCTCGAGCAGGTGACCTGGCCGATGCCGCTCGAGCAGCTTCTCGGCGAAGCCTTCGAGGTCTACAGCGCCTCGCAGCCGTGGATCGGCGACTTCGAGCTGAAACCTAAGTCTGTTGTGCGCGATCTCTACGAGCGAGCGATGACCTTCGGCGACTTCATCAACTTCTACAAACTCTCCCGTTCGGAGGGTCTTGTTCTGCGCTACCTGTCCGATGCATTCCGCGCAGCCAGGCAGACGATCCCCGACGAGGCGAAGACCGAGGAGCTGCACGATCTCATCGAGTGGCTCGGCGAACTCGTGCGCCAGGTCGACTCGAGTCTGCTCGACGAGTGGGAAGAGCTGATCAATCCGAGCGACGACGGCGGCAGCGTCGAGAACCCGGGCATCGTGCCTCCCGCACCGCGACTGCTCACCTCGAACGCCCGCGCTTTCCGCATCCTGGTGCGCAACGAGATGTTCCGCCGGGTTCAGCTCGCGGCCCTCGAGAACTACGAGGCGCTCGGTGAATTGGATGCCGCGGCCGGCTTCGACGCGGATGCGTGGGCCCGCGCCATGGACGACTACTTCGACGAGCACGACGAGTTGCTCACAGGTGCGGATGCGCGGAGCGCCGCGATGCTCATCATCGACGAGCGGCCGGGGGAGTGGTTGGTGCGCCAGATCTTCGACGACCCTGCTGGCGATCACGACTTCGGCATTTCGGCGACCGTCGATCTCGCGGAGTCCAACGAGCAGGGCGTCGCCGTCGTGCGCGTCATCGCGGTAGACAACAGTCCCCGCGTTCCCTGAGCTTGTCGAAGGGTGTCAAAGGGTGCCACTTCCGCGGAATTCCGGGGAAGCCGGCCACGACACGCCCGGGCTGCACGCTGGTTTTGACGAGCGCCCAGTGTTTCCGTAATGTTTCCTCTTGTCACCCCACAGGTTCGGAAAGCCGAAGAGCTTCCGGCCTCAAGCGGGACCATCCCATAGCTCCAGATCAGAGTCTATAAACGGCTCTGCCTCTTGTTCTAGGATGTAAACCTTCCCAGTCGAACGTCGTTTGGTTCGATTTGAAGCGCCTGATTTCGATCTTGTCGCTCGAATCGCTCGATTTGACAAGAGCTTCGATCGGGTCTAGGTTTGAGAAGTTGCCTCGATGTGATGCTGTGCCGGTTGGTGTGGTTGATGTTGGGTGCGTCCGATCTTTGAGAACTCAACAGCGTGCACTAAGTCAAATGCCAAAAACCCCGCGCATTGTCCTTTGGATGGTGTTTGGGATTCCTTTGGAAATAGATATAAACATACAAAGCAAGTCAGTAATGATTTGTTCTGTCAGTTTCAAACTTGCAATCATTCTGCCTATTCCGGTTGTTTGGTTGTGCGTAATCATTTACG
>NZ_JYFC01000012.1 GCF_000938265.1 Agreia bicolorata
GTTCCTCGCGACGCGCACGACGTCATCACGGAACTCAGAGGGGTAGGGCTTTGGCACGATGCCATCCTTCCAGGCCACCCTCCCGGGCAAGCCAGATCAGATGTCACCTATTCGTGCAGCAGACCCGTCCGTCTCAGCAGCGTCCAGTAAGGCAGTTGGGTTCTGAGCGTCGGAGTCGGGGAACCACTTCTTAATAGTTGCGTTGCTTGTTGATGTACCTTCGTGAACAGTCGTTGCGCCGTCTCGACTGTTTCCCTCGACCTGGCCTATCGCATCGATGTCAGTGATGATAAGCGTTGGAATACGAAGGAAGTCAAGGAGCGGGAAGAAGATGTGAGCGTATGCGCCTCCCACTTCCATGAGTGCTACGTACTGTCTGCTGAGCTTGTGCTTGGCGTTTCTGATGGCCGCAGGAACGATCAGCCGTTCGCTCGTGCCTTCCACGAGTATGGCTTTGTCGGCAAAGAAGAGGTCAGAGCGGGTGAGGGTCAGGTACTGGTGTAGAAACTTCTTGTTGAGGCCCTCAGCGTCAGTGAGGTCGAGGACATTGGTGTGGTGGCCGGGGCCATCTTTAGGGTCGTTTTCGACACGGAAGTATCGGATCGTTGAGAAGTCCGCACGGTTGGCAACATGGGAAGAGTGTGTTGAGACCGCGAACTGAGGCCACCAAGGATGCGTTTTTTCGTCCAAGGCCGGGAAAAGCTCAGCGACCGAAGCGAGCTGCTCGATGAACACCTCCTGCATCTGCGGATGAAGATGAGCTTCAGGCTCTTCGATGAAGACCAAGTGCAGCCCAGGCATGTTGCCTCTCGTCGCATACTCCCGGTAGTAGCTAAGAAGCGTGAGCAGCATCAGGATGAGGTTGCGAGACCCCAGACCGCTGTACGACTCAGGAAGCGAAACCCCGGCTACGCCGTCGTAACGAATGCTGGTGTGGTTCCCCAGCAGGCGTTCGATATCGAGGGTCGTCTCTGCTTTGAGGCCAGGGTCTGTGAGACCGGGGTATCCGAAGCTCCGAAGTGCTGGGATGATTCCCTTCACCATCTCGCTGACTCTGGTGCCCAGATCCTGCTCAATGCCAGCTACGGCTTCGGTGAGCGCATCGGCAGTTTCTTTCTGGGCACTTCCGTCGTTCGCTTTGGATGCGGCGTCAAACAGGCTCTGAAAGATGCTGCCGATCAAGTCTTTGGGTCGTTCCTTCTCGTCATCGAGTCCGCGTTGAGCTTTCAAGAAGTGAACGGTGAGGATGCGCCGCATCGCCTCTAGTGCGATGTCACGCGTGTTGGATGCATCTCCTGGATCGATTGCGGTGACTGACCGTGCGAACATTCCTTGAACTCGGTCTCCGACGAACCCCAGCACGCGCTCGACATCCGGTTCCTCACCCGTGTTTGGGTCGACTGCGATCCCCTCGAAGAAGTCCGACAAACGTCCACCTTCGAGTGAGTAGCTCAAGCGGATCATCGCTGTTGTGCAGTCCGGGTCGAGATCGACGATAGCTGCAGCTAGAGGCCCATACTCGGGCAGCTCTTTCGAGTACGAGATCTCCACGGTGAGGGAGATCTCGGGGAGAAGACTCCTCGCGACTTCTTCGTCTCCTGTCGCGTAGGCCTTCCATGCTTCCAGGAATTCCGGGTAGCTCTCGGCGGAGAAGTCGGCCATGGTGAAGTTCAATGTCGCTGGCTGCAGAAAGCGAGTAAACGCCTCAGCGAGAGTGGTTTTGCCACTGTTGTTCCGGCCAACCAGCACGGTCGTGCGGCTATCAAGGTCGATGTCGACTTTCCGCAGCAAACGGAAGTTGCGCACGTCGATGCGAGAGACCCGCATCGGAGCTAACGGCTCCTTCGGCTCATCGCTTGAGTCTGTGGGGGCAGTCTGCTGGGTCATTCGCGGTCCTATACCGAAGGACCGCCAGCCCGGCGCTCCTGCTGAGTCAGATGATCATCGTGTCACCAGAATGCCCGAAGTCTCCTGATGTTGAGCCGAACACGCCAGGCATGCCCCGCTGAATCGGTCTATACCCTCTAATCGGCGGATTCGCGAATGCGCACATGGATCGGCATAGTGAAGCTGATCGGCCCCACCACGATGAACTTCAGAGCGTTCCACACGGACAGCAGCACGACCAAGTGCAGCCATCCAGGCACACCGCTGTTGATGAGGTTCGTGCAGATGCTCGCCGCCAGACAAAGCAACAGCCCCGAACTTCCACAGAAGTTCGGGGCTTATCTGTCGGGCTGACAGGATTTGAACCTGCGACCCCTTGACCCCCAGTCAAGTGCGCTACCAAGCTGCGCCACAGCCCGTGGCTTTGTCATCCGCGAAGACAACTTGTCCATATTAGCCTGACTTTCGCCCGCCCGCGAACACACGCACAGGTCTACCCTGAGTCACGACAGTCCAGAGCGAAACACAGGGGAACATCCATGACGACCCACCTCGGCCGACTGCAGCGAGAGCACGCGCCAACCCTCTCGCAGACCGAGGCCGTCGCGGCCGGCCGGGCCGAACGCATCCGGATGCCGCGGCAGGCGCACGGCGACTACGAAACGGGCGCGCGCGACCCGCTCGCGATCCTCGACGAGCAGAACCAGACCCGGGTCGACGACCTCATCGCGCTACGCATGGGGCGCATGGTCGCGAGCCCCTTCACCTTCTACCGGGGCACGGCCGCGATCATGACCGCCGATCTGGCGCGCGGGGCATCGAGCGGCATCACCGTCGTCAGCTGCGGCGACGCCCACATCAGCAACTTCGGCCTCTTCGCCTCTCCCGCGCGCACCCTGGTCTTCGACCTCAACGACTTCGACGAGGCATCCCCCGCCCCCTTCGAGTGGGACGTCAAGCGCTTCGTCACCAGCGTCGTCATTGGGGCCCGCGACATCGGCCTCGACGAGAAGCAGGTGCGTCGCGCCGCGCGCCATGCCGCCCGCTCCTACCGCACCGCCCTCCGCGGCATGATGAAGCTGACCGTGCTGCAGCGCTACTATTTCAGGCTCGACACCGACAGCATTTCGCGCGGCCTCGACGCCGACGCCCAGAAGGTTCTGGATGCCGCCACCCGGCAGGCGCGCAAGCGCACCTCGCAGGCGTTCGTCGACAAGATCGTCACGCAGGCTCCCGACGGAACCCGTCTGATCGTGGACCGTCCGCCGGTACTCACTCATCTGCCCGAGGCGACGCAGAGCGAACTCGAGCTGCTGTTCGAGGAGTATCGGCGCACCGTCCCCGGCGACATCGCGCTGCTGCTCTCGCAGTTTTCGCTCACCGACGTGGCCCGCCGCGTGGTCGGCGTGGGCAGCGTCGGAACGCGCTGCTTCATCCTCATCCTCACGGGCCCGCAGCAGGAGGCGCTCGTGTTGCAGGTGAAGGAGGCGCAGGTGTCGGTGCTCGAGAGCTACGGCGGCATTCCGGCGACGGATGCCTTGCACGGCCGACACTCCGATGCCCCGGCCGCGCGCAGCCGGGAAGGCCATCGAGTCGTCACCAACCAGCACATCCTGCAGGCGGTCTCCGACCCGTTCCTGGGGTTCCTCAGCTTCGGTGGGCGCGACTACTACGTGCGCCAGTTTCGTGACATGAAGGGATCGATCGACGTAGCCGGGCTGAGCGCCGCCGAGTACACGACCTACGTCGACGGATGCGGCACGATCCTCGCCCGGGCGCACGCCCAGAGCCCGAACGCCCCGACGATCGAGGGCTACCTCGGCAAGTCTCGCGAGTTCGATGACGCCGTCGTGCGGTGGTCGTACGCCTACGCCGACCAATCCCTGGCCGACTATCGCGTTCTCCAGTCAGCGGTGAACGACGGATCGATCGAGGCCGTGATCGGAGTCTGACGCGATCTCGTGAAACTGAGCAGATTCACGGACTTCCGGCGTAGCGTCGGTGGCACTGCGACGTGGCATTCGCTCACGACGCCCGCACCACCCGAAAGTTGGCCGCTCATGCCCCGCACCTGGCACCGTTGGATTCCCGCCGCCGCAGCTCCCGTCGTCGTCGGCGCCGTCGTTCTGGGCGGGGTCTTCGCCACCAGCGCCTCGGCCGACCCTGCAGAGAAGACACCGCAGCAGGTTCTCGAACTCGCGGCCTCGAGCACGGTCGACACTTTCTCGGGCACCATCGAGCAGTCGTCGAACCTCGGTCTGCCCGACGTGTCCGGCCTCAGCGGTTCCACCGGCTCCTCGGGGTCCGACTCCTCCGACAGCAGCGACCTCTCCTCCGCGCTCGAGTTGCTCACCGCCTCGCGCACCCTGCGCGTCTACATCGACGGGCCCACCCAGAGCCGCGTGCAGATCCTCGACGACATGGCCGAGCGCGACGCGATCCGCAACGGCGACGACCTGTGGCTCTACGACTCGAGCGACTCCACGGCCGTGCATTCCACCCTGCCCGCCGACGCATCCACAGCACCCGATGCCTCGGCCGAGTCGGTGACCCCCGCCGAACTCGCCACCCGCTTTCTCGACGCCGTCGACCCGAGCACCGACGTCACGATCGGTGACCCGGTGACCGTCGCTGGCCGTTCCGCCTACGACCTCATCCTCAGCCCCGACAGCTCGACGACCCTCGTCTCGTCGGTCGAGATCGCAGTCGACGCCGACACAGGACTCCCCCTGAGCGTCGACGTCTTCGCGCAGGGCTCGTCCGACGCAGCGTTCCACGTGGCCTTCACCTCGCTGTCGCTCGACACCCCGTCGGCCGACCTCTTCGACTTCACTCCCCCGGCCGGAACCGACGTCACCGAGAAGGCCCTCCCGAACCGCGACGACGCTCCCGCCGACGGCAGCGCGACACCGGATGCCGGCACGCACCCCGAGCCGACCGTCACGGGAACGGGATGGGACACCATCGTCGAGCTCCCCGCGGGCACAGACCCCTCATCGCTCACCGACTCGCCGATGCTCTCGCAGCTGACGACATCCGTCGACGGCGGCCACGTGCTGCAGACGACCCTGCTGACCGTGCTCATCACCGACGACGGACGCGTGCTCGCCGGCGCCGTGCCGGTCGAGAGCCTGCAGGCGGCAGCCGGGAAGTGACCGACGGCAGCGTCGCGGGCTCGTCTGGGCCTGCACACGCATCCGGGCTCGCGATCGAGACGACGGCGCTGACCAAGCGCTTCGGCCGCCAGACTGTGGTCGACGACCTCGCCCTGTCGGTGCCACGCGGCTCGGTCTTCGGTTTCCTCGGCCCCAACGGGTCGGGGAAGACGACGACGATCCGCATGCTGCTGGGCCTGTCTCAGGCGAGCGATGGCGAGATCAGCGTGCTGGGCGAACGCATGCCGCAGAAGCTCGGCTCGGTGCTGCCCCGCGTCGGCGCCCTCATCGAGGGGCCCGGCTTCTACCCCTTCCTCTCCGGCTCCGCCAATCTCCGCAGGCTGGATTCCGCCGACGGGTTCGCGCCGAGCGGCACCCGATCCGCCCGGGTCTCACGCGCGCTCGACAGGGTGGGCCTCGGCCACGCCGCCGACAAGAAGGTGCGCGCCTACTCTCTGGGCATGAAGCAGCGGCTCGGCATCGCCAATGCCCTCCTCGCGCCCCGCGACCTCATCGTGCTCGACGAGCCGACCAACGGCCTCGACCCGCAGGGAACGCGCGAGGTGCGCAGCCTCATCCGCTCCCTCGCCGACGAGGGAACGTCCGTCTTCGTGTCGAGCCACCTTCTGGCCGAGATCGAGCAGATGTGCACGCACGCCGCGGTCATGCGCGCCGGAAAACTCGTCGCCCAGGGCACCCTCGATGAGCTGCGCTCCGCGGGCACGACCCGCGTGGTCGTCACGACGCCCGATGCCGACGCCGCAGCCCAGGTGCTGCGCACGCTGGGTCTCGACCCCGGGCATCCGGATGCGCCGGGCCCGGCCGTCGCCGCGTCGCTGCCCGAGTCGGTCGCGCCGGAGGACATCGTTGCGGCGCTGGTCGCCGCAGGAGTGCGGGTGCGCGGTTTCGCCGTCGACCATGCATCGCTCGAAGACCTCTTCGTTGCACTCACCGGAGAGGGATTCGATGTCGTCCAGTGACTCGACCGCGGCAGGCCTCGACGCCCGCCGAACCACGCGCAGCCTCGGCGCGGGCTTCTTCGCCTCCGAGCTCGCCGTGCTGTTCCGTCGCCGCCGCACCTGGGCGATGCTCCTGGCGCTCGCGGCCGTCCCCATCCTGATCGCCGTCGCGGTGCGTCTCTCCTCGTCGGGGTCGAGCGGCCGCGGCCCGGCGTTCATCGACAGCATCACGCAGAACGGCCTGTTCGTCGGCATCGCGGGGCTGACCATCGCGATCCCGCTCTTCCTTCCCTTGACGGTCGGCGTCGTCGCGGGTGACTCGATCGCGGGCGAGGCGAACACGGCCACGCTGCGCTATCTGCTCGTCTCGCCCGTCGGGCGCATCCGGTTGCTTGTCGTGAAATACCTGGCCGCAGCCGTGTTCTGTCTCGCGGCCACGCTGACCCTGTCGATCGCTGGCATCCTGATCGGCATCGCTCTCTTCCCGGTGGGTCCGGCCACCCTGCTCTCCGGCGACACGGTGAGCATCGGAGACTCGCTCGTGCGATCGCTGCTGATCGCGCTGTACGCGACGGTGTCGCTGCTCGGCCTGTCCGCGATCGGGCTGTTCATCTCGACGCTCACCGACGCGCCTGTCGGGGCCATGGCCGCCACGGTCGTGCTCTCGATCGTGGCCCAGGTGCTCGACTCGCTCTCGCAGACCGAGTGGCTGCATCCGTGGCTCTTCAGCCACTACTGGCTCGACTTCGCCGATCTGCTGCGCCAGCCCATCGAATGGTCGTCGTTCGGGCAGAATGCGCTGCTGCAGCTGGGCTACGTCGTGGTCTTCGGGGCGCTCGCCTACGGGCGGTTCTCGAGCAAGGACATCCTGTCGTAGGCCGCACGGGCCTGAGGTGACGACTATCGCTGTGCTGTGCGCCTGTGGGGGCGTGAGACGACGAGCAACGCGAGGGCGCGCCAGCCGAACAGGAACGCCGCCAGCACGAGGAGTGTCACGATCACGAAGGACACGGCGACTCCCTGACCGCTGACGGCCCGCAGAAGCACGCCGATCACGACGGTGGATGCCCAGACCGGCAGGGCCGCGCGCCGCATCGACAGGGGCGCACGCCACGCGCGTGAGACGAGCCAGCCCAGGGCGAGCCCCGCAATGAACGGCCATGCGGTATTCAGGGTTCCGAGCAGGGTGAAGCCCTCCTCGTGACTTCCGCGGCCGATGAGCACGAAGACGAGCGCCAGAACCAGGTCTGCGGCGGCGGCGATGAGGGCGAGACGAGGGGCTACGACGGGGGTGGGCACCTGAAGATCCTACGGTTCACGTCGCTGTGAAGGCGCCGGCCGGGGCGATGTCGGAGGGTACGTATTGACTTGAAACATGCACACGACGAACGATATGCACGCACCGCCCGACGAGACCGCGTTCTCGTCGCACCACACGCTGATGAACGTCCTCGGCCTCCTCGTCGACGAATCGATCGCCGCGAACGCCGAGGTCAACAGGGCCCCTGCCCGCCGGGCCAAGACCATCGATGATGCGCGCGTGTGGTGTGAGTTCACCCACGGGCTCGAGAATGCGCCCCGAACTCTCGGCTGGTCGCCCGAGGTCACCTGTCGTCGCGTGCTCGAGTCCGAGCTGGCGGCGGCGCTGCACGTTCCCGAGCGCACGATGTCCCGCCTGATCGACGAGAGCGAGGCCCTGCTGCACCAGCTTCCGGGCACCTACGGCGCCCTCAGCCGCGGCACGCTGAGCTACCGGCACGCGCAGGTCATCATCGATCAGGCGCTCTCGTTGCCGGCAGAGAGCCGCGTCCCCTTTGAAGAGGCTGTCCTCCCCGACGCAGAGACGCTCACCGTCTCCAAGCTCGAACGGCGTGCACGGCGCTTGCGCGAGCTCACGCACCCCGAGAGCATCCAGTCGAGAAGAGTTCGGGCCGAACTCGATCGGTCGGTCGAGCTCAAGCCCGCCCACGACGGCATGTCGTGGCTCACGGCCTACGTGCCGTGCGAACGCGCCCACGCGGTCTACAACCGGCTGAGCGACATCGCACGCGGTCTACAGACTGCCGACGAGAGCCGCACGCTCTCCCAGCTGATCGCCGACGTGGCTCTCGACCTGCTCGAGAACAGCGAGCCGACACTCGCCGGGGCGACCCAGGGCATCCGGCCGACCGTACTCGTCACCGTGCCAGCCCTCACGCTGCTCGGCATGAGCGACGAACCGGCCACGCTCGAAGGATACGGACCGATCGACGCCGACACAGCGCGGCGGGTGGCTGCACACGCTCCGAGCTTCTTCCGTCTGCTCACTCACCCCGAGACGGGCACCGTGCTGTCAGTCGGACGCGACCACTACGAGGTTCCCGTCGACCTGCGTCGCTGGCTGCGTGTGCGAGACGAGACCTGTCGGGCACCCGGCTGCAACAGACTGGCGCGTCGATGCGACTGCGACCACTGCACCGACTGGAATACCGAGGGTCTCACGGCCCACGACAACCTCGCGCATCTCTGCCGTCGTCATCATTCGCTGAAGCACCGCACCGGCTGGAGTTACGTGCATCGCGGCGGCGGCACCCTCGAATTCACGTCGCCGACGAAGAAGAACTACGTCACGCATCCCGCGGTGAAAATGAAAGCAGCGCCGACCATGTAACCGGGTCGACGCTGCTTTCTGAATCTCTTTCGCGCGCTCGTCAGCTGCCGCGATCGTTCGCTAGCGCTTGCGCTTTTCGCGCACGCGCATGCTGACGATGATCGGCGAGCCTTCGAATCCGTAGACCTCGCGCAGTCGCCGCTGAATGTAGCGACGGTAACCCGGGTCGAGGAAGCCGGTCGTGAACAGCACGAATGTCGGCGGGCGGCTCGATGCCTGCGTTCCGAACAGGATGCGCGGCTGCTTTCCACCGCGCACGGGGTGCGGGTGCGCCGACGTGAGTTCAGCCAGGAACGCGTTGAACTTGCCCGTCGGAAGGCGCGTGTCCCACGAGTCGAGCGCAAGTTCGAGTGCGGGTACGAGCTTCTCGAGGTGACGACCGGTCTTAGCCGACATGTTGACGCGCGGCGCCCATGACACGTGCGCGAGATCCTGTTCGATCTCGCGTTCGAGGTAGCGACGTCGTTCGTCGTCGAGCATGTCCCACTTGTTGAAGGCGAGCACGAGGGCGCGTCCCGATTCGAGAACGAGGTCGATGATGCGAACGTCCTGCTCGCTGATCGGCTCGGTCACGTCGATCATGACAACGGCTACTTCGGCCTTCTCGAGCGCGGCCGACGTGCGCAGCGACGCATAGAAATCGGCACCCTGCTGCAGGTGCACCCGGCGACGGATGCCCGCAGTGTCGACGAAGCGCCAGATGCGTCCGGCGATCTCGACCTGCTCGTCGACGGGGTCGCGGGTCGTTCCGGCGAGCTCGTTGACGACGACGCGTTCCTCGCCCGCGGCCTTGTTGAGCAGCGACGACTTTCCCACGTTCGGACGCCCGAGGATCGCGACGCGACGCGGTCCGCCGACCTCCTGCTTCGCGACAGCGGAGACCTGCGGCAGATCCTTCATGATGATGTCGAGCAGGTCGGCGACGCCGCGGCCGTGAAGCGCCGACACCGGGTAGGGCTCGCCGAGACCAAGAGACCACAGCACAGAAGCGTTGGGCTCCTGGCGCAGGTCGTCGACCTTGTTCGCGGCGAGATAGACCGGCTTCTTCGCCTTGCGCAGCAGGCGAACGACGTGCTCATCGGTCGAGGTGGCACCGACGTTGGCGTCGACGACGAAGAGAACGGCGTCGGCCAGGTCGATAGCGATCTCGGCCTGCATGGCCACAGACGCGTTGATGCCCTTGGCGTCGGGTTCCCATCCGCCGGTGTCGACGATGGTGAAGAAGCGATCGGCCCACTCGGCCTTGTACGAGACGCGGTCGCGGGTGACGCCGGGGGTGTCCTCGACAACCGCCTCGCGGCGGCCGAGGATGCGGTTCACGAGCGCGGACTTGCCGACGTTCGGCCGGCCAACGATCGCGAGCACCGGAAGCGCCGGCAGATAGGTGATGGCATCGGGGTCGTCCGTCGCGGCTTCGAGAATCTGAAGGTCGTCGTCGTCGAGGTCGAAGTCGGCGAGCCCGGCACGCAACGTCTCGGTGCGCGCGGAGATCAGCTCGTCGTCGAGAGTGTCGAGCCTGTCGAGCAGGGTCGGGTCGGTGCCCTCGAAGTCGTCTTCGGAGTCGGTCATCGGGCTGGACGGGTTAGGAGCCTTTTTATCGGCCATGCGAGATCCTCGCTGTTTGAGTGTGGACGATCTCGACCACCGCGTGAACGGTCTGGCCGAAGTCGAGTTCGGTTGAATCGAGGGTGAGAACACCATCGGCGGCGTTCATGAAATCGACGACTCGAGAGTCGGCCTGATCTCGGGACCGGAGCTGTTCACCCACGACGGCAGCACTCTGATCGGTCAGTTCCTCGGAACGCCTCGCCATTCTAGCCTCTTCCGACGCTGTTAGCAGGATTCTCACGGGAGCATCGGAGGCGACGACGGTCGTAATGTCGCGACCTTCGACGACGATCCCCGGGTTCGGCGTGGCACGGATGATTCGGCGAAACAGCGCGGTGAGCCCGGCTCGCACCTCGGGCACCTTCGAGATGTGCCGTACCGCGTTCGTCACGCGGGGCTCCCGGATGGCGTCGGTCACGTCGACATCGCCGACCCGCACGAAGTAGTCGCCGGGCTCTGTGCCGATGTCGAGGCGGAAGGTCTTCTGCGCCTCGATGGCGGCAGCCGGATCCTCGAGGTCGATTCCGCGCTGCAGGAGACTCCAGGCCAAGGCGCGGTAGCAGGCACCCGAATCGAGGTAGGCGTACCCGAGCGCGGCGGCGGCCGCCTTGCTCACGCTCGACTTGCCGCTGCCGGCCGGGCCGTCGACGGCCACGACGAAGGTAGTGCTGCCATTCGTGTCGGCGACGTTCTTATACTGCGTGTTCTTGAGATCTGGCATGGTCATCCTGCAATTCTCCAGCCGCGCTGCGACAGTTCGTCGGTGAGGCGCTGCACCACTTCGGGCAGCACCGAGATCTCGGCGAGACCGATCTGCGCTCCGGGCGAGTGCTCGAGGCGCAGGTCTTCGAGGTTCACGTTCGCCTCGCCGATCTCCAGGAACAGCCTCGCCAGTTCGCCAGGCTTGTCATCGACCATAACGACGAGCGACGAGTACCGCCTGTCCAGACCGTGCTTGCCCGGAATCCGCGCGACTCCCACGTTGCCGCCGGCGAGTTCCTCGTTGATCCGGCGGCGAGACGAGCCCTGGGAGGGGTGCTCGAGTGCCTCGATGAAGCGGTCCAGGTCGGCACGGAACTCGCGCAGCACGTCGACGACCGGGCCCGCGTTGGCACAGAGTATCTGCACCCAGAGCTCCGGGTCGCTCGCCGCGATCCGCGTCACGTCGCGCAGGCCTTGACCTGCGAGATTCACGGCCGCGTCGGGCGCGTCGGAGAGCCTGCGCGCCATCACGCTCGAGATCACCTGAGGAACGTGCGAGACCAGCGCCACCGAGGAATCGTGCTGCTCGGGACTCATCTCGACGAGTGTCGCTCCGAGGTCGAGGATCAGATCGTCGAGCAGAGCCGCACGCTGATACGACACTCCCCCGTGATCGGCGACCACCCAGGGCCGCCCCAGAAACAGGTCGGCTCGGCCAGACAGCGGGCCACCCCGCTCGCGCCCGGCGAGCGGATGCGAGCCGATGTACCGCGATACGTCTGCTCCGGATGCGCGCAGCTCCTCGAGGGGCGCGAGCTTGACGCTGGCGACATCGGTCACGAGGGCGTCGGGGTATGCGAGAAGCTCCGCGGCGACGATCTGCGCCGTCACGTCGGGCGGAACGCAGACGACGATGATTCGGGGCGCATCATCGGCATGAGCTGCGCGGCCGGCCCCGTAGTCGATCGCGATGCTGAGGTTGGTCGGAGAAGCATCAGCGAGAATCACGTCGACGCCACGGGCGCGCAGTCCGAGGCCGATACTGGTACCAAGCAGGCCGACACCGACGACGCGAACCTGGCCGGTGAGGCGTGATTCGACCATGCGCTACTCCCCCGATCCAGAGGTTAGGGCGGGCACGATCGAGTCATTCGAGCGCGACAGCGTGAGAATCTGGCCGAGCTCCGCGCCGCTGAGCTCTCTCATTGCCCCTACCCGTAGATTGCCCAGATGCAGTGGGCCGAACGAGCGGCGAACGAGGTCGACCACGGGGTGACCGACCTCTTTGAGCATGCGTCGCACGATGCGATTGCGCCCGGAATGCAGGGTGATCTCGATCAGGCTGAACCCGTTCGAGGTCTCGAGCAGCCTGGCCTTGTCGGCCGCGATCGGGCCGTCCTCCAGCTCGAGCCCTGTCGTCAGCTGCTGCACGGTCTGCGGTGTCATGACCCCGCGCACCTTGGCGATGTAGGTCTTCATCACGCCGAAAGAGGGGTGGGCGAGAACGTGAGCCAGGTCGCCGTCGTTCGTGAGAATCAGCAGGCCCGACGTCTCGGCATCGAGGCGGCCGACGTTGAACAGCCGCTCCTCATACTGATCGGTGAACTCCCGCAGATCGGGCCGGCCGTTCTCATCGGCCAGGCTCGACACGATACCCACGGGCTTGTTGAGCATGACGTAGCGCTTCGACTGGTCGAGCTGGATGGCGACGTTGTCGACGGCCAGCTTGTCGACGGCCGGATCGATTCGCCGCCCCGGCTCGCGAACGACCTGTCCGTTTACCCGCACCCGGCCGGCGGCGATCAGTTCCTCTGAGGCGCGACGCGAAGCCACTCCCGCGGCCGCCATAACCTTCTGCAGGCGGATGCCTGTCTCGTCCAGAGACGCGGGCGCCTGTGCCTCATTAAAGTCGTTCATCAAAGCCTTCCGCGCCGTCTGCGAGCAGCGGCGAAATCGGGGGGAGTTCGTCGAGGGAGTTGAGGCCCAGCTGGGTCAGCACGAGGTCAGTCGTGCCGTACAGGATCGCGTGCGTCTCGGCATCCGTTGACACCTCGGTGATGAGCCCGCGACCGAGCAGAGTCCGCACGACCGAGTCGACGTTGACCGCACGAATCGACGCGATGGATCCCCGGGAGATCGGCTGCTTGTAGGCGATCACGGCGAGCGTCTCGAGGGCTGCCTGGCTGAGACGCGACGGATTCTGCGTCGACACGAAGTCGGTGACCACGTAGTCGTAGTCAGCGCGAACGTAGACCCGCCATCCCCCGCCGACCTCGCGCAGTTCGAAGCCTCGTCTGATCGAGCCTCCGACGCCGTCGAAGTCGTCGACGAGCCGTTCGATCGCCTGCCGTACCACCGCGACGGGGCGCGACACCACCGTGGCAAGGGCGATAAGGCTCTGCGGCTCGTCGGCGACCATGAGGATCGCCTCGAGCGCGCGGTCGACGTCGGCGACCACGACCGGCGCCGGGGCGACGGGGTCGTCTGCTGAGGGGATGTCTTCGATCGAGGTGTCAGTTGTCATAGTCCGCTCCCAGATTAGAGAGGTTCTCCTCGGTCCACGACTCGGCCGTCCAGCTGAGGGTCAGCTCGCCAAGCGGTTCGATCTGCTCGAACGAGATCGAGGCGTGCCTGTAGAGCTCGAGCACCGCGAGAAATCGGGCCACAACGATCCCCTTCTCGGCGATGCCGGCGATCAGCTGCCGGAACGACACGGGGCCGGCGCTCGAGCGCAGCAGCGTCACGACGTGGGCGGCTTGTTCCCGGATGCTCACCAGGGGCGCGTGCAGATGCTCCAGTCCCACGGTCGGAATCTCCCGGGGAGCGAGCGCGAGGGCAGCCAGCGCGGCGAAGTCGTCTGGTGTCAGCGTCCAGACGAGTTCGGGCGCTTGCTGACGATACTTCTCCTCGAGACGAACCTGCCTCACATGTCGGGTCGATTCGGCGTCGAAGCTCTCTCCGAACCACTGGGCGACCTGTTTGAATGCTCGATACTGCAGCAGACGTGCGAACAGAAGATCACGGGCCTCGAGAAGTGCCACGTCTTCGGCGTCGACCAGTTCGCCCTGCGGCAGAAGGCCCACGATCTTCAGATCGAGCAGCGTGGCCGCGACCACAAGGAATTCCGAGGCGCGATCGAGCTCTTCTGCCGAGTCGAGCCCCCGCAGAAAGCCGATGAATTCGTCGGTGACCTTGCTCAGAGCGATGTCGGTGATGTCGAGCTCGTGCTTCGAGATGAGTGACAGCAGCAGGTCGAACGGACCCTCGAAGTTATCGAGGCGAAGTTCGAACGCGGGCGCATTCTCGCCCGCGAGCAGGTCGGGGCTAGGCGACCGCGCCACGCGCGACCAGTTCTCGGGCGAGCTGCTTGTATGCCTTCGCAGCCGAGTGCTCCGGTGCGAACTGGGTGATGGGGCGGCCGGCGACGGATGCGTCGGGGAACTTGACCGTGCGCCCGATCACGGTTTCGAGCACGGCGTCACCGAACGCATCCACGACCCGCTCGAGCACCTCGCGTGAGTGGAGCGTGCGCGGGTCGTACATCGTGGCGAGGATGCCATCGAGTTCGATGGCGGGGTTGAGCCTGTCGCGCACCTTGTCGATGGTCTCGACGAGCAGCGCGACGCCGCGGAGCGCGAAGAACTCGCACTCGAGCGGAATGAACACGCCGTGGCTCGCCGTGAGGGCGTTGATCGTGAGGAGTCCGAGCGACGGCTGGCAGTCGATGAGGATCACGTCGTAGTCGGCGCTGACCTTGCGCAGAACTCGAGCAAGGATCGTCTCGCGGGCCACCTCGTTGACGAGGTGTACTTCGGCGGCCGACAGGTCGATGTTGGCGGGAATCACGTCGAGTCCCTCGACCGAGGTGTGCTGGATCGCTGCGGATGGATCCTTGGCGCTGCCGAGCAGAAGGTCGTAGATGGTCAGCGCGTCGTGCGTGTTCACGTTGAGCCCGGCCGAGAGGGCGCCCTGCGGGTCGAAGTCGATGGCGAGAACGCGGCGGCCGTAGCCGGCGAGCGTCGCACCGAGATTGATAGTTGTGGTCGTTTTGCCGACGCCACCCTTTTGGTTGCAGAGAGAGATGATGCGCGCCGGGCCGTGCGACTTGAGAGGTGCAGGATCGGGGAACTCCCGAAGCGGGCGCCCCGTGGGACCGAACTTCGGTGTCTCGAGTCCCGGAAGCTCGGACCGACCGGTGTTCTTAGTGCCCGCCACGAACGCTGCTCCAATTCCTTCCGGCAACTGTCACCGGAACGAACTCAACTGTACCGGCCCCGCGGCGCCTGGCCGTGTAGGCGGCTCAGCGCGCCCGCGGGTGCGCCGTCACGTACATGTCACGGAGAGTGTCGGCCGTGACCAGTGTGTACAGCTGTGTGGTCGCCACCGAGGAGTGGCCGAGCAGGTCCTGAACGACTCGCACATCGGCGCCGCCCTGCAATAAATGAGTTGCAAAAGAATGTCGAAAAGTGTGCGGCGACACGTGCGCCTCGAGTCCGGCTCGGCGGGCGACAGACTGGATGACGAGCCACGCGCCCTGTCTCGACAACCGCTGGCCGCGCTGGCCGAGAAAGAGTCCAGGTGTCGCCCGGCCACGCGCGGACAGCACCGGTCGCGCCCGAACGAGATACGCATCCACCGCCTCTCGCGCGAAACTGCCGACCGGTACCACCCTTTGTTTGCTGCCCTTGCCGACCAGGCGCACGATCTCCGCGTCGTCCATAACGTCGTCGACGTTGAGACCTACGGCCTCCGACACTCGAGCCCCGGTGGCGTACAGCATCTCGAGCAGTGCCCTGTCGCGCAGGGCCAGCACATCGTCTCCGGTGACGGCACCGAGGAGCGTATTCATCTGATCGATGGTGATGGCCTTTGGAAGGCGGCTGGCCAGCTTCGGAGGTTTGATCTCCCGCGCGGGATCGGTCTCGACCGTTCCCTCATCGGCCAGGTGGCGATGGAATCCGCGCACAGACGACAGCACACGAGCGACGCTCGACGACGCGAGCGGCGCTGGGGGAACTTCACCCGTCTTCTCGACGGTGCGCAACGACCCCGCGAAGAGGCCTATCTGGGCCGGAGTGATGAGCCGCGCGTCGGAGACGCCCTGGGCCTCGAGCCAGTCGGTGTAGCGCGCGAGATCCCGTCGGTACGCGGCGAGCGTGTTGACCGACAGTCCGCGTTCGATCGTCAGGTGACGCAGGTATTCGTTCACCTGCGGCTCGAGAGACATGAGCTACGACGACTGCCGAGAGCTGCGCAGGGCCTCTCGCTGCGGCCACGGTTCATCTGCGGCACCCAGAGTCGACCACCCGCGAGATCGAGAAACGAACGCCGCGTAAACGGCCACGACCAGAGAGGGGTTCTGGATGCGTCGGGCCACGACTGCATCGAGCGCATCGTCGAGCGGCACCCACCGCTTCTCGATGTCAGCTTCTTCGTCTTCGCGCGAGAACCTGGCTGTATCGCTGAGGCCGCGCGCGAGGTACACACGGATCGCCTCGTTGTTTCCGCCGGGTGTCGTCACGTAGTCACTCAACACGCTCCACGACGCTGCGGCGAGATCGACCTCTTCGGCGAGCTCACGCTTGGCGGCCTCGAGCGGATCCTCATCGGCGACGTCGAGAAGGCCGGCGGGGATCTCCCACTCGCGCGAACGAATGGGATGCCTGTACTGCTTGATCAGGAGCACCCGATCTTCGTCGTCAACGGCGAGAACCGAGACCGCCCCGGTGTGGTCGACGAACTCGCGGGTGATCTGCTGCCCGTTGTAGTCGAACGTCTCACGCCGAACGTCCCAGATGGCGCCCTCGAAGACCACGTCGCTCGACACGATCGGAAGGTCGATGCGCTCATCCGAGAGCACGCCGGATGGCGGGTTCTCAGGCACCGGGCGCGACCTCGTCTAGCTCATCGATCGACGCCGCCTCGTCTTGCGAGAACAGGCTCGAGGCCTCGTGCCGCTCGAGGGCCGCCTCGACGAGGCCACGGAAGAGCGGATGCGGGCTGCTGGGCCGGCTTCGCAGCTCGGGGTGCGCCTGGGTCGCGACGTAGAACGGGTGCACGGCGCGGGGAAGCTCGACGTACTCGACGAGCGAGTCGTCGGGCGACGTTCCACTGAACCAGAGGCCGGCATCGGCGATCTGGGAACGGTAGTGGTTGTTGACCTCGTAGCGGTGGCGGTGACGCTCGCTCGCGACCGGAGCACCGTAAAGCGCCTCGACGATCGACCCTTCGGCGAGTTTGGCCTCGTAGAGTCCCAGACGCATCGTTCCGCCCAGGTCGCCCCCGGCGATGATGTCGACCTGCTCGGCCATAGTGGCGATCACGGGGAATTCGGTGTCGGGGTCGAACTCGCTCGACGACGCGCCCTCGAGACCCGCCTCATGCCGGGCGTACTCGATGACCATGCACTGCAGGCCAAGACACAGGCCGAGCGTCGGAATTCCGTTCTCACGAGCGAAGCGCAGTGCGCCGAGCTTGCCCTCGATGCCGCGCACACCGAATCCTCCGGGAACGCAGATTCCATCGACCTCCGAGAGTTCACGCGCGGCACCCTCGGGGGTCTCGCAGTTGTCCGACGGGATCCACTTGATCGCGACCTTCGTCTTGTGCGCGAACCCGCCGGCCTTAAGAGCCTCGGTGACAGAAAGGTAGGCGTCGGGCAGATCGATGTACTTTCCGACGAGGCCGATCGTCACATCGTGCTTCGGCTCGTGCACGGCCGTGAGCAGAGGCGACCAGCGCGACCAGTCGACATCTCCCGCGCCCTGAGCGAGGACGAGACTGTCGATGATGTAGGCGTCGAGACCCTGATTGTGCAGCATCGTGGGAATGTCGTAGATGCTGGGAACGTCGACCGCGTTCACAACGGCGGCCTCGTCAACGTCGCACATCAGCGCGATCTTGCGCTTGTTCGATTCGGAGACCGGGCGATCGCTACGCAGAACGAGCGCGTCGGGCTGGATGCCGATCGAGCGCAGCGCCGCAACGGAGTGCTGCGTGGGCTTGGTCTTCTGCTCGCCGGATGCGCCCATGTAGGGCACCAGCGAGACGTGCACGAAGAATACATTCTTGCGACCGAGCTCGTGTCGCACCTGGCGCGCCGATTCGATGAACGGCTGGCTCTCGATGTCGCCGACCGTGCCTCCGATCTCGGTGATGATCACGTCGGGACGCGGCGAGCCGTCGGCCGGCTGCTCAGCCTGCAGCCGCATCCGGCGTTTGATCTCGTCGGTGATGTGCGGGATGACCTGCACCGTGTCGCCGAGGTACTCGCCGCGGCGCTCCTTGGCGATGACCGTGGAGTAGATCTGGCCGGTCGTCACGTTGGCGGCCTGGTTGAGGTTGATGTCGAGGAAGCGCTCGTAGTGACCGATATCGAGGTCTGTCTCGGCGCCATCGTCGGTCACAAAGACCTCACCATGCTGGAACGGGTTCATGGTGCCCGGATCGACGTTCAGATACGGGTCGAGCTTCTGCATAACGACGTGCAGCCCGCGCGCGGTGAGAAGGTTGCCAAGACTGGCGGCCGTGAGGCCTTTGCCGAGACTGGAAACCACACCGCCGGTGACGAAGATGTGCTTCGTCGGGGTGTTCGAGGTCGAGGGGAGGCCGGTCACCGGAGTGCCCGCCTGGGATGCCATCGACGAGCCGGAAAGGACCTGGGGGTTTTGACCATCTGCCACGGAGTTTCATCCTAACAGTCGCGGCGGGCAGCAACGCCCGTAAAGCTCGATCGGCGAGTCCGCCGAGCGAGTCGTGCTATCCCGCTGCCGCGAGATCCAGCAGTTCGCGGGCGTGTTCGAGTCCGCTCTTCGAATCGGGAAGTCCGGACAGAAGGCGCGCCATCTCAGCAGCCCTCGCGTCGCCGTCGAGCTGGGTGACGCTCGACGCGGTGACAGCGCCGGACGAGTCTTTGACGACGGTCAGGTGGTTCGTGGCGAACGCAGCGACCTGTGCGAGGTGGGTGACCACGATCACCTGCGAGGTCTTGGCGAGCAGCGCGAGCCGACGCCCGATCTCGATGGCGGCAGCGCCACCGATGCCTGCATCGACCTCGTCGAAGACGAAGGTGGGAACGGGATCCGTTGCGGCCAGAACCACCTCGATAGCGAGCATCACCCGTGAGAGCTCACCGCCCGACGCCCCCTTCGCCAGGGGACGAGGTGTACTGCCGCCGTGCGGCTGCAACAAGAACGTGATGGCGTCGGCCCCCGAGGCGCTCAGCTCGTCGCGAGCCGAGACCTCGATGACCAGTCGCGCCGTAGGCATGGCGAGAGCGGCAAGCTCGGCGGTTACCCGGGAAGAGAGTTCTACAGCAGCTTCGGTTCTCGAGGCGGTGAGTTCAGCAGCAAGGGCGATCGCCTGCGCATCGAGATCTTCAAGTTCTGCTCCGAGCTGCTCGATTCGATCGGAGTCGTTGTCGAGCTCGAGCAGCCGCGGACCGGCCGCTTCGCCGAAGCTGATCACGTCGGCCAGTTCGGGACCGTATTTTCGTGCAAGCACGGCGAGCGACGCGCGACGCTGCTGAATCGAATCGAGCTCTGCGGCCGAGTCGGCGTCGAGCGATGCGAGATAGCTGGAGAGCTGCGTGGAGACCTCGGCCACGAGGAAGCCGGCACTGGCCAGCGAGTCGACGATGGGTGCGAGAGCCGCATCGTGCGGCGCGACGCGCTCCAGCTGGCGACGCGCGGTCTCCAGCAGCCCGATGATGTCGGGGTGTGAGTCGAGGGCTTCACTCGAGACGAGATCGCGGGATTCCTCGGCCGCGAGCCGGAGGTCTTCGAGATTGGTGAGCTTTTCGGCACGCTCCGCGAGCTCCACGTCTTCGCCGTCGACCGGATCGACTTCGGCGATCTCGGCCAACGCGATGCGGAGCCTCTCCGCCTCTCGTGCACGATCGTCGCGCTCCTCGACGAGACGGGAGAGTTCTGCGCGGGCTGCACGAGCCTGACCGAACACCTCGGCGTAGCGCGCGGCGACACCCGCAACCGCCTCACCGGCGAACCGATCGAGCGCCGCACGCTGCTCGGTCGACGAGGTGAGTCTCATCTGATCGGATTGACCATGCACCACGATGAGGTGCTCGCCGAGTTCGGCAAGAAGACTTGCTGGGGCACCCCGCCCACCGACGACAGCTCTGCTGCGCCCCTCGCTCGACACCGTTCGCAGAAGGATGAGCTCCGCCAGGTCGTCGCCCTGAGGATCGAGGTCTCCCCCGGCATCCTGCACCCGAGTCGCTACCTCACCTGACGCGGGAACCAGCCAGCGCCCCTCGACCGACGCCTGCTTGCTTCCGCTCCGAACGGTTCCAGAGTCGGCGCGGGCGCCCAGAACGAGGCCGAGGGCCTGAACGACCATCGTTTTACCCGCGCCCGTTTCACCGGTCACAGCCGTGAATCCGGCGCCAAGTGGCAGCACGGCGTCGTCGATGACACCGAGGTCTCGAATGGAGATTTCGTTAATCACGGCTTGCGGGGCCTCGCCATCCTGTGACGGGAAGGTTGAACTTGCCCACGAGCCGGTCTGAGAACGGCCCCAGATGCAGTCGCGCCAGCCTCACCGGGGTCGGCGAGCGGCGCACGACCACGCGGGCACCCAGGGGAAGGTCGTGGGTTCTCCTGCCGTCGCACCACAGCACTCCCGTGCCCTGGGTCCGCGGCAGCACCTCGACGGCGAGAGCGGAATCCGGACCGACGACGAGTGGCCGCGCGAACAACGCGTGGGGGCTGAGCGGCACCATCAGCAGCGCGTCAAGGCTCGGCCAGACAATCGGTCCGCCGGCTGAGAAGGCATAGGCCGTCGACCCCGTGGGGGTCGACATGACCACGCCGTCGCATCCGAAGCTCGATAGTGGTCTGCCGTCGACCTCCATCACAACCTCGAGCATGCGTTCCCTGCTCGCCTTCTCGACTGTCGCCTCGTTGAGGGCCCACGTCTCGTAGACCACCTCCGAGTCGACCTTCACCCGAACCGAGAGGGTCATGCGCTCCTCGACGTGATAATCGAGCGCAAGCGCCCGTCGCACGGTCTCGGTGAGGTCTTCGCGCTCGCTCTCCGCGAGAAAGCCGACGTGACCCAGGTTGACTCCGAGAAGCGGAACGGCTGAGCCTCGGACCAGTTCGGCGGCTCGAAGAATGGTTCCGTCTCCCCCGAGCACGATGACGAGCTCGAGATCGGCCATGTCGACGTCAACGCCGAGAACGGGCATACCTGCGAGCTGCTCCGGGTACGCACCGACATCGTCGAGCTCCTGCGGAGCAATGACGGCGTTGACGTCGGCCTCTCGTAGCTGTGCACAGACCCGCACCGCCGCATCGACGGAATCCTGGCGGCCCGTGTGCAGCACCACGAGGATGTTGCGCTGGTTCACCATTCTCAGACTCCTGTCATTCTGGTCACGCGATCCAACCATTCTGTCGGATTGCGTCCGACAATCGCGCTCAACCAGATCAGGTACTCCTTGTTTCCAGCAGCACCGACGATTGGGGAGGACGCGATGCCCGCCGTTCCGAGTCCGAGATCGAACGCGCTCCACAGCACACGCGTGACGGCTTCGCCGCGAAGCCCGGAATTCTTGACGATGCCTTCTCTGATGCCGGTGCGGCCCACTTCGAACTGAGGCTTTACCAGCAGAACGAAGTCGGCGTCAGGCGTCGCGACCGCCTGCAGTGCAGGCAGAACCGTGGTGAGAGAGATGAACGAGAGATCGCCTACGACCAGTGATGGGGCTTCGTCGACCCGAGCCGCAGCGCGGAGCGTCTCGGGCGTGGCGAAGCGCACGTTAAAGCCCTCGACGACCCGAACACGCGGATCGTCAGCGACCACCGACGCGAGCTGTCCGTGACCGACGTCGAGAGCAATCACCTGGCGGGCACCGCGCTCCAGAAGAACCTGGGTGAAGCCACCGGTCGAGGCGCCCGCGTCGAGCGCGAGCCGGCCATCCACGACTACGTCTCCGAAGGCATCCAGCGCGGCGACCAGCTTGCCGGCCGCCCGGCTCACATAGCCATCGTCACCATCGACGGAGAGCGCCTGGCCCTCTCGTACACGGAAAGACGCCTTGACCTGCGCCACACCGTCGACGCGAACCAGCCCGGCGGTGATCAGTTGCGCCGCATGCGTGCGACTTCGGGCGAGCCCGATGGCAGACAGAGCGGCATCGAGTCGAGACTCAGTCATCGAGTAGGGCGTCCCCGCCCTCGAGTCGCACGCGCAACGCGTCGTGCAATTGCACGTAGGCGTCTGCTCGAGCGTCGAGCGGTTGCTGTTCGATGACACGAACGCGCGAAAGAAGCGCGTTCGAGATCTCGGGGTCGGCGTCAGTCACAGCTTCTAGAGTACCGTCGCCGCACCGCTCAGCCGGCGTAGAGCTCCTCTGGAACCTGAAGTCCGTAGATGGCCCGACCCGATTTCCAAATGACGGCGCAGGCGGCCCGAAGCAGGTCGGTCGGGTTGTCTCCCTCCGATGCCACCACGACATCGTTGCCGCGAATGAGCACCTTCGCCCCATTGACCGTCGCTGTCTGCAGGTCTTTGGAGAAGGTCGTCTCCGGATACGGCTCGAACAGCCCGCGCAAGTCGTCGAGGATGAACTGCGGCCTTTCATCCGGTTTAGCCGACAGGAGTTGCTTGGCCGTGTCGACACCAGTGAGAACGTGCGCAACAGGCATTCCTGCCCGGTTGGCGCCGAGGATGTCCGTGTCGAGTCTGTCACCGACGAAGAGCGGAGATCTGGCGTCGAAGCGGCGCTGCGCCTCTTCGAAGATCGCCACTTCGGGCTTGCCCGCCACGACCGGAAGACGGCCCACCGCCGTGTGCACAGCCGATACGAGCGTGCCATTGCCGGGCGCGATACCGCCGGCCACGGGAATGGTCCAGTCCGTGTTCGTGGCCACCCACGGGATGCCGCGGTGCAGCGCGAAGCTCGCCTCCGCCAGCTGCTTCCAGCCCACGTCGGGCGAAAAGCCCTGGATGACCGCGGCCGGCTGATCAGACGCATCTCGCGTCACGCGAAACCCGGCTTTGCCGAGTTCGTCGATGAGGCCGTCCCCGCCAACCACAAGGATGAGTGCACCTGGAGCGACGAGGTCTGCCAGCAGCCGCACTGCGGCCTGCGGACTCGTGACCACGTCAGTCGCCGACACCTCCAGCCCGAAACTCGCGAGGTGCTCTGCTACCTGGACGTCGGTTCTCGAGGCGTTGTTGGTGATGTAACCGGTTCGAGCGCCGGATGCCGAGACGCGAGACAGCGATTCGACCGCGAACGGGATCGCCTTCGGCCCCTGGTACACAACGCCATCGAGATCGGCGAGCACCACGTCGATACCGTCGAGCGGAGTTGCCACGCTACGACTCCGACGGGCGAACAGGCTCATCGCCGCTCTCCTCGCTCAGGCTGCCTTGCGCGGCATCGGCGATGACGTCGTCGACCGAGTCGAAGACGATGTCCTCCTCGTAGACCTCGACGAGATCGCCGTCATCGTCTCCGAGTGCAGCATCCGCACGAGCCGCACGCTCACGCCAGGACTCCGCCTCATCGACGCGGCCCAGATCTTCGAGCACGTCGGCGTACGCCGAGAACAGGTCGGCGCTGTAGGAGTACGCGACATCGGGGTTCAACTGAGGAATGTCAAGCTCATCGAGCGCGGCCTCGGTCTGGCCGAGATCGAGGCGTGCACCGCTCATGGCGATGGCGACGGCAACCTGCGCTGGTGACGACAGCTCCGAACGCTGAACGGATCGACCCACCTCGAGGGCTCGGTCCGGACGACCGACACCGCGTTCGCTGTCTACCATGAGAGCGAGCTGCTCGTTCGATCCGGAGATGCGCCTATACGTGCGGAGTTCCCGGATGGCCAGCGCGAAGTCTCCGGTGGCATACGCAGTGATGGCGAGAGTCTCTCGCACGATCCCGATGCGTCCGGCTCGACGAGCGGCGGAAATGGCGTGCCGATGGGCAAGTTCGGGGTCGGACTCGATGAGCCTCGCCGCCATGGCGAGATGCTGCGCCACGCCTTCGGCGTTCTCCTTGCTCAGAGTCTTGAGCTCATTCCGGGCGCCCTTGTCGAGGTCGCGTGCAGTGACGCCATCCGGGATCTCGGGGTCGTCATGCCGCGGTCGCACTGCCCGAAGAGCTCGGGCCTGCTTCTCTTCTTCACTGAGTTCTACCTCACGGGAACGCGCATCACGATCGTTGCGGGCCGGCTTGCCGCCGCTCGTCCACAGCTTTCGATCTGCGCCTCGATCGGGTCGTCCGCCGCGAACAGGCCGATCCCGTTGAGGACGGTCGCCGTCACGGGCCGGGCGCTCAGAGCCGCCCTGTCGATTGGGCCGGTCCGAACCGGTGGGCCGCCCTGCGTGCGGACCCCTGTTCTGTCGAGGAGAATCGTCTCGTCGTCCAGGTCGCTGCGAACCTCGATCAGGTGAATCGGTCATCGAAAATATCTCCTCACGCTGAAGCGAACTTCGCGGCGTGCTCTGAATGCTGTGTAGTTGATTGGCCCATCTAACGCTTCACACACGGTACACGGTCACGGGTGCTGGGATGTCGATTGGGTCGTTAAACAGGAATGGCCACCCTGGTGGGGGTGGCCATTCGTGTAATAGGAGTCCGGCGGTGTCCTACTCTCCCACAAGGTCCCCCTTGCAGTACCATCGGCGCAGAGAGTCTTAGCTTCCGGGTTCGGAATGTGAC
>NZ_JYFC01000013.1 GCF_000938265.1 Agreia bicolorata
CTACCACCGCCGGAGGCGCCAACCCCGCCTGGGCCGTTTGACGCCCATCGAGTTCGAGACCATCATGAACACGACCGCCGCACTGGCGGCGTGACTACAACATGTCACCTACTCGTGCAGCAGACCCCACCTATACCTTTCTGGGTGAGGTATTGACGTTAGGTCGAGCAGAATCTGACTAGACTTTTTTCGTCCCTCATAACGCCTCCCGCTGCACCAATTCGAGTGCTGCCAAAAATGTACACAGTCGGTAGGTCAGGGAGTCGGTCAGCACGGGAATTTTCCATCACGACCAGACCTCGCGTCGCGGGTTTTAGCCTCTAAAAGGAATCCACGGATTGGGTCTTCATTTCATGTGGATCCGAGGGGACTCCGAACCAATTTCGGGGTCGTTTCTCCATCTCGCAGCAGACATCGGCACTGAGTTCATCGAGTGTCTGACGCTCGTGGTTGACTTATCTAGATACCGAAGGAGTCCCATGTCACAGCGCCTCAGCGCACTCGAGATTTGCGCCGGCGCAGGTGGTCAGTCTTATGGTCTGGAGCAAGCCGGTTTCGACCACGAGCTTGCAGTTGAGATCGACCGAGACGCTGCGGCCACCCTGCGCTTGAATCGTCCCGGGTGGAATGTTCGCGAAGGAGACGTTCGCGAGGTTAATGGGCGGGACTACCGCGGCATCGATCTGCTCGCAGGCGGGGTTCCTTGCCCGCCGTTCAGCATGGCCGGAAAGCAGCTCGGAGCGGATGACGAGCGCGATCTTTTCCCCGAGGCTATTCGGCTCGTTCGCGAGGCGAGGCCAGCTGCTGTGATGCTCGAGAATGTCAAGGGTTTGGCTTCAGCGCGGTTTCAGACATATCGAGACTCGATTCGGACCGAACTTGAGTCGATGGGATATGCGACGGATTGGCAATTGATCTTTAGCTCGGAGTATGGCGTTCCTCAGCTTCGCCCGAGATTTATTCTCGTTGCTATTCGCCGCCAAAAGTTCAAGAAGTTTGAATGGCCAGGTGCAGTTGGGACGCCGACGATGGTTGGGGAGGCTCTGTTGCCCCTCATGAGTGCCAATGGCTGGGCGGGGGCTATCCCCTGGGCGCAGAAGGCGAATTCGATCGCCCCGACCATAGTCGGTGGCTCGAAGAAGCACGGGGGCGCGGACCTTGGTCCAACGCGTGCCAAACAAGCGTGGCTAGCGCTTGGTGTAGATGGGAAGGGCGTGGCTGATGAAGCCCCATCAAAAGATCATTCAGTTCTACACATTCCGCGCTTGACAAACGAAATGGTTGCTCGAATTCAGGGATTCGATGCGGGCTGGAAATTTGCCGGACGAAAGACATCTGTTTACCGACAAATCGGCAATGCTTTTCCGCCTCCGGTTGCGGGCGCAGTGGGCAGCAAGATTGCTGCGGCTTTAGGCGTCGCGAACTCGCGCGCACGACTCTCGGTGGTTGCATAGTCGCGTTCTTGGGTTTTCGCGATCTGTTACGCGGTAGTTTCGACATATGGGCAGTAGCCGTAACGCTGAGATCCCCGCCCCTGGTGATGTTTGTCAGGCTGATCCACGACGCTCGGGCACCCCGGACCCACACATAATTCAAGATCCAGTCGATGACCTGGAACTGATCAAGGTCTACCAATGGCTGAAGGCGCAGCCAGTTGATGACCTCCTGCAGACTGCGGCCGACGACGCCGTGAAATACGTGCTCGACGGTCCGCGCACGTGGCGGTTTGATCTCACGGACTCCTCGGTTGACTCTGACGAGCGGTCGTCTGTTGGAACCAAGCTGCAATATCACGTGATTAGTCAGCTCGGGCTCAAGAAGGAGCCGCCGCTTGACACGACAATCCTCGGGGTCGCCGTCGAGATCAAGGGGACCACGCGGACGACGTGGATGATCCCAAGGGAGGGTCAGTGCGCAGTCACACTTCTGATTCGAATTGATGCTAGGGAGCACACATTTGAGGCGTGGCTGATGCGCACTCATCGCGCTTGGCTGACGGGTGGGAAGGGAAATCGCGACCTCAAGCGCTCGCCAATCGCGGAGGCGCGACGACGCTACGCCCTGCTGGTTGTCGCTGAGTCGCCGCTGCCTCCGGAACCGCTCCGTCTGCTGAAGCTGGAAGAGATTAGCGTCATACTGGGCCCCGGCGGTCTGCGAAGACGGCTTGTCGCGCTATTCGAGACTTTGCCTGAAGTCGTCATTCCACGAGGTTCGATAGCGATCGTCGGTGCAGGCCTTTCCGACCCCATGAAACGTGCCCGCGAAGCCAAAGTTGAGCTGCGGAAGCGCGGGCTGATCGTCCTCGTTGGGACCTGGACTGATGAGCGCGAACTTGCCCGCGTGCTTGGTTTTGATATTTCAGGCGAGGCGTGGGTCGCTGTACCCGCGGAATCCTTCGCGTTTCACGATCTCGAGATACCGCCACCGCGTTAGGGGCGAAAAGAAGAGAGAGTGCGTGGGCCGCCGCCAAGCGAGAACCGGTCGCGCTCTAGAGGGTCGTTCTGCATGTGCTCCGAGACCGGATGGCTGAGTATCCAAGGTCCGATCGACAGACTGAGCAATCCAGCCCAGCGTCGGTGCCGCTTGATTTCTCGGGCTCAAGTCAGCCTTCGTCATGTCGAACAACGTTTCGGATTGCGTCCGCGTAGGGATTGATTTCATCAAGCGGAGAGGCTGGGACGGCACACCCTCACCGATTGAGGGGACTTCTGAGACGAGAATAATGAGGGTGTGTGCTCCGGTGTGCGGAAGCAGAGCTTCGGACAGGTGGCGGATCGAACTGCTTCTTGCGGAAATTGTGCGGCCATTAGGATCGTGCTAAGCATCAAGGGGGAGCAATGACCATAGAAGTAACTGCTGGCTTGACAATTCGTCAACAGTTCGTCGATGCACTAAACCGACTCGGGGCGCAAGAGGCGGACTTCCCAAATCTCATTCGTTCGTACGAGGCAAGCCAAACGGTTATCTCCAACGCCCGTTCTCACCTCTTGGCCTCAGACCTTGATCCTCAAGTCGACGTGATTGGATTCGGGTCGCTGGGGCGATACGAAATGTCAAACGAATCGGATCTGGACTATGTGATTGTGCGTCACAAGCCCAGCAATCAGGAAGAGGCATGGACCGTTGATCTCGTAGACGGGTTACGGAGCGTTGTAATGCCCGGAAGAGAGATTCGAGCTCCCGGTTCGACGGGTCTTTTCGGCGCAATTATTGATGCGGGTGACCTGTACGAGGTTATTCGTCTAGAGGCCGATACAAATCGGACACACTCGCGCCGTTCACTTGTCCTGGAAGAATCGGTGTCCCTCTGTCGTCCAAATTTGCATGAAGAACTATTGCACAAAATGGTGAAGCGCTATGTGGATGCGATCCCATTGGGGAGTAGCTGCGTGCCAAGGTTTCTTGTCAATGACTTGGCTCGTTATTGGCGCCAGCTCGCAGTGGATTACCAAGCGAAATCCGAGTCAGGCGCTCCGAGCTCGTTGCGTCGCCTAAAACTAATAGGTCCAAGAAAGTTCACCTATGCGTCCTCCGTTCTGCCACTTTTAACCCTGGATCTGAGGGGTCTGGAGAAAGATCAGTTAGTTGACAGGATCGTGGACATATTTCTGTTGCCTCCCTCCCTTCGCTTCTTGAAGGAGGTCGAGTATCTTGTATCTACCGGTGCCAGCGGTGATACGGCGGAACAGGCTCTTAGAGCCGTTCGCGCAGTCGATGCCTTTAACGGCTTGCTGTCGGACGGTGAGTGGAGACTGTTGATAGGAAAAGAGCAGTCCAGAGAAGAAGCTGAAAAACTCAAAGAGTTCGCGGAGGCTCGGGAGCTCGCCCGCGAGCTGCAAGCTGCTTTAGATGCAATTTTCTTCTCACCCCAACTCGAGCCGCTAACGAGGAAGTATTTGGTGTTCTGATGAGAGAGCTAGATCAGCCAACGGGAACCCGCGCCTCTGTTCGCGCTGAGACTTCGGCTGATTGTGCGGTATGTGGGTTCGGTCTGTGGATTCCCATACTGAGGATGACGACGTCAGAGATTGGGCTCTACAGCGACACTCGTTTTCCAGGACGCTGCATCGTCACCTTGCGTGATCATTTCGATCATTTGAGTGACGTGCCGGCGCTCGAGCTGATGACCTTCATGGAAGAGATTCAGTTCAGTGTTGATGCGATCAAAAATGCGACAACTTGTTCGAGAGTGAATGTTGCAATTCTCGGTAACGCCGAAAGTCATGTGCACGCACATTTGATTCCGCGTTTTCCGGAGGAGGAATCTCTACCAAATAAGGCTCCGTGGGAGGATCCAAGACCGAAGAAACCCTTGAGTCAATCGGACGAAGATCTTTTGGTAGAGAAGATAAGGGCTGGCCTCGAGCCTGCACTCACGTCTAGCCAGGTTCGAACTACCCGACTGATTGGTCGCCGTAAACCACACTTGCCCAAGCCGCTCAATACCGATATGCCTTTGTTTGGCCTTCTTTCGGACAGCGAAATTCTTAGTTGAACTTCGTCTCCACAAGAGACGGAGCGCCTCCGGCAGTGTCCAGTTTCATCGATATAAGCGGCGGTGCCGGAGGCTTGTCGTTGGGCCTCGAGGAAGCAGGATTCACTCCACTTCTCGTAGTAGAGGCCAACCCTGACGCTCGTGAGACGATCAGGGCGAATCGAGACTGGCCCATAGAACCTGTCATGAGTGAGTTCCTCGCGGAAGGGCTCGCAAGCCGACGAGTAACCTTATTCGCAGGCAATGTAAGCAGCGCGGGAATTAGCGTGGCCGGGGTTAGCCAAGAGGCATATGCGCGTGTCGAATACATGCAGATCTTGGGGCTCATACGGAGAATTCGGCCAACCGCTGTACTTCTGATTAATGTGTCGGGCTTGATGTCGGCTCGATTCGCCAAGCTCCGTGCAGAGATCGATGGAATTCTCGTCGACGACGGGTACCGGCCCGCCTGGAGCGTACTGGACAGTGCGGACTACGGGCTTGCTCAGTCCCGCCGCCGCGCGGTCCTCGTTGCGATACAGGCCGATGCGTTTTCACGATTTGTCTGGCCGGCTCCGATTGGCCCGCCGCCCAGTGTCGGGGAGGCGTTGCTGCCACTCATGTCTGCAAATTCCTGGCCCGGTGCCAAGCAGTGGGCGCGACTAGCGCGTGGTGTAGCGCCGACAATTGTGGGTGGGTCGAAGCTTCACGGTGGTGCTGACCTTGGGCCATCAAGGACAAAGGATATTTGGTATTCCCTGGGCGTGGACGGTAGTGGCATTGCCGACAAACCCCCTTCCCCTGACATGCCCATCAGAGCGTCGCCGCGTCTGACCAATCCGATGCTTGCCGCTCTCCAAGGGTTCCCCGATAATTGGATTTTTGAAGGTAAGAAGACATCGGTCTACCGGCAAATAGCGGGTGCGTTCCCCCCGCCTACAGCGGTAGCCATCGGTCGTGAATTAATGGAGGCGCTTAGGCGGGCCTGATCCAGATCATTTGTCCGGGGCGTTTCGAAAGGACGTTCCTTCAGTCGGCCAAAGCTGGACGCTGCGCGTTCGTTCAAGGCGAGCATCTGATAATCTCCTCCGCCGGGGGAGGAAGGGGCGAATTCCATCCGTTTCCCCTGACCGCGCGTGCGTGATGAGACGAAATGATGTGACACCGCAGACACGAGCGTCATAGTTGGGTTGTCAGCGGTTGCTGGAGGCGGAACTCCGCGTTGTGACCGGAGTTCGTCCACATCGCACCTAGCTGGCACTCTGGGCGCATGACAAATGAGACGCAGCCGCAACCCTCCAGAACGAAAATTCCGCAGTCGATCCTGACGTGGATCCGGCCATTCAGGCTGGAGAGCCACCACTTCGTGGGCTCCGCACTCGGGGTGTTGCGCTGGCGCACGTTCGTCAATGTTTGCGGCGCCGTCGTCTTCATCATCACCCCGATCGTCGGCGTCGTTTTGTCGAATCTAGATCTGGCGCCCGAGCTGCACGTCAGGGACTGGTATCTGTTTGTCGGGTCGCTGCTCTTCGCGGTCTTCGGATTGCTTTTGATCGTGAACAGCGGTGTGGATTTCGTGCGCTCTCGAGACCTCGCTGTGGCGACTCCGGAGGACCTGTCGTAATGGCCACATTGCCAGTTTTCATCAGCATTCTGGTCGGGATCGGATTCGCATGGCGGGCGATCCGGAATGGCGCGGGCGCGCGCCAGCTCGCCAGATTGCGGAGTGATCGACTCGGCCAGCTGCGAACGCAGAAGGAGAACCCGCGCTACAGACCTCACTACTTCGAGTTGCTTAATGCCACCGAGTTGAAGGATGTCGTCGTCGGGCGCAAGCCGCTCGTTGAATACATGGGCGACGCCAGAATCACTGACCTTTCGGTCCTAGAGGCGCGGGCCATCGCCGGTGTAGCGCTCGCGGCAGGCCGTCGATTGTCGTTGTGGGCTACCGGAACGCTGCTGGTCGGGAGCGTGGGCGTGGGCGCGTACATTGTCAGCGGGCTGACGCTTCCCGGCTCCGAGGGTCCGATAGCTGAGGACCTGGCCAGTCAGACGCCGGAGTACTGGGCATTGCTGGTCTTCATCCTCATCTCGATGTTCGGAGTGCTGTTTAGCTACCTGGCCGAGAGGAAGCGCGAGGGCGCCCACACCCTCATCATGTGGGCGGCTCACGTGGCGAAGAAGAATGCCGCGACGGCGACGAACGACAACGCCACGCCCCGCACGCTCGCGGGATGGCAATATCTGCGCGACCTATTCAGGTCCAGACGACCTGTTGAGTCCGAGAGAGGGGACACCACGTCTCAAACCCGCGTCGACCGCTTGCAGGCCACATGACTAGGGTGCAGACATGACCAAGACGCGCCGCAAACCCACGACACGTCGCCGCTCCCGACCCTTCGCGGCCGCCGCCCTAGCCACACTCCTCGCCCTGGCCGCATCAGGCTGTTCCCTCCTCATCCCGCCTCCGCCCGACTACGTCACCACCGCCGTAGACCGTGCCGTCGCCGACATCCGTGGCACGGAGGGCATCGCCTCCGTCACCTCGAGCATCTCGCCCTACGACCTCAAAGACGGCGGCCCGCTGTCGAAACCCGAGGCCTGGATGGCAACCGTCAGCGTCGAGGCGAATCAGGATGCCACCGACCTGCCCGTGCTGGCCGACGCCATCGCAGACAGCATCGACGAGGTGCGGGGAGCAGGGGCCAAGGTGGACGCTCGATTGGAGCTCTCGGTGGGTGAGCGCCCGGTCCACACCACGCTCACGCTGTCTGTCACCGGAGACCGGTCAGGTGCCACATCGGCTGGCCAGCTGGTTGCAACCGCAGAGCAGCTCGCCTCGATCGAGAACGTTTCGTCGCTGCAGCTCGGCTCGCCCTATCTGGGAACGCAGATCTTCGCGGGTGCGGCGGTCGATGTTCCCGCGGTGGCGGCGTCTGTTCGGCAGCTGCCCGCGTTCGGCACCGCAGACCTGGCCTCCGTGATGGTGTCGGGCAGCTCGGGCCATGCGACGCCCAGTGGCACGCGTGTGACGATGGATGCGGCATCCCCCTCGCCCGAATTGCTCACCTTCATCGCGAGCCTGGCCGGGCAGCCGGGCGTCACATCCGTCGACTTCAACGGAGTTCAGGGGCCGAGCCAGTTCAGCTCCGACACCGGGTGGCGACCCGCGCTGGGCGTGAGCGTCAACGACGAGGCGAGCCAGGCATCCGTCGTCGCCGAGCTCGAGGCATTCGCGGGGCCGCAGGGGCTCGACGGCACCCTGCCCCGGGCATCCTTCGTCGTCACGCGATACGAGGAATAAACCAGCCGCATCGCCGTCGACGGCTTCATCGGTCTGCCTGTCGGGTCGGCCGACCCGGGAGACGGGCGCACGCCCCTGCCGCCACCGGCCGACCCATCGGCGCCGCCAACGCCGCAGCCGACCCCGGAGACTCCGGACGAGTTGGCCGCGCGGATGGCCGCCGACCAGGCGGTCGTGGCGCAATTTCTGGATGCCGCGGGCGACCTCGCCGGGATTCGCGGCACACCCACGATCCAGACGATCGCGTGCGTGACCAACGGGGTTCCCACCAGCAGGCAGGTGACGGGATCGGTCGTGATTCCGATCTTCGACGTGGCCGATACCGCCGACGAGGCCTATGCGCGCATCACGAGTTCGTGGGCGAAGGCCGGTTTCGGCCCCGGTGACATGGCGATGGGTCGGGAGTACTTCATGGCCACGTCGCCGAGCGCGGTGGTGCAGCAGGCCAGCATTCGGGGAACGCAAGAGGGGCTGAACATCTCGGTCGAGGGGCGGTGCTGAGCGAATGACCCGCCAGCGTTAGCGCGCCACCACCGCACCCACTCCGTCGACTGAGAACACCTGGTCGAGGAACATGCGCGCTGCCCCGTGCAGGCCGCCCGTGCTCTGGTCGCTCGTCACGTCGACCGAGAGCTGCTCCGTGGCCATGGGCAGGCAGTCGGCGAAGAGGGTCGAGCGCACTCCGGCCACGAACACGGAGGAGTCGGCGAGCACTCCGCCGAGCACGAGCCTGTCGGGGTTGAAGAAGTTCACGATGGTCGCCAGCACTCCGCCCGTCATCACGGCGGCGTTGCGGATGAGACGCGTGGCGAGGGGGTGGGAGTCGCGGGCCAGGGCGATCATCGCCTCGACCGAGTCGACGTCGTGGCCGGCCACCTGCATCTCGCGCACCAGCGCGTTGCCCGAGGCCATCGCATCCAGACACCCCGTGCGACCGCACGAGCAGGGCACCGCCCCGCCGCCCGGAACCGACACGTGGCTGATGTCGCCGGCCCAGCCGTTGCTGCCGGTGAAGAGCTCGCCGCGCGAGATGATGCCGCAGCCGATGCCCGAGCCCACCTTGACGAATACCTGGTTCGCCGACGCCTCGGCGCCGCCGGTGTAGAGCTCGCCCACGGCCATGAGGTTGGCGTCGTTGTTCACGATCACCGGCAGGGGCATCTCGCGCTGAATGACCTCGGCGACTGAGACTCCGTTCCAGCCGGGCATGCGCGACGGGGCGATGATGCGCGATGTCGCCGTCGACACGGGGCCGGGAACGCCGACCGAGAATCCGCGCAGCGTCGTGTGCTCTGAAAGCGATGCCTTGTCGACCATGTCTCTGATCTCGGCGACGGCGAATCCCAGCACTTCGGCCGGGCCGGCCGCGATGTCGAGGGCGACGTGCCGCTCGGCGATCAGGGTGCCGGCGAAGTCGAGCAGGCCGAACGAGGCGCGGTCGACACCGAGGTCGATGCAGCCGACGAGCCCGGCATCCCCACGAATGGTGAGGTCACGCGGGCGTCGGCCGCCGCGCGACTCTCCCTGGCCCGTCTCGACCACGTGCCCCTGGCGAATGAGTCCGTCGACACGCGACGCGACAGTGGATGGCGACAGGCCGGTGACCTTGGCCAGCGCGGCCCGGCTCGTTGCGCGGCCCGAGCGGAGCGGGCCGAGGATCTCGACGTCTTGAATCGAATGCCGCTGCGGCGGGTGGGCGGTCTCGCTTCGTGACATCGGCTTCCCCTGCTGCGTGGACGATTTCGGACTTGGTCCATTCTTGCATAAAGTTAGTCGAAATCTACGTGTAACAATCAATTGTTAGGTTGAATTCGCCATGAGGATGGCGATCGTTCATCCTCACCCCGATGGCAGTGCGGCCCTCTTCAAGCCGCCCGTAACGAGAAGGCGGATATGAGTCGCGAACCGATCTCCCCCGAATCCGGCACCGGCATGGTCGTGATGACCGACGTGCAGAAGCACTTCGGCGACCACCACGTGCTGAAAGACATCTCGCTGTCGATCGCGGCTCGCGAGGTCGTCGTGGTCGTGGGCCCCTCGGGCTCGGGCAAGTCGACTCTGTGCCGATGCATCAACCGGCTCGAGACCATCACGAGCGGCAGCATCCTCGTCGACGGAACCGCGCTGCCCACCGAGGGCAAGGCGCTCGCGACCCTGCGCAGCGAGGTCGGCATGGTGTTCCAGTCATTCAACCTGTTCGCCCACCGCTCGATTCTCGACAACGTCACCCTTGCCCCTATTCAGGTGCGCAAGGAGTCGAAGAAGGTCGCCGAGGCGCACGCGCTCGAGCTGCTCGACCGCGTGGGAATCGCCGACAAGGCCGACAGCTTTCCTGCCCAACTGAGTGGCGGCCAGCAGCAGCGCGCGGCCATCGCCCGCGCCCTCGCCATGCGACCGAAGGTCATGCTCTTCGACGAGCCGACCTCGGCCCTCGACCCCGAGATGGTGACCGAGGTTCTCGACGTGATGATCTCGCTGGCCGCCGAGGGAATGACGATGGTCGTCGTGACCCACGAGATGGGCTTCGCGCGCCGCGCCGCCGACCGAGTCGTCTTTATGGACGACGGCCGCATCGTCGAGCAGAACACGCCCGCCGAGTTCTTCGACCACCCCGAGAGCGAGCGCGCGAAGGCGTTCCTGTCGAAAATCCTCACCCACTGACCGCACCACTCCGCATCACCCGCACCTCCTACACAGAGAAGAAAGGCACCATCTTGCGCAGCTCCACGTCACCCTTCCGTCGGGTCCTTCCCGTCGCGGCCGTCGCCCTCACCGCGATGCTCGGCCTCGCGGCCTGCTCCTCCGACAGCTCGGCGGTTCCCGGCGCCGACCCCACCTCGTCGAGCGCCGCGTCGAGCCTCGACGACGTCTACAAGAACGCCGTCGTGGCCGACGCCGCAGACATCCTGCCCGACTCGACCATGGCCAAGATCAAGGAGCGCGGAACGCTCATCGTGGCCGAGGCTCTCGACGCACCCCTGCTCTCGCAGCAAGACCCGGCGAACCCCGACGACGTGGAGGGCTTCGACGCCGACCTCGCCAAGCTGCTCGCCATCTACATTCTCGGCAAGCCCAGCGTGCAGATCGTGCCGCCGGCATCCGAGACCCGCGAGGCGCTGCTGCAGAACGGCACCGTCGACGTGGTGTTCAACACCTACACGATCACCGAAGAGCGGGCCACGCAGGTCTCGTTCGCCGGCCCGTACCTCGAATCCGGACTCGCCGTGGCCGTGAAGGCCGACAACACCGACATCAAGGGCATCGACGACCTGGGCGGCAAGACCGTGATCGTGGGCGCCAACACCCCCGCGGTCACCGCCGTTCCCGAGAAGCAGCCGACCGCCGACGTTGTGTCGTTCGCCACCGACCCCCAGGCCATGCAGGCTCTGAAGCAGGGTCGCGGCGACGCCTACGTGCAGGACTTCACCCTGCTCGCCTCGAACGCCGCCAGCGACTCCTCGATCAAGGTCGTGGGCCAGCCCTTCACCACCGAGGCCTACGGAATCGGCCTCGGTCACGATGACGAGGACTTCAAGAAGTTCATCAACGACTGGCTGCTGAAGATCCAGAAAGACGGCACCTGGGGCAAGGTGTGGGACGCGACGCTCGGCTCCGCCGTCGAATCCAGCACGCCTGACGCACCTGAGATCGGTTCCGTTCCCGGTTCCTGATAGACCGGATGCCGTGGGCCGGCCTACCCGGCCGGCCCCGGCATCCATTCGGCACGACCCGCGTGACCCCGCTTGACCCGCACGACCCGCGTGACCCGAACCGCCCCGCATCACCCGCCAGACCCGAAAGAAGTCATGGACATATTCGTCGACAGCGCAGGCCCCCTGCTGTCTGCCATCGGCACCACCGTGCTGATGGCGGTGGTCGCCGGCGTCGGAGCGCTCGTCTTGGGCACGCTGATCGCGGCCGCCCGCATCAGCCCCATTCCCGTTCTGCGCGGCGCCGCATTCGCCTACGTGCAGTTCTTCGTGAACGTGCCGCTGCTGGCCCTGCTGATTCTGGCGGTCTTCGCGCTGCCCGACGCCGGCATCATCATGCCGTTGGCGCCGACCGCGGTGCTCGTGCTGGCGCTCTACGAGGCCGCCTACGTGGCCGAGGCCGTGCGCAGTGGCGTGAACACCGTGGGCAACGGCCAGATCGAGGCGTCGAGGGCCCTGGGCTTCACGCTCGGGCAGACCCTGCGGCTCGTCGTCATTCCGCAGTCACTGCGTGCGGCGGTGCAGCCGCTCGGCAACGTGATGATCGCGCTCACCATGAACACCGCCCTGGCCGCGGCCGTGGGCGTCGTCGAGCTCACCTCGGCGGCCAACAAACTCAACCTCGTCGAGGCCCAGCCCATCCTGATCTTCGCCGCGGCCGGTCTCGTCTACATGGCCCTCGCGCTGGTGATCGGGCTCGGAGCCGGGCGCATCGAGCGAAAGGTGGCGATCCTGCGATGAGCCAGACACCCTCCACCACCACGTCGTCTACCCGCGCTCCCGGAGCGCCCGCGACCCGCACCGTCTCGCTGTACGACGAGCCCGGACCCAAGACGCGCCGCAACATCCGCATCTGGTCGGCCGTCGTCATCCTGATTCTCGTGGGCCTCGTCGTCGCCGGCCTGCTGCAGTTCGCCTCGAAGGGGCAGCTCGACGCCGACCGCTGGACCCCGTTTCTCTCGTGGCCCATCTGGGAGTACCTGCTCGTGGGCCTCTGGGGAACCATCCAGGCCGCGGCCCTCGTCGCGGTGCTGGGCGGCGTTCTCGGACTCTTCCTCGCGCTCGGCCGGCTCAGCTCCGTGCGCCCCATCCGCTGGATCTCGACGGCCTACATCGAGGTCGCGCGCACGATTCCCGTGCTGCTGCTCATCTACCTGATGCTCTTCGGACTGCCGCAGCTCGGGCTCAATTTCCCGCTCATCTGGAAGCTGGTCATTCCGCTCACGATCGCCAACTCGGCCGTGTTCGCCGAGATCATTCGCGCGGGCATTCTCGGTCTGCCGCGCGGTCAAGGCGAGGCCGGCATCAGCCTGGGACTCTCGCGCTGGCAGGTGAGCCGGTTCGTGATTCTGCCGCAGGCGCTGCGCTTCGCGACCCCCTCGCTGGTGACGCAGCTCGTGAGCCTTGTGAAAGACACCTCGCTGGGCTACATCGTGGCGTTCACCGAACTGCTCTATCGCGGTCAGGTGCTCTCGTCGTTCAACCACCTGCTCATTCAGACCTTCGTCGTCGTGACGCTGATCTACCTCGTGTTCAACGGTGCGCTCTCGACGTTCGCCGCTCGACTGCGGGTGCGGCCGTCGAAGCGCAGCGCACGTAAACCGGATGCCGCGGCGACGGTTCCGATCGTGGGCCGGCCGGGCCTCGATTCGGTCTAGAGCGCCTCTCTTTTCCTCTTCTCTTCTTTCTCTTTTCTCTTATCGACTGTCGCCCCGCGACGAAGGAGCACCCGTGACATCCCCCCAGCCTGCAACCGACACTGCGGAACTCGCCGTCGTCATCCGCTCCGAGGTCATCGAGAGCCGTCACTTCGGGTGGCTCGTGGCCCTCGACGCCGACGGCCGCGTCGCCGCGAACCTGGGCCGCGGATCGACGCAGGTTCTTCCGCGCTCCACGACCAAGCCGCTGCAGGCGCTGGCCTGCCTGCTGGCCGGGGCCGAGCTCGCCGACGAGGAGCTCGCGATCGCGGCCGGCAGCCACACGGGCGAAGACGCGCACGTCGAGGTGGTGCGCCGTATTCTCGACCGCGCCGGGCTCGACGAGTCCGCGCTCGGCTGCCCCGTCGACTGGCCCGAAGACGAGCCCACCCGGGAACGGCTCATCCGCGACGGCGAGACGCGCACGCGCATCCGCATGAACTGCTCGGGCAAGCACGCGGCCATGCTGCTGGCCTGCGCCGCGAACGGCTGGGACACGGCGAGCTACCTCGACCCCGAGCATCCGCTGCAGCGCCTCGTGCGCGAGACGGTCGCCCGGGTCAGCGGCGATGAGGTCGAGCACACCGCCGTCGACGGCTGCGGCGCCCCGCTCTTCAGCACGACCGTCGAGGGACTGGCGCGGTCGTTCCGCGCCCTCGTTGTTGCCGCCGACGGAACGCCCGAGCGCCAGGTCGCCGACGCGATGCGCGCCCACCCCTTCTTCGTGGGCGGAGACCACCACGCGAACAGCGACACCATGACGCGCATCCCTGGCGTTCTCGCCAAGGGTGGCGCCGAAGGAGTCATCGGAATGGCCGCGGCGACGGGCCAGTCGGTCTCGATGAAGATCGTCGACGGCAACCCCCGGGCCACCACGTTGGTCGCCCTGCAGGTGCTCGGAGCGCTGGGCGTCGACGTGAGCAACGCCGGGTCGCTCGTCGAGCTGCCCGTTCTCGGTGGCGGCGTCGCCGTCGGCGAGATCGCCGTGGGCGCCGACGCGACCGCGTGGATCGCCGCGCAGAACGACGACGCCGCCCGATGACCGCGGATTCAGCAGGCAGCGCGGAGTCGTCGGTCAGCCCGGACTCGTCGGTCGACGGGGAGCCGGGGGAGAGCCGGGTGCTCGTGGAGATCTGCGTCGACGATCTCGATGGAGCGCTCGCCGCCGACGCGGCGGGCGCCGAGCGCATCGAGCTGTGCGCCGACCTTCTCGAGGGCGGCACCACACCAAGCCCCGGACTCATCCGCGCGGTTCTGTCGTCGATGCAGACCGCCGGCGTGCAGGTCATCGTGCGCCCACGCGGCGGAGACTTCGTGTACTCCGAGGCGGAGCTCGACGTGATGTGCCTCGACCTCGAGGCGATCGTCGCCCTGGCCCGAACGGCGACCACGCCGGTCGGAGTGGTGCTCGGCGCGCTGCGCCCCTCCGGCGAGATCGACGACGACGCGCTGCGTCGCCTGGTCGCCGCGGCCGGGCCCCTGCCCGTGACATTCCACAAGGCGTTCGACCAGACCCCCGACCTGATCGCGGCCTACGGCACGCTTCGCGACTGCGGCGTTCGCGGCGTTCTCACCTCGGGCGGGCCGCACCCCGCCCTCGAAGGCGTCGACACGCTCGCGTCGCTCGTCGCGCTGTCGCAGCGTGAACCGGATGCGCCAACCGTGCTCGTCGGCGGCTCGGTTCGGGCGGCGAACGTGAACGAGATCATTCGGGCCACCGGTGCCCGAGAGGTGCACCTGCGTGCGCAGTCACCATCGCCGCGCGGAGACGGGACCCTCGTCACCGATCCCGAGGTGATCGGCGCGGTGCTCGAGGCGATCGGGCGGCCGCGCGTCGCATCCGGTGTCGTGACGGCCCGTGTTGCGACGGACCGTGTGGTCACGGCCGTTCGGCCGGCCACGGAAGGCGACCCGTCGAACGACGGCGAGGCATCCATGGTCGTGATCGCGCTCGACATCGGCGGAACAAACCTCAAGGCCGCCATCGTCGACGCGTCGGGCAGAGCGATTCTCGCCCATTCCATCGGGGTGCAGGGGCTCGGCGACGAACTGACGCAGACGATCATCGGGCTGCTCACCGATGTGCGCGCCCACGCCGAACGCGACGGCCACACCGTTGTCGGCATCGGTGTCGTCACGCCCGGCATGGTCGAGGCCGACAAGGGCATCGTGCGCTACGCGTCGACGCTCGGCTGGACCGACGTGCCCCTCGGCCCGATCCTGTCTTCCGCGCTCGGGCTGCCCGTGCAGATCGGACACGATGTGCGATCGAGCGGGCTGGCCGAAGCCCTCTACGGCGCATCGGCCGGTGTCGCCGACTCGGTGCTCGTCGCCATCGGAACCGGGGTGGCGGCATCCATTCTGAGTGACGGCCACCCCGTGGCCGGAGCGGTCACGACCGCCGGTGAGCTCGGGCACATCCCGGCGATTCCGGGTGGCGAGCCCTGCACCTGCGGCCAGCGAGGATGCCTGGAGGTCTACCTCTCGGGCGCCGGCCTTGCCCGCCGATACGCCGCCGCGGGCGGTCTTGCGGGGCTCGACGCCAGGGCCATCTCGCTGCGCCTCGGCGAAGACGAGATCGCCGATCGGGTGTGGGCCGATGGCGTGCGAGCGCTCGCGCTGGGCCTCGCCTCTGTCACGCTGCTGATCGACCCGTCGGTGATCGTGCTGGCCGGGGGAGTGTCGCGCGCGGGAGACGCCTTGCTGACTCCGCTGCGCGCCGAACTGCGAGGCCTGCTGGCGTGGAGAGAAGCGCCCGAGATCAGAACATCGGCGCTGGGAACCTCGGGCGGACGCATCGGAGCGGCCATCCTGGCGTTCCGCGCGAGCGGGCACTCGCACATGGTCGACGGGTGGTCGATCGACGACGTGCTCGCTGAGCCGACGAGCCGACTCGCCCTGAACGACGTGGAGAGGTAGAAGAAGTCATGGCTGAAGTAGTTATCGTTCCCGACGCCGAGGCGGCGGGCCGGCTGGTGGCCGGCACGATCCTCGATCTCATCGCGACCAAGCCCGACATGGTGCTGGGGCTCGCCACCGGATCGACTCCGCTGTCGGTGTACCGAGCCCTCGCCGACGGCGCCCGCGGCATCGACGTGAGCCGCGTTCGAGGATTCGGCCTCGACGAATACGTGGGACTGCCGGAGGATCACCCCGAGTCGTATCGGTCGGTCATTCGACGAGACGTGGTGGAGCCTGTGGGATTCGACCCTCGTCGCATCCACATGCCGAACGGAGACCCGGCGACCATTCAGACGGCCGGCGACGAGTACGAGGCCGCGCTCCGGGCATCCGGCGGGGTCGACCTGCAGATTCTCGGCATCGGAACCGACGGGCATCTCGGCTTCAACGAACCCGGTTCGTCGTTCGCCTCGCTCACGCGAGTGAAGACCCTGACCCAGCAGACGAGGCGCGACAACTCGCGGTTCTTCGACTCGGTCGACGATGTTCCGCTGCACTGCATCACCCAGGGCGTCGGCACCATCCTGCGTGCGCGGCACCTCGTTCTGCTCGCGTTCGGTGAGGCCAAGGCGCACGCTCTGCAGGCCGCGGTCGAGGGGCCGCTCACCGCGAGCGTGCCCGCGTCTGCGGTGCAGCTGCATGCCCACGCCACGGTCGTCGTCGACGAGGCTGCCGCATCCGAGCTCGAGCGCGCCGACTACTACCGCTACTCCTACGCGAACAAGCCGGAGTGGCAGGGACTGTAGCGCGGTCTGCGTTACTCATTCAGGAGGAGCGCGCGCCCGTGTGGATAGTGGCGTCGGCGACGCTCTCCTCCTGAATTAGTCGCAGCCTCGCGGAGTGCTTGCGCCGCAGCTACCGCCGCATCCGCCGCTCGCGCGCCAGCTCCACCACGATGCCGCCCACGTCGCCCGGGTTGGCCGCGTCGTACCAGAGGCGCGTCTCCTGGCCGTCGACAACGGGGTCGCCCTGCTCGATCATCATGGTTTTCTGCACCCAGCGTTGGATCCCCTGCAGGTCGACGAACGTGAAGGTGACGGTCGTCAGAATGCGAGGACTCTCGCGAAAGAAGTCGTAGCCCTTGTTGCTGACCGTGGCTGCGGTGAGGGTGCCGGTGCGCATCGTGCGCTCGTCGCGTGAGCTCTGTCGCCGTCGACTGATCGCCGCGACGAAGCCAAGCACGACAAAGAGCGCCCCGAGCGCGAGAAGTGCGAAGGCGATCGTTACGGCCAGTGCGGGGGAGCCTTTCGGCTGCGCGACGAGATAGAGCCCTGTTCCGCCGCCGATGAACCACGCCGAGAGGCCGTAGCCGATGCCGATGTCGGCTCTCCTCATGGCCGTCGCCGCCCATGCGATCGACCCGAGGACGGTCACAGCCAGTCCCGCAATCGCGCCGACGATGGATTGCCACGGTGGGTCACCCATGCCATCGAACAGCCCGAAGCCGCCCCATCCGTAGCCGAGACCGAAGCCGCCTCCGAGCAGCAGGACGAGCAGAAAAATGACCCGGCCGAGGCTCGGGCGTCGCGGCGTGCGCTGACTGCGGGCAAGTGAAGGATCGACGGTGCTCATGGGGGCCTCCTGAGGCCACACTAGTGGGAGCAGCCGCCCGAGTTCGAGTTCTTCACGACACACCATCGACCGCGCGGCGCATCGGATCTACGATGGTGGCAGGTCGATGAGCGACGCGCTCCCGGCCAGAGCCGAGGTGCACCATGGCGACGACGTCGAACGTGATCGAAGCACGCTCACTCACGAAGCGTTTCGGTCGCCACTCCGCGCCGGAGGGCATCGACTTGAGCATCGGTGCGGGGTCCGTGTTCGGTCTGATCGGCCCGAACGGGGCAGGCAAGACCACGGCCATGCGACTCATGGTCGACGTCATCCGCCCCACCTCGGGAACGCTGCGCATCCTCGGCGGTGACCCCCGGTCGGCCGGCCCGTCGCTTCGCGCGCGCATCGGCTACCTGCCGGGCGAGCTCCGACTCGAGAGCCGCATCACGGGCCGCGCCATGCTGAACCACTTCGCCGAGATCAGCGGACCCGTCGCATCCGGCACCATCAACGACCTCGCCGACCGGCTTCACCTCGAACTCGATCGGCCCGTGAGAACGCTGTCGAAGGGCAACAAGCAGAAGCTCGGACTCGTGCAGGCATTTATGCACCGCCCACCCCTTCTGATCCTCGACGAACCGACCAGCGGACTCGACCCCCTCGTGCAGCAGGAGTTCCTCGCGATGGTGAGGGAGGCCCGCAACGACGGGCAGACCGTGTTCCTGAGCTCGCACGTTCTCAGCGAGATCCAGCAGGCCGCCGACGAGGTCGCTCTTCTGCGAGCGGGCCGCATCATCACGGTCAGCACGGTCGACGAGTTGCGCGCGGCCGCGGTGCGGCACGTGCGGGCGCGTTTCGCTTCAACGACACCGGATGCCGTCAGGTCGTCGGTCGCGGGCGTCGCGTCGCTGAGTTCCCTGGAGGTGGCTGGCGCACAGGATGTGACCACGCTGACCGCCACGGTCTCTGGAGAGATCGACGCGTTTGTGAAGGCCATCGCCCGGTTCACCATCGTCGACCTCGTGGTCGAGGAGCCGGATCTTGAGGAGTCTGTGCTGACGCTCTACGAGACGGGCGAGACCGATGCCAAGCACTAGCATCCTGCCGCTGTTTCGCCGCGAACTGGCGCAATCGTGGCGATCGACTCTCGGCTGGACCCTGGGCATTGTGGCGGCGCTTCTGCTGTATCTGCCTCTGTTCCCCGCCCTCGGCGGCGCCGACTCGCAGATGCAGCAGCTCATCTCGACGCTGCCGCCGCAGCTTGTCAGCGCGCTGGGCTACGGTGCCATCACAACGGGAGCGGGCTACACCGAGGCCACGTTCTATGGACTGCTGGGCTTCGTGATGATCGTGATCGCGGCGACCTCGTGGAGTACGGCGGCCATCGCCGGCGATGAGGAGAACGGCACGCTCGAGCTGACCCTCGCGCACCGTGTCAGTCGGGGGCAGCTCGTGCTGGAGCGGACTCTCGCGATTGTCGTGCGGCTCGCGTGGCTCACGGCCATCAGCGCGGTGGTGGTGCTGCTGCTCAATCCGAGCGCACAGCTTGGCCTCGATGCAGGACACGTTCTCGCGGTGAGCGCCGCGTATCTGGGGCTGGGGCTGGTGTCGGCGACCCTCGGTCTGGCATCCGGTGCGCTTTTCGGGCGGCGCATCGTGGCGACCGCAGCCGCTGCTGGCATCGCCGTGGTCGGGTACGCGCTGAATGCCTTGGGCAGCCAGAGCGCCGACCTCGATTGGCTGCGCGACTACTCGCCTTACGGGTGGGCGTACCATCACGTTCCACTGGCGACGGGGGCGGACTGGCCTGGCCTCGGCCTGCTCTACGGGCTGAGCGCGCTGTTCGTGGTGATCGCCGTGGTCGCCCTGCAGCGGCGAGATATCGCGAGCTGACCCGCTATGGGTCTGCTGCACGAATAGGTGACATCTGATCTGGCTTGCCCGGGAGGGTGGCCTGGAAGGATGGCATCGTGCCAAAGCCCTACCCCTCTGAGTTCCGTGATGACGTCGTGCGCGTCGCGAGGAACC
>NZ_JYFC01000014.1 GCF_000938265.1 Agreia bicolorata
GCCACCCACCCGAGACCTATCGACGGCAGCTACATCCCCAACGGCAAACCACGCGGCTTCCTGGCCACCCAAAAACCGTCAGACCCCACTGAGACATAAACCGTCAGGCACGTCCTGAGACATCACATCGCGATTTTGGGTCGATATGCGCCAAGTGGATGGGGCACGAAGGCGCCACGCGCGATGCCACACCGGCCGCGGTCGAGAAGACCACGGCCGGCGCGTGCATCAGGATGCGGTGGGTCGGCGGCGCCTCCGCAACAGCAGGCCTGCCCCGGTCGCCAGGGCGAGCACGGAGAGTGCCGCCGCGACGGCGAGGGGAGCGGTCGACATTCCGGTGTTGGCCAGCGGCTGGGAGGAGCTCGCCTGCGGTGAGACGAAGTTCTGGCCGATCGCGCCGTTGCCCAGCTCGCCGCCCGAGCCGACTCCGGATCCTGCTCCGGGCGTTCCGGCTCCCGGCGAACCCGACCCGCCGCCAGGCCCGGTTCCGGGATCGACCGGCGTCGGAACATCCGGTGCGTCTGCCGTGATCGCGGCCACCCGCACTCGCGCGCCCAGGCCGAGCGTGTCGTTCACGTCGACGCCGGTGACCGAGAAGTCATCGGCCGAGCCGGTCTGCAGGTTCAGCGTGATCATGGTCGATCGTCCGGCGAGCTGCACGACCGTGTTGGGCTCGATCTCGCCGGCGGCGATGGTTTGGCCCGCTACGGTTCCGCCGCCGGTGGTCATGGTCGCGCCGGTCTTGGTGAGCGCCACGCGAATGTCGCTGAGCGACACCTCGAGACTCGATCCCGGGTAGAGCGAGAGCGAGTCGACCTCGGCCGTCGCGCGGGCGTTGGCATTGGATGCGCGTGCGCCGCTCGCCGAGATCTGCCCGGCGGCGCCGTCGGTCGCCTTGGCGACCTCGAGCTGGGCGGCGTCGGAGTTCGCCACCGCGTTGGGCGCCTTCTCACTCGCGGCGGCCGCGGAAGCGGCATCCGGTGTCACGAGAGCCACGGGCGACACGACCGACGGGCCGGATGCGCTGAGCGCGTAAGCGTAGCGGCTTGGCAGCGGCGGCTCGGGCTGCGGAGTGGGCTCGGGTTCGGGCGTGGGAACCGTGCTGGGCGCCGACCACCGCACCGTGCCGAGCGCGACCGATGGGTAGGTGCCGGTGAGGTCGGTGTAGCGCACGGCCGTGATCAGGATGCTGCCGTCGGGCTGAGTGGCCCGCTCATTGAAGCGCACGGTCACTCGCGGGGTGCCCTGCGCGTCGAGGCCGGTATGGAGGTCGGTTCCGGTGTTGATCCAGACTCCGTTCACGAAGAGCCCCGAGTTCGATCCGGGGAACGACACCACAGAGCTGCCGTCGGCGGCCACGTCGAGCGCGAGTCCGTAGACGCGGAACGCCGACCACATGTACTCGCCGACCGACGAGGTGTCGGGCACCTGAGTGAAGCTGTCGATCGAGACCTTCGCCGCGCTGTCGTCGGTGCGGCTGACGGTGACACCGGTCGCCGCGATCGGCGGGTTGGGGGCCGAGAATGTCGCGTCGGTCTTGGTCCCCGAGGCCGTGAGACTGGGCTCGCCCGCCACGATCGGCGTTCCGTTGGGCGCGGTCACGGTGATGCCCGAGACGAGTGTCGGCTGCGTGCTCGGCGCAGCGGGGGTGCAGGCGACCTGGCCGAGCTTCACCCGCCAGATCTCGGATGAGCCGGCCTCTGCCTCGATGCGCAACGCGGTGGTCTGAGCCCGACCCGACGTATCCGTGGTGCGCTCGCCAATGTAGAGCTTGGTGGGACCCCACGTCGACGAGTCGGGCAGGTCGACGGTGTAGCCGGCGGCGATGCGTGCCGGGTCGAGCGCGTCGACGCCGTTCACGGTGAGGGTGTCGAACGATACGGTGCTCGATCCGTCGGCGGTGCACTCGGAGGTGAGTCCGGTGAAGGCCACGGGCACGCGGTCGCGCAGCTGGAACGTTCCCGAGGCGATCGTCGACCGTGCCCCGTCAGAAGCTGCGCGGGAGACGAGCCCGGCGGTCTGCGTGGTGTTCAGCTTGTAGAGGTCGCCGGTGGACGCGGCGTTCTGCGTGACCGTGTCGCCCGAGGTCCACTCGGCGAGCGGGGTGGAGGCCTGTAGCGTTCCGCCGTCGGAGTCGAGCATTTGCACGCCGAAGGCGCTGTTGGCGGGGGTGGCCCTGGTGGCGGCTTTGGCGGTGGATGCCGTGGGTGCGGCGATCGCGGTCGTTGCGGCGGTCGCGATGGTGGCCGTCGTCGCCGCGAAGCCGACCGAGAGCACGGCGGCGAGGGCCGCCGAGGTCACGAGCCGCAGGGGGCGGGATGCGCGTCGATTCATTTCTGTGCTCCGAACTGGTCGAGAAAGTCGGTGCCGCGGGGAATGCCGAGTCCGGTGACTCTGTCCCAGCCGAGGCCGGACTGCAGGGATTGAGGTTTCGCATCCCACATGTAGAGCGTCTCGAGCCACAGGGCTCCGGTCGACGGCGAGCGTCGGAACCAGGTTGCTGCCGAGGCCGGCTGAACATCGGTGATGGCCGACGAGCCCGCGAGTGCGTAGAGCGAGGGCGTGGCCAGGCCGATGTGACTGCCATTGCGCGCCTTGGCGATGGCCACCATCGAGGCGACCATCGGGGTCGCGAGGCTCGTGCCGCCGTGGGCATCTTCGTTCACCACGCCGTCGGAGGGTGCGTTCACGATGAAGCCGGTGTTCGGGTCGGCGAGAGACGAGACGTCGGGCAGCAGCCGCTTGGTTCCCGGCTGCGAGAGGGTGTCTCGCTGCCACGAGGGGCGGTCGTAGTAGGCCGACTCTCCTCCGCCGGCGCCGTAGATGAAGCCGGGCGGAATGATGGCGCCGTTGCGGGCGAATCGGGTCTGCACCTCCCAGCCCGCTTCGACGGCCACGGTGTTGTCTGCGTCCAGGCCGATGCTCGCCCCGCCGACCGCAGTGACGTAGGGGCTCGAGGCGGGCGAGGCCACGTCGGTGCCGTCTTGATGGTCTCCGGCCTGGCTGTAGTCGCCGTCGTTTCCGGTGGAGGCGAAGACCGAGATGCCGCGCGATGCGGCCTCGACCAGCACCCGGCTGAGCAGGGTGCGATCGGCGTTGGTGTCGAGCTCTTCAGGGGCGCCGAACGAGAGCGAGATCACGTCGGGTGCGCCGTTCTCTGGTGTGCCGTTCTCGACCGCGTCGAGCAGTCGCAGGTAGAGCGACTGCGTCTCGCAGGTGTCGCTTCCCCAGTAGACGATGTTCGCGTCGGGTGCCATGGCGTGAACGGCCTGCACGTCGAGGTGCTGTTCAACGGTCCACGAGCTGGGGCCGCCGCAGCGACTGTTGTCGGGGTTCGCCGGCGCGTGGTGCGTGTACTGCCCGTCGCGAAGCGGCTGCGCTCCGGCCTTGGTGAAGTAGGCGTTGGTGTTGGCTTCGACGGTGGCGTCGTCGAAGACGCCCACGATCGCGATGGTCGCACCGGCACCGGTCGCGTCGTCGGGCAGCTGGTGGATGGCGCGCAACTGCTGCGGACCGTAGCCGCACAGCGCGTTGGAGCGGTGCTCGACCGTGACCGACTCCGGCCACTCCGAGCTGAGGGTCTGTCCCCAATAGGCGGCGCAGTCGTCGCTGGTGGTGGGCGCGGGAGCGGCGGTCGGGGCTGCGGTGGTCGAGGTGGTCGTAGACGTCGCAGACGAGTCCACGAGCGTGGGCTTCATCGCATCCGTGCTCACGAGACCGGCGACGGTCTCGATGGCCGTCAGATCGGCCGGCACCGAGAGGTCGGTGGTGGGCACGACGGCCGTGCGGTCATGGATGTCGGTGGTCACGAAGGTCGTCGAGAAGGCCTGGGCGAAGTCGTTGTAAGAGCCGCTGATCGACTGGCTGTGCACGCTGTCGTGCTGATCGCCGAGGTTGAGCCCGGCCGTGACGAGCCAGGTGCGGGCGGCCGAGATGGATGCGGCGTCGGCATTCTCAGTGAACAGCACGACGGCCGAGGTGGTGCCGTCGGGCGCTGCAGTGTCGCTGTTCTGTGCCGCGGACGCGGCCCAGTCGGGTGCGGTGTCGGGCAGGGAGTGTCGATCGGCGGAGGCGGATGGGGCGGAGGCGCACGCGGTCAGAATGCCCGCGCACACGACCCCGACGATCAGGAAGGTGGATGCAGACATCACCGACCTGGGGGAACGCAAAGAGCGCATAGAAGAACTTTCTCGGTCAGATATCGAAGTGGCAGAGGAGCCGCTCCGAACTCTATATGAGAACCGTTATCATTAAGCAATCCGAGAGGACTGCGGGATTCGATGAGCCAGATTGACGGGCCAACGAGCTCAGATTCTGGATCGTTCTCGGAAGGGTTCGGTTGCTCAGGGGGCTAACGGAGCACGAATCGAGGGACGCGCCGTCCCAGTGGCTTGAGTCTGCGGGGTGTTGTTCGAATCGTGCGTCGTTAGCTCGCGGTGAACGAGCGATTGGCGGCGAAGCACCAATCAATGTGGCGCACATCGACCTAGGCTCGCGATTTTGGGTCGATTCCTGACAGGCGGGCGGTGGGAAAGGGCCGCGCGGTACGCTGAACGGCACATGAATTCGTACTCGCAGGCCGAGTGGGAGGCCGCCGTCCTGCAGCCCTCCATGGTCGTCGCGCCATACCTCATGGGCACCGGGGTGGTCACGGGTGACGGCTCCGGCCGACTGCTGTCGCCGCCGCATTCCCATCCGGATGCGATGCTCGCCTGGTGCTATCGCGGCACGGTCTGGGTGAGTCTTCAGGATGCGATCTGGCGGCTCGCGCCTGGTCAGGGCGTGTGGATCCCCGCCCACACACCCCACACCACCGGGCACGAGCGCGACTCGGTCGGCTGCTACACCTACATTCCGGATGGCGGGCTGCTCTCGCCCCTCGAGGACATCACCCGGGTGCTCGTGCCGCGAGCCGTGCAGGAGATGCTGCTGCACCTCGGAACGACGGACATGGACACGGGCCTGCGTGTGCGGGTTCAGGCCGTTCTCATCGAGATGCTGCAGCAGCCGGCCCCCGAGGCCGCCGCGGGGTGGGGCGAGGTTCCCCTTCCCGCAGACGAGCGGGTGCGCGCCCTGGTGCAGTCGGTGCTGGGAGATCCGGGAGACGCGCGCACCGCGAAGGAGCTCTTCGCTGCCCACGGCTTGCACGAGCGCACCGTGCTGCGAATCTTCCTCCGCGACGTCGGAATGACTTTCGGGCAGTGGCGAACCGGCGTGCGCCTGACGCAAGGCGCGCGCCTGATCGTCGACGGCATCCCTGTCGGCACCGTCGCGCGCCTCTGCGGCTATGCGACGGCGAGCGCGTTCTCGGCCGCCTTCAAAGAGCGGTTCGGCATGACGCCCCGTCAGCATGTCGCGCGCGTGAGCGCTGACTCGGCACATCACCTCTACTGGCGCTGAACGCGCCCTGCGACGCGCCCGCTTCTGCGCCGGGTTGTCGACAGAGCAACACAACTTGTCTGTTCGGCGATATTCTCATCCGCTTGAGCCCCCTACGATTGGTTTGTTAGGTGAGGATTACCTAACTAAAACACCCGAATGAGTTCGCCGCGTTGATGCGGACCCTTCCCCCACTTCTCGTAAGGAGAACCATGCAGCACGCTTCTGCGCGCCCGAAAACACGTCGAGTACCCGCCTTTGTCGCGGTCGCCGTCGCCGCCGTCCTGGTCATGACCGGATGCGCATCCGGCTCGGCGGGAGCTGACGACACGACAGCGGCTACGGCCACCGACGGCGTCGTCATCGAGCACGGCCACGGCTCGACGACCATCACCGAGAAGCCGAAGCGCATCGTGGCTCTCGGCTGGATGACCCCGGACATCGTCGCCGCGCTGGGCGAGAACCCCGTCGGCGTCGAGGAGGTCTGGGGAGCGGGCGACAGCGGTTACACGCCCTGGTTCGAGGACTACGTGACCGACGAGTACGGCGAGCTCCCCGAGATCATCCCGTTCACCGAAGAGGGCCCGAATTACGAGGCCATCAAGGCGCTCAAGCCCGATCTCATTCTCAGCCTGTACTCGGGCGTCTCCGACGTCGAATACGACCGCCTCACCGAGATCGCGCCGACCATCCCCTACATCGACGGTCCGTGGAATCCGGGCACCTGGGAAGACCTGACTCGCACCGTCGGAAAGGCGATGGGAGAGGACGAGAAGGCGGAAGAGCTGATCGCCGAGACCGAGACACAGATCTCGACACTGGCCGACGAGCATCCCGAATTCGACGGCAAGACGTTCGTGTGGGGTCTCACCCTCGACGAGGGCGGAACAGACCTCGGCGTCTACCTGAAATACGACCCTCGCGTGCGCATCACCGAGGCCCTGGGCTTCACCTCGACCTCAGCCATGGACAGCTTCGTGAGCAGCGCCGAGGCCGACAACTGGTACACGGGTGTGAGCCTCGAGAAGCTCTATGACGTGAAGGCCGATCTGTTCGCAGCCTGGGGCGGAAGCGCCGCCGACGCCGAGTACACGGTCGACAATGCCGTGGTCTCGCGCTGGGATCCGATCGCCGCGAAGTCGTACGTGATCTACTCCGACCAGGCGCAGGCTGCCGCCATCAGCGCGCCGACCGTGCTGTCGCTCAAGTACGTTCTGCCGACGTACGTCGACGACCTCGCAGCCGCGCTGCAGGGCAAGCCGACGATCACCGGCAAGTGACAACCGAGGTGTCGGTCGACACCTCGCAGATGGATGCGGGGCGTCACGCAGACGGTGACGCCCCGCGCCGAATCCGGATGCGAGTGGCCGGCTTGGTCATCGCAGCGGTGCTGCTCGTGCTCGCCGCCATCGCATCGCTGGCGATCGGCAACCGGGCGATCGACCCGGTCACCGTGCTGACCGCGCTTGCCGCCTACGACGACAGCAACCCGCTGCACCTGATGGTGCAGCAGCTGCGCCTTCCGCGCACCCTTCTCGGCATCGTGGTGGGCGCGGCGCTCGCGGTCTGCGGGGCCCTCATCCAGGCGTTCACACGCAACCCTCTCGCCGACCCGGGCATCCTGGGTGTGAATGCCGGGGCATCCTTCACCGTGACCTTCGCCGTCGCGGTGCTGGGGCTGAACACGCCGGGCGCCTATGTTCCGTTCGCCCTGCTTGGAGCCTTCGTTCTCACCCTGCTCGTTTACGCGCTCGGCTCCTTGGGAACATCCGGTGCGACCCCGATGAAGCTCACCCTCGCCGGTGTCGCGCTGGGAGCCGCATTCACCGGATTCACCACCGCCATCGTGCTGCAGAACCGCAGCACCTTCGACGTGATGCGGTTCTGGGGCGTCGGCTCCATAGGCGGGCGCTCGCTCGACCAGCTCACGTGGGCCGCTCCCTTGATCGTCGTGGGCTTGCTGATCGGGCTCCTGTGTGCGCGCTCGCTGAACGCGCTGGCTCTCGGTGACGACCTCGCGCACTCGCTGGGGGTACGCGTCGGTGTTGTGCGCATCTTGGTGATCGTCTCTGTGACTCTGCTCGCGGGCACGAGCGTCGCTGCGGCCGGGCCGATCGCCTTCGTCGGCATCATGATTCCGCACGTGGTGCGCTGGTTTACGGGGCCCGATCAACGTTGGGTACTTGCGTACTCGATTCTCGTCGGGCCGACGTTTCTGCTGCTCGCCGACGTTCTCGGTCGCATCGCCCTGCCGAACGGCGAGCTGCGGGTCGGCATCATCACGGGTCTTCTGGGCGCTCCGGTTCTCGTGGCCCTGGTGCGGCGCAAGAAGGTGAGCGGGCTGTGAGCATCGACGAGCGTTCCGTCGAATCCACCGTCGAATCCACCGTCGAATCCACCGTCGACTTCGGCCGCCGGCACTGGCGCATCGACACGGCCCGCGTTTCCACGCTCATTCCGGTGCGCTCTGTGCTCGTCTGTGCGGCGCTCGTGGTGGTCATCATCGTGGCGGGCCTCGCATCCATGACCATCGGCGCTTACGACGTGAACTTCGCGGCCGTGCTGGGTGCCGTCTTCGACCCCTCGTCTGACCCCGACGTGCGCCAGGTCGTTCTGGAGTGGCGGCTGCCGCGCGTGCTCTTCGCGGTGCTCTGCGGGGCGGCGCTCGCACTCGCGGGCGGCATCTTCCAGTCGCTCACCCGCAACCCGCTCGGCTCACCCGACATCATCGGCTTCGGTGTGGGCGCGCAGTTCGGCGTGACCCTCATGATGATCGTGTTCGAGTTGAACACCTACATGTTCAAGGCGATCGGCGCGCTGGTCGGCGGCCTGTTCACCGCGCTGCTCGTCTACGCGTTGGCGAACTCGAAGACCATGTCGTCGTTCCGGCTGATCATCGTGGGAATCGGCGTCTCGGCCGGTCTGGGATCGCTCACCTCGTGGATTCTCATCTCCGTGAGCCTGGAGAAGGCCATGATGGCGGCGACCTGGGGTGCCGGCTCGATCGCCTCCCTCGGATTCGACCAGCTGCTGCCCGCCGCGATCGTCTTCGCCGTCGTGCTGGTCGGCTCGCTGCCGCTGAATCGCACGCTTCCCGTTCTCGAGATGGGCGACGACGCGGCTACGGCTCTCGGCATCAGTCCCGGGCGCACACGGCTCGCGGCGATGGTGTTCGGCGTGGCGCTCGTCGCCCTCGTCACCGCGGCGGCCGGCCCGATCTCGTTCATCGCCCTGGCCGCCCCGCAGATCTCGCAGCGCCTCACCCGCTCGAACACCCCCATGGGCACCGCGCCCGTCATGCTTACCGGCGCCGCCCTCGTGGTGGTCTCCGACGCGGTCGCACAGCTCGTCGGCGTTCCCGTGGGCGTGGTGACCGTCTCTGTCGGCGGCCTCTACCTCGCCTGGTTGCTCGCCGCCCAATACGCGCGCCGCGCCTGACCTGCCCTCCTTGGAAAGACCACCATGACTGCATCCCTCAACGCCCGCGACATCACGCTCGCCTATGGCGACACGCGCATCATCTCGAACCTGTCGCTCGCGGTGCCCGACAAGTCGTTCACGATCATCATCGGCCCGAATGCCTGCGGAAAGTCGACGCTGCTGCGCGGCTTCGCGCGCCTGTTGCGGCCCTCGACGGGCACCGTGCTGCTGGATGGCGCAGACCTGCACAGCCTCAAGCCGAAAGAGGCCGCGCGCAAGTTGGGCCTGCTTCCGCAGTCGTCGATCGCACCGGATGGCATCACGGTCGCCGATCTCGTCGGCCGCGGCCGCTTTCCGCATCAAAACGCGCTGCGCACCTGGAGCCGCGACGACGAACGCGCGGTCGCCGAGGCGATGGATGCGACCGGCACGACCGAGCTGTCGAGTCGGTTGGTCGACGAGCTGTCGGGCGGTCAGCGGCAGCGGGTGTGGGTCGCAATGGCGCTCGCGCAGCGTACCGGCCACCTTCTGCTCGACGAGCCCACCACCTTTCTCGACATCGCACACCAGATCGACCTGATGGAGCTGTTCGCCGATCTGCACAGGGAGGGCACCACACTCGTCGCGGTGCTGCACGACCTCAACCATGCGGCCCGCTACGCCACTCATCTCGTCGCGATGCGCGATGGCGCGATCGTGGCGCAGGGCGATCCGCGCGACGTCATCACCGAGCAGCTCGTGGAAGCCGTGTACGACCTGCCGTGCCGGGTGATCACCGACCCCGTATCCGGCACCCCGCTCGTGCTGCCGCTCGGGCGGCGGGCGAAGTGATCGGAGTGCGACACCAGACTGCCCGGGCGCAGCAGCAGACGACGCCTCGCCGACTGTTCGCTCTCGCGCTGTCGGCCGAGGGGCGCGGGCCCCGTCTCGCCGCCGCAACGCTGCTGCTCATGCTGCACGCGGTCTGCGAGGCGGCGATCCCGGTGCTCATCGGCGCAACGATCGACCGCGCCGTCGTGCCCGCCGACGTGACCGCGCTCGCCCTGTGGCTCGGCCTGCTGCTCGGTGTCTTCGTGGTGCTGACCACGAGTTACCAGGCGGCGTCGCGTCTGATGGTGACGATCTACGGATACGGCGAGCAGGCCCTGCGCCGGCTCGTGCTCGGGCGCATGCTTCGTCCTCGGCTGTCGCAGAGCACGCTCACGCCGGGCGAGGCGCTGACGTTCGTGAACTCCGACACCTACCGGGTGGCTGGCGTGGCGTGGTCGGTGGCGCAGCAGTGCTCCACGATCGCGGCGATCGCTGCGGCCGCCCTGGCGATGCTCGTGATCTCGCCGGTCGCGATGCTGGTGGTGTTCGCGTCGACCGTGGCGATGATGCTCCTGATGCGAGTGGTGTCCAAGCCACTCGAGCGCCGCGGCCTCGCGGAGCAGCGGGCTGCTACCGAGGCGGGTGCCGTGGCAGCCGATTTCATGGCCGGGTTCCGTGTGCTCGTCGGGATCGGTGCTCGAGGCGAGGCCGTGCGCCGTTATGTGGCCGCGAGCAACACCTCACGCGTCGCCGCGACGACTGCCGGACGCTCGCTCGCCGACTACGAGGCCGTGAGCGCAACGCTCGCCGCAGTCGTCACGACGGCGCTCGCGGGGCTGTCGGCATGGTTCGCGGCCGAGGGTCAGATCAGCATCGGCGAGCTCGTCACCGTGCTGGGCCTGGCGCAGTTCGTGAGCGGCTACCTCGCGTATGCGGGGTCGTTCCCGTCGAACTGGATCCACAAGTTCGCCTCTGCCAGGCGCATCGCCGAGGTGGTCAACGCGCCGGATCTGCTGGACGAGCCCGGCAGCGGCGGACCGGTGCGCCGGGCATCCGATGTCGTGCTGTCGTTCTGCGTGGGCAGCGGTACGGGTGCGGGTGCGGGTTCCGGATGCGATCGGGTGGACGTGCGCGCGGGAGAGCTGCTCGGCGTGCGTGCGTGCGACAGCGACGCCGCGCGAGAGCTGTCGCGCCTGCTCGGAATGCGCACGCCTGCCGGCCGGGGTGCCGTGTCGGTACTCGTAGAAGGGGAGCATCGTGACCAGCGCGACCTCGGCGCTGTGGATTACCGCCGACGGGTGGTGTCGATGCCGCATAGGCCGAGCATCGTCAGCGGAACCCTGCGCGACGCGGTGCGCGGAATCGCGTCTGACGAACAGCAGCGGCCCGAGCTCGTGACCATCGCGGCGCTCGACGACACGGTCGGTCAGGTCGGGGGCTGGGATGCGCAGGTCGGTGAGGCGGGTCGACGCTTGTCGGGCGGCCAGCGGCAGCGCATCGGCCTTGCCCGCGCACTGCACGCCCGCGCCGCGCTCGACGCCCAGGTGCTGGTGCTCGACGAGCCCACCTCGGCCGTCGATGCCGTCACCGAGGCGCACATCGCCGCCGCCCTCGCCCGGCACGAAGGAACGACCGTCGTGATCACGACCTCGCCCGTGCTGCTCGCCGCGTGCGACCGCGTGGTCGAGCTGTGCGCGTCGACCGAAGGGCACACTCATGACTGACGCCACGCTCCCCATCGCCACCGGCGCCCAAGTGCGCACCGTCATGCGCGCGCTGCTCACGCAGCACCGGGGCCGATCGGCGGCCGTGGCTGTGCTGTTTCTCGTCGCATCCGGCCTCGGACTCGTCACGCCCGCATGCCTCGGCGGCATCGTCGACGCCGTCTCATCGAGCGCAGGATTCGCGATCATCGCCGGCTGGGTCGCGGGCGCGGGAGCGGGTGCGATCGGCGCCGCCGGAGTAACGCTGTGGGGCATGCGCGCGCTCACCGCGCTCGTGCAGGACACGCTCGCGAGCCTGCGCGAAGACGTGTTCGCCTCGGCCATGCGCCTGCCCGTGAGCACGATCGACGACGGCGAGAGTGCCGACCTGCTCTCGCGTGTGACGGGCGACGTGGATGCCGTGGCCGAGGCCGGCGCGAATGTCGCTCCCACGCTGTTGTCGGCCGGATTCGCCATCGCCGTCTCGCTCGCGGCTCTCACTGCGATCGATCCGTGGCTGGCGCTCGCAGGCGTCGCCTGCGTTCCCTTCTACGTGTTCGGCACACGAGCTTTTCTGCGGCGCTCGCGGGTGGTCTTCCGTGAGGTGCGTATGCGCGAGGCGGTGCGCAGCCAGGCGGTGATCGACGCGGTCGAGGGCAGGGAGACGCTCACCGCGCTCAACGAGCAGGATCACGCGCTGGCGCGGGTTCAGGCCCGGGCCGAGGACTCGATCGAGATGCAGATCGAGGGTGTGCGGCTGCGCAACCGGCTCTTCCGGTGGATCAACGGAGGTGAGGCCGCGGGCCTCGCCGCTCTGCTCGCGGCCGGGTTCGTGCTGCACGCGAACGACGCGATCTCTGTCGGAATGGTCACCACGGCCGCCCTCGTATTTCACCGGTTGTTCGGCCCAATCGGCCAGCTGATCTTCGGACTCGATGACATTCAGCGGGCAGCGATCGGACTCGCCCGCCTGGTGGGCATCATCGACCTGGCGCCGGCCGTCTCTCTGCCTGAGCCTGTCGAAGGGCCTGCACGACCCCCGTTCCCTGAGCCTGTCGAAGGGCAGACGTCTCGACAAGCTCGACGAACGAGGGTCGGCATCTCGCTGCAGGATGTCGCGTTCCACTACCCGACGACCGGCCGCGGCATCGACGACGTGACCCTGCGCGTGGAGCCCGGAACCACCGCGGCGCTCGTGGGAACCTCGGGCTCGGGCAAGAGCACGGTCGCTCGAGTGATCGCGGGGCACCATCCGCCCGAGTCGGGAACGGTGCAGCTCGACGCCGCCGAGGCTCCCTATTACATCTCGCAAGAGCTGCACCATTTTCGCGGGAGCATCGCCGGCAACATGCGCTTGGTCGCGCCCGACGCGAGCGACGAACAGATCGACGCGGCGCTGCGCGCGGTCGGCGCCGACTGGGCAGTGGAACGCGACCCGGCCGCATCCGAGGCGCTTGTCGACGAGGGCCGCATCCAGCAGCTTGCCGTGGCGCGTGCCCTGCTCGCCGACCCGGCCGTGGTGATCCTCGACGAGGCGACAGCCGATGTGGGACTGCTCCATCGGGACGCCGTGGAGGCGGCCATCGCGCGCCTGTGCGTCGGGCGCACGGCCGTGCTGATCGCGCACCGGCTGCAGCAGGCGCAGGCCGCAGACCAGGTGGTGGTGTTCGCAGACGGACGCATCGTGCAGCGGGGAACGCACGCCGACCTCGTGGCCGCCGATGGACCGTACAGAACCTTCTGGCTCGCTCAGACGAGCGCCCACAGACCCGTAGCCACCCTCGAAGAAACAGAGACTGTATGAAGATCCACCGTGCAACCGTCAGCAGGACGACCCAACTCACCCCGCGACTGGTGCGCATCACCCTCGGCGGTGAGGGCATCGCCGATTTTTTGAGTACGGGCGTGGGCGACGAGTACGTGCGTGTGTTCTTTCCGCACGGAGACGACCCGACGGATGTGTCGCTGCCGGTGCCCGACGGCGACTGGTGGTCGACGCCCGAGGGTGCGCCGCAGGCGCCGATGCGCACCTACACGATCAGTGGTGTGCGACCGGATACGGAGGAACTCGATATCGACTTCGTTCTGCACCCGGCCGGGGTCGCGGGTCCGTGGGCGGCGGCTGCCGCGCCGGGCCACGTGCTCGGGGTGAACTCGCCCACGGGCCTGTACTCACCGCCGGAGGATGTCTCGTGGCAGGTGCTGGTCTCCGACCTCACCGGCCTTCCGGCGGTCGCACGCATCGCTGCCTCCGTGCCGTCGAGTATCCGAACCCGCGTCGTGCTCGAGGTCGCCGACGACACGGATCGCCTGTCGCTGGATGTCGGCCCGCACGTCGAAGTCACCTGGGTGGTCGGTGGAAACGGACATGGCCCGAGCACCCTGGGGCAGATCGTGCGCAGCATCGTCGACGACCGGCTGCCGCTCGATGAGGGCTACATCTGGGTGGCCGGAGAGACGGTCGCGTTGCGCGACGTGCGCAAGTATCTGCGCCGTGAACTGGGGTTGCCGGCGACTCGCTTCAAGGTTGTGGGCTATTGGACTCCGATCGACAACTGGGAGTCGAAGTACGCGGCGCTGCCTGCTGACGTGCAGAGCGAGCTCGACGCCATCTGGACGGCGACACCGGACGCCGACCCGGAGGAGACGCAACTGCGCTACGAGTCCCGCCTCGACCAGTTGGGGCTGTGAGCCGAACGTGCCTGCGCAGATCGAGTAGCCCGTTCCCTGAGCCTGTCGAAGGGCGCCTCGGGCTAGTCGACCTGCGCCCTTCGACAAGCTCAGGGAACGAGCGCCGCGTATCGAGATCACCCGCTCAACCCGCAGGCGACTATAGAAACGTGCGCGCCGCCACGACCAGCGCGTCGATGCCGCGCTGCAGCGTCGACTGATGTTTGGGTCGATTCGTGCCAAATGAGAACGCCCGCCGGACGACCACTTGGCGCATATCGACCTCAAGTCAGCGTTTTGGGTCGATCTGCGCCACATGGCAGCTGTTCAGTGATGCGGCTGAGCGGCGCCCGCAGGGTCCGTCATATTCGCAGGACAGCGAGATGCGCCCGTCACGAGTTGGCCAGACCTGCAAACAAGACGAGCGCTGCAACCACCGTGACGATGCAGACGATCACGGCCATGAACCTCAGGGCGGGTCGAGTGCGGAACGCCGTCAGAAAAAGTGCAGCGTTCAGGACGCCTAACGTGAGGGTGGCGAACAACGCGTAGTCGCGCAGGTCGCCGGCGTCACACCACCAGGGCCGCGGAATCACGGCGGGGCAATTGCCCGTTGGCGGTTGCCAGAGAACGATCAACACGACAGCCGATGCGAGCATCGCGACGCTCACCATGATCCAATCCGAGCGGCGGTGCGTGCGAACTGCGGTCATCTTCGCAGGATAACGAGCCATGGCGGGAAGCTCGATACGCATGGTTCGCGCGGATGAGACGTCGAGTTCCACACTCTGCGCTTCTGCGCGCTGGCAGGCAACCGCTTTGGGGCGCGCAGGCTCTCCTTAGGCGGACTGAACCGGAAGCTCTTCACCTGTCACGAGCGCGTGGATGGGGGGAAGTTGCGCCCGAGCGTCGTCGCTCGCTTCGTCGACGATGACGACGACCGCGCACAGCTCTGCTCCGCAGGCCGAGACGAGGTGCGCTGATGTGAGGCTCTGGCTGCCGGTCTCGATCCAGTCGTCGATCAACACGACGCGCTGGCCTGGCTGAATGAGATCTCGACGGGTCGAGAGTTCTACCTTGTTGCCTCTGTAGTCGGGCGCCGTGACCCGACGGATCACATCGCCCGGGAACATCCCACCTTCTTTACGCACCGGAACGAAGCCCACGCCGAGGGCCGCGGCGACGGCCGGCCCCAGAACAAATCCGCGTGCCTCGATGCCGAGAATGAGGTCTGGTTGTGCGGGGCGGGCCAGCTCGGTGAGACCTGCGATGATCGCGCTCAGCGAGTGCGGGTCGGCGAGCATTCCCCAGGTGTCGGCGTCGCCGTTGATCCACCTGAACTGCTTCAACACGTGGTGGCGTGCGGAGGTCACTTCAGTGGTGCTCATCTCTTCACAGTAGTGAGTGCAGCAGGCCGATCAGCGATGGGCATCGGAGTACCCTGATGCCAGTGAAAATTTCTTTCTCTCTGTGACCCAGAGGCCATTCAGCGACATGCGTTCGCTCCTCCATCGAGGGGCGGTGATTTCGTCCGCCCGCAGAGGGAGCTCCTTGCGGAGTTCCCCTGCACCCTGGCCCCCTGACGAAACCACCTCAGAAAGACCTTTCACTCATGACGTTCGCCGACTCTTCCGACGTACCCACCGACATCCGTTCAGCCCTTCGAGCCAATTGCGCTGACTGTTTCGCGCTCTGCTGCACAGCCTTCGGGTTTCAACGCTCTGCCGACTTTCCAATCGACAAGCCGGCGGGTACCCCCTGCTCGAATCTCACCGACGACTTCTCCTGCTCGATCCACGACTCCCTGCGGCCACGAGGCTTTCGCGGCTGCACCGTATTCGACTGCTTCGGCGCAGGCCAGTACGTGTCTCAGACCCTGTTCGGAGGAAAGAGCTGGAAGGAGCGCCCCGACACGAGCGCAGACATGTTCGGCACATTCGCCGTCGTGCGGCAGCTGCACGAGATGCTCTGGTACCTGGTTGAAGCCGCCGAGCGAGCCACCCTGTCAGAGCTTTCAGAGCCGGTGAACCAGCTCCGTGACGAAATTCTGCGGACCCTTGACGGCGATGCGTCAGAGATCCTCGCGTGTGATGTCGAGAGTATTCGCGCAGAGGTGCGGCGCACGTTGATCGAGGTGAGCGACGAGGCGCGCGGCGGCTATGCCGCTGCCGAAGCTTCCGCGAGCGGGCTGAATCCGTCGGCCGATCTGGTCGGTCGCGACCTGCGATCAGTTCGTCTGTGCGGCGCCGATCTCCGTGGTGCGTACCTCATCGCCGCGGATCTTCGCCACGGTGACCTGGCGGGCGTCGACCTGCTCGGTGCGGATCTGCGCGATGCACGGCTCGATGGAGCAGATCTGTCGCAGGCGCTGTTTCTCACGCAGTTACAAGTCGATGCAGCTCAGGGCGACGACGCAACCGTGCTGCCGCCTGCTCTCACTCGGCCGCGGCACTGGCTTGGCTAGACGTTAGCTGCCGCTCGTTTTGTCGGGCTCGGGCGTTGTGAGGTCGACGTGGATGTCGCGTTCAGGGGACGCGTGCGTCGAAAGGTCCGGAGGGTCTGTCGGCGAACTTCGCCAGCATCGGAGGCCGTGGTTCGGTGTTCGACTACCTCGATCGTGGCCGGCGCCTTCGCGGGCATTGCGGTCGATGGCGGGCGGAGTCTCAGGCTAGGTCTGGGCTAGGCCTGAGCGGCGGGTCGGCGCCCCAGCGACATTTGGAAGCGCACGAGGTAGCCGTCGGGATCGGTGACGAGGAACTGCTGCACTCCGGCCTCTTCGTCTCCGGCTCGGTACCATTTCGTCTCGAGCGACAGAAAGAACCCGATGCCGACGGATGGGAGTGACCGGCTGAGCGATTCGGCATCCGGAACGCTGATCTGAAAGTTGATGCCACGACCGAATTGGGCCTCGAGCGGGCCGGTCATCCAGTGCCGTCCGTCACCGATCTCCTCGAGCTTGAGGTGCGCCGACCCGAAGTAGGACGGAAATCTCGGCACCGCACCCGGGCTGGAATCTCTGATCGAGGCACCCTTGGCGACACTATCGCCCATCAAGGCGCTTACCCTTCGAATATGAAATTGTTCAGCCGCGTTCGGCGTCGGCTCAGCGCTGCATCACAGGAGAGCCATGAGGCCGTGCTGAAATCAGCGGCGGTCCACATGACGCTTACGGCGAATGTGACCGGACGGCTCGATATCAGGCGTGCGTCTAGACGGCTTCTCAACGCGGACATCGCAGTATCTGCGGCTTGGCCATCAGAGGATTCAATACGGGTGTCAAAGAGGCTGAGAATGATTGCTCGCCCTCTCTTCCGGGTCAGAGTAATGCAAAGGCGGTATGAAGAGTCGGAATCGAATGGTCGTTGGGCATCGGCGCTGATGTTTGCGGCACGTTATCCAAAGCTCGGTTGGATGCATCTTCGATCGCTTTGGTATGCACAAACGCGTAGCAACCTCGATCGCCTGATGAAAAAGGGGACGATTCGAGCTCTCCTGCTCTTTCTCTTGATTCGCCCGCTATTCGGAGTTCGCTACGTCCTTCCAAATATTCGGCTTGGAAAAAAGGACGAAGAACATTCTCCCGCCGACGACAGCCTGACCGTCGATCCCGAGACCGCCGAACAGGAAGCGGCTCCCGAGGAGAACACGCTGAAGATGCTCGATGAAGCCGAAGAGCTCATGCTCAATCAACAAATTGTGTCCGCGGCGGAGCGACAAATTGATGGCAAGATCTTCGGCGGGAGAGACCATGAGGAGGACCGGTTTGTGAGGCTCGCTCTTCGAAATAGTTATCACGATTTCAAGCTCGATGGAATTGACCAAGAACAGCATGTCGTGTTCGAGCCACGGCTTCTGATGCACGAGTCAGGCATATTACAACTGAGCGTGCGAATTAGCTCGACGGGCCCGCTATCAACAGCGCAGGTGATCGATCTGATGTGGGGTCCAGCGCGGAGGATAACAAGATCTGAACTGGCGGCACCCCTCTTGAAGGGGAGCGGGTGGGAAAGAGACGTTACCGAATGGCGAGATGTCTTGGATGGCGGTGCACGTTTGGCATTAATCGAGCATGAGAATCCTGTATCTATTTCTGATTTTCTAACAGCGCAGATGAACTCGATCATTGCATCGATTGGAGTCAGGCTTGAAGGTTGGGTTGTCTACCCAACTGCAATGGTTGAGGCCGGCGATTGTTGTACTTTGCACGAATGGAAGACTCGGCATAGGGAGGACATCGTTCGCCTGGCTACACGGTCCATGACGGCTACACGTATGTCTCCCACCGAAGACACTCCCAGCGATCTGTCACTGCAATCGGACCACAGCCTTTACGCGAGTCTAGGATCGACGACGTACATTCAATGGACCGGAGCAATACCACATGGCCTCGCTGAACTGGGCACAGTTCTGGTCATCGAATACGGATTATTGCTCTATCTGAGACTCCAAACGATGGAAGCGGTTGTAGCTCGAATGGTGTTGGGGGAACGGCGCCTCAAACGCAGATATCGAGATGCGATTCTTCTATTTTCCGAATTGCGGCAAGGGAATGTTCGGGCCGGGGAAGCCCGAGAGGTCGTACGTCATCTCCTGAGTGAGTTAGGTGCCGATCAGATTCGACCAACTATTCAGGCGGCCCTTGAGCTCGCAGGCCTCGCTCACTCCACTGTCGCCGCGTCGAGGGCCTCAAGGCGCGCTTGGTGGGTCACCCTGGGGGGTACGGTTGTGGCGGTCTTAGTCAGCATCCCAGCACTGCAGCAACTCTTGGTGTCGGTTTCTGCTCTCGAGACGGACGACGGCGCTGAGTGGGCAATCGCTCCTCTGAGATATGCATCGACTTTTGGATTCTGGGGCGCTTGGCTTGTGCTTGCATGGATAGCGTGCGCATTGATCACAACGTTGGTGGGCGGTTGGATTGTCCGGCTTTGGCCTGGTCGATTTCCTAGCATTCGACGTGGCTATGCGTGGCCGACAAAGTTGATAGTTAGGGAACGCACGCAAGAAGATATCTCTGCCGATAGCGCTTAGTCCGCTGCTGCGAGCCGAACGAAACTTTCAGTGCCGAGGTCGAGTGCTGACTCCAACCGTCTTAGGCGTCCCGGGGTGCTCTGACCGAGCAGGTTCTCTGACAACCAGAAGAAATTGCTGTGCACGGTCATGGTGCGACGCCGGTCACAGAGAGCGGGGTTGGACCGAGAAAGTAAGCCGCTCCACAGGTATCCACAGTCGTTGACCCCATGATTCGGCCGAGTCGATGAGAACTCGGGTCTGCTGCACGAATAGGTGACATCTGATCTGGCTTGCCCGGGAGGGTGGCCTGGAAGGATGGCATCGTGCCAAAGCCCTACCCCTCTGAGTTCCGTGATGACGTCGTGCGCGTCGCGAGGAA
>NZ_JYFC01000015.1 GCF_000938265.1 Agreia bicolorata
GAATGGCCACCCTGGTGGGGGTGGCCATTCGTGTAATAGGAGTCCGGCGGTGTCCTACTCTCCCACAAGGTCCCCCTTGCAGTACCATCGGCGCAGAGAGTCTTAGCTTCCGGGTTCGGAATGTGACCGGGCGTTTCCCTCTCGCTATGGCCGCCGAAACACTAGAGATGTAACTATCTAGAAGTTTCAAACAGACAACAACGTGATTCGTCTTTCGACGATGTTGATGCATGTTTGGTTCTCGACCGTACATCGAGAACCACATAGTGGACGCAAGCAGTGCTTTTCGTTTCGCAGTTTTTGGGGTGTTATCAAGTTATCGACTTATTAGTACAGGTCAGCTCCGTAGGTCGTTAGTCCCTACTTCCACATCCTGCCTATCAACCCAGTAGTCTAGCTGGGAGTCTCTCACCATAAATGGTATGGAAATCTCATCTCGAGAACGGCTTCCCGCTTAGATGCTTTCAGCGGTTATCCAGTCCGAACGTAGCTAATCAGCTGTGCTCCTGGCGGAACAACTGACACACCAGAGGTTCGTCCAACCCGGTCCTCTCGTACTAGGGTCAGATTCTCTCAAATTTCCTGCGCGCGCAGAGGATAGGGACCGAACTGTCTCACGACGTTCTAAACCCAGCTCGCGTACCGCTTTAATGGGCGAACAGCCCAACCCTTGGGACCTACTCCAGCCCCAGGATGCGACGAGCCGACATCGAGGTGCCAAACCATGCCGTCGATATGGACTCTTGGGCAAGATCAGCCTGTTATCCCCGAGGTACCTTTTATCCGTTGAGCGACAGCGCTTCCACAAGCCACTGCCGGATCACTAGTCCCGACTTTCGTCCCTGCTCGACTTGTCAGTCTCACAGTCAAGCTCCCTTGTGCACTTACACTCGACACCTGATTACCAACCAGGTTGAGGGAACCTTTGGGCGCCTCCGTTACTTTTTGGGAGGCAACCGCCCCAGTTAAACTACCCATCAGGCACTGTCCCAGAACCCGATTAGGGTTCGTAGTTAGATATCCAGAGTGACCAGAGTGGTATTTCAACAATGACTCCACCTGAACTAGCGTCCAAGCTTCACAGTCTCCCACCTATCCTACACAAGCCACACCGAACACCAATACCAAACTGTAGTAAAGGTCACGGGGTCTTTCCGTCCTTCTGCGCGTAACGAGCATCTTTACTCGTAGTGCAATTTCGCCGAGTTCGCGGTTGAGACAGCTGGGAAGTCGTTACGCCATTCGTGCAGGTCGGAACTTACCCGACAAGGAATTTCGCTACCTTAGGATGGTTATAGTTACCACCGCCGTTTACTGGGGCTTAAATTCTCAGCTTCGCCTTGCGGCTAACCGTTCCTCTTAACCTTCCAGCACCGGGCAGGCGTCAGTCCGTATACATCGTCTTGCGACTTGGCACGGACCTGTGTTTTTAGTAAACAGTCGCTTCCCACTGGTCTCTGCGGCCCTATCCCGCTCCCGGAGTAAATCCGTTCACAGGTCAGGCCCCCCTTCTCCCGAAGTTACGGGGGCATTTTGCCGAGTTCCTTAACCACGATTCTCTCGATCTCCTTAGTATTCTCTACCTGAACACCTGAGTCGGTTTGGGGTACGGGTGACTAAAACCTCGCGTCGATGCTTTTCTTGGCAGCATAGGATCACTGATTTCGTCCGTGAGGACTACCCATCGGGTCTCAGGCTATATAGAAGACGGATTTGCCTATCTTCTGCCCTACATCCTTAGACCGGGTCAACCATCGCCCGGCTCAGCTACCTTCCTGCGTCACACCTGTTAATACGCTAAACGCACCAGCATAGGGTCGTACGCTAGGCCCCAACCGTCACCCCGAAGGGATCAGTGATGGGGATTCAGATACTTAGCATTACTGGATTATCTTGGGCGGTTTTTCGTCAGTACGGGAATATCAACCCGTTGTCCATCGACTACGCCTGTCGGCCTCGCCTTAGGTCCCGACTTACCCAGGGCGGATTAACCTGGCCCTGGAACCCTTGTTCTTTCGGAGGACGGGTTTCTCACCCGTCTTTCGCTACTCATGCCTGCATTCTCACTCGTGTGGCCTCCACGGCTGGTTTACACCGCCGCTTCGCTGGCCACACGACGCTCTCCTACCCATCCATACGCCTGGACCCACAAGTGGGCCGGGCAAAAATATAAATGCCACAACTTCGGTGGCGTGCTTGAGCCCCGTTACATTGTCGGCGCGGAATCACTTGACCAGTGAGCTATTACGCACTCTTTCAAGGGTGGCTGCTTCTAAGCCAACCTCCTGGTTGTCTGTGCAACTCCACATCCTTTCCCACTTAGCACGCGCTTTGGGACCTTAGTTGGTGGTCTGGGTTGTTTCCCTCTCGACGATGAAGCTTATCCCCCACCGTCTCACTGCTGCGCTCTCACTTACCGGCATTCGGAGTTTGGCTAACGTCAGTAACCTTTTGGGGCCCATCGGCTATCCAGTAGCTCTACCTCCGGCAAGAAACACGCAACGCTGCACCTAAATGCATTTCGGAGAGAACCAGCTATCACGAAGTTTGATTGGCCTTTCACCCCTATCCACAGCTCATCCCCTCCATTTTCAACTGAAGTGGGTTCGGTCCTCCACGACGTCTTACCGTCGCTTCAACCTGGCCATGGATAGATCACTTCGCTTCGGGTCTAGAACCAGCGACTAAAACGCCCTATTAAGACTCGCTTTCGCTACGCATTCCCCTCACGGGTTAAGCTCGCCACTGATCACTAACTCGCAGGCTCATTCTTCAAAAGGCACGCTGTCACCCCAACAAGGAGGCTCCAACGGTTTGTAAGCAAACGGTTTCAGGTACTATTTCACTCCCCTCCCGGGGTACTTTTCACCTTTCCCTCACGGTACTTGTTCACTATCGGTCATCTGGGAGTATTTAGGCTTATCAGGTGGTCCTGACAGATTCACACGGGATTTCTCGGGCCCCGTGATACTTGGGATACTCTTCGAGCCATAACTTCATTTCGACTACCGGGCTGGCACCGTCTATGGCAGGGCTTTCAATCCCTTTCGTCTATAAAGCGCTGTAACTCTCACTGTTCGGCAGAAGCAGCAGAAAAGTCCCACAACCCCGACCATGCAACGCCTGCCGGCTATCACACATGATCGGTTTAGCCTGATCCGGGTTCGCTCGCCACTACTAACGGAATCACTATTGTTTTCTCTTCCTGAGGGTACTGAGATGTTTCACTTCCCCCCGTTCCCTCTACCCGCCCTATATATTCAGGCGGGAGTCACCAGGTCACCCAAAGGGCCTGGCGGGGTTTCCCCATTCGGAAATCCTCGGATCACAGCTCTATTATCAGCTCCCCGAGGCTTATCGCAGATTTATACGTCCTTCTTCGGCTCCAGATGCCAAGGCATTCACCGTTTGCTCTTAAAAACTTGACAAACAAAATTGCAAAAAGACCAATGCTTACCACCAGAAACCGAAGTCCCCGGTGATGTCATTGATACACATAACACGACACGCACCACGTCAGACAGAACCAAAGTCCTGACCTATTTGATACGAGCGTGTAGATGCTCGCGTCCACTGTGTAGTTCTCAAAGTACGGGCGGTATCCTCCCCCACCCACACAACCCGCAAAACAGGCATCTCATGTGGATAAGACCAGGATCCAGAAGGCAGTCCAACCACCCCATACGGAGCAGCAGGCCCGGTCCTTCAGGACCCAACAGCGTGCATAAAACATACTTCACACCAGCAACCCTCTTCCCAACCCTTCCGAAGAAGAGTCGTACTAACGATCGCTTTAGCTTTTCTGTTTCCTAAGTCAATGTTCCACCCATGAGCGCCACCGCAGAACATATGTCTACGAAATGGCTACGAGGTTATCTAGCCCTTGACTGATCTGTGTAAACAGCAGGGTCAGAGGCATCCTCGAATGCTCCTTAGAAAGGAGGTGATCCAGCCGCACCTTCCGGTACGGCTACCTTGTTACGACTTAGTCCTAATCACCGATCCCACCTTAGACAGCTCCCTCCCGAAGGTTAGGCCACTGGCGTTGGGTGTTACCGACTTTCATGACTTGACGGGCGGTGTGTACAAGGCCCGGGAACGTATTCACCGCAGCGTTGCTGATCTGCGATTACTAGCGACTCCGACTTCATGAGGTCGAGTTGCAGACCTCAATCCGAACTGAGACCGGCTTTTTGGGATTCGCTCCACCTTACGGTATTGCAGCCCTTTGTACCGGCCATTGTAGCATGCGTGAAGCCCAAGACATAAGGGGCATGATGATTTGACGTCATCCCCACCTTCCTCCGAGTTGACCCCGGCAGTCTCCTATGAGTTCCCACCATAACGTGCTGGCAACATAGAACGAGGGTTGCGCTCGTTGCGGGACTTAACCCAACATCTCACGACACGAGCTGACGACAACCATGCACCACCTGTTTACGAGTGTCCAAAGAGTTGACCATTTCTGGCCCATTCTCGTATATGTCAAGCCTTGGTAAGGTTCTTCGCGTTGCATCGAATTAATCCGCATGCTCCGCCGCTTGTGCGGGCCCCCGTCAATTCCTTTGAGTTTTAGCCTTGCGGCCGTACTCCCCAGGCGGGGAACTTAATGCGTTAGCTGCGACACGGAGACCGTGGAATGGCCCCCACATCTAGTTCCCAACGTTTACGGCATGGACTACCAGGGTATCTAATCCTGTTCGCTCCCCATGCTTTCGCTCCTCAGCGTCAGTTACGGCCCAGAGATCTGCCTTCGCCATCGGTGTTCCTCCTGATATCTGCGCATTCCACCGCTACACCAGGAATTCCAATCTCCCCTACCGCACTCTAGTCTGCCCGTACCCACTGCAGGCTGGAGGTTGAGCCTCCAGTTTTCACAGCAGACGCGACAAACCGCCTACGAGCTCTTTACGCCCAATAATTCCGGACAACGCTTGCACCCTACGTATTACCGCGGCTGCTGGCACGTAGTTAGCCGGTGCTTTTTCTGCAGGTACCGTCACTTTCGCTTCTTCCCTACTAAAAGAGGTTTACAACCCGAAGGCCGTCGTCCCTCACGCGGCGTTGCTGCATCAGGCTTTCGCCCATTGTGCAATATTCCCCACTGCTGCCTCCCGTAGGAGTCTGGGCCGTGTCTCAGTCCCAGTGTGGCCGGTCACCCTCTCAGGCCGGCTACCCGTCGTAGGCTTGGTGAGCCATTACCTCACCAACAACCTGATAGGCCGCGAGTCCATCCTTGACCAAAATTCTTTCCACAACCAGACCATGCGGCCAGCTGAAATATCCGGTATTAGACACCGTTTCCAGTGCTTATCCCAGAGTCAAGGGCAGGTTACTCACGTGTTACTCACCCGTTCGCCACTAATCCACCCAGCAAGCTAGGCTTCATCGTTCGACTTGCATGTGTTAAGCACGCCGCCAGCGTTCGTCCTGAGCCAGGATCAAACTCTCCGTAAATGATTACGCACAACCAAACAACCGGAATAGGCAGAATGATTGCAAGTTTGAAACTGACAGAACAAATCATTACTGACTTGCTTTGTATGTTTATATCTATTTCCAAAGGAATCCCAAACAC
>NZ_JYFC01000016.1 GCF_000938265.1 Agreia bicolorata
GGTGTGTTGCTGGCAAGGCGCTGCTGACTGTGCAGGTGACGAACAACGACGCGGTGCCTGTGAAGCTGATGATCGATTCGGCTTATGGGTCGAAGACGATCGCCACCGTCGCGCCGACGAAGAACGGCTCGCATGCCTTCACAACCCGTCTGGCTTCTTTGCCGGCGGGTGAGGTGACGGTCACGGCATCGGCCACGGTCGATGGCCAGCCTGTGAGCACCGTGGTGCCGGCGCCATACGAGGCCAAGCCCTGCGGCTGAGAACCCCCCCCGACCCAAGTCCAGCAATCAAGGAGGATAAATGGAACAGCTCGTGCAATCCCGGTGGAGACACCGGTCGAAGATAGGACTCGCGGGGGTGGCTCTCGCCGCCCTTCTCGCGTCGTCGTTCTCGGCAAGCGCGTCATTCGCCGCCGATCAGGAACTGATCGTGAACGGTGGGTTCGAAAGCGGAACCGCGAACTGGATCGTGAACAACGGCAACGCGACCGATGGTGGCACTCTCGCCACAACGCCGGATGCGACCACCGGAGCCGCCGCAGCGCTGATCACCGGTCGGCTCACGACGGGCTCTGGCCCGATGCAAGACCTCACCGGCAAGGTGCAGGCTGGACAGACCTACACGATCAAGGCGCGCATCAAGTACGAGAACGCCGCGTCGCCCGCGACGAAGCAGTTCTTCGCCACAATGCACTACGGCGGAGGAACGTACACGAACCTCGCCAGCGTCACCGCGACGAAGGGCGAGTGGGCCACACTCAGCGCCAACTTCACCATCCCGTCGACCCAGAGCGTGGGCACCGCACGGCTGTTCTTCGAGACCCCGTGGGCTTCGACGTCGACGGCCGCGGGTGCGCCTGCCACACACCTGATGGACTTCAAGGTCGACGACGTCTCCCTTGTGGGCGCTCCGCCACCCCCCGCTCCGTCGAAGACCATCGAGGTGGTCGGCAAGAACCCCGGAGAGCACAATCCCGTGATCTCTCACAAGTTCGGCGCCGACGCCTTCGGCTTCGTCGACAACGGTCGTGTGTACATCTACATGACGAACGACACCCAGGGATACGCTCCGGATCCGACGACGGGAATCTCGCCGCAGATCAACTACGGCAGCATCAACCAGATCACCGTGATCTCCTCGGAGGACCTCGTGAACTGGACCGATCACGGTGAGATCCAGGTCGCCGGTCCGAACGGAATCGCTCCGTTCACGTCGAACTCCTGGGCACCGGGCATGGCCAAGAAGACGATCAACGGCGTCGACAAGTACTTCCTCTACTACGCCAACGGCGGAGGCTCGAGCAACGTGCTCACCGGTACCTCGCCCATCGGTCCCTGGGTGAGTGAGCGCACCAGCACGCTGATCAACAGCAGCACCCCCGGAGTTCAGGGCGTCAACTGGCTGTTCGACCCGGCCCCCCTCGTCGACGACGACGGTCAGGGCTACCTCTACTTCGGTGGCGGTCCCGCCTCGACGAGCTTTCCTGCCGCCGAGCGCTTCAACAACCCGAAGAACATCAGGGCCATCAAGCTCGGAGACGACATGATCTCGACCGTCGGCGAAGCCGTCGTGGTCGATGCTCCGGTCGCCTTCGAGGCTTCGCAGGTCTTCGAGCGTGAGGGCAAGTACTACCTCTCGTATTCGTCGCACTTCGGTGGCAGCGACTTCGGTGGCAACCAGACCGCACTGCCCGGCTATCCGGGCGGCGGCCAGATCGGCTACATGATGTCTGATGACCCGATGGTGTGGGACAAGAGCACCTATCAGGGTGTGCTGTTCCCGAACCAGGGCCAGTTCTTCGGAGCGGGCACGGGCGGCAACAACCACCAGTCGGTGTTCGAGCTCGATGGCAAGTACTACTTCACCTACCACGCTCCGACGCTCAACAAGCGCATCAACGGCAACACCACTCAGGGGTACCGCAGCACGCACATCCAGGAGCTGACCTTCAACGAAGACGGCACCATCCAGCAGGTCGTGGGCGACTACGTCGGCCCGGATCAGATCAAGAACCTCGATCCGTACAGCGTGCTCGAGGCTGAGACCATCGCCTACCAGCAGGGTCTCGCCACCAAGAAGATCGACGGCGGCTCCACGCAGTTCGGAACGAACGCTCCGAACCTCGTGCTCGACGACGTCGACAACGGGGACTGGACGTCGCTCTCTGCAGTCGACTTCGGCGACACCGGAGCCGGTTCGGTAACAGCGAAGGTCAAGGCTCTCGTGGCCGGCGGAAAGATCGAGGTTCGTCTCGACGACCGCACGTCTGCTGTGGTCGCCTCCGTCGATGTCGACTCGCCGGTGGGCGAGTGGGGCGAGGTCTCGACCGGTCTCGAGGGTGTCACAGGAGTGCACGATGTGTACTTCACCTTCACCGGACCGACCGGCCAGAACCTTGCCGAGGTCGACACCTGGTCGTTCACCGAGGCGGACGCCGCCCCGGTGCTGGATGTGGTGGCGACTGCTGGTTCGCGGTGTGTTGCTGGCAAGGCGCTGCTGACTGTGCAGGTGACGAACAACGACGCGGTGCCTGTGAAGCTGATGATCGATTCGGCTTATGGGTCGAAGACGATCGCCACCGTCGCGCCGA
>NZ_JYFC01000017.1 GCF_000938265.1 Agreia bicolorata
GGGTCTGCTGCACGAGTAGGTGACATGTTGTAGTCACGCCGCCAGTGCGGCGGTCGTGTTCATGATGGTCTCGAACTCGATGGGCGTCAAACGGCCCAGGCGGGGTTGGCGCCTCCGGCGGTGGTAGGTCCGTTCGATCCAGGTCACGATCGCGATCCGCAGTTGGTCGCGGGTGGTCCAGGAGCGGCGGTCGAGGACGTTCTTCTGGAGCAGGGCGAAGAACGATTCCATGGCGGCGTTGTCGCCGCTGGAGCCGACACGACCCATCGATCCGACCAGGCGGTGACGGGTGAGAGCACGTAAGAACTTTCGGCTGCGAAATTGACTGCCCCGGTCGCTGTGAACCACGCAGCCGGCGACATCGCCGCGCATCGCGACAGCGTTATCGAGAGCCTGGACGGCCAGTCTGGACTTCATCCGGGAGTCGATCGAGTACCCCACGATCCGTCCGGAGAACACGTCCTTGATCGCGCAGAGGTAGAGCTTGCCTTCCGCGGTCTTGTGTTCGGTGATGTCCGTGAGCCAAAGTCCGTTCGGTGCCTCGGCGGCGAACACGTGACGGACTCGACCGTCCTCGTCGACTACGGCGCAGAGGTCGTCGTGGACGGGTGGTCCGGGGCGTCGGCTCTTGCCGCGCTTGGACTTGCCGAACGCGCTGAACCAGCCGTTGCTCGACGCGATCCGCCATGCCGTCCGATCCGCCATCACCTCGCCCGCCTCCGCGGCCTCGTCGGCGAGCAGCCGATGCCCAAACTCCGGGTCGTCGCGGTGCGCGTCGAACAGCGCGTTCGCGCGATACGCCTCCACCACCTCGCTAGGCATGATGGGATCGGCCAGCCACCGGTAGTAGGGCTGGCGAGAGAGCTTGAGAACCCGACACGTCGCCGTCACAGGGATCCCTGCGGCGGCGAGCTCCGTCACGAGCGGGTAGAGCCTTTTCCCGGCAGGTTCGCCTGCGACAAATACGCCGCCGCTCGCCGCAACACCTCGTTCTCCTGCTCCAGCAGCCGATTTCGCTTGCGCAGTTCACGGATCTCAGCCGCCTCGGTGCGGGACTGACCCGGCTTGGCGCCCTCGTCGACGTCGGCGCGACGCAACCACTTCTGCAACGTCATCGGGTGGACCCCGAAGTCTTTCGCGATCTGCTCGATCGTCACTCCGGGCTCGCGGTTCCTCGCGACGCGCACGACGTCATCACGGAACTCAGAGGGGTAGGGCTTTGGCACGATGCCATCCTTCCAGGCCACCCTCCCGGGCAAGCCAGATCAGATGTCACCTATTCGTGCAGCAGACCC
>NZ_JYFC01000018.1 GCF_000938265.1 Agreia bicolorata
CTAGATGAGTGAGTCCGATTCGTTTCAGTGGTCGTAGGCGATGAGGGAGCGTTTGGCGGGGGCATTGATGAGCCAGTTGTGCCAGATCCCGGCGGCGAGGGCGAGGAGTCTCGCGGCGACGCGGGAGTAGACGCCTGCGGGGGTGCGTCCGCCGTGGTCTTCGAGGGTGAGTTGCCCCTTGAGCGTGTCGAACACTGACTCGACCCATTGTCGGATGCCGCCGAGTTTCCCGAACCGGGGCTTCTCGTTTTTGCGGTCGGGACGGATCAGATGCGCTCCGAGGTCGTCGGTGACGAAGGACTCGAACTCGCGTCCGGCGAAGCCCTTGTCGCCGATGATCACCTGCCCAGATTGGATGAGGTGCCGGTCGTGGTCGAGCATCGCCTGAGCCGCTTCACGCTCTCCGATCTTCGGGTTCGCGAGCCCCCAGACAACGGGCATCCCGTCGGGAGCGCAGACCAGGTAGAGGCGGAAACCCCAGAAGAACCGGGAGTGGGACGCGCAATAGCCGTAGCCGGCGTAGCCGGCGAGGTCTGACCGTTTCACCGTTTCCCTGGACTTCCCGCAGGGCAGCGGGGTCGAATCGATCAGTCGTGTGATCTCGCCCCAGGAGGGGGTGTCGCGGGCGAGTTCGGCGATCACCGCGGATAGCAGCCCAGTGGACTGTCGGACACGTTTGCCCCACCCGGACTGGCCGGGAAGGTTCGGAAACATGCCCATCAGGTGAGCGCGAGCATGCCGGATCCATTTCCGATCCGACGCGATGCCGAGCAGATGCTGCGCGACGAGCAGACAGAGTAGCTCGACATCGTTCAGCGCGGGCTTGCGTCCGGGCCGATGATCCCGCGTGAACCCGATCGCGGGCAGGATCCGGTCATCGAGATGGACGTAAAGTGTGGTCAGGAGGGTGTTGAGGTCTGTTTTCACACACTGGGCTTAACACCCTCCGCCTGCGATTAACAGCATCCACGCCGCCCGAACCAATCGGACTCACTCATCTAG
>NZ_JYFC01000019.1 GCF_000938265.1 Agreia bicolorata
GTTGAGGAGGCCTGCGGCGTCGGCGGAGATGTGTACGGTGGTGCCTTCGAGGATGGCGGTGTCGTTCGGGCCGGTCTGGAGGGGCTTCAGGGTTCCTCCGTGGAGGTCGAAGAGGAGGGCCTGGGTGACGGCGGTGGTGCCGTTGACGGCGACGTCTCCGTAGAGCTTGGAGGTGCCGGGGTCGATGGTGAAGTTGGTCAGGTCGACGACGGTGTCACCGGCGGTGAGGGAGAAGCCGGAGCCTTCGTGCTTGATGGTTCCCTGTACGTAGGGGCGGTACTTCTGGGCGGGGTCGTAGTAGTCGACGTTTCCGCCGGTGATGGGGAAGTGGAGGGATCCGTCGGTGAGGGTTGCTGTTCCGACGGTTCCGGGGGTGAGGCCGAGGCTGGTGAGGGCGGCGGCGAAGTTGGAGTCGAGGAGAACGGCGGTGTCGACACCGGTCAGGGACGGGATCGATGCGACCGGGGTCGGGGTCGACTCGGCAGATGATGACGGCGATGACGTCGAGGAGGTGGATGACTCAGACGTCGTCGAGCAGGCGGCGAGGGAGAAAGCGAGGAGACCGGCAGCGGCGAGGCTGATCGAGGTCTTGGCGATGTTGCGCATGAGGTGTGTTTCCTTTGCTGGGGAGTTGTTGCGGACACAGGTAGTTCGCCACCCCCGGCAGATCGGTTTGGTCGGTGTGTGCTCCACATCAGGAAAACCCGGGTCGCCACGTGCGAGAAGCACGCAATCGCGCGACTTTT
>NZ_JYFC01000002.1 GCF_000938265.1 Agreia bicolorata
CTACCACCGCCGGAGGCGCCAACCCCGCCTGGGCCGTTTGACGCCCATCGAGTTCGAGACCATCATGAACACGACCGCCGCACTGGCGGCGTGACTACAACATGTCACCTACTCGTGCAGCAGACCCTATCGACATCGCGGGTGTGTCGCAACGGGAGCGGGCTCACACGGTTCGTGACGATTTGTAGCCAAACCGCCCGCAGCATCCGCTCTGTGCCCTAGTCTGAGCCCGGGGGGAGCCCGGCCATCAGGTGCTGGGCGGTTCGACTCCGTCGTTGTTGCGCTAACCAAACGGGGTTCCCGATGTCATCAGCCCAGACTCTCGATCGCACGGGCTCTCGCCGCATCGCCGTTCTGCTCGGCGCCGCAGCGATCGCCATGGCAGGTCTCGCCATGCCTGCCGGCCCCGCCTCCCCGGCCTTGGCTGACAGCGCGGGCGAGGTTGCGCACACGGTGACGTTCACGAGCGACGGATCGTGGACAGTTCCCGTGGCAGTAAGCACGGTGACCGTCACGCTGACGGGCGCGGGCGGAGGGGTCGCCGGCGATGCGGCGGTCGGCGGAATGGGCGCGACGATCACCGGAGATCTGGCGGTCGTGCCGGGTGACGTTTTCGCATTCGTGGTCGGCGGGGTGGGAGGCATCGGAAGAGAGCCCGGCTATGGCGCCAGCTATGGCGGGCAGGGCGGTGGCAGCGGAGACTGCGGGCAATCCGGAGGTGGTGGTGGCGGCTCGACGGGCTTCTGGGCGAAGCAGGCGCAGTTCGGCACACCGATCGCCGTCGCAGCTGCCGGGGGTGGCGGTGGTGGCTGGGCCGGCGGGGCCGAGGGCGGATCAGGCGGCTGGGCCGATGTCGATAATGCGGGGTCAGGCCAATCCTCTCCCGGCGGCATGGGGACGAACACCGGTGAGTTCTACGGCGAGGGCGGCCCTGGTGACAGCTCTTCGAGCTGCGCCGGTGGCGGTGGTGGCGGAGGCGGCTGGGACAGTGGCAACCACGTCGGCTTCGGCGGTGGGTCGGGCGGAAGCGCAAACTATCGCGACTCCGGTGGTGGTGGCGGCGGTGGCCAGAGCTTCATTTCGAGTGTCCTCTCCAACTCCGTGCTCGCCTCGACGACCGACGCGGGCGCCGGCGGCTCGGTTGTCATCAGCTACCTGCAGGGTCCCTACTCCACGACCGGATACGACGCCTCGGCATCGACCCTGACCGTGTCGGTGGGCAATGACTTCGTGATCAGCCCCACGGTGGTGGCATCGGCCGGCGTGGCCAGCGGAACCGTGAGCCTGATCGATTCCGCGACCGACAGCATCCTGCAGACCCAGAACCTGTCGGATGGGCCCTTCATCGTCGGCAGCCTGGCGGTGGGCACCGAAGCGGTGCATCTCGCGTTCGCCTCGGACGACGAGACGGCCATTCCGTCGTCGGTCAGCACGGACTTCACCCTGACCACGACCATGGCCGTCGCGCCGATTCTGCTCACGGGTGACACCACCATCAACGAAATCGGATTCAGCACAACAACGCTGACCGCCGAGCTCGACGGTGCCGCCGAGTGGCTGCCGATGCCCACCGGCACGGTCAACTTCTTCAACGGCACCTACCCGCTGGGCGAGGTGACCCTCGATGCCGGGTCGGAAGCGACGCTCTCGACTAACCTGCCGGACGGCGCAAACCTCATTACCGTCGTCTACGGCGGTGACTCCGTGTATACGTCGTCGACCTCCGATGTGCTGACCGTTCAGATAGCGCCCGCGCCTATTCTCGTGCCCACCTACCCCGATGGTGAGTCGCTGACGGCCGGGTCACCCTTCGACATCGTCGTCGGCGGTCCGAGCACGCCGCTTCCGAAGGGAACCGTGCGGTTCCTCTTCAACGGCGTGGTCATGGGGCAGTCCGCTCATGACGACGCCGACGGGTCGCGGCACTTCACGGTGCCGGGCAGGCTAGTGACGGCGGGCGAGCACGTCATCACCGTCGAGTATTCGCGCGACGGCGTCAACGTAGACACCGTCTCTGCACCCCTGCGCGTGGCCGTGCGCAAGGCGGTGGCACTGCACGCCCTGAGCATCTCGACCGCGGCCGACGGCGGCGCCGAGGCCGTGCACGCCCGGGTCGACGGCGGAAATTCGGCGCTTGATCCGACCGGATGGGTGACGTTCAGTGTCGACGGTGTGGCGCTGAGCCCCGTGGCTGTCGGAGCGGATGGCGCGGCCCATCTGTCGGTGGTCACACTCCCGAAGGGTCGGCATGAGATCGGGGCCGTGTACTCCGGTGACGCCGACTTCGAACCCGCCACCGCCGATGCGGTCGTGCTGACCGCAGGCTCGTCGTCAGCAGCACGCGCGTCGACGCTGGCTGCGACCGGGGTGGATACCGATGGTGCGGCGCTCGTCGCCGGTTCGGCATTGCTGGGCGGCTTCGCCCTGGTGGTGCTGGCCGGGGCGCGTAGGCGCCGGATTCCACAGGATCGCCTCTAGCGCTGCCCGGCCATCACGGCGCCATTGAAGCGGCAGAGCCTATTTCGGTACGCCGTCGGCGACGGTCTCAGTGCAGCAGACGAGCATTCGGGGCACGACTGACGGACTGAGCATCACTGCCCAGGGCCGGTGCTGAGCCCATGAGATCAGCGACCCAATAGGCCGAAAGAGAGTCGCTGTTATTTCGGCTTGTTGTTGCTAAACCGAAGTAACGCGATCATAATTTCGGTATGAACGCTTCCCCGGTCGGTTCCCCCTGGCCCGAACACGGACTTGAAAGCCTTGCGTGGCAGCAGGCGACCCGGGCCGGAACCCGCGACGACAGAATGGTGCGCTCGATCGACGCCACTGTGCCGCCGTTCATCGAACACCTCGACTATGTACCGTCGCTAGCGCTCATGTCCGCGACCGAGAGTGCGCTCATCGCAATAGCCCAAGCTGACACCGACGCAGCGGGGCACTCTGCTGCGCTCAGTAGATTCATGATCCGCACGGAGTCTGTGGCTTCTTCCAAGATCGAGCGGATAACCGCCAATGCTGAGGATTTTGCGCGAGCGATCGCCGGCAATCGAAGCAACTCGTCGGCCGTGAGTATGGTCGCTGCGAGCAACGCGCTGCATGAGCTGGTGACGACCGTCGGTGACCGCGGTGCCTTCGAGCTCGCCGATCTGCTCGCCGCACACCAAGCGCTCATGCGAGATGACCCGTTCGAGGCCCCCTACGCGGGTCGATTGCGCGACATGCAGAATTGGATCGGCGGATCGGACTACTCGCCGAGAGGAGCCCTGCATATTCCTCCGGCACTCGAACGGGTCGAGTCGTTGATGCGCGATCTTCTCGGCTATCTCAACCGCGACGACATTCCTGCCCTTGTCCAGGCCTCGATCGCCCATGCTCAGTTCGAGTCGATCCATCCCTTCACCGACGGCAACGGACGCATCGGCCGAGCACTCGTCGCGGCTTCGCTGAGGCGACGCGGAGTGACGATGCACGCGGTGATCCCGTTGGCGTCGGGGATCCTGGCGCGGAGGAATGATTACTTCGGTGCGCTGGGAACGTACCGCAGAGGCGATCCCGCTCCGATCATCGGGCTGTTCACTCGGGCGGCGCATGTCGCAGCTCTGGAGTCGCGTAGATCGATCGATCGGATCAAGGCTCTCCCCGCCGAATGGGTCGACGAGGTGAAGCCGAGGAGAGGGTCGGCGGTCGCCAGCTTGTTGCCCGTCTTTTTCGACCATCCCGTTATGACTGCCGACGACGTCGAGCGATACTCGGGCGCCAAGACGGTACAGGCGTACGCGGCAATCGGTCGGCTCGTCGAAGCGGGTGTGATCCGCGAGATCACCGGACGCAAGAGGGATCGAGTGTGGGTTGCATCCGACCTGCTCGCCGAACTCGATGAGCTCGACCGTCGCATTCAAGCGGTGATGTAGCGGGCTACGTCAATGGCCGCCGTCGGCAAACCGAATTAGACGACGAGGTCGAGGGTTGTCTTGCCTGACAACGGCTGCAGGTAACCTTCGACGTCGGTGTTGCGGTCTGCTAGCAGGTCGGGGTAGTCGGCTTGATATGCCTCGGTGAGCGGTAGAACGAGGTCGATTCTGTCGATAGCGGTGAGCCCAACGGCTTCTCTGAGGAATCGCCGGTAAGCATCGATGCGAACACCATCGCCCATCGAGGAGACCGGACCGGTGGGTGGGATGGCGGGCAGAATCGATGCCAGCCATATCGGTCACAGCGCCGTCAGCACCGCTCGCGCATCGGTCGACCAACGTTGGTTGAGGTTGTCGGCGAATTCGATGCTCTCGATCTGGTAGTCGTCCGTGTTCATATACGGCTGAAGGACTCCGGCGCAGGCCTCGACGGGGAGGGGGAAGTCCCAGATGAACTTGCCCTTCGGAGTGTGGGCGACGAAATATGTTCCCGGGGGAAGGATTTTCAAACTAATAGGCCACGGCACCCGTGTGCCGTCGATCTTGACCGTGATCTTCACGTCGTGGAACGTTGACCCCGACGAATTGGACATGACCACACCAAGAACCTTCGGGTTGTGAGTCTCGATGTCGCTGACGGTCCAAGCGGTCAGGCCGGTGGCTTGAGCCTTCGATTCGCGTGCCTCTTCGATCGCTCGCAGCCTCTTGTCGGCGGCAAACTGAAGGGCAGCAATGCCTACCGCGCCCGCAGTGATCCACGTTGGAAGATCGCCCAGCCACTGATACTGATCCATTCGGAGTCCCTTCGAGTGTCCCCCAACGGTCCGATGGTAGTTGGAATCGGGCACTTAGATCGGGTGCCAAGTGGACGCAGCGTCTCAACACGATGAGCGCCCGTCGAGTCGCGTCCTGCTGCGAATCGGATGGCCTAGGCCTCAATTGGGTCGACAGGGCACAACTCAGGGCGGAGCTGCCCAGGACGGTGTTTTCGCACGTAGGTTGTGCACTCTTCCTGAATTGTGGCGGGGCCGAGATGCGCGCTGGTGGCGGGTGGTGAGAGCGCCGTTGCGCACGGCACGGCGCTCCGGGCGCTCCTCGCGCTTCGAGCTTCACCAGGTCGCGCTGCAATTCAGGAGCAATGGTGACCTCAGCGTGTTTTCGCACGCGGTGACCCGGTCGAACCTGAGTTGCAGCGGCAGCCCTACGCCGACCCGCGCTCCACGAGTTCGATGGGAATCCACGTCTCGTGCTCGATCGCTTCTCCTGCGATCAACGCCAGCAGTGCCTTCACCATCTCGGCACCCTTGTCAGAGGTGTGCAGGTCGACGGTCGTCAGCTGAGGCTTCGTGTCTGTAGAGAAGGAGTTGTTGTCGATCGTGCTTATGGCCACATCGTGCGGAACCGAGAGCCCGTGCTCCCGCAGAACGGACAGAGCGCCCGACGCCATTTGGGCCGAGGCGACGAAGAGTCCGTCGAAGGGAACCCCGCGCGCGAGCAACCGCTCGGCGGCCGCCGCTCCGCTGGCCGGGGTGTAGTCGCCCTCTTCAACCAGCTCGAGAGCAGGATCGCCCACAAGCCCGGCCGCCTCAAGCGTGGCGCGCCACCCCGCCAGGCGATCCCGCCCGGCCGTAGCGGTGAGAGGCCCCGTGATCGTCGCGATTCGGGTGCACCCGCGGTCGATCAGACGCTGCGTTGCCAGCGCCGCGGCCGCCGCGTTGTCGACATCCACCGTGTGCGCCTCGAAGCCGATGTCGTCGAGGGGACGCACTCCGAAGACCACCGGCAGTGAGCGCGACAGCTCGAGGTAGGTCGCCGACGAGCTGTGGTGCGACAGCAGCAGGGCTCCGTCGACACTTCCGCTCTGCAGAAAGCGGTGAGTCTTCTCGGCGTCGGCCTCGCTCTCGATGAGCAGCGTGAGCGTGTAGTCGGTCGACGACGCGTACATGGCTGCGCCCTGAATCACCTCGGCGAAGTAGGGGTCGGCGAAGAACGCCGCCGTGCGCTCGGGAATTACCATCGCGATCATCTGTGTGCGCCGGCGCACGAGGTTTCGTGCCGCCCGGTTGGGCACGTAGTGCAGCTGCGCGATGGCCGCGTTCACTCGCATGATCGCCTGCTCGGTCACCCGCGGCGATCCGTTGATCACCCGCGACGCCGTCGACTTCGAGACACCGGCCAGCGCGGCCACGCCCTCGAGCGTCGCGACCGGCGCAACACGCATGCCCGGCGCAGCACCCGCGCCCGGCGCATCGCCGACGCCCGGGTCAACGCGGGGGATGTCGGTCGTCACGTGGGTGCCCTGCGATCTGTTGGTCGAGATGGTCGTTCAGCGCACACAAGAACGCTGGGATCACTTTATGTGGTGTTCCCTCGGGTGTCGCGCTGGGTGCCCTATTCAGGAATCACGTGCGAGCGAATGAGCTTCGAGAGCCATCGCCCGCTGTCCTTGACCGTGCGCTGCTGCGTCTCGTAGTCCACGTGCACGATGCCGAATCTCTTGCTGTATCCGTAGCCCCACTCGAAGTTGTCGAGTAGCGACCACACGAGGTAGCCGCGCAGATCGACCCCGCGCGCCAACGCCCGATGGGCCGCCGTGAAGTGCCGCCGCAGGTAGTCGAGCCGCTCGACGTCGTGCACCCTGGCGCCGTCGACAGCGCCCACGACTTCGCCCACGGCGCCGCCCACGACCTCGTCGTCGAACGCCGCACCGTTCTCGGTGATCATCAGCGGCAGCCCCGGGAACTGCGACGCCAGCGACACCAGCAGCTCCTCGAGACCGTCGGGGGCGATGTTCCAGCCCATCGCCGTGAACGGCCCATCCTGCTGCACGAATTCGACGTCGCGGCTGCCCGGCCAGGGCGACCCACCGACATCCTTGTGCCCGTCGGCGTTCTCGCGCGGCGACGTGCCGTTCCACATGCGCACCCTGGCCGTGGAGTAGTAGTTGACCCCCAGAAAGTCGAGCGGCTGATGAATGATCGCCGCATCGCCAGCTCGCACGAACGACCAGTCGGTGACCTCGGCGGTGTCGGCGATGAGATCGGCGGGGTAGCCGCCCGCGAGCATCGGCCCGGTGAACGAGCGGTTGGCCAGCGCATCGATACGCCGGATGGCCTGCGGCGAGGTCTCGTCGTCGCCTCGAAGAACGTGAAAGTTCAGTGTCACCGAGATCTCTGCGTTCGGCACGACCTCGCGCAATACCTGCACCGCGAGGCCGTGCGCGAGATTGAGGTGGTGCATCGCCGCGAGGGCATCGGCCCCAGACGTGCGGCCCGGCGCATGCGCACCCGAGCCATAGCCGAGAAACGCGCTGCACCACGGCTCATTCAACGTGGTCCAGACCTGCACCCGGTCGCCGAGTTCGGTCGCCACGAGCCGGGCGTACTCGGCGAAGCGATATGCGGTCTCGCGGTTCGTCCAGCCGCCCGCGTCTTCGAGCGCCTGCGGCAGATCCCAGTGATACAGCGTGGCGATGGGCCGGATGCCGCGGTCGAGCAATCCGTCGACCAGACGCCCGTAGAAGTCGAGCCCGTCTAAGTTGGCCGGCCCCGAGCCGAGAGGCTGGATGCGTGGCCAGGCGATCGAGAATCGGTAGGCCTCGAGGCCGAGATCGGCCATCAGATCGAGGTCGTCTTCGAGCCTGTTGTAGTGGTCGTCGGCCACCTCGCCGGTGTCGCCGTTCACGATGGCGCCGGGTGTCGCGCTGAACGTATCCCAGATCGAGGGGCCGCGCCCGTCGGCCGTGACTGCTCCCTCTATCTGATACGCGGCGGTGGCCGAGCCGATCACAAATGCCGTATCGAAGACGAGGCCGGAATCCCGGTAGTCGGGGTTGCCCTCGGGGCTCTGAATCGTTGTGGGCCGGATGTCGATGGTCATGTCAGCCTTTCACCGCGCCTTGCATGATTCCCGCCACGAGCTGCTTGCCCGCGACGATGAACAGAATGAGAAGAGGAATCACCGAGAGCACGGCGCCCGCGAGAACCATGGAGTTGTCGGGAGTCTGCCCGCCACTGGCGCTGAGCGCGGCGAGCGCAGTCTGCACGCTCGGATTGCGCGGGCCGAGCACGAGCAGCGGCCAGAGGAAGTCGGTCCAGGCGGCCATGAATGTGAATAAGGCCAGCACGGCCATGGCGGGCCTCGCGGCCGGAACCGCGACGTGCCAGAACGTGCCCCACATGCTCGCGCCATCCATTCGGGCGGCCTCGATGAGCTCGTCGGGAATCACGTCGACCAGGTACTGCCGCATAAAGAAAACGCCGAAGGCGGTCACGAGCCCGGGCACGATCACGGCCTGCAGGGTGCCGATCCAGTGCCACTCTGCCATCAGCATAAAGAGAGGAATGATGCCGAGCTGGGTGGGAATCGCCATGGTCGCGATCACGGCGAGCAGCAGCCCGTTGCTGGCCCTGAAGCGCAGCTTGGCGAACGAGTAGCCCGCCAGCGTCGAGAAGAACACCACCGAGATGGTGATGGCGCCCGAGATGATGATGCTGTTCGCCAGCGCCTGCCAGAACGGCACCGTCGCGAAGACCTCGGCGGCCTTGTCGAGAAAGTTCGGGCCGGGCAGGATGGCCGGGGGCACGAGATTGGTATCGGATGACTGGCGGCTGCCGATGACGAATGACCACCAGAGAGGGAACGCCGATCCGGCGAAGAATGCCGCAAGCAGCGCGTACGTGAGCATGCCGGGGCGCTCGTAGGCCTTCTTTCGACGCGACCGACGCTCGGCCTCGAGAAGCCGCGGCGTCGCATCCGGTTCTGTATTCGGCCTGCTGATGAGCGCGGTCATGACGCCGCTCCTTTCGCTCGCTGCGCGGCCGTGGGCCCGGATGCGATGGGCACGGGTTTCGCGTCGGCCGTGCGGATGGCGCGGGTGATGGCGAAGTTGATGAGCCCGGCCAGGATGATGATGAGGAAGAGAATCCAGGCGGTGGCGGATGCCCGACCGAAGTCTCGGCGGGGGAAGGCGAGCTCGTAGAGGTAGAGCACGATCGTCTGGAACTGGCGGTCGCTGCCTCCGTTCGTGCGGCCGTCGAAGAGCTTCGGCTCGGTGAAGATCTGCAGCCCGCCGATGGTAGAGGTGATGACCACGAAGATGAGCGTGGGCCTGATCATGGGAACGGTGATCGACCAGAACCGTCTGATCTTGTTGGCGCCGTCGAGCGCGGCGGATTCGTAGACGTCGCGCGGGATGGCCTGCATGGCGGCGAGCAGGATGAGGGCGTTGTAGCCCGTCCAGCGCCAGTTGACCATGCTCGCGATCGCGAAGTGCGAGGGCAGAACGTCGAACGCCCAGCGGATGGGCTCGAGCCCGAAGGCCTCGAGGAGCCCGGCGACAGGGCCGTGGTACTGGTTGAAGATCTGCGCGAAGATCACGGCGACGGCGACCGGGGCCACGATGTACGGCAACAGGATGCTCATGCGCCAGAAGGTCTTGCCGCGCAGCGCCTGGTCGAGAAGGGCCGCAAGACCCGTGGCGATGATCAGCTGGGGGATGGCGGACAGCAGGAAGATGCTGATGGTGTTGCGGAACGCGTTCCAGAAGAACGGGTCGCTGAGCACAGAGACGTAGTTGTTGAGCCCGACGAAGTCGCCCTGGCCCTTGAGTAGGTGCCAGTCGTAGAGCGAGACGTTGAGCGTGTACGCGATCGGGAAGATACCGATGAGCGCGAAGAGAATGAAGAACGGCGCTATATAGAGGTAGGGGGAGACCCTGTAGTCGAAGCGGGCGAGCTTCTGCTTGAAGGTCAGATCGACACGAGCGGGTCGTGTGAGGGTGGAGCTGGTCATCTTTGAGCCAATCCGAAAGGCGACGCGGGGTGCAGGTGGTGGATGGGGCGGCTCGACAGGCCCGCGACAGATGTGCGGTTCACCTGTCGGTCCTGTTGAGCCTGTCGAGCCGCCCCGGGGTTGAGCGGGAAGCTAGCCGACGATCTGGTTGAGCAGCTTCATGGCTTCCTTCCAGGCGGTCTCACCGTCGGTGATCTCGCCCTGGCTCACTCGGTCGAAGATCGGGCCGAACACGTTGTCTTGAATGTTCGAGTCCTCCGGTCCCTTCACCTGAGCGATGACACCCTCGGAGCGGGCGGCGAAGATCTCACCGATGGGAGCGTCGTTGAAGAATGCGCTCTTCGTGTCGGCGACGAGCTTCTGGCCCTCGACGGTGCTCGGGTAGGGGCCGGCCAGCTCGAACGATGCAGCCTGCTGCTCGGGAGCGGCGAGCCAGAGGGCCAGCTTCGCGGCCTCCTCCTTGTGCTCGCTCGACTCGGAGACGCCGAGGAAGGCGCCGCCCCAGTTGGCCGATCCGCCGGGAAGAACGTCGGCGAAGTCCCAGCCGCTGTCGGTGGTTCCCTCGTCGTAGTAGCCCTGCACGATTCCGAGCATCCAACTCGGGCACATGTACACGGCGTACTTGCCTTCCTTGGCCTCGGGGCCGACGTCCCATCCGGGAAGTCCGGCGCCGAGTCCGGCCTTCTCAGCCTCGACGATCTTCACGAACTGGTCTTTCAGAACGTCGTTGCCCTCGATGTTGAGGGTCTCGCCGTCTTTCTTGTAGTAGCCCTCCTTCTGCTGGTTCACGAAGGAGTTCCAGAAGAATCGTGGGCTGTGATAGAACGCTTTGCCGCTCTTGTCCTTGTACTCCTGGCCCACCTCGAAGAAGCGATCCCACGTGGCGTTTTCGCCGCCGAAGTATTCGGCGACTGCGGTGCGCTCGCTCGGAAGGCCCGCGGCCTCGAAGAGGTCGCCGCGGTAGCAGAGGCCCTGCGGGCCGATGTCGAGACCGGCGCCGATGACCCGGCCATCGGCATCCGTGCCCTGCTCGTACTTCCAGTCGAGCCAGGTGTCTTTTTTGTCTTCGATTCCGTAGTCGCGCAGGTCGACGAACGAGTCGGAGACCTCGGCGATCGTGCCGAGCCAGCCCTCTTCGATGGCCACGATGTCGCTGAGGCCGGTGCCGGCCGCGATCTTGGCGTAGGCGTCGTCGCGAGCCGCGCCGCCGCCCTCGAGGTTCGTGGCCTCGATGGTGACGTTGGGGTTCTCCTCCATGTACTTCTTGTAGTTGGCGTCGACGCCCATGGTGCCGAACGTGGTGATCGACAGGGTGACCTTGTCGCCCTTGTCACCGCCGTCAGACGAACCGGATGCCGCGCATCCCGTTGCGAGTAATGCCAGTGTTGCGACGCCGGCGACAGATGCGGCGATTCTTCGTCGTGAGGTTTTCACGGTCACTCCTTTGTGTGCGTGGGCAGGGCAAGAGAGCGCTCTCATTTATGGCCGTTCATAGGCCGTGGAAGCGCTCCCATGGGTTTCGAGAAACACTAGGTCGAGGTGTGCTGGGAGTCAAGAGTTTTCGTGGAACCGTTCCCATGAATGTCGAATCGTGACCTGTGCGGCGGTGGCGAAGGCGTCCGCGCCGGTTGGGAGCATCCGCGCCTGGTCGTCGGGGCGCGGGTGTGCCGAACAGCAGCGGATGCGCCCATCGACTCTGTCCTCGTGGGTGCCGCCGCTGCAACTCAGGAGCGATCGACCAGAGAGGAGGTTTTCGTGCGCCGCCTGCCTCTTTTTCATGAAGAGGAGCGCTGCGCAATACTGAAGAGCGTGACCAGCGCTGTCGAAGTCGAAGAATGTGCTCTGTCGATCGATCAGGTGGCCCTTCTTGAGCCGGTCTCGTTCTCTCTTGCGGCTGGGGAGTCCCTTGCGGTCACCGGTTCGAACGGATCAGGCAAGACCACCCTGCTGCGGATCCTCGCCGGTCTCGCGCGACCGACTTCGGGGGCGGCGCGCATCCACGGGGCGCCGATCGACGAGCGAAGCCCTGCGTTTCGGCGGGCGGTGAGCGGCTCGATCGGACGGCCTCCCGTGGCTCGCGACCTTACGCTCGAAGAGCACCTCGCACTGGTCGCGGCGTCGTGGGGATCGTCAGTCGAGAATGCACGGCAGCGCGCCGCCGCAGAGCTCGAGCGGTGGCAGCTGGGCGCGCTTCGACGGAGGTTTCCGCACGAGCTCTCGTCGGGGCAGTCGCAGCTGTTCGCGCTGGCGCTCGCGGTGGTGCGTCCGTATGAGGTGCTGGTGCTCGACGAGCCCGAGCAGCGGCTCGACCCCGACCGGCTCGGCATCGTGATCGAGGTTCTGCGCCAGGAGATCGCGGCCGGGCGCACGGTGGTGTTCGCGACGCACAGTGTGGTGCTCAGGGAGGCGGTGGCGAGTCGTTCGATTCAGCTGGGCGGCGACGCGGGAGACGCGGGCTCCGACCCTTCGGGCTTCGACGCGTGAGTCGCGAGACTGCCGTCGCCCTGCGGGCCGTGCGCTCGATCAGGCGGGAGCGCGCCGAGGGCAACTCGCGCGGCGACGTGGCCTACGCCGTCTATGCCGGAATCATGGTCGCGGCGATCGTGGTGGTGCCCATTCTGCGGGCCGTCGTTCTGTATCTGGCCGAGCCCGCGGCATCCGCTGTGCTTGTTGCCGTCGGGCCTGCCGTGAGCGGCACCGTCTTCGCGCTCGCGTGCGCCGCATTTGTGGCGCTCGGCGGCGTTCGCGGGCCGGCCCTGCTGTCGCCGTTTCTCGTGTTTGCGGTGGCTGGCAATGGGCATCCGCGGCGCCGTACCCTGCTGAGACCGGTGGCGCGAAGCGTGCTTGCGCTTGCGGTGGCTGGGGCGGGAATCGCGCTGCTCGTTGCGCTCGTTCTCGTTGCCGTGGGCACCACCTCGGTGGCCGGCGCGATCGTGTTCGCGGTTGCGGGGGCGCTCATCGGCGTGGTGTGCGGCGGATGCTGGCTGCTCGGCCAGCGCGCGTCGGCTGCGGTTCGCGCATGGATCGTCGTTGGCGTTCTGGCGACGTGGGCCGCGTGGGTGGTGGTGCCCGGGAGCGCCAGTGTGCTGCCGTGGGGATGGTTCGCTTCCCTGTTTCCGGCGGCAGCTGACGTGGCTGACGCCGGCCTCTCTCTGGGCGGACTCGGGCTTCTGGCCGCGGCGGCGCTCGCGGTGATTCCGATGCTGCTCGACGGGCTTCGCGGGCCCGCGCTGCTCGCCCAGGCTCAGCGCTGGCAGACCGCCGGAACGCTCGCCTTCACGGGAGATCTGGCGATGGCGATGGGGGAGTTCAGGGCCGTTCCGCGGCGCGGGCGCGGGCTGTCGGCGATGGGCCGAGGTGGCCGTGGTGGCGGTCGGTGGGGTGGCTTGGTGTGGGTATTCGCGCGGCGCGATCTCGTGGGCTCGCTGCGCACGCCGGCGCGCTTCGTTCTGGCGTGCGCCGGATGCCTCGGGTTCGGTCTGCTGATCGTGGTGGCGGTCGGCGCATCCGGGGTCGCGGTGTGGATCGCAGCCTGCGCCGCGGCGATCGTGGGGTTCCTCGCGCTGGGGGTGTGGAGCGACGGATTCCGCCACGTGGCCGAGGTCGCGGCGGCGCCCCCGCTGTATGGCGTCTCGACGCTGAGGCTCGTCGGGTTGCACACGGTGCTGCCGGTGGTCGGGGGCGTGGTGTTCTCCGCTGCGGGAGTCGTTGTGGGTGTTCTACTGTGGGGCGCCGTTGTGTGGCCCGCGCTCGCGGCGGCCGTGCTGAGCGTGCTGCTGCTCGTTCTCGTGCGCGTGTATGACTCGGCGAAGGGCCCGCTGCCGCTGACGTTGATGGCTCCGGTACCGACGCCCGCGGGGGATGCATCGGCTCTTGTGGTGGCCGCGTGGCAGGCCGATGCGGTGATTCTTGCTGGGGTTGCCGTCGGCTTGACCGTTGTGAGCTTCGCCGGTGGGGTGGGCGGGGGCGTGCTTGTCGCGGTGGGGCTCGGGTTAGTCGTGGTGTGGATGGCACGGCGGCGGATCCTGGCCGACTGATGCTCAGTCGGCATCCCCCGGAGCTGCGGATCCGGGAATAAGGGCGGCCAGAAGCGCGTCGATCGTACCCGCCATGTCGATCTCGGGGTCGAGCATCCATTGGGCCTGCAGACCGTCGGTCACCGCTTGGACGATCGCGGCGAACTGCTCGGGACGCATTCCTGCGGGGCCAGTCTCGCCCTCCCATGCCGTGCGCGCGATATCGGAGAGCATGCCGCGCAAGCCGACGCCCCGCTCGCGGAAGTATGCATGTGCCGGGTGTTCCGGTGATGCAGCATCGACGTTCATGCGTGCGAAGAGGTGCACGAGCCCGAGAACCTGCGCGTTGTACCGGACGACCGCAAGGTAGCTTCGTCGGAACGCCGTCGGGTCGACCATGGATTCGGGTTCGGCGAACGCTGCTTGGTCGTGCTTGTCACGTGTGCGGAGGATCTCGGCGAAGAGTTCCTCTTTGCTCGTGAAGTAGTGCAGCAGGCCGGCCTGGCTGAGACTGACCGCCTCGGCGATCTCCTTGACGGACGCTCCCTGGTAGCCGTGCTGTGCGACGACCTCCAGGGCACGCTCCAGGATCTCCTCGCGCTTGGCGACGCCCTTGGCGTACGAACCTCGTTTTGACATGCCTCGAGTAAACAGCAATCGCCACTTGTCCACGAACACCGAATGCCATATGGTTTTCACGACGTCAACGAAGACGTCCTTCACCCGAAGGCGAATACCCATGACACTGTCGTCCAATTCCGTTCCTCCACAGAGCTCGCCGATCACAAAGGGCACGTTCGTCGCCACAGCGAGTGGCTCCGACGATCCGCCCCCGCCCGTGCGAGGAACAGTGAACCGCCTCCTCTGGTGGATCATCCCCGCCAACTTCTCGATCTTCGTGATCTGGGGAGCCATTCCCGGCATCCTGCTGCCGCAGCAGATCGCCAACCTCGACTCCGAGAACAAGGTGGCCAACCTCGCCATCGCCGCCACGATCGGCGCGCTCGCCGCGATGATCGCCCAGCCGATCGCGGGGCAGCTTTCCGACCGCACCCGCTCGCGTTTCGGGCGACGTGCACCCTGGATGTTCCTCGGCGTGCTCGCGGGCGGCCTCGCGCTCGTCGGCCTCGCGTTCGCGAACTCGCTCGTCGGGATCACGATCGCGTGGACGCTCGTGCAGATCTCGTACAACTTCGCGCAGGGACCATTGAGCGCGATCATGCCCGACCGGGTGCCCGTGCGCCGACGCGGCACGTTTGCCGCGCTCAGCGGCATCGGCCTCATGGTGGGCGCGCTCGGCGGGCAGATCCTCGCGTCGATGTTCCTCGGCAGCATCGCGGCCGGCTACATCGTCTTCGCCGTCTTCGCTGTCGTGATGCTCGCCATCTTCATCGCCGTCAACCCCGACCACTCCAGTCGCGACATCGTCGTCGAGCCCTTCCGGCTGCGCGACTTTGTCGGTACGTTCTGGATCAACCCGGTTGTACACCGCGACTTCTTCTGGGCCTTCACCGGTCGCCTGCTGCTCTACACGGGCTACTTCTCCGTCACCGGCTACCAGTTCTTCCTGCTGACTGACTACTTCCACGTTGCCGACCCGGCCACGGTCATCCCGGTCTTGGGCCTGCTGAGCCTCGCCGGCATCCTCGTCTCGACGATCCTCGCGGGTCCTTTGTCGGACAAGCTCGGCCGCCGCAAGATCTTCGTGTTCGCCTCATCGACCGTTGTGGGCATCGCCCTGCTGCTGCCGTGGATCTGGCCCACTATCGAGGTCTGGATGGTGTTCTCGTTGATCTCCGGCCTCGGCTTCGGCATGTTCCAGGCCGTCGACACCGCGCTTGTCAGCGAGGTGCTGCCGTCTGCCAAGTCGTTCGCGAAAGACCTCGGCGTCGTCAACATCGCCGCGACCCTGCCGCAGACCCTCGCCCCCGGTGTCGGAGGTCTCATCGTTCTCGCATTCGGCTACGCGGGCCTGTTCCCGGTCGGCATCGCGCTGAGCGTGCTCGGTGCCTTTGCCGTATGGCCCATCAAAGCAGTCCGCTGATCCCTCCCAATGAAAGGCCCGTCGTGACCGACTCCACCTCTCCCACTGCCGCCGCCGACCTCACGCTCGAGGAGAAGGCATCGCTGACCAGCGGTGCCGACTTCTGGACAACGAAGGCCATCGAGCGCGCCGGCATCCCCTCGATCTTCGTGACCGACGGGCCCCACGGCGTGCGCAAGCAGGTCGGATCGACCGACCATCTCGGAATCGCCGAGAGCGTTCCGGCGACCTGTTTTCCGCCCGCCGTCGGGCTCGGATCCTCGTTCGATCCCGAGCTCGCCGAGCGTGTCGGCGTCGCCCTCGGGGTGGAGTCGGCCATAGAGGACGTCGCGGTGCTCCTCGGGCCTGGGGTCAACATCAAGCGCTCGCCGCTGTGCGGACGCAACTTCGAATACTTCTCGGAGGACCCCATCGTCGCCGGTGTCCTGGGGGCGGCTCTCGTGCGCGGCATCCAGTCGCAGGGGGTCGGCACCTCGCTCAAGCACTTCGCCGCGAATAACCAAGAGACCGACCGGATGCGTGTTTCCAGCGACATCGACCCTCGGCCGTTGCGCGAGATCTACCTGCGCGCGTTCCAGCGCGTCGTGGAGGACGCGCAGCCGTGGACGGTCATGTGCTCCTACAACCGCATCAACGGCGTGTACGCCTCTGAAGATCCGTGGCTGCTGACGCAGGTGCTGCGCGACGAGTGGGGTTTCGAGGGCCTTGTGGTCTCGGACTGGGGTGCGGTCAACGACCGGGTCGCCGCCCTCGCCGCCGGTCTCGACCTCGAGATGCCGGCGAGCGGCGGCGTTACAGACGCGCAACTGGTCGCGGCTGTACAGGATGGCTCCGTGCCCGAGGCGACGCTGGATGTCGCCGCGGCACGCATCCTCGATCTCGTGGGCAAGGCGCAGGTCCGTCCGGCGGCGCCCGGCCCGCTCGACGTCGACGCGCATCACGCGCTTGCGCGCGAAGCGGCGGGTCGTTCGATCGTGCTGCTGAAGAATGACGACGCGGTTTTGCCGCTGAGCAGGGATGCCCGCATCGCCGTCATCGGCGAGTTCGCTCGCACACCCCGCTACCAGGGTGCGGGATCGTCGCTCATCAACCCCACGCGCCTGGATGCCGCGCTCGATGAGATCCGTGCGCTCGCGACGGGCGAGGTCGTCTTCGCGCCGGGCTTCACGCTTGGAGGCTCGGGCGATGCCGACGCCGATGTCGACGCGCTGCGCGCGGAGGCGGTCGCTGCGGCTGCAGCTGCGGAGGTGGCCGTCGTCTTCCTCGGGCTTCCGGCCCGCGACGAGTCGGAGGGCTACGACCGCGAGCACATCGACCTGCCTGTCGAGCAGCTCGCTGTGGTCGACGCGGTGCGTGCGGTCAACCCTCGCACCGTCGTCGTCCTCTCCCACGGAGGCGCGGTCGCGCTGCCGTTCGCCTCCGAGGTGCCGGCGATCCTCGACGGGTGGCTGCTCGGGCAGGCCGGCGGCGGAGCGACGGCGGACGTTCTCTACGGTGTCGTGAACCCCTCGGCCAAGCTCACAGAGACGATCCCGCTGCGGCTTTCAGACAACCCCTCGTTCGGCAACTTCCCCGGCGAGCTCGGGCACGTGCGTTACGGCGAGGGCATTCTTGTGGGCTACCGCGCGTATGACGCCCGATCGCAGGATGTCGCGTTCCCGTTTGGGCACGGACTCTCGTACACGACGTTCGCCTATGGCCAGGTCGCCGCGAGCGAGACGGCCGATGGCGACATCGAGGTGCGCGTGCCCGTCACGAACACCGGGTCGGTTGCAGGACGCGAGGTCGTGCAGGTCTACACCTCGCTCGCCTCGTCTATCGTTCAGCGTGCACCGCGAGAGCTGAAGGCGTTCGCCAACGTCGCGCTCGAGCCCGGCGAGACGCGCGAGGTTGTGCTGCTCGTCCGCCGCGCTGACCTCGCGTACTGGGACGTGCGAGTGGATCAGTGGATCGTCGAATCGGGCGAGTACACCGTGGAGGCTGCCGCCTCCAGCCGTGACATTCGGTCGACGGCCACGCTCGCCGTTGCGGGAGACGCCGTTGTGCTGCCCCTCACGATGAACTCCTCGATCGGCGAGGTGCTTGCGCACCCCGTGGCAGGCCCGCTCGTGGCACAGGCGTTCGAGCAGCTGACCGAGACGTTGGGCGGCGCGGCCTCCGCGCTGATGCCGGACGATGAGGCGATGCAGAAGATGATGGGCGCGTTCCCGATCGGTCGGATTGCCGGATTCCCGGGGATGCCGATCGACCGGGCGATGGTCGAGGGACTCCTCGCCGCGGCGAACGCTCCCCAGCACTGAGGTGTCGGGGTCAGGCGCCAGGCGCCAGGCTTGGAGCCTGACCCCGTAACGCTCTCAGGGCGCGGGCAGAGATAGCTACTCGGTTGGTGCAGCGCTCTTCTGCAGCTCCTGCGCGAGCATCACGATGATGCCGCTGGGGCCTCGCACGTAGGTGAGCTTGTAGATGTCCGCGTAGGTCGCCACCCCGCGAAGCGGGGTGCATCCATGTTTCGCCGCGATCGCGAGCGACTCATCGATGTCGTCGACCGAGAACGCGACCCGGTGCATGCCGATCTCGTTCGGCAGGGTGGGCGACGTCTCGATGGCGTCGGGGTTGATGTACTCGAAGAGCTCGATTCGGCCGTTGCCGTCGGGGGTCTGCAGCAGTGCGATCTTCGCGTGGTTGCCGTCGAGGCCGACGGCGGTGTCGGCCCACTCCCCGCTGACCTCGTCTCGGCCGAGGAGTGTGAGGCCGAGGTCGGTGAAGAAGGCGATCGTGGCGTCGAGGTCGGTCACGGCGATGCCGACGTTCTCCAGTTTTATGGGCATGGTTCTGATGCTAGCCAGGGTCGGGCGATGTGGCTCGGCGGGCGTGCGCGTGGTTGGGCGTCCCGTACTCCACAGGGGGATGGTTGGGTGAGTTATCCACAGGTATATGTCCTGATCAAAGCTGTTTTGATGGCTCGAACCTAATGTCAGTGGCTGCTGTTTGAATTCTCGTATGGATCTTCACGACGCATCGCTCGGCGACATTGCCGCGCGTCTGCGTGAGCTGCTCGACGAGCAGCGCGGTGCGGGGTCGGCTGCCGTGTCGGGCGATGGCCTACTCGAGGCGGTGCACGCGTGGGAAGAGATTGGCCGGGCCGGTGATGCAGCCCGCATGTGGGTGGCAGCAGAGGTCGAGCACGAGTCGCGCCGTGAGCTCGAGGGCTCCGGCCTGGCATACCGACACGGGTTTGCGACTGCCAAGAAGCTGGTCGCGGCCACCGCGAACATATCTGAGCGCACGGCCGCGGGGCGCATGATTCTGGGGCGGCAGGTGCGTTCCTCGATCTCTCCTACGGGGCTATCACTGCCGAGCAGATTCCCCGAGGTCGAGCGGGCCGTGTTCTCGGGGGCTCTCGGAGTCGATGCGGCATCCATCATCTGCCGCACTCTTTCCGAGGTGGTGTCGCGTGTCACATGGTCCGAGGCGGTCGACGAGGCCGAACGATGCCTGGTCGACGCCGCCACTGAGGTTGTTGAAGGCGATAGTCACGAGATGGGCTTGCCGGCGCCCCGCCACACGGTCGACGGCCTCGCTCGCCTTGCCAGTCGCATCCGTGAGTATCTCGACCCTGACGGGGCCGAACCTCGGGATGCTGTCAAGCAGCAATTGCGCGGGTTCAGCTACCCGAAGGTGGGGGCTGATGGAATGGCTCGCGGGCGGTACGCGTTTCCCCCTCTGCAGCTGGGCATGTTCCTTGCGGCGGTCGACTCGATTCTGAGCCCGCGCACCGCTGATCCGGAGGCGCCGAGGTTCGGCGATGGCGGTGTTGGCGAACGTGACAGCGCGGTCGTGCATGGAACCACCGACCCGGATGGCCTCGTGGTGGTCGATTCGCGCACGTCAGAGCAGAAGCTTCTCGATGCGGTGATGGCTCTCATCGAGATGGCGGCTGCGTCGCCGGCGGCATCTCGACTGAACGGCTCCGCGCCCACAGCCAACGTGCACGTCACGGTGAGCGACCTCGAAGCGGGGAGCGGCGTCGGGTGGATAGACGGCAGCACAGAACCGATTCCGATGAGCACGATCCAGATGCTCGGGTGCGATGCAGACCTCACAGCGACCGTCTTCGGCTCGTCTGGTCAGGTGTTGAGCCAGGGCAAGACCAAGCGGCTGGCCAGTCGCCGACAACGAAGAGCCCTCGCCGCGCGCGACGGGGGCTGTGTGATTCCCGGATGTACGGTGCCGCCATCGCGATGTCAGGCGCACCATGTCGTGCCGTGGGTCAGCAGCACTTTTCTTCTCGGTCGTACCGATATCGACAACCTGGCGTTGCTATGCCCGTTCCATCACGCCACGATCCATACCTCGGCCTGGCAACTCGTGATGATCAACGGCAAGCCGCACGTGCGTGAGCCCGGATGGCGCGGTCGGCGGAGTCCGGCCCGGGCAGCGGGGCAGCAGAGAGCGGGGTGGGGTTGGTAATGAGCTGATACTGGAGAGTCAAACATCGATTGTTTTGGTGCAGGACTTCGCGTCGGCCGCCCTGTGATGGGTGTCGGGCGAGTGTCGCGACCATGACTACCGAATTAGGCGGTCGACGAACTCGTCAATAGCGGCGTCAATGGACAGCCCGGTGTCGATTGGTGCGGTGAGTTTGTCGAGCATCAGTCCGTCGATGGCGTAGTGGAACAAGGCGATTTCGGTCTGTCCCCCGGGCAGGCCGGAGCCTTCGTTGAATGCGACGTCATCCTGGAATGCTCGCTGTCGCCACGCCCCGAGCGCCTCGGCCACGGCGGGGCGTCGCGCAGCCTCTAGGCGCAGTTCGAAGAGAGCTAGTGACACATGCGGGTCGGCGCTGAGTCTCCGCACGACGTCACGCAGGTAGTCGGCGAACAACTTTCGGTCGGGGAGCCGGGCTGAGCGCGAAGAAACTGCCTCGGGATGAGGTGTGAGTCGCTCTCCGATGCGGTCGACCAGTGCAGAGATGAGATCGTCGCGGGTGGGGAAGTAGTTCGAAGCGGTGCCGCGTGGCGTGCCCGCCGCAGAGTCGACGGCTCGGTGGGTGAGACCCCGGGCTCCTTCCTCGGCGAGCACGCGGATCCCGGCATCGGCCAGAGCGGAGCGTCGTTCATCGTTGCGTGCCATATGAATCATGCTAGCCAAACCACGACCGCTGTTGTAGTTTAACCACAACAAATGTCGTGATTGGAGACATAATGCGAGAACTCATCTATTACATCGCCGCGAGTATCGACGGGTACATAGCCGACCCGACTGGCGGGTTCGACGCGTTCCTCGTTGAAGGCGACCACGCGTCCGTGGTGTTCGGCGAGTACGCGGATGCGCTGCCAGGCCACGCGCATGCGGCGCTGGGAATCGAGCCGCCGAAGACGCGATTCGATACGGTGATCATGGGGTGGAACACCCTCGCCCCTGCGCTTGAAATCGGTATCACCAGCCCCTACCCGCACCTGAAGCAAATTGTGGCGAGCCGCCATTCACGCGCAGTCGATCCGGCGATCACCCTCACTGATGATCCACTTGCCTTGGTTCGCAGCTTGAAACGAGAAGATGGTCTGGATATCTGGCTCTGTGGTGGTGGCGAGTTGGCAGGCACACTTCTGCCTGAGATCGACCGCCTCGTTCTGAAACGAAATCCTGTCGTCTTCGGCTCTGGAATCGACATGTTCGGCAATACTCCCTACAAGCCGCGGACCTTTACTTTGACCAGAACCCGATCGTTCGATTCAGGTGTCGTGATCGAGGAGTACACCTGCCGTAGTGGAGCGTTGCTGCCGTAGCCGTAGCCGTAGCCGTAGCCGTAGCCGTAGCCGTAGCCGGCGTTGGCGTTGTTCGTTCGTTGGCTTCGGGATGGCAGCGCGTTACTCACCGTGCGATCGGGCTCACGCGTGCACCCGCAGGTAGCGATGCTCGGGGCGACCGGTCGTGCCATAACGCAACCGCACATCGACCACTCCGCGCCCGGCCATCGCCGACAGATGCCGCTGCGCGGTGGCCCGCGAAACTCCGGCGCGGTCGGCGATCTCCGAGGCCGACGACTCGGCATCTCCGAGCGCCTCGAGAAGCACCTGCTCGGTCGCGGAACGAGAGACCGAGAGTGTGTCGCCGCCCGCTCGGAGGATCGCCAGCGCGCGATCGATGTCTTCTTGGGCGACTGGGCGGTCGTCGTCGAGAATGTTGCGAAAGCGCAGATAACGATCCAGCAAGTCGGTAAGCGCAGACCGTGCAAACGGTTTGACCAGATAACCGAGCGCACCCGAGCGCAGCGCACGCCGCACGGTGCGTGCGTCGGTCGCAGCCGAGAGCACGAACGCATCGACGCCGACATCGCGAATGAAAGCGACCCCGTCGCCATCGGGCAAAAATGCGTCGACAAGCAGCAGGTCAGGATGCTCCGCGCGAACCGTCGTCATCGCCTCGGCCAGCGTCCGGGCCGGCTCGAGGGCCAGGTAACCGGGCCGCTCGTCGACGATGTCGCGGTGCAGTCCTGCGACGCGAAAGTCGTCTTCGATAACAAGGACGCGAACAGGTGCGGTCATGGAGCAACGTCCTTTGCGGGGTGAGCGGTCTCAAGGGGTGCGGTCTCGAGCGATGTGACCTCAAGTGGTGTGGTCTCGAGCACATCGCGCAGGCGTGCTCCGAAGACGGCACCCGAGGCGACCCGGTCAGTGCCCGAGGCGCCCCGGTCAGCAGCCGAGCCCGCAGCCTGGGCGGAACCCGGGCCTGGCTGGTCGGCATCCGGTCTGCCTGATTCGATGAGCCAGACGTCGCCGCCGCGACGGCGGGCGAGCTCTCGCGACAGAGGCAGACCGACTCCCAGCCCATGGATGCGGTCTGTTTCGCCACGAGAGCTGTCGTCACGAGAGCTCTCGCGGCGATGGAAGAGGCCGACGTCGCTCGCGACGCCCGGCCCGGAGTCGGAGACGGTCAGCACGAGGTCGGGCCCGTCGCCGTAACAGCCGACGCTCACGCTGCGCGGCTCGCTCCCTGCGACCGCGGCCCGCACGGCGTTGTCGACGAGGTTGCCGAGCACGGCGGCCACGTCTTCGACCTCGCGCAGCGGTGACAGCAGCAGCGAGTCGGCAGCGACAGAGAGGCGTACGCCGCGCTCGCCCGCTTCCAGCGCATGCGCGCCGATGAGCGCGTGCAGCAGCGCGTCGCCGATCAGATCGATGTTCTCCACGGGGTAGTCAACCGGACCGCGTTGCAGCTGTTCGCCGAGGAACTCTCGCGCCTCGGGCCCGCGACCTGCGTCGAGAAGGCCGACCGCCACGTGCAGACGGTTGGCGAACTCATGTCGCTGCACCCGCAACGCGCTCGTCATCGCACGCACTGTCTCGAGGCGTTCGCTCAGCGCCATCAGGTCGGTGCGATCGCGCACGATCAGCACCGTGCCGAGATCGCGCCCATCGCGTCGCACCGGTTGCGCATCGACATAGAGCACCCGACCTCCCGACACGATGCCGTCTCCCGCCGTTCCCTCGCGCACGGCCACAAGGATGTCCGGTGCGACGCCGAGAGCGGCGAGGCTCTTGCCCTCCGGATCGGCGAGGTCGAGCAGCTCGCGGGCGGTTTCGTTGCACAGACGCACCATGCCGTCGGCGTCGAGTGCCACGACGCCGTCGCCGACGCCGTCGAGCACCGCTGCCTGATTCTGCACGAGCGCCACGAGTTCTTCGGGCTGCAGGCCGAGCGTCAGGCGCTCCCATCGTCGTCGTAAGAGCATCGCGGAGAGTGCCGCCAGCAGCAGAGCGACACCGGCCGCGGCGACGATTCCGCCGATCAGTGTAGGGAGATCGGAGAAGACGCTCGACGGCTCGAACCCCACGCTCACTTCGCCGACGGGTGCAGTGCCCTCGCCGTCGGGAGGCAGCACGGGCACCTTCGCCCGCGCCGAAACACCCAAGGTGCCTTGCTCCCAGGTCACCACCTCTTTTCCGGCGAGCACCTCGCGGTAATCGGTGCTGACGGGCTGGCCGAGAGCGTCTGCGTCGGGGTGGGCGAGGCGAATCCCGTGATCGTCGGTGATCACAACGAACAGCGTGCCGGTGCGTTCGGTCACCGCGCCGGCCAGTCGTTGCAGTTCGCCGTCTCGAAGCTCGGCCGCGCTGGGCGTGCCCGGGTCGGCGCTCATCTCGGTCACGTCGGCGCGCACCTGCGGGTCGACGGCGAGAGTGCGAGCGATGTTGAGAGCAGAAGTCTCGGCCTCGGCTCGCAACTGCTGAATGCCGAGGAGCAGGAAGACCACGGCGCAGACCGCGACCACGGCGACGGCCGTCGCCGTCTGCAACAGCACCACCCGGGTTGCGAACCTCATCATTCCTCCACCGTGAGCATAATGCGCTGAACTCGCGCTTCGCGCAGAAGGTCCGCCAATGAGAGATAGCGCGCGTGGCAGGCGAGAAGTCCCTAGATTCACTGGATCCGGTCGACGATGTGCGTAGACCGCAGACAAAGGAGTCGAGATGCCCCCGGTTCTCACTGGCCTCGCGGCCGCCGCCGCAGAGGAGGAGGGCTACGACCTGGCCTTCACTCCATCGGACGGCACGCTGGTCGCCCTCGGATTCGCGATGGTCCTCGCGTTCATGGCGCTCATCATGACCCGTCGACTGACCCCGATGGTCGCGCTGATCGTTGTGCCCACCATATTCGGCCTCTTTGCGGGCGCGGGGTTCGGACTCGGAGACATGGTGATCGACGCGATCAAGTCCATGGCGCCGACAGCCGCGTTGCTGATGTTCGCGATCATGTACTTCGGCATCATGATCGACGTCGGTCTCTTCGATCCGCTCATCCGGCTGATCACTCGCCTGCTCGGCGACGACCCGGCGAAGGTGGTGCTGGGCACCGCGCTGCTGGCAGGAGCGGTCTCTCTCGACGGCGATGGATCGACGACGTTCATCATCACGACCTCGGCCATGCTGCCCATCTACCTGAGGCTGGGAATGAGCCCGGTGGTGCTCACCTGCGTGGCGGGTCTGATGAACGGCACCCTCAACATCGTGCCCTGGGGCGGCCCGACGGTGCGCGCGGCATCCGCCCTCTCGCTGGAGCCGACGGCGATCTTCGTTCCCATGCTGCCCTCCCTGGGCGCGGGGCTCATCATCACCCTCGCCTTCGCCTGGTTCCTCGGCTTGGGCGAGCGTCGACGGCTGGCAGGGTCGATCGACACCACGCGCATCGATGGAACCCGCGGCGACGGCATCTTCGGCGCTCCCCGCCTGTTCCGCGGCGCCGGGTCGAAGCCGGGCGCGGCCGTGACACTGCACACCGGCAACTTCGTCGCCGTGCGCGGCGCCCGTGGCGCGGTCGCGGCGACGTCGCTGGTGGATGCCGCAGACACGGCCATGGCAGACACGATGCTCGACCCGAACCGGGCGACGCTGCGCCCGAAGCTCATCTGGTTCAACCTCATTCTGACGGTCGCCGTTATGGTGCTGCTCGTTCTCGATCTCTTTCCGCTGGCGTTCGTCTTCATGGTGGGTGCATCCATCGCGCTGATCGTGAACTTTCCGAAGCTCAAGAGTCAGGCCGACGAGATCGTGGCCCACGCGCCGTCGATCGTCGGCGTGGTCTCGATGGTTCTCGCGGCCGGAGTGCTGGTCGGCGTTCTCAATGGCACCGGAATGGTGACTGCGATGGCTTCCTGGATCACCGAAGGGATCCCGGCGGAGATGGGTCCCTTCCTCGCCGTCATCACCGGTGTGCTGTCGATCCCGTTCACGTTCTTTATGTCGAACGACGCGTTCTATTTCGGCATACTGCCCGTTCTCGCCGAGAGCGCGTCGCACTTCGGCATCACCCCGGTCGAAATGGCCCGCGCGTCGATCACCGGCCAGCCCGTGCATCTGCAGAGCCCGCTCGTGCCGGCGATCCTGCTGCTCGTCTCGCTCGCCAACGTCAACCTCGGCGATCACCACAAGAAAGTGCTGTGGCGGGCCGTGGTCGTCTCGCTCGCCATGCTCGCGGTCGGAGTGCTGGTGGGGTCGATCCCTCTGCGGGCCTGACCCCGGCGAGCGTCGTTCCCGGGATGCGCGCTGCTCTGCAGGAAAAACAGGCGTTATGAGCGAGTTTCGTACGCGAGAGGCTCGTTTCTCCTGAAAACGGGCGCCGGATGCCGACGGCCGGCCCTGCGGCTGGCCATCTGCGGCTGGCCGTCGGCGGCTGCGGCGCTGGAGTGTCAGGCGGGGCGCACCACGCGGAATGCCGCGGTGACGATGTCGTCGATGTCTGCGTCGACCGAGACATCGGCGCCCGTCTCGCCCGGCTCGAGCGGTTCGAACGCCGCGAGTTGCGAGTCGAGCAGGGATGCCGGCATGAAGTGCTCGGTGCGCGCGTTCATGCGGGCCGCGATCAGCTCGCGAGGCCCGGAGAGGGTGATGAAGATCGTCGACGGCTCAACCGAGCGGATGGTGTCGCGGTAGCGACGCTTGAGCGCCGAGCACGCGAGTACCAGGCCCGAGGAGTCGTGCTCCGCCAGAACCTCGCCGATGCGCACCAGCCAGGGCTCGCGGTCGATGTCATCCAGGGGCAGGCCGGCCGCCATCTTGGCGACATTCGCCTCGGGGTGCAGCGAGTCGGCGTCGATGAAGGGCACCTCGAGGCGCTGGGCGAGCAGTGCTCCGACGGTCGACTTTCCCGACCCGGAGACGCCGCCCACGATCACGAGTTCGCGGCCCGAGCCGGTGCCGCCGGCGCTCGCGCCGGCCATCAGAGCTTGCCCTGGTAGCTGCTTCCCGCAGGAATCGGCGACAGCAGGGTGATCTCGGGTGCGGACTCGAGCAGACCGACGAGCGTCGCGTTCATGCGCGCCACGATGTCGCCTTTGCTGTGGGCATCGAGATCCTCGGCCGAGCTCCACTTCTCGAGCATGATGATCGTTCCGTCGGGAGCGTCGTGAATCGCGTAGAGCTCGCATCCCGTCTCGGTGTGCACCTCGGCGATGCCCGCCGAGAGGGCCTTCACGAGTTCGTCACGCGCACCGGCGACGGGGCGGAACGTGACGGTGACGACGACTGCTTCAGACATGGTTCTCCACTGGATCGAGGGCGGTGATACAAGTCTGCCCTGCCCGAGGCCAAATGGGAGGCGGAGTACCAAGACCACATCCGCTTGCCAAAAACCGAGCGCTCGCTAGGATTTGAGCCATGACCCTCAGCGTTGATGTCTCCTCCGTCGGCCCCGCCCGCGCCCGCACCATCGTAACGGCCGACCCGGAGCTCGACGACCTCAACTCGATGATCCGCTTTCTGCTCTACACGAACGAGCTCGACGTCGCGGGCCTCGTCTACGCCAGCAGCCGCTTCCACTGGTCGGGCGACGGAAAGACGCCGTTCTTCCTGCCCGACCGCGAGTACACCGAGCCGCAGCTGTCGTGGCGCTGGGCTCCCGGCGAACGGTTCATCGACGACGCGATCGACGCCTACGAGCAGGTGCACCCGAACCTCCTCGTTCATGACCCCCGGTACCCGAGCGCCGATGCCCTGCGAGCAGTCGTGCGCATGGGCAACGTCGAGTTCGAGGGAGACGTCTCCGAAGAGACTCCGGGCTCCCGGCTGATCGCCGAAACGCTGCTCGACGACGACGACCGACCCGTTCACCTGCAGGTGTGGGCCGGAACGAGCACCATCGCGCGCGCCCTGATGTCGATCGAAGAGCAGTTCGCCGATTCACCCGAGTGGCCCGAGATCCACGCCGCCGTCTCGCGCAAGGCCGTGATCACCAAGTTCGCGTCGCAAGACGGCACCTACGACAGCTATATCCGTCCGGTCTGGCCCGACATCCGGGTCACCGATGTGGCCACCATGGCCTGGGGCTATCTCGCACGCCGGGTCATCGAGCCGCCCGAGTTGCAGTATCTCGGGGCCGAATGGATGCGCGACCACGTCACATCCGTCGGGCCGCTCGGCGCGCTCTACCGCACCTGGGGCGACGGGCGCCAGATGGTGCCGGGCGACTTCACTGACTACTTTCACCTGAGCGGACTGAGCGCCGACGAGCTGCGAGAGCTCGGCTACGCCGTGTGGGTCGACCCGCAGCCGCTCGGCGAGTGGATCTCCGAGGGCGACACGACCAACATGCTCAACCTGCTGGTTCCCGGGCTGCGCGGCCACGAGCATCCGGGGCACGGCGGATGGGGCGGCCGGGCGCGACGCGTCGACGACGGCCCCGATATGTGGGAGACGCATGGCGCGAACGACACGCGCGCCGATGGCGCGGCGCCCAATGAAGCAGCATTTGATGAGTACTCAGTGACGAGGTGGTTCGCCGATGCCCAGAACGACTTCGCGGCGCGACTGCAGTGGAGCGTTCAGCCCACTTTCGGCGGGGCGAATCATGCTCCCGTCGTGACGGTCGAGCGGGTCGATCTGAACGTACGGGCAGGTGAGCAGCTCGAGCTGTCGGCGGTTGTCTCGGATCCCGATGGCGACGCCGTGGCGGTGCGATGGTGGCACTACCGAGAGGCGGGCAGCTACGACGGAGTTGTCGAGCTCTCGCGCGAAGGCTCAACGGCGACCGTCGTCGAGATTCCCGGCGATGCGGTCGCCGGGCAGACGATCCACGCGATCGTCGAGGCGGTCGACGGCGGGGTTCCAGCGCTGAAGGGGTACCAGCGGGTCATTCTGACCGTCGTGTAGCCCTGACCGTCGTGTAGCCGCAGGTCAGGCGGCGAGCTGCTTGCTTCGCACCACGAACGTCACCAGCACGAGCGAGAGTCCCATGATCGCCGCTCCCCAGTAGGCCACGCCGAGAATTGCGCCTCCGCCGATGATGGCTCCGCCGATGATCGCGCCTGCCGCTATGCCGAGGGCGATCACCGACGAGTTGAGGGCGACGACGAGCTGGCCGAAGCGTCCGGCGAGCTGAATGAGCATTCCCTGCAGAGGGGCGTTACCTGCCCAGGCAAGAAAGCCCCACGCGGCGAAGACGATGGCGGAGCCGAGAACGGTCGCCCCGGCGACGGGAAGCAGAACGAGTGCAACCGTGCACCCGAAGAAGCACAGCCACAGGGTGCGCGCCGCCCCCAGCCGGTCGGCCATGCGGCCACCGGCGATGTTGCCGAGAACGCCAGCGACTCCATATGAGAGCAGCAGTGCGCTGAGCGAGACGCCGTCGGCACCCGAGATGGCCGTCAACAGCGGCGACGCGTACGTCTGCACCGTGAAGGCCGCGATCGTCTCGACCATCGACACGAGAAGAACGAGCGCAACGAGCGGAGAGGGCAGACCGCGTCGCCCCGACGCAGCGGCCGGTGACCGGCTCGGGGTCGAGACAGAGGTACCTGCCGGCGCCACCGTCTCGACTCCGGGCGGACTCATGCTGACCGTTGCTGGCGCATCCACCGGCCCGAGCCGAGAACGATCGACCAGCAGCATCACGGCGAGAAAGGCGATCACCGCGAGACCCGCGGTCATGAGGTAGACGCCGCGGTAGCCGATCGCCGGGCCCAGGATGTTGCCGGCCGGCGCCGCGACGACGGTCGCGGTGGTCAGCCCGCCGAACACGGTGGCCAGTGCCTGCCCGCGCATGGCGGGGGCCGAGAGCTGTGACGCCAGCACGGTGGCCGTCGGGGTGAAGCCTCCCGCGGCGATCGCGCTGAGCGCGCGGATCACGGAGAGGGTCTCGTAGTCGGTGGCCAGCGCCGTTGCGACGCTTGCAGCGGCGAAGAGGGCGAGGGCTGTGAGCATCAGCGCCCGCCGCGGCAGTCGCTCTCCGAAGAGCGCGACGAGCGGAGTCGAGATGGCGTAGGCGATGCCATAGAAACTCACCAGCCGTCCGACATCGGCGAAGCCCACGTGGAGCTCCGTCGACATCGAAGGCAGGAGGCCTGTGACGACGTTGGAACCGAAGCCGATCGCGAACGTTCCGAGAGCCAGCGGCCAGAGTCGAGGGCGCCGCTCGCGAGCGTCAGTCATGCCATAAAACGATGCGGATGTGCGGGGTCACCTCAGCGAAGCAGCTCGTGCACGAGCGGAGCGGGCTCGGGCGTCTCGAGCGTGTCGAGCCAGCCGTTCACGTCGGCAGCCGTCACCAGCGAATCCCTCTGCAGATAGTGCATCGCCTGGAGGGCGTTGTCGTGCGCCTGCTGCGTCGACCCTCCGACGCAGTCTGTGAGCACGCGGAAACGGTAGTCGTGCTGGTGCGCGTCGACGGCGGTGTAGTGCACGCACACATCGGTCAGCCCGCCGATGAGCAGAAGGGTCTCGGCCTTGTACGCCTTCAGCACGATCTCGAGCTCGGTGCCGAAGAAGGCCGAGTAGCGCCGCTTCTTGATCAGAAACTCGCCCGGCTGGGGGTCGATGCCCGGGGCGAGTTCCGTCTCTTCCCACCCCTCGATGCAGTGCGGCCCTTCGGCGCCGTCGAGCTCACGGCCGATGTCGATGAGCGAGGGCTTGTGCACCTCCTGGATGAACACCACGGGAATGCCCTTTTCGCGGCTGTGGCGAATGATCTCCCGCACGCGGGGTGCCCGCTCCGTTCGTCCTCCCATGTAGGGGATCTCGGTGCGTGACTCCTCACGCGGAATCTCGCCGCCCTGAATGTCGACGACGATGAGGACGGTGTTTCCAACGATGTTCATTATTTCCTTTCGAAGCGGGCGATGCCCGTTGTGGTGCGGCTGATCAGCTGAGGACGAGGCGGCGGTCAGCAGCCACTTGCAGCAGATCGACGAGAGTGTTGAGCACGACGTAGACGACTCCGAGGAGCAGGGCGACGCCGGCTATGCCGGGAAAGTCGCTGGCCTGCACCGACTTGTCGAGATAGCTTCCGACCCCCGGCCACGAGACGATCTTCTCGACCACCACAAGGCCGCCGAGCAGGAGGCCGGCCTGGATGCCGATCATCGAGAGGGTGGCGCCGAGGGAATTGCGCACCGCGTGCCGCAGCATCACGAGCCCCTCTGGCATGCCCGCGGAGCGCGCGGTGCGAGCGTGATCGGAGACGAGATTGATCCGCAGCCCGTCGACCAGAACGCGGCCGATAGCGACGGCCGGCGAGATCGCCACGCACGCGGCGGGCAGGATGAGGTGCCAGATCGCATCCGTCGCCACGTCGACTCGACCGGCCAGCAGCCCGTCGAGAACGAACAGCCCCGTGGGGCCGGGCGAGGTCGACCCGAACGACGAGCGTCCGCCGGAGGGCAACAGACCCAACTGGCCGTAGAAGAAGAGAAGCCCGAGCATGGTGAGGAGGAAGGTGGGCGCGGAGGCGCCCGAGAGCAGCACGACGCGCACGATGCCCGCGCCCTTCCAGCGCGTCACGGTGAGAACCGCGAAGATCGAGCCCAGAACGAGCGCGAGGCCCAGCGACCACAGAGCGAGTTCGACCGTGGCGGGGAAGGCGGTGGAGAGGCCTTCGGCGACGGGCGTGCGGGTGCGGAGCGAGTTCTGGAGATCACCGTGCAACAGGCCGCCGAGGTAGTCGAAATAGCGCACGATCGCGGGCTGGTCGAGGCCGAGCTGCACGCGGGTGCGCTCCAGAGCCTCGGCCGACGCGTTCGCTCCCACATAGGCGCGCGCGGGATCGACGCCGCTGAGCTCTTGCAGACCGAACAGGGCCACGGTGAGGGCGAACAGCACGCCGAGCATCGACGCGATGCGACGAATGATGAACATGATCATGTCAGCGACAGTCCTTCGTGCTCGATGGGGTTCGGATGCTGTGGGCGGGCCCGGCGAGTGAGCCGGCCCGGTCGTTCTCGCTCAACGTCGGCTCAGCAGATCGCGCACGGCGTCGCCGGCGAGGTTCGCCAGAAGTGCGAGCACGAGAACTCCGAGCCCCGGGATGACGGGGATCCACCAGAACTGGAGCAGATACTCCATTCCCTGTGCGGCCATGGATCCGAGCTCCGGTGCGGGAGCGGGCGAGCCCAACCCGATGAATGACAGGCCCGACATGGCGACGACGAGACCGCCGACGTCGAGGCTCGCGGTCACGATGACCGTGCTGGTCACCCCGGGCAGAAGGTGCCGGCGAACCCGGCGAGACCACGGCACACCCGCCAGGATGGCAGCCTCGAGATGCGGGCGGGCCGCCCACGATCGCACCTCGCCTCGGATCAAGCGCGCATACATGGGCCACCAGACCACGGCCACGCCGATGAGCGCGCTCGAGAAGCTGGCGCCGAGAGCGGCGGCGACGGCCATGGCGATGACGATGCCGGGGAAGGCCAGAAACAGGTCGGTGAGTCTCATGAGGCCGTTGTCGACCCAGCCGCCGAGCGAGCCGGCGAGCACTCCGACGATTCCGCCGATGATGACGCCTGACGTGATCACGATCGCGGCAGAGGCGATGCTCGACCGCAGACCGAAGAGCATGCGCGAGAGAATGTCGTAGCCGACGCCGTCCGTGCCGAGCAGGTGGCCGGGGCTGCCCGGGGGCAGGAACGTCTCGCCGGCGCGGAGGATCGGGCTGTACGGAGCGAGCATCGGGGCCAACAGGGCGATGAGCACGAGCAGGGCCAGGCCGACGAGGCCGACCATGTCGACAGCCGTGGTGTGGCGTCGCAGCTCCGTCATTCTGGCCCACTTCTTCGAGCTTCGGGCCGTGCTGGGTGTCTCGATGGCGGTCACGCGCCGCCCTCCTCGTTGTGGGTGTCGGTCAGGCTTCGCGTCGGGCGCCTGAGCTCTGTTCCGGGGATCGCCGACAGCAGTGCACGGGTGTAGTCGTTCTGCGGGTCCGCGCAGACCGCCTCCGCATCACCGATCTCCACGATGCGTCCGCCGTTCATCACCGCGACTCGATCGGCGATGAGACGGGCTGCGGCCAGGTCGTGGGTCACGAAGAGCACAGACATGCCGAGCTCCCGGCGAAGGCGACCCAGAAGGTTGAGAACGGTAGCGGCGAGCGAGACATCGAGGGCGCTGGTCGGCTCGTCGCAGAGCAGAACCGTCGGCGGCACGATGACGGCCCGACCGATCGCGACGCGCTGCCGTTGTCCGCCCGAGAGGCTTGCGCCGCGCACGCGCGCGACCTCGGGGGAGAGCCCAACGCGCTCGAGCGTCTCCGCGATCTGGCGATCGATCTGGGGTCGCGTGATCCCAGGGACTGCCGCTCTGAGCCGCTCGCCGAGTAACTCGCCGACGGTGAGCCAGGGGGTCAACGAGCTGCCGGCATCCTGAAAGATCATCTGCGGCCCGACGTCACCGGCCACGGTGACGGAGCCCGACGTCGGCGAGTCGAGGCCGGCCACCAGCCGGAGCAGCGTGGACTTGCCGCATCCGCTTTCGCCCACCAGGGCGACCGACTCGCCCTGCGCGATCTCGAGCGACACCCCGCGAACGGCCTCGAGGTGCCTCCGCTTCCAGATCGGACCGCTGCTGAACGTGCGGTGCACGTCGACCACGGAGACGGCGGGGGTACCCATGACGACGGGAGGCCAGACCTCGGGAAGATGGTCGGCCGAACCTGCGCCGTGCGCACTCGACACGGGGCGATCACGGGGTGTGTCGAGATCGATCTTCGACGCGAGCAGCCCCTTCGTGTAGTCGTGCTGGGGCTGCCCGAGAACTGCTTCGACATCGCCCGATTCGACGATGCGCCCCTGGTACATCACCGCGATCCTGTCGCAGATCTGGGCGGCCACCCCGAGGTCGTGTGTCACGAAGACCACGCTGCAGCCCCTGGTCTCGCGCAGCTCGAGGAGCAGGTCGAGTATCTGAGCCTGCACCGTCACATCGAGGGCGGTCGTCGGTTCGTCGGCGATGATGAGCGAGGGGTTGCGTGCCAGCGAGAGAGCGATCATCACGCGCTGGCGAAGGCCGCCCGAGAGCTGATGGGGGAACGCCTCCAGACGCGTCTCCGGGTCGGCGATCCCCACGTCGGCCAGCAGCTTGACGATCTCACGCTTGTCGCTCGTGACCTCGCCGAGCTGCTTGCCGATCGTCATGGTGGGGTCGAGCGAGGTCATCGGATCTTGAAAGACGGCTCCGATGTGTTTCTTGCGCAGAAGTCGATCGTCGTTCGCGCTCGTTCCCACCATGTCTGTTCCGAGAACCCGGATGCGGCCGGTCACGATCGGCCTGGCCGATGCGGGCAGCAGGGCCATCAGACTCAGGCCGAGCACGCTCTTGCCCGATCCGGATTCACCGACGATGCCGAGGATCTCGCCGCGGCCCACCTGCAGGGAGACGCCGCGAACGGCTTCTACCTCGGTGGCGCCGCGGCGGAGAGTGACTCTGAGGTCATCGACGTCGACCACGGGAACTGGAGCGCTCATCGTGTGCCGTTACGCGTTTCCGAGGGCCGCGAAGTGCAGAACGTTGTACTCGAGCAGGTTGCGGGCGTCATCGATGCCCGTGAGGCCGGAGCGTGTGATCGTCGTCGTCTGCAGCGAGCCGATGGAGTACCAGTACTTCGAGTCGATGACCTTCTTCGCGATTGCTCCGTAGGGCTCGTTGTCGCTGGCGAGGAGCGCGGCATCGAGGTCGTCGGTGAGCCCTGGAACCTCGGCGGCCATCACGTCGAGGCCGCCCTTCGGCGTGTACAGGATGCGGGCCCAGGCGTCGACGTGGGCCGCGTCGGGGAAGACCGACATCACCACGATGTCGGGGGCCGCCGCGAGGTCGTCTGCCAGTCCGTAGATCGTGCCCGCGCCGTAGGAGATCGACTCCGCCGGCAGGCCCGCGCTCGACAGGTTGGCGCCGAGCTCGTCGGCGACGGCCTTTCCGTCAGGAGAGCTGCCCGCGTATCCGATGCGGATGGTCTTGCCGGCGGCGATGCCCGAGGCGGCGAGCGAGGCGAGGGCGTTCGGGTCGTACTCCACGCCCTGGCTGTCGAGCGATTCGTCGAGCATGCCGGCGGGGAACAGCTGCGTCGTCGGCACCTCGAGCTCGCCCATCGACGACTCGAGGATCGTCTTGGTGTCGATGGCCGAGAAGAGCGCGGCCCGATTCTCGGTTGTTGTGAAGATCGCCGACTGCGGATTCATAAAGACCGTCTGGGTCGTGAAGTTCGCGAAGGTCGACGCATCGAGATCGGCGTTCGAGGAGTAGTCCTCGAAGCTCGTCTTGTTGACGTCACCGAGTACCGCGTCGATCTCGCCCCGCTCGAGCTGGAGCTGAACGGCGGATGCGTTCTCAGACAGTGTGAGGTCGACGGTCGTGAACTCAGGCTTGTCACCCCAGTACTTGTCGTAGGCGGTGAGCTGGTACGACTGGCCCGTCGTAACGGAGCCCAGTTCGTACGGCCCTGTGCCGGCATCGGCGTCGGTGAGGTAGGTCTGCGCGAAGTCGTCGCCGGCCTGCTCGGACAGAACCGTGGGGCTGATCATCTTCACACCGAAGGGCGAGGCGAGGTAGTCGAGAAAGGCCGAGTTGGGTGCGGCCAGGGTGACCTCGACGGTGTAGTCGTCGATCGCGGTGACGCCCGTGACGTCGCCGACCATGTAGGCGGGTCCGGCATCCACCGACGTGCGACGAGCGAAGGATGCGATGACCGCGTCGGCCGTGAAGTCGGTGCCGTCGTGGAAAGTCACGCCCTTGCGCAGATCGAATGTGTACGTGAGCGAGTCGTCCGAGACCGTCCAGTCGGTGGCGAGTTTCGGAACGATCGTGGCCGTCGTCGATCCGTCTTCGTAGGCGACGAGACCCTCGTAGGTGTTCTGGATGATGTTGAGGCCGGGGCCGTCGTAGTTGACGTCGGGGTCGGGCGGCGTGGAGTAGGCGCCGAGAAGAACGACCTTGAAGGTGTCGCCGGAGGCGAACGCGTCGCCGCCTGTGCTCGGCGCGCACGCCGTCAACGCCAGGGCGGATGCGGCGACGAGGGCCGCGGCGGTGAGCACTCGTGTGCGTAGTCTGGTCGGGCGGGCGCGGCGCGGGGTGGGGCTCTGGATCATCGTGGGTACGGACCTCTCGGGAGCGGACGTGTCGGCGCCGAATGAGGTGCCGTTGCGAATATCTATCGCTGACAAAAACTAACGCGCGGGTATTTCGCGCCCGTTGCCCCGTGTTACGCGAGTGTAAAATCTATCGTTGACAGGTATTTGCTACATTGGACATGTCCCGCTACGAAAGTCGAGTCCATGTCTGCACTCCTCCTCTCTCATGCACGATTGATCGACGGCCTCGGCGGAGCGCCCCGCGATGCGTGCGACGTTCTGGTAGACGACGGAGTGATCGCGGCCATCGCACCCACCGGCCGCCTTTCGCTGCCCGACGTGACGGACCGCATCCGGAGCATCGACGCCCGCGGGCTGACGCTGATGCCCGGCTTCTTCGACTGCCACATTCACGCCAGCACTGATCCCGATCAGAGTGCTCTCGAGGCGATCACCGAGGTCGAGAGCGCGAAGACACTGCGCGCGGTTCCGAACCTTCGCGCAACGCTGCTCGCGGGAGTCACGACCGCGCGCGACCTGGCCGGCGCCGACTCGGGTTTTCGGGATTCGATCGACCGGGGCGTCATCGACGGTCCGAGACTTCTGGTCGCTCTGCGCATCCTGAGCATTACGGGCGGTCATGGCGACCCGCGTGCCATCAACGGACTGGCTCTCGACTCCGGCCCCGGCGCAGGGGCCATCGCCGATTCACCAGACGGATTCGTGCGGATCACGAGGGAGGCCATTCGAGAGGGGGCCGACTGGATCAAGATCGCCGCGACGGGTGGCATGGGCAGTCCGCGCAGCCATCCCGAGGGTGGCGGGCTGAGTGAGGCCGAGATGCGCGCCGTCGTCGATGAGGCGAACAGGCACGGGATCGCGGGCGTTGCGGCTCATGCCATCGGAGCCGACGGTATCGCCGCCGCGGTGAGAGCAGGCGTGCGCAGCATCGAGCACGGCTACCTCATCGAGGACGCCACGATCGAGATGATGATCGAGCGGGGCACGGTTCTGGTTCCGACGCTCTCGACGCTCACACGTGAGGTGTCGTCGAATGCCGCGCCCTGGGTGCGTGCCAAGCGCCAGAAAACCATCGAGAGGGCGGGCGAACGGCTGCGGGCCGCGATCTCCGCCGGCGTGACTGTGGCGCTGGGAACCGACGCCGGCATCGTCACGCACGGCGGCAACCTGCGCGAACTCGGGCTCCTCGTGGACTTCGGCCTCACGCCCATGCAGGCGATTCTCGCCGGAACAGCGAACGCGGCCCGGCTCAATCGCCTCGACGATGAAGTGGGCACCATCGAGGTGGGCAAGCGCGCCGACCTCGTGGCGACGAGCGTCGATCCCCTCCTCGACATCCACGCGCTCGCGCGGCCGCGCGCGATGTCGGTGATAGTGCAAGCTGGAAATCTGATCACACAACCCACGGAGGCGTTCCCGCGATGACTGCTGACGCACACGCTCCCTTGCCCAGCGATGGCCGGCCCGCCGTGCGCCGCCGGCCAGGACGCCCGCGTTCCGCGCCTCAGGCTGAGCCGGACACGAACACGCGAGACGAGATTCTCGATGTGGCCGCGCGCCTGTTCGCGAAGCAGGGCTACGAGGGCACCACCACCCGGCAGATCGCCCAGGTCGTCGGCATCAAACAGGCCTCGCTCTACTATCACTTCGCCGACAAGAGCAGCATCGTGGTGGCGCTGCTCGATGGAACAGTGTCGCCATCGGTCAGCTTCTCTGAGTGGCTCAGGGCGGTAGCGGCGGAGCCCGAGACGAAGCTGTATGCGCTGGCCGCCTACGATCTCGACGTCATCTTGAACGATCCGTGGAGCATGCACGTGCTCTCTCGGATTCCCGATGTTGCGGCGAAAGAGGAGGAGAGCGGCCGACCCGAACTCACCACTCTTCAGGGTCGCTACCTCGAACTCGCGCGCAGCTGTGCCGAGGCCCGTGCCATCGACGGCGAGTCGCTTTCGGTGCCCGAAACAGACTTTTCCCTGGTGTTCGGTCTCGTCGAGAGCATCGTCGCGCAGCGATACTGGGGCGGTCTCGAGACGCGTGCTCAATATGCCGCGACGGTGCCCCGCGGCTGCCTGCGTTTGCTCGGAGTGCCAGAGGCCGCGATCGGGGTTGCTGCCGATCAGGCTGCGCGACTCATCGCCGACTACCCGGGGGCACAGGCGCGCTGACCGGCGCTCGTCTGCAGGAAGAACCGTGCCGGGAGGCGGTTTTCGCGCGCGATGAGCCGGTTCTTCCTGAATTGCAGCAACGCGGCTTCGGTAAGGTGCAAGTCATGAGCTTCACGACCACACCGCCGCGCATGTCTTTCGGCGCCGCCATCAGCACCGGCTTTCGCAAGTACGCAGATTTCGCCGGGCGGGCCGGTGTCGCCGAATTCTGGTGGTTCATTCTCTTCATCGTGCTGGTGAATGCCAGCGCCCAGGTTCTTGACGGCATGCTGCCGGTGCCCGTGCACTCGCTCGGGTGGACGCATTGGCGCGGCTACGGCTCGAGCGACGGCCCACTCACCACCCTGTGGGCACTCGGAACGCTCGTTCCGGTTCTGGCCGTGGCAGTGCGCCGCCTGCGCGACGGCGGCAATCGATGGACCCAGCTCTTCTGGCTCCTCCTGCCGATCGTCGGACTCATTCTCACGGCCATTCGCATGTGCGACCCGTCGAAGCCTGAGGTGTCGAATCAGGATGCGCCGGTCATCTGAACGGTAGGCCGCACGGCGTCGCCCGTTGCGCAATGCCCCGGACGGGGGACTGTTACATACCGTCACGACTTCGCTAGCCTCGGTCAACACCCCGGATCGGCATCGCATCGACGCGGATGACCGGCGTGCATCAGGGGGATTGCTGTGGCGCATTCGCGTGTTCGAACGATTGTTTTCTGTCTTGCGCTCACGGCAACCGTTTTTACGACGGTGTCGTGCGCATCCGGAACGCCCGCGAGAGGTGCAGCCGAGCCCGCGGGATTCGCGGCGAAGTCGAGCGCGAGCGCCACGCCGACCGTGACCCCAACGCCGAAGCCCGTCGTTGTCGTCAAGAACGTCGATGTGGCGGAGCCCATCCCGTTCGGCGCAGTGTCGATCGACGACGGCAATCTCGACGTCGGTCAGAGCGTGATCTCGACGAACGGGGTGAACGGCACGAAGGTCACCACCTGGGCCGTGACGACTGTCGACGGCGTGGAGACGGGCCGCACCGCGGTGTCGAGCGTGACGAGTGTCGCCCCTGTCGATCAGGTGACGTCGGTGGGCACGCGGGTGCCGCCGCCGGCGCCCGAGCCTGCTCCCGAACCGGCTCCCGTCGCCGACAGTGGTGGCGGTGGTGGCTGCGACCCGAACTACTCGGGGCCGTGCGTTCCGATCGCCTCTGACGTGGACTGCGCGGGTGGCTCGGGCAACGGGCCCGCGTACGTTGCGGGGCCGGTGTACGTGGTCGGCTCCGACATCTACGACCTCGACAGAGACGGCGACGGGGTCGCCTGCGACAAGTAGGGCCCGTCGGCTGGCGTGCGTCAGCGCCAGAAGCCTCGGTGGGGCTCGGCGGCCTGCTCTTCGAGGGCGGGCCCGGCGACCACCACAGCGCGCTGACCGCGGGCCAGCACTTCTCTGCTCGGCAGGTCGAGGGTCGGATTCTCGGGGTCGTCTCCGGTGAGTGGGATGAGCTCTTGCTCGGGCAGCGCGTAGACCATGCGCCCGATTCCGGCCCAGTAGATCGCGCCGGAACACATGGCGCAGGGCTCGCAGCTCGTGTAGAGCGTGAAGCCGCGCAGCTGCTCGAGCGAGTACTGCTTCGTGGCGAGCCGCACGAGATTGGTCTCGGCGTGCCCCGTGGCATCGGAGTGCGTGACGACCGTGTTCTCGGCGGCCAGTACCTCGGCACCGTGTTCGTCGACGAGCACGGCTCCGAACGGGTGATTTCCGTGCTGCTTCGCCTCGATCGAGACAAAGATCGCGCGGCGCAGGTGCGAGAGGTCGGAGTCGGAGACGGTGGTCGAGAAGGTCGGCATGAGATCAATGTATGGGATGTGATCTCTGTACGCGGAACGAACCGACTATCGAGACCTACTCCGCGACGTCGATGAGCACCTTGCCGACGACTCCCGACTCCACCGCGTCGTGTGCAGCGGCGGTCTCGGCCAGCGCGAAGCGCGTAATCGGCAGCCCCGTCTCTTCTCGGGCACCCAGCACACCCGCGGCCAACGCCTCGGAGACCGAGGCAATCGCATCCTGTTTCTCGTCGTCGCTCACCGTGTAGGTGAGCAGAAATCGCAGGCGCACATTGCGGCCCATGGCCGGGCCGATCGGCAGCGACACCCGGTCGTCGCCGTCGGAGGCGTAGCTCACGATGGTTCCGCCGCGCGTGATGACCTTCTCGTCGAGTTCGGCGTTGGCCTGAAGGTTCACCTCGACGATCGTGTCGACGCCCTTCGGCGCGAGCTTCTTGACGGCCGCCGCCACGTCGTCGGTCGTGTAGTTGAGAATGTGCTCTGCTCCGGCCCGGCGGGCGAGCTCGGCCTTCTCGTCGGAGGAGACGGTGGTGATGACCGTCGCGCCCGCCCAGGTGGCGAGCTGGATGGCGGCGTGGCCCACCGCGCCCGCTCCGCCCGAGACCAGGATGACGCGCCCCTCGAGCGAACCCGGCGACAGGCGGCCGGGCAGCTTCTCGTTGGCGGCGAGCGCCAGTGCCGCTGTGAGGGCCGGGATGCCGAGGCTCGCGCCGTCGTCGAACGTCGCGTTCTCGGGCAGCGCGACAGCGTGCGTCGCCGGCAGGGTCACGAACTCCTGGGCGGTGCCGATGCTCGTGCCGAAGGCCACATCCCACAGCCAGACACGGTCGCCCACCGAGAACTGCGTCACTCCCTCGCCGACCGCGTCGACGACGCCCGCGCCGTCCTGGTTCGGAACCTTCGGCTCGTCGAAGTCGCCGCTGCGTGCGCCCGCGCCCGCGCGGGACTTCCAGTCGGTGGGGTTCACGCCGGAGACGACGACTCGCACGCGCACCTCGCCGGCGCCCGGCTCGGTCTTCTCTCGTTCCGTAAGAGCGAGAACGCTCGAATCTCCGGTGCGGTCATAGGTGATTGCGCGCATGGTGTGCCTCTTTCTGTCGTAACGTCGCCACTGCGCAGGAAAAACTGGGGTGGCATCGACGAAAACCGCTCAGCTGCGACGTTATTCCTGAAAACGGGCGAGCAGTAGTCCCCTGCTGGTCGCAGCGACCACCGGTACTCTCGAGAAATGCCCACCTCGCTCCGCACTCTGCTCGCGGACGAACGCTTTCATCTGCGCCTGCTCGCGGGCTCGAGGCTCGCCCAGCTCGACGCGCCGATCTCCTGGGTGCACAGCTCCGACTTCCCCGATCCCACGCCCTGGCTCGAGGCGGGGCAGGTGCTGCTGACCGACGGCGACCAGATGCGCCCCGGCACGGCGGAGGCCGACATCGACGCCTATGTGGCCCGACTCTGTGATCGGGGGATCCTCGGCCTCGGATTCGCAACGGGCATCATTCACGACGACGTGCCCGCCGCCCTGGTGCGGTCGTGCGAGGCCCGCGGTATCCCTCTCTTCGACGTCGCCGACCGCACCCCGTTCATCGCCATCATCCGCGCCGTAGCCGACGTGATCGCCCTCGATCAGCGGGAGCGGCTCGAGTGGTCGCTCGACGCACAGCGCTCAATAGCGCTCGCGGCCCTGCGGCCTGACGGGCTCGACGCCATCCTCGCCGAGCTCGAGCGTCGACTCGGCTGCTGGGTCGTGCTGTTCGACAGCCTGGGCGACGAGGCGCGCTCGTCGCCCGACAGGCGCATGCCGGCGTCGCTGCAGCAGCGGGTTCAGGATGCGGTGGGCCAGGTTCTCGCCAAAGGATCGCGGGCGGGCGCCCGGCTGAGCGCCGCCGACGGCAGCGTGATTCTGCAGACGCTGGGAACGGGTGGCAGCCTGCGCGGGGTACTTGCTCTCGGAACGCCGGCACCGCTCGATGGAGCGGGCACCGACCTGGTGACGAGTGTGATCGCGTTGGCCTCGATCGCGCTCGAACAGAGCCGCGCGCTCGAAGGAGCTCGACGCGATCTGCGCAGCGGGCTCTTCGAGCTGCTCCTCGAGGGCAACGTGGCCGTGGCTCAGCGAACGGCCGAGCGACTGTGGGGAGAGCTGCCGGCTGAACCGCTGACCATCACGATCGCGGCGGCTGCCGACGTTCCCGAGTCTCTGCTCACGGAGTTGGAACTGATGGCCGAGCGGCGACGCGGGGCGGTCTTCTTCGCCGAGCGCGATGACGACGTCGTGCTCGTGTCTGCTGCGGGCGAAGGGGTGCTGCCCGCGCAGCTCGAACGCCGCTCGATCCGCTCGGGAACCTCCGGGCCGATCGGCTGGACGCAGCTGGGCCGCGGACTCGTCGAGGCCCGACGAGCGCTCGCCTCGACCACGCAGGAGCGCCCGAGCGTATCGTTCGTCGAGCTCGCGGGCAGCGGTGTTCTGGGCTTCCTCGCCCAGGCCGGGGCCGGGGATGTCGCGGCGCGCGTGCTCGAGCCGCTCACGGCATCCGGTCGGCCCGATGTCGAGCTGCTGCTCACGAGCGCGGCGACCTGGCTGAACGCGAACGGTGCGTGGGATCCGGCGGCCAAGGCTCTGGGTGTGCATCGGCACACACTGAGGGCGCGACTGGCAATCGTGCAGCAGCTGCTCGGGCTAGACCTCGACCGCTTCGCAGACAGGGCGGAGTTGTGGGCCGCGCTCACCTTCGCCGACGTGCGAGCGCAGCCAGAACCTTAGTTCTGCGGGAACCCCAGGTTGATTCCGCCGTGCGACGGGTCGAGCCAGCGACTGGTGACGGCCTTCTCGCGGGTGAAGAAGTCGAAGCCGTGCACTCCGTAGGCCTTGTTCGAACCGAAGATCGAGTCTTTGAATCCGCCGAACGAGTAGTACGCCACGGGAACGGGAATCGGCACGTTGATGCCGATCATGCCCACCTCGATCTCGTTCTGGAACCGACGAGCGGCGCCTCCGTCGTTCGTGAAGATCGCCGTGCCGTTGCCGAATGCGCCGTTGTTGATCAGCGCGACGCCCTCTTCGTACGACGACACACGCACCACAGACAGCACCGGGCCGAAGATCTCCTCGGTGTAGGCGCGGGATGTCACGGGCACGTTGTCGAGGAGCGTCGGGCCGAGCCAAAACCCCTCGGCAGCGCCGTCGACCTCGATGCCGCGACCGTCGACGACGACGGTCGCGCCGTCGGTGGCCGCGATGTCGATGTAGCCGGCGACCTTGTCGCGGTGCGCTTCGGTGACGAGTGGACCCATGTCACAGTTGCGGCGGCCGTCGCCCGTTTTCAAGCCCTTCATGCGCTGCGTGATCTTCTCGATCAGCTCGTCGGCCACGGGCTCGACCGCCACGACAACGGAGATGGCCATGCAGCGCTCTCCGGCCGAGCCGAAGCCTGCGTTGATCGCCGCGTCGGCCGTGAGGTCGAGGTCGGCGTCGGGCAGCACCAACATGTGGTTCTTCGCGCCGCCGAGGGCCTGAACGCGCTTGCCGTTCTTCGCGGCCGTCTCGTAGATGTACTGCGCGATCGGGGTCGATCCCACGAACGAGATGCTCTTCACGTCGGGGTGCTCGAGCAGCCCGTCGACCGCGACCTTGTCTCCGTGCAGCACGTTGATAACGCCGTCGGGCAGGCCGGCCTCGGTGAAGAGAGCCGCGAGCCAGTTCGCCGCCGAGGGGTCTTTCTCGCTCGGCTTCAGCACCACCGAGTTGCCGGCCGCGATCGCGATCGGAAAGAACCACATCGGCACCATCGCCGGAAAGTTGAAGGGGCTGATCACGCCGACGACACCGAGCGGCTGACGCAGTGAGTACACGTCGACGCCGGTAGAGACGTTCTCGGAGTACTCGCCCTTGATCAGGTGCGGAAACCCGGTCGCGAGCTCGACGACCTCGAGGCCGCGGGTGATCTCGCCCATCGCGTCGGAGAGCACCTTGCCGTGCTCGGAGGTGAGGATCTCGGCCAGCTCGGCCTTGCGAGAGGCCAGCAGCTCGCGGAACGTGAACAGAACCTGCTGCCGCTTCGTGATCGACGTGTCGCGCCAGCCCGGGAAGGCGGCCTTGGCGCTCGCCACGGCCGCGTCGATCTCGGCCTGATCGGCCAGGGCGACCTGCTTGGTCGCGATGCCGAGGGCCGGGTCGTACACGGGCGCGGTGCGACCGGATGCCGACACATACTCGGCGCCGTCGACCCAGTGCTGCACAATGGGCTGCTTCTCGGTGGTGTCGGTCATGGATCTGCTCCTCACGTCGAAAGAGGGCCGCGGCCGTAGCCGCCCCTGGAGTCACGCTACCGCTGAATCCGGCACGACCGCTGCGAAAATCTGTCTATAAAGTCGCGTGCGTCCTGACAGATTGTCGGGAGTCAGTCAGGTTGTTTGCCGCATTCCCGGGGGCGCTGACCCCCGTCAGGCACGGAGCAGCAACGAGGTGTAATCTCTGCGACTGGTGCGTGCCTAAAATGAGGGGCATGTGGTCAGAAGCCGAATCGGGGAACGTCGGCCCCTCGGTGAGCACTGGCCCGTCTGCGAGCCAGGGCCGCGGCCTCTCCTCGGCATCCGGGGCACGAATCTGCGCATCGTGCGCCACACCATCGACCGACGCCGCGAATTTCTGCTCCCAGTGCGGGGCAGCGCTGCCCGGTGTATCTGAACCCCAACGGGCCGAACGGCGCTACACCAGCATTCTGTTCGCCGACCTCGTGGGCTTCACCGAGCTTGCCGAGCGCACCGATGCCGAAGACATGCGCGAGCTGCTGTCGGGCTACTTCGCTCTCTGTCGCAGCACCATCGAGTCGCTCGGAGGGGTCGTCGAGAAGTTCATCGGCGACGCCGTGATGGCGGTCTGGGGTGCCACCCGCACCCGTGAAGACGACGCCGAACGCGCCGTTCGGGCGGCTCTTGAGCTGACGAAGGTGGTGGGCGACTACGGGCGGGCATCCGCTCTGGGGGCGTTCGCCGTGCGCGTGGGCGTCGTGACCGATGAGGTCGCTGTCGTGCTCGGAGCCGCCGGCGAGGGAATGGTCACCGGAGCCGCCGTCAACCTGGCCGCGCGCCTGCAAGCGGCAGCGGCGCCTGCAACGGTGCTCACGGATGCTCACACGCGTACGCTCACTGTCGACCGCATCGACTTCGGGCGAGAGACGCGCATCGACCTCAAGGGCATCGCCGACGAGGTTTCGGCCTACCCCGCGCTGCGCGTTATCTCCGAGACGGGGTCGGGCGCTGCTCCTGCGGCCGAGATTCTCACAAACCTCGTCGGCCGCGATGCCGAGCGTGATGTGCTCATCGAATCGTTCGACCGGGTGGTGGCCACGGGCAGGCCGCACCTTGCGGTGGTCTCGGGCAGCGCCGGTGTCGGCAAGAGCCGTCTGGTGCTCGAGCTGCGCGACCACCTCGACCACGTGCCGATGGCCATCATGTGGCACTCGGCACGCTGTCTCTCATACGGCGACGGCGTCGCGTACTCGGCGCTCTCGTCGGCCGTGCGTTCGCGCATCGGAGCCGTCGAAGGCGAGAGCGAGACTGTGGCCCTCGGCAGGCTGCGCACCAAGCTCGTGAGCTGGACCTCGGCGGGCGATGCGCAGACGGCAGACCTCGACTGGATGTGCGAGCGCATCGCCCCGCTGCTGGGCGCCGACGTGGCGGGCGCTCCTCTGCTGAATTCCAGCTCCGCCGGGTACGGGCGCCACGAGTTCTTCGCCGCGTGGTCGCTCTGGTTTGAGCGGATGTCCGCCGGCGAGAACGCTCCTGTCGTCTGGGTGATCGAAGACGCGCACTGGGCCGATGACAGCCTGCTCGACTTCGTTCAGCATCTGCAGCGCACGAATCCGGCCCCCATTCTCATCGTGATCGTCACCCGCCCCGAACTGCTCGTGCGCCGTCCAGACCTCGGAGCGGGCGATGGCGCCACGCAGCTCGAGCTCGGCCCGCTCGACGAGGAGTCGATCGTGGCGCTCATCGCGGGCCTCGCGCCCGAGCTGCCCCGCGACATCCTGCGTCTTCTGTCGGCGCGGGTCGGCGGGGTGCCGCTGTACGCGAGAGAGCTTCTGCGCAGTCTCGTCGACGATGGCCTGCTGCAGGACACCGCCGACGGACTGAGACTGGCTCCCGGGGTGAGCGCCGGCACACTCGCCATGGCGGAGCCGCCCGCCAGCCTGAGAGTGCTCATCGCGTCGCGCCTCGACTCGCTCGAGTCGGGCCCGCGGCTCGTGGCCCAGCTGGCCTCGGTGCTCGGCTTCTCGTTCTCGATGTCCGCCCTGGCGGCCGTGTCGAGGCGGTCGGCGCGAGAGCTTGCCGGCGATGTCTCCACGCTCGAGACCCGCGGCATCCTGATCTCGATCACCGACCCGCTGTCATCGGAGCGCGGCCAGTACGTGTTCAGCCACCCGCTCATTCGGCAGGTCGCCTACGAGATGCAGTCGCGCAGGTCGCGCAGCGAGCGGCACCTCGCCACGGTCGACTTTCTCGAGTCCTCGCCCGACGAGGGTTCGCGGTCTGCGGCGGTCATCGCCCAGCACCTCGTCGACGCGCTGCACTTGCAGACCGCGCCCTCGGCATCCACCGAGTCGGCGGCTCGACGTGCCGTTCACTGGCTGCTGGCCGCTGCCGATTCTGCCCGCCGACTCGGAGCTGCGACGGCGGCTCGTCGTCTGTACGAGCAGGCCATCGACATGTGGCCGCTGGCGAATCCGGCCGGCCGCGACGCCGACGGGCGAACCGTGCGCGACCTCGAGGAGCTCGCGCGCGAGGTGACCACGTCGTAGGCCGCAAGCTGACGCGCGCGGCTACGGGCCTACGTAGCTCTTCAGCGCCGCCACATCGGTGAGCGTCACGCGCCGGCCGTCGACGGTGATGCGTCCGTCGCGGGTGAGGGTGCGCAGCGCAGTGTTGAGCGACTGGCGCGCGACCCCGAGCTGAGCGGCGATGCCGGCCTGGCTCATCGGCAGCTCGACGCTGACCTGGTTCGCGTCGTGGCGCCACTCCGGAATATAGGTCAGCAGCAGCTTCGCTAGTCGCCTCGGCAGGTCGAGGAACACGAGGTCGCTCTGGGTTCCGGTGAGTCGCCGCACGATCGAGGCGAGCTCTTCGACCACCGACATCAGGGCCTCGGGCGAACTGGTCAACAGATTCCGGATGCGATCGGCTGGCACCGCGATCACCTCGGCCTCGTCGATCGACTCGGCCGTCGCCGAGCGCGCGAGGCCATCCATCACCGAGAGATCTCCGATCGTTCCTCCGCCCTCGACGACGGAGAGGCCGAGCTCGTTTCCCTCGGGCGAGCGCCGCGCGATGCGGATGCGCCCCGAGCGCACGATATAGAAATGTGCGCTGGCCGTGCCTTCTTCGAACAGCAGTTCACCGCGGCTGAGCGCCACCACGAAGCTGTGTGCGGCGAGGTCTTCAAGTTGCTCGTCGGTGAACGGCGCCATCAACGATGCGCCGCGCAGGTCGTAGATCGTTACTGCGGAGGCCATTCCGGCAGGCTACCAGCGCGGCGAGGCGCATCCGCGCCCGTCCGGCGCATCCGCCATTGGCCGTCCAGCAGCTAATGCGCCGAACAGGCGCGCACACGTGGACGTGTCAGGAGGTCGCCGCGTTCAGGCTCTTGAGGCCCGCGAACTCCAGGTACTGCCGCCCATCGCGGCTGATGTATGTGAGCAGCGTATGCCCGCAGGAGCGGCACAGCACGATCACTCCCTCGGCATCCCGCTCGACGACCGCCTCGCTCAGCGCGGCAGCGGTGCCGCAGTGCCGGCACGTGCCGATCGCCGTCGTGATGTCGAGGCGCAGAATCTCGCCGAGAGGACCTGCCGCGGCATTGCCGTCGACGCGGGTCACGGGCACGTTCACCTGATGCGCGTGCTCCGGCATGTCATTTGCCTCCAAATCGCTCGGTCTTGATGCGTTCGGCCGGATGCCCCAGGTCGACCAGGATGCGCGCGACCGCCTCGACGAAACCGGTCGGCCCGCAGACATAGACGAGCGGGTTGTCGGCGACGGGCAGGGTGGATGCCTCGATGTCGGCACGCGTGATGCGTCCGGCCGTGCGCGCGAACCCCTCCGGGGCGGTGCGGGTGTAGACCCAGTCGAGGGCGAAGCTGTCGTCGACGAGTTCTGCCAGCTCCGACGCGTAGTACGCGTCCTCCGGCGCCCGAACCGAGTACAGCATCCGGAACTTCGCTGTGCTCGCGGCCGCCCGGTGGGCCCTGGCGATCGAGACGAGCGGAACGATGCCCGAGCCTCCCGCGATGAGCTGCACCGGTTCGGTCTGGGAGTCGCGCCAGACGAAGAAGTTGCCGAGCGGCCCGCGCACCTCGAGCATGTCGCCTGGCTCGACGTCCTCGACGAGATACGGAGAGACCTCGCCATCGGGAAGCATGTCGACGGCGAGCTCGACGCTCGTGCCCTCGCCGAACGAGGCGATAGAGTACGAGCGCACGGCCTGGTAGCCGTCTTCGGCCGTGAGGCGCAGATCGAGGTGTTGCCCGGCCAGATTGCCGGGCCACTCGGGCACGTCGAGAACAAGAATCCGGCCCTGCGGCGTGACACGCATGGCCCGGGCCACCGTTCCTACAAGCCAGCCGGCGACGATCGCCACTACCAGTACCGCTGCTCTTTCCAGGGGTCGCCGTACATGTTGTAGCCGTTCTGCTCCCAGAATCCCGGGTCGTCGTCGGAGTGCATGCGGATGCCGTGCACCCACTTCGCGCTCTTCCAGAAGTACAGGTGAGGAACCAACAGGCGGGCGGGCCCACCGTGCTCGGGGTCGAGCGGCTCGCCGTCGAACTCGAACGCGATCCAGGCCTTGCCATCGAGAAGGTCTTCGAGCGGCACGTTCGTCGTGTACCCGCCGTACGACTCGATCATCGTGTACGCATCCGAGGTGTCGATGTCTGCGAAGAGGGTGTCGAGCGAGACGCCGCGCCAGCTCGTGCCGAGCTTCGACCAGCGCGTCACGCAGTGGATGTCGGTGTGCACGTCTTCGATGGGCAGAGCCATGAGCTCGTCCCAGCTCCAGGTCGTCACGGCACCGGATTCGGTGGTGATGCTGAAGCTCCAGTCGGCGGTGTCGATGCGGGGCGTGGGACCTGCCGACAGCACCGGGAAGTCTTCGGTGAGGTACTGGCCAGGAGGAAGCTCCGGGTCGGACTCGCGCCTGCGAGCCCCGAAACCGCGGGAGAAGACTGCCATGGTGTGCTCCTTGTTCTGGTGTGGGTGGGTATCGCAGGTGTCTCTATCGATTGTGCCCTAAACGCTGCGATTCGCAGCGGATGACAACTTCTATTGCCGGATCGAATCTATTGCCGGATGGATGCCCGTGCCCGCCTACGCATGAGGGTTCCGGCCGTGACGGTGGCCGCGAGCACGAGCGCCACGAACACGAGCAGCACGGTGGTGGCGGGTGCGAAGGCGAGCGCTGCACCCACGATCAGCACCGGGATCGCGAGGCCTGCGTAGGCGACGAGAAACATAAGCGCGAGCGTCTCGCCCTTTCTCTTCGGATCGGCGAGCGACGCTGCCGTGCCGATGGCCCCCTTGAAAAGCAGGCCCACCCCGAGGCCGGCCACGACGCCACCCCCGATGAACAGCACGATCTGCGGCAGCACCGCGCCGAGCGCAATGAGCAGAAGACCCGTGGCGCACGCCGTGATGGCGATAGTGAGCTGTCGGTGCATGGCTACCGGGGTGAGCAGGATCTGCCCAGCGGCCGCCGCGGCGAAGACGGCGAACGATGTGGCCCCGGCCAGAAGGTGGTCGCCGGCCTGAAAAGTCGTCGCCAGGAAGGTCGGCGCCAACGACGTGAAGAGCCCGAAGACCGCGAAGCCGGAGAATGCGCCGAACGCGGCGATCACGAACGGTCGCTTCGCCCCTGGAGGAACCGAGAGCTTCTGCGGGCGATACGGGGGACGCTCATCGGGAACCTCGACCGTTTCGGGCACGAGCATCAGGGCGACCGCGGCCACGATCAACACGAGCAGGAAGACGAGGTGGGGAAGCACGAGCGGGTTGGGCAGGAACTCGGCGAAGAGGCCGCCGATGAGCGGCCCGAGAGACAGGCCGCCCAGGTTGGCCGCGCCCGATACGGATGCCGCGACCACGGTGTTCTCGTTCGGCCTGGCCGTCGCGCGCAACTCGCCGAGATGCGCCGTGGCCGTGGCGGTGAGCATGCCGATGCTCGCGCCGTTGACGAGCCGGGCGACGATGAGCCCCGGCACCTCGGGAAAGAGGAGGAAGAGTACGGCCGACAGGGCGGAGATCAGCACCGCGACCACGAGCACGCGGCGGCGGCCCAGCCAGTCGCTGACATGCCCGGCGAGATACAGGCTCACGATCACGCCCACCGCATAGGCGGCGAAGATCATCGTGATCACGAACGCCGGGAAGCCGTCTCGTTGCTGATAAAGCGGGTACAGCGGTGTAGGAACGGTCGAGTAGGCCATGACCAGGAGAAATGTCACCGCGACGATCCAGAAACCTGCTCCGTGTCGAACGGCGGGGATGCGACGGGGCATGGGTGCGTCGGTTCCTTTCGGCGAGTGCGGCACGGCTCTTCCAGATCGTCCAGTACACGCTATCCGTTCGTCGATGCGATCGTGCCTCCCTCTGCAGGCGGAGGTGGCGCGGCGCAGCGTTCGCTAGCGTGAGTGCTGTGACGAACAGCAGGGTGGATGCGCTCGACGACGGATGGCTGCGCCCCCGACCGTCGCGGCGCGAGTACCGCGCCGACGCCATTCTTGCCATCGTGATCTTCGCGCTCAGCCTGGGCAGCCTCGAACTTTACGACTCGGCAGGCTTCTACACTGACCCGGCACCGCCCTGGCTCGGCGTGGTGATGGTGCTGCTTCAGAGCGTGGCTCTCGCGGTTCGGCGAAGGCTGCCTGTCACCGTTCTGATCGTCTGCGCCACCGTGTTCATGGGCATGCAGCTGCTGCACGTGCCCGAGATTCTCTTCACCAACATCGCCTTCTTCATCGCCATGTACACGGCGGGTGCCTGGGGCAGGAACCGGCGACTCGCGATGGTCTCGCGACTCGTGGTGATCGTCGCCATGTTCGTGTGGCTGTTCAGCGCCCTGCTGGGCGCGACGTTCGCCGCGGCCTTCGCAGACAAGGATGCCGTGGGCTCGGTCTCGCCGGCCGTCGCCGTCGGGCTCGTGACGATTCTGCAGAACCTGCTCTACTTCGGCGGCGCCTACTACTTCGGCAACAGGGCCTGGGTTGCGGCCCGCGAGCGCGCCGCTCTGCAGGTTCGAACCGAGCAGCTCGCCGAGGCGCGGGAGCGCACCGCTGCGCAGGCTGTGTCGCTCGAGCGCCTGCGCATCGCCCGCGAGCTGCACGACGTCGTCGCGCACCACGTCTCGGTGATGGGCGTTCAGGCGGGCGCCGCCCGTCGGGTGCTGCAGCGCGACCCTCAGCAGGCCGCCGAGTCGCTCTCGGCCATCGAGTCGAGCGCGCGCGAGGCCGTCGACGAGCTGCATCGTATGCTCACCACCCTGCGCGACGACAGCCGCCCGAGCAGCGGCTCGACGGTTCCGACAGACGAACCGAGCACGCACGGAGTCGAACAGCTCCACGATCTGCTCGACGATGCCCGCTCGGCGGGCCTCGCGGCACAACTCACCATCGTCGGCGAGCCGCGCCCACTGTCTGCGCTGGTCTCGATCACGGTCTATCGCGTGGTGCAGGAGGCGGTCACGAATGCCATCAAGCACGCGGGGCAGTCCGCCACCATCGACGTGCGGCTGCGCTACCGCGAGCTTTCGGTCGAGGTGGAGGTCACCGATTCCGGCGGCACGCCGGCGCGTGGCGGAGTACAGGGCTCCGGTCTCGGCATCGTGGGCATGCGCGAGCGGCTCGCGGCAGTTGGTGGCACCCTCCAGGCCGGACCTCGTGCACGCGGAGGCTATCTCGTGCGCGCCGACATCCCCGCCGGTGTGGCAGTCGCACGCTCGAGGGAGGCGGCACAGTGACTGACACCGAGATCCGAGTGCTGCTCGTCGACGATCAGGATCTGCTGCGCAGCGGCATTCGCATCATTCTCGAGAGCGAACCGGGCATCGTGGTCGTGGGCGAGGCCCGCGACGGGCACAGCGCTCTCGAGCGCATCCGGCAGGTCTCGCCCGACGTGGTCTGCCTCGACGTGCAGATGCCCGGCATGGACGGGCTCACCGCGACGCGCCTGATCACGGCCCTCGAACATCCGCCCGCCGTGCTCGTTCTCACCACCTTCGATCGCGACGACTACCTCTTCGCGGCGCTCGAGGGCGGCGCGAGTGGCTTTCTGCTCAAGAACAGCACACCCGAGCAGCTCGTCGATGCGGTGCAGATCGTTGCGCGCGGTGACGCTCTGTTGAGCCCGGATGTCACGCGGCGGGTCATCGAGCGCTTCACGCAGGGCGGCGGCGATTGGGGTTCCTCGATCGAGGGGCAGGGCTCGGATGCCGCGGGCTCGGCCTCGGAGGCCACCCGCACCGCGGCCGCCGCGAAGGTCGCAGAACTCACGGCCAGAGAGAGCGACGTTCTGGGCCTCGTCGCGCGCGGAATGAGCAACGCTGAGATCGCGTCGCAGCTGTTCCTGGGCGAGGCCACTGTGAAGACCCACGTCTCGAAGGTGCTGCAGAAGCTCGGGGTGCGCGATCGCATCCAGGCCGTGGTCTTCGCCTACGAGCACGGCATCGCGGTGCCCGGCGCCTGAGAAGCCCCGCGGTAGGCGCTACTGTCTCCACCTCGGGGTGGAGGGCCGGCAGATATGTGGCGGAGGGTGCCCGCCTCTCGGGGGATGTGACCATGCGCGGGCCTGAATAGCGTGGAGGAAACGGAAGGATCCTTCATGCTGCAGATCGACGGAGTCACCAAACGCTACGGCGACCGCACCGCCCTCGATGCGGTGACGTTCGAGGTCGGCGATGGTCGTCTCACCGGATTCGTGGGAGGCAATGGCGCCGGCAAGACCACGACCATGCGCATCATTCTGGGAGTGCTCAGCGCCGACTCCGGAACCGTGCGCCTGGGCGGCTCCACCCTTGGACCGGCCGATCGACGCCGTTTCGGATACATGCCAGAGGAGCGCGGTCTCTACGCCAAGATGAAGGTCGCCGAGCAGCTCGTCTACCTCGCCCGGCTGCACGGGGTCTCGCGGCGCGACGCCGAGGCGAGCACCGCGGATCTGCTCGAACGGCTCGAGCTGGCCGAGCGCCGCGACGACACTGTCGAAAGCCTGTCGCTCGGAAACCAGCAGCGCGCCCAGATCGCCGCGGCGCTGGTGCACTCGCCCGAGGTTCTCATTCTCGACGAGCCATTCTCGGGTCTCGACCCGATGGCCGTCGAGACGGTGCTCGGCGTGCTGCACGACGTGGCGAAGCGGGGCGCGCCCGTTCTGTTCTCGTCGCACCAGCTGGATGTCGTCGAGCGGCTCTGCGATGACGTGGTCGTGATCGCGAACGGCCAGATCAGGGCCAGCGGTTCGAAGCAGAAGCTGCACGACGACAACGCGGTGCGACAGTTCGAGCTGCTCGTCGCATCCGATGCCGCCTGGGTGCGCGAGATGCCGGGCGTCACCGTTCTCGACTTCGACGGAGGCTACGCCCTCTTCGAGGCCGACGACGACGAGGCGGCCCAGGGCGTGCTGCGGCGCGCACTGCAGCAGGGCCCGGTCGCGAGCTTCGCGCCGAAACATCGATCACTCACCGAGATCTTCAAGGAGGTCGTGAAATGACCATCGCCGACACCCGGGCCAACACCTTTGGCCAGAGCGCGGCGCTCGTCGCCGGCCGCGAAGTGAGGATGCGCCTGCGCAGCAAAGCCTTCATCATCTCGTCGGTGATTCTGCTGCTCGCGGTCATCGCCTCGATCGTTGCCGGAAGCATCTTCGGCGCATCCGCCTCGAGCGCCACGACCCGCGTGGCCGTGGTCGGTGACGCCCAGGCGCTCGCGCAGGTCTCGTCGCTCGACGTCACCGAGGTCGGCAGCGTCGACGATGCCGAGCAGCTCGTGCGAGCCGGCGATGTCGAGGCCGCGATCGTTCCCGGGGAGGGGCCTACGGGCATCCGGATTCTCGCTCTCGACGAGGCACCCGGCAACCTCGTTCAGCTGCTGAGCGCCAGCCCAGAGGTGACGCTGCTCGAGCCCGCCGACCAGAACGGATCGCTCGCCTACCTCGTGGGCCTCGGCTTCGGAATCGTGTTCTTCATGGCCGCCACCCTGTTCGGCACGACGATCGCGCAGAGCGTCGTCGAAGAGAAGTCGACGAGGGTCGTCGAGATTCTGATGTCGGCGATCTCGGCGCGCGCGCTGCTGGCCGGCAAGGTGATCGGAAACACGATCCTCGCCTTAGGCCAGATCGTGCTGATTGCCCTGGCGGCGATCGTGGGGCTGGTGGTCACGGGCCAGGATGCGCTGCTCGGCGACCTGGGACCCTCGATCGTCTGGTTCGTCGTGTTCTTCGCCGTGGGCTTTGTGCTGCTCGCAGCCCTGTTCGCATCGGCCGCAGCGCTGGTGTCGCGGCAGGAGGACATCGGATCGGTGACCACCCCGGTGATGATGCTGGTCATGATTCCGTACTTCTTGATCGTGCTCGCCTGGGACAACGATCTGATTCTCACGATCATGTCGTACGTGCCGTTCTCGGCGCCGATCGGCATGCCCATGCGCATCTATCTCGGAACGGCCGAGTGGTGGGAGCCGCTGCTGTCGCTGCTCATCATTCTCGCCACGACCGTGGTGGTCGTGCTCTTCGGGTCGAAGATCTACGCGAACTCGCTGCTGCGCACGGGTGCCAGGGTGAAGATCATGGAGGCGCTGCGCGGCTGAGGGTCGGTCTAACGACCGCGCCGTGCGATCGCCGCGATGAAGCCGCCGACGAAGGTGTCGCCCAGACCGATGGTGGTGGGTTGCGCGACCGTGAGCAGAAACGCGGGAACACAGCACACCTCGGCGCCCAGCCGGTCCCGGATGCCGTGGGCGAAGTCGGCGCCCAGCGGGTTGACCGGCAGCAGGCCCGTCTGCTCGTAGTTGCGCTCGGTGAAGCCGTCGCCGCGCACATAGCGCGTGCTGGCCATCTGGATCGCACCGCGCAGCGCATCCTCGTAGTCGTCGGCGCGTGCACCCAACGCCAGCGACCAGAACTTGGTGTGCACCACGAGGAGGGCTGCGGGAATGAGCTCGCGGAGCTCGCCGAGCGCCACGGCCATCTCGTCGACATCGAGCAGATCGAGTGCGCGACCGACGTAGGCCTGCATCTCGTCTTCGTTCATGCTGTAGACGTCGATGCGCTCGAGCAGGGCCTCGCGCACGTGGCGGCTGAGGGTGGGCACGTGGAAGCCGGCGTCTTCGTAGAAGACCAGCGCGTCGTTCGGCAGGTGGCTCAGGTGTCGACGCATGTCGTCGAGCCGTCGCAGCAGCAGTTCCTCACTCTGGATGCTGTTGAACCCCGAGATCATAAAAAGCTCGGCCCGTTCGAGGCTGGCCCCGAGGTCGTCGCTGAGCACGAGCTCGGCATTCGGAGGATCGTTCGCGAAGATCACCCGATTGGCGTGCGGTGAGCGCAGTTCGAGTTCGCCCACGCGCACCCTGCTGCCCTCGACGAACTGAACGATGAGATGAGGGTCGAGCGTGTCGCGCTCGGCGCTCGAGATGTAGGCCGACTCGCGGGGGAGGAGCCTTCGCACATTGTCATCGATGCTCACGAGGTGCAGGGTGCACGAGACCCCCACGGCCTCCATGGCGTAGGCGGCCCGCACGCCCGTTCCGCCGAGGGTGATGCGCCGCTCGAAGCGGGCGGCGAACTGCTCGACGGTGCGAGAGGAGGCGACGAATCGCTCTCCTCCCGCACCGTCTTTCACGAATGCGAGCAGCGCGATGAGCAGATCGCGTTCGCTGCGGATCGCGATGAGGCGAGAGAGCTCCGACGCCTGGATGGCGTACTCGAGAACCAGATTGTCGATCACCCGGGAGTCCCAGACAATCTCGTAGTCCACGGTTCCGCCGAGGCCCAGTACGAGCTTCTCATTCATCGTGTTATCGCATTCCTTAGCTGGAGGGCGGGCAGTTCGATCAGTACAGTTTGGCCTTTCCGGCCGCGTTGAACAGATCGATCTTCTGAGCGGCTGTGACCTTCATGGCAGCGATCGACGGCGGCTGGATGGTGTTGGGCTCGCGAACGCCCGCATCCGCCAGCACCTCCCGCATCTTGTTGTGGTAGCTCGCCTTGATGTCGGAAGAGATGTTGATCTTGTTCACGCCGAGCTTGACCGATTCGCCGATCTCATTGTCGGGGTTGTTCGATCCGCCGTGCAGCACGAGGGGGATGTTGACCTTCGCCTTGATGCGCTTGAGCAGCTCGAGCTTGAGCTCGGGCTTCATGCTCGCCGGGTAGATCCCGTGGCTGGTACCGATGGCGATGGCCAGGCTGTCGACGCCGGTGGACTCGACGAACGTCACCGCTTCGTCGGGCTCCGTGTAGATGATCGACGCGGCGCCGTCTTCAGCCTCGTTGTCGGTCTTGCCGATCGTGCCGAGCTCTCCCTCGACAGAGACGCCAACGGCGTGGGCGGTGTCGACGACCTTCTTCGTGATGGCGATGTTCTCGTCGAACGGCAGCATCGAGCCGTCGATCATGACCGACGTGAAGCCGCTCTGAATCGCGAGCAGCACCTGCTCGTAGCTCGCGCCGTGGTCGAGGTGGATGGTCACCGGCACGCTAGAGCGGTTCGCCCGAGCGATGATCGCGGGCAGCACGTCGGTGCCGAGGTGGCTCAGCTCGTCGGGGTGGATGGCGATGAGCAGGGGCGACTGCTTCTCTTCGCTGATCTCGAAGAGGCCGTTCATCATGGCGTAGTCGCTGACGTTGAACGCCGGCACAGCGAAGTTGTTCGCGTTGGCGACGTCGAGAAGGTCTTTTCCGGATACGAGCATTGTGGGTTTTCTCCTTGTTTTGTGGTGAGGCAGTGTTGGCGAGGAAGTAGTGACGAGAAAGGGGGTCAGCTCTTGACGGCGCCGGCGGTCATACCGCCGATGAAATAGCGCTGGAAGAAGAGGAAGAGGATGAGCACGGGAATGCAGCCGAGGATGCTCATCGCCATCATTTCGTTCCACTGGTAGGAGTTCTGACCCATGAGCAGCTGGATGCCGATGGGCACCGTGCGCATGTCCTCCGTGCGGGTGAGCGTGAGGGCGAAGAGATACTCGTTCCACGCGATCATGAACGTGTAGACGCCCACCGAGACGATGCCGGGAATCGAGATCGGCACCAGGATGCGCCAGAGCACGGTGAGCGGGCCGGCCCCATCCATGCGGGCTGCTTCGTCGAGTTCCTTCGGCAGGGTGTTGAAGTAGCCGGTCATCATGATGATCGCGTAGGGAAGCGTGAACACCAGATAGGTGAGAATCAGGCCCTGATAGGTGTTGTAGAGGCCCAGCACCACCATGAGTCCGAAGAACGGAATCAGCAGCGTGATCGGCGGAACCGCCTGGATGCTCACGATGATCATGTTGATCGGGCGCTTGCCCTTGAACTCGTAGCGGCTGAACGCGTACGAGGCGAGGATCGCCACGATCAGCGTCAGAGCGGTGACCGCCAGTGAGACGACGTAGCTGTTGATGAAGAAGCGCACCTTCGTCGGGTCGGTGAGGATCGTGATGTAGGCGTCGAACGAGAAGGTCGAGGTGATCAGCTGCGGCGGGTACGCGAAGATCTCGGTGTTCGGCTTGAACGAGCTCGAGGCCATCCAGAGGATCGGGAAGGCGGCGAAGGCCGCACCCGTCAGCAGCAGCAGGATGATGACGACCTTCGCGAGTCGCTCCTTCGGCCGGCGCCGCGGCTTCTGCGCGAGCGGGCGTCGGGCGCCATCCGGTGAGTTGCGTACGGCCGAAGTCTGTTTCTGGGCGAATGTCGTCATGTCAGTCACGCGCTTTCTGGTGACGCACGTAGAAGAACGCGAGCACCATGGTGAGAAGAAGGATGAGCACGGCGCTCGCGGAGGCGACGGAGAACTCGTAGCGGCTGAAGGCGAGCTTGTAGGTGTAGGTGCTGAGCATCTCGGTGACGTTGACAGGGCCGCCGCCGGTGGTCATCCAGATGAGGGCGAACTGCTGCGAGGTCCAGATGATGTCGAGCACGCTCATGCTGATGATGATCGGCTTGAGCTGCGGCAGGGTCACGTTCCAGAAACGCTGAAATGCGGATGCGCCGTCGACCCGGGCCGCCTCGTACAGGTCGGCGGGCACGCCCTGCAGACCGGCGAGGAGGGTGACCATGTAGAAGGAGTAGCCGGCCCAGATGTTGATGAACGTCACGGCGAGCAGCGCGGTCTCCGGAGACGACAGCCACTCGATGCCCTTGTCGGTCAGGCCGAGCGAGATGAGAATGTAGTTGATGACGCCGTTCGGATTCAGCATCAGGCGCCAGAGCACCGCGATGATGGCGACCGTGAACAGCCACGGCAAGATGTAGACGACTCGGAAGAGCGCCTTGGTGACGTTGCCGACGAGCGGCGAGTTCAGCAGCATGGCGAAGCCGAGGCCCAGCAGCAGGTGCGCAGCGACGCTGACAAGCGTGAAGAAGAGGGTGTTGCCGGTCGCGGTGCGGAACACCGGGTCGTTCAGCACCTCGACGTAGTTGTCGATGCCGACGAACACCGGGTTCTTGTTCGTGATCACGTTGTCCATGAACGAATAGCCGATGACCATGATCACCGGAATGAGCATGAGCACGAGCATCACGATGACGGTCGGCGAGAGGAACGCGTAGGGGGTCAGCTTGCGTGCGGTGGGGGCCCACCTGGAGGTGCTGCGCTTCGTGCTGCCCGGTCTGACGACGGTGTTAGTCGCGGCCACTGCACTTGCCTTTCTGTTGGTGGGGGTGGCCGCGCCGCGGTAGTCCCTTTCTGTAAGGGCTGGCCGCGGCGCGGCCGTCAATCGACGGGTGTTTGTGAGGCGAAGAGGCTAGAACTCCCCGACCCACGCATCCTGGGCCTTCTTGAGGCCGTCGTCGACCGATTCGTCTCCCTGCAGAATCGCCTGGAGCTGCTCATCGAAGAGGCGCATCAGCTGCTCTGCAACCGGCAATCCGACGAACTCGTTGGCGGGCTTGCCCTTGGAGTAGATGTCGAAAGCCTGCTTGAACAGCGGGTCGCTCGACGAGAAGTCGGGCACGCTCTTCGTGTTGCCGGGGAACGCGTTGGCGAGGGTCGACAGCTTGGAGTTCGTCTTCTCGTTCATCAGGAACTGAACGAGCTTCCAGGACTCGGCGGGGTGCTTGCTGCTCGCCGACACTCCAATGCCCCACGAGGCGTAGGGGATGCCTCGTTCGCCCGTGAAACCGTCTTTTGCAGGAATCGCGGAGATGCTGAACTTGAGGTCGGGGTTCGACTTGCGGATCAGATCGATGTGCGACAGCGAGTCGATCATCATGCCGACGCGGCCGTTGGTGAACTCCTCGACCTTGTCCTGTTCCTTCATCGTGGCCGAACCGGGTGCGATCACGCCGGCGTCGTTCAGGCTCTTGATGTAGTCCACGGCGCTCGTGACATCTTTGTTGGTGACGTCAGGCTTGCCGTCTTTCAGCATGGTTCCGCCCGACGACCAGACCCACGACATCACGTCGTTCTGGATGCCGTTCGGGGCCTCGCTCGAAAGTGGCAGGACCCATCCGCTCGTGTTGTCGCCGAGCGCCGTCACGGCCTTCGCGGCGGTCTCGAACTCGGTTCGGGTCGACGGCGGGGCGGTGACTCCGGCCTTCGCCAGCAGGTCGTCGTTCGTGAAGAGCGGGTAGACGAAGTTGACCACGGGGATCATCTGCGTCTTGCCATCGACCTTGATCGTGCTGGCGAGTTCACTGTCGTCGTACTTGGCGTCCTTCATCAGTGTGCTGAGGTCGGCGAGGGCGCCCTGCTTGGCGAAGTCGCTGACCCACGCGCCGTCGAGCCCGACGACGTCGGACATCGTGCCCGCCGCTGCGCCCGCGAAGAGCTGCTCTTTGGTGGAGGCGTAGGGACCGCTGAGCAGCTTGACCTTGATGCCGGGGTTCTCTGACTCGAAGGTGTCCATCAGGGCGCGCAGCGCGCCATCGGGCAGTTCCGGTTCCCACCACTGCGCGAGTTCGATGGTGACGTCGCCGCCACTCGAGGTGGACGTGTCAGTTCCGGCGCCTGACGAGCAGCCGGTGATGAGGGTGAGGGCCGCGGCGGCGGCCACGGCTGTGGTGATGCCTCTTCTAAAGCGAGCTTCTTTGCTCATGTCTCTCCTATGAGGTGCGGGATCGTGCTGTTGAATGCGCTTTTGTGCGCCTTATTGTTGTGACAGTAGTCCTATGCGAGGTTTAACGCAAGTAATCGCATCCGACTGCATTCTTGTGCGCCTTTCTCGCCTGTTATGGCAAAAGTGCCTTCGACGTCGGACAACCGGTTGCGTATTTCTGCAGTGTTCTGCTACAAATCAGACGTGGCCGACTCATTTTCTCTCTCAGACGGCGACGATCAGCCCCTTCGGCTTCCTGCCGGGCGCAAGGCCGATCTCGCAGCTTACGTAAACGAGGTGGGCGAGGTCACGGTGTCGACGCTCGCCACCCGCTTCGGTGTTTCCGCCGATACGGTCCGGCGAGACCTCGATCGACTCGACGCCGACGGCTTTCTCGTGCGAACACACGGAGGCGCGGTGAGCATCGCGGTGATGCCGTCGACCGAGAAGAAGCTCGACGTGCGCCTTCGCCTGCAGCGGTCGGCCAAGGAGAAGATCGGTGCCTTGGCGGCGGGTCTCGTTGAGAACGGGTCGGTCGTTATGATCAACGCAGGCACTACGACGCTCGCCGTGGTGAGGCATCTCGAAGATCATCGCGAGTTGACCATCGCCACGAATAACCTGCGCATCCCGACCGAGATCTCGCCCAAGGTCTGCCGAGACCTCTATGTCTTCGGCGGAGCAGTGAGACTGAGTGGGCAGGCAACGATCGGTCCGATCGGTTTTCAGTTCTCGGATTCGGGAAATGACCTCGATCTGCACTGCGACCTCGCCCTCATCTCGGTCGGCGCGGTCTCGGCCGAGAGCGGATTCTCGACCAGCAACCTTGCAGAGGCGCTGATGATGAGCGAGATGATCTCGCGGGCCACGAAGGTCGCCATTCTGGCCGACTCCTCGAAGTTCGACCGTCGGCTCTTCGCGCAGGTGGCCGATCTGGCCAGCGTCGACTATTTCGTCACTGATGTGGCGCCGGCGGCAGAACTCGGCGACGCTCTCCGCGAGAACGGCGTCGAGGTTCTTCTGCCGCCGAGCGTCGATGCCGCAGACTGAGAACATGAGCAGTTTCAACGACCAGATCATTCAGGAGTTTCGCGACAATGGCGGCCACGTCGAGACCGCTGGCTTCGGCGACAAGCTGATTCTGCTGCACACGCGGGGTGCGCGCACCGGTGAGGAACGGGTGGCACCGACGATGGCGCTGCGCGATGAAGACTCCTGGGTCGTCTACGCGTCGAAGGCCGGAGCGCCGGAGCACCCGGCCTGGTATTTCAATCTCATCGAGAACCCCGACATCACCATCGAGACCCCGCAAGGCCTGGTCGACGTCACGGCTCATGAACTGCACGGCGACGAGCGCGACGCCGCCTGGAACCAGGTCGTGGCGGTCGCACCCGGCTTCGCCGACTATCAGGTCAAGGCGGGCGAGCGCGTCATTCCGGTCTTCAGGCTCACTCCGCGGTAGCCGCCCGCGTTCCCTGAGTCTGCCGAAGAGCACCCCGCGCACCCCCATGTGACAGCGTGCGGCCGGGCTGGCACACTCGAGGAATGAGATCGAGCTCCCGACCTGCGCATCGCATCCGATCCGGCGGTCTGGGGGTCGCGGCAGGCGTGGCCGTTCTCGTGCTGCTGGGCGGATGCGCGGCATCCGAGGCCCCAGCAGCATCGCAGACCGTGTCTGCGCCCGCGACCTCGGCGTCGCCGACAGCGCCGAGCGACCCCACGCCCGCCTTCGCGCAGCTCGAGCAGGAGTTCGACGCTCGCCTCGGCATCTACGCGCTCGATCCGGACACTCGAGCCGAGGTCGCCTATCGTGCCGATGAGAGGTTCGCCTACGCCTCGACCTTCAAGGCCCTCGCGGCCGGAATCCTCCTGAAGACGGTGTCCGACGATGAACTCGACGGACTCATCACCTACGACGCGGGTGATCTGCTTCCGAACTCGCCGGTCACCGAGGCGAACGTCGACAACGGCATGACGCTGCGTGCGGTGGCCGAGGCCGCCGTGCGATTCAGTGACAACACCGCCGGCAACATCATGCTCGAACGCCTCGGCGGGCCTGAGGGATTCACCCAGGCTCTGCGTGAGCTCGGCGACACCACGAGCAGCTCCGACCGTATCGAGACAGAGCTCAACAGCGCGATCCCTGGCGACACCCGCGACACGACGACTCCGCGCGCGTTCGCGCTCGATCTCGCGACGCTCCTCACCACCGATGCTCTGGGGGCGGCGCAGCAGTCGCAGCTCATCGATTGGATGACCGGCAACGCCACCGGTGCCGAGTTGATCACCGCGGGTCTGGATGCCGGATGGTCGGTCGCAGACAAGTCGGGCGCCGGGGCGTATGGCACACGCAACGACATCGCACTTCTGTGGCCCCCGAGTGGTTCGCCGATCGTGCTCGTCGTGATGTCGAACCGCCCCACCGAAGATGCCGACTACGACAACGCTCTGATCGCACGTGCCGCGGAGGCGGCTCTCGCGGGCCTGGGCTACTGAGCCGCGCTACGAATCCGCGCCCGTTCGGTACGGATGCCGCCAGTCGGCCGGCAGCGAATGCGCCGCAGGGGCGCGGATGCCGGGTGAGGCCGGGGATCACGCCACAGGCTCGCCCTGCCAGGTCTCCACGTGCCATCCCGCGGTGGGGCTGCCGGTGAGCACCACGATGCCCGTGTTCGCCAGGCCGTGGGTCGATGTGAACTCGGGGCCGAGATTGTCTGCTCGGCCGGCCACCCACACGCGGATCGCGGCGTCGTGGTCGACGATCGCGACCGTGTCGCCATCCGGTCGGTCGCCCGATGAAGTCTGGTGAGACTGCCAGATCTCGGCGATGCCGCGGTCGAAGCGCTCGAAGAAGTGGTCGCCACTGAATCCGCCGGGAACGGTGGCCGTGAAGTCGCCCTGCGCCCAGACCTGCATTGGCAGCGCGTATGCCGACATCGCCTCGTGGTCGCTGCGGTCTTCGAGGTCGCCCGCCTCGATCTCGTGGATGCCCCCGATCACCGTCACGGACAGGCCCGTCTGGCGCGCCAGGGGCTCGGCCGTGAGCTGGGTGCGGTGAAGAGTGGATGCGTAGAGGCCGTCGAGAGGCACGTCACGCAGCGCGTCGGCGAGGGCTTCGGCCTGTTCGCGGCCACGAGCGGTGAGTTCGGGGCCGGGCTGGGTCGTCGACAGGATGCCGGATTCGTTCGCAGTGGACTCGGCGTGCCGAATGAGGAGGATTCGAATCAAGGAGTTCTCTATTGAATTCCATGTGTGCGACATAGACTCAGCCTAGCGATGCCCCTCGTTTCGGGGCACACGATCAAAGGAGATCCGCATGGCAGGAAACAGAGCAGTCGCATACAAAGGACCGGGCGAAGTCGAGGTCATCGACATCGACTATCCCGTCTTCGAGTTGAAAGACGGGCCAGGGGTGAACCCCGCGAACGTCGGTCGCAAGGTGCCGCACGGAGCGATCATCAGAACGATCGCCACGAACATCTGCGGCTCGGATCAGCACATGGTTCGAGGCCGCACGACCGCCCCCGTGAACCTCGTTCTCGGTCACGAGATCACCGGCGAAGTCGTCGAAGTCGGCCCCGGGGTCGAGTTCATCAAGGTCGGCGACATCGTGAGTGTTCCTTTCAACATCGCCTGCGGTCGCTGTCGAAACTGCAAGGAGCGCAAGACGGGCATCTGCCTCAATGTGAACCCCGACCGGCCCGGTAGCGCCTACGGCTACGTCGACATGGGCGGATGGGTCGGCGGGCAGGCAGAGTTCGTTCTGGTTCCCTATGCCGACTGGAACCTGCTGAAGTTCCCCGATCGCGATCAGGCGCTCGAGAAGATCATGGACCTCACGATGCTGTCGGACATCTTCCCGACCGGATTCCACGGAGCGGTCACGGCGGGCGTCGGAGTGGGCTCGACCGTGTACGTCGCGGGCGCCGGCCCTGTCGGGCTCGCAGCCGCGACGAGCGCTCTGCTTCTCGGAGCGGCGGCGGTGATCGTCGGCGACTTCAACGACGATCGCCTGGCGCAGGCGCGCAGCTTCGGATGCGAGACGGTCAATCTGGGCGCCGGCGAGCTCGTCGACCAGATCGAGCAGATCCTCGGCGTTCCCGAGGTCGACTGCGGTGTCGATGCGGTGGGCTTCGAGGCCAGGGGTCATGGCGGTGGTGAGGCGCCCGCGACGGTGCTGAACTCGCTGATGGATGTGACGGCTGCCGGCGGAGCGCTGGGCATTCCGGGACTGTACGTCACGGGTGACCCGGGCGGAGTGGACGAGGCGGCGAAGAAGGGTTCGCTCTCACTCAGCCTGGGAACCGGTTGGGCCAAGTCGCTGTCGTTCACCACGGGCCAGTGCCCGGTGATGAAGTACAACTACGGTCTGATGCAGGCGATCCTGCACGACCGCGTGCACATCGCCAAGAACGTGAACGCGAAAGCGATCTCGCTCGACGACGCACCTCGCGGCTACGCGGAGTTCGACGCGGGAGCGGCCACGAAGTACGTGCTCAACCCGAACGGCTACCTCGACGCGGCGTAGCTGCTGCGGATCGTTCCCTGAGCTTGTCGAAGGGCCCTTCGACAGGCTCAGGGAACGGATGGGAATAGTTTTTCGGTAGCCCGCGTTCTCACTCACATATATGCAAACGCATAGAAAAGTTTGAGGAGTGGTTGACAATGCAATTCGGAATCTTCACCGTCAGCGATGTGACGACTGACCCGACCACGGGCCGCACGCCGGACGACACCGAGCGCACCAAGGCGATTCTCACGATCGCCCAGCACGCCGACCAGGCGGGCCTCGACGTCTTCGCCACCGGTGAGCACCACAACCCGCCGTTCGTCGCCTCCTCGCCGACCACCATGCTGGGCTACCTCGCCGGCGTGACCAAAGACATCGTGCTCAGCACCTCGACGACACTGATCACCACGAACGATCCGGTGAAGATCGCCGAGGACTACGCGATGCTCCAGGTCATCAGCGACGGTCGTATGGACCTCATGATGGGCCGCGGCAACACCGGGCCGGTCTATCCCTGGTTCGGCAAGGACATTCGCAAGGGTCTCGAGCTCGCGACAGAGAACTACGCCCTGCTGCGCCGCCTCTGGGAGGAGGAGGTCGTCGACTGGGCCGGAAACTTCCGCACCCCGCTGCAGGGCTTCACGTCGACGCCGCGCCCCCTCGACGGAGTTCCTCCGTTCGTCTGGCACGGATCGATCCGCAGCCCCCAGATCGCCGAGCAGGCCGCCTATTACGGCGACGGCTTCTTCCACAACAACATCTTCTGGCCCATTCAGCACACCGAGCAGATGGTCAAGCTCTACCGCAGCCGTTACGAGAGCTACGGTCACGGCCGCGCCGACCAGGCGATCGTCGGGCTCGGCGGGCAGTTCTTCGCCCGCAAGAACTCGCAGGCGGCGAAGGATGAGTTCCGCCCGTACTTCGACAACGCGCCCGTCTATGGACACGGCCCGTCGATGGAGGACTTCACCGCGCAGACCCCGCTCACCGTGGGATCGCCGCAGGAGGTCATCGACCGCTACGCCGCCATGCGCGATCACGTGGGCGACTACCAGCGCCAGCTGTTCCTCATCGATCACGCGGGTCTGCCGCTGAAGACAGTGCTCGAGCAGATCGACATCCTCGCCGAGGAGATCGTTCCCGCGCTTCGCAAGGAGAACGACTCCAAGCGTGCCGAGGGCGTTCCTAGCAACCCGCCGAGCCACGCCGAGCGTGTCGCCGCGGCCCGCGCGAAGGGCGCCGTCGCATCCACCCACGTCGGTGGCGAAGACGAGTGGACCGGCCTCACGGCCGAGGGCGGCACGAAGCCGCTCGCCAAGGCGGGCGCAGCCTTCGGCCTGTAAGAAACCTGCGTTCCCTGAGCTTGTCGAACGGGCCGGCTCAGGGAACGAGCGCCGCCGCGGGCACCAGGCGCACCACGACGGCCTTCGACACCGGGGTGTTGCTCTCGTCGGTCACCGAGTCGAGCGGCACGAGCACGTTCGCCTCGGGGTAGTACGCCGCGGCGCAGCCCCGGGCACTCGGGTACGACACCACCCGATACGAGCGCAGCACCCTCTCGATCCCGTCGTTCCACTCGCTGAACACGTCGACCAGCTGCCCGTCTTCGAGGCCGAGCTCGTCGAGATCGAGCGGGTTCACGAACACCACGCTGCGGCCCTTCTTGATGCCGCGATAGCGGTCGTTGAGGCTGTAGATCGTGGTGTTGTACTGGTCGTGCGAGCGCAGGGTCTGCAGCAGCAGCGTTCCCTCGGGGCGCACCACGGGCTCGAGGTGGTTCACCGTGATCATGGCCCGGCCCGTGAGCGTGTTGAACGTGCGGCTGTCGCGAGGCCCGTTCGGCAGCACGAAACCGTCGATGTTGCGGATGCGCTCGTTGAAGTTCTCGAAGCCGGGAACGACGTTGGCGATGTGGTCGCGGATCAGATCGTAGTTCGCCTCGAAGCCGGCCCAGTCGATGGGCGACTCGTCTCCGAGAACGGCGCGCGCGAGCCGACTCACGATGGCCATCTCCGACAAGAGGTGGTTCGAGATCGGCTCGACCTTTCCGCTCGACGCGTGCACGGCGCAGACGGTGTCTTCGACGCTCACGAACTGAAGGCCGGATGCCTGCCGGTCGAGCTCCGTGCGCCCCTTTGTCGGCAGAATGAGCGCCTCCTCGCCGATCACAGCGTGCGAGCGGTTGAGCTTGGTCGACACCTGCACGGTGAGTCGCGTTCCGCGCATGGCGGCCTCGGCCACCTGACTGTCAGAGATGGCGGCCACGAGATTGCCGCCCATCGCGAACCACACCTTGATGTCTCCGCGGGCCATCGCCTTCATGGCGTTCACCGAGTCGAGTCCGTGCTTGCGCGGCGGATCGAATTCGAACTCCTTCTGCAGCGCATCGAGGAACGCATCCGGCATCTTCTCCCAGATGCCCATCGTGCGGTCGCCCTGCACGTTGCTGTGACCCCGGATGGGTGATGCCCCCGCACCCGGCTTGCCCATGTTGCCGCGAAGCAGCAGCAGATTCACGATCTCCTTGATCGTACTCACGGCCTTCTTCTGCTGCGTGATGCCCATGGCCCACGTGATGATCACCCGGTCGGCGGTGATGTAGCGCTCGGCCAACTCATCGATCTCGGATGCCGTCAGTCCGGTCGCCTCGAGAACGTCCGCCTCGTCGAGATGATCGATATGTGCCATGAACTCCTCGAGCCCGGAGCAGTGCTCGGCCAGGAATTCGTGGTCCAGAACCGTTCCCGGGGCCGCACGTTCGGCATCCAGAACCCGCTTCGACAGCGCCTGCATAAGCGCCATGTCGCCGCCGAGCCGGATGTGCACGAACTGGTCGGCGATCTTCGTGCCGTGGCCCACGATTCCGCGCGGGCGCTGCGGATTCTTGTAGCGCATGAGCCCGGCCTCGGGCAGTGGATTGATGGCGACGATCTTGGCACCCTTGCGCTTGGCGTCTTCGAGCGCGGTGAGCATGCGCGGATGGTTGGTGCCCGGGTTCTGGCCCATCACGATGATGAGGTCGGTGTCTTCGAAGTCGTCGTAGGCGATGGTGGACTTGCCCACGCCGAGGGTCTCGCCCATGGCGGTTCCGGTGGACTCGTGGCACATGTTCGAGCAGTCGGGCAGATTGTTGGTGCCGAAGGCGCGCACGAAGAGCTGGTAGGCGAACGCCGTCTCGTTGGCGGTGCGTCCGCTCGTGTAGAACGCCGCCTCGTCGGGGGACTCGAGTTCGTTGAGGTGCGACGCGATGATCTCGAACGCCTTCTCCCAGCTCACGGGCTCGTAGTGGTTCTTGCCCGCGGGCTTGTAGACGGGTTCCACGAGCCGGCCCTGCATTCCGAGCCAGTGCTCGGAGCGGGTGAGCAGGTCGTCGATGGAGTGCTGCCCCCAGAAGCTGCGGGGCACCGCGATGGGAGTCGCCTCCCAGGTGACCGCCTTGGCGCCGTTTTCGCAGAATTCGGCGGCCTTGCGCCTGTCGGGGTCGGGCCAGGCGCAGCTCGGGCAGTCGTACCCGTCTTTCTGGTTGAGGCCGAGCATCAGCTTCGCGGTGCGGGCCACGCCCATACCCTCGATCGCGGGAACCATCGAGTGCACGATTCCCGGAACGCCGACGGCCCAGGTCTCGCGGTGTCCGACCTCGAGCTGGCTGTCATCTTCGCGGGGAGGAGTGGTCGTCATGCGACACCGATGCTTTCACTAGGGAGGTTTTCGATAGGTGGAAGGTCGGACTCGAGAGGGGCCGATTCGAGAGGGGCCGATTCTAGGACCCGCTCGGCACCTGCGTAGATGACCATGGAGTCGCCGCGCAGGAAGCCGACGAGGGTGATGCCCAGCTCGCTCGCGAGCTCTGCGGCGAGCGACGAAGGAGCCGACACGGCGGCGAGCATCGGGACGCCCGCCATCGAGGCCTTCTGCATCAGCTCGAAGCTCGCCCGGCCCGACACCATAAGCACGGTTCCGCGTAGCGGCAGCAGGTTCTCGCGGGTGGCCCAGCCGATCACCTTGTCGACCGCGTTGTGTCGGCCCACGTCTTCGCGCAGCACGAGCAACTCGCCCGTCGCTCCGTCGAAGAGGGCGGCGGCGTGCAGCCCGCCGGTCTTGTCGAACACGGCCTGCTGCTCGCGAAGCCGATCCGGGAACGTCGTGAGCAGCGCGGCCTCGATGCGGAGGGCATCCGATTCGCTCGTGTACGCCGACGTCGTGCGCACCGCGTCGATCGACGCCTTGCCGCAGAGCCCGCACGAGCTCGTGGTGAAGAAATTGCGCTGCAGGCTCGGGTCGGGCGGTGCGACGCCCGGGGCGAGCGTGACGTCGAGAACGTTGTAGGTGTTCAGCCCCTCGTCTGTGGCGCCGGCGCAGTAGCGTGCCGCCGAGAACTGCTCTCCGCTCGAGATGACGCCCTCAGAGACGAGAAAGCCCGCGGCAAGGTCGATGTCGTCGCCCGGAGTGCGCATCGTGATCGCGAGCGACTGGCCGCCCACCCTGATCTCGAGCGGCTCCTCGGCGGCGAGTACGTCTTCACGCACACTCTTGCTGCCCCCGACCGTGAGGCGGGTGACACGACGACGTACGGTGATTCTGCCCATACAGCAGGCTTATCATCGATTCCCTGCCTCCGACAGGGCTGGCCGCAGCATCTCAGCGACTCGGTATCTCGTAGGCTGATTGAATGCTGCTCGACGCGATCGTGCTCGCGGGCGGAAGGTCCTCCCGTCTCTCGGGCGAGCCCAAGGCGCAGCTGCTCTGGCACGGCGCGACGCTGCTGCAGAACACGGTCGGCGCCTCTCTGCAGGTCGGTGCGCGGCGCGTGGTCGTCGTCGGGCCTGATGCGCCGGATGCGCCGGGCCGGGATGCGCGCGTGCGGTTCACGCGCGAAGACCCTCCGTTCGGCGGCCCCGCGGCAGCGATCGGCGCAGGCATGCGCGCCCTCGACGAGCAGCAGTCGCCCGCGGCCGATGTCGTGTTGGTGCTCGCGTGCGACATGCCCGAGGTCGCCCGCGCCGTCTCCGCGCTCGCCGAGTCGTTGCCTCTGGCCGGCTCCGACGGAGTGCTGCTGCTCGATTCCTCCGGCATGCGGCAGCCGCTCGCCGCCGTCTACGGCCGCCCGGCGCTGGCCGATGCGGTCGCGGGGCTGCGCGCATCCGGCACCCTCGACGGAGCGTCGATGCGCGCGCTCATCTCGAGCCTCGACCTGCGGGAGCTGGCAGACACGGCGGGCTCGACGCGCGACGTCGACACGTGGGCCGACGCCGCCGACTTCGGCATCGTGAACGCCGAGCACACTCCATCCACCGACGAGCAGAGGAGTCGAACATGAGCGACGACCGCCTGACCGAGAAACCCGACACCGAGAAGCCGGCGAAGCCCTCACGATCGCCGGAGGAGGTGGCCGAGATGACCGAGACCCTGGAACGCTGGAGCTCCTCCCTCGCTCGTGAGCTGGGAGTCTCCGACCTCGAGGTCGACATCGACGCGGTGCTGGCGCTCGCGGGGGTCGCGGCGCACGCGGTGCTGCGCCCGGCGGCTCCGCTCACCACCTACCTGGTGGGCTACGCCGCAGGCCGCGCCGCTGCGCTCGACGACGTGAGCGGCGAGCAGGCCACCGCGCGGGCGGCCGGGATCGCCGTCGATCTCGCGCGCAGCCTCGAAAGGTGAGCGCGGCTTCGGGCGGGCAGCGCGCCGGCTGGGCTGAGGCCCGCGAGGCCGCCTTCGCCGCCGGGTCGCCGTTGCCGCCGGTCTCCGTTCCGCTCTCCGCGGCGGTCGGGCGGGTTCTCGCCGAGCCCGTGATCGCGCTCTGCGACGTTCCGCACTACGCGTCGTCGGCGATGGATGGCTGGGCCGTTTGGGGGTCGGGTCCCTGGGTGCTGCGGGCTGCGGCTGAGGCTCGGGACGCCGCGCTCGGCGCGAATGAGGCGCGCGCGATCGTGACCGGTGGACTCATTCCCGAGGCTGCCGACGCGGTGCTGCGCAGCGAGGCGGGCGAGGTCGTCGGCGGCGAACTGCGGGCGTCGATCGAGCCGTTTGCCGGTCAGCACATCAGGCCTGCGGGCGAGGAGTTCCACCGAGGCGACGTGGCGATCGAGCCGGGCGTGCGGGTGAATCCCGCGCATATCGCGGTCGCCGCCGCGTGCGGAGCTGACGAGCTCGTCGTGCGGTCACGAGGCCGGGTGGCTCTTGTGCTCACGGGCGACGAGGTGGTGACCCACGGCATCCCGGGTCCCGGCGCCGTGCGAGACAGTTTCGGGCCGCAGCTGCCGGCATTTGTCGGCCTTCTGAGCGGCGAGGTCGTTCGCCAGGCCCGCGTGGGCGACAACCTCGAGGTGCTCGCGAGCGCTCTATCTGCAGAGCCGACCGCCAGCGACGTGGTCATCACGACGGGTGGCACGGGCTCGTCGTCGGCAGACCACCTGCGCGCGGCACTCTCGCGGCTGGGCGCGAGCATCCTGATCGGCGGGGTCGAGATGCGTCCCGGCGGTCCGAGCCTGCTGGCCCGACTCGACGACGGGCGACTGCTGATCGGGCTCCCGGGCAATCCGCTCGCGGCGATGATGGGGCTGCTCACCCTGGCCGAGCCCGTGCTGGCCGCGCTGTCGGGTGGGCGAGTCGTCGAGCCGTCGCGCATCCGGTTGGCTCAGGCCGTGCCCCCGGGTCGCGGCGAGACGCGGCTCATTCCGTTCCGCGTCGACGGCGGGCACGCGCGGCCGAGCGCGTTCATCGGGTCGGCGATGCTGCGGGGCCTCGCCGACGCATCCGGGGTGCTGGTCTGCTCGAGTGCGGGCGCCGAGGCCGGAGCCGAGCTGGAGTACCTGAGGCTTCCCTGGTCGTGACCGGCCGTCTGGTGCTCAGGCGTCGCGCGGGCCGCCATCCGTGCCGCGCAGCCGGGCAACCGCGGTCATCGCGTGGTAGATCACGATGGCGGCGACCGTGCCGAGCGCGATGCCGTTGAAGGTGACCGAGCCGGCGTTCAGGGTGAAGTCGGCGATGCCGATGATCAGCGCCGTCGCTGCCGTGAACTGGTTGACGGGCTTCGAGAAGTCGACTTTGTTGTCGAGCCAGATCTTCACGCCGATGATGCCGATCAGGCCGTAGAGGGCCGTCGTCACGCCACCGAGCACGCCGGCCGGGATCGTGTTGATGACGGCGCCGACCTTGGGCGAGAGTCCGAGGAGGATGGCGACGGCGCCGGCGATCCAGTACGCGGCGGTGGAGTAGATGCGGGTCGCGGCCATCACGCCGATGTTCTCGCCGTACGTAGTGGTTCCCGATCCGCCGCCGAAGCCGGCGAGTACCGTGCCCAGGCCATCGGCCAGCAGGGCGCGGCCAGTGAGCCTGTTCACTTCGGGCGACTCGGTCATCTGGGCGACCCCGCGGATGTGGCCCACGTTTTCGGCGACGAGCACCAGCACGACCGGGAGGAAGGCGGGGAGCACGCCCCAGACCGCGGAGTCGGCGAACGGGTTCGCCGGGAGGGCGAACTGGGGGAGTCCCACCCAGGCGGCGTCGCCGACCGTCGAGAAGTCGACCTCACCCGCGATGACGGCGGCGATGTAGCCCACAACGACGCCGATGAAGATCGACAGGCGGGCGAGCATGCCCTTGAACAGCACGGTCGAGAAGATCACCGCGGCCAGGGTGATGAGCGCCGTGAGGGGAGCGAGCTGGAAGTTGTTCTTCGCGGCGGGCGCCAGGTTGAAGCCGATGAGGGCCACGATCGCACCCGAGACGACGGGCGGCATGAGTGCGTTGATCCAGCCGATGCCGGTGATGAGAACCACCACGCCGACCAGGGCGAGAAGCGCGCCGACGGCGAGGATGCCGAAGAGAGCGCCGCCCATGCCCGTGCTCGCGACGGCCGCCGTGATCGGGGCGATGAACGCGAACGAGGAGCCCAGGTAGCTCGGAAGCCGGTTCTTCGTGATCAGCAGGAACAGCAGGGTGCCGATGCCGGAGAAGAGCAGCGTCGTCGCGGGAGGGAAGCCGGTGAGCACCGGAACCAGGAAGGTCGCGCCGAACATAGCGACGACATGCTGGCCGCCGAGGCCGATCATGCGGGGCCAGGTGAGCCGCTCACCCGGCTTGACCACGGCATCCGCTTCGACGTTCTTGCCGTCGCCGTGAAGTGTCCAGAGTTGTGCCATGTTCGTTCGTTTCCCTTGCCCGGCTGCTCGCCGGTTGTTGCGTGCCCGTCGGTGAGCTCCCTCGAGACTAGTGGCCGAGCGCATGGGAGGATGGGCGCATGACCGAGGCACAGGGAGCAGCTCGTGGCTAATCCGATCGCCGCAGCCGTCGGAACGCGGCTCGAGCGCTACCGGGAGATCGCCAGTGTGCTGAGTCGGCACGGGCTCAGCTTCATCATCGGCGCAACCGGGCTCGACCGCTTCGAGCCGGCCGCGCAGGAGCAGACGCGAGCCAGCAATCCCGAGAACCTCCGACGGGCGCTCGAAGAACTCGGCCCGACGTTCGTGAAGCTCGGTCAGGTGCTCTCGACGCGCTCCGACGTCCTGCCTCCTGCCTACCTCACCGAACTTGCGAAGCTGCAAGACAGGGCGCCGGTCGTGCCGGCCGCCGTCATCAAGCGCCTCATCGTCGAGGAGCTCGGCGATCAGCCGGACAAAGTGTTCGCGAGCTTCCAGCTCAAGCCGCTCGCCAGCGCCTCGATAGGTCAAGCACACCTGGCCACGCTGCACGACGGAACCGAGGTCGTCGTCAAGGTTCAGCGCCCCGACATCGCCACGAATATCGCCATCGACCTCGAGATTCTGCACACGCTCGCCGTGCGGGCATCGCGGCAGTGGAAGCTGGCCGCCGATTACAACATCACCGGAATCACTGACGAGTTCGCGCGAACGCTGCGCGAGGAACTCGACTACACGCACGAGGGTCGCAACGCCGAGACCTTCGCCGCGAACTTCGCGGGTGACGACACCATCCAGATTCCCCGTGTGTTCTGGGACACGAGCACGACCCGCGTACTGACTCTCGAACGCATCACCGGCATCAAGGTCGACGATCTCGTGGCTCTGGATGCGGCGGGAATCGACCGCCGCGGCATCGTCGTCCATGCGGTCGATGCGATTGCTCAGATGGTTTTCGTCGACGGCGTCTTTCACGCCGATCCGCACCCCGGCAACCTCTTCGTCGAGGCGAGCGGGCGCATCGGTCTGATCGACTTCGGCATGGTCGGCCAGATCGACGACACACTGCGCGGTCAACTCGCCGACCTGTTCATGGCGCTGAGCAGACACGACCCCGATCGCATGGCCTCCGCGCTCATGGCCCTGTCGAGTTCGAAGTCCTCGATAGATCAAGAGTCGTTGCGGGCAGACCTCGTGGGTTTCATCGACATCTATCGAGGCAAGGGTCTCGGCGAGGTCGACACGGCCGCGCTCATCAACAAGCTGCTCGCCGTTCTGCGACACAACCGGCTGCAGCTGCAACCGTCGATCGTGATGCTGTTGCGCATGCTGCTGATGGTCGAGGGCATGGGTGTGCTGCTCGATCCGACATTCAACCTGGGGGATGCGCTCAAGCCGTATGCGACGAAGCTCGCGCTGTCGAAGTTCTCGCCCGCAGCGATAGCGAGGCGTCTCGCGGCAGCAGGACTCGAGGCGGCGGAGCTCGGAATCGAGCTGCCCGACAAGATCCGCAAGGTGTTCGACGTGATCGACCGCAACGGCATCGAGGTGCACCTGCGCGCATCCGAGCTCGACCCGCTGGTGGCGCGCGTCGAGAGGGTGGGCAACCGTGTGGTGGCCGGGGTGATCGCGGCCGCGTTCATCCGGGGTATCGGCGAGCTCGCCGTGAGCGACCGCAAGCGCTTCGGCCACTGGAGCGGCCCGCTGATGGGCATCGGTCTGGGCGCGAGCGGCGCCCTGAGTGCGTACATCGCACTGACCTCAATGCGCAGGCGCCGACAGAACTGAGCCCCGCGGTGGGTTGAGGTCGGCTCAACTCACTAAAGTGGCCACATAGCCATTGGTCGCGACATCGGGGGCAAGCGCATGGCGAACTATCTGATCTGCAGCACACCGGTGCACCACCATGTGACGCCCATGATCGCGATCGGGGCGCACCTCGTGTCGCGTGGCAACCGAGTGATCATGATGACCGGCACACGATTCGCGGAGAAGATCGAGCGCGCGGGCATGGAGTTCGTCGCATTCGAGGGCCGCGCCGATTTCGACGACCGCGACGTGCCGAGCTATCTTCCCTACCGTGACCGGTACCGAGGGCTGGCTCAGACGCAGTACGACATCCAGAACATCTTCGTCAAGACGATCCCCGCGCAGTTCCGCTCGGTGCGTGACGTGATGCAGCGTGAGCGGATCGACGCAGTGCTCGTCGACGGCGCCTTCGGAGGCATCTCGCCGGTGCTCCTCTCGAGTGCGCCGAGGCCACCGATCCTGGCGATCGGAGTGGTCTCCTTCACTCAGCTGAGCCGTGACACTGCGCCCGCCGGATTCGCCATGGCGCCGTCGTCGACCTCGTTGGGTCGCGTGCGCAACCACGTTCTCAACGCCCTCGCGCGCTCCGTGCTCTTTCGCCGCACCCAGCGCGCGGCGCAGGAGGCGCTCGTCGAGATCGGCTCGCCCAAAACATCGCTGTTCGTGATGGACATCTCAAGCGCCTTCGACCGTTTTCTCCAGCTCGGCCCACCGGCCCTCGAGTATCCACGCAGCGATCTCTCGCCGAACGTGCGCTTCGTCGGTTCGCTGCCCGCCGAGGGCAGTGCCCCTCTGCCCGAGTGGTGGAGCGATCTCGACGGTTCTCGTGCCGTTGTCTACGTCAGCCAGGGAACGATAGACAACCGCAACTTCGATCGGCTCATCAGGCCCACGATCTCCGCGCTTGCGAACGACGACGTGCTCGTCGTGGTCTCGACAGGAGGCCGTGCCGCTGAGAGCCTCGGCGAGGTTCCCTCGAACGTGCGGGTCGCCGAGTCGCTGCCCTATGACAGACTGCTGCCGCTCACTGATGTCTTCGTCACGAATGGCGACTACAGCGAGGTGCTGGCCGCGGTCGCCGCCGGCACTCCCCTCGTGGTCGCGGGCGACACCGAAGACAAGCCGGAGGTCGCGGCGCGCGTCAGCTGGTCGGGTGCGGGTCTCAATCTGCGCACCGGCACTCCATCTCCGGATGCCGTAGGTTCGGCCGTGCGCGCCGTGGTGGCCGATGAGCGCTACCGTGCGCGGGTGCGCCGGTTGGCAGAGGAGTTGGCCGAGCTAGACACGCTGCGCATCATCGAGGAGGAACTGGCGACGGCTGTGGCTGGACGGTCAGCGCGCTGAGTTCGGCCTGAAGTCCACGCCGTTGTTCACTACGAAGACGAGCAGGAGGCCCACCGCGACGAGACAGAGCAGAGCGGCTGTCGGCTTGCGAAAGCGCAAGAACTCGTTGACTATGCGTACCTTTCCCTTGAATGGGTAGAACAGCGGCGCGAAGATTCCGGATGCCGCAACCCCGATGAGCGTGTCGCTCACCATCTCGATGGCATGGCTGCGTGTCGTGAACGTGAAGGTCAGTGCGTAGACGAAGACGAGCGCGGCGGTGCCCGCGGCCCACGACCCGATGCCGAGGGAGCGCATGGAGCTGACGGAGCCGTCGGCGTAGGCCGTGACCCGGGTGGCGAAGAGGCGGGCGAGCGCCACGGTTCCCGCCGCGCCGACCCCGAATCCGATCCAGTAGAGCGAGGGAGGGGCGTCGAACCAGAAAAGCAGGGTCGCCGCGTCGCCCGCACCGGTGAAGGGCGCCAGCAGTAGCGAACTGAAGACGAGTTGAACGCTGATGAAGCCGAGCCAGGTGACGAACAGGCGGGTGATGCCGGCTCCCCAGATGCGGGCCGCGAAGATGAGCGCGAGGCCCATGACGAGGCTCGTGATCGCGGCGACGGTGGAGGCGAGAATGAGCGTCTGGGTCTGCGTGATATCGAATTCGACGTAGCTCGGGTAGAGCGTCGCCCGGGATTGCAGCGCGATGGCCGTTACGAAGCGTGCCAGCTCGTGCACGGTGACGGCCACGATTCCGGCGAGCACGAAGGCCACCGCGCCGTTGAACCAGAGGGTCGTCGAGGGTGCCGGCGTATCGATGCCGGACGCTCTCGTCGAGCTCACCTGTTCTCCTCGAAGTCGTCGCCCGGAAGGCCGTCCGATCCGTTTGGACCGGGGCCGGTCGACCAGGCTGAGGCGAACGAATCGGCCGCATCCGTCGCCCGTTCGAGAACGGCCGTCAGCAGTTCCTCCATCGAGATCGCCCCGAGAAAGGAGAGTTGGTCGAGCTCGCCGACGGGCGCGATGCCCGCGAGCTGCCAGCAGGCCTCGAGCGGGTCGCTCGAAAGCTCGACGACGGATGCCCACCGCTGCTCGGTGAATTCGCTCGCCACCGCGAGGGCCCGGCGCACGGCCTGCTCGGTGTCGTCGCGTAGCGATCGCAGTGATTCGTCCCAGACGAGTGGCTCGAGAAAGCGGATCTCGGCGCGCGGATACGGATCGTCGTCGAGCCAGCCGGTCACCTCGAACCGGGAACCGCCCTCGGCATTCACTGCCACGAATCCCTCGCCGCCCGCCATCTCGCTGATCAGCGCCAGGGTTCCGAGCTGAAAGCGGTGCTCGCCGCCGCCCACCTCCTGGCCGCGCTCGATCAGAACGACGCCGAACTGCGGCTGCTCGGCCTCGAGCATGTGCGCGAGCATCACGAGGTAGCGCTCTTCGAAGAGTCGCAGCGACACCGGCATGTAGGGAAAGAGCACCGTGCCGAGAGGGAACATGGGGATCTCGGGCATGGGTCAAGACAACCACGGCGCACCTGGGTTGCCAATGGGATTGCGCCCGTCGCGATGAGCGCCAGGCTTAGTATCTGCTGAGATCTATCTCCACTGTGACCGTGGCGGTGTCTCCGACGGCGATCCCTTCTGCCAACCGCACCGTCTTCTTCACCGGCAGCACGTAGGGGCCGCCGCCGGATTCGGGAAAGATCGACGTTGTCCAGGTGGTCGAGCCGATGGTGGCCGTGACGTACACGGAGCCGAATCCCGGTCGCGGTACCGAGGTGCGTTCGCGGATCTCGTCTGAGGCATCGAGGGGCAGGCTCACGAAGACCCAGGCGTTCGTCGACGGCAACGAGTAGAGCTGCGCGTCGAAGATCACGGGCTTCATGCGGTCAGTCTTGCACGTGCCCCGGGCGCAGGTCGATGCGGCGCAGCAGCTGCGCGTTGAGCGCCACCACGATGGTCGAGAGCGACATCAGCAGCGCTCCCACCTCCATCGGCAGCACGAAGCCGATCGGCGCGAGCACCCCGGCCGCGAGCGGCACGGACAGCAGGTTGTAGCCCGCCGCCCACCACAGGTTCTGCGTCATCTTGCGGTAGCTGGCCTTCGAGAGGTCGATCACCGAGACGACCGAACGCGGGTCATCGCCGGCCAGGATGACGCCGGCCGCGGCGATGGCCACGTCGGTTCCGGCGCCGATCGCGATGCCCACATCGGCCTGGGCGAGGGCGGGGGCGTCGTTCACCCCGTCTCCGACCATGGCGACCTTCCGGCCCTCCTGCTGCAGCTCGCGAACCGTCGACGACTTGTCCTCCGGGCGCACTCCGGCGTAGACCCGCTCGATGCCGAGCTCTGCGGCCACCGAGTGCGCCACCGCCTCGGCGTCTCCCGTGATCATCACAACCTGCACCCCTCGGGCCGCGAGGTCGGCGACGGCCTGCTTCGACTCGGGGCGCACGGCGTCGGCGAGTCCGATCGCTCCGATCGGCACGCCGTCTGCGAGCACGTGCAGCACGATCGTGCCGTGCGCCGACCAGCCGTGTGTCGCATCCAATGCCGTCGCACTGGACTGTTCGAGCAGTCGCGGCCCGCCCACGGCGATGACGCGGCCGTCGACCGTTGCCTCGACGCCCACCGCGGTCGAGGCTCGGAAGTTCGTAGCGCGGGGCACGGCGAGGCCGCGCTCGGCTGCGGCGGCCACGATCGCCCGGGCCACCGGATGCTCTGAGTCGGCCTCCGCAGACGCGGCGAGTGCCAGCAGCCCGTCGTCGAGTGCCGTATCGGACGAGAGCACGTGGGTGACGGTGGGCGATCCCGTCGTGAGCGTGCCCGTCTTGTCGAACAGCACGGTGTCGACGGTGCGCATGCTCTCGAGCGCGAGCCTGTCTTTCACCAGCACGCCGGCCTTCGCCGCGCGTTCGGTCGCGATCGAGACGACCAGCGGAATGGCGAGGCCGAGCGCGTGCGGGCAGGCGATGACGAGCACGGTGATGGTGCGGATGATCGCGTCGTTCGGGCTGCCCACGAGCGACCACACGATCGCGGTGATCACGGCCGCGCCGAGGGCGAACCAGAACAGCCAAGCCGCGGCGCGGTCGGCGATGCGCTGGGCGCGACTCGACGAGTTCTGCGCGTCGGTCACCAGCTTCTGAATGCCGGCCAGGGCGGTGTCGTCGCCCGTCGCGGTGACCCGGATGCGCAGGGCCGAGTCGGTCGCGACGGTTCCGGCGACGACCGCGTCGCCCGTGCTGCGGGAGACGGGAACGGACTCACCGGTGATCATGGATTCGTCGACGTCGGCCGTGCCCTCGATCACCTCGCCGTCGGCAGGCAGGCGGCCTCCGGGGCGCACGATCACCGTGTCGCCGAGGCGCAGCTCGGCCGGGGCGACCGTGACGACCGAGCCATCGGCATCCAGTCGCTCTGCCTCGTCGGGCAGCAGAGCGGCCAGGCTGTCGAGCGCGCTTGAAGCCTGCGCGAGGGAGCGCATCTCGATCCAGTGCCCGAGCAGCATGATCACGATCAGCAGGGCGAGCTCCCACCAGAAGTCGAGCTGGTGGTCGAGCAGGCCGAGGGTGGCACCCCAGCTCGACACGAAGGCCACGCTGATCGCAAGGGCGATGAGCAGCATCATGCCCGGCTGGCGGGCCTTGATCTCGCCGAGGCCGCCGGTGAGGAAGGGGGCGCCGCCCCAGACGAACATCACCGTTCCGAGCACGGGGGAGATCGCCGTGACGACGAGGTTGTCGGGCAGCTCGTAGCCCAGGAGCATCGCGAACATCGGCGAGAACGCGACGACGGGCAGAGCGATGACCAGCATGATCCAGAACAGGCGGCGGAAGTGGGCGGCGTGGCCGCCGTGGCCGCCGTGGCCGGAGTGGTCGTGACCGGAGTGGTCGTGACCGGAGTGGTCGTGACCGGAGTGCCCCGAGTGGTCCATGTGGTCGTGGGCCTCATGACCGGAGTGGTCGTGGTCGGCAGGGTGCTCGTGGCTCGTGTGGTCGTGCTCGAGGTGCTCATGCGTGTTGCTCATACGTCGACCATATACCCCTAGGGGGTATTCGACAACCGGCCGGACGCGACAGAAAATCGTCATATTCGCATAAATGACGCCGTTTTTCAGTCCCCTGCGACGAATGTGCTCCGAGGGCGGATACTGAGGGGATGAGCGACAAAGATGACGACAATGCCGACGTCTGGACGGACTTCACCCACTCGGTGAACCTCACACCGAAATCGCTCGAGAAGTGGCTCTCGACAGACGAGTCGCGCAGTGTGGGGCAGAAGGCGGGGGGAGAAGCGATCGGTCATCGGAGCGGTCGACACATCCTCTCGATCCTCGAGAAGAAGAAGTCCGAGCTGACAGAGGCCGACTACGAGCACATGCGCACGGTGCTGGGCTACATCAAGAGGCACTCGGCGCAGCGACCGAGCGGAGACGTCAGTGAAACAGCCTGGCGATACTCGCTGATGAACTGGGGTCACGACCCCTTGAAGAAGTAGGAGCCTTCCGACAAGCGGGAGGCATCGGGCGACCGTATCGAAGTCCCCGAATCGTCATCTCGCCGGGCGCTGCTCCCGCTCTAGGATGTCTGGAGCAGGGTTGTCGATACTGAGACCGGAGGAGTGACCTGTGGAACGTAACGTGATTTTCACCCCGGATGCCCCATGGTCGCCTGGGGGCTCCAGCCAAGCGATCACATACAACGGGTTGCTCTACGTCTCTGACCAACTTCCGATCGACCCCGCTACCGGGCAGATGCTGCCTCGACCGCTGAACCCGTCGTTTGGCGGTGGTGATCAAGCGGTCGACGCTCAGATGAGACAGTGTTTGAAGAACCTGAACGCTATTTGTCTGGCGGCAGGCACCGACTTGTCGAACGCGATCAAGCTCACCATCTACACGCCGATGCTGATCCAGTTCGCACCCGTTATCGATCGTGTTTTCCGTGAATTCTTCACGGAGTTTCCCCCTGCACGCTCGATGATCGGCGTAAATGTGCTGCAGGGTAATGCCCTGGTGCAGATCGACGCCATCGTGCCGCTCGTCTGAGCTCGGGGCGTCATCTCGCCGAGAGCACGCAGAACTCGTTGCCCTCCGGATCTTCCAGTACCACCCAGGTCTGTTTTCCCTGCCCCACGTCGGCCCGGGTGGCGCCCATGGCGAGCAGGCGCTCCACTTCGGCGTCTTGATCGTCGGGCACGAAGTCGAGGTGTAGCCGGTTCTTCACGGTCTTGCCCTCGGGAACGTTCAGGAACAGCAGCGTCGGGCCGGCGCCTGTCGGGTTCTTCAGCTCGATGCCTTCCTCATCTTCGTCGACGATCTGCCAGCTGAGGGCATCCGCCCACCAGTGACCCTGTGCCACAAAATCCTCGCAGTCGACGACCAGTTCTTCCCATGTGAGTGTCATGCCTGAAACGCTACGCCGGGGCGATAGGCCTTCGAAAGCCCCTGAGTATGCTTCGTCGTATGACTGAGTTCGTGACATCGGCAGACGGCACGCGCATCGCCTACGACAGGCTCGGCAGTGGTGCGCTCGCCATCATTCTGGTCGGCAGTGCCATGAACTACCGGGCGTTCGACCCCACGACGGTGCAGATCGCCACACTGCTCGCCGATCAGGGGTTCTCTGTCATCAACTACGACAGGCGCGGTCGCGGCGAGAGCGGTGATGCGGCCGAATACGCGGTCGAGCGAGAGGTCGATGACATCGCCGCCCTGCTCGATGTGCTGGGCGGATCTGCCGCGCTCTTCGGTAACTCCTCGGGCGGGGCGCTCGCGCTCTGGGCCGCGGCCACACCCGGAGTGGGTGAGCGCATCACGAAGCTCGCCCTGTTCGAGGTGCCGCTGTCGCTCGAGGGTGAGGGCGACGGGGGTGCCGACCTGCGAGCGATGAACGACCTTGTCGCCGCCGGTGACCGGGCTGCCGTCGTCGAGTACTTCATGAAGGACATGCCTCCACAGTGGCTCGAGGGGGCGAAGAGCTCGCCAGCGTGGCCCGACATGCTCGCGATCTCGCACACGCTGGCGTACGACGAAGCCCTGCTCGAACGGGCGCAACATGCGCCGTGGGCCGAGCAGTGGGCATCCGTCACCCAGCCGGTGATCGCCATGGTGGGCGAGCCGACGGTTCCCATCTTCCCGCCCGCCGCATCCGCTCTGGAGGCCGCTCTGCCGAATGCGCGCGCTCTCGTCATCGACGCGGCCTATCACAGCGTGCGTCCCGAGGTCATGGCGGCACAGCTCGGTGGCTTCCTCACCGGGCACGAAGAACTCGCGACTTTCCCTGAGTATCCCGACGAGCCAGAACAGCAGGTGTGAGCATGATCCCTGATATCAACTACCTCGCCGTGATCGCGGCCACCTTGTCATCGATGGTGGTCGGCTCGATCTGGTACACCCCGAAGGTCTTCGGCAACTACTGGATGCGCGCGGCCGACATCACCCCGAGCGGCAAGGCATCAGACGCCGTGCGTCCCATCGTGATCACCGTGATCGTGAGTTTCATCACGGCGTGGGTGCTGGCCGGTGCGGCGTTCATCTCATGGGATTTCTACGGCGGCAGTTTCTTCGTGAACACTCTCGTGACCGCGCTGATCCTCTGGGCGGGCTTCACTGCCGCCCGCTTCATCACCCACGACGCATTCGATGGCCGCCCCACGGGCCTGACGGTGCTGAACGTGGCTCACGAACTCGTGACGATCGTGATCATGGCCATCATCATCGGAGTGTGGCCGGCCTAGCGGCTATCCGCGTCTCGGCGGCGCATCCGCTACCCGGCGTCCGGGCGCGGACGCCCCGAACGGGCGCGGATGCGGCTCCGCTCGGCTGCCGCTCAGCTCACGGCGCGATCGTCAGCCCGCTGAAGTGGTGATCGAACACGAGGCTCGTTCGAGTCGACGCGACGGCCGGATGCGCCGAGAGATTGTCGAGTACGAAGTCGCGCACGGCGGCGCTGTCGCGCACGGCAACGTGGATGATGAAGTCCTCCGCTCCTCCGAGGAAGTACAGCTGCACCACCTCGGGAAACTGCCTGATCTCCTCGCCGAGCTCCATCATCAGATTGCGGGCTCCGGCCCGGATGGTGACGCTGATCAAAGCCTGAAGGCCCAGGCCCACAGACGATGGATCAACGTTCGCGGTGAACCCGCTGATCACGCCGCGCGCGACGAGGGACTTGACCCGAGCGACGCACGTTGAGGCCGCGATGCCGACGAGCTCGGCCAGCCTGTTGTTGGGTATGCGGGCGTTGGCCCGCAGGATGCGCAGGATCTCGCGATCGATGTCGTCGAGTTCGACGGGCGCCCCCGCTGCGCGACGATCGTTCGACGCGGGGTTCGTTGCTTGGGCCATGAATGAACTATTTCACGGATTCTCCGCGATTCACCGACGATTCTGCGGTTCTTTGTCGATGCAAGTGAACTTTGGCAAGGATTGGCCCAGATGTTTCGACACGACGGCGCCTACGCGCCGCCCGGTGTCACCGACGAACGGAGTAGCCATGCACATCGGAGTGCCCACAGAGGTCAAGAACAACGAGAACAGGGTGGCGGCGACGCCGGCCGGAGTCTTCGAGCTGGTTCGGCGTGGCCACACCGTTGTGGTTCAGCGCGGCGCCGGTCTCGGCTCTCGAATCAGCGATGAGCAGTACATCGAGGCGGGAGCCCTGATCGCTGACACCGCCGACGAAGTCTGGGCTGGTGCAGAGCTGGTGCTCAAGGTGAAGGAGCCGGTCGCGGAGGAGTTCGGGCGCATGCGCGCCGGTCAGACACTCTTCACCTATCTGCACCTGGCCGCATCCAGGGCCTGCGCCGACGCTCTGCTCGCTGCCGGAACCACCGGAATCGCCTACGAGACCGTGCAACTCGCCGACCGTTCGCTGCCTCTGCTGCAGCCCATGAGCGAGGTCGCCGGGCGGCTGTCGACGCAGGTCGGCGCGTACCACCTGATGAGCGCGGTGGGCGGCCGCGGGATTCTGCTCGGGGGAGTCCCCGGAACCCCGAAGGCGAAGGTCGTGGTGATCGGCGGCGGGGTCGCGGGGGAGCACGCGGCGGCCAACGCGGTCGGCATGGGAGCGGATGTCACCATCATCGACCTCTCGATTCCGCGCTTGCGCGAGCTGGAGATCCGGTTCGGGGGAGCCGTGCAGACACGTAGCTCATCGGCCTACGAGATCGCCGCCCAGGTGAAGGAGGCCGACCTCGTGATCGGCTCGGTGCTCATTCCGGGCGCGCAGGCGCCGAAGCTCGTGACAGACGACATGGTCGCCACGATGAAGCCGGGCAGCGTCCTGGTCGACATCGCGATCGATCAGGGCGGATGCTTCGAGGGATCACACGCCACCACCCACGACGACCCCATTTTCGCGGTGCACAACAGTGTCTACTACTGCGTGGCGAACATGCCCGGGGCCGTGCCCGAGACATCCACCCGCGCGCTGACCAACGCGACATTGCCCTATGTCGTGGCGCTCGCCGACAAGGGCTGGACCCGCGCTCTGGCCGACGACCCGGCCCTAGCGAAGGGCCTCAACACGCACGACGGCCGCGTCTACAACGCGGGCGTCGCCGCGGCTCTGGATGTCGTGGGTCACGACATCGCGGAACTCCTGGTGTGACCCGCGCGGCCTGAGCCCGGAGTCGGCTCTCGTCGATGGATGTCGGCGGCCCGCTATAGCGTTGACGCATGCGCATCCTGCACACCTCCGACTGGCACATCGGGCGAACGTTTCATGGTCATTCGACCCTCGAGAACCTCGGCACGGTGCTCGACTCGATCGCCGTCATCGTGCGCGAGAAGGCGGTCGATGTCGTCGTCGTGGCGGGTGACGTCTTCGATTCGGCCACGCCGGCACGCGAGGCCTTCGACGTGCTCAGTGGCGCGATCAGGCATATCCGCGAGGCAGGTGCCTACGTCGTTATCACCAGCGGAAACCACGATTCGGCCACGAGGCTCGGCTTTCAGAGTGAGTGGGCCGGTTTAGCGGGCATCCATGTCATCACCCGCCCCGAGCAGCTCGACGAGCCCGTGATCATCGACGACGCGTACGGGCCGGTGCTGTTCTACGGAATCCCCTATCTCGAGCCGGCGCTGGTGCGGCATCTCTATCCGGGTGTCGAGATGCGTCGGCACGCCCAGGTTCTGGGCTACGCCATGCAACGAATCCGCGACGACATCGCCCGAAGAGACGGCGCTCGTTCGGTCGTCTTGTCGCACGCCTTCGTGGTCAACGTGCCAGGCGCCGGTTCGTCTGCATCGGAGGCCAGCGACGTCGAGCGAGACATCACTGCGGGCGGTCTCGACCTCGTCTCTGTCGACGTGTTCGACGGCCCCGACTACGTGGCGCTCGGGCACATTCACGGTCGATCGACGCTTGCCCCGGGCATCCGTTATTCGGGCGCGCCGCTGCACTACTCGTTCGCCGAAGCCACCAAGCCGCGCGGCGCCTGGCTCGTCGACCTCGATGCGGCCGGGCTCGACACCGTCGAGTGGGTCGACTTTCCGGTGCCGAGGCCGCTTGCGATACTGACCGGCGAGCTCGCCGAGCTGCTCGCCGACCCGTCGTATGCCGATGCCGAGGGTCATTTCGTCTCCGTCGTGCTCACCGATCAGGTGAGGCCGATCGACGGTATGCGGCGCATCCAGTCGCGGTTTCCGCACGCCGTCGCGCTCACGCATCAGCCCGCCATCGTGGCCGAGCTGCCGTTGGCCAGCTACAGCGAAAGGCTGCATGCTCGCTCCGACAGCGAGGTCGTCGCCGGCTTCCTCGAGTTCGTGCGAAACGGGGTCGGCCCCACTGACGCCGAGAGCGATTTGATCGTCGAGGTCATCGCCGAGCAGGCCGCCCAGGAGTCGACCGCGTGAGAATCAACCGCCTCACGATCGCAGGATTCGGGCCATACAAGACGGCGCAGCACATCGACTTCGATGCCTTCGCCGACGACGGCATCTTCTTGATCACGGGCAACACGGGTGCCGGCAAGTCGAGCATCCTCGACGCCATCTGCTTCGCCCTCTATGCCAGCGTTCCGCGCTATGAGGGAACGCAGCAGCAGCTGCGCAGCGACTATTGCGAGCCGGGCGACCCCACCTACGTTGAACTCTGGTTCAGCGCCGGCGGGCAGAACTACCGAGTGCGGCGCTCGCCCGACTACGAGCAGCCGAAGAAGCGCGGAGAGGGCACTACGAAGAGAGCCGCAGCGGCAGAGCTGTTCATTCGCGTGGGTGAGGCCTCGGGCGCTGCTTTGGCGGGCGCCGAGCTCGTCGATGAAGCCGAGTGGCAGGGCGTCGCCGCGATTCCCCGCGAGGTCGGCATAGCGCTCGACACAATCCTCGGGCTCAGCAAAGACCAGTTCTTGCAGGTCATTCTTCTTGCGCAGAACCGCTTTCAGAAGTTTCTTCACGCCAAGAACGACGAACGTCAGGGCGTGCTGCAGAGCCTCTTCGGCACGCGCCGCTTCGCCGACATCGAGCGCGCCCTCGTCGAGAGGCGCAAGGCGCTCGAAGTGCGCCAGCGGGAATCCGCCGACCACATCGCGCAACTCGGCGGCCAGGTCGAGGGCATTGTCGCTGCTGCTGCTGCTGCTGCTGCTGCTGCTGCCGCCGCCGCTGGTGCTGATGACGATGCAGAAGTCGATGGTGCCGCAGCCTCAGACGCACGCGATCTGACCCACGAAGTCGTCGTTCCCACTGCGCCGCGGGCCGCCGATCGCGGATACTTCGAGTCGGCACTCGCAGAGCTCGTCGAACAGCTCGATTCGGCGCAGTTGCGGGTGGTTGAGGCCGACGCTCGGTTCGCCGCGGCTGATGCTGCGCTGCGAGAGCGCGAGAGTCTTCTCCGACTTCAGACTCGCCGAGACGAGGCAGCGGCACGTCTCGTTGAGCTGGAGCACAGCGAAGAGACGATCGCAGACGACAGACGTCGGCTCGAGGCGGCAAGCAGGGCTGAGATCGTCTGGGCGCACGTGACCGCCGAGAACGCGGCTGAGGCGGCGCTCGAACGAGCTGCGGTTGACGAGAAGGCGGCCCGCACCGCCTATGACGAGGCCAGTACGCTCTCGAGTCTTGCCGAAGCCTCGTCGGGTCGATCGGCCGGCGAACCAGCGCGGGTGGGCGCGGCGAGCGGTGGGCAGGCGAGTGGTGGACCGGCGATTGAGTCGACAGATGAGTCGACTACTGCCACTCCTGACTTTCTCGCGACCAAGGCTGCCGAGACCAACCGCACGCTGGGTGGGCTCGACGTGATACTGGCCGACGAGAAGCGCATTCCTCAGCTCGCCAAGCGCATCGCAGAGTACGACGAGATCGAGACCACTCAGCAGGCCGAACTCGCCGCTTCTACGGAGCGCGCGCGATCGCTTCCCTCACAGATCGACGAGACACTCGAAAAGAGAAACACTTCCCTTCTCGAGGCATCGTCTCGATCCGAGGCCGACGAACGCGTTGCACGGTTGCGTGCCGCCCGTGAGTCCGCCGTACTCGCCGCTGCCCTGAAGTCCGAACTCGACGATGCCCGGGTTGTAGAGAAGGCGAAGAGCACAGAGAACAAAGAAGCGGCCACCCTCTACGACGAGTTGCTCACGCGCCGACTCGACGGCCACGCTGCCGAACTCGCCTCGACTCTCGTCGACGGCGAGCCGTGTGCGGTCTGCGGCTCCACGGAGCATCCGAACCCCACGGTCTGGTCTGCAGATCTCGGTGAGCCTGTCTCGGAAGACCAGATCGAGGCCCAGCGCTCGCGACTCGCCAGCGCTGGCGAGGCTCTCACCGAAGCAGGCCTGGTCGTGCGCGATCTTGTCGCGCGGCACGCGGCGGCCGAGGCATCGGGCGCCGGGCAGTCTCCGGCAGAGATCGACGAGCAGCTCGAATCCGCACAGGCCGTCTTGGCGGCGGCGGTCGCGGCCGACGCATCCGCACGTGCACTCGATTCGCAGATCGCCGAGTTGCGTGCCGAACTCGAATCGATCACCTCCACAGTGGCCGAGCTCACAGAAGCGTTGCAGTCCACGAGGAACGCCCGCGCCGCACTCATCTCGCAGCGGTCATCGATCACCGACCTCGTCGAGCAGCACAGAGGCGACCATGCCACGGTGGCCGAGCGCGTGCTCGAACTGCAGCATCTCTTCGAGGTCACCCGCGACTTCGAAGCGGCGTTGCTCGCACACAACGACAAGGAGCTCGCGCTCGACGCCGCTCGGCAGACGCTGCGAGAGCATCTCGACGAGCAGGGCTTCACTGACAAGGCCGAGGCCGTCGACGCGAGACTCGCCTCTGCTCAGCGTGCAGACGCAGCCTCCCGCCTCAGCGCGCACGACGTTGCTCGCGCCGCAACCACCAACACTCTTGCCGAGCCCGAGCTGCAGGGGCTCCCCGCCGATCCTGTCGAACTGGAGTCCGCGGTCGATGCACGCGGCCAGGCCAACGCCGACCGAGACGATGCCCGGGTCGCCGCGGGGTCGGTCTCCGATCGGCTCGCGCGGCTCCGCGCCCTCGTCGCCGACGCGCTCGAGCGGATCGACGCATCCGAAGACCTGCGTGCCGAATACGAGACGATGCGCTCGCTTGCGAACTCGGTCGAGGGCGCCGAGCCCAACACCATGCGCATGCGACTCGAGTCCTACGTGCTCGCGGCGCAGCTGGAGGAGATCATCAGGGCCGCGAATGCCCGACTCGCGGTGATGACGGGTGGCCGATACTCACTCGAGCACGACGACTCGGTGCAGTACCGCAACACGCGCTCCGGGCTCGGCATCGCGATTCTCGACCAGCACACAGGGCGGGCCAGGGCCACGCATTCGCTATCGGGAGGCGAGACGTTTCTGGCATCGCTCGCCCTCGCCCTCGGACTCGCCGAGGTCGTGTCGAATCAGGCGGGAGGCATCACCCTCGACACTCTGTTCATCGATGAGGGCTTCGGGTCGCTCGACGCCGACACACTCGCCATAGCGATGTCGACACTCGACAGTCTGCGCTCGGGCGGTAGAACGATCGGGCTCATCAGTCACGTCGAGGCGATGAAGGAGCAGATTCCGTCGCGGCTGCGCATCACGGTCACGCCCCAGGGCTTCTCCGAGATCGATCAGCGCTCGTAGCCAGAGAAGAGTGAAGAGGTGCAGACTCGCCCGGCATCGAACTCGTCGCGCGGTTCTGCCACGATGAATACATGACCGACGCGACCACGGCACTGAGATACACGGCATTCGCCGACGCACCCGGCGGTGGCAATCCGGCCGGAATCGTGCTCGACGCCTCTCTGCTCGGCGATGCCGAGATGCAGGCGATCGCAGCCGAGATCGGATTCGCCGAGACCGCATTCATCACGGAGCAGAGCGTCAGGGGCGACGACCGACGCGTGCGAGTCCGTTACTTCTCGCCGCTGGCGGAGGTTCCGTTCTGCGGCCATGCGACCGTAGCTACCGCTGTGGCGCTCGCACACCGAGATGGGCCGGGCGACTTCGTATTCGAGACTTCCGTCGGCCCGGTGACGATCACGACAGCGACAGCTGACGGGGAGGTCACGGCATCGTTCACGAGTGTGGAGCCGTCGATCGAACCGTTCGGTGAGGGCATCCTCGAAGCGTTGCTTGGCCTTCTCTCGACGTCGCTCGATCGTCTTGACCCCACCTACCCGCCGCGTGTCTCGTTCGCCGGCAACAGGCATCCGGTTCTCGTGTTCGCCGAGCGCAGCGAGTTCGACTCGTTCACATTCGACCCCGACGCGATGAGAGAGTTGATGCACGAGCAGGGGTGGACGGGCACTGTCACAACGGTCTTCCCGACGGGCGCCGCCGAGTTCGACAGCCGCAACATTTTTCCGGTGGGGGAGATCACGGAAGACCCGGCCACAGGCTCCGCGGCCGCCGCGTTCGGTGCCTATCTGCGGGTGCTCGGGCTGGTCGACGCTCCGACAGAGATCGAGATAACCCAGGGGTCGCACATCGGCAGGCCCAGCCGACTTCTTGTGCACATCCCGGCCACTGGCGGCATCGTCGTGACGGGAACGGCGACCCCGATCGCTTGACGGGTCAGGCCCGCGCCTTCTGCGCGCTCTTCGCCCGCAGGTGCATGCGCTGCCCCTGCTTGCCGAACATGCTGAGGATCTCGACGGCGCCGCTGCCGGCTGAACCGAACCAGTGCGGGTTGAGGGTGTCGAACTCGGCCGCTTCTCCTTCGTTGAGAACGAGGTCGTGCTCACCCAATACGACGCGGAGTCGGCCAGACAGAACGTAGAGCCACTCGTGTCCCGTATGCGTGTGCAACTCGACGACGCGTTCGGTGGCTGGAATGGTGATCTTGTATGCCTGTAGTTCACCCGGATGCTGCGACAGTGGCGTGAGCACACGGCCCTCGGCGCGCTTCGGCGAGATGCGCGAATCCTCCGTCTTTGGCGACCTCACGATCTCGTCGAGCGACACCGACAGTGCGGCTATTACAGGCAGAAGCAGTTCGAGACTCGGCTTTCGTTGACCCGACTCGAGTCGTGAGAGTGTGCTGCGCGAGATGCCGGTAGCCCGCGACAACTCGTCGAGCGTCATATCCTTCTTCTGTCGAGCACGACGCAGGCGCGGGGCGACCTGTTCGAGCTCTCGCAGGATGTTTTGCGTGACGCTCATATGCCCATCGAATCAGCTCGTCCCAGTTTCGGCAACAAACCACGTGACGTGCGCGCGACCGGTGTCATCGTGAGGGCATTACCGCACCCCTGTCACAGAGGAGAATCCCATGTCCGAGAGCACATCGCAGCCGTGGACCGGCCCCGTTCCGGTTCCCGTGCAGCCGCCCTCCATCCATATCCGAGCCGTGATCACCTGGATTGCGATCTTCCCCCTCGTGAGCCTCGGTTTCTTCGTCATCGCGCCCTTCTCTGGAGACTGGCATCCAGTGCTGCGCGCTTTGGTTCTGACGCTCGTGGTCGTGCCACTGGCCGTCTATCTGGTCGTGCCGCAGCTGATGCGTGCACACGGGGCCATCCAGCGCCGGCGTCGCCGCAGCTGAGCGACGAGCGCAGCGCGCGCCTACTCGCCGGCGAGGAGCGCGGCAGCGTCGGTGACGTTTCCGAAGACGAGTGCCGTGTCGGTGACGTCGGCCGGGTCGAGCGACGACGACTGCATGGTGATCACGAAGCGCTCACCGTCGGCGCGTTCGAGCAGCCAACTGCCCGCGAGGACGCCGGGCGCGCTGCCGCCCTTGAACGCGACGTAGGGGAACACCTCGGAGTCGAACTGCAGCCCGGGGTTGGCAGACAGGATGCCGCGCACCGGCTCGCCCGTCGGCGTCGCGGCCTTCTGCTGCAGGGCAAGATGGGCCGAAATCAGGTCGTCCGGGTTGGCGAACCAGTCGATTCCCTGCTGCCAGGCGCTCTTCGAGAGATCGAACGACGACAGCTCAAGTACGCCGCCTGGCATGGAACCGAGTGTTGCTCGACGCTCATCGACGGTGGCATCCGCCCACGCGGCGCGGGCGTCGCCGAAGTCGGCACCCCATCCGATCTGGAAGAACTCTCTGGTCTTCGCAAAGGGGGTGTTGAGAGCCGGATCGTGGTGACCCATGACTGCAAGCTGCGCTTCGACGGCCTCGCGTCCAACCCTGTCGATCAGCAGATCAGTGGCCGTGTTGTCGCTGATCCCGATCATCTTCGCAGCGGCATCGCGAACGCTCACGAGAGTGCCGCTGGGAAGATCCTGCAGTTCGCCCGACGGAAGGCTGCGCGTGTCATCGGAGATGATCAGGTTGTCGTCCCACGACAGAGTGCCGGCCGCCACGGCATCGGCCACGGCTCCGAGAACGTAGAGCTTGAAGATCGAACCGAGAGGCTTGGTCTCGTCGCCCGCGACGTCGACGATGCGCTCGCCGGTGCCCGCGGCATCCGCTGAACCGGCGGCATCCGCCGAGGCAGGGATGCGCGTGACGGTCATGCTCGTGTCGGCGTCGAGAGCGGCGACATTCTTCTCGAGTTCCTTCCAACTCGCTGCGGGCGTGCGGTCGGCCGGCGGCTGCTGGAACAGCAGGCCGTTGATGAGCTGCTGCTCGTCGACGGAGATCTGCATCTGCAGCTCGGCGGAGGAACTGTGCAGCAGAACGGTGAGGCCGCTCGCCGCTTCGGTCACGCTCGTCGCAATCCACGGCTTCGCATCGCCCATCTGCCCGAAGACGGCGACCATCTGACTGGCCGGCACCTGCTCGAGCATCATCGGCGCGATGTTCTCGGCGATCTCCGCCTCAGCCGTCTTTTCGTCGGCGTTGATGGACTCGAGCACCCACTGCGCCTTCTGGCCCACCGCCGTCTCGGGCAGCGCCACAGCCGTTGGCGCTGCGGATGCCTCGGGGCTACTCGAGGCACAGGCCGATACGACGAGGGTCACGGCCGTCGCGAGAGCCGCGAAGATCGAGCGCCTCCGCGAAGATGCTGCGCGAGTGGCCCTTGTGCTGCGAGACGTGGTGGAAGAAGAGGCGAGATGGCGGGTCGTCGTCATATTTTCAGTCTGACGAGAGCCCGTAGACTGCACATCCCCCGAGCGAACTACCTTCGCCCGTGCCCTCCGTCTGTCGGGCTACCTGAGTTCGTCGAAGTACGAGATGTTCGCGTCGTTGCGCTCGCGGGCGGCGGCGGCGCGCTCCTCGCGGATACGCTCCTGCTTCTCCTGCCGGCGGGCGAGTTCTTCTTGGTTCACCTCGACACGGCGAACGGTGACGCCGCCCTTGGTGGGAGGGCTCGTGCGCTTGGCTGCGGTGGCAGTGCGCGTCGTTCCGGATGCGGGGGCCTTGCGGGGTGCGGCAGCAGGGCGGCCGGCGCCCGGGCTGGTTCCTGATCCTGCGCAGCGGAATCCGGTTTTGTCTTCATGCTGCACGAGTGTCTGCGAGACGATGCCCACGGCGACAGTGCGCGAGCAGACGGGGCATTTCGATCCAGCATTAGCCATGGGGTGTGTGGTCTCCTCGGGTTTCGACCATCGTGTGGGTACCCCTTATTTTCGCACGGATCGAGGTGAAAGGAATGCCCCCGTGGCAACCCCGCCGCCACCAAATCGGGGTGGTCGTAGGCTGGTGAGATGACCCACTACGAGACCCCACGACCGAGCGTTTCGCCCGACGAGGCACGTCGTCGGCAGGTCGCAGCAGACGGGATCGCCGATCGCGCCGAGGGCGAGAACATGACGCGGCGCCCCAGCGAACCCATCTATTCGACGGCCGTCGGTGTCGGGCGCATGCTCTTCGCCGGTCTGCGCACGAAGCGCTCCGCCGTGGGCCTCGAGAACATCCCGTCGCACGGCGGTGCCGTCTTGGCCATGACCCACTTCGGCTACCTCGAGTTCGCCCTGGTCGAGTGGCAGACGTGGCTGCACAACCGACGCCGCATCCGGTTCATGGCAACCAAGCGAGCCTTCGACAAGCCCGGCGTCGGCTGGCTGCTACGTGGCATGCGGCACATCTCTGTCGACATGAAGGCGGGAGCGGCCGCATTCGAGAACGCGGTGTCGGCCCTGAAATCGGGCGAACTCGTCGGAGTCTTTCCCGAGGCGGGGGTGAGCTCGTCGTTCACCGTTCGCGAGCTCAAGTCGGGGGCCGCCCGCCTGGCGCGCGATGCCGGGGTGCCGATCATTCCCGTCGCCGTCTGGGGCGGCCAGAGGCTTCTCACGAAGAATCGCTCGATTCCCCTGAGGCAGCGCTTCGGGGTGCCGGTGCACTTCGCCTTCGGCAAGCCGATCGCGGTGGGTGAGACGGATGACATCGCCCAGGTCACAGATACTCTGCGCACGACGCTCCAGACGATGGTCGACGGACTTCAGGCGAGCTATCCCGTCGACGGAACGGGTCAGTGGTGGCAACCGCGATCGCTCGGCGGCACGGCCCCGACGGTTGCCGAGGCCGCCGAGGCCGACGCTCAGCGCGAGTTGCGCCGCGAGGCCGAGCGCGCCGCGAAGGACTGACGGCCGAACCGCAATCCTCTCGGCACTCAACGGGTGCGGAAGGTCACCTCACTCCCAGCGACACGTACTTCGTCTCCAGGTACTCGCTGATCCCCTCGTTCCCGCCTTCGCGGCCATAGCCACTGGATTTGATCCCGCCGAACGGAGCCGCGGTATTCGAGAGCACGCCGCGGTTGAGGCCGACCATTCCCGCTTGAAGTCCTTCGATCACCCGTACACCCCGGTCGAGGTCGCGAGTGAAGACGTAGGAAGCCAGGCCGAATTCGCTGGAGTTGGCGAGGTCGAGCACCTCCTTCTCGGTGTTGAACGCGACGATGGGTGCGACGGGCCCGAAGATCTCCTCGCGAACCAGCCGTGAGTTCGCAGGAACCCCGGTGACGATCATCGGCGCGCACCACGCCCCTGCCGAGTCGGGCACGTCGCCCGCGTACTCGATGCGGGCGCCGTCGTCGAGCGCCGACTCCACCAGCTCGGTCACCTTCGTTACGGCGGCAGCGTCGATGAGCGGACCCAGCGTGACGCCATCGACGGTGCCTCGGCCGACCACGATGTTTTCGAACCGGGCACTCAGGGCGGCGGTGAAGGCATCCAGTACCGAGCTGTGCACGTAGAAGCGATTTGCCGCAGTGCACGCCTCGCCGTTGTTGCGAAGCTTCGCGCGCACCGCCTCGTCGGCGGCCATCTCGATGTCGGCGTCGTCGAAGACGATGAACGGGGCGTTGCCGCCGAGTTCCAGAGACGTGCGAAGCACACCCCGTGCCGACTGTTCGGCAAGGCGGATGCCGACCTCCGTCGACCCGGTGAACGACAGTTTGCGGAGTCGGCCGTCGCCGATGATCTCTGACACGACGGCCGATGCCCTCGACGTGGGGATGACGCTCAGCACGCCCTCGGGGAGCCCTGCTTCGAGCAGGATCTCGGCCAGCGCGAGCATCGAGAGCGGCGTCTGCTTCGCGGGCTTGATGATGATCGTGCACCCGGCGGCGATCGCGGGTCCGATCTTGCGGGTGCCCATGGCCAGCGGAAAGTTCCACGGGGTGACGAGGAGGCACGGCCCGACCGGCTGCGCCATCGTGATCAGGCGGGAGCCCCCGTCAGGAGCCATTCGCCAGCCGCCGGAGATTCGCACCCCCTCTTCAGAGAACCAGCGAAAGAAGTCCGCCGCGTAGTGCACCTCGGAGAGCGACTCGGCCAGTGGCTTGCCCATTTCGAGCGTCATGAGGAGAGCCAGGTCGTCGGCACGGGCCGTCATGAGTTCGAATGCGCGGCGCAGTATCTCACCGCGCTCACGCGGCGGTACGGCGGCCCAGGTCGGCTGGGTCTCGTGCGCGATCCGGATGCTCTCCCGTGCGTCGTCGACACTGGCATCGGCGATGTGCGCGATGACCAGGCCGGTCGACGGGTCGTCGACAGCGAGCGTGGCGCCTGTGCTGGAATCCTGCCAACGGCCGCCGATGAGCAATTGCCGCGGAACAGCATCCACGATCGCCGCCTCGCGCGTGGGGGTTGAGGCCATGCGCTCAGTCCTCCTGCTCGAGGGCGGAGATCTCCTCGATGAGAATAGGCACCGCCGTGGTCGCCGCATGGATGCCGATCACACTCGCGATCTCCATCACCTCGAGGATCTCCTCCGTGGTCGCTCCGTAGCCGAGCGCGTTCTCGAGGTGCAGCTTGAGCCCTGGAACATAGAGGTGGGTCGCGGCAGTGTCGAAGGCGATGTAGACCAGCTCGCGCACCTTGGGCGAGAGTGTTCCCGTCTTCCAGGGAACGGAGGAGAACTCTGTGTAGGCCTCGAAGAGTTCGGGGTCGAGCTCGAGCATCTCATCCCAGAACGCGTGCCAGTACCCACGGTTCTCGGTGAACTCGGCCTTGATACGTTCCTGATCTGCCGTCAGGGGTGTGGGCGCCGTGCGCAGGCCCTTTTCTTCGAGCACTTTCACGAGCAGGGGCACGCCGATGTTCATCGCGTGGATTCCGAGCGTCGACGTGAGCTCGAGCACCTCCATGATCTCCTGCGGGGTCGCGCCGACTTTCAGCGCCGCCTTGATGTGCTGCCGGATGCCGGGCACATAGAGATGGGTGGCCGCGGCGTCGACCGCGATGTACATGAACTCCTTGGTCTTGTCGTCGAGGTGGTTCTTGCGCCACGGAACGGCAGAGAAGTTGAGGTAGGCGTGCAGGAACTCGGGATCGAGCTGGAGGATGCTCTCCCACGTGTCTCCCCATGCTCCGCGAACGCGGATGAATTCGGCTTTGATCTCTTCTTGGCGGGTGGTCAGGGCCACGATGTTCTCCTTTGAACTGTCTACGGTTCGAGCGGGTCGACGACGAACCCCGTGGGGTCGACGAAGACTGCCGGGTGATGAATGGATGAAACGTACTGCTGTGCGGGTGCTACTTGTCGGCGGTGAGACTGCCGAGGGCCGTCTTCGCCGCGGAGCGGACGTGGGCCGCGCAGAGCCGGGCTGCTCTCTTTGCGTCGCGGTTGGCCACCGCGTCGGTCACGGCGCGCAACTCGCGCACCACCTCGGGAATACGACCGGCCTCCGACAGCGACGTCGCCCGCAGCACCTGCACTCGAGCCTGGATGCCCTCGAGTAACTGCTGCAGGGCTGAGCTCTGCGCCCCCTCGATGAGCACGGCGTAGAAGGTGTCCTTCGCCGCGAGGATCGCGCGAACCTCGGTCGTCGACTCGGCCACCGCTGCGAGGTGATCGATGGTTGCCGCGAGTCGCACGACCTGCTCGTCTGATGCGCGCTCCACGAACCTCTGCACCACGAGCGACTCGAGAGCGGCACGAACCTCGTAGAGGTCGATCGCATCCTCGAGCGACGGAGCACTGACGATGGCGCCCTTCTGCGGAACGACGGTCACCAGGCCCTCTGAGGTGAGCTCGCGCAACGCCTCGCGAATCGTGGTGCGGGAGACGCCCAGCTGCTCGATCAGTTCGCGCTCGACGAGGCGCTGCCCGGGCTTGAGGTGAAAGTCCAGGATGGCCTGACGCAGGGCGGTGATGACCTGTTCGCGCAGCGGAGCCGCGATCCTGCCCATCGGTTCGGTGGTCCAGGACGCTGGCAGGGAGTTCGTTGAAGCCATGTCACTCAATATATGTCGGTGAAGCCGGATCGGCGGATACGTACAAAGATCGGCGAATCAGTCCATGGCTCCTCCCTGCAACGGATTCTGGCGCAGCCAGCGCGCGACCTCGGTGTGGTCGGCTCCCTGGCCAAGAGAATCGGATGCTCGCTGCCATCTCTCGACGGCAGTGCGGCCGAGCACGCTGGGCGCGCCGAGCTCCTCCGCGAGGTCGACGGCGATTCGCATGTCTTTGAGCATGAGTCCGAGTCCGAACCCGGAGTCGTAGCTGTCGGTCAAAACGAAGTTGGGCCACTTGTTCTCGGTCGATCCGCTGCGGCCGCTCGAACTGTTGAAGACCCCCAGCAGCACTGCAGGGTCGAGCCCGAAGCGCTCGCCTGCGAGAACGGCCTCGCTCGTGGCCCAGAGGTGGGTGGCCGAGAGCAGATTGTTGAGCGCCTTGGCGGCGTGGCCGGCACCCACCTCGCCCACCCGGGTGGGGCGACCCAGCGCGCTGAGAACGCCCTCCACAGCGGCAGCGTCGTCGGTCGAGCCGCCGACCATGATGGTGAGGCTGCCCGCCCGGGCTCCGGTGACGCCGCCCGACACGGGCGCATCCACGAACCGGATGCCGTCGGCGGCCAGTCTTTGGGCCAGAGCACGGCTACGCAGCGGCTCTGAGGAGCTCATGTCGACGACAATCGCTCCGGCCGCGAGCGCGGAGAGCACCGACTCGTCGCTGAGTACGGCCTCGACGACCGAGGAGTTGGGCAGCATCAAGATCACGACGTCGGAGCCGGCCACGGCATCGGCCGCCGAGGTCGCGGGAGTTCCGCCCGATTCTGCGAGAGTGTCGCGTGCGCTCTCGGCGAGGTCGAATCCTGTGACGCGGTAGCCCGCCGCGACCAGCCGCGACGCCATGGGATTTCCCATGTTGCCGAGGCCGATGAAGCTCACCGATGTATCAGGCTGCGTCATCCGGCCGCACCTCCCGTAGTACGCCCTCGGCGACCCGGAACGACTCGAGCGCGGCCGGAACGCCGACATAGATCGCCGTCTGCAGCAGGGTCTCCTGAATCTCGGAGACCGTGGCTCCGTTCGTGAGCGCACCCTTTACATGCACACCCAGCTCGTGAGAACGATTCAGGGCAGTGAGCATCGCGATATTGAGCAGACTGCGGGTCTTGCGCGGCAGACCGTCGCTCGACCAGACCATGCCCCAGCAGTACTCCGTCACGAGCTCCTGGATCGGCTTGCTGAACTCGCTGACCTGACCGAGCGAACGGTCGACGTGGGCAGCGCCGAGAACCTCGCGGCGCACCTGTAGTCCCTGCTCGTAGGTTTGGCGGTGGGTGTCGTCGCTGGTCATCGGATGCCCTTCGTGGCGGGTGGGTAGTCGGCGTCGGAAACTTCGGAATGCCATTCGGTGCTGCCGAGCGAAATGGCGGTGTGCGACATCACGGTGTCGGCGGTGGCACCGTGCCAGTGCCGCTGCCCGGGCGGAGTCCACACGGTGTCGCCCGCGCGCACTGACTGAGGTTGCTCGCCTTCGGCGCAGACCCAACCTGAGCCGGAGACGATTTCGAGGATCTGTCCACCCTCGTGTTCGTGCCAGAAGGTGTGCGCCCCTGGGGTGAAGGTCACCGTGTTGATCAGCACACCGTCGGTCAAGGGCAGAACGGGGTCAGCCCAGACGTCACCGGTGAACGTTGGTCCGCGCAAGTCGGTCGGGGTGCCGCCAGGGCGGCCCGGAATAACGATCATGAGCCGACCGCCTCGTGCAGCCGCACGCCACCGGAGACATCGCCGATCGCATCCACCACCGTATTGCTGATCTCGTCGGCATAGCCGAGGGCCTTGGCCAGGCCGAAGCTCGCGAGGGGACCCGATGCATTGAGACTGGCCACGCCGAGTGTGCTCACCAGTTCGGTGTAGAGCACCACGTCTTTCATCATGAGCGTGTTGGTGAGGCCGCCCTTGAGGTAGTCGCCGTGAATGATCTTGGGAAAGCGATTCACCGTGGCGAAGTTCACCCCCGAGCTCGCGTTGAACACGTCGAGCAGAACCGCGAGGTCGAGGCCGGCCTTTTTGCCGGCAACCATCACTTCGGCCGTGGCGGCAAGAGAGACGGCGTTGAGAAAGTTGTTGAGCAACTTGGTGGTGTGCCCAGCCCCGCTGTCGCCGACATAGAAGATGTTGCTCGCGAAGCGTTCGAGCACGGGGCGCGCGGTCTCGAGCGCGGACTGCTCTCCGCCCACCATCAGGGTGAGCGCGCCCTTCTCTGCAGCGGCTGCTCCGCCCGAGATTCCGGCGTCGAGATACGACGCGCCCTTCTCTGCCAGAAGGGCCGAGATGCGCCGAGTGGATTCCGGCGCGGCCGTCGACAGGTCGACCACGACCTGGCCGGGGCGGGCGTGAGCGAGTACTCCGTCATCGCCAAGCACAACGGCCTCGACCACGCGGCTGTCGGGCAGAGAGAGCAGCACGATGTCGCTCTGCTCTGTGAGCTGGGCCGAGTTCGTGGCGGCGCGGGCGCCGGCCAGCTCGATGTTCTCGGCCTTCGCGTCGTAGCCGAGCACGTCGATGCCCGCGCCGGTGATGCAGCGGGTCATGCGCCCGCCCATGTTGCCGAGGCCGATGAAGCCGATGTGCTTCTCCGTCATGACTGGTTCTCCTTCTCGTCGGTCTCCGGTGTGGATGGATGCGGGGTGGCTCGGGCGGGGGAGGCTTCGCCTGTGCGGCGGTAGAGCGGATCGTCGACGGTCGCGGTGTCCCAGGCGCCGGCGCCTCCCGAGGGGCGCACGGTGTTCACGATCGTCGCTCCTCCGTCGGCCGAGAGGATCTGCCCCGTCACATACGCGGAGGCATCGCTGAGCAGGAATGCCGCTACGTCGGCGATCTCCTCGGGGCTGCCGGCGCGACGCAGGGGCGTGGTGGATGCCCGGCGTTCCATGTCGTTCTTACCGCCTGTCGCTCCCGCCGCACCGGCGAACAGCTCGGTGGGCACGATGCCCGGCGCCACGCCGTTGACCCGGATGCCCAGGGGGCCGCCGTAGACCGCCGCGCCGTGCACGAGTCCCACGACCGCGTGCTTGGATGTCTGGTACGCGAGCAGGTCGGCACTGCCGGTGAGGCTGGCGATCGACGCGGTCACCACGATCGTTCCGACACTCTTTTGGGCGGAGAACTGCCGGAACGCCGCCCTCAGCCCGAGGAACTGGCCTCGCACATTCACGTTCATCACCCGATCGAAGTCGTCGACCTCGAGGTCGGGCAGCGGAGCGAAGCTGCCGAAGATGCCGGCGTTGAGGTGGTGCAGATCGACATGTCCGAATCTGGCGACCGCCGCATCGAGGTAGTGCTGAACGTCCGCCTCGTTCGATACATCGGCCTGTACGGCGATCGCGGCCACAGGCAGCGATGCCGCCACCCTGTCTGCCGCCTCGCCATCGATGTCGACGACCACGACGTTGGCTCCTGAGGCGGCGAGCCGGCGGGCGGATGCTCGGCCCAGGCCGCCACCGGCTCCGGTGACGACCGCGACCTTTCCGGCGAACTGATCGTCGCTCATCGCTGAACCTCGATCCTGCCGATGCTGGCGGCGAGGCCCGCGAACGGTCCGTCTGCGCCCCATGCCCTGAATCGGCTGAGGGTCTCTGCGTCGTGCCCCGAGACCACGTGATCCGCCTCGCCCGATCGGTTCATGTCTCGGATCAGGTCGAACGCCTCGTACATCTTCACCAGGTCGGCGACGTAAGTGAAGGGCATGTCGCGTTCGTATTCCTCGTAGAAGTGAACGGAGTCGGAGGCGAGCAGCACCGTGCCCTCGCTCGTGGCGACGCGCACCACGCTCTGGCCAGGGGTGTGGCCGCCGACCTGGATGATCTCGATTCCGGGCGCGAGGGTGTGATGAGAGTCGAAGAGGGTCAGCCTGCCCTCAGCCTTCGCCCGGTCGAGCTGGACCAGGTCGTACTCTTCGATGGAGTGGTGGAACTGGGTTCGGGATGCATGGCGGCCTGTCCAGAATTCGTACTCCGCACGTGCGAGCACGATCTCCGAGGCATCGAAGTAGTCCACGTTGCCGGTGTGGTCGTAGTGAGCGTGGGTGATGATCACCGCGGGAGCCGAGTCGGGGGTGATTCCGAGCAGTTCGAACGCCGTGGGCGGGCTGATCAGCACGGTGCGCGCGCGCACCTCGCCGCCGTGTGCGGAGTAGCCGGTGTCGACCACGACGGTGCGCTCGGCATTGCGGATCACCCAGAAGAAGTAGTCCATCTGAATCGACTCATCGGGCTCGCCGTAGAGCGGAAAATTCAGGAAGACGTCACTCTTCACAGTCTGCCGGGTGCCGTGCTTGACGATCAGCACTTCGTAGAGAGCGTGGTCGGGCGCCTCGGGCGATTCGCCGCTCACGCGAGCACGATCGCGACGTCGCCGGCGGCACCCGGGGCGGCAGGAAATCTCTGCCGAGTCCGGCCGTCGTGGCCGGGCACGACGGTGGAGCCGGTCTCTGCCGCCAGGGCGTTGATGAAGGTGAGACCGTCACGCATCTCCTGAATGTCGGTGAAGGCGAAGAACGGCCATTCGTTCTCGATCTGCTCGTAGAAGTGGGCCGCGTCGGAAGCAAGGATGAAGGAGCTGCCCGCGGTCTCGACCCGTACAACGAGTTCACCCGGGCAGTGGCCACCCACGGGGTAGACGGTGATGCCGGGGAAGATCTCGGTCTCTGCGTCGATAAGGCGAAGACGATCCTCCACCTCGGCGATGCGCACGGGAACGAGGTGTTCCTCTACGGTGAACTCACCCTCGAGCTGGCCGGCTTCCCATTTGCCGAACCAGTAGTCGTATTCGGCCCGTCCTGACACCACCTGGGCATTGGTGAAAAGCTTGAGGTAGCCGATGTGGTCGTAGTGAAAGTGCGAGGTGATCACCATGTCGACGGTGAGGGGATCGACGTCGACGAGTTCGAGCGCTCGCGGGGGCGGCGTCACGCTGATCTCCCCGAGCCAGTCGTGGGCGGGGATGTCGTAGCCCGTATCGACGAGGATCGTTGCGTCGCCCGCTCGCAGAACCCAGAAGTTGTAGTCCATGTCGAGGTCGCCGTCGGGCAGGCCGTACGACGCGTAGTCGAAGAAGACGTCGCTTTTGCGGACAACACGCTCTCCGTACTTCACCTGCCAGATCGAGATCGGCCCGTGGCTGGCTTTCGAGAGATCTTCAGACATTTTCATCCCCTTTGATGAGTGGTTCTAATCGTCAAGTCTGCTGGATCGTGGACCATTCTGCTTCTTCGTCGTACGACCCGGCACTGCCTGACTATATGATCGTCATACAAAATACGCAAGCATTTCTCCGGGCGGGAAGAAATTCCCATGATTCCGGCTTTTTGCTCTTGACATCGGCGCGATTGCGGGTCAAGAATACTCGTGATTGTCATACAATCATACGGTCATCCATTCCGCTCGACTGATCGCAGTGTCGCGATTTACCCCGACTCACCGCGCGCAGCCGGCCCATCACAGAAGGGCTATTTGCAATGAAGCGAATCGCCACAGCAGCACTCACGGCACTCGTCGCGCTCTCCCTGGTCGGCTGCGCCGGGGGCGCACCGTCGGCAGACCCGTCGTCGGGCGGGGGTGAGGGGGGAACCAAGGTGCTGGGCATCGTCGCCTACATCGGTAACAACGCGATCAATCAGCAGGCCATCCGTGGCGCACAGTCTGTTGCCGAGGAAGCCGGCTGGGAGGTCAAAGTCACCGACACTCAGGGCAGCGCAGACCAGGCGAACGCGGCCATGTCGTCGTACGCGTCGCAGGGGGTCGATGGAATCCTCACGCTCGTCTTCTCGGCCACCGCACTCGGTTCGGGGTTGGCCGCCGCGCAGGCGGCAGACGTGCCGGTCATCAACTGGGGCGGTGGGCTTGCCGACGGCATCATCGCGACGACGAGCAACGCGGCGGTCGGTGCGGCGTCGGCCAATGCCCTCGTCGACACCATGGGCGACGAGGGCGATGTTCTGGCCCTCACCTTCCACCCCGGCAAGCTCTGCCTCGACCACGGAGACGAGTTCGACGCGGCTGTGGCCAAGAAGCCTGGTCTCAAGATCACCTACAACGAGCTCGTTGTACCCGGCCAGCAGCAGTCCGCGGCAAACTTCACCAGTGCTTGGCTCGCGAGCCACCCCGCAGACGGCGGAAACTACGGAATCTGGACCTGCTGGGACGAGCCCATGGAGGGCATCATCTCGGCGCTCGCCCAGGCCGGCCGCACCGACGTCAAGACCTTCAGCACCAACGGCAGCGCGCCGGGCATCCTCGACGTGCAGGCCGGAACGGTGACCAGTGTCGTGTGGCAGCCATCCGAGGACGAGGGCTCCGCACTGATGAAGGCTCTACTCGACTACATCGCCGACCCCAGCGGGTGGGAGCAGAAGACCATCAAGATCGACGGGGTCGTGGTCGACAAGAGCAATGTCGACGACTTCATCGCCGAACATCCCGACGCCATCAAGTAGATCGCGCAGCACACCCACGGGTCTGCCCGCCTCGGCGGGCCGACCATCCACGGCGACGACGGCATCCGCCGTTCGGCGCGTCAATCAATGACGATTGCGGCCCCATCAGGGGTCGACAGCACTAGAGACAGGTGAACGCAATGAAGCGAACAATGACCATACTCGCCCTGGCGAGTGTCGCGATGCTCGGGTTGGCGGGCTGCAGCGCGCCGGCCAACGACGGCGGATCGAGCGGGCAAGCCTCCCAGAAAACCCTCGGCATCGTGGCTCTCGTCGCCACCGACGCACTCAACGCGGCGGTAATCAAGGGGGCGACGGAGGCTGCGGAGGCTGCGGGTTGGACGGTGACCGTCACAGACACCCAGGGCAGCCCCGACAAGGCGAACGCCGCCATGACGGCGTTCTCCACCACCCAGAAGGTCGATGCGATTCTCGTCTCGGCGTTTGCCAGCAGTTCCATCGGCGGCGGTCTTGCGTCGGCGAAGACAGCGGGCATTCCCGTGGTGAGCTGGGGCGGCGAGCTGGTCGATGGAATCGTCGCCACGACGAGCGCACTGAAAGTGGGCGAGGATTCGGTCGACGCCCTGCTGACCGACTTTGGCGACAGTGGTGACGTACTTGCCCTCACGTATCACACGGGCGTGCTGTGCCTCTATCGCGGCCAGGCCTTCGACGAGGCCATCAAGAAGACGGATATCTCCCTGGTGAGCAACGAGGTCGCCATCCCTGGCCAGGTCGAGGACGGCACCAACTTCACGGCCGCCTGGCTTGCGAGCCACCCAGAAGGCAGCGGCAACTACGCCGTGTGGGGAGCGTGGGACGAGCCGGCCATGGGCGCCATCGCTGCCCTGAAGCAGGCCGGACGCACCGACGTCAAGGTCTACTCGATCAACGGAAGCCCGGCGGCGCTGCAGGCAGTGAAAGACGGCACGATGACGCAGATCATCTGGCAGGACGGCTACACGGAGGGGCAGGAGCTGTTCCAGTCGGTGCTCGACTCGGATAAGGCCGGCGACTCGTGGCAGCCGAAGACGATCGATGTTCCCGGTGTGCTCGTGGACTCGGACACCATCGACGGCTTCCTCGCTGAGCACCCCGACGCGCTCACCTGATCGAGCGCTTGACCCACGTACACCCCCGAAGAAAGGAGTCTCTGCTGATGCAGAGCGAAAGCAGCAGCGCCTGGTTGCAGGTGCGCGGACTGAGTAAGAGCTTCGGGGGTGCCCGCGCTCTCTCCGAGGTGGACATCGACATCCATCGCGGGGAGGTGCACGGGCTCGTCGGGGCCAATGGAGCGGGCAAATCGACCCTCATCCGGTGTCTCGCCGGCATAACGGCGCCCGACACGGGGAGTGTAACGATCGATGGCGACGACGTTCGGATCTCCCAGCCCCGCGATGCCGAGGTGGCAGGGCTCGCGTTCATCCACCAGGAACTCAACCTGGTGCCTCATTTCACGGCCGTGCAGAACATTCTGCTCGGGGCGCCGAAGGTGACCCGTGCGGGCATCATCAACTGGAAGAAATCACGCAAGGTGGCGTACGCGGCCGCTGAACGGATCGGCGTGCAGTTCTCGCTCGAGCGCCGGGTCGAAGACCTGAGCGTGGCGGAGCGCTGGCTTGTGATGATCAGCAAGGCTTTGGTGCGCAACGCCACGATGATCGCGATGGACGAGCCCACTGCGTCACTCTCCGATCACGAGAGTGCGCAGTTGTTCCGAGTGATCCGCGACCTGTCGCGGGATGGCGTCGCCATTCTCTATGTCTCGCACCGCCTTGATGAGGTGCTCGAACTCTCTGACCGCATCACCGTCTTCCGCGACGGCCGGGTGACCGAGACCGCCGTGCGCGGCCAGCTCGACAAGCGCGGTTTGATCCGCGCGATCGTGGGACGCGAGGTCATCGCGGCCGTACGACAGGACCGAAAAGCGACCCCCGGCACCGAGCCGCTCTTCGAAGCCAAGCACGTGGCCAGGGGCTCGGCGGTCAAGGACGTGTCGTTCACGTTGTATCCCGGCGAGGTGCTCGGTCTCGGTGGTCTGGTGGGGGCGGGCCGCACAGAGCTTGCCAGGCTCGCCTTCGGCGCCGACAAGCTCGAGGCGGGCAGCTTCGAGCTGCGCGGACGCCCACTGCAGCCGAACTCGGTTCCGCGCGCCGTCGCCAACGGAATCGGCCTGGTACCCGAGGAACGCAGATCTGAGGGTCTGATGCTCGAGAAGTCGGTCTCGTACAACATGAATGTCGCCGTGCTTCGCTCGCTGCGCAGTGTCCCGGGACTACCGTTCCTCAGCTCCAGCAAGACTCGGGCCCGGTCCAACCGGCTGGTCGATCAACTGCAGATCAAGACGCAGAACATCAACGAACCGATCGGCGGCCTGTCGGGTGGCAACCAGCAGAAGGCATTGATCGCCCGCTGGCTCACGCCGGGAATCCAGGTGCTCTTTCTCGACGAGCCGTCGCGTGGCGTCGATATCGGGGCGCGGCAGGAGATCCACCAGGCCATCCGTGACCTCGCTGACAGGGGCGTGGGTGCCATCGTCATCTCTTCCGATGTGGAGGAACTCGCCGCGCTCTGCGACCGCGTCGTGGTGATGTGCGAGGGACTCGTCAGCGGCGAGGTCTCGGGCGACGAGGTCACGGAACAGAACATCATCGAGCTCAGCTACGCCCACCTGCAAACACAAGGAGAATCGGCATGAACCCCACACCCACCCTCGCGTCCGCTGCCGAGGCGAGCCCTGCGGCCGGGGCTGTCTCGCTCGAGAGGAACCGGCGACGAGTCGCCCTCGTCATCCTGTCGCGCTACGGAACCCTAATCGGATTGACAGCGATGGTCGTCGCCTTCACTATCCGCGCACCCACGACATTCCTCACGCTGCCCAACTTTCTGAACATTCTCAACCAGTCGTCGCTCACGGCGATCATCGCCGCCGGTCTCACCATGACGTTGGTCGTCGGCGAATTCGACCTGAGTATCGGCTACGTCGCCAGCTTTGCCGGCCTCATCGTGGTGGGCTTCATCGCCCGAGACGGGCTGCCCATGCTGCTCGCCGTTCCCTTGGTGCTCCTCATCGGGGCGGGAATCGGAACCACGAGCGGATTCCTCGTGACCAAAGTGCGAATAAATGCGGTGATCGCCACACTCGGAATAGGCACGATCCTGGTCGGAGCCGGCTTTGCGTACAGCGCCTTCCCCATCGCCGCGGGCGTGCCAGCCGAGTTCGTGCAGATCTCGCTCGGCAAGCCGGTCTTCGGCATTCCCAACCCGATCCTGATCATGGTGGTCGTGCTGGCCATCCTCTGGGTCATCCTGAACAAGACCGACCTCGGCCAGAAGATGCAGGCGGTCGGCGGCAACATCGAAGCCGCGAGGCTCTCGGGGATCCGGGTCGACCGCGTCAAGATGTTCGCTTTCGCCACCGCCGGCGTGTGCGCCGCACTCACCGGCACACTTCTCTCGAGCCTGCTGGGCAGCGGCACTCTTGCCGCCGCCGACGGGTACCTTTTGGATGCTTTTGCCGCCGTCTTCCTCGGATCGGCAACTCTGCGCGACGGTGAGTTCCACATTGTCGGCACCCTCGTTGGAGTGCTGATCATCGCCGTCGGATTCAACGGGCTCAGCATCTTCGGAGCGCCCACGTTCTTCCAGCCCATTTTCAAGGGCGCGATCCTCGTGCTCGCGGTCGGGCTGTCGACGCTCGCCAGGCGCTACGCCAAGGCTTAGCGCCGTTTCCCCTCACGACACCTCACCACTCACCACCACACTAAGGAGCACATCATCATGGACCGACTTCAGGGCAAGGTCGCACTGATCACCGGCGGCGCACGCGGCCAGGGCCGCGAGATGGCCGAACTCTTCACCGCGGAGGGTGCCACGGTCATCGCTGGCGACGTGCTCGACGCAGCGGACACGGAGTCGAGCGCGGTCACCTTCGTCAGACTCGACGTCACGAGCGAGGAATCGTGGAAGAGCGTTATCGACGAGATCGTGGCCACGCACGGCAAGCTCGACATTCTCGTCAACAACGCGGCGATCATCACCTACGAGTCCATTCTCGACACCACCGTCGAGATCTGGAATCGAATCATCGATGTCGACCAGAAAGGCGTCTTCCTCGGTATGCGGGAGGCGCTGCCGCACCTCATCAAGACCGGCAAGGGCGCCATCGTCAACGTCTCATCCATCTGGGGGCTGGCCGCTGTGCCCAGCGCCCACGCGTATCACGCGGCCAAGGGTGCCATTCTCAATATGACCAAGAACGTGGCCTCCGCGCACGGCGAAGACGGGGTGCGGGCCAACTCGCTGCATCCGGGCTACATCCTGTCGCCCATGAACGAGCACCAGGCACCCGAAATCAACGCCGCGCTCACGGCGGGCACGCTTCTCAAACGTCCGGGTATGCCGATCGAGACGGCGTATGCAGCCCTGTTTCTGGCGAGCGACGAGGCGAGCTACGTCACAGGAACGTCGTTGGTCGTCGATGGAGGCTACCTGGCTCCGTGAGCCTGAGTCACGCGCTCCTGAGTGCCCGCGCGATCGTGACCCGGGTCACGTAGGGCATCGGGTAGCTCGTGCGTCCGGCGAGATCCGGATGCTCGTCGAGCAGCTTTCCGAGGCGCGCGAGCATCTCGTCGCGCTCGGCATCGGCCATCGTGATCACATAGCTGCGCGAGGTGACCATGGCGAAGAACTGCTCGCGGGTCATCTCGGTCACCCAGCGGAACTCGCGGTAGGCCTGCCGCTCGAGCGGCAGGCCTACGGGCGGTGTCACGCTGTCGTACTTCTCGGCCTCGGATGCGCCCATCACCTCGCCGAGTTGCGCGACCCAGTCGACGTCAGCGTCGCGGATGTTCCACACGATCGCGAGGGCGCCACTGGGCTCGAGTACGCGGGCGACCTCGCGCGACGTCGCGTCGACATCGACCCAGTGCCACGCCTGGGCCACGGTGATGAGAGCGGCGCTCGCGTTGTCGAGCGGAAGGTGTTCGCCGCTGCCCTCGAGCGCGGTGACCGTCGGCAGATTCTGGGTGAGTCGTTCGCGCATCACCGCGTCGGGCTCGACGGCGATGACCTCGAAACCGTGGCCCACGAGCCCAGCCGTGAACTTGCCGGTTCCCGCGCCGAGATCAACCACCCGCGAGTCGGCCGGATGCGCTGGGCCGGCCTGGTCGAGGATCCACTCGACGGCATCGGCCGGGTAAGTAGGGCGCCCCCGGTCGTAGTCACCGACATTGCGGCCGAAAGACAGGGCGTGTTTGTCAGTGCGGGGCATGGGTTCGATTCTAGGGATGGCCAGACGAGGCGGGCAGTCCTCTCGAAGCCTCTCCACGCGGCAGCGGATTGACGTGGCGCAGATGGCGACTCAGTCTTGCTGAGAGACCGCCATCTGCGCCACCTCACGCTGCGCCGAGCGAGCAGGCTACGGGCGCAGCAGAACCTTGCCGCCGCGGCCGGCCACGAAGTTCGCGGCACTCGCCTTGCGGGCGTCGTCGAAGGAGTAGATCTCTTCGACGGGCAGGGTCAGAGAACCCTCGCCGATGCGTGTGATCAGCTCGCCGAGCAGTGCGGCGCGCTTCGCGCCGTCCATGCCACCCATGACCTTGCTTCCCCAGAATCCCGAGACCGAGATGCTCTTGAAGATGACCGGGCCGGAGGGGATTTCCATAACGGGGGAGTTCATCGCGCCGAAGACCACGAGGCGTCCGTTTTCGGCCAGTAGCGAGACGATGTCGCCGGCTGCGGATCCGCCGACAGAGTCCACGCCGACGCCGATGGGCGCGCCGGAAGTGATCTCGGTGACGGTCTCGCGCCATCCATCGGTGTCGGTGGCGACGATGTTGCCGATGCCCTGGGCCTTCAGCTCGTCGACGCCGGCGGCGCGGCGCACGAGGCCGAGTACGTTGATTCCGCGGGCCGTCGCGAGCTGGGCCACGAGTCGTCCGACCGCGCCGTTGGCTGCGTTCTGCACGAGCCAGTCGCCCTCGGAGAGGTCGAGGGTGTCGAGCAGGGCGATCGCGCTGAACGGCATCGATACAAGCTGCGAGGCGACCTCGTCGGAGAGCGCGTCGCTCACGGGAATGAGCGCTGCGGCCTTCGCGATGAAGTACTCGGCCCACACTCCGAAGGTTCCTCCGGTTGCGACGCGCTGGCCGATGTGGAGGGTGGTGACGCCCTCGCCGAGCGCGTCGATGACGCCGACGGCTTCGGTGCCTGCCTGGGCGGGAAGTTCGGGCTTGAACCCGTAGGTTCCGCGAATCGTCCACAGGTCGTGGTTGTGGATAGGGCTGAGGACGGTGCGGACACGCACCTCGCCCGCTCCAGGCTCCGGTGTGGGCACGTTCTCGACGGTCAGAACCTCTGCCGGTTCTCCGAATTCGTTGTGGATGATGGCGCGCATGGCGTTCTCGCCTTTCTGTTGTTCTGCGGTGGTGATGGAGTCGGTTAGACGTTGAGGGAGATGATCGTGGCGATCACGGCCAGCAGGGGCAGTGTGCCCTGCTTGATAGCTGCCGAGCGCTTGTCCGGTGTCGACGCGAACAGCACGAGGGCTGCCGCGAGCATCGACCCGGTGCCGACCAGCATGAGCGCGGGGCCAACGGCGGAGGTGCTCACGAGCACGAACACGATTCCGATGATCGTGGCGATGGCCAGGAAGAGATTGTAGAAGCCCTGGTTGTAGGCGAGGGGCCTGGTCGCCTCGACCTCTGCCGTGGATGCCGGCCCGAAGGTCTTGCGGGCAGCCGGGCCGTCCCAGGCCAGCGACTCCATCCAGAAGATGTAGACGTGCAGCAGGGCAGCGAGTGCAGCGATCACGACTGAAACGATGGCCATGAGAATCTCCTTTTTTTGAACCGACCGTTTCACTATATACTCATTCGACAGGCGCCTGCCAGTGCCGAAAGGAGAAGATCATGGGAAGAACGCGTGCGTTCACAGAAGTCGATGTTGTGCGCTCGGCCCGTGGAGTCTTCTGGAATCGGGGCTACGAAGACACGTCGCTGCCCGATCTCGAGGCGGCGACGGGCCTGAATCGCTCGAGCATCTATCACTCGTTCGGCAGCAAGCGCGGCCTCTTCGACGCCGCCGTCGAGTCGTATCTCGACGACGTCGTTCGGCCCAGGCTCGAACCGCTGCGAGTAGACGAGGTTGCGCCCGGCGCGCTCGAGACCTACTTGCGCGGACTGCGGCACGCCATGGTCGACGAAGATACGGCCCTGGCGAAGAACGGATGCCTGCTGCTCAATGCCACGGGATCATCGCTGGGGCACGAGGAAGGCCTCGCCGCGGTCGTCACGGCCTACACGACCGATCTGCGCGGGGCCGTCGCATCTGGTGTGGCCGCGCGTCGACCGGATCTCTCGCCGGAGGGCCGCGAGTTGCTCACGACGACCTGCGCGGGGCTGGTCTTTGCATCGATGGCCATCGTGCGGGTTGACCGCGCTGCAGCTGCCGCCATTCTCGATGCCGCCCTCGACGCACTGGAGTGCCCCGCTTCCTGACTGACGCCATCCTGGTCATCGACTGCGCAGTCGCTGGGCCTTGGCTGGGTGTTTCTCGCCCGTTCAGCTTCAGAGAGATTTTCTCATTCCACAGGGATACGCTTCATCAGTTCTGATGATCTGAGGTTAATCGTGCTGTTCCTTCGCTGGATTCTCCGCCATCCCTTCACGGTGGTCTGCTGTGCCATCGTCATCGTGCTGAGCATCGTCGGTTTCGCCTCGAGCACATACGACTGGGGCTGGGATGTCCTGGCTACGGGCCAGGAAGATGTTTTCCGGCACCATCGCTGGTGGGGCCTCGTCACGGCGTTCCTCGCCGTTGATGGCGGAGGCGCCCTGATCTTCGTTGTGCCGTTCATCGTGGTGGTGGTCGGAGGAGCGGAACAGCTCATGGGCACCTGGCGCACCGCGATCGCGTACATCGGCGGCAGCGCCGCATCCGGCCTCATCGGATTCGGCCTCAGTTGGGTCGAAAGCACATACCTCGGCTTCCTGCCACTGAACGCGCCATCGATCGAGGCGTTGTCGCCGGCTACCGGCGTGATCTGTGCCGCAATGGCCGCGAGCTCGTTCGCGTCTGCCCTGTGGCGGCGGCGCATACGTCTGGGCGCCTCGTTCATCGCGGTCACGCTCTTCTTGTACTCGGGCGGGGCGGGCGACTTCTATTCACTCGTCGCGGTGCCCGTGGGGCTTGTCCTCGGTTTTGCGCTGGGCGGGTCGAGGTCGAAGTTCCGGCTGATTCGCAGCTCGCACCACGAGATCCGTACCCTGCTGGCCGCTGTCGTGGCCCTCGGTTCGATTGGCCCCGTTGTTGCCGCTCTGATCGGCTCGGGCAGTGGGCTTCTCTCGATCTACGGTCTTCTGGCGGTCGATGTCGATCATCCGCGCACGGCCCTCATCGGTCTTCTGCCCGTCGCCGTGGGCATCGTCGCCGCGTGGGGAATTCTGCGGGGGAGGCGCGCCGCCCTCTGGCTGGCTGTATGCGTCCAGGTGATGATGTCGGCCGTGATGCTGGGTGTCTTCGTGGTCATTCAGCCGGAGACCATGACCGCCATTGCCGAGCAGGCCAACGAAGAGGTCGATCCCTACATCTGGCAGACACTCACAGGCAGTGCTCTGTGCGCGATTCTTCCACTGGCCGCCGCTGCGCTGCTCATCCTGCTGCGCAAGCACGTTGATATTCGGCCGTCGCGCGCGAGTGCCAAGCGATTCCTGGTGATCACCCTGAGTGCGCTCGCCGGTACCGCTCTCATCTCGTTCGTGGGAATCCTGGCCATCAGCGACCAGTTCCGACCGGTTCCGACCGCGCTGGACATTCTGCGCGCGCTGCCGCTGCGCCTCGTTCCGCCGACGTTCGTGATCTCCGACGGGCTCGCGTTCATTCCGAAGACGCACTGGGCTCACAAGCTGTGGTCGCTTCCGGCGGGCCTCTTATGGGCTGCGGTGCTCACCGCATCCTGTCTTCTTGTTCTCGGCCGCACCGCCGTCATCGACGACGACGACCGGGTGCGCGCCCGGGCGATTCTCGAGCGGGGCGGCGGGCACACGCTGTCGTTCATGTCGACCTGGCCCGGCAACTCGTTCTGGTTCGACGAGATCTCCGACGCTGCTGTCGCGTACCGGGTGCAGGGGTTCGTGGCTGTGGCGGTAGGGGGGCCCTTCGGCCCTGCATTCGCTGACCCTCAGGTGGTCGAACGATTCGTGCGTTTCTGTGGAGATCACGGGTGGACCCCCACCTTCTACGGGGTCGACGATGCCACGATCGAGACCTTCGCAGGGTTGCATTGGCAGCGCCTCAAGGTTGCAGAAGAGGCCGTGCTGCGGCCCCGGGATTGGAACCCCACTGGAAAGAAGTGGCAGGACATCCGCACGGCGGTGAACAAGGCCGGCCGCGCAGGAGTCGTGGCGCAGTGGACCTCGTGGCGTGAGTTGTCGCTGCTGCAGAGGTCGCAGATTCAGGCCATCTCCGAGGCCTGGGTCGCGGAGAAGAATCTTCCCGAGATGGGGTTCACCCTGGGAGGGCTCGACGAACTCGTCGATTCGTCTGTGCGCCTGATGCTCGCGGTCGACGCGCAGGGCACGATCGTCGCCGTCACGAGCTGGCTTCCCCTCTATGGTCCGGCTGAAGAGGGAAAGCCGCGTGTCTGCGGCTACACCCTCGATTTCATGAGGCGCCGCACCGACGCCGCCAACGGAACCATGGAGTTCGTGATCGCAGCCGCGGTCGAGCAGGCCAAGAGCGATGGACTGGAGATCTTGAGCCTCTCGGGCGCGCCGCTCGCCAACGCCGCGCCCGAATCGTCGACCCTCGACGTGCGCGGCAGCGTTGTGGCCCAGATTCTCGACTATGTCGGGCGCTCGCTCGAGCCGGCCTACGGATTCCGATCATTGCTGAACTTCAAGAAGAAGTTCCAGCCCGAGTTCGTTCCGCTCTGGATGCTCTACCCTGACACGACGGATCTCCCCTCGGTGGGTGCGGCGATCGGGCGCTGCTACCTGCCTCGACTGTCGGTGATACAGCTGAGCGGGCTGCTTCGTGATCTGAGACCGAAAACGACACAGGAGGCACACCGTGAACCTGCTGCTTGACCTGGCGATCACGGCGGGGCCGGTGGTGTATGCCGTGTACGCGGTGGCTTTCGCCGTCGTAGTGTTGCTCGTGCTCCGGCGCCCGGGCATGCGGTGGACCAGGCGTCGCTGGCTCACTGAGGCGGCCGCTGCCGCCGCCGCTGGTGCCATCGTCGGAGTGGCGCTGACCTGGATACTCTCCGACTGGCTCGACCTCTTCGGCGCCGATCTGACTCTCGTCGTGCGGGTCTGGATAGCGGTCGGCTTCGCGGCCTTCGGCATCGCGATCGTGTCGATGCGACGCGCATCCTGGATGCGTGTGGTCGGGTCAGCGCTTGCGCTCGTACTCTTCGTGCTCACCACGGCGATGGCTGTCAATATCGACTTCGGACAGTACCCCACCGTGCGCAGCGCCCTCGGAATCAGTGCCATCGTCGACGCGTCGAGCCAGCCCCTTCCGACGACCGCTCTCGTCGCGGTGCCGACGATCGCCGACTGGGTCGCGCCGGCGACCATGCCGAAGGCTGGAACCCTCACGACCGTCCCGATCCCGGCATCCGAATCGGGATTCCCGGCCAGGCCGGGTGTGGTGTACTTGCCGCCCGCCGCGCTCACGGCCAACCCGCCGAAGTTGCCGGTGATGGTCATGATGTCCGGTCAGCCGGGCAGCCCGCAGGATCCGTTCATCACCGACAAGCTGCAGCAGAGCCTCGACGCCTACGCCACGGCGCATGACGGGCTCGCCCCGATCGTGGTGGCGCCCGACCAGCTGGGAGACCCGACCGCCAACCCCATGTGTGTGGACTCGCCGCTCGGCAAGTCGCAGAGCTACCTCACCGTAGACGTGCCCAACTGGATCAAGGCGAACCTCAATGTGATCGATGACCCGCACTACTGGGCGATCGGCGGGCTGTCGCAGGGCGGAACCTGCTCTATTCAGCTGGGCGCGGCGTTTCCGAACATCTTCGGGGTGATCCTCGACGCGTCGGGCGAGCAGTACCCGCGCATCGGCGACGCCCAGATGACCGCCGACGCGGCATTCGGGGGCAGCCTCGCCCGCTACGAAGCGGCGTACCCGACGAACATCATGCAGCAGCACGGGCAGTACGCCGACACGTTCGCCGTCTTCGGCGTGGGGTCGAACGATGAGACCTTTCTGCCGCAGGTCAAGACGATCTATGCCGCGGCCCAGGCCGCCGGCATGAAGTCGACCTATATCGAGGCGCAGGGCAGCGCGCACGACTCCACGACCTGGTCGTATGTGTTCGCCCAGGGCCTGCAGCTCATCGCCGATCACTGGTCGCTCTCCGCAAACAAGACCGGGTAGCGGTCGCCGGCTGGGCCGCCGTCGGCTCGGCTCGGCGCGGCTCGGCCGAGCTCAATACCGGATGGCGTCGATCACCTTCACTCGCACTGCCACGAGTGCGGGCAGCAGGCCGGCCAAAGCTCCTACTGCTGTCGCGGCGACCAGGCCGAGGAGCGCCGCCTCCGCCGGGAACGGCGGGAAGTCGCTGACCAGGCCCTGGCCGATGAGATCCTTCGTCCAGGGGTTCTGCACGAGCAGAACGGCCGCGATCACTCCGACGGCGCCGGCGGCGATGGTCGCCACGACGCTCTCCATCATCACGGCGAAGAACACGCGCCCGGCCGTGGCCCCGAAGCTGCGTCTGATGCCGATCTCGCGCACGCGCTGCTTCACGGTGACGAGGGCGATGTTCACGAGTCCGAGAGCGCCGAGCAGCAGTACGAGCACGGCGATTCCGCCGACCACGAGCTTGGTCACGAGAAAGGGGTCGTCGCCGTACTGGGCATAGTCCTGGCGATAGACGTCGACCTGGATGCCGCCGGTTCCGCCGCCGGGTGTCGCCAGCGCTGACGAGAAGTCGCGCTTCACGACCTCCATGAGCTGGTCGGAAATGGCCGGTGGCACCCACATCTCGTATCGGGTCGAGCCTCCGCCGCCATAGGGATCCTGCACAACGGCCGATGGCCTCGCCGCCGTCATCGCCGAGAGCTGATCGGCGAGCATGAACATCGCCGGCTCTGTTTCGTAGCTCCCCACAGGATAGACACCCACGATCACCGCGGTCGTGCCGGGCCTGCCGCCCTGGGCGCCGAGTTCGACGGTCGGATGCGTTCGCAGCTCGGGGCTGCCGAGGCGCTCCCAGAAGATCTGGTTGACGATCAGCGAGGGGGCCAGACCGGCAGCGTCTTCGTCGGTGAACCACTGGCCTTCGGTGAGACGCACTCGGTGCATTTCGCCGTAGGGCTGGTCGACGGCCTGAGTCTGCACGTCGACGACGCCGGTGGTGAACGGCACGGCCTGGGCGGTCTGCATCACCCGGCTGCCATATGTGATGTCGTAACGGGCAAGAGTCTCGGCCCACGTCGCATCCATCGTTGCCGAATCGATCGCCGTGCCCTGATTGCTGTAGGCCGAGACGAACAGGCTGGCTGGCCGCCCGCTCTGCCGCTCGCTGAGCTCTTGGTTCGCCTGCTGAACGATGCCGCCGAGTGCCACGACGGTGGTGAGCGAGCACACGGCGACTGCGACGCCGATCAGCGAGAGCAGCACGCGGGTGCGGTGCACACGCAGTTCCTGCCAGGCCTCGATGACGGCCCCGACAAGACTCGTGAACGCGCGCCTCACGAGACGGCCCCGGATTCTGCTGCGAGCTCGGCGCTCTCGGCTCGCGTCAGCACGCCGCGGTCGAGTCGGAAGTGGTCGCGCGCGCGGGCGGCGATGGCTGGATCGTGGGTGATCGTCACGAGCGCTGCACCGGTTCGTGTTGCGACATCGTCGATCAGCTGCATCACCGAACTGCCGGTATCGAGGTCGAGAGCGCCGGTGGGCTCGTCGGCCAGAATCAGCCGTGGACCGCGCACGAGTGACCGCGCGATCGCAACGCGTTGCTGCTCGCCGCCCGAGAGCCTGTCGGGCATGCTTTCCATTCGGTTGCCGAGGCCGACCTCTTCGAGCATGTCGGCGGCGAGCTTCTTGCGTCGCCAGAACGATCGGCCTTCCGCATAGAGCAGGGGCATGGCCACGTTCTCGAGGGCCGTGCGGCCTGGAAGCAGATTGAACTGCTGAAAGACGAAGCCGATCTGCGCGCCGCGCACCCGATCTCGGGCGGCACTGGAATAGGACTTGACCGGTCGGTCGTCGAATGTCAGCAGCCCGCTCGTGGGCATGTCGAGAAGGCCCAGCAGATTGAGGAGGGTGGACTTGCCCGAACCGGAGCGACCCACGATAGAGATGCGGTCGCCCGACTCGACCGTGAGGTCGACGCCGTTCAGAATGGTCAGGGCCGGCTGATCGGGCGGAATCACGGTGCGCGTGACGTCACGCAGTTCAAGCAGGCTCACCGGGCGATGACCCCGCCGCAGTCCATCGCACCGGGAGGGCAACCCGACGGGTCGGCCAGCGCACCGGGTGCGAATTGCAGAATCTGATCGCCCTCGACCAGTCCGCCGGTGATCTCGACCTGGCTTCCGTCGTTCAGCCCGAGGCCCACGGCACGCTCCTCTGTGCTGCCGTCGGCCAGAGACACCCAGACGGTGCCGCTCAGGGCGGCCCCGCGCACGGCGGTGGTCGGCACGACGAGCACGTTCTCGGCCTTGCCTCCGGAGATGGTCATCTCGGCGGCGAGGCCGGAGAAGACCGTGATCTCGCCGGGGATCGCGCAGCTGACCGTGGTGGTCGACCCTCCGCCGCCTCCGGTTCCTCCGGTGCTTGCCCCGCCGACTGCTCCGCCGCCGGTCGTGTCGCCGCCCGTGTTTCCGCCTTCGCTGCCGGCCAGCGGGGTCGTGATGCGCAGGCCCGTGCAGGTGAATGCGGCGGGCCCGCCGGTGATGGCGATCGAGGCATCCGTCGGCTGGTCGACCAGTCGGTAGCGCTGCTCGGGCTGAAGCGATCCTGAGACCGAGAAGGTGGGCGGCGCGATCTGCCCGGCGACCATGCCGATCGTCACGTCTTGCCCCGAGATCACGCCGAGCGAGCTGAGCACGCCGGCCGCCGGCGCGGTGACCTGCTCGTAGCGGTAGATCTTGGGCTTTGTCTTGCCTTCTTCGTCGATGCTGTCTTCGGGCGAGCGCACGATCTCGACCTTGACGTCGAAGACGGTGTCGCCGGCCGCGACCACTGAACCCTGGGGAAAGAAGATCTCATCGACGGTTCCGGCAGCGGTCGACTTGAGCGGCGCGGCCGGATCGGCGGTCACGGTGGACTGCACCACGACATCGTTCACGATCGTGCCCAGCGCGACGGGGATGACTGGTTCGACGATCTCGCCGGTGGGAACCGCAGACACATCGTCGGTCTTGTCAGGGAAGAAGGCGAGTTTGCCCAGGGCCACGGCGATGGCGGCAATCAGCAGAATGCGCACCACGGGAAAGACCCACTTTCGAACCACGCCCACGCCCACTCCTTTGTTCATTACCCGTCGACTATTGCAGAAAGCGTCATGCCTTCGCGTGCAGTGCAGTCTCGCATGATGAGACGCGGAGTCTCATCGTGGACTCTGATGTGTGCGCGTCGCATGCGAGATTAGATACGGTCACGGAAGGAGAAGTTTCGATGGAACAGGCAGCTTATGGCGCGCGTGCCGTCGAAGACTGGATGTCGCAACACTCCGCCGAGATCGGGTGGCGGCCCTTGTCTGGCGGGCATTCTGGCGCGTTCGATCTCGGCCCAGATTCTTCACACGCTGCCGTTCTGCAGCATGTCGATGACGAGTGGTGTCTTCAGCTCGACACCGCGAAAGGGCGCAGCCTTCCCGTACTCGGCCCCGTGGACTCGCCTCTCGAGGTGCTTCTCGACGCGTTGATGTTCGCGATCTACATGCGTGCCACGGCAGAGGTCGATCGAGCTGATCGAACCGCAAGCGCGCAACTATCTCTCCTGCTTCACCGACTGGCAGAGGCCACCAACGACGCGCGCTACGGAGGCCGCGCTTCGCTGCTGCTCGCCGGTCATGCTGTTAAAGACGACCACCCTGTCGAGGCTCGTTCCCGAGCAGAAGACGCGATCCGGCTCTTCGGCATCGCACGAGATCTCACGGCGCAGGAGACTGCGCGAACCGTGCTCGCCGATCTTCCCCGATTGATGAGCCGTCAGGAACGCTGAGCGGCTCCGTCGCGTCGTGCCTGCACAGGTTAGAGTCGCGCGACGAGCGTGCGAGCCGCCTCGATCGTGAGTCGGCGATCGTGAGTGAGGATGAACTCGTAGGTGTCGTTCGTCGGTGATGGTTCACCCAGCTGACGCGCTGCCAGGGTTGCGGCGAAGTTCGGGGAGATCACGACGACATTCCATTCGGCGACCAGGGGGTCGGTCTCGTCGAGTTCGACGGCGCACACGGAGTCGCTGAGGGTCAGCTCGTCGAAGCCGTGACCGAAGGCACCGACGAAGGCCGCCGTGCGACCCAATGGGTAATACCGTTCCACCGCCCAGTCGTCGAAGTTGTCTCGATGCTGGAAGGTTGCGAACACCAGAGCTGAGTCGCCTTCGACGGCCGCGCGGGCCTCGAGGAACAGGCTGATCTGCAGAAGCAGCCCGCGGTTCGAGATGTGGGCCTCGCGTCGTTCTGCCGCAACAGAGAAGGGAGTGTCCTGGCGAAGCCCGGCGAGGCGTCCCGACGGTGCCGGCCGCACGCCGGACAGATAGGGAAGGGTTGCGGGCAGCGCGCCGGCGCCTCCGTAGAACGGCCCCTGGGCGAGCGTCGCCCCGAGCGCCCTGGCAGTGAGAACCTGCTGTTCGGTCTCGACCCCGTGGGCCAGCACCAGGCATCCGCTCGCCTCGGCGTATGCCGAGACGCCACTGAGAACGGATGCGAGTCGCTGGTCGGGGAGTTCGCTGATGATCTTCAGGTCGAGGCAGATCACATCTGGAGCCACGGCGGGCAGCAGCGCGAGGGTGTGCGGGTCGACGCCCACCTCGGTGATGGCGATCGCCCATCCCTGGTCGCGGATGTGCACAATCGCCCGGAGGAGGGGCGCGAGGTCGGTGTCGACCAGTGTGTGGCCGGCGATCTCGAGAACCATCGGATGCGCCAGGGCTGCCTCGTCGTCGGCAAGTCCGGCGATGGTCGATGGCGCCGCGCTGAAGAACAGGCTCCGTGGAGCCGAGAGGCCCGAGCGCTCCGCCGTGCTGATCGCATCGGTGCGGCTGACCGTATCGAAGTCGACCATTCTGTCGGACTCGGCGGCTGCCGCGAGAAGTGCCTCGCGCGACTCCAGAGGGGAGCCATGCGGCCCCCGAGTGTTCGTTCCGTAGGCGACGACAGACATGGAGTCGAGGTCGAAGATGGGTTGAAAACTGGTGTGAACGAGGCCGCTTTCGAGAATGCGACTGAGCTCCGCGCTCGCCGCATAACGAGCTGCGGTGTCGGATCGCTGGGACGCATTCACGGGAATTAATCATGACATCGATAGCGCTCTCAGTGGGGCCGAACGGTGCCCCCTGTTCGGGGCGAATATTCTCGCGATCTGCCACAGTGCCGGGTCGCCTCGAAAAATAGTGCGTTCACGCATCGTTCACCCACGTTCGGGGTTGATCGATCTAGCGTTACTTTGTGAACCAACGATTCCGCTTCTTTCGCCTGTCCGGAGCCGTGACGATCCCGGTTGTCACCGTTGCCCTTCTTGCCCTGAGCGCTCCTCTCGCCGCTTCGGCCGCCTCCTCCTATCCGAGTGACACGGCCAAGCCCGATCTGCCGTCGTTGCTGAGCGGTTACACCTCGCTCTGGCAGTCCGACGGCGTGAACGATCTGCACGGAACGGTCGTCGATGCCTCCACTCTCGCGCGCAACGATGAGCTCGCGGTCTGGATCAACGGGCACGCGACTCCGGCGCAGCAGTTCCTCGCCCTGCAGGACTCCGAGTACCAGCCCTCTGACAACTCGGCCTACGACCAGTCGATCACTATTTCGACGGCCCTCGGTTCGGTGCTCGGCCCGATCTACGTGACGGGAAGGCAGAACGGATCGCTGCCGCTGACGAGCGCCCTGATCAACAGCTCGAACGGCACCAGCGGCGCATATGTGAGCACCGGCGCGTCGAAGGCGGCCTTCAGCTACCCTCGACCGTTCTTGCCGACAGACCCGTCGACTCCTGCGGTGGCGGGTGACGACCCGGGATGCGCTCCGACCGTCGTGAACGCGTCGTCGCTGACCTCGAACCGCGTCGGTGCACCCTATGCCTCCTCGCAGGGGAATCTATTGATCACACGAGTGCCGTCGGTCGTCGACACCACCCACCAGTTCTCGACCAACGATGTGAGCCTTAGTGCCGCTTACAACAGCACCGGCATCTGCACGGGCGGCGCCTTTCCCAGCGGCCACACGACGACCGCCTACCAGGCGGGCATCACCCTGGCCACGCTGCTGCCGAGCCTCGCCCCCGAGATCCTGACCCGCGCATCCGAAGCCGGCAACGACCGCATCGTTCTCGGCGTGCACTACCCGCTCGACATCATGGGCGGGCGTATCAGTGGCGAGGCCGCGCTCGCGGCCCGCTGGTCTGACGCGAAGTACCGCACCGAGGTGCTCGAGCCCGCACAGAAAGAGCTGATCGACTACCTGCAGCAGCAGTGCGGCGGAACTCTCGACGCTTGCCTAGCTCGCGGCGCCGCGTACCAGTCGAACCCTTACGGGGGTCAGGCCATCCCGGGTGGCACATCGCAGATCGTGACCGACCGCTCCAGTGCGGTCGCGGTGTACGGGGAACGACTCGACTACGGCTTCACGAAGACGGGGCCGGTGGCCCAGGCGCCGTCGGTGCCCGCCGGCGCGGAGAACCTGCTGCTGAGCACGTTCCCGAGCCTGAGTGATGCCCAGCGCGCTTCCGTTCTGGCGCAGACCGAGATCTCGTCGGGCGACCCACTCGATGCCTCGGGCTCCGCGGGCGGCTCATGGCAACGGTTGAACCTCGCCGCGGCAACGAGCGCGACGGTTCAGCTGAACGCCGATGGATCTGTGACGGTCGCGTCGGTCGGTGGAAAAGCCGCCGTGCTGCCCGTCGCGGCCACGAACGTGACCGACCCTGGAGCGGCGGCTGCCGCATCCGGGTCGTCGTCGCTCGCGGCGACCGGGCTGGATGCCGAGCCGATCCTTGTCGGTTCCGTTGCGGCGACGCTGCTCGGCCTGGGTATGGTCGCGGCGCTGGGCATGCGGCGCAGACGCACTCGTTGACGTCTCGCTATCGAGCGCGGGTGTTCTCGCTGAGCGCGGTGGTCTGACCGCCGCGCTGGGCGAGAACACCCGCGTTCGCGTTCGCGGGCGCGTGTGCGCTCGCGAACTGTTGGGCTACTGCCCGAGCGATTGCTGGCGGAGCCAGACCAGAATCTCGGTGGCGAGCTGGTTCCAACCGTGGTCGATGGTTAGAGAATGACCCCGGTCGGTGAACGTGATGAGTTCGGTCACGGCGTTCGAGTTGCGATACTGCGCAAGCGTCGCGTCGACGACGGTCTCGGGAACCGTGTGATCCTGGCCGCCGGCGATCAGCAGCAGGGGAGCGCGATCGTCGTTGCCGGTGGCGACCTCGGCCTCTGAATGCACGGCGAAGTTCGCCACGGCCGCCTGAAAGAGCGGGCGCGCCGGCGACGGGATGTTCCAGGCTCTCCATAGGGCTGACGACTCCTCTTCGCTGAGGGCGTTGCCGAAGCCGAAGCGCCACTGCTCCTCGGTGAGTGACACGGCCTTGTGAAGATTGCCGGGATTGCCGAGCACCGGGAATGACGACCGCAGTTGATTGAGCGGCAGCGGAAGCACACCCTTGATCTGCGCCGGGTCGATGGCTACCCCGGCGGCCCCGTAGCCCTGCCCCAGCAGCTTCTCGACGACGAGGCCGCCGAACGAGTGACCGATGAGAATGGGCTGCACGTCGAACGAGTCGGCGATGGTCTGAAAGTGGGCGACGACATCGTCGATGGTCTTGTCTGCTGCGTCATCGGGGTGTGCGCGGGATGCCTCGACGGTGTCGTGCTCACCCGGCCAGAGCGGGGCCACAGCGGTGTATCCCTCGTTCTCGAACAGATCGATCCAGGGTTGCCAGCTGGACGCGTGCACCCAGAGACCATGGATGAAGACAACGGGCTGCGGCATGAGATTTCCTTTCGACAGAATGGAAAAGCACTGTGCTCACACCATAGGACTGCGGCTAGGGCCCTGTCGCGGGTCTCGTGCAATCGGCGGGCAGTGGAGATTTTTTCTGCTCCTCCACAGCTGTCTCCTCGTCTAGGTTATCCACAGCATAAACACCTGATCATCGGTCGGTTGCGCGTGAAACCCAATGTCGGTGGCTACTGTTTGACTTCTCGTATGGACCTCCTCGACGCATCCCTTGGCGATATCGCCGCGCGGCTGCGCGAGCTCCTCGAGACCAAGCGGGCGGCAGCGGCAGAGGTCGCGCACGAGTCCCGCCGAGAACTCGACTCCGCGGGCCTGGCGTACCGGCACGGGTTCTCGTCGGCGAAGAAGCTCCTCGCCGCCACGGCGAATGTGTCTGAGCGCACTGCGGCGACCCGCATCGGTTTGGGTCAACGACTGCGCTCGTCCGTTTCATTGTCGGGCACTCCGAATCCGAGTTTCTTCCCGGTGGTCGAGTCGGCGTTCTTCGCCGGCCGGGTCGGGGTCGATGCGGCGGCCGCGATCTGTCGCACCCTGTCGGAGGTGGTGAACCGCACCGGCTGGTCCGCTGCCATCGACCAAGCAGAGCGGCATCTGGTGGCGGCAGCGACTGCGACCGTGGGTGGCGCGATCGATTGCGACGACATCTCACCGCAACCGAGGCTGTACACGGTTGAGGAGATCGCCCGGCTGGCGGCTCGTATCAGGGAGCATCTTGATCCCGATGGTGCGGAACCCCGCGATGCGGCCAAGCAGTCTCTTCGGGGGTTCAGCTATCCCAAGGTCGGAGCCGATGGCGTGGCCCGCGGCCGCTATGCCCTCCCGCCCTTGCAGCTGGGTGTGTTCCTCGCCGCGGTCGACTCGATCCTCAGCCCGCGCACTCCCGACCACGGTGAGTCAGGCACCGATTCGAGCCCTGCGGATGAGGTGAAGAACAGGGAGGGCGCTGTCTCTACGACAGACGACGATGCCCTCATCGATATCCGCACGTTCGAGCAGAAGCTCCTCGACGCCGTTATGACCCTCATCGAGATGGCCGCCGCGTCCCCTGCTGCGTCACGTCTGAATGGTGCGGCCCCTACGGTGAACGTGCACGTCACCCTCGACGACCTGAAGGCCGGCCGTGGTGTCGGTTGGATCGATGGCAGCACCGAACCCATACCGATCAGTACCGTTACCCAACTTCAATGCGATGGCAACACCATCCCCATCCTCTTCGGCCCCCACGGTGAGGTTCTGAACCAGGGCAAGACTCAACGATTGGCGACCCGGCGACAACGCAGGGCGCTCGCCGCCCGCGACGGCGGATGCGTGATGCCGGGATGCTCGGTGCCGCCATCGCGATGTCAGGCGCACCATGTCATCCCGTGGGTCAGCATCAGTTATCTGCCGGGCAAAACCGATCTAGACAACCTGGCACTGCTCTGCCCGTTCCACCACGCCACGATCCACACCTCTGCGTGGACTCTCGTCATGATCCACGGCAGACCCCATGTGAAACCGCCAGCCTGGCAAGACCCGCGCCGCGCACCAAGACCCGCCACACGCCAACGCACAGGTCCACCGTGGTGATCCGGTTGGCAATGCTTGAGGGCCGACCGTCGGCCAGTGAGTGAGTGGCGGCCTCGGGCTTACTTGGCAGCGAAGTAGAACTTCGTGCCGTCGAGGCTCGACACGACCCAGCGTCCTTGCTCGACTCCGCTCGTCGGAATGGCCAGCGCGATGTTGCCCGACGCGGAATCTCCTGGAGTCAGTTCGGCGCCGGAATCGATGGCGCCGGGAGGGATCGCGACCGTGTCGTACGGGCTGTACGTCGTGCCGTCGGCTGCCTCGAAGCCGACCAGAACCAACACCGGGTATCCCGTGTCGGTTCCTACGTAGGTGACCGTGATGGGCAGCAGCGCGTACGACGTTCCCGCCGGGGCGGCGGCGTTGAACGAGTTCTCCGCGGCTACTGCTGCGTCGGCGTTGAGTGTGGGCGCGTTGACCGTGACCTTCCACGTCGGCTCGCCCAACTGCGAGAGTTCTACGCTCGATCCGAGCGGTGCGGGGTTCTCCTTCGATCCGACGTCTCCGGCTGCGGGGGCGCCTTGCTCGCCTGTCGATGTGTCGTCGCCCGGCACGACAGGCTCCGAGGTGACCGACGGGTAGTTGGTCTCGAGGCTGTCGCTCACGCTGGTGAAGAACAGGTTCGTGTACACGATCGACAACACGATCGAGAGCACAAGAGCAAGCAGCGACACGCTGCTTGCAACGATCGCGAGGGTCTTCTTGCGCCCCTTGAGGAAGATCGCAATGACGCCCAGAACCAGCGCTATGAAGGCGAAGAAGCCGGTGATGTAGTTGAGGAAGGGAATGAATGATCCGAGAAGGGCCAGGCTGCCGATGATCAAAGACGAGAGAGCGAGCCCGCCCGGCCCGGTTTTCGGCCGGATCGTTCCAGGTGCATACGGTGCAGCCGGGTACTGGGTGGATGCGTACTGAGCCGACGATGGGTAGGCCTGGGGTGGCTGCGGCGGCGGTGTTCCGTAGTCACTGACCGGCGGCGCGCCCTGAGCCGGGGGAGCCGGCGGAGCAGGGGGAGCAGCCGGGAACTGCGGGACAGTGGGGAACTGCGGCGTGTTCGGCGAACGCGGAGCGCTCGGTGCGTCGGGAGTCTCAGGAGCGTCGGGGCCAGTCGGAGTCTTGGGCTCGTCGGGACTTCCCGGAAATGCAGGAGGCTGTGTGTCTGGCATGCTCCGAGTGTGGCAGAGGAGGCGCCACCAGCGACACCCTCATGAGGGGCACGTACGGATCCACGCTTCACATGTCCGATGCCACTTCCAGACGGTCTGTCACGGGCCGAACGAGACCGGTAGGTCCCGCCACGCGATTCCGCACCGAATCACTGAGAGAGACACGCTCTAGCGGAGGGCGGCCCGCGCGAACAGGTCGTTCAGTGTTCCATAGTCGAGGCCGCCTGCAACGCTCTCGTAGGTGCCGACAGTGAGTAGCTCTTCTGCCGCACGCTGCGCGACGGCGTAGGCCGACTGCGCGACGCCAGAGCCGAGGCTGACACGTGCCACGCCCAACCGGCCGAGTTCGGTGACGCCGATCGATCCGGGCCCCACCATGACGTTCAGAGGAACGGCGACACCTGCCACGAGCGCGCTGACCGCGGTCTCGCTTGTCGCCCCCGGTACAAAAATGCCGTCTGCCCCTGCCTCGACATAGAGACGAGCGCGCTCAATAGCCTCGTCGATCTGCTGTGCTTCTGAACCGTTTCCTGCCAAGAAGACGTCTGTTCGGGTATTGATGAAGAGCTCCACACCGAGGCTGTCGGCTGCGTGTCTCGCGGCAGCGATTTTCAGAACGAACTGCGCCGGGTCAGAGTGGCCATCCTCGATATTGATCCCGACAGCGCCCGCCTTCAGCACAGCTGCGACCGTCGCCGCAACGCCCTCGGGCCGGTCAGAGTAGCCACCCTCGATATCAGCCGTGACCGGTAGATCGACGGCCTCGACGATCCGCGCGATGACAGCTACCGCTGACTCACGATCGAGTTTGCTTCCATCCGGCACGCCCAGCGACCATGCCACCCCTGCGCTCGTCATCGCGATGGCCCGCGCTCCCGCGCTCTCGGTGATTCTTGCGCTGGCAACGTCCCACACATTGCTGAGCCTCAGTGGCGTATGTGCCTTATGCAGTGAACGGAAGAGAGCGGCTTTGTCGGTAGCTGATGTGTGCATTGCTTCAGTACATCAAGTCTCTGAGCGACTTTCTGGCGGAAATCGGCCCTCACCAGAACGCACTGCGCTGAGGGGCTGAGTGGCTTTCGCGTCAACGCACAATGCCGAGGCCGAGGGGGAGCCGTCACGTGCACTAGGTGTTGTCGCCGCCGGTCTCGTCGAGGGCCTGCATGTTCTGCCGGTTCTGCCGGTCGAAACCGACCCCATCCTCGCCCGACCATAACCACTGGGCGACCTCGGGAATGTCCTCGCCGTGCTCGCGCGTGTACTGGCGGGCGCGCATGCGGGCATCCTGCATGTTTTGCCGCAGTGCGGCGGCCTTCGACCCCAGCCCGGGCACCCGATCGATCACGTCGATCACCAGGTGATACCGGTCGAGGTTGTTCAGCATGAGCATGTCGAACGGCGTGGTGGTCGTGCCGTTCTCGATGAAGCCGCGCACGTGCAGGTTCGCGTTCGCGGCCCGCCGGTAGGTGAGGCGATGGATGAGCCACGGGTAGCCGTGATAGGCGAAGACGATGGGCTTGTCGGTTGTGAAGATGGTGTCGAAGTCGCGGTTCGACAGGCCGTGCGGATGCTCGGTCTCGTCTTGCAGGCGCATCAGGTCGATCACGTTGACGACCCGCACGCGCAGCTCGGGCAGGTGCTTGCGCAGCAGGGATGCGGCCGCGAGTGTTTCGATGGTCGGAATGTCGCCGGCGCACGCGAGCACGATGTCGGGCTCGTCGCTCGGCCGTTCCGTGCCGGCCCAGTCCCAGATCCCGAGGCCGCGCGTGCAGTGCGCCACCGCCTCCGGCATGCTGAGCCACTGCGGCCCGGGCTGCTTGCCGGCGACGACCACGTTGATGTAGTCGACGCTGCGCAGGCAGTGGTCGTAGGTCGACAGAAGCGTGTTCGCGTCGACGGGCAGGTACACCCGAACGACGTCGGCCTTCTTGTTGACGACGTGGTCGATGAAGCCCGGGTCCTGGTGGCTGAAGCCGTTGTGGTCCTGGCGCCACACGTGGCTCGAGAGCAGGTAGTTGAGGCTCGAGACCGAGCGCCGCCACGGGATGGACCGGGCGACCTGCAGCCACTTCGCGTGCTGGTTGAACATCGAGTCGACGATGTGGATGAACGCCTCGTAGCAGTTGAACAGTCCGTGCCGACCGGTGAGAAGGTAACCCTCGAGCCAGCCCTGGCACTGGTGCTCCGACAGCATCTCCATCACACGCCCTGCACGGTTCAGGTTCAGATCGACAGGCAGGATCTCGGCGTTCCACTGCTTGTCGGTCGCCTCGTAGACCTCTTGCAGGCGATTGGATGCCGTCTCGTCGGGCCCGAAGATACGGAAATTGTCGGGGTTCAGGCGAATGACATCGGCGAGCCAGCGTCCCAGAACCTTCGTGGCCTCCGCCGTCTCGTGGCCGGGGGCCGTGACGTCGATCCCGTACTCGCGAAAGTCCGGCATCCGGAGCTCGCGTCGCAGCAGCCCGCCGTTCGAATACGGCGTGGCGCTCATGCGCAGGTAGCCCTCGGGCGCGAGACCGGTGACGAACGGCGTTGGTGCGCCCGAGGAGTCGAAGAGTTCCTCCGGCTTGTACTTCTTCATCCACGATTCGAGCAGGCGGGTGTGCGCCTCGGTGTCGCGTGCGCTCGCCAGCGGCACCTGGTGTGCGCGCCACGTGTTCTCCACGGGCAGGCCGTCGATCTCGGCAGGGCAGGTCCACCCCTTCGGCGTGCGCAGGATGATCATGGGCCAGCGCGGCGTTCCCTCGATCGTGCCGTCGGCGGCATCCTGCTTGATGGCGGCGATCTCGTTGAGCACGGTGTCGAGCGTCTCGGCCATGCGGGCGTGCACGAGCAGCGGATCCTCGCCGTCGAAGCCGCCCGACACGATGTGCGGTTTGTGTCCGTAGCCGCGCATGAGCGCGAGCAGGTCTTCCTCGGGGATTCGGGCGAGCACTGTGGGGTTGGCGATCTTGTAGCCGTTGAGGTGCAGGATCGGCAGAACGACGCCGTCTTGCAGTGGACCGATGAACTTGTTCGAGTGCCAGGCTGTGGCGAGCGGGCCGGTCTCGGCCTCGCCGTCGCCGATCACCGCGGCCACGAGCAGGTTCGGGTTGTCGAACGCCGCCCCGTAGGCGTGCGAGAGGGAGTAGCCCAGCTCGCCGCCCTCGTTGATCGATCCGGGCGTCTCGGGCGCCGCGTGGCTCGGGATGCCGCCGGGAAAGCTGAACTGGCGGAACAGGCGCCGGATGCCGTCGGTCGACTGGTCGATCGTCGAATAGATCTCTGAGTAGGTGCCGTCGAGATAGGCGTTCGCCACCATGCCGGGCCCACCGTGGCCGGGGCCCGTGATGTAGAGCGTCGGCAGGGAGCGGTGCCGGATCATGCGGTTGAGGTGGGCGTAGACGAAGTTGAGCCCCGGCGTGGTCCCCCAGTGGCCGAGCAGGCGCGGCTTTACGTCGTCGCGGCTGAGTGGCCGTTCGAGCAGAGGGTTGTCGAGCAGGTAGATCTGCCCCACCGAGAGGTAGTTGGCAGCCCGCCACCACGCGTCGACCTGAAGCAGTGCCTCGCCCTCGAGCGGTTCGGCCGGCCGCTGGTACCAGGGATTGTGCGCGTCGCGGGGAATCACGGGCGACTGAAGTCCGTCGATGGTGGATGCGGAACCGATCATGGAACGTCTCCTCTGCACTGCACGGGGCTAGTGCTGCTCATCCTAGGTGCGCGGTGTGCCCATGCGGCAGGGACTTTATGCCCGTGGAGGCCGGGATGCGCGCCACGCCTTCCAGCGAGAGACTGCCTTCGCGAGCACGCGCTTCAGCCACTGCCCCACGCGGTGCGCGGCGGGGAACTCGGTGCCGAGAATGGCGATGCCAAGGAACACGATGAGCCAGCCCGGGCCGGGCAGGGGCACGAGAATCAAGCCCACGATCGCCACGAAGGCGCCCAGCACGCCGACGGCCAGGCGATACGCGAATCGGATGCGCGGGTGCCGCTCGACCCAGGCTCGTGCACGGCGCAGAACGCGGCGCACCGGATGCTGTGGGCTTTCGCCGATCTCGATCTCTCGGGCGAGGGTGTTGGTCATCGCCTCACGGTAGGCCTCGACCCTCCCATTTGCCTGAGCGACGTGGCGTTCGCTGAGCTTGTCGAAGGGCAACCAAAATCTGTGTTTATCTTGCTTTTGCAGGAAAACAGACATAAAGTCACATCACAACACAGGCACACGCGGGTTCACGGACGAATCGAAAGACGAGGTCAACGACGACATGTACGCCATAGAGCGCCATCAGCAGATCGGCGAAAGCATCGGTGCGCGGGGCCGTGTCACCGTCGCCGAGCTCTCCGAGCGATTCGGCGTCACGCCCGAGACCGTGCGACGAGACCTTGACCTTCTCGAGCAGCAGGGTGTGCTGCAACGAGTGCACGGCGGCGCTGTCGCCGGATCGAAGATCAGCCTCGCGGAGTCGACCGTCGCTGTGCGCTCGGACAAGGCGCGCGACTCCAAACTCGTGATCGCTCGCGCGGCCCTGGGAATGATCGGGGAGTCGTTCCGCGGCTCGATCCTCATCGACGCGGGCACAACGACCGGCGCGCTGGCCGAGTTGCTGGCCGATTGGACCCCGTCGGGCGGTGTCTTGGGCGGCCATCCACTGACCATCATCACCAACTCCGTGCCCATCGCTGCGCTGCTGCACCTCAACCCGGCCATCGACCTGCACCTGCTCGGCGGCAGCGTCAGAGGCATCACGAGCGCCGCGGTCGGCGCGTCGACCATCGAACAGCTCGACCGGCTTCGCCCCGACATCGCCTTCATCGGAGCCAACGGCGTGAGTGCCGGTTTCGGCCTGAGTACTCCTGAAGAGAGGGAGGCGGCGGTCAAGGCCGCGATGATCCGCCGCTCACGCCGCTCCGTTGTGCTCGCCGACTCGACCAAGCTCGACGAAGAGGCGCTCTACCGCTTCGCGGAACTGCGCGACGTCGACACTCTCGTCTCCGACGTCGACCCCGCCGGAACGCTCTCGGCCGCTCTCGACGCAGAGGGCGTGGAGGTGATCGTGCCGTGATCGTGACCCTCACTGTGAACCCCTCGTTCGACCGCACCGTCGAGCTCGATGCTCCGCTCGAGCGCGGCCAGGTGCAGCGTGCCGTCGTCACCGGGCAGGAGCCCGGCGGCAAGGGCGTGAACGTCTCGCGGGCCCTGCATGCGGCCGGATGCGACACCCTCGCCATACTGCCCGGCGCGTCGACTGACCCGCTGGTCGTGGCGCTCGAGGCGTCGGGCATTCCGACGGCGACCGTGTCGATCGACTCGCCCATCCGCTCGAACATAACCCTGGCCGAGCCCGATGGAACGACCACCAAGCTCAACGACCCGGGCGTGCACCTCTCGGAGGCCGTCGTCGCCGAGCTCATCGATGTGGTCGTGGCGCAGTCCGCGTCTGCGTCATGGCTCGTGCTGGCCGGCTCCGTGCCGCCCGGGGTGGCCGACACGTTCTATGCGACGCTCGTGCGTGCCGTGCGAGCGTCGCGCGCCGCGCCGCGCATCGCCGTCGACAGCTCGGGTGCGCCCCTGGCGGCTCTTGTCGCCTCCGGCGAGAGGGTCGACCTGATCAAGCCCAACGCCGAGGAGCTGCTGCAGCTGGCTGAATCGCAGGGTCTCGACACCGGTTCTGCGACCCACGAGCAGCTTGAGGCCGATCCGGAACTCGCGGTCTCGCTGGCGCAGGCGCTGCTGTCTCCAGCTCTCGGCGCGGTGCTCGTGACTCTCGGTTCACACGGTGCGGTGCTGGTCGACGCTGAGGGGGCCTGGCGTGCCCCGGCTCCTCGGATCGTGGCCCGCAGCACTGTCGGGGCGGGCGACTGCTCGCTCGCGGGTTATGTACTCGCAGACCAGCGGGGTGACCTCCCTGCCGGACGCCTCGCCCAGGCGGTGGCCCATGGTGCCGCCGCTGCCTCACTCCCCGGCACGACAGTGCCGACGCTCGAACAGACACATCCAGGCGACATCGTCGTCACCACGATTCCGCGCATCGCCGCGGGGCGAATCTAAACAAAGGAGAACAAGGATGTCTTCACTCATCACCCCCGGGCTGGTGATCCTCGACGAGGATCTCGGCACCGACCGCGCCGCCGTCATCAGGCGCCTCGCCGAGTTGGTCACGGCATCCGGTCGCGCCAGCGACACCGAGGCGCTGTTCGCGGACGCCTGGGCGCGCGAAAGCAAGACCGACACCGGAATCCCGGGTGGAATCGCAATTCCGCACTGCCGTTCGACCGCGGTGCTCGAGCCGACCCTGGCCATGGCGCGACCGGCGCCCGCGGTCGACTTCGGCGCATCCGACGGCCCCGCCGACATCATCTTCTTCATCGCCGCCCCGGATGGCGCAGACCAGGCGCACCTCGTGTTGCTGTCGAAGCTTGCGCGTTCGCTCATCAAGCCCGAGTTTGTGACCGCCCTTCGCGAGGCGCCGAGCGCCGAGGCGATCGTCGAGCTTGTCGATGGTGCGCTTGCCGACGAGCCGGCCCCGGCGGCCGCACCTGCCGCGCCTGTTGCTGCGGCCACAGATGCTCCCGTTCCGGATGCTGCGGCCCGGCCCATCCTCGTGGCCGTCACCGCCTGCCCGACCGGCATCGCGCACACCTATATGGCCGCCGACTCGCTCGTGGCCGCGGCCAAGCGTGCCGGAGCGGAACTGCATGTCGAGACGCAGGGATCATCGAGCGTGACGCCGCTCGACCCGGCCGTGATCGCCAGCGCGGTAGCCGTGGTGTTCGCGGTCGACGTCGACGTGCGAGACAAGGGGCGGTTCGCGGGCAAGCCCGTCGTCCAGTCGCCGGTCAAGCGCGGCATTGACGAGCCCGACAAGATGATCGCCGAGGCCCTCGCCGCGGCCAACGACCCGCAGGCGCGACGCGTCTCGGGAGACGGCGCCGCGGCATCCACCGGCACCGCGACCGACGAGCACGTGGGCCAGAAGATCAAGCGCTGGCTGCTCACCGGCGTCAGCTACATGATCCCGTTCGTGGCGGGTGGCGGTCTGCTGATCGCCCTCGGCTTCCTGCTCGGCGGCTACCAGATCAGCGACCACGCGAAGGACATCATCCTTCAGAACAGCCTCTTCAACCTGCCGGATGGTGGGCTGGGCACGTATCTGGGCGCGGTGGCGTTCGCCATCGGAGCCGCGTCGATGGGCTTCCTAGTTCCCGCGCTCGCTGGCTACATCGCCTACGCGATCGCCGACAGACCCGGTATCGCGGTGGGCTTCACCGCCGGCGCTGTCGCTCTTCTGATGAACGCCGGATTCCTGGGCGGTCTCGTCGGAGGTCTGCTCGCCGGATTCATCGCCTGGGCGCTCGGCCGACTGCAGGTTCCTCGCTGGCTGCGCGGTCTGATGCCCGTGGTCATCATTCCGCTCGTCGGCTCGATCTTCGCATCCGGCCTCATGGTCATCGTGCTGGGCGGCCCGATCGCGCTCCTGATGACCGGCCTCAGCGATTGGCTGTCGTCTCTCACGGGTGCCAGCGCCATTATCTTGGGACTCCTCCTCGGAATCATGATGGCCGCCGACCTCGGTGGGCCCATCAACAAGGTTGCGTACGCCTTCGCCGTCGCCGGGCTCTCGGCGGGCTCGATCACGAACCAGGCGCCCTGGCAGATCATGGCGGCCGTTATGGCCGCGGGAATGGTTCCGCCGCTGGCGCTTGCCTTCGCCACCGTGCTCGACAAGAAGCTGTTCAGCCTCGCCGAGCGCGAGAATGGCAAGGCCGCGTGGCTGCTCGGCGCCGCGTTCATCTCGGAGGGCGCGATTCCGTTCGCGGCCGTCGACCCGCTGCGCGTGATCCCCGCCGGAATCGTGGGCAGCGCCCTCACCGGGGCGATCGTGATGGGCACCGGCGTGACCTCGCAGGCGCCTCACGGAGGCATCTTCGTGTTCTTCGCCATCGGCAACCTCACCATGTTCATCGTGGCGATCCTCGCCGGAACAATCGTCTCCGGCCTGCTCGTCGTCGCTCTCAAGCGCTGGGTGCGTCGCCGACCTGTCGAGGGCTCCGCTGTCGGCGACGCCGCACAGTCTTCGACCGCTCGTGTGGGCTCCCCTGTAGCGGCCCGCTGACCCCTTTTCGAATCAACACATTTTCTAATCAACACAGAAACGAGACATCGCATGCCAGAACGCAACGCAACCATCGCCAGCCGCGTCGGACTTCACGCCCGCCCCGCCTCCGTCTTCATCGAGGCGGTCAAGCGCCAGCCCGTGAAGGTGACCATCTCGAAGGGCGGCAGCACGCCGCTCGACGCCGCGAGCATCCTGTCGATCATGAGCCTGGGCGCCGCGAACGGCGACATCGTGACCCTCGCAGCCGAGGGTGACGGCGCCGAGGCCGCGCTCGAGGAACTGGCCACGCTGCTCGAGACCGACCTCGATGCCGAGTAGGCGTCACTGAATGCACTGAAGTGCGGAGAAGGGCCGCTTCGATCGAAAAGGAAGCGGCCACTCTCCGCACTTCAGTGCGTGTGGGTCAGGCAGCGAGGTGGAACGTGCTCGCGAAGCGACCGAGCAGTTCTCCACGACCGCGGAGCACCTCGACCTGGCCGGTCTCGATGGCACGCCGCGGGGCAAGCTCGCCCGAAATGAGTCGATGGATGGCCGGGCCTGTCGCGAACGCGATATCGACGGGCCCCTCGCCGCCCGAGACGTCGAGGGCTGAGCCGTTCACCCTGATGAACAGTTCTGCGTCACCCAAGCGCGCTGCATACGCTGTGGCCGGCAACTCCAGCGCCACCGCCGGCTGGAAGGCCGACCGCAGATCCATGATCATCGACGCGGGCGTGATCACTTGCTCGTCACGCGCCTCGCCCATGGCCTTGAAACCCCACGCGCCGAGTGCGAGCACCACCGGTTCGAGCTCCCGACCATAGGGCGTGAGTTCGTACACGATCACGCGCGAGCGGGGCGCCCGGCGAATCACGCCGGCCGCCTGCAGCTCTTTGAGCCTGGCCGCGAGAATGTTGCTCGGAATGCGCGGAAGCCCCGCGGCGAGTTCGCCGTAGCGGCGCGGTGCGACGAGCAGGTCACGCACGATGAGCAGCGCCCAGCGCTCGCCGATGAGTTCGACGGCGCGCGAGATGCCTGAGTACTGCCCGTAATCTCGTGCGGCCATTGACCTCAGGCCTGCTCGGCCTGCGGGTTCGCGGCGGCCTCCGGGCCCTGCTCCGCAGCGACCGGGTCCATCCAACCGAACTCGATGAGGTTGCCGTCGGGGTCGGTGATCTGGCGCTGATACATGAAGCCGTAATCGGATGCCGGCTGCGGCTCGGTGCCGCCGGCCGCGAGACCGTTCGTCACGGCTTCATCGACCGCGTCGCGGCTGTCAAGGAAGATGGCGGTCGACACTGACGGGTTGACCGCGTTGTCGCCGATCGGCAGCTTCGTGAATGTCTGGAAGAACTCGCGCACCAGGATCATGAAGTAGTTGTGGCCGTCTTCGACGACGACGCACGCGGCGTTGTGATCGGTGAACTTGGGATTGATGCTGAACCCGAGCGACGTGTAGAACGTCTTGGCGCGCTCGAGATCGGTGACAGGCAGGTTGACGAACATCGACTTCATTGTGGAGCTCCTTGAGATACGCGTGGGGTAGCAATGAGTTGATACTTGCAAAAAACAAGTAAGCCGTCAAGAGTCGATTATCGACTGCTTCGAAGAGATCAGAAGCCCTCCGGGTTTCGCGGCGTGTACGGCGAGGTGAGGTGCTCGAGCTCGGACTCGCTCAGTTCTATGTCGAGCGACGCGATGGCATCGTCGATGTGCTTCTGCTTCGTTGCGCCCACGATGGGCGCGGTAACGGCCGACTGCTGGCGAACCCAGGCGAGGGCGACCTGGGCGCGCGCGACGCCGCGCTCGCCCGCGATGCCGGCCACGGCATCCACGATCGCACGATTCGACGAATCGTCAGACGAGTAGAGGGTGGCCCCGAAGAGGTCTTTGCCCGTGCGCTCGGTCTCGGCATCCCAGTCTCGGGTGAGCCGGCCGCGCGCCAGCGGCGACCAGGGCAGCACGCCCACCTTCTCATCGATGCAGAGCGGGTGCATCTCGCGCTCCTCCTCGCGCTGCAGCAGGTTGTACTGGTCCTGCATCGAGACGAAGGGCGTGAGACTGTTCACCTCGGCGACTCGCTGCGCCTTGGCGAACTGCCACGCCCACATCGACGAGGCGCCGATGTAGCGCACCTTGCCTGACCGAACGAGGTCGTGCAGGGCGGTCATCGTCTCTTCGATCGGGGTCTCGGCGTCCCAGCGGTGGATCTGGTAGAGGTCGACGTGGTCGACGCCGAGGCGCCGCAGGCTGTCGTCGATGGCCGACATGATGTGCACCCGCGACAGGCCCCCGCGGTTGGGCGAGTCGCCCATGCGACCGTGCACCTTGGTGGCGATCACCACGTCGTCGCGCTGGGCAAAGTCGGCCAGGGCGCGGCCCACGATCTCCTCGCTCGAGCCGTCGGAGTAGACATCCGCCGTATCGAAGGTCGTGATGCCCTGTTCGATGGCCCGGCGGATGAGTGGGCGGCTCGTCTCCTCGTCGAGGGTCCAGGCGTGGTTGCCGCGATCGGGCGTGCCGAAGCTCATGCATCCGAGCACGACCTCGCTGATCTTCATTCCGGTGTTGCCGAGGCGTGTGTAGCGCATGGTTCGAGGTTACTGCGAGGGTATGGATCTGGGCCTGCGCCCCTACACTTTCACCGCCCCGAGTGAGAGACCGCGGCCGTCTGAGTGCGCTCGCCCGCCGGCCGCTAGGGTCAGTCGGATGAAGGCAGTGATTCCCAGGATCGTCGCCGTCGTGTCGATCGTCGGCGCCGCGGCGGCCGTCGGTGCGCTGCTTGTGCGGTGGATCGGTTATGCGACGGGAGGCGCCATCGACGTCTGTGGATCCGAGCGATGGACTCCCTGGACCGTGCAGTACGAATCGACCGGCTCGACTCCGGTGACGGTTGGATTCGGTCTCACCCCTCTCGGGTTGAGCTGCTCTTCGGGTGGCAACGTCACGTATCCCGACGAGCCGCTCGCCTCGCACCTTGTCGTGCTGGCGCTGATTCTCGTTGTGCTCGCCGTCGCGCTGCTTGTGAGCCCCGCTTCGTCGCACCCGCGATTCTTCGCCTGGACTGTGGCGATCTCGCTGTGCGCGGCGGGCGTCGCCGTGCCCGCCGGACTCGGCACCGCCGCGTACGCGATCTCGTTCGCGAAGGCAGGATGGATCGACTGCGGGGTTCCGCCGGTGGTTGTCGTCGGGCGTGGTGCCATCGAAGCGGTCCATGCGTGGTTGACGGTGTTCTCTGTGGTTCCGACCGGACCTCTCTGCACGTTTGCTTCCCCAGCCGGCGATGTCGCCGTGTTCGAGGGCGATGTGGCGTTCGGCTCCGTCTTTGTGGTCGCGCTTGCTGTCGCTGCGGCCTTCGCGATCCTGGCGGCCCGATCGAAGCGGAACTCGGCAGGCAGGCGCTAGCGGGCGAGCACCAGGCAGGTGGGGGAGCCGACCCCGAGTGAATCGACGGGCTCGCCGATCAGGCCGGTCGCGGCATCCAGTGCGAATGTCGTGACCTCGTTCGAGCGCTCGTGGGCCACGCGCAGCAGCCCGTCGTGAACCAGGTGGTGCCTCGGCCAGTCGCCGCCCGACGGCGATGCCTCGAGTGGGTGCGCGCCCTCGTTGTCGATGCTCAGCACGGCGATGCGGTTCGAGCCCCTCACACCCACATAAGCGCGGGTCGAATCGGCCGACAACTCGATGTGAGCCGCCGTGTCGCCCTCGGCCGCGCCGCCCTTGATCGCCGGGGTCTGGTGCACGACGTCGAATCCTGCGTCGTCGTTCGGCGCGAGCGTGAACACCTCGACCGAGTATTCGGTCACGACCAGCACTCGTCCGTCCTGGTGCAGCGCGAGGTGCCTCGGCCCGGACTCGAACGGCAGCGTCACGAAGCCCGCCCGCACGAGTCCTCGAAGGGGGTCGTGGGTCCAGATGCGCACGACGTCGAGTCCCAGGTCGGTGGTGAGGATGCGTCCGTCGGGCAGGGTGAGGCTCGCGTGGGCGCGCGAGGGTCGCGCGGTTCCGAGCGCCGGATACGCGGGGTTGCGGTGGGCGTGCGGGTCGCGCGCGGCGGGGGCGATCGTTCGCGAGACGATGCCGCCCCGGCTGTCGAGGCCGAAGAGGATGACTTGGCCGTCGCCCCAGCAGGTGACGATCGCGTAGCGTCCGCGCGGGTCGACGGCCACGTGGCATCCGGCATCGCCCGTCGACCAGGCGTCACCGAGAGGCTCGAGGGTCGGGCCGAGCCCGTCGGTCTCCGCGTCGCCCACCTTGTAGGCCTGCAGAACACCGGCGGCCTCGAATACGGCGTAGAGGACGGGCGCCGTCGGGTGTGTCGCGAGGAATGACGGCGAGGCAGCCTCGGCAGCGGTGCCGAGCGATTCGAGGGGGCGCCCCACGGCGGCGTCGAGCAGCTCTATGCCCACGCCGGAGCCACCGGAGTCGGAGGTGTAGGAGCCGGCCCAGAGGTAGGTACGCGCGTCGACGGTCACGGGACAATTCTGCCGCACCGGGGCGTGTTCGGATCGTGACCGCGCTTCGAGCTGCCTTCGCCTGCGATGTGACAATGTAGTTGTTGCTACAAGTAATGTGCGTCTACTTAGTTGTAGCGTCAACTATTCCGATAGAATGGTCGGCATGAGTGAGGATGTCTGGCTGAGCGATGATCAGCAGCGTGCCTGGGTGCGGTTCATCTCCGTGGTCGAGCGACTTCCGGGGGTGCTCGACACCCAGCTGCAACACGATGCCGATCTCACCCATTTCGACTACTTCACCCTCGCCATGCTCTCGGAGGCTCCGAACAGAACGCTCCGCATGACCGAGCTCGCCGCGGTTACGAACGCTAGCCTGCCTCGCCTCTCGCACGTCGTCTCGCGTCTCGAGAAGCGTGGTTTCATCGAGCGCACGCCGTGCCCTGGAGATCGTCGGGCGACGAACGCCCAGCTCACGGATTCGGGCTGGGAGAAGGTCGGCGCGACCGCACCAGGTCACGTCGGCACGGTGCGCGACTACGTGATCGACCCGTTGGATGAGCAGGACGTGGCAGACCTGCATCGCATTATGGGCAAGATTCTGGGGAAGCTCGACCCCGAGAACAGGTTGCGCGTGCAGCGCTGACCTCGGTCGGCGACAATGGTTACCGGTGCGGACTTCTGCGCCCGGTGTGCCGGTCGCAACTGTCCGTGCCGGCGACAGTCAGCCACGATGGAGGACCCATGAAGCACACCAGCCAGGTCGAGATCGAGCGCAAATACGACGTCGATGAGAACTCACTCGTTCCCACATTCACGAGCGTCGACGGCATCGAGAGCGTGTCTGTCGATGACGCCGTGCAGCTCGAGGCGGTGTACTACGACACCGAGACGCTCGATCTTCTTCGCAAGCGCCACATCGTGCGCCGCCGAGAGGGCGGGGGCGACGAGGGGTGGCATATCAAGCGCCCGGCGGGAGAAGGTCGCACGGAGCTGCACTGGCCGCTCGACGTCGACGCGGCCGATGCGTCGTCAGACTCGGTGCCCGATTCGGTTCTCGAGCCTGTGCGCGCGATCGTGCGCGATCGCATCCTGACCCCGCTTGCCCGCATCTCGACCCGGCGCACGGCGACGCATCTCATCGGCGCGGGCGGCGAGGCTGTGGCCGAATTCGCCGACGATCAGGTCACGGCGTCGGATGTTCGGGGCGGGGCCGTGCGGGCCTGGCGCGAGTGGGAGGTGGAGCTTCTGCCGGGCGCGCCCGACAGCGAAGAAGAGCGGACGGCCCTGCTCGACGCCATCGAGGTCGCCGTGCTCGCCGAGGCCGCCACCGTGTCGTCGTCGCCCGCCAAGATCGCACGTGCGCTCGGTCACGACTCGCTGAGCGACGCGTTGAAGGATGCCGTGGAGTCTGATGCTATCGAGGCTCAGCGCACAAGTGTCAGTTTGAGTCCCAGTGCGCGCCCAGCGCCCACCTCCGAGTTGACGTCGAAGAGTCCCGCCGCCGACGTGATCGTCGAAGCGCTGCGCGAACTGGTCGATCAGCTCGAGCAGCTCGATCCTCAGGCCAGGGCCGATCAGCCCGATTCCGTGCACCAGATGCGCTCCGTCGTTCGCCGGCTGCGCAGTGTGCTCGCGGCGTACCGTCGGCTGTTCGACGACGAGCGGGTGGCATCGCTGCGCGATCAGTTGCGCACCCTGGGGGGAGTGCTCGGCACGGCTCGCGACGCCGAAGTCCGCGCGCAGCTCGCCGACGACGAGCTCTCAGAGCTGGGGCACCGCACGAGCGACGCCTCGCACCGCCGTCTGGTCGAAGGATCGCTCGAGGACTACCGTCAGGCGCATGCCGCGGCACTGCGCATGCTCTCGAGCGCGGCCTACTATCGGCTGTTCGATGATCTCGACGACTTCGTGGCGAATCCGCCCCTGTCGGCGCTGGGCGAGAAGCGCACCTCGATCAAGGTCGTCGCCGCCAAGGTGATCGCGAGCGAACTGGCGCGCCTGCGAAAGCGAGCAGGCGCGGCCGCTTTCGCCGGGGCATCCGGATCGGGCGGCGATGTCGACGCGCGTGGTGACCGGGCGCTGCACAGCGCCCGCAAGGCGGCGCGCCGACTTCGGTTCGCCGCTGACGCGGTGTCGAAGGGAGGCACAGCCGTGCTCGGCAAGAAGTACCGGCACATCTCCCGCGAGGCCGAACGGGTGCAGGATGCGCTCGGCGATCACCGCGACAGTGCGCTGTTCGTTGAGCATCTGCTGCTGAATTCCAACCGCGCCCATGCCGCCGGCGAGGACACCTTCGTCTACGGTGCCATGACGGTTCGTGCGCAGAACAGAGGGGCGGCTGCGCTCGATGATTCTCCGAAGGCGCTCAAGCGTCTCGACAGGCGAGCCGAAAGTCTCTGACCGTCGGCTCGAACTCAGGGAGCGAGGGTTAACATGACCGCGTGCCCTTCCTGTCTGATGAAAGTCGCCTCTGGCTCGCCCGTGTGGCCGAGCTCGACGCTGCCGCTGCCGCATCGCCCCAATCGCCGCCTCCAGCCCTCGACCGCATCCGTGCTGTGCGCATGCTCGCGAGTGAACTAGAGAAAGACGCCGCCACTCTGCACGCCGTGCGCGAGGCCCGCGCATCCGGAATAACGTGGGAGGACATCTCGGGTGCCGCAGGTCTCGGTGCGGCGGCCGCGAAGTGGCGCTGGCACGGTACCGACGCCGAGATCCTCGAACGGCACGAGGCAGGCCGCAAGCGCTCGGCACGCCCGAGCAGCGTGCCCACCGACCTGCCGGGCATGTCGGTCTCGGAGGCCGCGGTGAAACTCGGCGTGAGTGCCCAGGCCGTATATCTGCGTGTCAGTCGCGGCCTGCTGCGCGCCGAGACGGTGACACTGCCCGACGGGCGCACGTACAAGAGGGTGTTCCCCGACGAGTAGAGACATCGCGTGCAGATGTGGCGGTGCGCTCGTCGCATAGCGACATGAAGAGTTCGTGACTGCACACCCTTGCTCGGGTGGTTGGATTGAGTCATGGACTCCAGCACGACCGACGCGTATATCGACGACTTCGCCCGTTTCATCGAGGCATCGCCCAGCTCGTATCACGCGGTAGCCGAGGCCGCCCGACGGCTCGACGAGGCAGGGTTCTCGCGGCTCGACGAGGCGAGCGACTGGCCCGCGGCCGGCGCCGACGGCGGGGCGGCCAGCGCCGAGCCCGCCGCATCCGCCCGGCACTATGTGGTGCGCGACGGCGCGATCATCGCGTGGCTGCGGCCTGCTGAAGCCACGGCCACGACGCCGTTCCGCGTTCTCGGATCGCACACCGACTCGCCCGCCTTCAAGCTCAAGCCGAAGCCCACGATCGCGAACCGCGGATGGCTGCAGGCCGGCGTCGAGGTCTACGGCGGCCCGCTGCTCAACTCGTGGCTAGACCGAGAACTCGAACTCGCCGGTCGGCTCGTCACCCGCGATGGCGTCGAGCATCTCGTGCGCACGGGGCCGTATCTGCGCATTCCGCAGCTGGCGATCCACCTCGACCGCGAGGTCAACTCCGGCCTCACGCTCGACAAGCAGCGGCACCTGACCCCCGTCTTCGGCGTAGGCCACGCGGGCGATCTGCTGGCCCACCTCGCGCACCTCGCCGGTGTGCCTGCGTGGGATGTCGCCGGCTACGACCTGCTGACCGCCGACACCCAGGGGCCTGCTCGCTTCGGCAAAGACGGTGAACTCTTCGCCGCCGGGCGCATGGACAACCTGTCGTCGGTGTACGCGGGACTCGTGGCGCTGATCGCGGCTGCCGATGAGACGCAGGCGGAGCAGGAGCACATCAGTGTGCTTGCCGCTTTCGATCACGAGGAGCTCGGCAGCGAGTCGCGCTCCGGCGCATCCGGCCCGCTGCTCGACGACGTGCTCAGCCGTATCGGGGCCGGTCTCGGCGCCACATCGAGCGACCGTCTGCGCGCGTACGCCGCATCCTGGTGTCTGTCTGCCGACGCGGGCCACGCGATTCACCCGAATTACCCCGAGCGGCACGATCCCGTGAACACGCCGATCGCGGGCGGCGGTCCGTTGCTGAAGATCAACGCGAATCAGCGCTACGCGACGGATGCGTTCGGTGCGGCCCTGTGGGCGCGCGCCTGCGAGCGGGCCGGTGTGAGCTACCAGGAGTTCGTCTCGAACAACGCGGTTCCGTGCGGATCGACGATCGGACCGCTGACGGCGACGAGGCTCGGAATACGCACGGTCGACGTGGGTGTTCCTCTGCTGTCGATGCACTCGGCGCGCGAGCTGTGCCACGTGAACGACCCGGTGGCGCTGTCGGCCGCGGTGGGAGCGTTCTTCGCGGGGGCGTAGTCACCGTTCCCTGAGCTTGTCGAAGGGGCTCCCTCCGACCGGCTCCCTTCGGCAAGCTCAGGAAGCGGGTGTTCCGTGTGCAGCTCGGAGGATGCGCGCTCCTCGCACGAGACGCCAGATCCCGAAGGGCACCAGAACCAGGCATAGCACCTTCACGAGCGCAGGCTCCAGTTTCACCGCACACCAGATGCCGACCGCGATGATGGCCGCTCCGGCGACCATGTTGAGCACTCCGCCGATGCTCCATTGCGCTGTCAGAAGGGCCACGGTCGCGTCGAGGATCCGGTCTGCGAAACCGAGTCCGAGTGCGCTGGCAACGATGTAGACGACGAGTGCTAACAGCGGAAGTGCCGCAGCGCAGATAAGGGCGATCAGGAGGATGGTGCCCAGCGCGTCCACGGACTCAGCGTACCCAACGGGGTGCTAGATCAGACTGTCGCTCAGGTGGTTCGGTGTGCCGAAGCGGTGCGCCGTGATCGACACCGCCTGCTCGTGCAGGAACGGCAGCAGCTCGACGCGGCCCGACTCCGTGACCTCGCCGGCGTACACGGCGAGATCGGGGCGTCCGCCCGTGGCGATCGCAAGCTCGCCGGCAGAGGCACCGACCAGCCGGATCGTCGCATCCGCCATCGTGTTCGCCCGGGCCAACCACGCCTCGTCACTCTCGATGCGCATGGAGAGGCCACACTCGGCGACGGCGGCGCGCAGCTGCGCGGGGAGCGCGACCGCGGCCGACACCTCGATCGGCGCGCCCGAGACGAACGCGGCGGCCAGCACGCGAACGACGGATGCGTCGGTCGCGTCGCTGCCGAATCTTACGGTCACGGGGCGCGGAACGTAGCGGAACACGTTGCGCTCTGCGCTGAGTCCGGAGACGTCGCGGGCGGTGCCGAACTCCGACGCCCACGCGGCGGCGTCACTGGCGGCGGCCCGACGAAGGCTGCCGAAGTCGTCGGCGCTCAGCTCGGTCGCGGCAGCGTCGATGAGTCGACGAACCGAGGCATTGGACACGGGTGCATCGGCATGGCTCACGGCCGTCTGCCACGATCCGAGGCCGAGCAGGTAGTTCGGCCCGCCGGCCTTCGAGCCGGGGCCGACGACCGACTTCTTCCAGCCGCCGAACGGCTGCCGGCGCACGATCGCACCGGTCGTTCCGCGGTTCACATAGAGATTGCCGGCCTGGATGCGCGACAGCCACACGCCCAGCTCGGCCGAGTTCAGCGAGTGCAGCCCCGCGGTGAGGCCGTAGTCGATCTCGTTCTGGATCTCGATCGCCTCCTCGAGCGTCGCTGCCGTCATGATGCCGAGGATCGGGCCGAAGTACTCGGTGAGGTGGTACTCGGATCCGCGGCGCACTCCTGCGCGAACGCCGGGGCTCCACAGCGCGCCGCTGTCGTCGAGGCGCTTCGGCTCGACGAGCCACTTCTCGCCCTCGCCCAGGGTGGTGAGGCCAGAGAGCAGCTTGCCCTTCGCCTTCTCGATGATCGGTCCCATCTGCGTGCTCGGGTCGGCCGGGTAGCCGACCGTGAGCGACGACACCGCATCCACCAGTTGGGTGCGGAATCGGCGCGAGGTCGCGACCGAGCCGACGAGGATCACGAGGGATGCGGCGGAGCACTTCTGCCCCGCGTGGCCGAACGCCGAGGCGACCACGTCTTTGACGGCGAGGTCGAGGTCGGCCGACGGCGTCACGATGATGGCGTTCTTGCCGCTGGTCTCGGCGAGCAGGGGCAGGTCGGGGCGGAACGAGCGGAACAGCTCGGCCGTCTCGTATCCGCCGGTGAGGATCACGCGGTCGACGGCGTCGTGCGCGATGAGCGAGCGGCCGAGGGACTGGTCGGCGAGCTGCACGAGGCGCAGCGCCTCGCGGGGGACTCCCGCCTTCCATAGCGCCTCGACCATCACGGCGCCGGAGCGGCGGGCCTGACGGGCGGGCTTGATGACCACGGCGGAGCCCGCCGCGAGGGCGGCGAGGGTGGAGCCGGCGGGGATCGCCACGGGGAAGTTCCACGGCGGAGCGACGACGGTCAGCGTGGCCGGCACGAAGGTGGCGCCATCGACGCTGTCGAGCTCGCGGGCGCGCTCAGCGTAGAAGTGGGCGAAGTCGATCGCTTCGGAGACCTCGGGGTCTGACTGGTCGAGGGTTTTTCCGGTCTCGCTGGCCATGACCTCCATCAGGTCGGCGCGCGACAGGGCGAGTTCGTCGCCCGCGCGATGCAGCACCTCGGCGCGCTCGGCGCCGGAGAGCCGACCCCATGCGGTGCCGGCCGTGGCAGCAGTCTGGATGACGGCATCCAGTTCGTTCTCGTCGTGCACGATCGACGCGGCGATCGTGTCATCGCCCAGCAGCGACGACGGAACGCGGCGCAGGATTTCGAGGCCCCACGCGCGGTTCTGCGGCAGCGCGGGGTCGGTGTCGGGGGTGTTGTCGAAGCCCGTGTGCGAGGTGGCGGCATCGGGAACCTGGCGGTTCTGCGTGCGGTTCGGCGCCGGCACGGCGTCGTCGAGCTCGGCCAGCGATGCCTCGAAGCGCTCGCGCTCACGGGTGAACAGTGCCTCGTTCTCGCTGAGTTCGAACACGGCCGACATGAAGTTCTGCTGGCTGGCGCCCTCCTCCAGGCGGCGGATCAAGTACGCGATCGCCACGTCGAACTCCTGCGGGTGCACGACCGGTGTGTACAGCAGCAGCGATCCGACCTCGCGGCGCACGGCCTCGGCCTGCCCCTGCGCCATGCCCAGCAGCATCTCGAATTCGAGGCCGTCGGTCACGCCGCGCTTCTGAGCGAGCAGCCAAGCGAAGGCGATGTCGAAGAGGTTGTGTCCGGCGACTCCGATGCGCACGTTGTCGATGCGGTCGGGGTGCAGGGAGTAGTTGACGACGCGCTTGTAGTTGGTGTCGCTCTGCTGCTTCGACGACCAGGTGGCAAGCGGCCAGCCGTGCAGGCTCGCCTCGACCTCCTCCATGGGCAGGTTCGCGCCCTTGACGATGCGCACCTTCACGCCGGCCCCGCCGGCGGCACGGCGAGCGGATGCCCAGTCCTGCAGGCGGATCATTGCCGACAGGGCGTCGGGCAGGTAGGCCTGCAGCACGATTCCGGCCTCGAGCTCGTGAAAGCGCGGGTCGTCGAGGATGCGCATAAAGACCGCCATGGTGAGGTCTAAGTCTTTGTACTCCTCCATGTCGAGGTTGATGAACTTGGCCGGCGTCGCCTTTGCCGCGCGTTCGAACAACGGGGTGAGGCGTTCGACGATGTGGGCGACGGCTTCGTCGAATGCCCAGGCGGAGTGCGGGGCGACGGTGGAGGAGACCTTGATCGACACGTAGTCGACGTCGTCGCGGGCGAGCAGGCGGTGGGTGCCTTCGAGGCGTCGGGCGGCCTCGGCCTCGCCGAGTACTGCCTCGCCGAGGAGATTGACGTTGAGCTTCGTTCCCTCGCCGTGGCTGCGCAGCTTCGCGATGGCCGAGCCGAGGCGCGCATCGGTGGCGTCGATGATGAGGTGGCCGACCATGCCGCGCAGCACCTTGCGGGCGATCGGGATGGCGATGGCCGGCGCGATGGGAGCTGCCAGGCCGCCGAGACGCACGGCGCTCTTCAGATACCAGGGCAGGAATGCCGGCACGTCGGGGGCGAGCGCGCGCAGATTGCGCGCGGCCACACCGAGGTCTTCGGGGCGCACGACGCCGTCGACGAAGCCGACGGTGAAGTCGAGACCCTTGGGGTCTTTGAGAACGCCGGCCAGGCGCTGTGCCGATGCGTCGGCGGGAATGACCGCGGCCTCGGTGAGCCAGCGGCGCACGAGGGCGGTGACCGCCTCGGGGGTGGGGAGGTCGGCGGTGACGTGGGCGGGTGGGCGGGTCGCGGCGTTGGGGGCCTCGATTGTCGCTTCCGGGTTAGAGGCAATGTCGGTCATGGGTTCAGTATGAGATCACAATCACATTAGATAAAGTGATCGTTTGTAACCAATAACCATTGGATTACCCGATGAATGAAAGACGAGACGATGCTCGATGCCCGGCGCCTGCGCATCCTGCGTGAACTCAAGATCCGCGGCACCCTCGCCGAGGTCGCCGTGGCCATGAATTTCAGCCCATCATCGGTGTCGCAGCAGCTCGCCCTCCTGGAGAAAGAGACGGGTGTCGAACTGCTGCGCAAGGTCGGCCGGCGCGTGCAGCTCACCCCTCAGGCGGAGATTCTCGTGGCACAGACGGCGGCCATGCTCGAGATTCTCGAGAGCGCCGAGGCCACTCTCGCAGCATCGCTCACGTCGGTCAGCGGCACCGTGCGGGTCGCCGTTTTTCAATCCGCGGCCCTGGCGCTGATGCCGGATGCGCTGAGTCTTATGCGCTCCCGGTATCCCGAGGTGCGGGTAGAGATGGTGCAGCGCGAGCCCGAGACGGCGCTTTACGAGACCTGGGCCCGCGACTTCGACATGGTGGTCGCTGAGGAATATCCGGCGCACGCGGCGCCGCGGCATCCGGAACTCGACAAGAAGTGGCTCACGAGCGATGCCGTGTCTCTCGCCGTTCCTCCCACTGATCGGCAGATCCACGGCGTCGACTCGATCGAGGACGCGCACGACCTCCCCTGGGTCATGGAACCGGCGGGCGCCGCCTCACGGCACTGGGCCTTGCAGCGCTGCCGCATCGCCGGATTCGAGCCCGACGTACGCTACGAGACCGCCGATCTGCAGGCGCAGATTCGCCTGATTGAGTCAGGCAACGCCGTTGCGCTGATGCCTGAGCTCGTCTGGGCGGGACGCGAGACGAGCTGCCGGCTCATCGAGCTGGCAGGGGATGCGCGTCGTTCGATCTTCACGTCGGTGCGCGACAGCGGCGCGCACCACCCGGCGACGCTCGCGTTTCGCGAGGTGCTCGAAGAGGTGGCGAGCTGAACCTCTGGCCAGCTCAGCGCTCCGCGGCGCGGGCGCAGATGATGCAGAGCGTGGCCTCGGGTCGTGCCTCGAGGCGGGCGAACCCGATAGGCAGGCCGCAGCGCTCGCAGACGCTGTAGTTACCCGCCGTGATGCGGTCGAGTGCCGCGTCGACCGCCTCCGATGACGCCGCGAGCTCGCCGTGTACACCGTGGATGCGCGACCACTCGCTCGACAGCGTCGGGCCCTCGGGATCGTGCTCGTCATCGACCGACTCCGCGCCGCGCGCCTCGCGAACGTCGTGGAGCGTCTGCGCGAGCCCACCGAGCTCTGAGTCGATCTCGAGCCGACGCTCGCGCAACCGAGCCTCAAGAAGCCGCAGTTCGGCATCCGAGAGCGCTGGTTCGGAGGCTCTTGATTGCACAGTATTCATGCTCGCACGGCCGCGAGACGAGGTGACCCGTGGCCGCGTAAGGGTCGAGCGCGCCGACAGCGGGCGAGCGCGCCTCCGTGCACGGCGCGCTCGCCCGCTAAGTGCGCGCTCGGCGGTCAGTCTCCCGCAACGGATGCCCCGCTACTGCGTCAGCGAGCGCACCCACGCCTCGACGTCGTCGACCTCGACGGGCAGGGCGCCCGAGAGGTTCTCGTAGCCAGATTCCGTGATCAGGAGGTCGTCTTCGATGCGCGCGCCGATGCCGCGAAGCTCCTCGGGAAGCGTGAGGTCGTTGGCGTGAAAATAGATGCCTGGCTCGACCGTGAGCACCATGCCTGCGACGAGCGGCGTGCGCAGATAGAGCTCTTCGCTCGTCTTCGCGCAGTCGTGCACGTCGAGGCCGAGGTGGTGGCCGTTGCCGCAAATGGCATAACGGCGGTGGTACTGGCCCTCGGGGCTCAGCGCCTCCTCGAGCGTTCCGGGCAGGATGCCCCAGCTGTGCAGGCCGCGGGCGATCACGTCGTGCGCAGCCTCCTGAAAGTCGGAGAACAGCGCTCCCGGCCGCAGCACGCTCAGGGCGGCCGCCCGCGCCTCGAGCACGAGTTCGTACACCCGACGCTGGGCGGGCGAGAAGGTGCCGGATGCCGGGAAGACGCGCGTGACATCCGCCGTGTAGAGGGTGTCGACCTCGACGCCCGCGTCGAGCAGAACGAGGTGATCGGCACTCACCGGGCCGTCGCAGCGCGACCAGTGCAGAGTGGCCGCGTTCGCCCCGGATCCCATGACCGTGGTGTAACCGACACCGTTCGCGCCCTGGCGGGAGTGCCGCTCGAACGTGGCCTGCAGCCAGCGCTCGCCCCGGCCGGAGATTGCGGTCGGCAGCTCCGCGACGACGGCCGCGAAGCCCTCGACCGTGGCGTCGACCGCAGCGCGCAGCTGGCCGATCTCCCACTCGTCTTTCACGAGCTTGAGATCGGAGAGGACACGCTCGAGCGCGGGCGAGCTGGCGTCGATGCCGCTCTCGACCAGCGCGGGTTCGACCGCCCCGGCGCTGAGGACCGCGCCGTCGAGTGCGCGAAGATCGTCGGGGAGCGCGGCGAGCGAGCGCACCTCGATCTGCAGCGCGGTCGCCCAATCGTCGAGACCGGGAGCGGCGCCGACCCACAGCTCGCCGCGCAGCGCGTCGGTGTAGAAGGCCTCCTCACCCGCGTAGGCGGGTTCGGTGAGGTAGAGCACGGCGTCGTGGCCGGATGCCGTGGGCCGCATGACGACGACGGCCGCCTCCGCGACGCATCCGGTGAGCCAGGCGAAGTCGCTGTGCGGCCGGAAGCCGAACTCCGTGTCGTTGGAGCGAACTGCGCTGCGGCCGCTCGCGATGACGAGAGTGTCCGAGGGGAAGCGCTCCGAGAGCCGTGCGCGATGGGAGACTGCGGCCTCGGCGGCGCCGGGGGTGACCCGGGCCGTGCGATCGGGCTCCGCCCACCCGCTCGCCATGAACTCGCGGAACGTCTCGGAGGTGGGGAGCCGAGGCATCCGGGGGTCTCGCGGGGCCGGCGAAAGAGTAGTCATGACTGCAAAGTAGCCCGATCGACGAACACGTTTCAAGCTCGTTACGACGTAGTCAGCCGTTTGTCCTATGCGTGATGAGTAAAACGACTATTCGTCCACTGATGTCATGTGGCTGACATCTCGCGACGGACTTTCTGCACGGGAATTGACGAGCCGAGCCGCACTCCGCAACAGTGGGCGATCATGAGCACCCCCTCCGACGCATCCACTGCCGCAGCCCACAGCACCTTCGACGAGTCGATCGACGACACGGTGTTCGATATGGTCTCGTCGACGGCCAGCGCGGTCTCGACGACGTCGCCGTCACGCTTTCACTACCGTGAGGATCGTGGCGTCATCTGGGGTGAGTACACCGGCGACACGGTGTCGGTGGGGCGCTTCAGTGGCTACCGGGAACGCGACGTGCTGCACGTGTCATTCGTGCACCTGGGCGTCGACGGATCCACGACCGCGGGCTCGGCGACCTCAGTCGTCAGTCGCAACCTCGATGGTGTGCTCGAGCTGACCGAGGACTTCGTCGGACCCGACGGGGGAGACCATGTCAGCGTGTGCCGCGAGGTGCGCGCCTAGCATTCTGTGCGCTCTCGGCGCTCTTCGCCCGCTCGTCGCTTGTGCGCACGAACCGCGTCATTCCGTAGCGCTCGCCGGATTGCTGCAGTGTGTCGCTCTTCTCGGCTCCCATGCGCAGCGACACGTTCGACGCCATCTCGTCCATGATGAAGACGGTCACTGTCGCCTTGACCGAGGGCCACTGCGCCAGTCGCGTGGCGACGAGATCGTGGATGGCGGCGACTCCCGATCCGCGAACCAGCAGCATGGCGTCGTGCTCTCCGGTCATCACGGTGAACGACTCCAGTTCGTCGAGACTGGAGAGTCGACTGCGGAAATCGGACCACTGACTCTGTCGCACCGTCACGAACACCATGGCCGCCACGTTCAGGCCGACCGCGGTCGGATCGATGTCGGCGTGCACGCCGCGAATGACTCCGTTGCGCACCAGGGACTCGTAGCGCGTGTAGGCATTCGAGCGCGAGATGCCGAGTCGCTCCGACAGCGTCGCGATCGAGATGCGCCCGTTGTCTCTCAGCATTTCCAGCATGCGCACGTGTGTCTCATCAAGATCCACTTGCGACCCCCTGTTTTGTCCGTGTCTGCGCCTACAGAATCTCTTGTTTAGAGATGTTATGTCGAAATGCGAGGTGTTGTCATCAGTTTGTCCTGACATCGAACGTTCAGATTGACACTTGATCTGTGTGAGAAGTAATTTCAAGACAACATTCCACATCTGGTTGGTGCAGAATTCACCGAGACCGCACTGACCGCACTGTCACACTCGCCCAGCACCCTTCCTTACCCGATAGGAGACCACCCTCGTGTTGTCACCACTCCGCCGTATCGCAGGCATCGTCGGCATCGCCGTCGTCGCCACGCTCGGCATCACAGCCTGCAGCGCGGGCTCGAGCGACTCGAGCTCGTCCGGCGGCAAGTCCGTCGTCGTCGACTCGTCGTTCGACCTGAAGACGGCCGACCCCAACCGCGAATACGAGACGACCGGCTCGATCGTCGCCAAGGCCCTCTACGAGACCCTCCTCACCTTCAAGGGCGACGACGTCACGAAGCCGATCGACGGACTCGCGAGCTACGAGATGAACGCCGACAACACGGTGATGACCCTCACGATGGCCGACGGCCACGTCTTCTCCGATGGCACTCTGGTGACCGTCGACGACGCCGTCTTTTCGCTGCAGCGAGTACAGGGAATCAAGGGCAACCCCTCGTTCCTGCTCGAGGGAATCACCGTCGCGAAGACGAGCGACACCACGCTCACGCTCACTTCGGCCACGCCCAACCCGGCGCTTCCGTACATCCTTCCGAACCCGGCTCTCAGCGTCGTGAACAAGAAGGTCGTCGAAGAAAACGGCGGAACCGCGACCGACGCCGACGGTGCCGAGGCCTACCTGAACGGCGCATCCGCCGGCTCTGGCCCGTACATGCTCGAGTCGTTCGACGTGGCCTCGCAGGTGGTCTTCACCAAGAACCCGAAGTACACGGGCGACGCTCCCGCCTACGACCGCGTCGTTCTGCGCAACGTGCAAGGACCGACGCAGAAGCTCAACATCCAGGCCGGTGAGTCGCAGGTCGCCCTCGACCTCAACCCCGACCAGGTCGCGGAGCTCGGCGGATCCGACGTGACGGTTCTCTCGAGCCCCTCGCGCTACATGATCTTCCTGCTTCTGAACCAGGACCCGTCGGTCTCGGCGATCACCAGCAACCCCGACTTCCTCAAGGCGGTCAAGGCCGGCATCGACTACAACAAGATTGTCGACCTCGCCGGTGACGGATCTGTTCAGCCCGGTGGATTCATCCCCTCGCTGTTCGTCGGCGCGATCGACGCATCCGACGGCAACCAGCACGATGTCGCCGCCGCCAAGGCGTCGCTCGCCGCATCGGGCTACTCCGGTGAGGATGTCACGCTCAACTTCCCGAACGACATCACGGTGCAGGGTCTGTCGCTGCAGAGCGTCGCCGAGTCGGTTCAGGCCCAGCTGAAGGAGGTCGGCATCAACATCGTGCTGGCTCCTGCACCGGTCGCCACCGAGCTGGATGCCTACCGCAACGGCAAGGAGACCGTGGGTCTCTGGTACTGGGGTCCCGACTTCCCCGACCCGTCGAACTACCTCGCGTTCACGCCCGGCGAGCTCGTCGGCCTGCGCGCCGGTTGGGCTGCTGGTGCAGACCAGACGGTGACCGACCTGGCCGCCGCTGCCAAGGCTGCTGTCTCGACCGACGAGCGCCAGAGCGCCTACGCCGCGTTGCAGAAGGCGCAGAACGCGAGCGGCCCGTTCGTTCCGCTGCTGCAGCCGGCACAGAACGTGGTCACCTCGAAGAGCATCACCGCGGTCAGCCTGAACCCGGTCTGGACGATCGATCTTGCCGGAATCAAGTAACAGCGTCGCCGCGAAAGCGGAGAAGCGTAGCGCGCCGGCGGGCATCCCCCCGCTGGCGCGCTACCTCGCCATACGGCTGGGGGTGACGGCCCTGCTTATGCTGGGCGTCACCCTCGTCACCTTCATTCTCACCAACCTGGTGCCCGCCGACCCTGTGCAGGCGGCCCTCGGCGAGCAGGCGGCGGCGAACCCCGAGATCGTGGCGCAGTTCCGCGAGAACGCGGGCCTCGACAAGCCGCTGCCGGTGCAGTACTTCACGTATCTCGGCCATCTCTTCCAGGGCGACCTCGGTACCTCCACTCAGACCCGCACCTCCGTGGCGACGGAGCTGGGCAAGGCGTTTCCCGCCACCATCGAACTCGCGGTCGGCGCCATCCTGATCTCGGCCATCATCGGAATCGGCCTCGGACTCTGGGCTGCGCTGCGCCAGCGAACCTTCGTCGACCAGATCATCCGTGTCGTGAGCCTCATCGGGCTCTCGGTTCCGGCGTTCTGGATGGCCCTGCTCGTGTATTTCATCTTCTTCTTCCAGCTGCGGCTGTTCCCCGGGTCGGGGCGTCTCGACCCCGCGGCGATCGCGCCCCCGCACGTGACCGGCCTCTACACGGTCGACTCGTTGCTGGCCGGGCAGTGGGCCACATTCGGCGACGCCGTCTACCACCTCGTGCTGCCGGCATCCGTTCTCGCCCTCTACACGATCGGCCTGCTCACGCGCTTCTCGCGCTCGGCCATCCTCGAAGTGCTCGACGCCGACTACGTGCGCGGCGCCCGGGCCAAGGGGCTCACCGGTCGCACTGTTGTGCTCAAGTACGTGCTGCGCGGCGCCCTCGTGCCCATCATCACGGTGCTCGGCATCGCGTTCGGCTCGTTGCTCAGCGGAACCGTGCTGGTCGAGAAGGTCTACTCGTGGCACGGGCTCGGCGAATACGCCTTCTCCTCGGCCACCAAGCTCGACCTGCCCGCCATCATGGGCGTGGGCCTCGTCGTGGGCATCGTCTACATCGGCCTGAACTTCATCGTCGACATCGCATACGGCTTCATCGACCCGAGAGTGAGGGCCGCATGAGCCAGACAACCGCGCCCGCTTCGCAGGCCCAACCGGATGTTCTGGCTGTGGCTGCCCGACGCCGGCTCCGCTTCCCGGCGGCCCTGCGCAATCCGCTGGCCGTCACAGGAACAGCGATCATCGTCGTCTGGCTGGTGCTCGCCCTGCTCGCGCCGATGATCAGCCCCGCAGATCCCCTGGCGCAGAACTTCGACCGGCTCCAGCCTCCGAGCGCGGCGCACTGGTTCGGCACCGACCAGCTGGGCCGGGATGTGCTCGCGCGCGTTCTCGACGGCGCACGCGTGTCGATCATCCTGCCCCTGCTTCTCGTTGTGTCGTCGCTGTTGGTCGGAACGATCGCGGGCTCGATAGCCGGCTACTTCGGCAAGGTCGCCGACGAGGTCATCATGCGCATCGCCGACCTGGTCTTCGCGTTCCCCACGATCATCCTGGCGATGGTCATCGCCGCGTCGCTCGGCCCGAGCCTCACCAACGCCGTGATCGCCATGCTGATCGTGTCGTGGCCGGCCTACGCCCGCGTCACCCGATCGCTCGTGGTCGTGGCGTCGCGCTCCGAGTACGTGGTGGCCGGCCGCCTGCTCGGCAACAGCCCGTTCACCTCGCTCGGCAAAGACATCCTGCCCAACATCATCGCGCCGGTCGTCGTGCTCGCCACTCTCGATGTCGGCACGGCCATCCTGCTGCTCGCGGGCCTGTCCTTCCTGGGTCTCGGCGCCGTTCCGCCGACTCCCGACTGGGGCGCGATGGTCTCCGACGGCGTGCAGAACTTCTCGTCGTGGTGGATCTCGGTGTTCCCTGGCCTCGCCATCCTCACCGTCGTTCTCGCGTTCAACTTCCTCGGCGACGCGCTGCGAGACGGTCTCGACCCGCGCACTGCCGACGCTGTGAAGGGACGCGCACTGTGAGCACAATCCCTGAAGGTGCATCTTTTGTAGGCAAGCCCAAGGCATCCGGCGGTCTCAGCATTCGCGACCTGACGCTGTCGATCGGTCGCGGTTCCTCGGCCAAGAACATTCTTCGGGGCATCTCGTTGGATGTTCCGAGCGGCCAGATCACCGGCCTGGCCGGCGAATCCGGATCGGGTAAAACCATGACGGGCATGACCGTTCTCGGCCTGCAGCCCGCCCAGGCGAAGGTCACCGGAACGATCGAGTTCGACGGGCGCAATCTGCTCGAGCTGCCCACGAAGAAGCTCAACACCCTGCGCGGAAACGACATCGCGATGGTGTTCCAAGACCCGACGTCGAGCCTGCACCCCATGCTCTCGATCGGATCGCAGCTCACCGACCACCTGCGCCAGCACACCGGCATGTCGAAGCGCGAGGCACTCGAACGCGCGCGCGTGGTGCTCGAGCAGGTCAAGGTTCCCGACCCGGCCGGCGCGCTGAAGAAGTACCCGCACCAGTTCTCGGGCGGACAGCTGCAGAGAGTGGCCATCGCCTCGGCGATCATGTGCAGCCCCAGCGTGCTCATCGCCGACGAGCCCACCACGGCGCTCGACGTGACCGTACAGGCGGGAATTCTGCGGCTGCTGCGCGAACTCTGCGACGACCTCGGCCTCGCCATTCTTCTCGTGACCCACGACCTCGGAGTGATGAGCGCCCTCGCCGACACCATCGCGGTCATGCGACAGGGCGAGATCGTGGAGCACGGAGACCGGTTCCAGGTGATCACTGCGCCGCGCGACCCGTACACGAAGGCGCTGATCGACGCTCTGCCGCACGACGGCTCTGCCGGCTCGGCCCCGGATTCAGCCTCGACAGGAGATGCGTCATGACGTCGTTGCTCGAACTCGACAGTGTCAAGGTGAGCTATCGCGTGGCGGGCAAACCCCGGCTCGTGGCGGTGGATGACGTGAGCCTCTCGCTCGGCACCCGTCAGGTGCTCGGTCTCGTCGGCGAGTCGGGCTGCGGAAAGTCCACGCTCGCACGAGCCATCTGCGGCCTCGAGGGCCTCGACAGCGGCTCGATCACGTTCGACGGCACGCCCGTGAAACGCCTCGGAATGCGCACCCGCGATCGCAAGCTGTTGCGCATCCAGATGGTCTTTCAGAACCCCTACGCCTCGCTGAACCCGCGACGCACGATCGGTAAGCAGATCGAAGACGGCCTGCGCGTCAACCCCGATCGCACGGCGTGGACGGTTCCCGATCTGCTCGCGCACGTCGAATTGGATGCGTCGGCCCGGTCGCGCTTCCCGCACCAGTTCTCGGGCGGGCAGCGCCAGCGCATCGCGATCGCCCGGGCGATCGCCTCGGGACCGGACCTGCTTGTCGGCGACGAGCCCATCGCATCCCTCGACGCGTCTCTGCAGGCGCGGGTCGCCGGGCTCATGCGCAACCTGGCGCTCGAGACCGGGGCATCGCTGCTGTTCATCAGCCACGATCTCTCGGTGGTGAGGGTCATCGCCGACGACGTGGCCGTGATGAGCAAGGGCAAGATCGTGGAGCGCGGCGACGTGAACGAGGTGTGGTCGAATCCGCAGCAGCCGTACACGCAGCAGCTGCTGTCGGCGATTCCGAAGGTCGACGGGCTGGGCATCCTGCCGGGTTGACCCCTGCCGTTCCCTGAGCCCCGCCGTTCCCTGAGCCTGTCGAAGGGCCGGTTCCGTGCCTCCCGTCGACTCGGCGCACAAGCGCCCAAACCGCCGGGGATGGGTGCATGTGCGCCGGCTCGATCACGATGCCCCGATCCACTCGGCGCAGATGCATGTTCCCGGGGTTCTGAGGGTGCATGTGCGGCGAGTGGATGCGCGGTCCCGTGGGTGCCCGGATCAAGTTCGTCTACCTGCTGCGGCGCGATACTAGTAAAGCGTCGAGGTTTCGTGAGCGGGGGTACATGCCTCTACTCGTATGCGTCGGTGAAGGGTGCGCAGCCTCACTGCGATCGTGGTGAAAACGGCGACGAGTAGATACGCGGGGATGAACAGAACGGCGAAAGCCAGGTAGTACGACGTCGCCGCGAACGGGGCGAGAGCCGATTGCATGACCTGGGTGAACGTCAGACTGATGTACATCGTGTTCTGGGCAACCGTGAGGCAGAGTGGCAGCGATAGTGCGGCGAAGGACACGGCCCCGAGGATGCGGCTGCTCGAGCGCAGCAGTGCCAGCAGCGCCAGAAGCAGGCCGAGGGTCACGGCGATCAGGCCCGTGAACGACGAAACTCCCCACGCGGTGGGAACGTTTGTCAGCACTCTGACCGTGGAGGCCAGGGTCAGGATGGCGACCGCAGCGCCCAGAGCCACCGCGACCGCGCTGAGTCGGGAGTATCGAGTCCGCAGTGCAGGCGAGGCCGCGGACAGCTGTCGGCGGTGCTCCTGCTGCAGTTGGCGTTCTCTCCAGAGCACATCGGCGCCCATTCCGGTGAGTGCTCGAGTCAGGATGCTCACTGTGGTGGCGCGGTTCGACTGTTCGGCTGCGACCGCGGCGGCGTTGTGCTCGAAGAGGTCTGATGCGATCTCGTCCGCGCGGTCCCGCGCTGCAGCCTCAGGCAGGCCTCGTGTGTAGAGAGCGACCCAGCGCAGCACCCAGACGGCCAGACCGGGGTTCAACAATCCAGGGCGGCCCTTCACGATGTGGCCAATCGGCCGGGCGCTGGGTTGAAAGCGGCTTTCGCGGCGAGCTTCTCGTTCGCGTGTGCCTGGAGCGCTCGAGCGCCCGCCGCCGTCACCTCGTAGAGTCGGCGCCGTGGGCGGCCATCACTCTCGGCCGTTTCCGGCGCCTCCCAGACGGCCACGAGCATCCCGCCCTCGACCAATCGGCCGAGGGTCTTGTAGAGGGTGCCGTGGGCGGTCAGCCCCCGGCTCTCGTCTGATCTCGCGATCGAGGCTGCAATCGTGTACCCGTAGGGGTCCGTCTCTGATGCGGACAGCTCGACGACTGCAGACAGGATCGAATACTCCATCGGCAGGATCACCCCCGCTTTGCGTCTAGGCATGCTCAAAGAATAGGAAGATAGCTTCCTTTTTGTCAACATCGGATTCCGTCTCGACTTCTTGTGCTTTCTATCCAGTACAAGTTTGTGCTACCTTGCCAGTACAAGTAGGCGGCCCGCACGGGCCTGCTCCCTGTCGCTGGAGGTCGAATGTTCCTGTCTCTGCTCATCACGATCAAGAACCTTATTCCGCCGCCGGAGATAGCGCTGACTCTGGGTGTCGTACTGTTCGCGCTGTCGTGGATTCGACCTCGACGGATCATCTCTCTGCCGCGAGCCGGTGCCCGCACGGTACTGCTCGCATGGGTCGGGATAGCGGGATCGCTGCTCGTCGTCGTCATCGCGACCATCGTGAGTGCCATCGCCGTCGCATCGTACGCACACCCGACATCCGGTTTCGATGGATGGTGGCGCCGCCCGGTCCCGCTCTTCATCGCGACCGTCGTGGTGGCCATCGCGGCGCTCGCCCTGCGCCGGATGCCGCTGCCCGCCCCGGGCGAGCGGGCGATCGCTCCTCGTCGACCGTGGCATTCCTTCGTGTCGAGGATGTTGCTCTGGATCTCGGGCATCGCGGCCGCTCTCCTGGCTGTCACGGCGCTCTGGCAGGGCGCCATCGGGGTGTCCGCACCCAAGGGTGCTCAATTTCTCGGAAATGTTCCCGTGCCGACCGACTTGCCTATTTTCATGACATTCAACAGCGGGTACGGCTTTGTCGCAGGCACGGGCTGGCCCAATTACCTGCCCACTCTCGTCGTCTTGGCTGTTGCCGCGGTGGTCTTCGTCGTCGCCCTGCGTACGGACGCCAATCGTCCGCTGTTTGCCCGGTCGTGGGCATCCAGTGTTCGTGCAGAGCGGGAGCTGACGGCTCGTGTGCTCACGTTCATCCTTCTGGGAGGCCTGATCACGACCCTGGGTGCGGTGTGGATGCACGCGGGGTCGATCGGACAGGGCATGATCGGGCTGACTGACGTGAGGCTGAATGAGGGGCTCGATGGGTCTGATCCGTCTGCGGAGCCCGTACTTATCGGGAGTGGCTACTATGCGATCGCCCGGCCCATGAACCTGATCGGCCACTTTCTGCAGGCGGCCGGCGTGGCATTTCTGCTGCGACTCGCGGTCGACACGGCTCGAGCCTTGGTCGCGTCGCGTCGCGTCGCTGCCGACACCTCGAACCGCGAGGCGACATCCACGGGCGTTCGCCGATGACCGGCACGACCCCGAGTTCCGCCGACGAGATCGCGGCGCTGTTCCGAGGGGCGATCCGCTCGGGCCGCCTCGGCGATGGCGAGCGCCTCCCCACCGTGCGCCAGACGGCAAAAGACTTCGACGTCGCTCAGGCAACAGCCGCGAAAGCCTATAAAGCCCTCGAGCACGAGGGTCTCGTCGTGACCCGCACCGCGGCAGGAACTCGCGTTGCACCCGGAGCATCACGAGCTCCGCAGGTGGTCATCGAACGTGCTCGGGCCCTTGCGGAGGCGGGTGAAGGCGCGGGGGTGCCTTTGGATGACGTTGTGGCCATTCTTCGCGCCGTCTGGATGGCGGACGATGCGGAGCCCGAGAGTCACTGAACGGTCGAGCGCCGGTATCGGATGGGCGCTGATGCGTGCCGTTCCCTGGGTTCCGCCGTTCCCCGCCGTTCCCTGAGTCTGTCGAAGGACCCGGCGGGTTGCGGCGACTCGGCTCACAAGCACCCAAAACGCCGCCGATGGGTGCATGTGCGCCGACTCGATCGGGCGGCGCGCATCCACCCGGCGCAGATGCACGTTCCCGGGGTCCTGAGAGTGCACTTGCGGCGAGTGGATGCGCGGTCGCGTGGATGCGAGGTCCCGTGGATGCGCGGAACAGTGCTGCTCCGGCCGGATGCGCCGAGCGCGGGTGTTCGGACGCGCCGCGGTGGCGCGGCCACCGCGCTCGGCGAGAACTCCCGCGTTGGAATCCGGGCTGCGACGCGATTTGTTGGGGGAGTCGGCAATATCTGTTGCGTCGAAGTGCTTCGCGTCGTACTCTGCTGAGAGCGCGTTCACAATCGAAGCGCTTAAACAGACCGCACCACCCCAGACACCGGAGTCTTCTGATGGCGACAATCAACGACGTGGCGCAGGCCGCGGGTGTGTCGATCTCCACGGTGTCTTACGCTCTGTCGGGCAAGCGCTCCATCGCTGCGTCCACGCGCCAGCGCATCATGCGCGCCATCGACGAGCTCGAGTACGAGCCAAACGCAGGGGCCCGGATGCTTGCGGGTGCCCGCACGAACATCCTCGCCCTGAGCGCGCCCCTCGGCCCCGACGGTCACCTGCCCACGCACATGCGATTCGTGACGAGCGTGGTCGAGGCGGCGCGGGCGCACGACTACGACGTGCTGTTGCTGGCGACCGACGACGAGGTGTCGGGCATCCGCCGTGCCGCATCGCGGTCGTTGATCGACGGTGTCGTTGTTATGGGCGTTGCCACCATCGACGAGCGTGTGCCCCTGGTGCGCCGCCTCGGTCTTCCGTCGGCCTTCATTGGAATCCCTCCGGGCGTCGACGATATGTCATGCATCGACCTCGACTTCGATCGGGCGGGGCGCGACGCGGTGGCCATGCTCGCCGACGCCGGTCACACCTCGATCGGTGTGATCGGACATCCGCACAGCTACGTCGACCGCGACACCAACTTCATCCGCCGCTTCACGCACGGATTCGATGAGGAGTGCCGGCAGCGCGGTGTGCGCACGGCGACCCAGTGGCCGGAGATCGGTCGAACGGGCGGGCAGCAGGCATACGATCTGCTGCGCGAACAGCTTCCCGACATGACCGCGCTCGTCTTTCACTGCAATGAGCCGATCGTCGAAGGGGCCCTTCGTCGTATCGCCGAGCTGGGGCTTTCGATTCCCGGTGATCTGTCGGTTCTCGCTGCCTGCGCCAGCTATGCGGCCGACGAACTCGAACCGCCGCTCAGCGCGATCCCCCTTCCTCTCGACGAGATGTGCCATTCGGCCGTCGAGAATGCCCTGGCCCTGGTCGATGCGCTCGGCGATCCGAAGGTCACGCTGATCGCTCCGACTTTCCTCGACCGCGGCTCCATCGCCGCTCCCGGCCCCGTCGCCAACCAGGCCTGATGTTCGATTCGAAGGGAGTTCTGCGCGCATTATCGAAGCGCTTCGACAGCTGTCGATAAGCGTACGCCCGACAGCACCACAGATCGTCGGCACCACCGCCGGAAGACCCGGCAACTCATCCCTACAAGGAGGTAGACACATGAAAATGAAACGCACACTCGCCGTGCTCGCCACGGTGGCCGCCGCGGGAGCACTGCTCTCCGGCTGCTCGACTGCGGCCCCGGCCGAAGACGGAAAGACCCTGAAGCTCTGGCATTTCGAGAGCGAAGACAGCGCGATGGGAATCGCGTGGAACCAGGCCATCAAGACGTTCGAGGAGGAGACCGGCGCGAAGGTCGAGTTCGAGGCGAAGAGCTTCGAGCAGATCCGCTCGACGTCGAGCCAGGTGCTCAACTCCAATGAGGCCCCCGACATCCTCGAATACAACAAGGGCAACGCCACCGCGGGACTTCTCGCGAGCCAGGGTCTGCTCTCGCCGCTCGATGACGCCGTGAAACAGTACGGCTGGGCAGACAAGCTGGCGCCGTCGCTGCAGACGACAGCCAAGTACGACGACAAGGGCGTGATGGGCTCGGGCTCCTGGTACGGAATCCCGAACTACGGCGAGTACGTCGAGGTCTACTACAACAAGGACATGTTCGCGAAGTACGGCATCGCCGTTCCAACGACCTATGACGAGTTCGAGGTGGCCCTGCAAAAGTTCACCGACAACGGCGTCACCCCGCTGGCCGAGGCCGGAGCCGAGTATCCGATCGGGCAGCTCTGGTACCAGCTGGCGCTCTCGAAGGGTGACAGGTCGTTCGTCGACGACTACCAGCTCTACAAGAACCCGGTCGACTGGCAGGGAACCGAGCTCAGCTACGCCAGCGACAAGCTCAAGGAATACGTCGACAAGGGGTACATCTCGAAAGACGTGACGGGCCTGAAGGCCGAAGACATGGGAACGTCGTTCATCTCGGGCAAGTACCCGATCATGGTCTCGGGCTCCTGGTGGTACGGCCGCATAATCAAGGAAGCGACCAGCTTCGACTGGGGAACCTTCCTCTTCCCCGGATCGGAGATGGCTCCTGGATCGAGCGGAAACCTCTGGGTGGTTCCCGAGAATGCCGCCAACAAAGACTTGGCGTACAAGTTCATCGACATCACCATGCGCCCCGAGATTCAGGCTCTCATCGGCAACAACGGTGGCGTTCCCGTCGCGGCGAACACCGCAGACATCACCGACCCGAAGAGCCAGGAATTGATTGCCAACTTCAACACGCTCACGGAGCGAGACGGACTGGCCTTCTACCCTGATTGGCCCACCTCGACGTTCTACGACCAGATCGTGGCGGCGACGCAGGAGCTGATCAACGGATCGACTACCCCCGAAGAGATGAACACGCAGCTCGGCGACGAGTACGAATCTGGCGTGGCGGACATCACCGGCAAGTAGCCCCTTCCCCTCCCTTCGACGGGCTCAGGGACCGCTCGTTCCCTGAGCCCATCGAAGGGCCCCCTCCAAGAACTCCCTCAGACCGCACGAAAGGGACTTTCCATGGCAACGCTGCCACCCGCCTCCGTCATTGCACGGAGCCGCCGAGCACCGGAGATGAGCCTGCTCCCCGGCGTGCGCAAAAGAGGCTTCTGGCTCTACTTGATTCCCGGCCTCGTGCTGTTCACGATCATCGTGCTCGTTCCCCTCATCTGGAACATCTACCTCAGCTTCACGTCGTATCGCGGCATCCGTCCGCCCGAGTGGATCGGCCTCGATAACTGGGCCAAGCTCATGGGCGACGACAAGTTCTGGGTTTCGTTCCAGAACAGCGTCGCGATGATCATCGCGATGGTGGTCGTGCCGACACTGCTCGGCCTGGTGCTTGCTGCGCTGCTCTTCGATCTCGTGGGCAAGAAGTTCGGCGGCAAGTTCGCCAGCTTTCTGCGCGCCACCTACTACCTTCCACAGATTCTGCCCGTCGCCATCGCCGCCATCGTGATCGGCTGGATCCTGCGGCCCGAGAACGGGGCGCTGAACACGGTTCTGGATGCCATCGGCCTCGGAGCTCTGCAGCACAATTGGCTGGGCAGCCCCGACACCGCACTTCTCAGCGTGATGGTCGTGATGGTCTGGGTGCAGATCGGCTACCCGGTCGTGATCTTTATGGCGGCCCTGCAACGGGTCGACCCGGAGCTGTACGAGGCCGCCGAGCTCGACGGCGCCAATTGGTTTCAGCGCTTCACGTCGATCACGGTGAGCATCATCCGGCCCGAGATCTACGTGGTCGTGCTCACCGCCACGATCGCGGCCCTCAAGGTCTTCGGGCCGATCTACGCGCTCACTCGCGGCGGGCCGGGAGACTCCACGATCGTGCCGAGCTACTACTCGTACAGCGAGTTCTTCCAGAGTCAGCAGGTGGGCTACGGGGCGACGATCGCCACTGCATTGACCGTCGTGATCGTTGCTCTGACGATCATCTTCATCCTTGCCCAGAACCGCGCAGAACGTCTGGAGAACGAACGCTGATGACTGCCACACTGCAACGCCCTTCGACGGGAGCAGGGAACGCCGTGCTCAAGCCGCACCGGCAGAAGCCGCGACGGACCGTCGGTGACTGGATTCTGCTGATCGCCGTCATCCTCGTCGCCGCCCTGATCGCCGTGCCGTTTCTCATCATTCTGGTGAACTCGTTCAAATCGCCGTCCGACTACGCCAACGGCGGCCCGCTCAGTCTGCCCTCGAACATCTACCTCGACGGCATCGTCAACTTCTGGCAGCGGGTGAACTTTCCGGAGAAGCTCTGGAACAGCTTCTTCATCAGCGGAACGGTCGCCGTTTTCGCGGTGATCGTCTCGGTCTTCAACGCCTACGCCATCGGAATCGGCCGGGTGAAGGGTCGTGTCTGGGTGCTGGTGCTGTTCATGATCGCCAACACCCTGCCGCAGGAGGCGATGCTCTACCCCCTGTACTTCATGTTCAAACAGGTGGGCCTCTACGACAACGTGTGGAGCGTGATCATCATCTTCACCGTGGTGCAGAGCGCCTTCGGCACATATCTGCTGTCGGCCGTCTTCGGCACCTTCCCGAAGGAGATCATCGAGGCTGCCTCGCTCGACGGCGCAACCCGCTGGCAGATCCTTCTGCGGGTCATCGTTCCGATCAGCCGGCCGACCCTCTCGGTGCTGCTCATCTTCTTCTTCATCTGGACCTGGAACGAGTTCCTCATTCCCCTCACGTTCCTGGTCTCGAACGCCAACCAGACGGTTCCCGTCGCGATCACCGCCCTGCAGGGAGACAGGCTCATGGATGTGACGACCACGAGTGCCTCCGCACTGCTCGGCCTCATCCCGACGCTCATCTTCTTCCTCATCTTCCAACGAACGCTGACCCGCGGCATTACCGTCGGCTCGACCAAGTAATTCCTAGTAAGGGCACACATGAAATTCACCGACGGTTTCTGGCAGGTACGGCCGGGAGTCACCCCGCTCTACGCGCAGGAGGCCTACGACATCTGGCCTGAGGGCGAGAACGGTCTCGTTGTGACAGCGCCGACCATGGCCATCGAGAAGCGGGGCGATGTACTGAACCGCCCCGTGCTCACCGTGGCGCTATCGTCACCGCTTCCGAACATCATCGGCGTCAAGGTCTCGCACTTCACCGGTGGTCGCGACGAGCGCGGCTTCGATCTCGTCGGCGCCGAAGAAGGGCACGGCATCGTCTCGATCACCGACCAAAGCGGTGTGCTCACGTCGGGCGAACTGAGCGTCACGGCGCGGAGAGGCGCGCCCTACGGTCTCGTCTTCGAGGCTGCAGGTCGGGTGCTGACAACGGCGGGCGCCAAGTCGACCGCGCACATGCAGGTGCGACCGGATGCGCAGCTCGACGGCGCCCCGGTCGGCAATGCGCGCGGCGGCACGGCCCGCGCGTTCGCGCCGAACTACACGCTTCAGCAGCTGTCGCTGGGAGTCGGCGAACTGGTCTACGGGCTCGGAGAGCGCTTCGGCCCGCTCGTGAAGAACGGCCAGACCGTCGACATCTGGAACGCGGACGGCGGAACCTCCAGCGAACAGGCCTACAAGAACGTTCCGTTCTATCTCACCAACCGAGGCTACGGCGTGCTGGTCAACCACCCCGGGCACGTGTCGTTCGAGATCGGTTCCGAGTCCGTCGAGCGCGTGCAATTCTCTGTCTCCGGCGAGAGTCTCGAGTACTTCATCATCTACGGTCAGACGCCCACCGACATCCTCGAGCGGTACACGGCGTTGACCGGCCGGCCGGCCCACGTGCCGGCCTGGTCGTTCGGGTTGTGGCTCTCGACGTCGTTCACGACCTCGTACGACGAGGAAACGGTCTCGTCGTTCATCGACCAGATGGCCGCGCGCGATCTTCCCGTGAGTGTCTTCCATTTCGATTGCTTCTGGATGCGTGAGTTCAACTGGTGCGACTTCGAATGGGATCCGCGGGTGTTCCCCGACCCTGACGGCATGCTGGAGCGACTGCACAACAAAGGCCTGCGCATGTCTGTGTGGATCAATCCGTATATCGCGCAGCGTTCTCCGCTCTTCGCCGAAGCGAAGGAGGCCGGCTTCCTTGTGAAGCGCCCCGACGGATCGGTCTGGCAGTGGGACCTATGGCAAGCGGGCATGGGACTCGTCGACTTCACGAACCCCGGCGCGACAGAGTGGTTCAAAGAGAAGCTGCGCGTGCTGCTGCGTCAGGGAGTCGATGCATTCAAGACCGACTTCGGCGAGCGCATCCCGCTCGAGGTCGACTACTTCGACGGCTCGAGCCCGGAGCGCATGCACAATTACTACGCGCAGCTCTACAACAAGGCCGTGTTCGAGGTGCTCGAAGAGGAGCGTGGTGTGGGGGATGCCGTGCTGTTCGCGCGCTCGGCGACGGTCGGCGGGCAGAGCCTTCCGGTGCACTGGGGCGGTGACTCCACGTCGAGCTACGAGTCGATGGCCGAGACGTTGCGCGGTGGGCTTTCGCTGGCGTTCAGCGGGTTCGGGTTCTGGAGCCACGACATCGGAGGCTTCGAAGGAACACCGGATGCCGGTGTCTTCAAACGCTGGACCGCGTTCGGCCTGCTGTCGAGTCACAGCCGTTTCCACGGCTCGAACTCGCATCGGGTGCCGTGGGCATTCGATGAGGAGGCTGTCGAAGTCACTCGGTTCTTCACGAAGCTGAAGCTCCAGCTGATGCCGTATCTCTACGCGGCGGGGCTCGAGGCCGGTCGGCGGGGAACGCCGATCCTGCGCCCGATGGCGCTGGAGTTCCCCGAGGACAGGGGCGCCGCCTACCTCGACACCCAGTACATGCTCGGGCACGATCTGCTGGTGGCGCCCGTGTTCTCGGAATCCGGCGAGGTCGAGTTCTATCTGCCCGCCGGTCGCTGGACGAACTACTTCACCGGCGAGGTGGTACAGGGCGGCGGCTGGCGCACCGAGCGGCACGGCTTTATGTCGCTGCCCCTCTATGTTCGCGAGTCAGCCGTGCTGCCGATCGGTGCACGCACAGACCGCCCCGACTACGACTACCTCGACGGCCTCGAGCTGCGGGTGTACCCGGGGGCAGACGGCGAGACCTCGCTCACGGTCACGAACCCGGACGGCCGCGACGCGACCTTCACGGTGACGCGCTCATCGGGCACGGCCACGGTGGCGACGGACTCTGCGGTCGAGGTCACCACCACGGTGCTCTGACCCGCCCGGCGCGCCGAACGCGGGTGTTCGCGCCCGGCGCGGTGGCGTGGCCACCGCGTCTCGCGAGAACACCCGCGCTGGGCGTGCACGCCAGGCCCGGCGCGCCGACTCGATCAGAGGCGTTCAACCGACTCGGCGCAGAAGCACCTTCCCGGGCCGCGGAGGGTGCTTCTGCGCCGAGTGGGTGCGCGTTCGAGTGGATGCGCGCCCCGGTGGCCCCCCCCGTGGATGCGAGGCCGCCCGGGAGCGGCGCAGCCCCGGCGCGCCGAACGCGGGTGTTCTCGCGCAGGGCGGTGGCGTGGCCACCGCGCCGCGCGAGAACACCCGCGCTGGGCACATCCGGCGTCAGGGGCGCGGCGCCGCCTTCGTGGGCTCGACTCCCGTGAGGGCGTGCAGTGAGGCGGTCGACGGGACCGCCGGGTCGACGTTCGACGCCGTCGAAGGCTCGGCCGGGGCGTCCGACGTGTGCGCATCCGGGTTCATGCTCTTCTCGTCGAACGGGTCGTTGCCGCCCAGGACGTTACGCACCTGACCTTTGTCGACCTCGCCGGTCCACGTGCCGACCAGGAGCGTCGCCACAGCGTTGCCGGTGAAGTTCGTCACGGCGCGGGCCTCCGACATAAAGCGGTCGATACCCACGATCACGCCCACGCCGTCGACCAGGTCGGGTCGGAACGACTGCAGCCCGCCCGCGAGGGTCGCGAGCCCGGCGCCGGTGACTCCGGCGGCTCCCTTCGAGGCGATCATCATAAACAGCAGCAGGCCGATCTGCTCGCCGATCGACATGGGGGTTCCCATGGCGCTGGCGATGAAGAGCGAGGCCATCGTCAGGTAGATGGCCGTGCCGTCGAGGTTGAACGAGTAACCGGTGGGAACCGTGATGCCGACGACGGGCTTCGAGACTCCGAGGTGCTCCATCTTGGCGATGAGGCGGGGCAGTGCGGCCTCCGACGACGAGGTGCCGACGATGAGCAGGTACTCGCGGGCCAGGTACTTCATGAGCGAGAAGATGTTCACGCCGGTGACGAGCTTCAGCAGCGTTCCGAGCACAACGATCACGAAGATCGCGCAGGTCACGTAGAAGCCGATCATCAGCGTGGCCAGTGCCACGACGGCACCCCATCCGGTCGAGCCGACCACACCCGCGATGGCGCCGAACGCACCGAGCGGGGCCACCCAGAGAACCATCGACAGAATGCGGAAGATCAGCGCCTGCAGCGACTTGATCGCGCCGAGGATCGGGGCGCCCTTGTCGCCCATCTTCTGCAGGGCGAAGCCCACGAGCAGCGCCACGAAGAGGGTCTGCAGGATGCTGCCATCGACGAGCGACGAGAACAGCGACACGGGAATGATGCCGAGGAAGAAGTCCTGCGTCGACTCCGCCACGATATTGCTGGTGTCGTAGGTCGACGCCGAGATGTCGAGGCCCTCTCCCGGATGCAGCAGATTGCCCACCACGAGGCCGATCGCCAGGGCGAACGTCGACATCACGATGAAGTAGCCGAGCGCCAGACCGCCGACCTTGCCGACTGTCGCCGCCTTCGCGATGGATCCGACGCCGATCACGATCGTGCAGAAGATGATCGGGGCGATCATCATCTTGATCAGGCCCACGAAGGCGGTGCCGATCGGGGCCAGGGTCTTCGCGAATTCGGGAACAACGAGTCCGACGACGATGCCCGCGACCACAGCGATGATCACCGCGATGTAGAGGTAGTGGTTCTTGTCGAGCTTCTTGCGAGCCTTTCGACCCGCCGGTGCCGATGAGGATGATCGTGCAGATGAGGTGCTCATGGAATGCCTGTCTTTGTGAGGGGCCGCCACAACACCGTGGCGACTCTGCCTGAACTACTGCGGCAATCCTGCGGGCGGCGGCCAGGCATCCGACGCTTGTGTTCATACTGTTCGCGCCGCGCCTCTGCGCATTCGACGTCAACGCGTGAGGCGCGTAGCGTATGTCGGCAGGGCGCAAGGGAGCATTCGATGAACGGTCGACGACGAAGGGTCAGCATCGCAGCGCGGCTGTTCGCCGTGCAGGCCGTCTTCGTGATCGTGGCCGTGGGTCTCGCCGTGGTGCTGCTGGCTCTGGATGCCCGTGGCCGGGCCACCGCAGATGCGTCGGCCCGCAGTATGGTCACCGCGCAGGCCGTCGCCCACAATCCGTTCGTGATCGAGGCCGTGCAGCAGCCGAATCCCTCCAGCGTGCTCCAGCCCTACGCCGTGACTCTTATGGATGACACCGACGTCGACTTCATCACCGTGATGGCGCCGGATCGCACGCGCTACACTCACCGCGACCCAGAAGAGATCGGCAAGCCGTTCCTCGGCACGATCGCCCCGGCGCTCGCGGGAAAGTCGTTCACCGAGACCTATACCGGCACTCTGGGACCGTCGGTGCGCGCGGTCGCGCCCATCCTGGGTGCTGACGGCAGGGTCGTGGCTCTCGTCTCGGCCGGCATCACCCTGAGCCAGGTCGACGCCGAGTTCTGGCCGCGAGTGCACCTGCTGCTGGGCGCCGGCGCCGCGATGATCGCAGTGGGAGCGCTCGTGTCGTGGCTGTTCAGCCGCTATCTGCGCCGGGTCACGGCGGGCCGCGGTGCCGAGGAGCTGGGCCAGGTATTCGCCTACTACGAGTCGGTGCTGCACTCGGTGCGCGAGGGCCTGGTGCTCGTCGACGATCGCGGGGTTCTCGTTCTCTACAACGACCATGCCGCCGACCTGCTGGGCCTCACCGCGGGCGGACCAGAGCGCCCGGTCGACGAGCTCGATATCCCGGGCTCGCTCAAGTCTCTGTTGCTGCAGGAGGGCGAGGCGCGCGACGAGGTCTTCGTGACCCGTGACCACGTGCTCGTCGTGAACCATCAGCCGGCCCTGCCGACCGAGGCGCAGCGCGGCTCGGGCCGCATCCGATCGCTGGGCACTGTCACCACACTGCGCGATCGCACCGAACTGCTGCGGGTCACGGGCGAGCTCGAGTCGATGCGAACGATGTCGGATGCGCTGCGCTCGCAGACGCACGAGTTCGCAAACAGGCTGCACACGATCGCGTCACTGCTCGAGCTCGGACGAAGCGACGAGGCGCTGCGTTTCGCCGCAGACGAACTCAACCTCAGCCAGCGCCTCACCGACCGTGTGCTGGTGTCGATCGACGAGCCCGTGATCGCCGCTCTGATGCTCGGAAAGGCGGCGCAGGCGCGCGAGCGCGGGGTGGCTCTCAAGCTCGAGACGCATCTCGACCCGGGAACGCAGGGGTTCGAACCGGTTGACGTCGTGACGATTCTCGGCAATCTCGTCGACAACGCGCTCGACGCGGCCGCATCCGGAACCGCTTCGGGAACCGAGCCGTGGGTCGAGGTCTATCTGGGTCTCGGCGACGGCGAAGACGATCTCGTCGTGCAGGTCTCGGACTCAGGGCCGGGCATCGACTACGACGCGCGCGAGCGGGTGTTCGGTCGGGGCTACTCGACGAAAGAGACGGATGCCTTCGGCCGGGGCCTCGGCCTGGCTCTCGTTCGGCAGACGGTCGCGCGTCTCGGCGGAACCATCGAACTCAGCGAGCACGTGGGCGCAGTGTTCACGGTGACGCTGCCGATGCCGGCTCGGGTCGAGTGGTGAGCGGGGGCTGCTCATGATCAGGGTGCTGATCGTCGAAGACGAGGTGATCACGGCTGAGGCGCACGCTCTCTATGTGGCACGGCTCGACGGATTCGAGGTGGGCGGCGTCGCGCACACCGGAGCCGAGGCGGTGCGGCTGCTCAAGGCGTCGCTGGGCGCGGAGGCCGAGCGCATCGACCTGATTCTGCTCGACATGAACCTGCCCGACATCGATGGGCTCGAACTGTGCCGCCGCATCCGGGCCGGCGGCGTCGACGTCGATGTGATCGCCATCACGGCGGTGCGCTCGGCTGAGGTGGTGCGGGCATCCATCGCGGCCGGCATCGTGCAGTACCTGATCAAGCCGTTCACCTTCGGCGTGTTCACCGACAAGCTCACGAGCTACCGCGACTTCCGCAGCCTGTTCGCGCAGTCGCCGACGGTGGCGAGCCAGCGGGATGTCGATGGCGCATTCGCGGCGCTGCGCACCTCGAATGACCCCGGCCTCGGAAAGGGGTTGAGCCCCGAGACGCTCAACTCCGTGTCGACACTCCTCGCGGAATCAGGCGGGGGAGTGTCGGCGCGCGAGCTGGCGGAGGAGATCCGCGCGTCGAGGGTCACGGCTCGGCGCTATCTCGAATACCTGGCCGATTCGGGACGCGCCGACCGGGTGCCTCGCTATGGAACGCCGGGCCGCCCCGAGGTGGAGTACCGCTGGCGGCAGTGACGCGGCCTACTCCCGGACCGTCGTGACGACGTCGACGATCGAGGGCGCGGGTGGAGCCGATCCGAAGCCGAATGTCACCGGGGGATCGAGCGGAGTCATCGCACCCAGGCTCTCGCCCGAACGGGTCACGACGACATCATCGAGCGCGCGAATGAGCGTCACGCCGTAGAACTCCTGCCGCCCGTTGCCGGCTGACCCGGCCGTGTGCACGCCCGCCACGAGGCGGCTCGCGACGGGATCGATGACCCGCAGCCAGGCGGGATGCGTCGCCACCAGAGACGGAACCACCCGCAGCAGCCTGCCAAGCGTCGAGAGGGCGCCCACGCGCATCCGCACCGACAGATCGCCCGCGGTCACGGCAAGACCGCCGTCGACGCGCCTGGTCGTGACGGGCAAGACCCGCACCTCGTCGAAGGAGTATGTCGCCGACACGAACTCGGCGATCTCATCGTTGGGCGCGAGAAGGGTTCGGTGCCCGGAGGCGTCTTCGAGCATCACATCGGTGAAGGGGCCGAGCGGTGACTCCGCCCAGATTCCGATGACGATGCGCGTGCCGGAGGATGTGCCGAAGCCTGCGATGCGACCCGTGAAGCGGTGTTCGGTGACCATCGGGCCAGCATAGGTCGTGAGCCTTGTACTCGATTCAGGAGGAGAGCGTGGCCTCGTGGAACGTGGCAACGGCGGCGCTCTCCTCTTGAATTGGCTACGGCACCGCCTGCGCTCGACGCCACTCGTCGGAGCTCAAGGACTCGCGAAGCCGCTCGTGGGTTCCGCGGATGTGCTCGGCGATCAGCGCGGCAGCGAGATCCGCGTTGCGCGCGCGCACGGCGTCGAGGATGCGAAGGTGCTCGTCGCGAGCATGATCGCGCGAGCCGGCCGAGCTGGCCTCGAGCCAGCGAGTGCGCTCGAGGCGACGCAGCGACGTCGCAACCGCCGTGCTGAAGAACGGATTGCCGGAGAGCTCGGCCAGACGCGAGTGGAAGTCGCCGCCCGCCCGCACGCTCTCGCCGGCAGCGTGCACGTCTGCGGTCGACTCGAGTTCATTCTCCAGCGTGTCGAGTTGCTCGTCGGATGCGCGGTGAACGGCGAGCCGCACTGCCGCCGTCTCGATAGCCTCGCGGTACTCGGCGAGCTGCGCGATCTCGGCGAGGTCGATCGGCGCGACGGCGAAGCTGCGACCGTCGCGGCGCACAAGTCCCTCGGCCTCGAGGCGCACGAGAGCCGCCCGCACCGGCGTTCTGGATGCCGCGAACCGCGCCTCGAGGCCCCGTTCGGCCAGGCTTTGGCCGGGCAGCAGGTCGAGAGTGAGGATCGCGGAGCGGAGTCGCTCATACAGCTGCGTCGTCTGTGAGGCCCGCTCGGTATCGTCTGTCATGCCTGCGCCCATCTGCCCTGAAGAAACTCGACTTGATTGGTATACCGTAATGGTATACCAATTAACGTGCGTGCTCGAGGAGCCGTACGAAGGAGCAACCCCATGACGTCCACCGCGACAACCCGCACAGCCGGTGCCATACGCATCCAACCCCGTGCCTGGCTGAACCTCGGGCTCGGTGTGGGCGCCCAGGCCGCCGGAACGGTCTTCATCAATACGCCCGCGTTCCTCATATTGCTGCTGCACACGCAGCGCGGACTCACCCTGGCGGAGGCCGGGCTGTTGGCCGCGACACCGACCGTGGGAATGGTGCTCACCCTCTTCGCCTGGGGTGCCCTCGTCGACCGCATCGGAGAGCGCTGGGTGATCACGGTCGGGTTGACTGTCACAGCGATGGCGGCGTTTGCCGCCATGACGGTCGACGGGTATGTCGCCATCGGCGCGTTTCTCCTCGTCGGTGGAATGGCTTCGGCGAGCACCAACTCTGCGAGCGGCTCGTTGGTGGTGCGCTGGTTTCCGAGCAGCCGCCGGGGGCTGGCAATGGGCATCCGCCAGATGGCCGTTCCGCTCGGAGTGACGGTGGCGGCCGTGTCGGTGCCCGTGGCCGCCGAGAGCGGCGGTGTGGCGCTGGCTCTGCTTGTTCCGGGGCTGATCGCGGCGGTGTTCGCGGTAGCCTGCGGGCTGGGCATTCGCACCGCGCCGCGGGGCGCTTCGGATGCGCGTGCGGCATCCGCCCTGCCTGCCGCTGCCGCCGGCATCCCCGGCACCGGCGGCGGCGTCGCTGCACCGGTCACGCGAGCCGCCAATCCCTATCGGGGCAGCACCTTTCTGTGGCGCATCCACGCGGTGTCGGTTCTGCTGGTCGTGCCGCAGTTCACCGTGTCGACGTTCGGCCTGGTGTGGCTGGTCACCGAGCTCGGCTGGAAGCCTCTCGCCGCGGGCGTGCTCGTGGGCGCAGCACAGTTCGTGGGCGCGATCGGGCGCATCCTCGTGGGGGTGTGGAGTGACAGGCTCGGCAGTCGCGTGCGCCCACTGCGCTGGGTCGCGATGTCGGCGGGCGTCGTGATGCTGCTGCTCGCCCTGTCGGATGCCGTGGCCTGGGGTGGCGCGGCCGTCGTCTTCGTGATCGCCACGGTCGTGGTCGTCGCAGACAACGGGCTCGCCTTCACCTCAGTGGCCGAGACCGCGGGGCCTGCGTGGAGCGGCCGGGCTCTCGGGGTGCAGAACACGGGACAGTACGTTGCCGCCTCGATCGTGGGCCCCGCGGTCGGGGCGCTCATCGGACTCGTGGGCTATCCGCTGGCCTTCGTGGCGGTGGCGCTGTTTCCGGCTGCGGCGATCGCGCTGGTGCCGCGCATCAGCGAGGAGCGAGACCACCTCTGAGTCGTCTGTTGCCCGCGACGACGGATGTTGCCGGTCGCCCGGGCACATTCGTCGCTGCCAGCAACATTCACGCGGCTCCGGTGGCCCGGTCTGTGAGGCGACGGGGCCAGCGGAGTCGACGCTGGGCGAGCAGGATGCCCAGGAACACGAGCACGGCACCCAGAGGCTCGTTCCACGAGAGCGTCTCGCCGAGAACCAGGATGCCCAGCGCGACTCCCACGATCGGGGTCAGATAGGTGACGGTGGAGGTCACGGTCGGACCCCACGTGAGGAGAACGTTGATGTTCCAGAGGTAGGCGAAGCCGGTGCCCATGATTCCCAGAACGAGAAGGCTGGCGACGATGGCCGGTGTGAGCTGCACTGCACCGATCGCCACGATCGGCGTGAGCAGCAGCATGATGGCGCCGCCCAGGCCGATCTGCAGAAACGCCGTGGTGACGCCGGATACGCCTCGGCCCGTGATGAAGCGCCGGAGGTAGCTGAAGGTGAATCCATAGCAGACCGCCGATCCGAGGCAGGCGAGCTGGCCCGCGAGTTCGGTCACGGGCGAGCCGGTGGCGGCAGCGGTGGGCACGAAGCGCCAGGGCCCGATGATGACGATCACGCCGACGATGCCCACTGCGACGCCCACGACCTGAGCGCGCGAGAGCTTCTCGACGCGGAACACCAGTGTCGCCATGATCGCGGTGGTGATCGGCGTGACGGCGTTGTAGATGCTGGCGAGGCCGCTCGACACGTACTGCTCGGCCCAGGCGAACAGCAGATAGGGCAGAACTGACCCCGAGATGGCCACGACCACGAAGTGCGCCCAGACCTTTGGGGAACGCGGCAGTGAGCTGCGAGTGATGAGCATCACGATGCCGAGGGCCAGCCCGCCGAGCACCAGACGGCTCCAGGCGACCTGACCGAACGAGGTGCCCTCGAGGGCCACCTTCATAAAGAGAAAGCTGGCACCCCACACGATACCCATGGCGGCGAACTGGATGCCGGCCGAGAGGTTCGTGGTGCCCTCGGCGGTGCGGTGCGTGGTGCTCATCCACTCACGGTAGCGGTAACCACGGACATGCCTGAGCGCCCTGGGTCGATACGAGTCGAGCGCGGGAGTTCGCGCTGGCCGCGGTGGCTGGGCCACCGCGATGGGCACGAACTCCCGCGCTCGGCGGGATGCTGCTAGATGACTGGAGACTCGGTCTCGGTCTCGGTCTCGGCCGCGGGCGGCGTGGCCGTCGCCGGGCGAACGGCGCTGCCGACTCCCGCGCTGCCGGCGCCAGCGGACTTAGCCGCGAGGCCTCCTCCGATGCCTGCGAGCAGTGCGCTGAGGTCAAGGCCCGTGGCCTGCTTGATGACCTCGGGTAGTTCTGTCATGTTCTGCGCCACAGACTTCGTGAGCGCGCTCGCGCCGTCTGTCGAGATGATCGAGATGTTGTCGACGTTCGACAGCGGCTCGGCCATACGACGTGCCACTTCGGGCATCGCGTCGATCGCTCGGGATGCGAGGGCCTCGCGACTCAACAGGTTCTGCGCCTCGGCGAGCGCCTTGACCGCGGCCGCCTCGGCCTCACCCTTCGCGCGGGTGGCGGCCGCGTTGGCGTTACCGAGAGCGGTGATCGACTCTGCCTCGTTGACGGCCGCGGTGCGTGCCGCCTCTGCCGTCTGCTGGCGACGGTAGACCTCGACGTCGACGGCGGCCTTCTCGGTGTCGCGATCAGCCTGGGCCTTCTGCACCGCGGCATAGGCCGCGGCCTCGGCGGGCTGGCGAACCTCGATGTTGAGTCGCTGCTCGGCGACCTTGGCCTGTTCGACCACGGCCTCGCGCTCCTTGCCGGCCACGAAGGTGGCCTGCTCGGCGCGGGCGAGTTCACCGGCGGCGTCGGCCTCGGCATTGGCCCGCTCGGTGTCGGCCTTGATCGAGGCGACGCGGATGTCGAGCTCGCGCTGACGCTCAGCCGTGAGCTGCTCGTTCTCAATGCGCGACAGGGCTGCGGCGCGCACAGTCTCCGCCTCGCGCACCTCGGCGATCTGGCGGGCCTGGGCGGCCTCGGCCCGACCGCGGTCGGCGAGGTATGTCGAACCCGGCGTCTCGATTTCTCGGATGTTCAGGGTCTCGATCTGCAGGCCCAGCTCGGCGAGCTCGCCCTTGGTCTCGGTGACCGCGTCTTGTGCAAGCTGGGCGAAGTTCTTCACCAGCTCGTCGACGGCTCGGCCGCCGATGAGGCCACGCAGCGATCCTTCGAGCGACTGCTGCACGATCTCGGGAAGTTTCGCCTGCTGCAACAGGTAGCGCTGGGCGGCGCGGCGCACGCCGTCTTCGCTGCCCGTGACCTTGAAGTTGACCGTGGCCTTCACCGAGGTGCGAATGAAGTTGCTGTCGATCGCGGTGACGTCGACCGAGGTCTGGTACTGCTCGAGCGAGAGCTTGAAGCCCTCCTGGAAGATCGGCCAGATGAACGTTCGCCCACCGATGATGACCTTCTGGGGCGAGGTGATTCCTTCGGCTGCGCCCTTCGCGGCGCCACGGCCGACCACGATGAGTGCCTGGTTCGGCGGAACGCGGCGGATTCGGCTGGCGATGAAGCCGAGCAACGCCACGATGATGACGATGACGACGACCACCGCGACGATGGACGTGTTGCTGCTGATGAAGTCCATGTACTGGGCTTCCTCTCTGTAGGGGACTGTGGTTCTAGGAGGCGGCGCTGTCTTCGATGATCGGCTCTACCTTGACCCGATAGCCGTCTTCTTCGACGACCCGGATGCGCGTCTGCGCCGCGATGGTCGCCTCGCTGATGGCGGGTCGCCGTTCGAGTTCGCGCACGTCGTCGAGCCGCACTTCACCGCCGGTGGGGCCGGTGCTCACCGTCGTGAATCCGACGAGGCCGACCGGCGAGTAGTGGCCACCGCTCTCTTGTTTGGCGATGTGACTGACGAACAGCTGAATGGCGACGAGTGCCACGAGTGCGAGGCCCACGGCGATGACATAGGTGAGCCAGGTGGGCAGATCATTCGACACGGTGATGACACCGGCGACACCGAAGATCGCGAGTGCCGCTCCGATCGCGATGCCCGAGACCAGGCCATCGCCGATGCCGACGAGATCGAGCAGATCGCCGATGACGATGCTCGTGAGCAGCAGAAGCAGGCCGATCGCGCCGACGATGAGAAACGGAAGCATGCGGCACCTTTCGTGTCGTAGCTCCTCTAGCATGCCCTACTCGGGGGTGGGCCTGCCAGGTCGGGTGTGCTCAGTCGTAGACCCGAACCAGCGACCACTCCCTGTCTGAGGCCGACCAGATCACGTCGAAGACGAAGCTCACGCCGAGTTCGTTGGTTGCCTGGAATCGCCACCCGCGAACTCGTGGAGGGTGCGTGACCCGAGACCAGGCGAGATCTTCGATTGGCGTGGGCCTGTCGGAGACGCGCCAGCGCCGACCGTTCCACACCATGCGCGAGGGCACGTCGTCGTCGACCCACAGGGTGACCGCTTCGGCTGTGTACGAAATGCTCATCCGCCCCACTCCTTCGAATATGTGTTCGAGTAAAACTCGAGCATACGCATCCTGCCGCGACACGCCAAGAGCGGGTTTTTTACGAATGAAGTCGTGCTTTGTCAAGTCCCCGGAGGTGGTCTTCGAATGTTCCCTACAGTGGTGCGGGCCCGCCTTCCGAGGCGTGCGCACCGAAGAAAAGAGCAATGGGAAAACTGATTTACGCGCGATCCGAACTCGAGATCGACATCGCCGACCGGGCGCTGCTGCACCTTCAACTCGTCATCGGGGCCAAGCTCCGCAGGGGCGAAAGCTTCTTCTTCTCGTGGAAAGAAGATGTCTCTGTGGGAAGTGGTCGTTCGAGCATCTGGCTGACACCCGCTCTGCCTCTCTACTTTCGCTTCATCGACTCGAACCTCGGCCCGATCAACCGAGAATGGATGGACCTCCTGGCCGCGTCGGCGAACAGCGGGCAGGGGCTCGTCTACACAGAGGAGCCGGGCGTTCCTCCCACATGGAAACCGCGTGGTCATGTCTGAGCGGATTGTCTCTCTCTGCGAAGTCGCCCACTAGGCCTGTTGCATCGGGCGTTCGGCGACGTACCCTATGCAGGGCAACGAGCAACGGGAGCGATCAGATGGACGACGCAGAGGAGCACGACGAGACTCCGCCCTCGCCGGCGCGACCTCGTCGCTCGATGAACTCGAAGGCTATCCCCTACGGAACCGAGGAGATGTCGGGCTTCTTCTCTGACGAGTGGGAGTCGGGCTGGGAGATCAACCACACGGTTGTTCCGCCGCGCTGATCAGCCCTCTGTGGGTGCCGGCGTCGCACGCAGTCCGCTGGAACCCAGAAGGCTGTCGACATCCACCCGGATCACGACCCGCGCCGGGTTGACCCGCGGCTGCCGATACCTGACCGCGTACCGGGCCACGGCATCCGCAACGGCCTCGGCCTCGCGGTCGATGCGAGCCGGCCCCGACAGGGTGAGCCAACGGATGCCGTCGACCTGGCTCACTGTGGCGTGCCCTGCGCGCTCGATGTTGCGCACCTTCTGCGTGCCGTCGCCGGTGATGATGCGCAGAACGCCGTCGGCGTAGGTGAATCCCACGGGCACAGAATGGATGCGGCCGCTCGGCGAGATGGTCGACAGGATGGCGAGATGCCGTTCCGTGACGAACTGCTGGCCCTCCTCGGTCAGGTCGGCTGAGATGCTCATGATCCACAGGCTACGTCAGGTGTGAGCGGATGCCTGACGGGCATACTGAGCGGGTGGACGATCGACGACGAACAGTGTTCCAGACCAGTCTCATGAGCGCGCTTCTCGATGGCGTGTACGACGGCGACCTGACGGTGGGTGAACTGCTCGAGCACGGGGACTTCGGTCTCGGAACGTTCAATGCGCTCGACGGCGAGATGCTCGTGCTCGACGGGGTGTGTCATCGGCTGCGGGCCGACGGATCCGTGGAGCGAGCATCCAATGATGATCTGACGCCGTTCGCCGTGGTGATGCCGTTCGAGCCGGTGACCGGATTCGACATCACCACGCGCATGTCGCGCGCAGACGTGGTGGCGCGCATCATCGAGCTCGAGGACTCGCAGAACTACCTGTTCGCGGTGCGGGTGCGCGGCCGCTTCGAATCGGTCGTGACGCGCACGGTCAGGCGGCAGGAGAAGCCGTATCCGCCGATGCGCGAGGCGGTGAAAGACGAGGCGATCGTCACCTTCGAATCGATCTCGGGAACGGTCGCGGGCTTTCGCACCCCGCTGTACGAGCGGGGGATCGGTGTTCCCGGCGGACACGTGCACTTCATCGACGACGAGTTGTCGACCGGAGGGCACGTGCTCGACTTCGTTCTGGAACACGGACGCGTCGACATCTGCAAGGGTAGTGACCTGCAGTTGAGGCTGCCGCTGAGCACGACGTTCGGGGAGGCCGACCTTGACCCTGCCGACCTCGACGACCAGGTGCGCAACGCGGAGAACCGCTCGCCTCGGTGATCTTGCCATACCCGCGCGCGGCGAATGTTGCCCGCAGCGACGGATGTGCCCGGGCGACCGGCAACATCCGTCGCCCGGGGTAACGTGCGTCGCAGCCTTGTGGAGCCTGTGTCGCAGTATCCCAGGGCCGAGGATTGCTTGGGCCAGTCAGTAGTTGTTTGGGCGAGTCAGTAGTTGTTTGGGCGAGCCGGTGGTGCTTCTACACGCGAGCGACTGCTTCTGTACACGCGGAGCGCAGATGACGAGCGGCTGCGCACGATTGCGCGGCACATTGGGGAACTGCGACGATGAGTCCTGATCTGATGCTCTCCCCAACGGATCGCCGACGCCGCCCGAGCCCTGAAAGATGAACACAGCCCGAGACGCGTCTACACGTCAACTGATCTTGAGAGGTTTCTGGTGATGATTCCTTCGGTACCGGTCGATGCGACGCAGACCGGAGCGCGAACGCGAGCCCGATTCCGGTATCAGGATCGGGTGATCGCACTCACCGTGATACGACTTTTGAACGAGGAATCCCTCGAGTCCGTTCTGGTCGAGTACGGGACCGACGTTACTCTCGAGTACATCGGCGGAGACGTCGAGCTCGTGTCCATCAAATCTCGCGATCCCCACCAACAGGGTTCCATCGGATGGACATGGGATGCATTGAAAAAACAGCATGTCCTTCATCACCTCTATCAGCTCTGGCGCACTCACCCGCAGGTGAAAACAACGGTCTATTCAGAGGCGCCGCTTCAAGGCGACGCCGTCCGACTGACCGACCCGGCGACCAAGATCTCGCCCGAGATGCTCTCCCGTGTTGCAAAGCACATCGAAGCGTCGAAAGAAGAGGCGGCAGCGTTCCTTTGCTCCTTCGCCTGGGGGCCTCCGACGCCCCGCGACTCCGATCTTCTCGTGATCGCGGAACAACAGACCCGCCGATATCTGGAAAAGGAGGGACGTGATCCGAGCGGTGCGGTCGCCGCGTGCCAAGCCCTGATCGAGGCCATCGAACATGCGAGCACAGGAGACCCGCGAAGAAATCCCTCCGGGCGCCCCACCCGCCGGCAGGTGGACGATGCGCCATCCGTTCTGGCGCAGGCACGGAGACTGACTGCCAAGTCGCTTCGGGTCATCGTGCTCTCCGCCGCTGAGGAAGCGACAAAGAAGCGCGCCCGACTGACATCCAGCCCCACGTTTGTCGGGCATCCGGAACTCATCACCGACATCGTGAATGCGCTCCGGGATGGTCAGACGTGCGCTCTGGTTGGTCCCCCCGGTGCGGGAAAGACCAGCATCGCATTCGAAGTCGCGGCGAGATCAAGTCCCCCGTGGGCAGTGCACTTTATTGACGCATCCGGCGCGACAGAACTGGCGTTGTCGCTCGCCTCCTTCACGGGTGTATCGCCGGAGTCAGACGCCCCTCTGGCACAGACGGCAGCATTCCCCGGAGATGGCGCCGACCTCCTCATCATCGATGGAGTGACCGACCCCGAGGTCATCGCCCCATACCTGCGTGCAACGGGCGCAGCCCGAGTGCTAATCACGTCGACGAGCAGCCGGCTGACGGCCAACGTGACCGTGTTTCCTGTCGAAGGCCTGTCGGCCGAGGACACCTTTGAGTACCTCTCCAAGAACTGGCCCGACGCCGTTGATCTCGCCGAGGACCTGTACAGAGAAACCCATGGAAACGCGCTAGCCCTCAGTCAAGCCTCGGGCACGGCGCGCCTTGCTGGCCTGAGCCCGGAGGTCTACCTCCAGACATTGGCGACCTCACCCGTGGCTGCACTGTCTCTGCGAGGTGAGCGCCCGTCCGATCACACCGTCGCGAAGTCGATCATGCTCGCACTTCAGGTCCTTCAGACGCACTCACCGCAAGCATTCGACCTCCTCACCGCCCTGAGCGTCTTCGGGAACGGCCCAGTGGACGTCAGTAGATTCGCCGACAACACCATCCGAGTATTCCTCCCTGGGCGAGATTTCCTCGAGAAGACGTTCCTTCAGAGCCAACCGCCCACCACCCCGCTGCTCGAGACGCTCCGCGACCCCGCCGGCCGAGCAGAACTCACCGCCGCGCTAGTCGCCGCCAGCCACGTGCGATGCGTCGGCGAATCTGTGCTTGTCCACCCGCTCGTCCGACGCCTTAACCTTGCGACGGCGGACGACCTCACAATCCCTCTGGAACTCGCGATCGGTTCGTTCGACATCTTCGGGCAAGGAACGCCTCGGCGTGGCGGCACCTTCGACGAGCTGCGACTCATCGACGGCGTCCTTGCTCGCTGCACTGAACGCGGAATCCTTGGCCCCGCCTATTACCGGGCAGCGCAGCATGCGTCGCTGCTTCTCTCGTCCATCGGTGCTCGCGATCGCGCCCTCGAACTCGCGGTCGAAGCACACGACTGGGTGCTGCGATCGATAGCCAAGGGCCAAGCGCCAGATGAAATGCGCTTCTTCGCCGATAACGCATACGCGTTGTCACTCAGCAGCATCGGCAACCACGACGAAAGCGCACAGCTACTTCTCCGGTCGGTCGAGGACATCAATCGCAAGTTGACATACCTGCTCCGCAAGCGCTGGATCACCCGCATCCCACCCAAAGATGCCAACACAACGAATGCCCTGGCACACGCCAAACTCGAAGCAGTTGCCCACCTCGTTCGTATCGCGGCTGAGTCGGGTGATGCCTCGCTTGCAGTAGCGATTCAGCTTCCCAGCGACGAAGAAGCCGAGCAATGGCCTGGCGCCACCGAAAGGGCGACGTATTGGACAGCGCGAGCGCGATGGGAATGGTTTTTTGGGGATCCTGATGCGGCCACCATTGCGGCCCACAACGCTGTCCAGCTTGTCCGGGACGGGCGGGTGCGGAGGGATGTTGCAGCCGAAGCTCTTGCAGTCGCGTCAGGCAAGTTCCACAACCAAGATCCGCAGGTGCGCGCCAGCCTCGCCGAGGAAGTCCTCAGTACATACACTCAAGAATTCGGTGACGGGGCTAAAGACACCATCGAGTACATCGTTCTACTGACCGAGTCCGCCGACGCGCACATCGACAACGGCGACACCGTCGCCGCAAGGCGAGTCGTAGAAGAAGCCCACCAGCTTTGGACCGAATCATTCGCAGACGACAAGTTCTTGTACGGACGAGTGCTCGCAGCTCGAGGACGGCTGGCCCTCACCGAGGCCATTCATGAAGCCGAATCTGTCGCTCGGGTGCTCTCATGTCTAGTCCGGGCTCGCGTAGATCTCCGCACAGCGGTGACGATAGCTGCGGAGATGCCAGGGAGATTCCCGACGGACCGCGCGTCGATCCTCATCAACTACGCCACCACCCTGGGTTACCTGGAATCCTTTCCCGAAGCAATCGAGGCGGCGGAGCTTGCCTTAGAACTGGATCGGCAGCGCTTCGCCGAAGGTCACCCCGAGATCACCACCGACAAGCAGGTGCTGGAGGGCCTCCACGCGATGCGCGCCACCGCGACACGGCTCTAGCGACCAACCTTTTTGCGCAGCATGTGATGAGCGTGTTTGAACGACCCAGCTGCTCGCTCGCTGCCACGAATGAGTCGTCCATCGACGATCACGTCACACCGATTTGAGTCTCGAGATTGAGATTGAGATTGAGATACCGCACGGTGTCGTGAACACAAAGGTCGCGGCTCGATATCGTTCTCGACGTGGTGTGCTTCGCGGCCCAACGACTCCATCGGCAACCGTCCGCTCATCCCAACGAACGCCCTGACGGTCGAAGTGGACTTCACCTCCCCGTCCTCGAGGAACCAAACGCGCCCGGCATCCGCAATACGGGATAGCCCGCATCACCGGCCGCACGACATCCCGATGCACCACCAAAGCAATCGCCCGGACACTCACATGAGCGCGGGAGCAAGTTCATGCTTGCGGGGACCAGCTTGCTCGGCGCGGGGCATCAGGGCGCGACCAAACCCGGATCACAATCACCGATTCAAGGCTGCTCAAGCCCACTCATGCGACGAGAAGCGCCGAATATTGCGACAGAACCGTGGAGCGGATGACGGGAATCGAACCCGCGCTATCAGCTTGGGAAGCTGAAGTTCTACCATTGAACTACATCCGCGTGGCCTGCGTTCCAGCGGCAGGCATCCATAGCCTAACCGACGATCGGCGGCGCGGCGCGAACCATCAGAGTCGCGCGACCTCGACCACGATGTCGTCGACAGCCTTGTCGTGCCAGCCGCGCAGCTGTTTCGTCTGATCCCAGTAGACGGATGCGTAGGGCAGCCAGGCGGTGAGGATGCTGCCGATCGTGAAGGCTGCGAGAATCACCTCGCGCAGCAGCGCTCGGCCGAATCCGATGGGGCCGGGCGACGAGAATCCGGTCACCTCGATGCGCATGATGCGCTTGCCGGGGGAGGCGCCGCGGGTGCCGACGAGCCAGACCACGACCAGGAGCCAACCGACGTTCAGCGCGGCCACGCCAATGAACGCCAGCGCGATGAGGAGTCCACCCGCGTCCGGGCTCGACGACGCCGACGACACCGCCGGCCACACGAAAAGCAGCGCGGCGGCGGCTGTGATGAGGATAGAGATGGCCCTGTCGATGAGGAACGCCCCCGCGCGTCGACCGATCGTGGCCGGCGTGCGCCCCGCGACCATCGTCGGAAGCGGGCGCCATCCCGGATCGCCCGGCGGCACCGGGTATCCGGCCGGGGCCGGGTACGTGGCAGGCACGGTAGCCGGGTATGCGGGCGTCGTGGCCAGCGGCGTCGGGGTGCGCGCCACGGTCTGTTCGTGCGGCGCTCCGGTAGGTGCCGATACCGGATGCGACGGGTCGGGTGCCCACTCGAACACCGGCACGGCCGCTGGCCGGGCGGGCGGCTCCGCCAGCGCGGGCGGCATCGAGACGACGAGTCCGGCGTCGGCGGTAAGCGCGGGAGCGGGCTCCTCGGCGACGGGCTCCGCGGCAACCTGCTCCGCGACGCGGGGCTGTGTCACGGGTTCGGGAGCCGGACCTGCATCCGACAGCGAGAACTCGATCGGCTCGGGGCGCGGATCGTCGGCGCGAACTCCGAAGCGGTCGGCGAGCTGAGTGTCGACGATCTCGCCGAGCGCTTCGAGCAGATCGACGATGCGCTCCTGCACCACAGGATCTCCGCTCGTCAAGGCGATCGACGCGCCCCGCGCATCCGACTCGACGGCAGAGGCGACGGCAGAGCCCACGGCGGCACCGGCGTCCCTCGAACCGCCGACCACGCGCATGCAGCTAACCCAGAGTTCATCGACCGTGCTCACGGTGAGCTTGTCGACGATCTCGCGCCCGATGCGCACGCGGGCGTCGCTGCCGAGTCGATCGAGAAGCGCGGGCCATGCCGAGCGCTGCGACTCGTCTGCGAGCACGGGGTATCGGCCCGCACGGATCTCGCCGAGCACCACGTTCTGCACACTCGTCAATAGAGCCGCCCAGAGCGGGTCGGATTCGAGCCCCGCGAACTCTGAAGGAAGTGTCGACCGCGCCGAGAGCACCCGGGAGAACAGGTCGACGGCATCCATTCGACCACCCTAGTGCGAGCCCTCATCAGCCCGGGAGGGTGTGCACTGGCTAGGCTATGGCCGTGCTGCTATCCGATCGTGACATCAAAGCCTCTCTCGACGAGGGCCGCATCGGCCTCGACCCCTACCAGCCCGAGCTGATCCAGCCGTCGAGCATCGATGTGCGCCTCGACCGCTTCTTCAGGCTGTTCGACAACCACAAGTACCCCTTCATCGACCCTGCCGAAGACCAGCCAGAACTCACGCGGCTCATCGAGACGAAGGCCGACGAGCCGTTCATCCTGCACCCGGGGGAGTTCGTTCTGGGCTCCACCTTCGAGCTCGTGACCCTGCCCGACGACGTGGCGGCGCGGCTCGAGGGCAAGAGTTCGCTCGGTCGGCTCGGGCTGCTCACACACTCGACCGCCGGATTCATCGACCCCGGATTCTCGGGTCACGTCACCCTCGAGCTGTCGAACGTGGCGACGCTGCCGATCAAGCTCTGGCCGGGCATGAAGATCGGCCAGCTCTGCTTCTTCCGCTTGTCGAGCCCGGCGGAGAACCCCTACGGTTCGCCAGCCTACGGCTCGCGCTACCAGGGCCAGCGCGGGCCCACGGCATCCCGCTCGCACCTGAACTTCCACCGAACAGACGTCTCGCGCGGCTAGGCCGAGGCGCGTCCGCTCCTGTTCGGGGCATCCGCTGCTGGTCGACCCGGCGCGGATGCACCTAGAAGGCGCGGATGCCTCCGGCTAGGCTCCGGAGGCAGGGGCCGCCGTGCTTTGGCGTTCGATCAGGGTCGTTGGGATGACGGCCACTCCGCGCGAGGTGCTGTTGCCGTCGATCTGATCGAGGAGCTTCTCGAGGCACAGCCGGCCCACGGCGCCGAAGTCCTGGTGAACGGTCGTCAGGGGCGGCCAGAATGAGCTGGCCTCCTGCATGTCGTCGAAGCCGACGACGCTGATGCGGCCGGGCACGGCGATGTCGTTCTCGTGAAATGCCCTCATCAGCCCAAGTGCCATCTGGTCGTTCGCCGCAAAGACCGCCGTGACGTCACCGCGTTTCGCAAGTTCGAGGCCGCAGAGGTAGCCGGAGTTCGTCGTCCAGTCGCCGATGAGAACCTCAGGTACGTCGGCGCCTGCCGCGACCAGAGTCGCCTCCCACGAGTCGCGGCGACGCGACGCACTGAAAGAGCCTTCCGGCCCTGACACGTGCCAGACGGTTCGGTGACCGAGCTCGAGCAGGTGCCGGGTGGCGTCGCGGGCTCCTGCCGCCTGGTCGGTGTCGACGACGCTGTACTTGTCGCCCGCGTCGGAGTCGACGATCACCACGGGCAGGCCCGTGGGCAGCGAGACGTCTGAGCGGTCGAGGATATGGGACTCGACGATCACGATGATGCCGTCGACGGCGTGCTCACCGAGACGATCGAACGCCCCGAGGAGTTCCACCTGGGTGGGCAGGGCGATGGGGATCAGGGTGATGGAGTAGCCGGCCTGCGCGGCGGCGGTCGCAATCGCGTCGAGAGTGCGCATGTTGCCGAAGGTCGACAGGGTGAACATGATCACGCCGATCGACTTGAACCGGCCCGTCTTGAGGGCTCGCGCTGCGCTGTTCGGGCGGTAGCCGATCTCGTTCATCGCCGCCACGACCCTGTCTTTGGTCGACGGATCGACATTGGTCAGGCCGTTCGCCACCCGCGAGACGGTCTGGGCGGAGACTCCCGCGATCGCTGCCACGTCGGCCATCGAGGGGCCGCGCGGGGGGCGCTGTTGCGCATCTAAGACGACATCGTCTGAGCGAGGGTTCACTGTTCTCCGGAATCTGCGCGATTAATCACAGCTGAGCGTGCCACTTGTTTACGTAAACATGCTAGCGTGATCGAATCGTGTTTGCGTAAACATTCCGAAGCTAGAGGATGAGCGCTCACTCCCGACGCGAGACTCAAGAGAAGAATGAGAAAGTGAAATGACGACGGTGTCACAGAATCGGCCCACGGCGGTCGCGCCGCGGTTGGGCCGAGGTTCCGCTCCGCACAAGGCAAAGCGGGATTGGACAGGCTGGAAGTTCATCGGCCCGTTCATGCTCATTTTCGCGTTCGTCCTGATCGCTCCGGTGGTGTACTCGATCTACCTGAGCTTCTTCAAGGATCAGCTCGTCGGCGGCAACTCCTTCGTCGGGTTCGCCAACTACATCCAGGTACTCGGCGACTCCAAGTTCTGGGAATCGCTCGGCCGAGTGTCGATCTTCCTCGTCGTGCAGGTGCCGATCATGCTTCTGCTGGCGCTGTTCGCCGCGCTGGCCATCGATAGCGCCCGCCTGCACTTCCCGGCGTTCTTCCGCATCAGCATCTTCTTGCCCTACGCCGTGCCGGCCGTCGTTGCGACGCTCATGTGGGGATTCATGTACGGCGTGCGCTTCGGCCTCGTCGCCAACATCAACGACTTCTTCGGCATCTCTCTGCCCGACCCGCTCTCGAACAGCTGGGTACTGGCGTCGATCGGAAACATCGTCACGTGGGAGTTCGTCGGCTACAACATGCTGCTCTTCTATGCTGCTCTTCGGGTCATTCCGACCGATCTCTACGAGGCGGCCGAACTCGACGGCGCCAACCATCTGCGCATCATCCGCAACATCAAGCTGCCGGCCCTCCGCCCCGCCATCGTGATCGGAACGATCTTCTCGATCATCGGAAGCTTCCAGCTCTTCAACGAGCCGAACATTCTGAAGCCGCTCGCGAAGAACACCATCGTCACGTCGTTCACGCCGAACATGTACGCCTACAACCTGTCGTTCTCGGGTCAGCAGTACAACTACGCGGCCACGATCGCGATCATCATGGGCGTCGCCACCGCGGTGATCGCCCTCGTCGTTCAAAACCGCGGCTCGCGAAAGGAGGTCTGAGATGACCCAGGCCACAATTTCCGTTCCGGCAGCAGATGCCCGGTCCAGCAAGCGAGCGTCGTCGCGCGCCACGAGGCACACCCGCTCGCTCAAAGGTCGTGGCGTGCACCAGCGCCGCTCGATCCTGCTCACTGTCGTCATGGCCGTTATGGTCGTGTACGCGCTCTTCCCCCTGTTCTGGCTCTTCGTCAGCTCGACCAAGACCCAGTCGGAGCTGCTCAGTTCATTCGGCCTGTGGTTCAGCGGTGACTTCTCGCTGTTCGACAACATCGCGCAGACCCTGACCTACGGCAACGGAGAATTCGTTCGCTGGTTCGGCAACACGCTGCTGTATGTCGTGGTCGGTGCGGGCGGTGCCACCCTCCTCGCTGCTCTCGGCGGCTACGGCCTCGCCAAGTTCAACTTTCCCGGCAAGAAGGTCGTCTTCGCCGTCGTGCTCGGGGCGGTCGCCATCCCGGGCACTGCCCTCGCCGTGCCGACCTTCCTGATGTTCAGTCAGCTGGGCCTGACCAACACACCCTGGTCGATCATCCTGCCCTCGCTGATCAGCCCGTTCGGTCTCTATCTGATCTGGACCTACGCCCTCGATGCCGTGCCGACCGAGGTGCTCGAGGCTGCGCGCATGGACGGAGCCGGCGAGATGCGCACGTTCTTCACGATCTCGCTGCGCCTGCTCACCCCGGGCATCGTCACGGTTCTGCTGTTCACCGTGGTGGCCACCTGGAACAACTACTTCCTGCCCTTGATCATGCTGTCGGAGCCCACCTGGTACCCGCTCACGGTCGGGCTCAATCAGTGGAACGCACAGTCCCAGACCGTGGGAGGCGACGCGATCTACAACCTCGTCGTCACCGGCTCGCTGCTCACGATCGTTCCGATCATCGTGGCGTTCCTGTTCTTGCAGAAGTACTGGCAGTCCGGCCTCTCCGCCGGAAGCGTCAAGGCGTGATCCGTATACCTACCCATCCCCAGCATCACCTGTTCAACACCACAAGGAAGTGAAAGGCACATCATGACGATTCGCAGCACACGACGCCTCCGCAGGGGCGCCGCAGCTCTCACCGGCGTTCTCGCCCTGGGCCTCGCGCTCTCGGCCTGCTCCTCGGCAGGCGGAAGCGCCGAGACCGGCAACGCCGACGACATCGCAAAGGCTCTCGACACCGAGACCACAATCACGGTGTGGGCCTGGGCGCCCGCCGTTGAGCAGATCGCCAAGGACTTCGAGAAAGAGCACCCGAAGATCACGGTCAACGTCGTGAACGCCGGTACCGGCAACGACCAGTACGTGAAGCTGCAGAACGCGATCAAGGCCGGATCGGGCGCTCCCGACGTCGCCCAGATCGAGTACTACGCCCTGCCGCAGTTCGCGCTGAGCGACTCGCTCGTCGACCTCAAGGGCTTCGGTTTCGACTCCTTCTCTGACAAGTACACCGACAGCACCTGGAATTCGGTGAACCTCGACGGCGGCGTCTACGCCCTGCCGCAGGACTCCGGCCCCATGGCGCTGTTCTACAACAAGGCCGTCTTCGACCAGTACGGCATCGCCGTGCCGACCACCTGGGATGAATACGTCGCCGCCGCCAAGCAGCTGCACGCCGCAGACCCCACGAAGTACATCACCAACGACACCGGTGACGCCGGCTTCACGACCAGCATGATCTGGCAGGCAGGCGGCCAGCCGTACAAGACCGAGAAGTCCACCGACGTCTCGATCAACCTGCAGGACGCCGGCTCGAAGAAGTTCGCCGACACCTGGAGTGAGCTCGTCGAGGGTGGCCTCGTCTCGCCCATCACCTCGTGGAGCGACGAGTGGTACAAGGGGCTCGGCGACGGCAGCATCGCCACACTCACCATCGGCGCCTGGATGCCCGGAAACCTCGAGTCGGGCGTCGCGCAGGCCTCCGGCGACTGGCGTGTAGCCCCCATGCCCACATGGGAGAAGGGCCAGGCGGCCAGTGCCGAAAACGGCGGAGGCGGCGACGCGATCCTGAAGCAGAGCAAGAACAAGCTCGCCGCAGCCGGATTCCTGCAGTACATGAACGAGGGCGACGGCACGCAGACGTCGATCGCCAAGGGCGGTTTCCCCTCCACGGTCGCCGACCTCAACAGCGACGCGTTCCTGAACTACGAGAGCCCCTACTTCGGCGGCCAGAAGATCAACCAGGTTCTGGTTCAGTCGTCGAAAGACGTGGTGAAGGGATGGCAGTACCTGCCCTTCCAGGTCTACTCGAACAGCATCTTCAACGACACCGTTGGCAAGGCCTACGCGAACAAGTCCGACCTGAACGCCGGGCTCGAGGCATGGCAGAAAGCCACGGCTGACTACGGCAATGAGCAGGGCTTCACGGTCAAGGCCGGTAGCTAGCTCCTTCTCCTGTGGCCCCCGTCAGTGCGCTGGCGGGGGCCATCCTCACGCATACCCGAAAGAGAATCTTCGTGGCCCACGCCCGCGTCATCGTCACCCCATCCGACATCATCGCCCCGGTGTCGTCCCGCCTGTTCGGCTCCTTCGTCGAACACATGGGCAGGGCCGTGTACACGGGCATCTATGAGCCGGGCCACCCCACAGCGAACGAGCAGGGGTTCCGCTCAGACGTGCTCGAACTGGTACGGGAACTCGGGGCCACCGTCATTCGTTACCCTGGCGGCAACTTCGTGTCGGGCTTTCGCTGGGAAGACAGTGTGGGGCCGGTCTCCGAACGACCCACGCGCCTCGAGGTCGCCTGGCACAGCGTCGAGAGCAACGAGGTGGGGCTCCACGAGTTCGCCGAGTGGGCCGAAACGGCCGGTGTCGAAGTGATGAACGCGGTCAATCTCGGCACCCGCGGCATCGAAGAGGCAGCCTCGCTTCTCGAATACAGCAACCACCCTGGTGGTACGGCGCTGGCGGAGCAGCGCCGAGGCAACGGACGCGACGAGCCTTTCGGCATCACCCTCTGGTGCCTCGGCAACGAGATGGACGGTCCGTGGCAGATCGGCCACAAGACAGCGGATGAATATGGCCGGCTCGCCGCCGAGACCGGCCGGGTCATGAAGTGGATCGACCCGACGATCGAGCTCGTCGCCGCCGGAAGCTCCAACGCCGACATGCCCACGTTCGGCACGTGGGAGAAGACCGTGCTCGAGCACGGCATCGACGTGTTCGACCACATCTCGTTGCACGCGTACTACGAGGAGAACGGCGACGTCGACAGCTTTCTCGCATCCGGTGTCGGACTCGACCGCTACATCCGCACCGTCGCCGACATCATTCGCGAGACCCTCGACGCGCACGGCTCCGAGCGCACGATCGGCATCAGCGTCGACGAGTGGAACGTCTGGAACCAGACCCGGTTCAACGAAGTCGACAAGCCGCCGCTCTTCGCGGGGGATTGGAACGAGCATCCGCGCATCATCGAAGACGAATACACCGTGACCGACGCTGTTGTGGTCGGCAGCCTGCTTATGTCACTGCTGCGCAACTCCGATGTCGTGAGCATGGCCAACCTCGCCCAGCTCGTGAACGTGATCGCCCCGATCCGATCCGAGCCAGGTGGGCCGGCCTGGCGACAGACGACATTCCACCCGTTCGCCTTGACCGCGCGCTTTGCGACCGGCGACGTGGTGAGCACGCGGGTCTACTCGGATCTGCAGCACACGGCCGGGTACGGTGACGTCTCCCTGCTCGACGCCGTCTCTCTGAACGATGGTGATGAGCTGACGATGCTCCTGGTGAACCGCTCGACGACCGAGCCCCTCGCGGTGGCGATCGACGTCGAGGGCGCGCCCATCGCATCCGTTCTGTATGAGCGCACGCTCGGTGTGCCGGCCGACGGAGATCGGCGCTCGAGCAACACACAGGCTCGACCGGATGCCGTGCTTCCGCTCGACCTCGGCATCGTCACGGTCGACGGCGGCGGGGCTCAGGTCGTTCTGCCCGCGCTGTCGTGGTCGATCGTGCGGTTCGCAACTCGTCGACCTTCGCTGACCGCCTCGACCCGAGGGAAAGACAATGCCTGACTTCCGCATCGGCGACGCCGACTTCCTTCTCGACGGTGAGCCGTTCCGCATTCTGTCGGGCGCGCTGCACTACTTCCGCGTGCACCCCGATTACTGGGCCGATCGCATCCACAAGGCGAAGCTCATGGGCCTCAACACCATTGAGACCTACGTGGCGTGGAACGAGCACTCGCCGCAGCGCGGCACGTTCGACACGAGCGGCGGCCTCGACCTGGGCCGCTTTCTCGACCTCGTGGCGGCGGAGGGCATGTACGCGATCGTGCGGCCCGGCCCGTTCATCTGCGCCGAGTGGGACAACGGTGGATTTCCCGGCTGGCTGTTCAGCGACCCTGACGTGGGCGTGCGCCGTGACGAGCCGCTCTACATGGCGGCTGTCGCCGAGTACTTCGCCGAGCTGCTGCCGATTGTGGCGTCGCGCCAGATCGACCGCGGCGGCCCCGTCATTCTGATGCAGATCGAAAACGAGTATGGCGCCTACGGCAACGACAAGAGCTACCTGAAGAAGCTCGTCGAGCTGACTCGAGCCGGCGGCATCACGGTGCCGTTCACCACCATCGATCAGCCCACAGACCAGATGCTGGCCGACGGCAGCCTGCCCGAACTGCACAAGACGGGATCGTTCGGCTCGCGCGCGGCCGAACGGCTCGCCACACTGCGTTCGCACCAGAAGACCGGACCACTGATGTGCGCCGAGTTCTGGGACGGCTGGTTCGATCACTGGGGCGCGCATCACCATGTGACTGACGCCCAGGATTCGGCTCGCGAACTCGACGCGCTGCTCGCGGCGGGGGCATCGGTGAACATCTACATGTTCCACGGAGGCACCAACTTCGGCTTCACGAATGGCGCGAACGACAAGGGCGTATTCCAGCCCACTGTCACGAGCTATGACTACGACGCGCCGCTTACCGAGTCGGGCGAGCCTGGCGAGAAGTTCTGGGCGTTCCGTGAGGTCATCGCGCGCTACGCTCCTGTTCCCGAGGAGGTTCCCGACGCGGCTGGCCCGGCGCCCGACATCGAGGTCGTGCTCGACGAGCGGGTGTCACTGTGGGATGCCGCGGGTCGGCTCGGCGAGACCGTCACCGTCGACGCGCTGCCCACGATGGACGAGCGCGCGCAGTTCCGAGGCTTCGCGTTGTACACGGCTGAGATCGATGCGGCGGCGGATTCGGACGCCGACGGCGGCCGAGTTCTGACCGTCGGTGAGGTGCGCGACAGGGCACAGGTTTTCGTCGATCGTGCCCCCGTCGGCGTGCTGCAGCGAGACCATCACGATGCCAGCCTCACTCTGCCCGCCGCGCCCCGCGCAGCCTCGCTCTCGATCCTTGTCGAAGACCAGGGGCGAGTGAACTACGGCCCCCGCATCGGCGAGCACAAGGGTCTCATCGGGGGAGTATCGATCAGTGGCGAGAACGTCACCGGCTGGAGCGTGCTCGAGCTCGACTTCGACGCCGTGGTGTCAGACGTGCCGACGGGCCTTTATGAACCGATCGAGAACGGCTCCGCCGTATCCGGCCCGTCGTTCGTGCGCGGCACCTTTGCCGCACCCGCCGACACCGATCTCTTCTTGAGCACCGACGGCTGGGGCAAGGGGCAGGCGTTCGTGAACGGCTTCAACCTCGGCCGCTACTGGAGCCGCGGCCCGGCGACCACTCTCTACGTTCCCGGTGCGCTCGTGCGCGAGGGTGACAACGAACTGGTGCTCTTCGAGTTGCACGGTGCCGCCAGAAACGTGGCGCGTTTCGTCGCTGCTGCCAGTCTGGGCCACACCGACTACTGACGCCGTGAGGAACGGGTCGTTACTGCGGTCTGGTGGCCGGGTCTGTCGCCAGGTCGTGGCTGGCCCGATCGACCACGTCGGCCAGCTCGTCGGTGAGCAGCAGCTCGCGGCGCAGGTGGCGGGTGCGGTAGGCGGCGCGGCCGATCATGTGCGCGGCCACGGGAGCCGTGAGCATCTGGAACAGCATCACCAGGATCAGTGTCGAGATGGTCGCCCAGTTGCGCGCCTCGAGGCCCACGGCGAGCAGGATGAACGCCAAGCCCGCGATCTGCGGCTTGGTCGCCGCGTGCATACGAGAAAGCGCATCGGGAAAACGCAGGAGCCCGATGCCGGCCGCGAGGCTCAGCAGGGCGCCGATGAGCAGGCACGCCGACGAGGCTACCTCGAACCAGGTGTCTACGGTCATTTCTCGCCTCCCGCCAGCTGGTCGAGCGAGGGATCGAGTGGTGAGGTGCCCTCTTCTGCCTTGTTCGCCTCAGCGTCTTTCTGCTTCGTCGCGAACCGGGCCACGCTGACCGAGCCGACGAAGGCGAACATGGCGAGAACCAGCGCCACGGGCAGGGTTCGCGTGTGGTGGTTGTAGACCATCTCGGTTCCCAGTACGCAGATGAGGGTCGAGAGCAGCATGTCGGCGGCCACCATGCGGTCGAGGATCGAGGGGCCGCGCCAGATGCGCACGACGGCGAAGAGGGCGGCGGCGGCGAACAGTGCGCCGGCGATATAAACGACGATGCTCATTCGGGGTAGCCTCCTTCGCTCGGATATTGTTCGACCGGAATGATCGGATGTCGCTCTTCCCACGCGCGCTGGCGCCGCCCGGAGACGATAGGACCGAGAGACCGCTCGGCTCGTGACAGATTGACGCGGCGCACATCGTCGCGCGAGCCGATCGCGCGAACGATGCGCTCTTCGACCGCGATCACGTCGGCGCGGGCCTTCTCGACGTCGGCCGGCGTCTCGGTGCCGAGAACGTGCAGATAGAGGATGTCGTCCTGCCGGTCTGCCTCGACCACCAGCGACCCGGGCACGAGCGAGACGGCCAGTGCAGTGAGCGTGAGGCTCAGATCGGATTTCGTCGACAGCTGCACAGCGACGATGGAGCTCGTGGGCACGCCGCGCGGATCGACAGCCAACCACGCCACCTGGAACGATGCGCGCACCAGATCGAACGCGAAATGCGCGATGAAGATGACAAGGCCCAGCGGATTGACCCGGTCGGGCAGCTCGACCGGCGGCAGGTAGAACACGCGGGTCACGAGCAGGGCGAGCAGGATGCCGGTGACGACGCTGAGCACGGACACCTGATCCCACAAGAGGGTCCAGAGAACGACGAGCCACAGCAGCAGCGGAACCTGCCGCCAGATCGAGCCCTTCACCCCGCTCACGAGACGCCTCCTTCGGGGAAGACCAGCGAGATGTAGTCTGCGGGACTTTCCAGGGTCTCCGCCGCGCGGGTGGCCATGGAGTAAAGGGGGCCCGCGAAGACGGTGAGGGCGACGCTCACCGTGACCATTGCCACGGTCGCTCCGATCATGATGCGGGGCGAGGCTTTCGTCTCCTGAACTGCGGAGGTCTCCTCAGGGGCCTCCTCGATGCGGTCGAGTGCCGGCGACTCCTCTTCGTGGGCCTCGCGCTTCGGCCGCCAGAAAGCGAGGCTCCACGCGCGCATCAGGGCATAGAGCGTGAGCAGCGAGGTGAGCGCGCCCGCACCGATGAGCACCCAGATGAGCGGCGATGGTGTCTGCGCTCCGGCCTCGAACAGTCCGAGTTTGCCGATGAAGCCGGAGAACGGCGGGATGCCGCCGAGGTTCAGGGCCGGAATGAAGAACAGTACGGCGATGACCGGCGATGCCTTGAGCAGACCGCCGAGTCGATTGAGAGCTGTCGTTCCGCCCTGTCGCTCGACGAGTCCGGTGGCCAAGAACAGCGTGGTCTGCACAGTGATGTGGTGGATCACGTAGTAGATGGTGGCCCCCATTCCGGCCACCGTTCCGATCGCGATGCCGAAGATCATGTAACCGATGTGACTGACCAGCGTGAATGACAGCATCCGCTTGATGTCTGATTGCGCGACGGCGCCCAGGATGCCGATGACCAGGGTGAGCAGCGCGACGACGAGAAGCACCGTCTGCAGAGTGTTGCCGGGAAAGAGGACCGTCTCTGTGCGGATGATCGCGTAGACACCGACCTTGGTGAGCAGACCCGCGAACACCGCCGTGACCGGAGCCGGAGCCGTGGGATAGGAGTCAGGAAGCCAGAAAGACAGGGGGAAGACGGCCGCCTTGATGCCGAAGGCCACGAGCAGCATGATCTGAAGCACGAGCTGGATGTCGGCCGGCAGCTCGCCGAGGCGCACCGACAGCTGGGCGATGTTCACGGTTCCGGTGGCGCCGTAGATCATGGCGATCGAGGCGAGGAACAGCATCGACGACACGAGGCTCACGATGATGTAGGTGATGCCGGCCTTGATTCGAGCCTGGGTTCCGCCGAGTGTGAGCAGCACGTAGCTCGCCACGAGCAGGATCTCGAAGCTGACGTAGAGGTTGAACAGGTCGCCCGCGATGAAGGCGTTGAACACTCCGGCGGCCAGAATCAGGTAGCTCGGGTGGTAGATCGACACCGGCGTCTCGCGATCGCCGTCGGCCATACCTTGACCCACCGAGAACACGAGAACGCACAGCAGCACGATCGACGAGATCAGCAGCATCAGGGCTGAGAGTCTGTCGACCACCAGCACGATGCCGAATGGGGCCGACCAGCCGCCGACCGTGACGGCGTGGCCCCCGGTCTGGTCGGTGAGGTAGACGAGCACGGCGCTCGTGAGCACCACGAGCGACAGCACGGTGATCGAGAACGTGACCTGCAGCTTCGGTCGGCGGCCCGCCACGAGGGCGCCGGCGGCGCCGATGAGGGGAAGGAGAACAACGAGTGGAATGAGTGAATTCATCAGTGCGTTCACGATGTCTTCGCCTCCGCTCGCCCTTCGAATTCGGTGTCTTCGCCCGAGCCGTCTTCGGCCTCGCTGCTCTCCTCGTCGTCGATGGAGCTGTCTGCGCCGCCCACGGCCACATCGGCCTCGTCGCTGGTCACGACGTCTGCCCGTGCGATGCGCCATGAGCGGTAGATGAGGGCGAGCAGGAAGGCGGAGACACCGAAGGTGATGACGATGGCGGTGAGGATGAGCGCCTCGGGCAGCGGGTCGTGCATCTCGGATGGCTCGACGCCGTCGGCCACGATCGGTGCAAGGCCCGCCGGCCCCGCGATGATCAGGATGAGCAGGTTGGTGGCGTTGCCGACGAGCAGGAAGCCCAGGAGCATGCGGGTCATGCTGCGGCCGAGAAGGAGGTAGACGCCGCCCGCGTACAGCACCGCCATCAGCAGGATCAGAACCAGGGAGGCGCTCATCGGGTGCTCCTCTCGGTGGCGTTGGCGGTGGCGGGCGTGTCGGGCGTGGGCTCGTCGGGTGTGTGGCTCAGCGTGTTGACCTTGTGGGCACCGGGGATGCCGTCGTCGGGTGAGCTTTCGTCGCCGTGATCTTCTTCTTGCTGCCTGTCGATCTCTGCGCCGAGGCTGCGGAGGATGTCGAGCGCGAGACCCACGACCACGAGATAGACGCCGATATCGAACAGGGTCGAGGTAACGAACTCGAGGTGGCCGATCACGGGCAACTCGGCCTCGAACCAGGTGGAGGTAAGCGCGTCGACGCCGAAGAAGATCGGCACGAGAGCAGTGCCGCCCGCGAACAGAACACCGAAGCCGAGCAGCTTTCCGGCATCGATGGGGGCGGCCTCACCGAGTTCGAAGCGGCCGGCCGCCAGATAGCGGGCCACGAAAGCGAGCCCGGCGACGAGGCCTCCGGCAAAACCGCCGCCGGGAATGTTGTGGCCGGCGAACAGCAGATAGACCGACACGATGATGGCCGAGTGGAACAGCAGGCGCACGACAACCTCGAGAATGATCGATCTGTTCTCGGGCGCGAGCGTCTTGCCGGCAAGCAGCCATGGCGTGCGCTGGTTGCCTTTCTCCTGTGATGGAGCCGCGCCGTCGGGAGTCACGCCGGCGCTCGCCGTCGCCTCGATCGGAGCCTGCGCCATGCGCTTGCGATGGGCGAACCAGCGCGGTCGCTCGGTCTCGGGCCCGAGCCGTGGCATGTCGCTGCTGCGGCGAGAGAGGAACACCAGGCTGGCGACACCCGTGGCGGCCACAACGAGCACGCTCATCTCGCCCAGGGTGTCCCATCCGCGGATGTCGACCAGCAGCACGTTCACGACGTTGCGCCCGTGCCCGCCCTCGTAGGCGAGCTCGGGGAATTTCAACGAGATGGGTTCGGCGATACGCGAGCCGAGCGCGACGACGGCGACGACAGACATCAGGATGCCGACACCCACGCCGATGACGGCCCGCACGATGCGGTGCCGGCGGCCGTGATCCTGGCCGATGGCCGACGGCAGTCGGCGCAGCACGAGCACGAAGGTCACCAGGGTGACGGTCTCGACGAGCGCCTGCGTCAGTGCGAGGTCGGCGGCGCCCCTGCAGGGCGAAGAGAGCGGCCATGCCATAGCCGGTGACGCCGACCAGCACCACGGCCATAAAGCGCTTGTGTGCTCGGGCGGCGGCGATCGTGGCGACGCCCATAACGATCGCGATGGGCAGCTGCGCCGGCGAATCCCAGATTCTGAACGAGCCCGGCAGCTCGCCGACCAGCGCGAGTGCCGTTCCGACGGCCGCCACGAGAACGACCAGGATCGTGGCCACGTAGATCGGCAGCGAGCCGGTCTGGGTCACCCGGGTGAGGCGCACGGCGCCGCGGTCGACGAGGTGCACAACACGGCTGTAGCCGCGGGCGGAGTCGATCAGCGACGGCACGCGGCTCTGGATGGCGGACACCCGGGTGCGTGCGGCGAAGAGTGCGAGCCCGAGAACGAGGGTGACGGCCGAGATGCCGAGGGCCGGCTCGAGACCGTGCCAGAGGGCGAGGTGGGCCGCATCCGGGGCCTCGCTCGAGACGGCCAGAGCCTCGCCGCTGAGCGGTGGAACGGTGTCGGCGTAGAGGCCGAAGAGGGGATCGAGCAGCGGGGAGGCGATGCCGAGGCCGAGGCTCGTGAGGGCCAGAATGGCCGGCGACATGAGGAAGTCGACGTGCTCGTGCACGAACTCGGCGGGCTCGACCCCGGGCTTGCGTGCGAACGCTCCCCACAGAAAACGCGCGGTGTAGGCCACAGTGAGAACGGAGCCGAGGGAGACGCCGATGAGGGCGACGAGACCGAGGGGAGCCCCGTGCTCGGCGTCTTCGAGCAGGGCCGTGAACGTGGCCTCTTTCGCGACGAAGCCCAGCAGGGGAGGTAGCCCGGCCATCGACGCAGCGGCGAGCGTCGCGACGATCGCCAGGAGCGGAGCCTGCCGCCCGAGCCCGCTGATCTTGCGCAGGTCGCGGGTGCCGAGACGGTTGTCGATGATGCCGACCACAAGGAACAGGGTGGCCTTGAACAGTGCATGCCCGGTGATGAGCGTGATGCCGGCGAGGGCGGCGTTGCGGGTGCCGTAGCCCACGACGACGGTAAGGAAGCCGAGCTGGCTGACGGTGCCGTAAGCGAGCAGCAGCTTGAGATCGTGCTGACGCAGAGCCCGCCATCCGCCGACCAGCATGGTCAGCACACCGATGCCGACGAGCAGCGGCCGCCATCCGGGAGTGTCGCCGAACGCGGGAACGAGCAGCGCGATCAGGAAGATGCCGGCCTTCACCATCGCCGCCGCGTGCAGATAGGCGCTCACCGGAGTCGGCGCGGCCATGGCGGAGGGCAGCCAGAAGTGCAGGGGGACCTGGGCCGACTTCGAGAGCGCACCGACGAGCACAAGAAGAACGGCGACAGTAATGAGACCGGATGCCTGCGGCGGGTCGGCGACGATCTGCGACACCCGCGTGGTGCCCGATTCGACGGCCAGGATGACGACGCCCACCAGCATGGCGAGGCCACCAGCCGTGGTCACCAGCAGAGCCTGCAGGGCCGCACCGCGGCTCTTGCGTTTCGCGGTGTACTGGCCGATGAGCAGGTAGGAGAAGACGGTGGTCGCCTCCCAGAACATAAAGAGCATGTAGATGTCGTCGCTGACGACGAGACCGAACATGGCGCCGGCGAAGGCGAGGAGCACGCCGCTGAAGCGGCCCAGGCCGTCTTCGCCGCGCCGGAAGTAGCGGGCGCAGTAGAGCACGACGAGTGCTCCGACGCCCGTGACGATGAGTGCCATCGTGAGCGACAGGGCATCGAGCCGGAACGCGAAGGCGAGGTCGAGCTGCGGAACCCACGGATGCAGCTCAGTGGGCGTCTCGCCTCGGGTGACAGCCGGGATCTGGAAGAGAAGCCAGGCGAAAACCGTGGCTGGAACGACCGCCGCCACCACGAACATCCGTGGGCCGAAGCGGGCGGTGAGTGACGGCAGAACGAGCCCGGCGAGTGCGAAGCCGAGGAGAGAGATGATCATTTCGGCTCCCCCAGATTATTAGCCGGGGAACGGTTCGCGCCCGGTCGCAAGCGGCCGTGTGGAGTTCCAGTCTACCGGTGCGAGGGAGTTGAATGCCCCGAACGGCATAAGTTCTGCAAGATTGTCAGCGCTGCTGCGCGGTGGCCTCGCTCAGCAAGGGAAGCTGCAGGGTCAGCCACGGGCTGAATGCCCACGGCGTGCTGGCGACGGACGTGCGCAGAGCGTCCGGGTCGACCCAGTTCCACTCGGCGACCTCGTCGGGCCTGCCCGCGACGTTGTCGCTCGTGGTGGCGGTGAAGACCGGGCAGATCTCGTATTCGACGATTCCGGATGCGTCGGTCGCCCGATACCGAAAGTCCGGCAGGGCCACGGTGACATCGTCGAGCGTGATGCCCAGTTCGCGTTCCGCGCGGCGGGCGACAGCATCGGTCATCTCCTCGCCGGGGGCGGGGTGTCCGCAGAACGAGTTGGTCCAGACGCCCGGCCATGCCACCTTGTCGAGCGAGCGTCGAGTCACCAGGATTCGGCCCTGCTCGTCGAAGACATGGCAGGAGAACGCCAGGTGCAGTGCCGTGTCGTTCGTGTGCACCGTGGCCTTGTCGGCCGTTCCGATCGGCGTCCCCTCCTCAGAAAGGAGGACCACCTGTTCGCGAGAAGACATGCCCTCATTCTGACAGAGCGAGCGAATAGTCAGCCGACTGAAGGAATTTCGCAATCCCTCGATCAGGCGAGGTACTTAGACAGTCTCGTAAGTTAGCCTCGAATTGTGGATACGCATGATCTCGTGGTGGTGACCCAGAGGCGCCGACAGCATGTCGATGCTGTCCTCGACCGCTTCTTCGGGATCGCCAAGACCCGCGCCTCGACAATCGGCCCCCGCTATGTGACTCTCTGGGAGACGCTCGAGAAGAACTCCGCAGGTGGCAAGAGATTCAGGCCGTCGATGGTGTTGGCGGCCTACGAGGCCTTCGGGGGAACCGATTCGGAGACCGCCGCATACGTGGGCGCCGCCTTCGAGTTGCTGCACACCGCGCTCATCGTGCACGACGACGTGATCGACCGCGACTTCATCCGTCGCGGCGGCCCCAACGTGTCCGGAAGCTACCGCGATTTGGCGCAGACCGCGGGAATCCCCATCCCCACCGCGGAGCATCGGGGGCTCTCCGTCGCCGTCATCGCCGGTGATCTCGCCCTCTTCAACGCCTTCCGTCTGCTTGACCGCAGTGGTGTCGCTGGCGTTCTGCGCGAGCGCCTCCACGAGATCCTCGACGAGGCCATGTTCGCATCGGCCGCCGGAGAGCTGCTCGATGTCGACTTCTCGCTTCACCCTGATCCGCCGTCCGTCGATGACATCGTCGACATGGAGCGGCTGAAGACGGCGGTCTACTCCTTCGAGACTCCGCTGCAGGCCGGGGCCGTGCTGGCAGGAGCCGACGACGAAGCCGTCGAAGCCCTCGGATCTTTCGGACGCAATCTTGGCATCGCCTATCAGATCGTCGACGATCTCCTCGGTGTCTTCGGTGACGAGGGCGATACCGGAAAGTCCACCCTCGGGGACCTCCGTGAGGGCAAGCGCACCGTGCTCATCGCCTACGCGGCGACCACCGAGCAGTGGGCCCAGATCGAGCCGTTGTTCGGCGACGCCGGCCTCGACGAGCAAGGGGCGCAGCGCATCCGTACTCTGCTCGAATCCAGCGGGGCGCGGCGCTACGCCGAGGCTCTCGCCAGCGACTTCGCCAATCGGGCGTGGGAGCACCTGGCCTCGGCTTCTCTTCCCGATTCGGTTCGCGCAGAGTTCCGCGGCTTCGTCTCGACGGTGCTGGAACGGGCCAAATGACTCAGCCTCGCTCGTTGTACGACCGCGTCGCCATGGAGGCATCGGCCGTAGTCATTCGCCGATACTCCACGTCGTTCGGGCTCGCGTCCAAGCTTCTCTCGCCGCCTGTGCGCCAGCACGTCGAGAACATCTACGCTCTTGTGCGGCTCGCGGACGAGGTCGTCGACGGCGTCGCCGCCGAGGCGTGTCTTGCGGCGGATGCCATCCGGTCGCAGCTCGACACGCTCGAGGCCGAGACGAACGAGGCGATGCGCTGCGGGTTCAGTACGAACCTGGTGGTGCACGCGTTCGCCCTGACCGCCCGCGAGACAGGGTTCGGCGAGGAACTGACAGAGCCGTTCTACGCATCGATGCGCGCCGACCTGAGTCAGACCGCACACACGCCGGAATCTTTCGACCGCTACGTCTACGGTTCCGCCGAAGTCGTGGGGCTGATGTGCCTCAAAGCCTTCCTCGTCGGCCACCGCTACTCCGATGCAGACGATGCGCGGCTCGTCGACGGAGCCCGCCATCTCGGGGCCGCTTTTCAGAAGATCAACTTCTTGCGCGACCTCGCCGCGGACTTCACCGCGCTCGGCCGCAGCTACTTTCCCGGGGTCGACGTCGACTCGTTCACCGAGGAGCAGAAGACCGCGATCATCGAAGACATTCAGAACGACCTCGACATCGCCTGCAGCACGCTCACTCTTCTGCCGGCATCATCGCGGCGTGCGGTGGTGCTCGCGCAGGGCCTCTTCGCCGAACTCACCCGCCGCCTGCGCGAAACGCCGGCGTCGGTGTTGGTGACCACCCGCATCCGCGTGCCCAACCCCGTTAAGATGCGAATCGCGGCCCTTGCTGCCGCTGGTCGTCTACCGAAGGAGCACGAGTGACAGCCTTGAACGCCGCCGGTGGAAGTACTGACCCGCAGAGCGAGCCTCGACGGGCCATCGTGATCGGGGCCGGAATCAGCGGGCTGGCGAGCGCTGCGCTCCTCTCCCGCGAGGGCTACTCGGTTACCGTGCTCGAGAAGCAGGGGGCGGTCGGCGGCCGAGCCGGAGTCTGGAAGAAGGACGGCTTCACCTTCGACACCGGCCCTTCGTGGTACCTGATGCCCGAGGTCTTCGATCACTTCTACAAGCTCATGGGAACATCGGCCGCAGAGCAGCTCGACCTCACCCGCCTCGACCCCGGATACCGCGTTTTCTTCGAGGGAGAAGAGACCACGGTCGACATCCGTAGCGATCTCGACTCGAATCTGGAACTGTTCGAATCGTTGGAGCCCGGCACGGGCGTCAAGATGGCGGGTTACCTCGACTCGGCCGCCGAGACATACGACCTGGCCAAGAAGTACTTCCTCTACTCCACCTTCGAAGACCTGAAACCGCTCGCGGTCGGCCCCGTCGTCACTCGCACGCCCCGACTGGTGCGTCTCCTTACCGAGACCCTGGCCAGCTTCGCAGGGCGCACGGTACGCGATCCGAGGCTGCAGCAGATCCTCGGCTACCCCGCTGTCTTCCTCGGATCGTCGCCGTATGCCGCGCCGAGCATGTATCACCTGATGAGCCACCTCGACATGAACGATGGTGTGCTGTACCCCCAGGGCGGCTTCGGCCAGGTGATCGCCAGCATCGAGAACATCGCCCGAGAGGCCGGCGCCGAGATTCACACGGGCGCCACCGTGACGCGCATCGTGCTCGAGCTCGACCCGGCGCTGAAGGCCCCCGAACCCGAGAAGAGCGTCTACGACTACGAGACCACCGAGTTCGACACGAATGTGATCGATCGCGACGAGCTGCGTCGGGTTCTGGCGGGCGAGGTGGATGCGCACGGCAACGGCGCGGCCGCGCCGTCGGGCGCCGCGGCCGACCCCGTGGCCGCGCCACGCGCATCCGACCGCAGCCGTGTCGGCGGCGTGCACTACCTCGACGAGGAGGGCCGGGCTCACGAGCTCGAGGCAGACCTCGTTGTCGCCACCGCAGACCTGCGCCACGTCGAGACCACCATGCTGCTGCCCGAATTGCAGACCTACCCCGAGTCGTACTGGGAGAAGAAGACGGCGGGCCCCAGCGCCGTGCTCGTCTACCTCGGTGTCGCGGGCGAGCTTCCCGAGCTCGCGCACCACTCGCTGTTCTTCACCAAAGACTGGAAGGGCGACTTCGGCAAGATCTTCGGAGCGAGCCGGTTCGGCCGCTTCGGGCCGAAGGGGGCCACCTCGGTTCCCGAGCCCGCCTCGATCTATGTCTGCCGTCCCAGCGCCACCGACGACACCGTCGCGCCGGCGGGCCACGAGAACATCTTCATCCTGGTTCCGATTCCCGCCGACCCGGCCATCGGTCACGGTGGCGAGAACGGCCAGGGGGATGCGCGGGTCGAGAAGATCGCCGATGCCGCGATCGCGCAGGTGGCCGAGTGGGCGGGCGTTCCCGACCTCGCCGACCGCATCGTCGTTCGACGCACGGTGGGGCCGGCCGACTTCGTCGACGACCTCAACTCGTGGAAGGGCACCGCTCTCGGACCTGCGCACACCCTGGGGCAGAGCGCGTTCTTCCGGGCGGGCAACGTGTCGAAGAAGGTCGACGGGCTCGTCTACGCCGGCGGATCCACGATTCCCGGAATCGGCCTGCCCATGTGCCTGATCAGCGCCGAGCTCGTGATCAAGCGACTGCGCGGCGACACGACCACGGGTGCTCTGGCGGAGCCGGTTGCGGCGGGGCCCGGCGACTGATGGGTCTGCTGTACCTGCTCGCGCTCCTCGTCTCGATCACGGGCATGGTGGTGCTCGACCGCCGTTTCATGCTGTTCTTCTTCAGGGACGCGCGGCGGGCGACCATTGTTCTCGTCGCGGGTCTCGTGTTCTTCGTCGGCTGGGATCTGGCGGGCATCGGGCTCGGCATCTTCTTTCGCGGCGAGACGTCGTTTATGACAGGCCTCCAGCTGGCTCCCGAGCTGCCGGTCGAGGAGCTCTTCTTCCTTACCCTGCTCTGCTACCTCGCGATGAATCTGTTCGGGTTCCTGACGCGTGGTCGGGCCACCGGCCACGCTCCTGCTGCTCGCGGCGAGGTACGCCCATGACCTATTGGACGCTCAACGCGATCTTCCTCGCTGTGGTCGCGCTGGTCGCGATCGTCGCAGCCCTGCGCATCCGGAGCACCCGGCCATGGGTCGCGATCGCCATCACCCTCGGCGTTCTGCTGGTGATGACCGCGGTCTTCGACAACGTGATGATCGGCGTGGGGCTCGTCGGGTACGAGCCGTCCCTTATCTCCGGCGCGTTCGTCGGCATCGCGCCGCTCGAGGACTTCGCGTACGCGGTTGCCGCCGCGATTCTGCTGCCGTCGCTCTGGATGCTGTTGCCCGCGGGCTCGCGCGCATCCGGCACCGGAGTCAGCGCGGAGCCGGGCGCATGATCCGCCAGCTGCTGCTGTCGTCGCGGCCCCTCTCGTGGGTCAACACGGCGTTCCCGTTCGCGGCCGGATACCTGCTGGTCACGCGCGAGGTCGACCTCGTGTTCGTGTTGGGAACGCTGTACTTTCTGATTCCCTACAACCTGGCGATGTACGGAATCAACGACGTCTTCGACTACGAGTCCGACATGCGCAACCCGCGCAAGGGCGGCGTCGAGGGCGCGGTGCTCGACAAGTCGCTGCATCGCATTACCCTCTGGGCCGTGGCCATCACGAATGTGCCGTTCGTGGTTTTCCTTGTCGCGGTCGGGTCTCCTCTGTCGTGGCTCGTGCTCGCCGTGAGCCTCTTCGCCGTGCTGGCGTACAGCGCGCCGAAGCTGCGGTTCAAAGAGCGCCCGTTCATCGACTCGCTCACCTCGAGCACCCACTTCGTGAGTCCGGCGGTCTACGGGCTGGTGCTGGCCGGGGCTGCGTTCACGCCCGCGCTCTGGGCCGTGTTGGCGGCGTTCTTTCTCTGGGGCGTGGCCAGCCACGCGTTCGGCGCGGTGCAAGACATCGTCGCCGACCGCGAGGGGGGCATCTCCTCGATCGCGACCGTCATCGGCGGGGCGGCCACGGTGCGTTTCGCTTTCGTCGCCTATCTGCTGGGCGGAGTGCTGATGCTCTTCACCACGTGGCCCGGCCCGCTGGGCGGACTGCTGGTGCTGCCGTACGCGCTGAGCGTTCTGCCGTACTGGTCGATCGCCGACGCGGATGCGGAGCGCGCGAACACCGGGTGGCGCCGCTTCCTGCTGTTCAACTTCGTGTGCGGATTCGTCGTGACCATGCTGCTGATCTGGCTGTGGGTGCTGGTCCCCTAGGTTCGCGCCTCACCTCGGCGCGAGTGTTGCTCGGGGCGACGGATGTGCCCGGGCGACCGGCAACATCCGTCGCCCCGAGCAACAGGCAGCGGATGCCGGAGGGCGGCTACTCGGCGAACGCCGAGGCGCGCAGGTCGGGCAGTTTCACGAAGAACATCAGCACCAGACCCACCGCCACGACGAGCACGAGCCCGAGAATTCCCCAGTACTGCGCTCCCCCCAGCGCGATGAACAGTGACCACAGCCCGGGCGAGATGAAGCTCGCCGCGCGGCCGGTCGTGGCGTAGAGACCGAAGATCTCTCCCTCGCGGCCTTCGGGGGAGACCCGGGCGAGCAGAGAACGCGACGCGGTTTGGGCAGGGCCGACGAACAGGCAGAGCGCCAGCCCACCGATCCAGAAGACGATCTTGCCGGCGTCGTGCAGGGCGAAGACGGCGGTGCCTGCCACGACGAGGCCGAGGAGCGAGATGAGGATGACGGCGCGCGGCCCGAAGCGGTCGTCGAAGCGCCCGGAGATGATCGTGCTCACGCCCGCCACGAGGTTGGCTGCGATTCCGAAGGCGACCACCTCGAGGAATTTGAAGCCGAAGATGCCCGAGGCGATGATCCCTCCGAAGGCGAAGACACCGGCGAGCCCGTCGCGGTAGACGGCGCTGGCCATCAGGAACCAGAACGTATGTCGGCTCTCGCGGTAGAGACGCGCTATGTCTTTGACGAGAACCGCGTAACTCGCGAAGAAGCCGACTTTGGGGCCGACGGATGGCGCGGACGGTGCTTCGGGAACGAACACGAAGATGGGGATGGCGAAGATGACGGTCCAAATGGCGCAGCCCACGGCGACGATGCGAAACGGCAGGCCATCTTCTTGCGGGAGTCCGAACCAGTCGGCGCTGTACGCCACGACAACGAGGACGAGTGCGACGATGCCGCCGATGTAGCCGAGTCCCCAGCCGAGTCCACTGACCCGGCCGATCGTCTTCTTCGTCGACACCTGCACGAGCATCGCGTTGTAGTTGACTCCGGCGAGTTCGCTGAAGACGCTGCCGATGGCGACGAGAGAGGCTCCGAGCACGAAGTAACTCGGCTGCCCCTGCACGAAGAAGAGTGCGCCCATGCTCGCGACGAGCAGGATCGTATAGAGCAGCAGCCCCGCCTTGCGGCTACCTGAGCGATCAGCGCGCTGGCCGAGAACGGGAGCGAGAACGAGAATCACCAGCCCCGCGATGAAGATTGCGAAACCGAAACCGCTCGCCAGATCGGCGAGGCCTGCGACCTTGACCGGATCCGTATCGGGCAGCGCAGCGACGTCGGCGGGCAGGAACACATCGGTGGTCAGGTACAGAGCCGTGAAGATGAGCGTGAGGATGACCGAGTTGTACGGCTGGGTCGCCCAGTCCCACAGCGCCCACGACCTCACCTGTCGTGCCGGAACAGGTGCGATCTGCAGGTCGAGTCCGACAGCGAGTGCGGCGCCCGTGTTGGCGACGAGGGGCATCTGAGCCGGTGTCGAGGCGTCGGCTGGGCCGGTTGCGTCACCGGCGGCGCCGCCGGAGTTCTGAGTCATGATCACACAGTAGCCGTGCAAGGCGTCGAGGCAGGAGACAATGTGTGCACGCTCAGTGAATCATGCCGACGCTGATAATTTCGGGTCTAAAATTATGGGCATGAACCGGCACCGGGGGGGCCTCTTCGACCGTGGGCGCGGCGGAGACACGGCAGATCTGCGCGAGCACAATCTCGCTCTCGTACTGCGTTATCTGCGCGACAACGGTCCCTCGTCCAGGGCTCAGATCGCGGCTTCGTCGAGCCTGGGGCTGTCGACGCTCACCGGCATGATCGGCGAACTGAAGACGCTTGATCTAGTGAATGAGGGTCTTGCCGGAACACAACCGCGGCTCGGCCGTCCCACTCACGCGGTGTCGCTGTCGGGTGATGCCTGGGTTGTGGCGGGGCTGCGAGTGGATGTCGAAGGTGTGCAGGCGAAGACGGCCACGGTGGGTGGCGATCATCTGGGCAGTTACGCCGACAGGGCCGATCTGCGCGGCGGCGATCCGGCGCCGGCGATTCGGATGCTCCGGGCCGCCATCGACTGGATCGTCGAGTCGATAGACCCGCACCGAAGACTGACGGCTATCACGATCTCGGTTCCAGGGACACTATCGCCGTGCGGTGATTCTGTTGCCCGAGCCGAGTCCCTCGGCTGGAGCGATGTCGACCTCATGACGTGTGTGCGCGAGCAGCTTCAGGCGGGCGGATGCGCCGGAGCGATCGTCGAATTCGCGCGCGACAGCGCGGTGGCAGTGCTGGGGCTCGCGCGCGGCGAATTGCGCGACCGCATCGGCGATCGCACGGCGCTGTATTTCGGGGGAGAACGAACCGTCGTCGGCGCGATCCTTCTCGCGGGCGAGCCGCTGAGCTCCGGGCCGTCGGGCGAAGCGGACTTCGCGCGCATTCCCGTGCAGGCCCCGGGGAGAGAGGCACAGAGGCTCGGCGACGTGATTGACCTGTCGGCGCTCCTGACGACATCGGGGGTGATGGCTCCCGACGATGCCGCCGAGCTCGTCGACCGCTTTCCACGAGAGGCTCTGTCAGCGTTCGTTGCCGCATTGTCGGAGGGGCAGGAGGGCGCCATCGCGGTGCTGACAGGGGCAATGGGGGCGGTCGGGCAGGCGATCGAAGCCGCCGCCGCGGTGCTCGGGGGCGAGCTGGTTGTGCTCGACGGATATCTCGGCGTACTCGGATCGCTAGTGGAGCCGCCGTTCGACGCGGCCGTCGAGGTGATCGCACTCGGGTCGCATCCCTCTCGGGTCGTCGATGGTGCTGTCTACGCGGCGCGAGACGCCCGCCTGGCGCAACCCTCGCGCATCCGGGACTGACCGCAGCGAGCGCGGCCTCGCGACGCGAAAAAGTTGAGTCAAGCAAACTCAACTTTAGCTGTGAGCGCTTGACATTGATTTCGCCCGCTGGCAAGCTTGAGTCAACAAGGCTCAACCCTTGTGAGAACTTAGACATTCTTGAAGTGAGAACGTCGGTCCCGCCAGCAAACAAGGAGAAATCACTCACATGGCTCGTGCAGTAGGAATCGACCTCGGTACCACCAACTCGGTGGTCGCGGTCCTCGAAGGTGGAGAACCCACCGTCATCGCCAACGCGGAAGGCTTCCGCACGACCCCCTCGGTGGTCGCATTCACCAAAGACGGCGAGGTTCTCGTCGGCGAGACCGCCAAGCGCCAGGCCGTCACCAACGTCGACCGCACCATCTCCTCGGTGAAGCGTCACATCGGCACCAACTGGACCGTCGACATCGACGGAAAGCCCTACACCCCGCAGGAGCTGTCGGCTCGAATCCTCGCCAAGCTCAAGCGCGATGCAGAGTCCTACCTGGGCGACACCGTCACCGATGCGGTCATCACGGTTCCCGCCTACTTCAACGACGCCGAGCGCCAGGCCACGAAGGAGGCCGGTGAGATCGCGGGCCTCAACGTGCTGCGCATCATCAACGAGCCGACCGCGGCTGCTCTGGCCTATGGCCTCGACAAGGGCAAGGAAGACGAGCTCATTCTGGTCTTCGACCTCGGTGGCGGAACGTTCGACGTGTCGCTCCTCGAAGTCGGTAAAGACGACGACTTCTCCACGATTCAGGTGCGCTCGACCTCGGGTGACAACCGCCTGGGTGGAGACGACTGGGACCAGCGCGTCGTCGACTACCTGATCAAGCGCTTCAAAGACGCCACGGGCGTCGACGTATCCGGTGACAAGATCGCCAAGCAGCGTCTCAAGGAGGCCGCAGAGCAGGCGAAGAAGGAACTGTCGTCGTCGACCTCGACCAGCATCCAGCTGCCGTACCTGTCGCTCACCGAGAACGGCCCTGCCAACCTCGACGAGACGCTCAGCCGCGCCAAGTTCGAAGAGCTCACCAGCGATCTGCTCGACCGCACCAAGAAGCCGTTCGAAGACGTGATTCGCGAGGCCGGCGTCTCGGTCAACGACATCGCCCACGTGGTGCTCGTCGGTGGATCGACTCGTATGCCCGCCGTCGTCGAGCTCGTCAAGAAGCTCACGGGTGGCAAGGAGCCCAACAAGGGCGTCAACCCCGATGAGGTCGTCGCCGTCGGCGCCGCTCTGCAGGCCGGCGTACTGAAGGGCGAGCGCAAAGACGTTCTGCTCATCGACGTCACCCCGCTGAGCCTCGGTATCGAGACCAAGGGCGGCATGATGACCACGCTCATCGAGCGCAACACGGCCATCCCGACCAAGCGCAGCGAGACCTTCACCACGGCCGACGACAACCAGCCGTCCGTGGCGATCCAGGTCTTCCAGGGAGAGCGCCAGTTCACCCGCGACAACAAGAACCTCGGAACGTTCGAGCTGACCGGCATCGCGCCGGCTCCGCGGGGCATCCCGCAGGTCGAGGTCACCTTCGACATCGACGCCAACGGCATCGTGCACGTGTCCGCAAAAGACAAGGGCACCGGCAAGGAGCAGTCGATGACGATCACGGGAGGCTCCAGCCTCTCGAAGGAAGACATCGCCCGAATGGTTCGCGAGGGTGAAGAGCACGCCGCAGAAGACAAGAAGCGTCGTGAGGCCGCCGAGGTGCGCAACAACGCCGAGCAGCTCGCCTACTCGATCGACAAGCTCATCAAAGAGAACGAGGACAAGCTGCCGGAAGACGTCAAGACGTCTGTTCAGGCCGATGTCGACGAGCTCAAGACGGCGCTTGCCGGCGAAGACAACGACGAGGCCGTGAAGGTCGCATTCGACAAGCTCAACGAGAGCCAGGGCAAGCTGGGTGAGGCCATCTACGCCTCGAGCCAGGCCGATGCAGCCGCCGAAGGCGACGCACCGACCGATGCTCCCCAGGATGCCTCGTCTGATGAAGACGTGGTCGACGCCGAGGTTGTTGAAGACGACGAGCCCAAGAAGGACAAGTAACTGTGACCGATCGCTCGAACCCCGAGAACGGGCCTGACGAGCCGGTCGACACCCCCTCGACAAGCTCAGGGAACGAATCGTTCCCTGAGCCTGCCGAAGGGCAGCCCGTCGATGGCGCCACAGCAGATGCGAACTTCATCGAGGCCGAAGGCCCTGATGTCGAGACCTCGCTGAGCGATGCCGACCTGAGCTTTCTCGAAGACGCATCGAGTGCGTCTTCGTCGACGGCCTCAGACGAGGTGCTCGCTGCAGAGCGGCTCGCCGACCTGCAGCGTGTCACGGCCGAGTACGCCAACTACCGCAAGCGCACCGAGGCGAACCGCGAGGTCGAGCGGGAGCGCACGGTCGGCGATGTCGTGAAGGTTCTCCTTCCGGTGCTCGACGACCTCGACCGCGCTGAGAAGCACGGCGATCTCGGAGACGGACCGTTCGCATCCATCGCGCAGAAGTTGCGTGGCGGCACCGAGCGGCTCGGCCTGGCGCCCTTCGGGGCGGTGGGCGACGTCTTCGACCCGCAGCTGCACGAGGCGATCTTCCAGCAGCCGTCGGCCGATGTCGAGGTCGAGACGGTCGCCGACGTCGTCGAGACCGGCTACTACCTCGGTTCCACGCTTCTGCGTGCGGCCAAGGTCGTCGTCTCGACGCCGGTCAGCGCGTAATCGCAACCTGGTAGCCCCTTCGACAAGCTCAGGGAACGGACTCGTTCCCTGAGCTTGTCGAAGGGCTGAACAAAACAAGGAAACTTCATGGCCAGCCAGGATTGGTTCGACAAAGACTTCTACAAGGTGCTCGGTGTGTCGAAGGACATCTCCGAGGCCGAACTCAAGAAGACGTACCGCAAGCTCGCACGCCAGTATCACCCTGACTCCAACCCCGGCGACCCCAAGGCCGAGGCGAAGTTCAAAGAGATCTCCGAGGCCCATTCAGTTCTCTCCGACCCTGAACAGCGCAAGGAGTACGACCAGATCCGGGCCATGGGCTCCGGAGCGCGATTCCAGGCTCCCGGCCAGCAGGGCGGAGGCTTCGAAGACGTCTTCGGCGGCATGTTCGGCGGAGGCGGCGGAGGGCGTGGCGGCCAGCAGTACACCTATACGCAGCCCGGAGCGGGGAGCCAGTACGACGATCTGCTCGGCGGGTTGTTCGGCGGCTCATCCGGAGGTTTCCGCGGTTTCGGCGGACCGACCCGTGGACGCGACGTCACAGCTCGCGCCACCATCGACTTTCTCACTGCCACCAAGGGCGACACGATCAAGCTGCAGACCGCAGACGGGCGCCCGATCACTGTGAAGATTCCGGCCGGCGTCTCCGACGGACAGAAGATCAAATTGCGCGGCAAGGGTGAGGCCAGTCCCGACGGGGGCGAGGCAGGCGATATCGTCTTGACAGTGACCGTGCGCAAACACCCCGTATTCGAACGCGACGGGTTGAACCTGCGCGTGAACGTTCCCGTGACCTTCGTTGAGGCGACGCTCGGGGCGACGATCGAGGTTCCGACCCTCGGCGGCGATCCTGTCAAGCTCAAGGTCGCGCCCGGCACGCCCTCCGGGCGCGTGCTTCGGGTCAAAGGCCGCGGCGTCGAGACCTCGAAGGGCACGGGCGACCTGCTCGCCGTCGTTCAGGTTGCGGTTCCCGCGCACCTCAGCCCCGAGGCGCGCGAGGCTCTCGAGGCCTTCCACGCGGTCGAGCCGCAAGAGAATCCCCGCCTCGAGCTGCTCTCGAAGGCGCACGAGTAACTCGACTCATCGCTTCACCCCGCAGTAGCCAGACAGGAAGGCAGGCCATGGACGAGAACTCTCCGGTGTTCGCGATCGCCATGGCCGCCGAACTGGCCGGCATGCATCCGCAGACGCTTCGCCAGTACGATCGCCTGGGGCTCGTCAGCCCGACGCGCACGCCAGGCAAGTCCAGGCGCTACTCCATGCGAAACGTCGTGCAGCTGCGCGAGATCGCGCGGCTGTCGGCCGAGGGTGTCAGTCTCGAGGGCATCGCCCGCATCCTGACGCTCGAGAACCAGGTGAACGCCCTCACCAGCCGCGTTCGCGAACTCGAGAGCGCCCTCGCCGACGAGCTGCTCAACCGCCCGAACCGCCGCGTCTTCGCGGCGGACGTGCAAGGCGATGTGGTGTCGCTGAAGCACGGAACGCGCACAGCGCGCCGCACCGAGATCGTCATCTGGCGTCCCTCCGCCGCGGATCGCGACTGACTGGAACCGCGCTGATCGACTAGGCCGCCTGCGGCCTTACAGAGACCACCTCGATCAGGTGACCGGGGTCGACACGAAGAGTACTCGGTCGCTCGCGACCAGCTCGTCGAGCGTGAATACGCGGGTGAGGTCGTGGCCCGCTGCGACGGCGGCCGCCCGCTGCGACTCCGACTGCGGCGCCATCCGGCCCTGCATAAAACCGCCGAGCGAGCGCACCGCACACGCCGCGATGATGCCCTCCGGAGTGCCGCCCGTGCCCATCACCGCATCGATGCCCGATGCTGGTGTGGCTGCGGCGATCGCGATCGACACGTCGCCCTCCGCCACACGATGCACGCGCACGCCGAGGTGGCTCAGCTCAGCGATGAGGGATGCGTGCCGCGGCTTGTCGAGAACGCCGATGACAAGCTCGTCCAGCGGCTTGCCCAGCGCCTCCGCCAGCCTCGTGGCGTTCTGCGCGGGTGCCGCGCGCACATCGAGCACGCCGATACCCGCCGGGCCGGCGATGAGCTTCTGCATGTAGAACACGTCGCGCGGGTCGAACATGCTTCCTCGCGGCGCCAGCGCGATCACGGCGACGGCGCCCGGCAGGTTCTCTGCCGCCAACCGCGTTCCGTCGAGGGGATCGACCGCGACGTCGCACGCCGGCCCCGCGCCAGTTCCTAGCCGCTCGCCATTGGCGAGCATGGGAGCCTCATCCTTCTCTCCCTCGCCGATCACGACCGTGCCGTCGAAGGGGGCCAGGCCGAGGGCATCCCGCATCGCAGCGACGGCCAGCTCGTCGGCCGCGTTCTTGTCGCCGGAGCCCACGAGGGGCAGGCATGCGGATGCCGCTGCCTCGGTCGCACGAACAACCGCGGCCACAAGCTCGGCCGGGTAATTCTGGGCGCCCACGACGGTGGTGGGGGAGAAGGGAGACGACTGCGGGGACATGGTTGAAAAGGGTAGCGTTCTCTGGTGAGCACGACTTCGTTCATCGACATCCGCGACACCGCGTTCGACCACCCCGACTCCGAGACACTGCGAGCTGCGCAACGCATCGAGATCGATGCGCGCTACGGGGGCGACACCGAACCGGGAACCAAGCCGTCGGCATCCGATGTGCCTGTCTTCGTCGTGGCCTACGACGCGGCAGGCCGGGCCGTGGGATGCGGCGGGCTGCGCAGGCTCGACGACGCGAGCGCCGAGATCAAGAGAATGTTTGTGACCCCGTATGCGCGCGGCACGGGCGTGTCGGTCGCCGTTCTGCGGGCGCTCGAAGCCCGGGCGCTGGAACGCGGCTGGAGCACGCTGCGGCTCGAGACGGGCACGGCGCAGCCCGACGCGATGCGCTTCTACGAGCGCGAGGGCTACTCGCTCATTCCGAACTTCGGCGCCTACGTTGGTGAAGCCGCGTCGCTCTGCTACGAACGGCGGCTGGGCTAGTCGCCTGGTTTGCTTAGACGGCGATGCCCGCGCTGCGCTCTTCACGCAGGCGTGCACGGCGTTCGAAGCGCGGCTCGGCTCCGGCGGCGCGGGCACCGAGATAGATCAACTCGCGCACCGCCCATCCGAGAAGCACCACGAGCAGCAGGTTGCGCCCGGTGAGCAGCATGGCCACGCCCGGGTGTCCGGCGATGAGCTGCATGTAGAGAATCGGGAACACGAAGGTGGTGAGCACCGAGATCGCGACCATCAGCAGCGCCGGGACGCGCCAAGCTCGCCAGCCCTGCGTAATGCCCACGGCGATGATCGGGGCGAGCCACAGCATGTATTGCGGTGAGCCCACCTTGTTGAAGACGACGATGGTGGTAGCCAGAGCCAGAGACGCGACGAGCAGCAGCTTCTGGGTGTCGGCACCGCGGTGCTTCGCCCAGACCACGAGGGCCAACACCCCGACAACGGCGAGCGCCATGGCCGGCGTCATCAGCGCAACGGCGATGTGATCGTAGGGCCCGACCACTTCGCGCGTGGCGATCGCGGTGTTGTTGACGATGTGGCTGCCGGGCCGGTCGAAGATCGCGAGCCAGAGCCACGGCGTCGTAACGGGCGCCTCGAGTTGAAGACCCCGCGAGGTCTGCATCTGAGCGAAGCCGAGGAGGTACTGCAGGCCGCCCATCGCCCACACGATCACTGCGACGCCGACCGAGAAGACGGCACCGGTGGCGATGGCGATGCGGCGGCGCGGGAACGCCCCCAGGATCGCGAGGAAGATCGCGGCGGGCCAGACCTTGATCCAGGTGGCCAGTGCAAGAAGAGCGGACGCGACGATGGGTCGGCGAGCGATCATAACGAGGGCGATGATCACCAGGGGAGCGGTGATGCCCTCGAGGCGAAGCAGAGCCACGGGGCTGAGAAGGGTGAGGATTCCGAGCCACCACCACGAGGCCAGGATTCCGCGACGCGAGCGACCGCGGTCGGAGAGCACAACGATAGACGCGGCGTTCAGCGCAGCGATCAGCACGAACCAGAGCAGCTGGTAGAACTGTGGGCCGGCGATGTTGGAGATGGAGATCGGGAGGATGGCGCCGATCGGGTAGACCCACTCGAAGTGGATGCCCGGCCACTGGCCGAAGGTCTCCGCGGCGACGGCCCAGCGTCGGTACAGGGGCAGATCGCCCTCGACGGTTCCGGCGAGAATGTTCGGAAGCAGGCCCAGGAAGTAGACGATGTGGAGGCCGACGAAGCCCCAGACGAGAGTGCGTGGCTTCTCGAAGACCTCGGACTCGGGGATAGCCGGTCGTACGAATCGGTCATAGAGAGTCTGCCGAGCGATGCTCGGTGCAGTTAGTTCAGTTGTCGCCACTCTATCGACCGTAGTGTCGAACGCCTGCGAATGAGCAGGGATTCACCTTGTGGTTACCTGACCGTCGCTTCCCGGACACCCTGCGGGGGCGTCCGGCATGGCGAATCGTCAGCGACTCACGGCCCCGTCTTGACCGCTTGAATCGTGTAGCTGAGGGGCGCGACGCCCGCTCGCTCGTCGAGGGCGAACTCGCCATCGGGGCGCATCAGCATCTGCCCAGGAAGGGCTCTCCACGGCACACTGTCGTGCTCGACGAGCATGGTGAGTGTGAGGCCCGCGTTCAACAGGGCTGTCACGATCTCGCCGATACCGTGATTCCACTCGTACGTCTTCGTGGCCGTGATCGGCCTGTCGGTCTCGACGTAGCTCGCCTCGTCGTTCCACTCGAGCGGGTCTGTCTGCTCGAAGTATGGGAATCGCAGGTGCAGGTCGTCGGCCAGTCGCTCGTCCATGGTCCAGAGAATCGGGTGCCCCTCGCGCATGAAGAGACGCCCTCCCGGCTTGAGCAGGCTCGCGACCACAGCCGCCCAGCGCTCGATGCTGGGCAGCCAGCACAGAGCACCGATGCCGGTGTAGACGAGATCGAACCCGTCTTCGCCGAGAGCGTCGACCGCCGAGTACACGTCGGACTCGACGAAATCGACCGCGTCGCCCGATTCCTCGACGAGGGCTCGCGCCTCGTCGAGGGCGACCGGCGAGAAGTCGAGTCCTGTGACGTGGGCGCCGAGCCGGGCGAGCGAGAGGGTGTCTGTGCCGATATGGCACTGCAGGTGAACAGTTCGCAGCCCTTCGATTGGGCCGAGGCGCTCGCGGTCGAATCTGACCACGTCGGAGATGAGGTTCCTGTCGTCGATGTAGCGCTGCACCTGGTATCCCACCCCGGTGCGCACGGCGTGCGCAGACGCGCGGTCGTTCCAGTTGTCGCGATTCGCGTTCAGATAGTCGGTCATGGTTGGCCTCTTCCTGCCGCCGGCGGGCGAGCCGACCAGGATAACAGCCGATGCCCATCCCTGTCAGGATGGGTGGATGCCCGATTTCTCGTTCGACGACCTCCGCCGTTTTCCCGACGTCGAGGCTCCCAATCTGTTCGCGGTCGACGCGAGCGACAGACTGATCCTCGACGAGGCGGCCGATGCGCTGGCGTCGGCGGCCGCCGGCGAGGTGGTCGTGATCGGCGATCGCTATGGGGCGCTGACGCTCGGCGCTGCCGGTCTGCACGGGGCCACGCGCATCCGGGTTCAGCAAGACGCGCTCACCGGTGAACGGGCGCTGGCCCGCAATGCCGACCGCGCGGGGCTCGCCGACTCGCACGAGTCGATGCCGTTCGACGCTTCGCTCGTCGAGGGTGCGACCGTTGTGCTCATGCAGCTTCCGCGCACGCTTGCCGCTCTCGACCAGGCGGCCGCGCTCATCGCGCGCCACGCGCATCCGTCGGTCGTGGTCTTCGCGGGCGGCCGCATCAAGCACCTCTCGATCAGCATGAACGAGGTGCTTTCGAAGCACTTCTCCGAGCTGCGGGTGAGCCTGGCGCGCCAGAAGTCCCGGGTGCTCGTTGCCTCGGCCCCGATCGGAACGAGCGACGCGGGCTCCGACACCGTGCGCAGCGAGTTCCACGACGAGCTCGGACTGTGGGTCGCAGCGCAGGGCACCGCGTTCGCGGGCACGAAGCTCGATATCGGCACCCGCTTTCTGCTGTCGTTCATTCCGCAGATGGCAGTGCATCCCGATGTGGCCATCGACCTCGGATGCGGCACCGGTGTTCTCGCCGCCGAGATCGCCCGGGCCCGGCCCGAGGCGCGGGTGATCGCGAGCGACCAGTCGTCGTCGGCCGTCGCATCCGCCCGCGAGACGATGCGGCTGAACGGGCTCGAGGGCCGGGTCGACGTCGTGCGCGACGACGCCTTGCGCTCGCAGCCGGATGCGTCGGCCGGGCTGATTCTCTGCAACCCGCCGTTCCACGTCGGTGCGGCCGTGCACGCGGATGCCGCCCTCGGGCTGTTCCGCGATGCGGCGCGTGTTCTGGAGTCGGGCGGTGAGCTCTGGACGGTGTTCAACAGCTCGCTGTCGCACGCGGCGACTCTGCGCAAAATCGTGGGACCGACCGACGTGGTCGGGCAGAACGCGAAATTCACGGTGACGCGCAGCAGCAGGCGCTGAGCCGCCCGCAGGCAAGGCTCAGGGAACGCCGTGATAGCGTCGAGACCGCAGCCAGGGAGGTCAGATGTCGCGTTCGCTCGGCCTCACCGCAGAGGCCCGCTCCGCCGTCTTCGCGCCCCTCGCCGGCCCCGGTCGCAGCGAGCAGGTCGAGCAGCGGATGCGCGAGGCCATCGTGCTCGGGCTCGTCGGGCACGGCGAGCGTCTGCCCCGTGAGACGGAGCTGGCGCGGCAGTTCGGTGTGGCCGTGTCGACGGTGCGCGAAGCTCTCGACGCGCTGCGCGGACAGGGGCTCGTGCGCACCACGCGCGGACGTGACGGGGGCAGCTTCATCACGTCGAGCGCGGAGGGGCAGCGCGAACTTCTCGCGGCCCGTCTCTCGCGGTTCTCACGGGCACAGCTGCACGATCTTGCCCTTCAGCTCGGGGCGATCAGCGGAACTGTCGCCGCCACGGCCGCGGCGCGGGCCACGTCGAGCGATCTCGAGAATCTGCGCTCGATCACGCAGTCGATCGATTTCGGCAACGAGGTCTCCGCCCGTCGTGGCGAGGCGCTGTTCCGTGTGGAGGTGGCGGCCGTCGCCCAGTCGCCTCGGCTGGTAGCCGAGGAGCTGCGTCTGCAGGCGGAATACGGACCCCTGCTCTGGTTCGGCATGCGCGATCAGGCTCTGCGCGATGCGGTGCACCGCGCACAGCTCGCCCTCGTCGAAGCGCTGAGCGGGCGCGACGGGGTGGTCGCCCGGGCCGTCGTCGACGAGCAGCTCTCCGCCCTGACTGCCAGCGCCATCTCGTTCTCGGATGCGCACAGCACGAGCGCGGACGACACTGCGGGCGCGCCGATCACGCTCGATGACTGCGCATCTCTCGTCGTCGACACCTTCGACGCCGTCTTCGGAACGCTGGGCCGGGCCCGCGACGCCTTCGCCACCACGCTCGCGAGCCTTGCGCATCCGATCACCAAGGCGACCCTCGACGGCAGCGTGCGCGCCCTCGCCGAGGCCGAACTGGTCGACGGCGCCCAGCTGGTGATCGGGGCGGGCTTCGTGGCCACGCCCGGATTCGTCGACGATGCCGCCTGGCACCTCGCGTGGTGGGTGCGCCAGGCGGGCGACCCGCTCGTGCAGCGGCTGCCGCCTCGGCAGTTGGCGGTGGTGGAAGACCCGGAGTCGGAGTTCTTTCGGGATTACACGCGACTCGAGTGGTGGCGGGGCGTGGCCTCGGGCGAGGCGAGCCACGTCACGGGCCCCTACGTCGACTACCTCTGTACCGACGAATTCATCCTGACCCTCACCATGCCCGTGTTCGATGCGTCGGGCACGCAACCGGGCGTCGCGGGCGTGGATGTGACGGTGTCGGCACTCGAGGCCCGGTTCCTGCCCGCGTTCGGTCGGCTCGGCGAACGCATCACGCTGGTGAACGCCCAGTCGCGGGTCGTGCTCTCCACAGATCCGGCGATCGCGGCGGGCACCCTGCTGGTCGAGAACACTGCGTCACCCGAGGACGGGGAGCGCGTGCCCTGCGGCACGCTGCCCCTCGCTCTCGTGCGTCACTGAGCGGCTCAACGAACCCACTGAAGTGCGGAAAATGGCCGCTTCCTCACACGTTGAAGCGGCCATTTTCCGCACTTCGATGCGGCGGCGAGGCTCAGTCGGTCGAGGTTCCGCGCTTCAGGGTCTGTCCGGTGAAGAAGGCGGGGTTCACCGCGCGCATCACGAACATGAGCACGACGCCCGCGAGCAGCAGGAACGCGCCCAGGATGAAGACCAGGCCGAGCCCGCCGATGTTCGATCCGCTGCCGTAGTCGGGGTTCATCGAGTCGATGAGTGTGGTCACGAAGATGACCGCGAGGATGATGCCGCCGACGAGCGGCGCGAGGAACTTGAAGAAGAACGACCGCGCGCTCGAGAACGCCTCTTTTCGGAAGTACCACACGCAGGCCAGAGCGGTGACCCCGTAGTAGAAGCAGATCATCATTCCGAGAGTGAGGATCGTGTCGGTGAGCACGTCGTTCGACAGCACGCGCATCACCGCGTAGAAGCCCCAGGCCACGACGCCGGCGATGATCGTGGCGAAGCCCGGTGACTTGAAGCGCGGGCTGATCGACGCGAAGCGCTTGGGGAACGCCTGGTAGTGGCCCATCGCCAGCATCGTGCGGGCAGGGCCGACGAAGGTCGACTGAAGCGACGCGGCCGAGCTTGACAGCACGGCAAGAGACAGCAGGATGGCGAAGGGCCCCATAATTGGTCCGGCCAGCGCCGCGAACACGTTGCCCGAGATGTCTTCGTTGCCGAGTCCGAGCTCGCCCGTTCCGATGCCGGAGAACATGAGGCTCGCGACGGCCACGAGGATGTAGAGCACAAAGATGATGCCGACGGTCAGCGTCGCGGCGCGACCCGGCGTGGTCTTCGGGTTCTTGGTCTCTTCGTTCATCGTGAGGGTCACATCCCAGCCCCAGAAGATGAAGATCGAGAGCGAGACGCCCGCGGCGAAGGCCGAGAACGAAGGAACTCCGAACGGGTTGAACCAGTCGAGGCTGAACGGCGTGGCGTCGAAGGCCGATCCGTCGGCGAAGTGAACGATGGCGGCGATGGCGAACCAGACGAGCACCACGAGCTGGAATCCCACGAGCCAGTACTGCAGGGACTTCGTCGTCTCCATGCCCCGGTACGACACGTAACAGGCGCCCACCATAAAGACCAGACAGGTGAGGATGTTGATGGGGATGTTGCCCGCGAGGTCGGCGATGTCGGGATTCTGAGTGATCTGCGCGATCGCCAGATAGAGGAAGTCGACCGCGACACCCGCGAGATTCGAGAGCACCACCACCGTGGCGACGATCAGACCCCATCCACCGAGCCAGCCGAGCCACGGCCCGAAGGCCCGCGTCGCCCAGGTGAACGACGTGCCGCTGTCGGGCATCGCGTTGTTCAGCTCGCGGTAGCCGAGGGCCACCAGCAGCATGGGCAGGAAGCCGACGAGGAAGATGCCGGGCATCTGTGTTCCCACCGCTGCGGCCGTCGGGCCGAGCGAGGCTGTGAGCGTGTATGCCGGAGCGATACACGAGATGCCGATGACGGTGGCGCCGAGCAGACCTATCGAGCCGGCGGAGAGGCCTTTGGATGAGAGACCCGTCTTCGCATCTGCGGCGTCGATGAAGTCGACTCCGGCGTCATTGCCTGAACCGCCTCCGCTCCCGTTCCCTGAGCCTGTCGAAGGGGCTGTGTTCTTGCGTGCCATGATGAAAGATCCTTCTGCAGAGGTGGGGCGCTACGCAGCGTCGTTCGGAACGACGATGAGGGGCACGGGAAGGGAGTGCAGCATGCGGTTCGCAGTGGTGCCGAGGAAGATGCGACTCGGGGATGCGAGTCGGCTCGACCCGACGAAGGCGATCTCGTCGTCTCGCCATCCGAGGGCCTCCACGGCGGCCTCGACACTCGGGCCTTCCGCGACCTCGGTCGACAGGATACCGTCGGTCTTCTCGCGTTCGGAGAAGTAGTCGAGCACGGTCAGAAGATGCTCATCGCTGGTGATGGGGCGGGAATCTCCCGCTCCGACCTCGACCAGGGTCACGAAGCGCAGCTCCACGTCGAGCCCCTCGGAGATCGCCACCATCGAGTCGAGCAGGGCCTCCCAGCCGGGACGGGTTCCGATGGCACAGGTGATGCGGCTGATGCGCTCCGGCGCCCGATAACCCCGAGGCGCGAGCGCAACGGGAACCGGCGAGGCGTGCAGCAGAGCGTTCGCGACGCTGCCGATAGAGAAGCGCTGGAGGATTCCCGTTCGGGCAGCCCCGACGACGATGCGGTCGGAGTCGAATGCCTCGGCCGCCTCGATCAGACCCTCGGAGACCGACTCGGCCCACAGCACGTGGGTGGTGGCCGTCACGTCGGCGGGCACATTCTGGATGGCCTCATCCAGCCATAGCTGCGCCTGCTGGGCGATGATGCCCTCGTAATCGGCGGCGGATGTCGGTACCTTCGCGGGCACCGCCGTGCTCTGCGGCAGAACGAGGCAGATGCGCAGCTCGGCCTCGGTGAGCCGGGCGAGCGCGATGCCGAGTTCGACGGCCTCGCGGCCGCGCTCGGTGGCCTCGTACGCCACGACGTAGTTCGCTGTGCGTGTCACTTCGGTGCTCCTTCGATCAGTGGTCGTGGGTCAGGCCGCCGTCGGTGCTCGGCGCGTGGTGGTCGTGGCCCGCGTGGTCGCCGTGGTCGTGACCTGGCATGCAGTGCGCGCCGGGACTCGGCTCCACGTCGATCGACGGATTGCGGTCGAAGAACGAGACCGGCTTCATCCAGAACGACACGGTGTCACTCGGCATGATCGGCCAGTCCTCCTGGCGCGTGATGTGGTGGATGCCGAATACATACCAGAGCACGACGTCGGTGTTGCGCACAGGGCGTTCGGCCTGAATCCATTCGGGCAGACCGTGGTCGATCGAGCTCTGGTTCACGAACTCGCCCGATGGCCAGCGCTCGTTCTCGTCGTTGGGCGTGACCCAGACGGTGTGGCCAATCACCTGGGCGCGCTCGAGCACGGCCGAGCCAGGGGCGAAGAACGAGGGGATGGCTCCGCCCGGAACCAGCTTGTACGCGACCTGGTTTCCGATCGTGTTGCGCTTGTTCTCGTTGACGACCTTCCAGGCGCGCTGCGTGTTCCAGTCGAAGTCGTCGTGACCCTCGACCTCGATCGGGGTGTTGGCCTGAACGAGCGCGAGGCCGTGCGGATTCTCGTCGGAGATCGGCACGATCTGCGTCTCGGAGCGGTACACCGTGTTCTCGGTGCCGTCGATGTCAAGGTCCATGCGTGCCACGATGAAGTGCTGGTGGAACGGCGCGTAGGTGCGGTTGTCGACCAGTGTTCCGTTGGGATGCGCCTGGCCCTCGGCGATGTGGGTGACCACCATGATGCCGGTGGCGCGCACCTCGCACTCGATGTTTCCGTCTTGATAGAAGCGCCAGTAGACGAGGTATTCGTAGTTGGCAACGGTCACGTGGAACGAGACGACGAGTCGGCGCATGCGCCGCACCTCGGCGCCGGCGTCGTGGTCGACGTGCTTCCACAGAACGGCGTTGTCCTCCTCGTGGATGCAGAAGGCGTTCGGGATCGCGTAGGGCTCGCCCTTCGAGTCGTGCATCACGGCGTCGATGTAGCGGATCTCGCCCAGGCAGTCGCATCCGAGTTCGAGAGACGTGGTCATAAAGCCGAGGCCCCACTCGCCGATGTCGAAGGCGGTGCGGCGGAAGTGGTCGACGCTCGGGTCGCGGTAGGGCACGACCATCTCGGAGAACGAGAGGCGGTTCGCGATGGAGCGCACCTCGTCGCCGTCTTTGTACGAGATGGAGTGCAGAGTCATGCCCTCGCGATAGTTGAATCCCACCCGCAGCGACCAGTTCTGCCACTCGACGAGGTTGCCGTCGACTGAGAAGCTCGGCCCCTCTGTCTGCACGATGTCGAGGGGCTTGAGCGGCGGGCGCTTGTAGTGCTCGCGGATGCGCTCCGGGATGAGGTGCGGCACGTACTCGCCCATGATTTCCGGCGTATCGATGGTGAAGCTGTCCTCGATCTCGAGCAGCTCCATGGTGTTCACGTCGATCACGCAGTGGAAGCCGTTGACCGGGCCGGCGTAGGGGTTCGCGCCGGGCTGCGACTTCACCCAGGTGTCACTCCAGCCGAGGCGGCGCCCCTTGTACTTCTCTGGGATCACGGCGGCGCCGTACGTCCACGTGTCCATAAAGACGAGGTCGAGGTCGGTGATGCCGCGCTTGGCGAGGGCGGCGACCACGTCGGGGTTCGCGCGCAGTGCCGCGTCGGCCTCCTCCCACTCATCGACGGTGAAGTTGGCCTGCACGTCGGGCACGTGGGTCCACTCCTTGAGGGCATCGGATGCGAGCGACACGACGGCGACGTAGGTCGCGTTCTCGCTGCGGTTCAGCACCACGAGGCGCGCCAGGCGCTCGGGAACCGTGCCGTCGACCTCGAACTGCCTCACGGCGGCCTTCGACGGCTCCACCATCTCGATCGAGGCGAAGCGCCAGCCGGGGCCGACACCCTTCTCGCGCTTCAGGATGGCAGAGGCCGCGCGGAATTCGTCGGCGTTCAGCGGGTCGAGCGGGTGGAAGGTCATGGGGTGTTTCCTTTCTGGGAAGCGTGGACGGCGTCTTCGAGCACGCCGATCCCCTCGAGCAGGAGGGCATCGTCGATCACGAGCGAGGGGAGCAGGCGGATCACGTTTCCGTAGGTTCCGCAGGTGAGGATGATGACGCCCGCCTCGAGGGCCGCAGCGGCCACGCGTTTCGTGATGTCGGCATCCGGTTCTGCGGTGCCGGGACGCACGAATTCGATGGCGAGCATCGCGCCGCGCCCCCGCACGTCGCCGATCACGCCCGTGGCGTCGGCCAGAGCCCGCAGCCGCGGCATCACGATCTCTTCGATGTGACGCGCACGGCCGGCCAGGTCGTGCTCGCGCATCTGGGCGATGGATGCGACGGCCGCGGCACACGCGATCGGGTTGCCCCCGTAGGTGCCGCCCAGGCCGCCGGGGTGCACGGCATCCATCAGCTCGGCGCGGCCGACGACCGCGGCCAGCGGAAGTCCGCCTGCAATACCCTTGGCGAGGGTCATGAGGTCGGGCACGATGCCCTCGTCGTCGCTGGCGAACCAGGAGCCCGTGCGGGCGAAGCCCGTCTGCACCTCGTCGGCGATGAAGACCACGCCGTTGGCCGTGGCCCAGGCGCTGAGGGTGGGGAGGAAGCCCGGAGCGGGAACGATGAAGCCGCCCTCGCCCTGGATGGGTTCGATGATGAGGGCCGCGACCTGATCGCCGCCGAGCTGCTTCTCGATGGCCAGGATGGCGCGGTTCGCGGCGTCGACACCCGAGAGGCCTGCCTCGTCGCGGAAGGGGTACGACATGGGCATGCGGTAGACCTCTGGCGCGAACGGTCCGAAGTTGGTCTTGTAGGGCATGGCCTTGGCGGTGAGCGCCATCGTGAGGTTGGTGCGCCCGTGATAGGCGTGATCGAAGGCGACGACCGCGTCGCGTCCGGTGGCGAGGCGGGCCACCTTGATGGCGTTCTCGACCGCCTCCGCTCCGGAGTTGAAGAGCGCGGAGCGCTTCTCGTGGTCGCCCGGCGTGAGCTCGGCCAGCAGCTCGGCGACTTCGACGTAGCCCTCATAAGGCGTGATCGTGAAGCAGGTGTGCGCGAAGTGCGTGGACTGCTCCGTGACGGCGGCGGCCACGGCCGGGTTGGATGCTCCAACGCTGGTGACCGCGATGCCGGCACCGAGGTCGATGAAGGAGTTGCCGTCGACGTCGACGACGACCCCGCCATCGGCATCCGCCGCATAGACGGGAACGAGCGACGAGACGCCCGCCGAGACCGCTTTGCGGCGCCGTTCGGTGAGAGCTGCCGACTTCGGCCCCGGGAAAGTGCCCGTGATGCGCCGCTCTTGCGGCAGGCGATGCGTGATGGTCATGAGAGTTCCTATTCCAGCGACGACATCACGTGCTTGATGCGCGTGTAGTCCTCGACTCCGTACATCGACAGGTCTTTTCCGTAGCCCGAGTACTTGAACCCGCCGTGCGGCATCTCGGCGGTGAGCAGGATGTGGGTGTTGATCCACACGGCGCCGAAGTCGAGGTCGCGCGAGACCCGCATCGCGGTGGCGTGGTCCTTCGTCCAGACGCTGGAGGCGAGGGCGTAGCGCACGTCGTTCGCGAGCTCGACGGCCTCCTCCTCCGTGCTGAACTTCTGCACCGTGATGACGGGACCGAACGTCTCCTCCTGCACGATGTCGTCGCTCTGCAGCACGTTCGTGATGACGGTCGGCTCGAAGAAGAAGCCGGTGTCGCCCACCTGGTGGCCGCCCGTGGCGATGACGGCGTGGTCGGGAAGCGACTCCACCTTCGTCTTCACGTCGGTGAAGTGGTTGATGTTGTTCAGCGGGCCGAAGTAGTTCTCGCTGTCGTCGGCGTTGCCTGTCTTGCGCTCTTTCGCCTCGCTCGACAGCGCGTTGACGAGCTCGTCGTGGATGGACTCGTGCACGAGCACGCGGGTGATCGCGGTGCAGTCCTGGCCGGCGTTGTAGAACGAGAAGTCCGCGATCGCCGCGGCGGTCTTGGCCACGTCGACGTCGCCAAAGACCACGGCCGGCGCCTTGCCGCCGAGCTCGAGGTGGGCGCGCTTCAGGGTCTTCGCGGCACCGGATGCGACGGCCATTCCCGCGCGCACAGATCCGGTGATCGAGACCAGCCCGGGGGTGGGGTGCTCGACGATCGCGGCGCCTGTGGCCCCGTTGCCGAGAACGATGTTGAGCACGCCGTCGGGCAGGATGCCCTGGCTGATGCGAGCGAGTTCGAGGGTCGATTCGGGGGTGGTGTCGCTGGGCTTCAGCACGATCGTGTTGCCGGTCGCGAGAGCGGGGCCGATCTTCCAGATCGCCATGAGGAAGGGGAAGTTCCACGGCGTGACCTGGCCGACCACGCCGATCGGCTCGCGGCGCACATACGACGTCGTTCCCTCGATGTACTCTCCGGCGCTCTTGCCTTCGAGCAGGCGGGCGGCCCCGGCGAAGAAGCGGATCTGATCGGCTCCTGCCTCGACCTCGTCGGTGCGGATCGTGTCGCGGGGCTGACCGGTGTTGCGGTGCTGCGCCTCGACGAGTGCATCGGCGTTCGCCTCGATCGCGTCGGCGAGCTTCAGGAGCGCCAGCTGGCGGGCGCCGGGTGTGAGCCGGGCCCAGGGCTTGAAGGCGGCTTTGGCGGCCTTCATCGCGACGTCGACGTCGTCTGCGGTGGAGACGGGCGCCTGCGCAACGGTCTCGCCCGTGGCCGGATTCACGATGTCGAGCAGCTCGGAGCCCCCTGGCGTGACGAACTGGCCGTTGATGAAGTTCTGGAGCGTGGGCGTGGACACGGATCTCATCCTCTGCGTTGAGTGGCGGAACAACCTGATCGGCTGGGGCCAGTCTGGCACTGCCCGCGCCGTCGCGGCGATCGAATCGGTAAAGATTTGATTCCGAATGTTATCACTCGGCGGCGTTGCTCCGCAGGGTCACTCGGCAGCGTCACTCCGCAACGTCACTCCGCAGCGACGGCGATCCAGCGGTTGCCGACCCTGCGGGTGAGCTCCGGCGCACTGAGCTCTGCCAACTCGCCCGCCAGGCCGAAGATGCCGAGCGCGATGCTGCGCGCATCCGGATCGTCGTCGCCGGTGAAACGGATGACGACGCGGGCCTCGCCGCGAACCACCGCGATGCTGGACGCCTCGACGATGGCGAGGGTGCGCGCGTCATCCGTCAGTTCGGGCAGCAGGCGGGCCGCAGCGACGCCTGGGCGGAGCACACCGATCGCGGCGGAGAAACGATACGAAGGCACGGGTGCGAGTATGCCACGGGGGTCGACGCCGAGCGCGGGAGTTCGCGCCGAGCGCGCGTGCGGGGCCAGCGCGCTGGGCGGGAACGCCCGCGCTCGACGGCGGCCGAACGCGCCTACAGGCGGTAGAAGACCGGGCTGCCCCAGAGGCTGTGGGCGTGCTCGACGTAGCGACCGAAGTCGGGAGAGTGGATCACGCCGCCAGCTCCGTCGTAGATGCCGATGTGCTCGCCCGGCCAGACGACGAGGTCGCCGGCCACTGCCTCGTCCTGAGTGATGCGTGTCGCGAGTGCCGCCTGGTGGTCGACGCCACGAGGCAGGGAGATGCCGAACTGGCCGTACACGTACTGGGTCAACCCATCGCATCCGAAGCTGTCGTTGGGGTCTGCGCCCCAGCCGTAGGGCACAACGCCCACGAACTGCTCGGCGTAGGCCACGACGGCCTCGCCGCTGTAGCCGCCCTGCGGCGGTGCGAACGTCTTGGGGCCCGAGGGCGTCGACGCCGTCTCGACCGCTTTGGCGGCTGCCGCGACAGCATCGGCGGCAGCCTGGGCTGCGGCAGCTTCGGCATCGCGCTGTGCCTGAAGCACGGATGCGTCGGTCGAGTTGTAGGAGTCGCGGGTTGCGGAGAGCGCCGCGACCTGAGCGTCAGCATTGACGTCGAGGGTCTGAGTGGCCGGCGCCGAGGTATCGACGAAGGTCTGCCCTGCGTTGACGGTGCTCGCCACCGGGTTGGTACCTGTCGGCATCATCGCGTAGGCGGGCAGGGCCGTGACGCTGGCCATGCCGGCTGCGACGATGAATACGCCAGCCCGAGCCAGGTTGCGGATACTGCGGCGTCGGAACGGCGAAGAGGCAGACGCTGGGCGGGCCCGCGATTGGCGAGTCGCCTCTGTGAGGGCAGCTCTCGTCGGAGCCTGAAAACTCGTGCGCTGCCCCTCGGGTAGGAGGGCAGCGGATCGTGCCGAGCGTCGTGCACTCATGCGTTAGTACCTCAAGGATCTGTAGAACGTCGGGCAGGTATTCGGGTTCCCCCCGTATGGATGCACCCACCCTGTCTCAGGTCGACGAGGCGACCGGCGGGGTGCTTTCCAACCCGGGCGACGGTACAGGGGCGTCCTGAGTACAACCTGGCAGAGGTGAGGTGTGCTCAGGTGGAGAGCGCGCTCAGCTCTCGAGCAGGCCCCGAATATCGTCTGCCGTCAGCGCCTGGCTGAACGCGGCCTCGTCGTCGAGTACCGCGTCGGTGAGCTCGGCTTTCTTGGCCTTGAGCGCCATGACTTTCTCTTCTATGGTGCCCTCGGCGACCAGCCGGTAGACCATCACGTTCTTGGTCTGTCCGATGCGATGGGTGCGGTCGATGGCCTGCGATTCGGATGCGGGGTTCCACCACGGGTCGAGCAGAAAGACGTAGTCGGCCTCCGTGAGGTTGAGGCCGAATCCGCCCGCCTTGAGGCCGATCAGAAAGACCGGGGCCTCGCCCTGCTTGAACCGGTCGATGATGTCTTTTCGCTTGCGCGACGACCCGTCGAGGTATTCGTAGGGAACCCCGAGCGCATCGAGCCGAGCCGCCGCTTTCTGCAGGAAGGTCGTGAACTGGCTGAACACGAGCGCGCGATGCCCCTCGGCCACCACGTCGTCGAGCTGCTCCATCAGCGAGTCGAGCTTCGACGACGGGATGTTCGCGTACTTCTCGTCGATGAGCGAGGCGTCGAGGCTGAGCATGCGCAGCAGGGTGATCGAGCGGAACACGATGAAGCGGTTCTTGTCGAGATCGTCGATGAGGCCCAGCAGCTTCTGTCGCTCGCGCTGCAGCACAACGTCGTAGAGCTTGCGGTGGCTCGGCGCGAGCTCGATCTGCAGCTCCTGCTCCTGCTTCTCGGGCAGTTCGGGCGCGACGAGCTGCTTGGTGCGTCTCATCATCAGGGGTCGGATGCGACGGCGCAGCCGCGCGATCAGCTGCGGGTTCTCGCCGCGATCGATGGGCCGAACGTAGTCTTCGGTGAACCGGCGTGACGACGGGAAGAGCCCGGGCGCGGTGATGGCGAAGAGAGACCACAGCTCGAGCAGGTTGTTCTCCATGGGGGTGCCCGTGATGGCCAGCTTGAACGGCGCGTTCAGGTCGCGGGCGCACTGGTGAATGCGCGACGTGTGGTTCTTGGCGAACTGCGCCTCATCGAGAATGAGCCCGGCCCAGTCGACGGCGTTGTAGGCCGAGAACTCGAGTCGGAATAGGGCGTACGACGTGACCACGATGTCGGCGTCGGCCGAGATCGCGGCCACCTTCTTCTTGCTCTTCGCCTCGGTGGCGCTGATGGACCGCACGACGAGGCGGGGCGTGAACCGCTGCGCCTCGGCGACCCAGTTCGACACCACCGAAGTTGGAGCGACCACGAGGAACGGCGCGCGCGTCTCGTCGGCTGCGATCGGCTGCTGCCGGGAGTGCGCGATGAGAGCGAGCGTCTGCAGCGTCTTGCCCAACCCCATGTCGTCGGCGAGGATGCCACCCAGCGAGTGTGCGTGCAGGAAGACGAGCCATGAGAAACCATCGACCTGGTAGGGCCGCAGCTCGGCCTTCACTGTCGACGGTACGGCGACCGTGTCGACCCCGTCGGCCGAGTTGAGCCCCGACACAGCGGCGCGCCAGCTTGTGGCCTCGACGGTCTCTTCGGCCAAGTCTTCGAAGTCGGCCCAGAGGCTGGCCTGATACCGGCTGATGCGCGGGGTGTCGGTCTCCCACTCGGCGATGCTGCGCGCCTCTTCAATGAGTTCGAGCAGTCTCTCGAACACCGGCTGCTGAAGAGAGAGATAGCTGTTGTCGACGAGCTTCAGCTTCTTCTTGCCCTTCGACAGGGCGGTGAACAGCGGGCCGAAGGGAATGGTTCGCCCCTCGACCGTGACCATGATGCCGAGATCGAACCAGTCGCGTTTGTCGGTCTCGACAGTGGTGACCGTGAGCTCGGGCACCTCGGTGAGCTCGACGTAGTCGGGGCGCGTGCCCACGGTCTCGACCACCACGTCGTCGCGGCCGTCGATCTGGTCGAGCACCTCGACCACGAATTGTGCCGCGTCGACGCCGTCGAACACGTTGCGGCTCGCGAACGCGACGCTCGGGTCTGCCCCGCCCCACCCGCGCGCCGTGAGGGTGTGCGAGAGCAGAGAGAGGATGCGACCTTCGTCTGTCTCGTCGCGCAGGGCACTGTCGGCGGCGGTCGCGTGCAGGGGAAGAACCTGCGACCCCCCGTAGCGCCAGCCCCACGAAATGCGCAGGCGACCCTTCGGCTCGAACGTGGCCGTGAGCACGAGCGTGGCCTTCGCCTGCTCGGGCAGGGTGACGGACTCGTCGGCGCTCGTGATCGGCAGGAGTCGGCGCAGGCGCGGGTAGTAGTCGTCGAAGAACTCGGCCTTCTCGCTGCGGGGCACCTGAATCGTGTGCAACGGGGTTTCGAATACGAGCCGGCGCTGCTCGTCGGTCAGCGGTGCGTCGAGGGGCGCAAGAGTTGCGGTGAATCTCGGGCTCAGCGCGTAGGAATAGAGCCCGTGGGCGCCGATCGGCCCGATCGAATCGACCTCGATCTCGGTGTCGTCGAAGGCGACCGTGCTGGCCAACGCGAGGCCGCCCGATTCGTCGGCCGACGCATCCAGGCCCACGCTCGCTCGCCGAGCGACCGCGACCGTCGCGTCTTTCTTGACGCCCACCAGTGCGATGCCGATGCGCGCCGCTTCGTCGAGCAGATGCCAGAGAAGCGGGCTTGCGAACTCGTCGAGGTAGATCCAATCGAGGTCTTGCCCCGTGTAGGTGGCGCGGCTCGCTCGCTGCACGGCCGCGAACTCGGCGAACCAGCGGTGCTGCTCGGCGTCGAGATTCATGCGGTTGGCCTGGTGCACGACGGTGCCCCAGGTGAGGTTGTTGCGCACCCAGGCGCCGGTGGATGCGCTGCGCACCACGGGCCGCACGCCGAGCCGGCGGGTTGCGGCCACGGCGGGAGACGAGCGCGGCGACGCCGACGTGGAGGTGGGGCCGCGCCAGCGGTCATGCGTGCGGGCGGCCCGCTCGCGCAGTTCGAACTGCAGCGCCATCGGCACGGATCCGGCCGTCTCTGTCTCTGCTGCGGCACGGTTGTCGGCGATGCCGACGGCGGTGCCGAGCAGGCTTTTCCAGTCGGTGGCGCCGGATGCCTCTGGCTGGGCAGGCGACGACACCAGCGGTTTCATGGCGCGCGCGTTGGTGTCGATGAGCGCGGCGGCGACATGTTTGCAGTCGATGCCGACGGGGCAGTCGCACATGCTGAAGATCGGACGGAAACCGCGACCTGTCGTGCCGAGGGTGACCGAGCAGGCGTAGGGATCGGGTGCCCCACCCTGCACGAGGGCGCTGATCACCCGGGTCGCGGGGTTCCACGCGACGTCGACGACGGCGCCCTGCCGAAAATAGGCCTGCCCGCGCTCGAAGGCTCCTCGGCCGACGAGTCGGCTGATCTCCGTCGCATCGACGAGCGGAAAGATCGACTCGGGCATGCATCCATGCTCCCACGCACCCCCGACATCCGATCGGCCGGGAATACCCTGGCGCATCCGGAGCGTTAGGAGTAAAGTTGAGCCAGCAGGACTCAAGTTTTATGAGGGCGCCTCACCGGATTCGCCCCACGAGGAGAAAAAGGACAGGCACATGCAAGCAGGGCAGGCCCCCGCTCAGGAGGACGCGAAGAGCGCCCTCGAGCTGTATGGCGTCAACCTCACCGAGATCGCCGCGAGCGGCAAACTCGACCCGGTGATCGGGCGCGACGCCGAGATTCGACGAGTCAGTCAGGTGCTGACGCGTCGCACCAAGAACAACCCCGTGCTCATCGGCGAGCCCGGCGTCGGCAAGACCGCCGTCGTCGAAGGGCTCGCTCAGCGCATCGTCGCGGGCGACGTTGCCGACTCGCTGAAGGGCAAGCAGCTCATCTCGCTCGACCTGGCGGCCCTGGTGGCCGGCGCGAAGTATCGCGGCGAGTTCGAGGAGCGTCTGAAAGCTGTGCTCAAGGAGATCAACGACGCCGACGGCCAGATCATCACCTTCATCGATGAGCTGCACACCCTGATGGGTGCCGGCGCCGGCGAAGGCAGCGTTGCGGCATCCAACATGCTCAAACCCATGCTCGCGCGGGGTGAGCTGCGCATGATCGGCGCCACGACGCTCGACGAATACCGCGAATACATCGAGAAAGACAAGGCGATGGAGCGCCGCTTCCAGCAGGTGCTGGTCGGCGAGCCCAGTGTCGAAGACACCATCGCGATTCTGCGCGGGCTCAAGGAGCGCTACGAGGCGCACCACAAGGTGGCGATCGCCGACGCCGCACTCGTCGCGGCCGCAGCGCTGTCGAATCGCTACATCCCCGGCCGGCAGCTGCCCGACAAGGCCATCGACCTGATCGATGAGGCCGCGTCGCGGCTGCGCATGGAGATCGACTCGGCCCCTGTCGAGATCGACGAGCTGCGCCGCAGTGTCGACCGTCTGAAGCTCGAAGAGCTCGCACTCAAGAAGGAGAAAGACGAGGCCTCGAAGGAGCGCCTCGAGAAGCTGCGCGACGATCTCAAGACTCGTGGCGCCATGCTGAAAGAGCTGCAAGACCGGTGGGAGAAGGAGCGCGCGAGCCTCAACCGCGTCGGCGAGCTGAAGGAGAAGCTCGACGCCGCGCGCATGAAGGCCGAGCGCGCCCAGCGCGAGGGCAAGCTCGAGCAGGCATCGAAGCTGCTGTATGCCGAGATCCCCGTTATTGAGCGGCAGCTGGCCGAGGCTGAGGCTGTCGAACAAGAGGGGCCGATGATGGTCAACGATCAGGTGACCAGCGACGACATCGCGTCGGTGATCGCCGCCTGGACCGGCATCCCAGTCGATCGCCTCACCCAGGGGCAGACCGAGCGTCTGCTCGCCCTCGAGGCCGAGCTCGGCAAGCGCCTCATCGGCCAGAAGCGTGCCGTCGTGGCCGTGTCGGAGTCGATCCGGCGCTCGCGAGCCGGCATCGCCGACCCCGATCGCCCGACCGGTTCGTTTATGTTCCTCGGCCCGACCGGCGTCGGCAAGACCGAGCTTGCCAAGGCCCTCGCCGACTTTCTCTTCGATGACGAGAAGGCGCTCATTCGCATCGACATGTCGGAGTACGGAGAAAAGCACTCCGTGGCGCGTCTGCTCGGAGCCCCTCCCGGATACGTCGGCTACGAGCAGGGCGGCCAGCTCACCGAGGCCGTGCGTCGTCGGCCCTACTCCGTTGTGCTGCTCGACGAGGTCGAGAAGGCGCACCCCGAGGTCTTCGACGTGCTGCTGCAGGTACTCGACGACGGTCGGCTCACCGATGGGCAGGGTCGCACTGTCGACTTCCGCAACACCATCCTCATCCTCACCTCGAACCTGGGATCGCAGTACCTGGTCGATCAGAGCCTGAGTCTCGAGCAAAAAGAAGAGGCGGTGCAGGCGCTCGTTCGCCAGGCCTTCAAGCCCGAGTTCGTAAACAGGCTCGACGACATCGTGGTGTTCCAGGCGCTCACCCGCGAAGACCTCGCGCAGATCGTCTCGCTCTACGTCGACCGGTTGGCTCGCCGCATCAGCGACCGCCGACTCGATCTGGCCGTCACTCCGGATGCTCGTGCCTGGCTCGCCGAGAAGGGTTACGACCCGATCTACGGGGCTCGGCCGCTGCGCCGCCTTATGCAGCACGAGATCGACGACCGCCTGGCCACCGAGATCCTGCGCGGAACGGTGCGTGACGGAGACACGGTGCGAGTCGACCTCGATGACACGGGTGACGCGCTGACGGTGACCCCGGAGGGCAACAACGCGTAGCGCGGTCGAGTGAGCGTTGCCGGTGTGAATGTTGCCGGCGTGGATGTTGCTGGGAGCGACGGATGTTGCCGCCCGCCCGGCAACATTCGTCGCGGCCGGTAACATGCTTGCCGCTGCAACGGGGCTGCAACAGGAGAGGCCGGCTGCATGTGCTCTCGGCGATTGGCGGCGGCGTCGCCCTGCTAGGGTCGTTTTGCTACTTTCTGTAGCATTCTCCAAGCGAAGAGGCTCCATGCTGCGCGATTTCCGCCCCCGTGCCCGTTTTTCTCGTCGTCGGTTGGGAAGTGCGGTCGCCGTACTTGCCCTCGCCGGGGCGGCGCTCGGCCTCGGAGCGAGCGCTGCCGCCGCAGTGCCGGCTGATGGCGCGGCGCCAGTGGTCACATCGACGTCGACCCAGACCGCCGTGCTCGACACCAACAAGGTCTACAACAAGACCGGCAAGTACTTCTATCAAGACGGCGTGGTCGACCCCGCTCGCGACGTTCTCTATCTGGCCGACTCCACGGGCACAACGGCCGACCCGTTCGAGACCGCGCTCGTGCGCATCGATCTCGCCACCGGAGCGAGCACCGTGATTCCCTTGGGCGGGGGCTTCGCCGCATCCGACGTCGCCGTCTCGCCGCTCGACGGCACGGTGTACGTGGCTCACAACACAGCACCCGACGCCAGTGTCTCGGTGCTCGACCCCGCCGTCGCCTACACGGAGACATCCTTGCCACCGCAGATCCCGGTCGCGGACCACTCACAGCGTCTCGAGGCTGCGAGCGACGGTCGCATCTTCGTTGTGGGTTCGGACGCCGACGTCATCTCGGTGATCGGAGCATCGACCGGCCCCGACCGCATGAACATTGTGCAGACCATCGCCGGCGTCGAGACAAGTGCGTCCGTCACTGCGATGGACTCTGTGCACCAGCGCCTCTATGTTGCAAGCGAGAACGGCAAGACCGTCACGGTCATCGACGCTGCGGCGAGCTCGGCTTCGGTGCTGGGTGTCATCGCGCTGGAGAAGACTCCGGTCGGTGTGACCTGGGACGCGGTCGATGACCAGCTCGCACTGACCTTCGACGACAACACCATCTCCTGGCTTACTCCCGCCGACGACTTCTCCTCGGCCGTGGTCACCCGCACCGAGACGCTTGCGCCGCTGCCCGACGGTGCCGACCCCGTCGTCTCCCAGCCGCGGGCACTGTCGGTGCGTGCAGACGGCACCGCCATGGTGCTCACCGAGGTCTGGCCCACAGGGGCCGGGCCCGAGAACATCAAGTCGTTCGTGTCGGTCGTTCCGCCCGTGGTGGATGCCGCGACCCCGGTTGTTTCGTTGACCGTCGGCCGCGACGGGTTCGCTCTTGTGCCCGATCCTCGGGTGGGCGGATCGGTCTACGTGACCAACATCGGTGAGGGAACGGTCTCGACCATCGGCGATGTCACGCTGACCGGATACGCCAGCAGTCACGTGGTCGGCACGGATGGCGCGGCGACGGCGAGCCTGGTGCGCGCCGACGGATTTCCGCTGGCCTCGACGCTGAACTTCACCGACGCATCCGGCGCCGTGTTCTCGGCACAGACCGGCGCCGACGGATTCGCCCGGGCGGCAGTTCCCGGGTTGGCCCCGGGCGACGCGGCGTTCGACGTGACCGTCGTCGCGCCCGCCACCGTGACGCTCGCAGGGAAGAGCACGGTCACCACCGTCGCTGCGGCAGTCACGCCGGGCGGTCCGACGGTGTCGACTCCTTCGGACGCAGCGGGGCAGAAGCCCTCGAGCACCTTGGCGGCGACCGGCTTCCCGGCAGGTACGGCCGCGGCCGGAGTGCTTGCGCTGCTCGGACTCGGAGCGGCTGGCCTGCTGGCATCGCGACGGGCGCGCGTGCGCGCCTGACCTCGTCGATCGTTTCCTGCGCGTTAAAAAGAGGGCCACCGGTCAATGTGTGGCCCCCTTTCGGGGCTAGGCTCTTTTTCTGCGAGTCAACAGACGTCGACCGAAACGAGGCATTCCATGACGAAGTCAGAGCCACCCGTGAACCCGTCCGACAAGATCACGCCGAGAGACAGGCGCATCGCCGCCGCTCGCAATCGGGAGAACCTCGGCGACGAGGTCTCGAGTGTGCAGGACTTCTCGCACGAGCAGGAGGGTTACCACAAGACTCTCAAGCCTCGGCAACTGCAGATGATCGCCATCGGTGGCGCCATCGGAACGGGGCTGTTCCTCGGCGCCGGCGGGCGGCTTGCCTCGGCCGGGCCGTCGCTCGTGATCGTCTACGCGATCTGCGGCTTTTTCGCCTTCCTCATCCTGCGGGCCCTCGGGGAGCTGGTGCTGCACCGGCCGTCATCCGGCTCGTTCATCTCCTACGCGCGCGAGTTCTTCGGCGAGAAGATGGCGTTCGTCGCAGGGTGGATGTACTTCCTCAACTGGGCCATGACGGCCATCGTCGACGTCACCGCTGTGGCGCTGTACGTGAAGTTCTGGTCGGCGTTCACCGACGTGCCGCAGTGGCTGCTCGCGCTCATCGCCCTCGCGATCGTGCTGAGCCTGAACCTCGTGTCGGTGAAGGTCTTCGGTGAGATGGAGTTCTGGTTCGCGATCATCAAGGTCGTCGCGCTGGTGGCGTTCCTGATCATCGGTGCGATCTTCCTCGCCTTCTCCTTTCCAACGGATGTCGGAAACGGCGAAACAGGCATCTCGCTTCTCGTAGACAACGGCGGATTCTTTCCCGCTGGGCTCCTGCCGACTGTTCTAGTGATCCAGGGCGTCGTCTTCGCATACGCGGCCATCGAACTCGTCGGAACCGCCGCCGGCGAGACCGCCGACCCGAAGAAGATCATGCCGCGCGCGGTCAACACCGTCGTGATTCGCATCGCCGTCTTCTATGTGGGATCGGTGCTGCTGCTGTCGCTCCTGCTGCCCTACACCGCGTACAAGGCGGGCGAGAGCCCCTTTGTCACGTTCTTCTCGAGCATTGGCAGTCCGGAAGTCGGGGCCATCGCCGGAAACATCATGAACTTCGTCGTTCTCACGGCCGCCCTCTCGAGTCTGAACGCCGGGCTCTACTCGACCGGTCGCATCCTGCGTTCGATGTCTGAAGCCGGGGCGGCGCCCAGATTCACCGGGCGCATGAACAAGCAGGGCGTGCCGTACGGCGGAATTCTGCTGACCGCGGCCATCACTCTGCTCGGGGTAGGACTCAACGCGATCGTTCCCGAGCAGGCGTTCGAGATCGTGCTCAATGTGTCAGCGCTCGGAATCATCAGTGGCTGGGGCACGATCATCCTCTGCCAGATGCGCCTGCAGAAGTGGGCGAAAGAGGGCAAGCTCGAGCGACCGGCGTTCAGGCTGTTCGGTGCGCCGTTCACGTCGTGGCTCACGCTCGCGTTCCTCGCGACGGTGCTCGTGCTGATGGCCATCGACTTTCCGGTGGGAACGATCACGATCTCGTCGCTCGTGGTAATCATTCCGCTGCTGATCATCGGCTGGTACGCGAGCCGCGATCGCATCAAAGCGATCGCCGCCGCGCGCGAGGGCTACACCGGGCCGTTCCCCGTGGTGGCGGAACGGCCCGGCGACGGGCGCGGCACGAAGTAGTAGTCGTCGTCCCCTGAGCTTGTCGAAGGGCCCCTTCGACAAGCTCAGGGAACGGGGGTGCTACTCGTTGACGAGAACGATCTCGTCGAGGGGGAAGCGCTCGCGCGGAGCCTTCTCGCGGGCGATGGCGCCCTCTTCGCCGAGCGCCTCGGGGGCGTCTATCGTGCCGAGCGCGGTGACGGTGAGCGGGGTGAGGTTCTCGGGAATCGAGAACGCGTCGCGCAGCCCCTCGGCGATGATGCCGCTCATCTGGTGAACGTGCAGGCCCTCGTGGTGGGCCTGGATCGACATGTGGGCCACGGCCTGGCCGAGGTCGTAGGCCGCCATGCCGCGCGGCTTGCCGTCGAGGTCGGTGGTCTCCGCGATGTTCACGATGAGCGCGGCGGCGTTCGGGGTCCAGGCCTGGTTGAAGCCCATGAGGTTCGACACGATCTTGTCGAAGGCCTCGGATCCGCGGCGGGCCACGATGAAGCGCCACGGCTGCGTGTTGGCCGCCGATGGCGACCACCTGCCGGCCTCGAGAACGGATGCGAGTGCCTGCTCGTCGATCGCGACGGTCGGGTCGTAGGAGCGCGGACTCCAACGAGCAGCGAGCACCTCGAGAATCGGAGCGCTGGTCTCGTCGGCGCGGGTCACGGCGGTGGTCGTGGTGAGGGTCATAACGGTTCTTCCTTACGGTGTGCTTCGTCGCATCCCCTTGGGCGGTGGATGCATGGCCAGGCATCCATTGCCTAGCTATGCAAACGCATAGAAGACGGGGGTATTCCCGGGTCGGAGGAACTTCTCATGGTTCCCCAAGATGGCGGCCGCACTTGGCGTCGAGGGAGCGCGACCCGTCGCGAGAACGTTTCGGTTCCTGACGAAGGGATCCGGCCATAGCGTTGAGCCATGACGACACACAATTACGCGAGCACACTCCGGTGGGCGGGTCGAACGCTGGATTACGACAGCTACAGCCGCGAGCACGACATAACCATGAGTGGCACCGCCGTCACCACAAGTGCCGACTCGGCATTTCGTGGTGACGCGGCTCTGCCGAATCCGGAGCAGTTCGTGGTCGCGGCCGCCAGCTCGTGCCAGCTCCTGTCGTTCCTCGCTGTCGCTGCCCTCGGCGGGGTCGAGGTGCTCGAATACGAGGACGCGGCCGAGGGGGTCATGCCCGACGATGAGCGCCCCATGCGTCTGACGAGCATCGTGCTTCGCCCCAGAATCATCGTGCGAGGCGCGACGATCGAGCGGGTTGAGAGGCTTCTGCACAAGGCTCATCAGCAGTGCTATATCGCGAATAGCCTCATCACAGACGTGACGATCGAACCGACCATCGAGGTGCGGTGATGTTCGACATCGAAGTTCTAACGCCAGACGGCGCGAGCTCTCTGGCCCGGATCGGACGATCTCTCGGTGAGGCGGGTGTCGGTCTCGAGGGTGGGGGGATGTGGTCGGGCGTGGCGCACTATCTCGTGGCCGACGCAGACTTGGCGGTGCGAGCGCTCACCGAGGCGGGAATTGGACCCGTCGTCGTTCGAGAAGTGGTCGTCGCAGAGCTCGACGCTGACGTGCCGGGCGCCCTGGGGCGCATGATGAACACGCTCGTCGAAGCCGGAGTCATTCTTCTCGGGCAGTACAGCGATCACGACAACCGCAAGGTCCTCATCGTCGGCGATGCTGAGGCCGCGCGTGACGCGTTGCTAGCGGCCCTCCCCGCATGAACGGCGAGCCGGACATTGCGGTTCCTGCCCGAGCGTTGGGCGACCCCGCGCGCGGTCGAATCGTTACCGCCTTGCTTGGAGGCCGGTCGATTCCGGCAGGGGACCTTGCTCGTGCGGCGGGTGTGTCCGCATCCACGACCAGCGAGCATCTTCGGGTTCTTCTCGGCGCAGGAATCGTTGCGGTAGACCATCGCGGACGTAACCGCTTCTTTCGGCTTGCGAACAGTGACGTCTCGCTCGCGATCGAAGCTCTGCAGGCGATCGCGCCACGAAGCGAGATACGTTCGCTGCGGCAGCATCGCGTCTCGCAGGAACTTCGTTCGGGGCGGAGCTGCTACGACCACCTCGCCGGTGACCTCGGGCTGCGTGTCACGGATCTGCTGCGGCATTCCGCAACGCTGGCTGACCTGCAGATCGGCGCCAACTCGATACCGCCTGATCCGTTCCCCGCCGGTCCGGTGGCAGCAGCCTTCCACCTTCAGCGCCCAGAGGGCCGCCGCCCCTGGGCGCGAGGGTGCCTGGACTGGACCGGCAGACGCGCTCACATCGCCGGTCAGCTTGGCGCGCAGGTACTCAGTGCGATGGATGCCCAGGGCTGGGTCTCCCGGCGGCCAGACAGCAGGGCCGTTCGTCTCACAGACCTCGGCGCTGCGCGCCTCGAGGAACTCGAATCGACCGTTGGTGTGTCTCTACAGACTCGCGTGTAACGAGTCGCACTCGTTGAGGCTGCCGGAGCACGGCTAGCTCGCCTTAGCACGATCGCGGTGTCGACGGACAGCTGCTCTATTGGCGCATTCCGTGGAGCAGAAACGTTGCGTCCCGGGGCGGCTGATGTCAACGAAGATCCGTTCGCAGGCAGGCAGGCAGGCTCGGCGCAGCGCCCCAGCCTCGTCGCCCCTCGGGAGACGAAGTGCATGGCGGTACCCACGAGGATCATCGCTTCGAGCGACTGCCACAGGGAAACCCCGTCTTCTCGGTAGTGCAGGTGGAGCGGCTGGTCGTTGTGCATCGTCAGGGTTGGGGCGCCGACGACTGACTGATCGAGGAGATGGTTCAGCATTGCCACCCTGGCTGACACATCCGATTCGTCGGCGAGTTGTTGCCAGGCGGCGAGCCGATCGTTGAGCTGCACAACGTCTGAGTAGGTCGCTGGTTGCTCGACAACAACTCCGGCGGCGCGGCAGACGAGTTCGAGCCCGGCAGGGGTCTCTACCGGATTGTTCACAAGGTTCGCGGCTAGGAGGACTGGGCCCTGGCCGCGAGAGTCGACATGCATGAGGTCATCCCATCATCCTCGGCGCCAAAATGGCCGCTTGTGGACGCGAAGATCGCGGCGCGTCGACTGCTGACGCGCGCCGCAGGGGCAGGAGAACGACTGCACGACGGCGTCGCCCACCCGCTCTTCATGATCCAGGGCGAAAAAGTGGGACCGGTAGTTGTTTGCTGCGCAGAGAGCCATTCCGCAATCGTGACGCCATGGTCTTGCACCGGTAAACCCTTACATTAAGGCGCGGGCAGATGAGGGGCGACCCCCTTCGACAGACTCAGGGAGCGGTGCCCTTCTTGCGGGTCAGCGCTCGGCGAGCAACTCCCGCAGTCGCGCCGCGAACGCGTCGACATCGGCCTCTGTGGTGTCGAAGGCGCACATCCAGCGCACCTCGCCCGTCGACGGATCCCAGTCGTAGAAACGGAAGCTCTCGCGCAACCGGTCTGCGACCTCTGGAGCCACGATCGCGAAGACGGCGTTCGATTGCGTCGGCTGAGTGATCGTCACGCCATCCAGCCCCTCGACGGCCTGCCGCAGTCGCTGAGCCATCGCGTTGGCCTGCGAGGCGGAGCGCATCCAGAGCCCGTCGCTGAGAAGCGCGATGAGTTGCGCCGAGACGAAGCGCATCTTGCTCGAGAGCTGCATGTTGAGCTTGCGCAGGTACATGAGGCCCTCGGAGCGTTCCGGGTTGAGCACCACGACCGCCTCGCCGAACATAAGTCCGTTCTTCGTTCCGCCGAACGAGAGTACGTCGACTCCGGCGTCGGAGGTGAATGCCCGGAGCGGCACGCCGAGGGAGGCTGCGGCGTTGGAGATGCGCGCGCCGTCCATGTGCAGGGTCATGCCGCGGGCATGCACGTGATCGGCGATGGCGCGCACCTCGACGGGCGTATAGGCGGTGCCCAGCTCGGTGGTCTGCGTGATCGACACGGCCAGCGGCTGCGCGCGGTGCTCGTCGCCCCAGCCCCAGGCCTCGCGGTCGATGAGTTCGGGCGTGAGCTTGCCATCCGGTGTCGGCACGGTGAGCAGCTTCAAGCCCGCGACCCGCTCGGGCGCCGCGTTCTCGTCGGTGTGGATGTGGGCGGTCTGCGTGCAGATCACCGCACCCCAGCGGGGCAGCATCGACTGCAGGCTCAGAACGTTCGCGCCGGTGCCGTTGAACACGGGGAACGCCTCGACGCCGTCGCCGAAGTGCTCGGCCATCACCTGCTGCAGACGGGCCGTGTAGAGGTCTTCTCCGTAGGCGATCTGGTGGCCGCCGTTGGCTGCAGCGACGGCCGCAAGCACCTCGGGGTGCACACCGGCGTAGTTGTCGGAGGCGAACCCGCGGTAGTCGGTGTCGTGCAGGTGCAGGGGAGAGGCGGTGTCAGTCGAAGGGGTCACGACTCCAGTCTCGCGTACGCGCCGCGCACGGGCGTTGCGTTCGGCGCGTCTTTGTTGCTAGCGCTGTAACGCAGGTAATTTCGAGCGGCGGCGGACGAAAACCTCACTCCCGGTCGATATCTCCTGAATTGCAGCCGTGCCGTGCTGCCACTGCGAGCGGCGGCGGCGATCAGTGATCCCCGGTGCGGGGCCGCAGCCGCGTCTCTTCGACATCGAGCATGCCCTGGGCCTGCGCGAGAATTCGTGACGGATAAGCGCCCCGACGGCGGGCATCCAGAAGTCTTTCGCGCTCGGCGAGCACTACGGCGAGCCGCAGCTGGCGGTACACGCGGTGGGGCGTTTCGTCCGTGCTCGTTGAGGCGGGCGATGCCTCGTGCGAGCGTTCCCACGCGGCCTCGGCCCTGAGGAACGACGACTGGCGCACCCGCTCGACGACGTCGGGATCGACCTCGTTCGTGCCGTCGATGGCGGCCGCGGGGTCGTCGAGCACGGCGAGGCCGGCGAAGCTGATCTCGTCGAGCAGGGTGGCGAGCTCGCGCCGGTCTTCGGCCTCATCGACGCCCTGGATTCCGAGCAGTCGGATCAGCCAGGGCAGAGTGCCACCCTGCACGATCAGGGTCACGACCGCGACAGTGAACGCGATGAGAATGAGCTGCGAGCGATAAGGGATGTCATGGGGCAGCGACTGCGCCGCGGCCAGCGTGACGACGCCGCGCATTCCCGACCAGCTCAGAACGATTCCGCCGCGCCAGTCGATGCTCTCTCGCCGCAGTTGCTCGAGGTCGGAGCGTCGGCGCTCGTAGAGCCGCTCCTCGCGCAGGCGGCGCCGCGCTGTCCACATGCCTCGGTGTGGAGTCTTTCGATAGTGGTAGAGGGCGAGCAGATTCTTGTAGGTGAGCTTCTCGGCGTGCTCCGCTCGCCTCTTCAGCATGTAGACCAGTGGGCCGATCCAGAGGAACCGCACCAGGGTCAACGCTACGACGGCAACGAGTCCGATTCCGACGGCGTCCCCCACGCTCAAGATCTCGGGGTGATCCACATCGTTGATCAGCGTGCGGATCTCGAGACCGATCAGCAGGAACACACCGTTCTCGAGCAAAAACTGGATGGTGCGCCAGTTGATGCGATCGCTGATCCGTGCCTGCGCCGAGAACGCCGACGGCGCATGATGCCCGGTGTAAAGGCCGGCCACGACCACCGCGAGAACACCGGATGCGCCGAGCGCCTGGGTGGGCAGGAACGCCAGGAACGGCACGGCGATGGAGATCGCGGTGTCGAGAACGGGGTCGTCGAGCTTGGTGCGCACGAACACCGAGATGAGGCCGGCGAGCAGCCCGATCACGATGGCGACGAAGACGGCGAAAAGAAAGTCGCCCACGGTCTCCCACGGCGAGAGCAGGCCGCCCGCGGCAGCGGCGGTGGCTGAGCGCAGCAGCACCAGGGCGGTGGCGTCGTTCACGAGGCCCTCACCCTCGAGCACGGTCAGGATGCGCGGCGGCAACCCGAGACGGCGGCCGATGGATGTCGCTGCGACCGCGTCGGGTGGGCTGATGATGGCGCCCAGTGCGATGGCCGCGGCGAGATTGAGATCGGGCAGCATCGTGAACAGCAGGAAGCCGGTGCCGAACGCGGTGACGATCACCAGCACGACCGAGAGGCTTGTGATGGTGCTGAAGTTTCGCCTGAAGTCGACCACGGGAACGCTGATGGCCGCCGCGTAGAGAATCGGCGGCAGCACCACGTCGAGCACGAGCTCGCCTTCGATCTGCAGTTCGGGGAAGCCGGGAAGGAACGAGATTCCGACGCCGACGATCACAAGAATGATTGGCGCGGCGACGCCGAGGCGTTTCGAGAAGTACGCGACCGCGACGATGACCGCGATGCCGAATACTGCGTAGACGCCGAGTTCCATGGTCACTACAGGGTACTGGGACTATGTTCCGGCCACATTTCGTGCGGCCGTTCGTCGAGCCTGTTGAGGCGTCCCGGAGCAAACTACATGCCTTAGCTATATAGTTGATCAGTGCCAACTTCTACTTCACCTCAGACAGGATCCATTCTCAAACAGCCCCTCGCCGTATGGGCGGTGGCGTTCGCCAGCGTGATCGCGTTCATGGGTATCGGGCTCGTCGACCCGATTCTGCCCGCCATCGCGAAGAGTCTGAAGGCCAGCCCGACCGAGACATCGTTGCTGTTCACGAGCTACCTCGTCGTTACCGGACTCGCCATGCTCATCACGAGCTGGATCTCGAGCCGCATCGGCGCCAAGAAGACGCTGCTGATCGGGCTCGCCCTGATCGTCGTGTTCGCCGCGCTCGCGGGCGTGGCTGGCAGCGTCGAGGGCGTCATCGGCTTCCGCGCCGGATGGGGGCTCGGCAACGCGCTCTTCATCTCGACCGCCCTGTCGACGATCGTCGGCGCGGCCAGCGGCGGAAGCGGTGCCGCGATCACTCTGTACGAGGCCGCGCTCGGCCTCGGCATCGCGGTCGGCCCCCTGCTCGGTGGAACGCTCGGCACGATCAGCTGGAGGGGCCCGTTCTTCGGCACCGCGGTGCTCATGGCCGTGGGATTCATCGCGATCGTCACTCTTCTGCGGGAGGACAAGACCGTGGTGCGCACCCCCACGAAGCTCTCGGCGCCGTTCACCGCCATGAAGGTGCCCGGCATCCGCTACCTCGCCGGAATCGCCCTGTTCTACAACATCGGCTTCTTTGTGCTGCTGGCGTACACGCCGTATCCGCTCGGTCTCGATGAGATGGGACTCGGCTACACCTTCTTCGCCTGGGGTCTCTCTGTGGCGTTCACCTCGGTGTTCGTCGCTCCCATGCTGACGAAGCGCATGAAACGCACGAGTGCGCTCAAGCTCGCGCTCACCATCCTCGCTCTCGACCTGATCGCGGGTGGCATCGTGATCGACTCGCAGGCCGGTCTCATCGCGTGCATCGTCGTTGGCGGCCTCATGCTCGGAATCGTGAACACGGTGCTGACCGAGAGCGTGATGGAGGCGAGCGACCTGCCCCGATCGGTGGCGTCGTCGTCGTACTCCGCGGTGCGCTTTCTCGGTGGAGCCTTCGCACCTCCCGGTGCCGCCGCCCTGGCCGCAGCGATCTCGCCGAGCGCGCCGATGTATGCCGGTGCGGCCTCTGTACTGGTAGCCGTGCTGATCGCGTTCCTCGGCCGCAAGGCGCTGCGCCGGGTCGACGCCGCCCACGAGGAGAGCCCGCTCGCCGAGGCCGAGGCGATCACGGTGGGCGAGTCGCTGTAGGGGTCTCGTTCGTTGAACCTGTCGGGACGTGCCCCTTCGACGGCTCCCTTCGACAGGCTCAGGGAACGGAAGCCCGAAACGCCCGTAGCCTGAGAGGGTGCCACGCCCCTTCCGCTCCGCCCCTCGTGAGCGCCTCTCCCGCGACGTCTACGTTCTCGGCCTCATCGCCTTCTTCGTGATGGTCGGCTTCGGCGTCGTCGTGCCCGTGCTGCCCGTATTCGTGCGCAGCTTCGGTGTGGGCTACGCGGAGGTCGGCGCCGTCGTCTCGGCCTTCGCCCTCATGCGCCTCGTCGCGAGCCCCTTCGTCGGCAAGCTCATCGACCTCATGGGCGAGCGAGTCGTGCTCGCCGTGGGAATCGGTATCGTCGCCGTCTCGAGCGGACTCGTGGGCATCGCCGCGGACTACCCGCACCTGCTCATCCTGCGCGGCGTCGGCGGAATCGGCTCGGCCATGTTCACGGTCGCCGCCATGACGCTACTGCTCGGCTCGACCAGCGCCGCGCATCGCGCCCGCGCCGTGGGCTTCTATCAGGGCGGCTTCCTCATCGGCGGAATGACAGGACCTGCGATCGGCGGCCTTCTCGCCACGATCTCGCTCACCGCCCCGTTCTTCTTCTACGCCGGCACTCTCGCCGTCGCCGGAATCGTCGGGCTCGTGCTTCTGCGACCCCGCGCGCAGCCCGCAGACAGGCAGGCCGCGGGCGCGCCGGATGCCGATGGTTCGGTCAATCCGCTGGTTCCCCTTCGCGACGTGCTGCGGGATGCGCGCTTCCGCGCCGCCTGCCTCGCGAACTTCGCGCAGGGCTGGAACTCCTTCGGAGTGCGCAGCGCACTGATCCCCGTGATCGTCGTCGAGGTGATCAAGGGGCCGAGCTCGTTCACGGGCATCGCGTTCGCCATCGCCGCCGTCGCCCAGACCCTGGCGCTCGGACCCGCGGCGCGCTTCATCGACCGCGCAGGGCGCAAGCCGGCTCTTGTGCTGTCGCTGGCCGCGGCGGCCGCGCTGACCGTGGCCATCTCGTTCACGGGCGACATCGTCACGCTCACGGTTCTTCTCAGCCTCTACGGGGTCGTCTCGGCGTTTCTCGGAATCGCCCCTGCGGCATCCGTTGGCGATGTCGTCGGCCGACGCGGCGGGCGAGGCATCGCCATCTTCTCGATGAGCTCCGACATCGGCGCCATCGTGGGGCCGCTCGCGGCGGGTGCCCTGGTCGACGCCTTCTCGTTCCCCGTCGCGTTCGGAGTGGGCGCCGTGTTCTTCCTTGCTGCGTCGCTCTACTCGCTCCGGATGCCTCGGGCGGTGTCGGCGGCTCCCGCTAGCGTGGGGACGAACGACGCGAGGGCCGACAACCGAGAGGGCTGAGAATCCATGTTCCTTCTCGACGGCACGGTGGTCTACTCGGCCAGCGACCTCACCGCCGCGGCCTCCTGCGAGTGGGCGCTGATGCGCAAGCTCGACGCCAAACTGGGCCGCATCGACGAGGTCGTCGAGGCCGAAGATGACATGCTGCAGCGCACGGCGACGCTGGGCGACCTGCACGAGCTCGCGACGCTCGAGCACCTGCGCGAGACGGGCGGCGTCGTCGAGATCGAGAGGCCTGCGATCGACCAGGTCGCGGTGGCCGCCGCCGAGACGCTCGAGGCGCTGCGCGGCGGGGCCGCCGTCGTTTTCCAGGGCGCTTTCTTCGACGGTCGGTTCCTCGGGTACTCCGACTTTCTCGTGCGTGACGGCGACGCGGGCGACGTGCCCGCATATTCGGTCTACGACACCAAGCTCGCGCGCAAGGCCAAGATCACGGCGCTGCTGCAGCTCGCCGCCTATGCCGACCAGTTGCAGCTGAACGGCATCCCCACCAGCGAGACCGTGCATCTCATCCTCGGCACGGGCAAGACGACCTCGCACCGGCTGCGCGACATTTTGCCCGTCTATCGCCGCCGGCGCGCGCGCCTGCAGCAGCTCGTCGACGACCGCGTGGCCGATTCCGAGGCCACGCAGTGGGGCGATCCGCGCTACACCGCATGCGGGCGCTGCGCCGCCTGCGCCGAGCAGGTTGAACGAACCCGCGACGTTCTGCAGGTGGCGGGCATGCGGCTCACGCAACGGGCGCGCCTGCGGGCCGCAGGCATCCAGAGCATCGACCAGCTCGCGGCGGCCGCGGGCCCCGTGCCCGGGCTCGCACAGGCCACGCTCGAATCGCTCGCCGGCCAGGCGCGTATGCAGATCGAGCCGCCTGCGCCGGGGCAGGCACTGAGCTGGCAGATCGCCGATCCTGCCCCGCTCGCGGCCATTCCGGCCCCCGATGCCGGCGACATCTTCTTCGACTTCGAGGGCGACCCCCTTTATCAGGAGGGCTCTGCGTGGGGCCTCGACTACCTCTTCGGTCTCGTCGAGCCCGACGAGACGTTCGTGGCCTTCTGGGCACACGACCTGGCCGAGGAGCGGCAGGCGCTCATCGACTTTCTCGACTACGTGGCCGAGCGCCGAGCAAGGCACCCGCTCATGCACATCTACCACTACGCCTCCTACGAGCGCACGCACCTGCTCACGCTCGCCGCCAGGCACGGTGTCGGAGAAGAGACCGTCGACGACCTGCTGCGGCAGAACGTGCTGGTCGATCTCTATCCCGTAGTGCGGCAGGGAATGCGCATCGGCACGCACAGCTACTCGCTCAAGAAGCTCGAGCCGCTCTACATGGGCGATGCCGAGCGGGCCGGGGTGGCCAACGCGGCAGACTCCATCACGGAATACGTGCGGTCGCGGGAGCTTCTGGCCGCGGGCGACGTGGTCGGGTCAGCCCGAGTGCAAGACGACATCGCCCGCTACAACACCTACGACTGCGTCAGCACACTGCGGCTGAGGGACTGGCTGCTCGAGCGGGCCGCGTCGGTGCCTCGGGACTCCCTGCCCGAGGCAGGCGGTCGGCTCGACTTCGACCTGCCCGTGCGCGAGCCCGACCCTGTCTACCTAGAGCTCGCGGCGCTGTCCGCGGCCGTGCCGCTTGCAGAACGCACGGCCGACGACACGGCGCTGGCGCTCGCATCCGCCGCCATCGACTATCACCGGCGCGAGCAGAAGTCGTTCTGGTGGCAGCACTTCTCGCGGCTCACCGGTCCGATCGACGAATGGGCCGACACCCGCGATGTGCTCGTCGTGACTGAGGCGGTCGTGCTTCGCGACTGGTTCCGCGAGGGCAGGCAGCGCAGCGACCGGCGCCGACTCGGCCTGCGTGGAATTCTCGCCCCGGGCAGCTCGCTGAAGCCCGGGCAGAATCCATTCATGCTCTACGACGCGCCCTATCCGCCCATCCTGCGGGGGCGCGAGCCCGGCGCCCGAACCGCCCACAGCCGGGTCACCGTGGTCGAGACGCTCGACGACGGCACGATCGTCGTCGACGAGGTGCTCGAGAAAGACGCGCCGCACTACGACGAGCTGCCCGTCGCCCTGACGCCCGGCACGCCTCCGCCGGCCGGAACCCAGGTCGAGGCCATCTCCGAATGGGGGCGGGCGATTCTCGACGCGCATCCCGATCCTCTCGCCGACCCGGCCTACGACGTTCTGCGCCGCCGACCGCCGCGCGCGACCCTCGCTCCCGTGGCCACCGACGCCGACGGTGTCGGCGACGTGGCCTCGGCGCTCGTTGCCTCGTTGCTCACGCTCGACCACTCGTACCTCGCGGTGCAGGGCCCTCCCGGAACGGGCAAGACGTACACGGGGTCGCACGTGATCGCCCGACTCGTGCACGAGCACGGGTGGAAGATCGGTGTCGTCGCTCAGTCGCACGCGGCCGTCGAGAACATGCTGCGCGCCGTCGTCGGGGCGGGCGTCGACCGCGCGCTGGTGGGCAAGAAGGCCTCCGCGGCAACGAGCGCCAACGATGACGAGCCCGCGTTCACGGTGCTCTCTCCCACGGCCTTCGCTGGCTTCACTGGGCGAGATGGCGGATACGTCGTCGGCGGAACCGCATGGGATTTCAGCAATGCGTCCCGCATCCCGAGACAGTCGCTCGACCTGCTCGTGGTCGACGAGGCGGGCCAGTTCTCGCTCGCGTCGACCATCGCGTCGGCGGTGTCGGCGAAACGGCTGTTGCTGCTCGGCGATCCGCAGCAGCTTCCTCAGGTGAGCCAGGGCACGCATCCCGAACCCGTCGATGAGTCGGCCATCGGCTGGCTCTCTGCGGGGCACGACGTTCTGCCGCCAGAGTTCGGATACTTCCTCGCCACGTCGTGGCGAATGCATCCCGCGGTCTGCGCGCCCGTGTCAGAACTCTCCTACGAGGGCCGGCTGGTGTCGCACGCGTCAGACCGACGGCTCGAGGCAGTCGAACCCGGGCTGCACCCCGTTGCGATCGAGCACGCCGAGCGGTCGACCTCGTCGCCCGAGGAGGCCGATGCCGTGGTCGACATCGTCGCCTCGGTTCTCGGGAGCACGTGGTGGTCTGGCGGAGTCGCTCGACCGCTCGACGAGCGCGACGTGATCGTGGTGGCGCCCTACAACGCGCAGGTCGAGTTGCTCAGGCTGCGACTCGCGCAGGCAGGGTATGCATCCATTCCCGTGGGAACCGTCGACAAGTTCCAGGGACGAGAGGCCGCGATCGCCATCGTGTCGCTCGCGGCCTCATCCGCAGACGACGTGCCTCGGGGTCTCGAGTTCCTACTCATGGCCAACAGGCTCAACGTCGCTATCTCCCGAGCGCAGTGGGCGGCCTACCTGGTCTACTCGCCGACCCTCACCGATGCCCTGCCGAGAACCGAGCAGACGCTCGCTCAGCTGAGCGCCTTCATCCGCCTGGTGTCGGGGGACTGACGCATCCGCGCCCGCACGACCGGTTGCGGATGCACCGAAAAGGCGCGGATGCGCGGCGCGGTGCTCCGTCAGCCCAGCGGGATGCGACTGTCGTTGAGTTCTGCCGCGTCGCCATGCCAGAGGCCGACCACGGCCTGGCCGAGCGCATCCACGTCGGTAAAACCGGCGAACGTCTTCTCGGGGTTGTCGCGACGCATGTCGCCGTCGACGAGGGCCACAACGGAGAATCGCACGGCAGCAGCTCGCTGAGGCACCGGGTCGGCCTTCTTTCCCGACTGCGCGCGGCGGAAGCCGTCTGCGACGGAGCGTACCCAGCTTTCTGCGGCCGCCTTGGCCGCGGTGTAGCTGGCGCCTCCGGCAGTCGGGCGCTCGACCGCGTTCGACGACACGATCGCCAGCCGGCCCGCCTCGCTCGCCACCAGCGAGTCGAAGAAGGCCCGCGAGGTGTTGCGCAGAGTAGTGAACCCCGCATCCATGGCCGCCCAGTCGTCGTCGCTCTGCGCCGTAATGCCGGCCGAGCCGCGCCATCCACCCACGAGATGGACGAGCCCGTCGACAGCTCCGAACTCCTGCGCGACGGAGCCGGCCAATTCGGTGACCGCGGTCAGCCTCGACAGGTCGCACACCCGGGTCGCAGCGCCCGCAACAGAGCGCTCGAAGGCGCTGAGCCTCTCGACGTTCGACCCGACGGCCACAACACGCGCACCCGCGCTGATGAGCGCACGCGCGGTGGCAACCCCCGACGAACTGGTAGCCCCGGCAACAACAACAACGCGCCCCTCAACGCTCATGACCTGCCCCTTCGATAGGTACCGCCGTGGACAGTATGCCCCGGCGTACCGGTACACACTGCCCGCAGCGGGCACTGCTAGCTCTGCGGAGACGACCCCGTGATGCCTTCGGTTGACAGGATCACGTCGCCGATCTTCTTCGAGAGAGCCTCGTAGAACATCGAGAGGGGGAACTCGTCGTCGAGGACGGCGTCGGTCAGGGCACGAGGGGGTCCGTCGAGAGGCAGGGCCTGCGGCCCGCGAGCCCACACGGATGCCGGGTTCGGTGTGACCGTCTCGGTGACCAGCTCGTAGGCGGCCAGCCAGTGCGCCACCTTGGGGCGGTCGATAGAGCGCCAGTAGAGATCGTCGATGCGCTGCCCGAGAGCAAGAACACTGTCGGCGACCTCAGGCCAGTCGATGGTGAGCTTCGTGTCGGTCCAGTGCAGCACGTGGTGCTGGTGCAGCCACGCGAACAGCAGCTGGCCGCCGAGCCCGTCGTAATTGCGCACGCGCGATCCCGTGAGCGCGAAGCGGAAGATGCGGTCGAACAGAACCGCGTACTGCACGAGCCGGGCGTGCTCGAGAAGGTGCGCATCGGCATCCGACAGCACCGAATCGCCCGCGGCGGCCAAGGCCTCAAGCCTGCGCTGGATGCGCACCGACTCGCGGAACGCGGTGAGGTCGCAGCGCAGCTCCTCGAGTGAGTACAGGAAGAACGGCATTCGCTGCTTGATCATGAACGGGTCGAAGGGCAGATCGCCGCGCATGTGGGTGCGGTCGTGGATGAGGTCCCACATCACGAAGGTGCGCTCGGCGAGCGCCTGGTCTGTCAGCAGGCGGGCGGCGTCTCCCGGCAGTTCGAGTCCTGTGGTGTCGGCCGCTGCGCGCACGACGGTGCGGAACCGTGCCGCCTCCCTGTCGGCGAAGATGGCGCCCCAGGTGAACGTCGGGATGCTGCGTGTCGCGACGGTCTCGGGGAACAGAACGGCCGAGTTGGTGTCGTAGCCGGGCGTGAAATCGACGAAGCGGATCGGCACGAACAAGGCGTTGGAGTAGTCGCCCGCCTCGAGCTCGGCCACGAACTCCGGCCAGATGACCTCGATGAGCACGGCCTCGACGAGCCGCGAGGCTGACCCGTTCTGCGTCGTCATCGGAAAGACGACGAGGTGCCGGATTCCGTTCTCGCGATGCCTCTCGGGGTGGAACAGCACCAACGAGTCGAGGAAGTCGGGAACGCCGAAGCCGTCGGCCACCCAGCGCGAGAAGTCACCGCGCAGAGCCTCGTGATACTCGGCATCGTGCGGGAACGCAGGCGACAGAGCCGCGATGGATGCCGAGATCACGGCGACGAGTTCGGCCGCCCGCCCGTGGTCTGCCGCGTCGAGCACCGACCCATCTTTGATCTGGAGGGCCTGGAGTTCGATGGCGGCGGCCTTCAGACCGGTCCAGGCGGCGGAGGATTCCGCCAGCGACGCGTCTTCGACAACCTCGGGTTCATCGCCGATCGCGGGAACGACGTACTGAGTGGTCGTTGTAGTGGGCATGGGGAACCTCCGATCCAAAGACAGTGCTCATCTAGCGCGATGTGCGCCGTGCTTCGAGGCTACGGTCGATCGGGCAGCGGTTTCGTGTTCGTGGCATCGATTTGCTGCAGCAGAACCGCGCTTTCGAGCACGAATCCTGCATGCAACGCAGGTCTCTCGCCGCTGTCGGTCAGACGCATGCCCCGTTTATGATGAACGGCATGAGCCAGACGCCCCCCAACCAGCCTCCCATGCCCCCTTCTCCTGGTAATGGAGCGCCTGTTCCTCCCAACAACGGCTACTCGAATCCCACTCCGTCGTACGGATATCAGGGTGGCGCGTATTCGCCCGTTCAGGAGCCGCGCTATAACGTGCTGGCGATCGTGTCATTCATCTCGGCGTTCTTCGTCTCGCTGGTGGCCGTCATCACGGGCCACATGGCTCTCGGCCAGATCAAGCGCACGGGTGAGAAAGGCCGTGGTCTCGCGCTCTCGGGCCTCATCATCGGCTACGTCGGGATCGTGGGCGGCATCATCGGGACCATCGCGCTCGTCGTGATGGCGGTTCTCGGCGTCGGCCTGTTCGCGACCATCGCCAACAACTACGACCCGGATGACTACAGCTACACGTCAGACCCGTACGACACCGACGCGCCCGGCCTTTCGGGAGACGACCTGTCGTTCGAGGCAGGCAACGATCTCGACCCCAGCACTGTGGCGCAGTTCTCCGACCCCTTCGTCATCGACTCCGACTGGACTGTCGTGAGCCCCGACGATGGCCAGGGCAACTGGTCGTACCTCGACCCGTCCGGGCTCTGCACGGTGTCGTTCCACCAGGGAAAGATGGGTGGCCAGGTGTCGGTCACGACGGGCGATGACCGCGCGACGACAGAGGACTTCTTGGCCGTGGTGCTCAAGACGGACGCGTCGACCATCGCCGGCAAGGCGAGCGACAGCACCATCTCGTACAACTTCGAAGACATGGGCACCGTGGACACGTTGCTGATGCAGGGCACAGACGACGACGGCTCGAACTGGAAACTCGCGGGCCGGGCATTCGGCGAGCTCGACAGCGGCCTCTACATCGACGTCACCTGCAAGTCTGGCGGGGACCTGGATTCCGTCTATGACACTGTCACGACGAAGGCTGCCATCACTGTCTTCTAATCCGTCTGCGGGCGGGGCGCCCGGCGGCGAGGCCGCCCCGATCGGCCTCGCCCTCCTGGGCCCGATCCAGCTCGTCGAGGCGACAGGCGAGACCACCTCGGTGCGCAGCTCACTCGGTCGCGCCGTGCTGGCAGCGCTGGCGCTCGCCGACGGCAGGCCGCGTTCCGTCGACGGTCTGGTCGACGACGTGTGGGGCGACGAGCCGCCGCAGAATCCCCGAGCGTCTCTGCAGACGCTCGTCTCACGCATCCGGGCACTGGAGCGATCGCCGATCATCGAGTCGACCGCGGCGGGCTACCGGCTGGCGTCGGGCCGGTCGGCGATCGACCTGCTGGCCGCGGAGGCCGCTCTGGCGCGCCTCGCACCCTCCGCCGGCTCCGACGCAGCGACGCCGCACGGCCCTGAGATCGCACTGGCCGAAGCCGAGACAGCGCTTGCTCTCTGGCGGGGTGAGCCGGCGGCAGATCTGCCTCCGACCGCGCCCGTCGCCGTCGCCCTCGCCCACCGGGCCGAGCGTGCCCGCGGTGCGCTCCGCCGCATCCGGGCCCGTGCCCTTGCGGCGATCGGCCGAGCCGACGAGGCCTCGAGCGCGTTCGACGAGATCGCGCAGGCGGAGCCTTTCGACGAGGGTGCCCAGCTCGAGGCGATGAAAGCCGCCGTCGACGCGGGGCGATTCGCGTCGGCCCTTCAGCGTTTCGCCGACCACAGGAACCTGCTCGCTGAACGACTGGGCACGGATCCGTCGCCGGCGCTCGTCGAGGCCAACGCGGAGATCCTCAGAGCATCGAGCAGTCAGCGCACCCCGAGCGAGCACCCGGGGCAGCAGTCCCAGATGCGCCGGCCGGCGTTCGGCATCGGCCTGCGCCAGGCGCCGAACGACATGATCGGGCGAGACGGCGATGCGCGTCGCGTGCTCGAGCTTCTCGGCCGCCACCGGCTCGTCACGCTCCTGGGTTCGGGCGGTCTCGGCAAAACGCGGCTGGCGCAGGATGTCGCGGCGCGCGCCGCCCTGGCGGGCTCATCGGTCGCCGTGGTCGAGCTCGCCAGCATCGCATCGGGCGACGACGTGGGGCTGCTCATCGCATCGACGCTCGGGATCCGCGAGGTGCAGTCGGCGCGCCGCATCGGCGACCCCATCGTTGTGCCCGACGTGCGCCGGCGCATTCTCGACGCCCTCGTCGGCAACCCCGCGCACGGTGCGCAGCCGACCCTTCTCGTGCTCGACAACTGCGAGCACGTCATCGACGCCGCGGCGATCTGGGCCGCCGATCTCGTCGCCGCCTCCACCGAGCTGACGATCCTCTGCACGAGCCGCTCACCCCTGTCCATCACAGCGGAGCAGGTCTACCCCCTGCAACCGCTTCCGTCGGCCAGTGACGACGCTTCCCCGGCGGCGGCTGTCACGCTCTTCGTCGATCGCGCTCGCGCGGCCCGGCCATCCGTTCGTCTGCCCCTGAACGTCGTCGAGCGGCTCTGTAGTCGGCTTGACGGGCTTCCTCTCGCCATCGAACTCGCCGCCGCCCAAGTGCGGTCGTTCTCGGTCGAGGAGATCGAGGGTCGGCTTGTCGACAGGTTTGGCCTGCTCACCTCGGGCGACCGCTCGGCTCCGGAGCGCCATCGCACGCTGCTCGCCGTGATCGAGTGGAGCTGGAACCTGCTGCACGACGACGAGCAGCAGCTCCTCGTGCGCCTGTCGCGGTTCGCTGACGGGTTCTCTCTTCGCACGGCGGAGACGATGATGCGCTCGGCCGGGCGGGAGGGCGCGGCCGCCGATGCGCTCGACGGTCTCGTGCTGCAGTCCCTGGTCGTCGTAACTGATACGGCGCAGGGCACCCGCTATCGGATGCTTGAAACCGTCAGGGAGTTCGGGAACCGCGGCATCGGTTCGATCGTTGCGGAGGAGGAGCTGGCGCGGCACGAGCGCCAGTGGGCCATCGGCCTCGCTCTCGACTCCGCAGACCTCTGGTTCGGATCGGGGCGGGGCGGGCGTCTCCGGGACAGCCCTGTGAGCGTCGAGCAGGACAATCTTGTCGCCGTGCTCCGGCGCGCCATCGTCGACGGCGAGCAGGATGCGGCCATCGGCGTGTACGCCGTGCTCGCCTATCTGTGGACCCTGCGAGGCGCGCACTCCGAGGTGCTCGCCTTCGGCGCCTCGGTGATGGCGATGCTCCGCGGCTACCGGCCGGCTCCCGCAGTGGCACAGCTCGCCGTGCTCGCGCTGGTGATCACCGCGGCGACCTTCGGACTGTTCCAGTTCAGCACGACGGTTCGCGCGATCGTGCTGCTGCGACGGCTCGTCGACCGCGTTGAAGTGGAGTATCCGCAGTTGCAGGCCATGGCCCGCCTGGTGCTGTCGATCGAGGACCTGCCGGCGGCGTATTCCGCCGTCGAGGATACCCAGGCGAGCCCGGATGCCCGCACCGCGATTCTCGGCAACGTGATGGGGGCCCAGCTCGCAGAGAATGGGGGCGACGTCGAGGGTGCGCGCGTCTTCGCACTGCGCGCCCGCGAGCTGGCCGAGCAGATCGGCGACGAGTGGGGTGCGACCATGAGCGCCCAGATGCTCGTGCTCTTCAGCAGCGAGGCGGGCGACTGGCAGGGCGTTCTCGACTGGGCGCCGATCGCGAGCGAAGGCCTGCGCGACATGGGTGCCTTCAGCGATCTGCACCAGCTGACGTGGGCGATCGCCATCGCCCGGATCGGCATGGGCGAGCTCGACGAGGCCGATGCGCTGCTGCGCGAGGTGATCGCGGTCGAGGGCGGGCTCGACGATGGGATGCTCGCGCTCAACGGGCAGGCGGGTCTCGGGGAGGTCGAACTCGCCCGGGCCGCAGCCGCCGCGCGCGCCGGAGACCACGCAGCGGCAGCCCGTCATCGAGCGCTTGGCATCGAGGGATACCGCACGAGCGTCGACCTCTCGCGCTCGTCGGCTCAGCGCCTGCGCCCCGAGGCGATCATCGCCCTCGCCATCCTGGTTGCCACGGAATGCCAGGCCCTGTCAGCTGACGCCGTCGACGCCGAAGTTCTGCGCGACCACGGACGCGACCTGCGCATTCGGCTGCTCGTCGAGTTCCGCCGGCGGAGCATCCAGTTCGACAGGCCTGTGCTCGGAACGGCGACCGTGGCCATGGCCCGCTGGGCCCTCGACGCCCGCGACGAGCCCGAGCTGGCGGCTGAACTGCTCGCCCTCGCATCCGGCATCTCACCTCGACAGGACAGCCCGAGCATGCGCATCGAGCGGCACGTCGCTCACGTGCGAGCGGCCGTCGGGGCAGACAGCTACGACCGGATGCTCGCCGCATCCGGTCGCCTGACTCGCGATGAGCGGGTGGCGCGCATCGCGGAGCTGCTGTCGTCGCCCGCTCTGCGCGGGTAGAGCACTACGCCTTGCGCATGTAGGCGCGCACCGTGAGCGGAGCGAAGATCATCACGACCACGGCCGCCCCGAGCAGCGCGAGCCAGAAGTCGCTGCCCACCGTGCCGAGATTCGCCAGGTCGCGCACGGCCGAGACGAGGTGCGACACCGGATTGATATTCACGAACCACTGCAGCCAGTCGGGCATCGTGTCGCTCGGAACGAACGCGTTCGATAGGAAGGTGAGCGGGAAGAGCACCAGGAACGAGATGCCCTGCACGCTTGACGCGCTGCGGGCGATCACGCCGAAGAACGCGAAGATCCAGCTCAGGGCCCACGCGCAGACGATCACCAGCAGGCCGGCGAGCACCACGAAGCCGATGCCGCCCTCGGGTCGGTAGCCCAGAATGAAGCCCACGACGAAGGTGATCGTCGTGGCGATCGTGTAGCGCACGGTGTCGGCGAGCAGCGCCCCCGCGAGAGGCGCGATGCGCGCGATGGGAAGCGACTTGAAGCGGTCGAACACGCCCTTGTCCATGTCCTCCCGCAGCTGCACCCCGGTCACGACCGAGGTCGTGATCACGGTCTGCACGAGGATTCCAGGGATGAGCAGCGGAAGGTAGCTCGCCACGTTGCCCGCGATGGCGCCTCCGAAGATGAAGGTGAACATCACGGTGAAGATGATCGGCTGCAGCGTGACGTCGATCAGCTGTTCGGGGGTGCGCCTGACCTTCAGAAGGCCGCGGTAGGCCATCGAGAACGAATTGCGCACGGTCTGGCCGACGCTCACGTGGTTGCGCAGCTCGCGGCTCGCGCCGGATTGGATGGTCGAGGTGATGGTGCTCATGCGTTCACCCGTCCTTTCGGGGTCTCGGATGCGTCGGGCTGGGTCGCAGCGTCGGTCTCGACACCGTGCCCGGTGAGGGTGAGGAAGACCTCGTCGAGCGTCGGCTTCTGCACGGCGAGCTCGGTGAGGCTGATGTTCTGCTCGCGCAGGGCGACGAGGAGGTCGGTGATGCGGTCGGGGTCCTGCATCGGGGCGGTGATGCGTGCTGCTTCGGGAGACAGGGTCACGTCGACCCCGAGCACCGAGCGGATGGCCCGCACGGCGTCGTCTCGGTCGGCTGGGTTGACAAGCCGAAGCTGCAGCGAGGACTTGCCCACCGAGGATTTGAGCTCATCTGCGGTGCCCTCCGCGACGACCCTGCCCGTGTCGATCACGGCGATGCGGTCGGCCAGTTGGTCGGCCTCGTCGAGGTACTGGGTGGTGAGCAGCACGGTCGATCCCGTGCTCACGAGCCGCCGGATGGTGTCCCACATCTGCGAGCGCGTGCGCGGGTCGAGACCCGTGGTCGGCTCGTCGAGAAAGATGAGGGGAGGCTGCGAGATCAGGCTCGCGGCCAGGTCGAGGCGGCGTCGCATGCCGCCGGAGAAGTTCTTGAGCGGGCGCTTGGCGGCGGCCGTCAGACCGAACTCCTCGAGCAGTTCGTTCGCTTTGGCTCGGGATTCGGCGCGGCCGAGACCGTTGAGCCGACTGAAGAGAACGAGGTTCTCGGTCGCACTGAGCGTCTCGTCGACCGAAGCGTACTGCCCGGTGACGCCGATGAGCTGGCGCACGATCTGTGCCTCGTGCTGCACGTCGTGGCCGAACACGGTTGCGTGTCCGGCGTCGGGTCGCAGCAGGGTGGCGAGCATGCGGATGACGGTGGTCTTGCCGGCGCCGTTCGGGCCGAGCACGCCGTAGACGCTCCCGGTTCGTACGCGCAGATCGACGCCGTCGACGGCGCGGTTGTCGCCGAAGATCTTGACGAGACCGGTGGCCTCGACGGCCCAGTCGGAGCTGGTTGCCATGGGTGGACTTCCTTTCGATGAAGTTGACTCCATCGTGAACGTCACCGCTTTCATGGCGCTGTCGTGCCGCTGTCGTGGTCGTGTCGCGTGGCTGCACGCAATCCGGTGCGCTCCGCAGATACGAATACAGTCCATGAGCCTCCTGCAGCGGTACCCCGCCGGCGCCACCTTCGGGCAAGGGGGAGACGAGCCCTATGCCCGGGCGCTCCGTTCCGGTGCCGAGGGCCGACTCGAACTGCGCGAGGCGGGCCGGAGGGGATCGGCCGCTCTACTCGACATGGATTTCGGAAAGTGGAGCGCCGACGCCGACGAGGTCGACCGTTCACTTCTCAGGCACGCTCGCGGTCCCGTGCTCGACATCGGATGCGGGCCGGGACGCATGGTGCGGGCTGCAGGCCAGCTCGGTCTCGTAGCCCTGGGCTTGGATGTCTCACCCGATGCCGTGGCGCTGGCCCGGCGCGATGGTCTGGCCGTCGCGCTCGGCTCAGTGTTCAACAGGGTGCCCGCGGAGGGACTCTGGCGCACAGCGCTGCTCATCGACGGCAACGTGGGCATCGGGGGAGACGTTGCAGCCTTGCTGGCTCGATGCCGCGAGATCCTCGCGGAGTCGGGACGGCTCATCGTCGAACTTCACATCGACGATGATCGCGACCACTCCTACGCTGCAGCCCTGGTTGCTGCCGATGGGTCGCGAAGCGCTGTCTTCCCGTGGGCGGAGGTGGGCTTCACTCGCCTGCGCGAGATTGCCGGGGCATCCGGTTTCGCGGTCGATGTCGCGTTCACCATCGGCGGACGCCGCTTCTGCCGTCTGACTCGCGCCTGATATCAGCCCGCGGGCCCGAGCAGTACCGCGAGCATCGCTGCGGCGCCGCCCACGATGAACAGCATCGTTCCGAGCTGCATGGTGCGCGTCTTGTTGCGGTCGGCCGTGGGAACGTCGACCTCGAGGATCGGGCAGCCCGACCACCCGATGAGGCCGATGCTCACAGCGACGAGTCCGGCTCCGATCCACCACAGCAGCGCCAGGCCCTTGGCCAGCAGCGCCGGTCGCCATCCGCTCGACAGCAGCAGACCGAGGGTGATCGCGGATGCCCCGACTGCAGCGACGAACCAGATGGTCCCTGTCCACATGATGCGTTGGACGTTCTTCTCGGGGGACATCAGATCGTGGGTCACGGAAACATCATTCACCCGTACGCCACGCAAAACAAATTGATTTGTGGCAACTACTGTTGTTGACGCTACAAGAACCGCACACGTCGCAGCAGCCGAGTGACCCCGGGCAGTACCCAATAGGCCATGATCGGCGTCAGAACGAGCGTTGTGACGAGCACCTTGAGGGCGGTGGCCAAGTCGTTCCAGTCCGGAAGAAGCGTCGTCACGAGCAGCGTGAACGCGAGATTCACGGGAAAGAATCCGAGCCAGATACTGGTCGCCTGTTTCCACCTCGGGGGCGTTGCCGGAGACGCGACCGGCTCGTCGAACCAGCCCTCGATGCCCGTGCGCTTCTCGACGCGCGACTCGCGCACGAGTTCACGGCCGCCCTCGAGCCAGCGCCGACGGTCCTCCGACGATTCCCACTTCTCGAGCAGGGTCGCGTCGGAGAACCTGTAGAGCATGTGCCAGTGAACGGAGTCGGCGCCCTGTCTCACCCAGCCCGATCCGAGGAAGCCCGGATACCGATTGGCGAGATTCACCCCCGCCTGCACCCAGCGGGTGACATCGGGGATCCTGTCTGGATCGACGGCGCGAGTGATGGACACGGTGATGGGAACGGCGGGCGATGCTTGTGGCTGCCCGAGCGCGTTCTCCGACTCTTCTGGAGACATGTCCTCCAGTATCCGCCGGTGATGTTACGCGCGCATTAAGACGTTCCCTGAGCCTGTCGAAGGGAAGGGTTGACTACTTGTCGTCTTCGTCTTCGTCGGCCTCGTCGTACTCCTCGAGAATCTCGAGGGCCTCCTCGTCGAGATCGTCGGGTGTATGCCCGGCCGCGTGGCGCACCGCGTGACGGCCGAGGATGAGCAGCTCGCGTGTCTCCATGGCATCCGCCAGCTCGTCGCGATCGAGATCGTCGGCGTCGTTGATGACCTTGGTGACCATCTCGATGCCCATGTCGAACCAGCGCTCGGCATTGTGCGCGTCGCCGGCGGCGTCGTAGCTGTCGCCGAGGAACGAGTACACCATCGGGTCTTCGGGCTTCTCCGCGCGAAGGGCCTTGGCGAGCTCGTTGGCCTCGGCCTCCTGGCCGGTGCGCAGCAGGCCCTCGATCAGGTAGACGCGCTTGTCCGGGGCGGCGTCGCCCGGCGCATCCTGGGCCTCGCGCGCGGCCTCGTAGGCGCGCAACGGCAGGAGGGCGTCGTAGAAGCTCTCGGATGCCGCGATGAAGAGAGCGGCGGGGGTCACGTCTTCGTCGTAGTAGGTCTCGGGGTCGCGGGCTGCGGCGAGAAACTCCTCGGCGACGGCGAGCGCCTTCTCGGGGTCGTCGGCTTTGAAGCTGGACTCGTCGATGTAGTCCCAGGTCACGGTCTTAGGCATGAGGCAACCTTAACGCCCAGACGCCGACAGCTAGCATGGACAGCGATATGCAAACGAGCCCGCCGCCCTCCCGTACGCGTGTGCAAGCGCGCACCCCCGGCCACTTTCTGCCTCACCTTCAGGGACTGCGCGCTATCGCGGTTCTGCTCGTTGTGGTCTACCACTTCTGGCCCGGCCGGCTGCAGGGTGGCTACATCGGCGTCGACGTCTTCTTCGTGATCTCGGGCTTTCTCATCACGGGCCAGCTGGCTCGCGAGCTCGAGAAGACGGGGCGCATCGGCCTTCCCGGCTTCTACGCCAAGCGGGTTCGACGCCTTCTGCCGGCCGCCGTCACGGTGCTCATCTTCTCGGCGCTGGCGACACTGTTCATCCTGCCCCTGTCGAGCCTCGGCGAGAACCTGCGCGAGATCCTCGCGTCGACCTTCTATGTCGAGAACTGGGCGCTCGCGGCCAACTCCGTCGACTACCTCGCGGCCGCCAACGAGGCCACGCTCGTGCAGCACTACTGGTCGTTGTCGCTCGAGGAGCAGTTCTACCTGATCTGGCCGCTGATGCTGCTCGGCGCGTCTTGGCTCGCTGTGAAGTTTTGGTCGGGCAAGCGCTGGAACGCGCTGTTCGCTGTCGTCGTAGCCGTCAGCATCCTGTCTCTGGCCTTCTCGATCCTCTATACCCAGACGAACGCGGCCCAGGCCTACTTCGTGACCTTCACTCGCATGTGGGAGTTCGGCGCTGGTGCCGTGCTCGCGCTGCTGCCGAGGCTGCGGCCCACGAAGGCGTGGTTGTCGAATCTGCTGGGCTACGGCGGAATCGCGATCGTGCTCGGCTGCGGTTACTTCTACGACAAGTCCACGCCGTTCCCCGGCTCCGCGGCGATCCTTCCCGTCATTGGAACGATGGCGATCATCCTGGCCTCGCACCGCGAGCACTGGTACGACGCCGGCCGCGTCCTGAGCGTGCGCCCCGTGAGCTTCATCGGCGACATCTCGTACTCGCTCTACCTGTGGCACTGGCCGCTCATCGTCATCGCCCCGTTCGTTCCGGGCTGGGGGCTTTCGACCATCAACCGGCTCGTGCTCTTCGTGCTCTGCTTCGTGATCGCGTGGCTCACGAAGAGGTTCATCGAAGACCCGACCCGGGCCTGGAAGCCGCTCGTCCGTCGCAAGCCCCGATTCACCTTCGTGTCGATGCTCGCGGCAATGGCCGTGGTCAGCCTCGTCGTCGGCGTCACCAGCGTGGTGCAGCAGCCCAAGTACGACGCGGCGGCCGCTGAGCTGCGCAGCACGCTCGAGACGATGCCCGACTGCTTCGGCGCGGCATCCGGCGGCACAGACGGCCTGGCGCCGATCGAGGAGTGCTCCAACCCCGCCCTCGACGGTCAGATCATCCCGAGCCCAGGGTTCGGCAACGCCGATCGCCCCCAGCACCCCGAATGCCTGGTCACCCTTAACGACTCGTCGCTCACGACATGTGAATTCGGCGACACGACATCGGATGCCGCGCCGCGCGTCGCGATCGTTGGCGACAGTCACGCGTACTCGCTGCTCGACCCGGTCATTCAGCTCGCCGAGAAGAACGGCTGGCATCTGACCACCTACCTCAAGGGCGCCTGCCCTTGGAGCACGACGCCGATCGCGGGTGGCGACGCCTTCGCGGCCTCCTGCGCCGACTGGCGGGCCAAGCTCGAGAGTGAGCTGGCGTCGGTGCAGCCCTACGATACGATCTTCACGGCCGCCCTCGCCGATCACACGCTGGATGCCGATGGCTCGGCCGCCGCCGACGAGACCGCGGGATTCGTGGAGGCCTGGACCCCGCAGCTCGCCCAGGGCACGCCGGTGGTCACCCTCGTCGACAACCCTTCGTGGGAGACCGATCCGAACAAGTGCCTGCGCATCTCCGACGTGGCGAGCTGCACAGAGCCCCGCAAAGACGGGCTCGGCGAGGTCGACACGCTCGCGTCGGCCGCCCGGCAGCTCAAGGCCGGCGGCTCAGACGTGACGCTGCTCGATTTCTCCGAGATGTACTGCGATTCGTCGAAGTGCTTCCCCGTGATCGGCGGAGCGAACGTCTACCGCGACCAGGATCACTTGACGCGCACCTTCGCTTTCACGCTCGCCCCCTTCATCGAGAGCGCCATCGTCGCCGCACTCGGTCGATCGTCCGTGCGCTAGGAGCTGCGCATGGCCGGGGTGCTCACCGGGTTCTCAATCATCGGTTTCGTCATCGCGGTCGGCTATGTCGTGGGCAGAACGAACATTCTGCAGGTCGACGTGCAGAAGCCGCTGAACCGCATCGCGTTCTTCGTGACCAGCCCGGCGCTGCTTTTCACGGTGCTCGCGCGGGCTGACGTGAACGTTATCTTCTCGTCGTTCCTCGTGGTGACCGTCATCACCGTCGCCACGTCGATCTCGCTGTACATCGTGGTGTCTCGCCTTTTCTTCAGGCGGGCCGCGGCAGAGACCACGATCGGCGCGGTGGCCTCGTCGTACTCCAACGCCAACAACATCGGTCTGCCCGTGGCCATCTATGTACTGGGAGATCCCCAGTTCATCGCTCCGCTGCTGATGCTGCAGCTGATCGTGATGGCGCCCGTCACGCTCACCGTTCTCGACACGGTGACGCGCGGCAAGGCATCCATCGGTTCGTTTCTCACCCAGCCCGTGCGCAACCCGATGATCATCGCCTCCCTGATCGGTCTGTTGTTGAGCGTCTTCGGGGTCACGCTGCCGGATCCGGTCATGGCTCCGTTCGATCTCATCGGGGGAGCGACGATTCCGCTGGTACTGATGACGTTCGGCATGTCGCTGGCGGGGCAGAGGCCGCTGGCCCCGGGAAGCGGGCGTCGCGACATCGTGACCGCTGCCCTGCTCAAGAGCGTCGTGATGCCGATCGTCGCCTATCTGCTCGGCCGCTTCGTGTTCCACCTCGACCCCACGCACCTCTTCGGCGTCGTGGTTCTCGCCGCCCTGCCGACGGCGCAGAACGTGTTCAACTTCGCGTCACGCTATGAGCGGGGCGTGGTGATCGCGCGTGACACCGTGCTCATCACCACCATCGCGTCGGTACCCGTGCTGGTGGTCGCGGCGGCGCTGCTCGCTCCGTAGCGGGGCTCGGCCGCGGGTGTTGCTGGCCGCGACGGATGTTGCCCGGCGACCGGCAACGCCCGTCGCCTCGGGCAACACTCACTGGTGCCGGTCAGTGCCGACTACCAGAACATGGGTCGATCGTCGTCTTCTTCGGTCTCGACATCGAGGTCGACCCACACGGGCACGTGGTCGCTGGGTGCATCGCCCTTACGCTCGTTGCGGTCGATGCCCGCGTTCGTGACAGCATCGGCGAACGGCTGAGAGCCGAGGATGAAGTCGATGCGCATTCCCTCGTTGCGGGGGAAGCGCAGCTGCTTGTAGTCCCAGTAGGTGTAGCCGGTGGGGATGCGCGGGCGCACCACGTCGGTGAGCCCGGCATCCATGAAGTCGTCGAAGGCGGCTCTCTCGGGCGCCGACACGTGGGTCGACCCCTCGAATGCCTGGATGTCCCACACATCGGTGTCGAGGGGAGCGACGTTCCAGTCGCCCATCAGGGCGAGTGGCTGCTGCGGGTTCGCCGCGATCCATGCTCGTGTGTCGGCCGAAAGGGCGTCGAGCCAGCGCAGCTTGTAGTCGTAGTGCGCGTGCGCGAGTTCGCGGCCGTTGGGTACGTAGAGACTCCAGAGACGAACGTCGTTCACCGTTACGCCGAGCGCGCGCGCCTCGAGGGGAAGCGTGCCGTCGTCGGAGGCGACCCCGAAGCCGGGCATGTTCTCGAAGTCTTTGGTGACCTCGCTCATCGGCAGGCGCGATGCGAAGGCGACTCCGTTCCACTGGCTCAGACCGTGCAGTTCGACGTCGTATCCCGCCGCGGTGAACTGCTCGAACGGGAACTGGTTCTCTTTGCACTTGATCTCCTGCATGGCGAGAACGTCGACGTCCTCCCGCACGAGCCAATCGGCCACCCGGTCGACCCGGGCTCTGATGGAGTTCACGTTCCAGGTCGCAATGCGCATGCGCCCCAGTTTATTGGCTCCTCTAAACTGGGGCTGTGACGAACGCGCGCCAGCAACTCATCGACTACATTTCCGCCGAAGCCGTGTTTCACGGCGACTTCACGCTCACGAGCGGCAAGAAGGCGAGTTACTACGTCGACCTGCGCAAGGTGAGCCTCGACCACCGCGTCGCGCCGCTCATCGGCCAGGTCATGATCGACGTCATCAAAGACATTCCCGATGTCTTCGCGGTCGGCGGCCTCACCATGGGAGCCGACCCCGTGGCATCCGCGATTCTGCACCAGGGTGCGGCGCAGGGGCTCGCGTATGACGCCTTCGTCGTGCGCAAGGAGCCGAAGGATCACGGCCGCGGCAAGCAGGTCGAAGGTCCAGAGCTCGAGGGCAAGCGCGTGATCGTGCTCGAAGACACGTCGACCACGGGCGGCTCGCCGCTGAAGGCCATCGAGGCGCTCGAGAAGGTCGGAGCCATTGTCGTGGGTGTCGCCGTGGTCGTCGACCGCAACACCGACGCGCGCGAGCGCATCGAGAAGGCCGGCTACCCCTACTACTATGCGATCGGCCTGGCAGACCTCGGTCTCGAGTAGACGGTGACCGCGGGCAGACGATGACAGAGCCGGTGGATGCTGTGGGCGGCCCGAACGCACGGCGCTCGACACCGAGATGGCTGGTCGTGGCCGTCGCCGCGCTCGCCGCCGTTTTTGTGGTCGTGCTCTTCTTTGTGATCGGTCGGCACCTGCCCTGGTTCGATGACGCGCGGTCGGTGGAGCCGACATCCACGCCGACTGCCTCGGCAACGCCGGACGCGTCGCCCACACTCACGCCCACCGCGACCCCGACGGAGCCTGCGACTGCTCCGATCGGGCCTGTCGCCGCGGGAGTTCATCCGTGGAGCGACCTGCGCGGCGGCGAGTGCCTCGACCCGTTCGGCACGCCTTGGGACGAGACGTTCACCGTGGTCGATTGCGCGGCGCCTCACGCAGCTCAGCTCATCTCCCGTGTCTCGCTCAATCCCGACCCCGCAGCGGCCTACCCCGGCGAGGCTGCCATCACGGCACAACTGAATCTCGCTTGCACCGCACCGACCGTGCTCGATTTCGCGGCGGCGGGGGCCTACCCCGACGTGCAGTGGCAGGCGAGCTACCCGGTTTCAGATGCGCAGTGGGCCGCCGGTCAGCGCGAGTACTCGTGCTTCATTACGAGGTCATCAGGCGAGCAGCTCACAGGTTCTCTGCAGGTTCCTCCGGCTGCATAGGCACTCCTTCGGCCAGCGAGCTGAAGAGAATTTCCAGCGCGGTGCGGAGTGTTTTCGTGTCGGCAAGGTCAACAAAACCTGCGATGACCAGTGGTTTAGAGACACCCCCAAATAGGGATGGGTTGTAACCTTTTCGAGGGCGTCTGGATTTAATCGATAGAAACTTGGCTTTTCTGGGAAAGTGCCTATAGCCTCAATGAGACGCAGCATTCTCGCAGCATCACCTCTTTCGTTGGAAGAAACGCCGACGATGATCCCCCTGCTCGCCTATTTCAGGAGAACAATGTCTCGCTCAATCCTTTCCCGCCTCGGCGCGGGCCTCGTCGCAACGGCTCTCGTTGCCGGCGGATCACTTCTTATGGCCGCTCCTGCTTCCGCCGCTGGCGAGCCCAACACGATCACTGTTGCCAACACGGCCTTCCAGTCGGGTGCCGGTTGGGGCGAAGGCATCAAGGTTGCCGGAACGGATTTCCCGGCAACGACTGAGATCACCGTCGCCGCAGGCGTCGGCAACGGCCAGTCCGGCGACGGCTGGGGCAGCACCACGGTTACGACCGACGCTAACGGTGCCTTCAGCACCACGCTCATCCCCGAGAACGGTCCCACCAACGTGCGTGAGGGCTTCACCGCATCGGTGGTCGCCTCCTACCTCGACACCGACCCCGAGGCTCAAGAGGGCGCACGCATCTTCTCGAACGCCGTCGTCCTGCAGATCGCCGACTTCGTTCCCGCGCCGTTCACCACGACCATCGACCCCATCTGCCTCTCGGGCGTCGATGCTGCGACCACGGGCGTCAACGTCTCCGCCACCGGCTTCGGCCAGTTCGAAGAGGGCGTCGTCTACACGCTGACTGATGCTGCTGGCACCCAGATCGGTGACGCCGAGCCTGTCGGTATCGATGAGACGGGATCCGTTGCCGGAACCCTGACCCTCCAGACCACCCTCGACGGCGTGCCCTCCGGCCCGATCGCCGATGGCGTCTACACGATCACCTTCACCGGTTCGATCACCACCGCCGGTCTCGTGACCGTCGGCAACTGCGACGCTCCCGTCACCCCGGCCGAGGTTGTTCCCGCTGCTCCGCAGCTGGCCAACACGGGCTCCTCTGACGCGGGAATCCTCGTCGGTGGCTCCGCTCTAATGCTGCTCGTCGGTGCCGCCCTCATGGTTGCCCGTCGTCGCCAGAACGCCGCTGCGTAACTAATTCACCCGCCGTCTGACGGCACCCGAAGGGCCGAGACATCTGTCTCGGCCCTTCGTCGTTTCGGCTCATCCCCGTCGTCGCCTCGGCGCTTCCGTAGAGTGAGCAGCATGCGCCCGATCTTTCTGACCGCACTCGTCCTCATCGGACTCGGAGTGGCAGGTGTAGGTGGAGCCGCCTCGAGTGCGTCGGCGGCTGTCCATGCCGCACCCGCCGCATCCGGTCTGTCGACGGGAGTCGATGACTTCTCGTTCTCGTCGTACGACGCTGACTTCTATCTCGACACCGACGCCGACGGCAGGTCGACCCTGAAGACTGTTGAGACCTTCGTCGCCGATTTTCCCGAGGCCGACCAGAACCACGGAATCCGCCGCGCGATCCCTCTCGACTACGACGGTCACCCGACCGATGTCGATGTCGAGAGCGTCGTCGACGAGAACGGAGATCCGCGCCCGTTCGAGGCCGAGAAGAACGACGACGGTGACTTTCTCGTTGTCACTGTGCGCGCCGATGACTTCGTTCACGGAGCGCAGATCTACACGTTCACCTATACGCAGCACAACGTGACGAGGCACGACGAGGCCACCGATGTCGACGAGTTCTACTGGGACTCGGTCGGATTCGACTCGCTGCAGAGTTTCGGCTCTGCGACCGTGCGGCTGCACGTGCCCGATCGGCTCGCAGGGTCGCTGACGGGCGAGGGCAGCTGCTATTCGGGTCCCTACGCGTCGAACACGACATGCCCCATCGCGAGCGAGCAAGGCGACGGCGAGACGATCTTCACCGCGGGTGGTGTGCCCCTCGGTGCGCACGAGAACGTGACAGTGGCCGTCGGATTCGACGCTGCGACATTTGTCCCTCGCGATGACTCGTACCTGGGTGCGTGGCAGGGATGGGCGCAGCTGGCCGCGGCCCTGCTGGCCGTGACCGGCGCCGTTCTTGCGATCGTCTGGCGCGCGACGGGGCTTCGGGATGCCCGTGGTCGGCCGACCATCATCGCCGAGTACGCGCCGCCGCCCGGTGCCGATGTCTTCACCTCGGCCGTGATCCTGAAGCGCACGAGCCGCGCCGCGGCATCCGGATTCGTCGCCCTTGCCGTGCGGGGAAACCTGCAGATCGTCGAGAAGCCGAGCGATTCGATGTGGTCGAAGAAGCCCGAGTACTGGCTGCATGCGGTACACAGCGATGGGCTGTCGCGGCAGGAACTCGAGTTCTATCGGATGATCTTCGACGGAACGCCCGACAACAGGCGCGAACTCAAGAAGAACGACACGGAGCTTGCGACGGACGTACGAAAGTTCATCAAGGAGGCACGCGCGACAGCCGTGAAAGACGGCTACTTCAAGAAAGGCACCTCGGGCCGCAGTCTGCTGCTCGCGGTGATGGTGTTCGCGGCCGGCGTCGCGACGATGGTCTTCGGCTCGATACTGAACTCCGAATCGCGTGGCGGGTCACTGCCATTCGTTCCGATTGCCGTTGGTGTGCTGTGTGTCGCCATCTCGTGGCTCACGCTGTTCCGCACACCTCTCACGACGTCCGGTGCCGAGCTGCGGGACTACCTGAAGGGAGTCCAGCTATATCTGACGGTGGCGGAGGAGGAGCGATTCCGCATGCTGCAGAGCCCGGAGGGCGCCCTCAAAACGCAGGCTTCAACGCCGGATGGCGGCCAGATCGTGAAGATCTACGAGAAACTGCTGCCCTTCGCTGTTCTCTGGGGCGTCGAAGACGAGTGGGCCAAGGTGCTCGGAACGTACTACGAGCAGACCCAGACGCAGCCGCACTGGTACGGCGGATCGACCGGCTTCAACGCCGCGTATTTCGCGGCGAGCGTCGGATCGTTCGCGGCCACATCGGCCGCCGGGTACTCGGGCAGCTCCTCCAGCACGTCGTCGTCATCGAGCGGCGGATCGGGTGGTGGTGGCTTCTCTGGAGGCGGCGGTGGCGGTGGCGGAGTGGGCGGCGTCTGATCTGTCCACCCCTATTCAGGCGTCGTCGGCCCTCGTTAGCCTCGATCAATGACCAATTCTGCGAAGAGTGCCGCCCGCACAGCGGAGAACAGCAAGACGCTCGAGGTGCTTGCCCGAACCGGCTTCGCGGTGCTGGGGTTGCTGCACATTCTGATCGGTGCCATCGCCATCGGGCTCGTCGGAGGGTCGGGGGACTCTGCGGATCAGTCCGGGGCGTTGCGTGAACTGTCGTCGAAGCCGGGCGGAGTCGTGGTGCTCTGGGTCGTCGTGGTCGGCCTCTTCGCTCTGACTTTGTGGCAGATCGGCCAGGTATTCCTGGTCCATGAGACCGATCCGAAGAAGAAATGGGGTCGGCGTGCCTCTGAGTTGGGCAAGGGAATCGCCTACGGAGCTGTCGGCGCCACGGCCCTCACGTTCGCCCTTGGCGGCTCGTCGAGTTCGTCGGACTCGAGCCAAAGCCTCAGCGCGCGGTTGCTCGCTAGCCCGGGAGGCGTCATCCTGCTCGTGATCGTGGGACTGGTCGTCGCGGGCATCGGCGTGGCCTTCGTTGTTCAGGGTGTGCTCAAGAAGTTCGAGAAGAACCTCGTTATCCCCGCGGGCACGAAGGGCAAGGCCGTGCGCGGTCTGGGAATTGCCGGATACGTGGCGAAGGGGATCGCCCTGTTCGTCGTGGGCGTGCTGTTTGTAGTGGCAGCGGTGACTGCCGACCCGGAGAAGGCATCCGGTCTCGACGGTGCACTCAAGGCCCTTATCGACCTGCCCTTCGGCAAGGTGATCCTTGTCGCGGTCGGAGTAGGCCTGATCGCCTACGGCCTCTTCTGCGCGGCCCGCGCCCGCTGGGCGAGGCTCTGACGGCAATAGGTGCCTCTGTGGACATTGGGTACCGGTATACCTGGCACCACTGACCGCAGCGGGCACTGCTGACTAACGGGAGCAGGGCAGACCAGCCTCGAGCAGGATGCCGCGCAGCCGACCCCTCTTATTCACGTCACCCGGGATCCAGCGGCTGACTCCGTGGCCGTCTGATCGCAAATGATCCTCACGTATCTTCTCTTCGAAGACGGCGTCGCCCGGTGACATGCGATCGAGGTACTCGGGCTTGAGGTACTTGCCTTTTCCGTCGAATTCGCCGATGCGCCGGAACTCCGGCCATTCGAAGTCGACGTAGTAGTAGCCGCCGCGCGGATTGACGTGCCGCACCTGAAGTTCCGGCGCGGGGAATCCCAGTTCCGCTATGACGATACGGCTGTGGGTCTCACCCGCGTTGTCCGCTCCTGCCCGGCTGAACTCCACGGCTCGAAGAGCGCGGCTGGTGCCACGCACGGCGTCGAGCGCCGTGACGCCCGCGAGCAGCTCGGCCTTGGCCAGGGGCCTGAACAGTGTGGAGCGTCTGTCGTGCAGAGCGAAGTCGAGCGCCGTGACGGCAGTGACGAACGGGCTGATCCGAGCAAGATCGATCAGGGTGCGCAGCGGGGAGGTGACGAGGAGTCCGCCGACATCGACAATGTCTTCTTCCAGGAGGCGTTCTCTATGGACTGTCACTCCATTCTTGGAGCGGATGCTCGAGTCGGGAGGAACGACCACGTGCACTGTCGTCGGCATAGCAGGGCGGATGGGCATGCCCCAGAGCACCGCGGCAGAGAGGTGGCCGATAATCGGTCGGATGCGCCGAGTCTCGACGATGGCGTGCACCTGGGCGAGGTGCCTGGCGCGCGGAGTGAGATCGGCAATGCGCTCGCTCTCGGCATAGACGCCTCGATGAAGGCGCGTCGATGAGCCCAGCCGGTGCTGTCGCCTGACTTGGCGCGCTTCACTGGGCGTTATAGAGGAGCTCGAGGTGAGTATGAGGCCGGTGCGCGGGTCTCTGAGATGTTCGTCCATGGAGAAACACTCTCGCCCGCCGACGTGTCTCTCCGCCTAATCGGAGGATCTGGGGAGTACTCGCGCCCAACCGCTGATGGTCAGGAGCAGTCATCATCGCGGCAACAGGTGCCTCTGTGGACAACAGTTACCGGTATACCTGGCACCACTGACCGCAGCGGGCACTACTAGCGAGCTAGCGGGGCGCCGGTCAGATCTCGTCTGACTCGAATGGTTCTGTTCGGAGGAGGTCGCTCACTCCCGAGAGGATCTCGTCGGGGCGGAACGGGTACTTCTCGATCTCTGCCTGGTCGCTGATGCCCGTGAGCACCAGGATCGTGTGCAGGCCCGCCTCGATGCCGGCGACCACGTCGGTGTCCATGCGGTCGCCGATCATGCCCGTGTTCTCCGAGTGGGCGCCGATGCGGTTGAGGGCCGATCGGAACATCATGGGGTTGGGCTTGCCCACGACATAGGGCTCCATGCCCGTGGCCTTCGTGATGAGGGCGGCGACCGCGCCGGTGGCCGGCATCGGACCCTCGGCACTCGGCCCCGTCGCATCCGGATTCGTGACGATGAACCTCGCGCCCGCCGAGATCAGCCTGATCGCGCGGGTGATGGCCTCGAACGAGTAGTTGCGCGTCTCGCCGACCACCACGTAGTCGGGGTTCGTATCGGTCATGATGAAGCCCGCCTCGTGTAGTGCGGTGGTGATGCCGGCCTCGCCGATGACGAAGGCGCTGCCGCCGGGCATCTGCGACTTGAGGAAGCTGGCGGTGGCGAGTGCCGAGGTCCAGATCGCCTCTTCGGGCACCTCGAGACCGGATGCCCGCAGCCGGGCGCTGAGGTCGCGCGGCGTGTAGATGGAGTTGTTCGTGAGCACGAGATAGGGCTTGCCCTCGTCGCGCCACTGCTGGAGCAGCTCGGCCGCGCCGGGAAGCGCCCTGTTCTCATGCACGAGAACGCCGTCCATGTCGGTCAACCAGCATTCGATCTCATCGCGTCGAGCCATGGGAGAGTCCTTTCATAGCCTGCATCGCCCAGCCTAGCGGCGGCGGCTCGGCAGAGCTCAGGCCGGTGCCGAGATCCAGATCGACGAGCTGCCGGATGCCGACACGGGCACGAGCGGGCCGGTGTCGGCATCCGCATCGCTCGCCAGGGCGACCCGCACGATGAAGCCGGCACCGGCATCCCGCGAGACCACCGAGAGTGTGGTCGATGGCCGGATTCCGGCGGCGGCGAGCGAGAGGAGCAGCGACGGATCCCTGTCGCTGATACGCACGACCATGCCGGAGGTGCCGACGGCTGCTTGCGACAGCAGAAGGGCGGGCGAGTTCTCGACGCTGCCGTCTGCGGCGGGGATGGGGTCGCCGTGAGGGTCGCGGGTCGGATGCCCGAGGCGCGTATCGATGGCATCGAGAAGCCGGTCGCTGATCGAGTGCTCGAGAACCTCGGCCTCGTCGTGCACCTCGTGCCAGTCGTAGCCCATCTCGTCGACCAGCCAGGTCTCGATGAGCCGGTGCCGACGGATGACGCCCCGGGCTCGAGCCGTGCCCTCGGGGGTCAGGGTGAGTGGCTTGTAGGGCTCGTAGTTCACAAGACCCGCCGCGCTGAGCTTCTTCGCCATCTCGGTCACCGACGACGGCGCGACGCCCATCGTCGCAGCGAGTACCGACGGGGTCACGGGAGCAGACTGCCACTCCGTGTGGTGATAGATCGTCTTGAGGTAGTCCTCGGCGGCCGAGTCTGCGTTCGGCTGCGTTCGGCGCGCGACCTGATCCGGGATGCTCATGATCACACCAGCCTAGGGTCAGGCGGTCTGGAGTCACGCCCCCGTGAAGATGAGAACGAGCAGTGTCAGGTTGAGAGTGACGAGCAGTACCGACGCGACGATGCCGGCGACGGTGGTGTGCCAGCGATTGGTGAAGTCGCCCAGCAGCGCCCGGCGTGAGGTCAGCCAGACCAGGGGAATAAGGGCGAACGGGATTCCGAACGACAACACCACCTGGCTGACGACGAGCGCCCAGGTCGGGTCGACCCCGACCCCCAGAATGACGAGCGCCGGCACGAGGGTGACGAGTCGGCGCCAGACGATCGGGACGCGCACTCGAAGCAGGCCGTGCATGATCTCGGCCCCCGCGTAGGCCCCGACCGAGGTCGACGCGAGACCGGATGCGAGCAGACCGACGGCGAACAGGGTCGCGACGACGCCGCCCATGGCCTGACCGATGGCGGCGTGTGCGCCCTCGAGAGTGTCGGTGCCGGCGACCCCCTGGAGGGAGGTGGCGGCGAGCAGCAGGATGGCGAGATTCACGGTTCCCGCGATGAAGAGTGCGATCGTGACATCCCAGCGGGTGGCCGTGATGAGACGCTTCGTGGTGTGGTCGGCGGCGCGCACCACGAACCGGTCGCGGGTGAGGGCCGAGTGGGCGTAGATGGCGTGCGGCATGATCGTGGCGCCGAGAATGGATGCCGCGAGCAGCACCGAAGACGGGCCCTCGAAGCGGGGTACGAGACCCCCGACGACGGAGGCCGCGTCTGGAGGGTTGATGACGACGCCGGCCGCGAAGCCGACCGCGATGATCACGAGCATCGAGATGATGACGCGCTCGAATGTCTTCTGTCGCCCCGAGCCTTGAAGAACGAGCACCAGCATCGAGACGGTGCCGGTGACCAATCCGCCGAGCAGCAGTGGCAGATCGAACAGCAACGAAAGAGCGATGGCTCCGCCGATGATCTCGGCGAGATCCGTCGCCATAGCCACCAGCTCGGCCTGCACCCAGAAGAGGCGGCGACCCCAGACGGAGCCGATGCGTTCTCCCAGAAGCTCGGGCAGGCTTTTGCCGGTGACGATGCCGAGCTTCGCCGACAGGTACTGGATGAGCCACGCCATGACGTTGCCCAGCACCACGATCCAGACGAGGAGAAAGCCGAAGGTCGCGCCGGCGGTCATGTTGCTGGCCACGTTGCCCGGGTCGAGGTAGGCGACGCCGGCCACGAGGGCGGGCCCCAGCAGCCAGACGAGATGAGACCCGCGGGGCGCCGCCGGCTTCGTTGTCGGTGTGGGGGCGTGCAGCATGTGGCCACTGTAGCGAATTTTTAGGCGTGCCTAAAAATTCAACGTTCGTGGAGCTTGTCGAGATGCCCTTCGACAGGCTCAGGGAACGGGCCGGTAGCCTGAGGGGATGTCCGATGAGCCGATTCCCGCCGAGCAGAATCCGTCTGTCGAACTCACCACCAACGGAGTCGGCCCATGGCGGGGCGAACTTCCCGACGATGACTTCTACGATCCCGAGCTGCTGGCATCGGGCGACTCGCGCAACGTGATCGACCGCTATCGCTACTGGCGCATGGAGGCGATCGTCGCCGACCTCGATCTCACCCGCCACCCGTTTCATGTGGCCATCGAGAATTGGCAGCACGACCTCAACATCGGATCGATCGTGCGCAGTGCCAACGCGTTCGGCGCCGACACCGTGCACATCATCGGGCGCAGGCGATGGAACAAGCGCGGCGCGATGGTGACCGATCGCTACCAGCATGTGCTCCACCATCCCGACGTCGAGACCTTCGTGGCATGGGCGGCGGATGCGGGCCTGCCGGTGATCGCGATCGACAACGTGCCGGGCAGCGTCATTATCGAGACGTTCCCCCTGCCGGCCTCGTGCGTGCTGCTCTTCGGTCAGGAGGGTCCCGGGCTCTCGGCGCCGGCGCTCGAGGCGGCCGACGCGATCGTCGAGATCAGCCAGTTCGGTTCGACCCGCTCGATCAATGCATCGGCCGCCGCGGCCGTAGCGATGCACGCGTGGATTCTGCAGCACGTCACGTTCCACGGTTCCTCCGCGGATACACTGGCGACGTGACGTCTAAAGGCTCGCGAATCGGGGTAGCGATCGCCATCGTGGCCCTCACCCTGCCGATAGTCGCTCTCGGGGTCGTCTTCGCCGGCCTGGTCTCGGCGCCCATCGCATCGTCGGAGTCGGCGTCCGGCACCGATTCGGATGGCGAGGCCGCCATCGACAATCCGTTGCAGGGCGACTCCTTCTACGTCGATCCCGACTCTCTCGCCGCGAGGGCCGCCGCGGCATCGGCCGCCGCCGACGCCGGTGGGTCGGGCCTGCCCGCTACACCGTCGCCCAGCACCGAGGTGCTCGACAAGCTCGCCGCCGCACCGACAGCGATCTGGCTCGTGCCCGAGAGAAACCCGACCGCGACGGTTGCCGCAACGGTGACCCAGATCCTCAACTCGGCCGAGGCTGAGGGATCCACACCGATCTTCGTCGTCTACGGGGTGCCTAACCGCGATTGCGGAAACCAGTCCGCCGGTGGCCTCACGGCCGCCGAGTACCCGCTGTGGACTGCTGAGATCGCCGGAGCCGTCGCCGACCGATCAGCCATCGTCATCCTCGAACCCGATGCGCTCGCCCTCGCGACCCAGTGCGGCAATGTCGACGAGCGTGTTGCCGAGATCAAAGGAGCGGTCGACGCCTTTGCGTCGACCAAGGCCATTGTGTACCTCGATGGCGGGCACTCGACGTGGCTTTCCGCCGCACAGATGGCCGACCTGCTGACCCGCGCGGGGATCGCCGAGACACGGGGCTTCGCGACGAACGTGTCGAACTACAACGCCACCGTCAAAGAACGCGCATACGGCGAGAAACTCTCCGCGCTCACGGGCGACTCGCACTATGTCATCGACACCGGTCGAAACGGCAACGGATCGAATGGCGAGTGGTGCAATCCCCCGGGTCGCGCGCTGGGAGTCACATCGAGCGTCGTGACCGACGCAGGCCACCTCGACGCACAACTGTGGATCAAGCCACCGGGAGAGAGCGACGGCGCGTGCAACGGCGGGCCGGCCGCCGGAACCTGGTGGCCCGAGAGCGCGAGCGAGCTCGCCGCGAATGCCGGCTGGTAATGGCGCCCGCTGATCGCGCCCTTTGATAGGGTGCACCGTACGTCGAAGGATTGGGGATCGCTGTGGGCTTTGACGCGCAAGAGCGACGGATGGCTGTCATCATCGAGGATGACGCAGACATCCGGCATTTGCTCGAAAGCGTGCTCACCCAGGCGGGGTTCGACGTGATCGCCACGAGCAACGGGCACGACGGCATTCAGGCAGTGCGGGCCTACGAGCCGATCGTCACCACTCTCGATGTGAGCATGCCCGGCATGGATGGCTTCGAGGTGGCCAAGCGCCTGCGTACCTTCAGTCAAACGTACATCGTGATGCTCACGGCGCGCGACGAGGAGATCGACACGCTGCAGGGCCTCGAGGCCGGCGCCGACGACTATCTGACCAAACCGTTCCGCCCTCGCGAGCTGCGGGCGCGCATCGATGCGATGCTCCGTCGTCCCCGTATGGCCTTCGCCGACGATGCTGCCGTGGTCGCCCCTGCTGTTCCGGCCCCTCCCGCTCCTTCGCCGGCCGCTGCACCCGAGGCTCCGGCTGCTGCCGTGCCCGCCGCTGTGCCGGTCGTTCCCGTGGTGGCGCCGTCAGTCGAGCCAGCCCCTCACACGGGTGCGCATGCCGCGCCTGCCGTTCCGGATGCCGCGTCCTCGGCCGTGCGCGAAACGTCGGAGGACAGCGGGGAAGGCTGGATCGAGCACAACGGCCTTCGTCTCAACCGCGAGATGCGCCTCGCCTCGCTCGACGGCAGAGATCTCGACCTCACTCGTACCGAATTCGACCTGCTTGTTGCGGTTGTCGAATCGAAGCGTCGGGTGCGAACCAAGGCCGACCTCGCCCTGCTGCTGCGTGGCGAGAGCTACGTGACCGCGTACTACGTCACCGAGGCCGACAAGCGGGCGGTCGAGGTGCACATGGGCAATCTGCGCAAGAAGCTCGGCGACAGCCTCACGACTCCTCGTTGGCTCGAGACCGTGCGCGGCGTGGGGTACAGGCTCGCGGCGGCAGACGAATAGAACTCAGACGCTCGCGCTCAGAGGGAACCGTGTGGCGAGTTCGATGCACGTCTCTTGCCCGACCTGGTCGAGCCGACCGAGATGACGGGCGCACCCGTCGAGATCGTGACGATCGAGCGAGCTGAGTATCAGAGATGCGGTTGCCTCGATGACCTGTGCGCCGATCATCCTGCTCGACGACCGAATGCTGAGGAGCACAACGTGCGCCTCCGAGGCATCGCGGCTGTCGAGGGCATTCGTCAGCCTCTGGACACGGGTATCCCAGAGGCTGACGAAATCGCGGGCGAAGCGGGAACGTGCGCCCTCGTCCCATCCCACCGCAGTGAGCAGGTCGCGGAGGGCGTCCTCATCGAGTAGGCGACTCATACCTTGTAACCGTGGTGGCGTTTGACCAGCTTCGCGAACATGGTGAGTGTCTGCAGAACGGTGATGACACCGAGCACAGGCCATCCGATCCAGAGGATGGTCGACTGGGCCATGATCGGCAGCTGCATCCAGATGACGACCAGGGCCACGACGATACCGGCGGCGACGAGCAGCGGGGTGAGGTAGGCGTTGCCGGATCCGCGCTCGGCCTTGGCCTGCTCGGCCCAGTTGTCGACCTGCTTGTTACTGGCGAACTTCGACCACGCGCGAACGAAGTGGCCGATGCGAACCCACATGTAGAGCTCGGCGGGGAACACCGCCATGGCGAAGAAGGTGTCTCTCCAGCTGCGGTTCTTCATTGAGGCGGCGGTGCGCGAGTTCAGCGCGATGGCGACGACCGGCGGGATGAGCCAGACGGGGCTGAAGACGAATGCGCCGATCGAGAGCGACGCAATGAGCAGAAGGAAGAACAGGCCGCGGGTCACGATGTTGGCGACCATCGAGAAGTTCTCGAGCCAGCGCAGACGCAGGTTCGGGTGGAAGGGCTGGCCCTTCGTGTCGCCGCGCTGTCCGGGCCACATGAGCTCGATGGCACCGAAGTTCCACTTGACCTGCTGGGCGTCGAGGCCTCGGAGAGACGTCATGCCGCCGACATTGGCGCGGGCTCGGGCCGAGATCTTGGTGAGATACCCGGCGCTCTTGATCTGAAGTGACAGAAGGGAGTCCTCGACCTCCGAGTCCTTCACCCACGGCGTTGCCTGGTGGCTGTCGGCCATGACCTCGCGCAGTGCCTTGATGGAGAAGATCGAGAACTGGCCGCCGAGAACGGCCATGTTGCGGCCGCGGAGCATGTTCTGCATGTTGAACGCGGCGAACTGTGCGCGCTGTCCCGAGATGAGGAACTTGGCCATCGTTCCTGTGATGGGAGCTTCGTCGATCGAGTAGATCGCCGAGATGCCGCCGATGCGAGTGTCTGATGCGATTTCGGCCTCGAGAGACTCCAAGGCTGTCGAGTCTGCCGTGGTGTCGCCATCGACGCCCAGCAGATAGTCGCATCCTTCAACGAGCGAATAGCCGTAGTTGAGAGCACCGACCTTTTTGTCGGGGTTCTCTCCGATGTCGTGAATGAAGACCTCGGTCTCTTGCGTCACACCGTTGTCGGTGCGGCTGTGCGGGCCGGCGAACTCGCTCGCGATCTCGACCGTTTTGTCTGTGGAGTTGTTGACCACCACGTGGATGACATCCGGAAGGCGGGTCTGTGCGAGGAGCGATTCGAGAACCTCGGCTATCGAGTCGGCCTCGTTATAAGCCGGAACGATGCAGCCAACCATCGGGCGATAGCTCGGGAGCGCATCGACGATCCCGATGAACTCGGTCGCGTAGGCGGCGAGGGTGGGGTCGACGGCCGGCTGGGGCTTCACGTATCGGTTCGTGTTGGTCATGAGTGCAACTCTGGCGTAGCTAAATCAGGCTTTGGACAAGCCAAAAGCAAGGTCTCCACAAGATATGCTCAAGATTCGCGCATCCCCCTGCCCGGGGGTGTCCGGCGGCGGCATGGGAGTGGCGGCATGATTCGAAGAAGTTGGAAGAACGCGGCTGCGACCGCCGCGATCGGATCCGTTATCGTCTTGGCGATGAGCGGATGCGGCACGGCCCCGTGGGCGGTCGACACAACGTCCGCCGCGACGACGTCGACTCCGACCCCGAAGGCCACGATCACCTCGATCGTCAACGAGCTCGCCACGGGTTCGGCGCAGCACCAGCTGCAGGCCGGTGACGTTGCGCTCACCGCCAATTACTGGTCGACCCTGAGTATGGATCAGTGGAAGGCCGACTCCAACAAGCCCATCAGCTTCTCGTTGGTCGGGGCTCTCGGCACCGATGACGGGCAGGGGGTCTACCTGTCGCGGGTAAGTCTCGCCGTCGCCGTGGCCGGCCCTAATGGATCGCTCGAGGCGCCGGCCCCGCTGAGCGACCAGTCGACAGTGGCGCCTGGTTACGACATCAAGTCGCCCTACAGCTACAGCCAGACCTTCATTCTGCCGGCCATCGACCCGGCCGCCACGAGTGTTACGCTCTCGTTCACCTACGAGCTGCTCATTCAGACGACCCCGACATCGGGAACCTACGCGAAGCAGACAGCGAGCGATCAGATCACCGTCGCGATCGCAGAGTAGCTCAGTCGGTGGTGCCGACGACGATGTGGTTTCCGCCGGCGGACTTGCTCTGCTCCACCGACTCCACCACGGCGGCTGTCAGCCCCGGCAGCGAGTAGCCGTGATCGAACGTTGTGGCGACTCCTAGGCTCGCCGTGAGCCTGATCGTCTGCCGCTCGGGTAGCGGTGTGTCGACGAGTGCGATCTGGATGCGCTCGGCGATCGTGAGTGCCTCGGTCTCGCTGGCGACGGCGGCCAGCACGAAGAAACGGCCGGCCGATGGATGCCCGATGGTCGCCATCACCGGAACGGTGGCGCGGAGTGCCTGTGCGAAGGCCGAGATCGCCTCATCGCCTGTCTCGCGTCCGAATGCGATGTTCACCTCGGGCAGCCGATCGACGTCGGCGCCGATCAGGGCCATGCCGAGCCGAGCCGAGTCAGCACGCTCGAGGTGGTCCCCGGCTGCCTGGGAGAAGGCCTGCGCCGACAGAACGCCGGATCGAGACATGATGCCTTCGCTGAGGTCTCCCACCGCGCTGTCTGCACCGCGCTCGGCCCGCAGTACCGAGACGGTGATCGCCGCGCTGATGATCAGCGCCATCGTGATGACCGCGGCGACACCCGAGTTGAAGTAGGTGGTGAAGGCCTTGCCTTCCGCTCCGGAGAAGAGGAAGGCTACGGTGCGCGCCAGCATAAAGACCGCGACGATCCAGAGAATGCTGCTGAGTGCGCGCCCGTTAAGATTGCGGCGGAGTTTGCCGTGCTGGAATTCGAGGGCGCCGAGGCTGCAGAGGAGTGCGAGTCCGAGCCAGAGAACCGGCGCGCCAGCCCAGGTTCCCGCGCCTGGAGTCTGCAGCGCGGTGGCTGCGACAACCACGAGCGCGATCGCCGCGACGACCCAGAGACGGCGTGAACGGCGGTTGTACCGCCTGGCGCCGCACCACAGCGCACCGATGGAGACGACGTAGGCGGCATTTCCGACGAGCAGCCCCCACCAGGCATCGGGGGCAGTCGCCTCGACGCCGTAGCCGGCAGCCACGACGATGCCGCTGATGAACCCGAGGCTCCAGACGCGGCCGGCGGCATCATTGCGCGTGAATGAGGTGCTGAGAATAAACGAGACGCCGCACAGCACGACGGCGAGGCTCGACATGGTCATCAGAGTGTAGACATCGAGGTTCATGGGGCGGCCTTCGATTCGGGCGACGAATCCCCAGCGGGCTCGCGGTCTTTCATGGGAATGGACATGATCGCGGTCGTGCCCTTGCCTCGTGCGGACTCGAGACGCAGCTCGCCGCCGTGCCGATGCACGATGTCTCGGCTGATGCTGAGCCCGAGGCCCGAGCCGTGCACGGCCGAGTTGCGCACCGAGTCGGCCCGGTAGAACCGGTCGAACAGACGCGCCTGCTCGGCATCCGTCATGCCTCGCCCCGTGTCGTGCACACGAAGCTCGGCCGTGCCGTCTGGTGTCGCTCTCAGCGACACATCGATGTGGCCATAGCCCACGTTGTACTTCACGGCATTCGAGAGGATGTTGTCGACGACCTGGCGGAGGCGGAACGCATCGGCATCGAAAACCAGCGGCTCGAGCTCCGGAGTCGTGAAGGTGATGTGGCTGATGGACGCGACAGGGGTGATCGATTCGATGCCGTCGCGCACGATCTGGGCCAGATCGCACGGCGCGAAGACCATCAGCAGAGTTTGCGTCGATTCGCTCGCCGCAGCGAGCAGATCGGCCACAATGGCGAGCATTCGGTCGGCGTTGCGCGAGGTGACCTCGAGCATCGCGCGGGCCGTGTCGGGGATGTCCTCGTCGAGGGCCAGCTCGGTATAGCCCACGATCGAGGTCAGCGGTGTGCGCAGTTCGTGTGACACCGATGCGACGAGGTCATCGCGTGCCTTCACGGCCTTCAGCTCGGCGGTGACGTCACGGAAGACGATGACGCCGCCGTCGTAGTCGCCCTGCTCGTCGATCACGGGGCGCGAGGAGGTGAGGATGGCAGCCTGTTCGTCTCCGGGCTCGCCGAACCAGACCGTCTCGCGGTCGATCGTCTCGCCGCGCAGAGCCCTCTGAATAGGCCTGTCGTATTCCTCGTAGGGCGTTGTGCGGTCTTCGCGGTAGACGACCGCGGGAACGATCGATTCCTCGCCGAGAGCGAAGGGCGCAACCATCTCGCGTTGCGCCCTGTTGATCAGGTTGATGCGTGCCGACCCGTCGAAGCCGATCACACCGAAGTCCACGGCGTCGAAGAGTTCGTCGAGCGTCTGTTTTTGTCGCCTCGAGCTCTGCAGTGCCTGCTCGAAGAGATGGGCCTGCTGCTGCAGCAGCGACCGTTGCGCGGACGCTCTTCGGGTTGTCGAATAGACGGTGGTGGCGACGAAGGCGAGCACGATCGGAACAATGCCGAGACGTGGAAGGATTGCAGGATCGATCGTCTTATCGCTGTCGCGCATGAACTCTCCGCCCCAGATGAGCAGCGCAGGGAGCACGACCGAGACAGCGCCACCCCAGAAGCCGAAGTGCATCGACATCCAGATCGCTGGAAAGACGAAGAGAAGAGTTGCGCCCAGCTGCGGTTGATCCTGGCGGATGAGCGCGATCGCCAGGATGTCGAGCAGAGGGAGACACGCGATCCAGATTTTGGCGATTCTGCGCCAGGGAACGGCGGCGGCGAGCCCTGTGACGGCGAAGATGGCGACGACTCCGGCGAAGAACATCGGCGACGAGAGCGCGAGCGGATCGACCACGAATGAGATCATCGCGAGCACCAGCGTTGCGCCGGCGAGCAGCAGTTGCGAGAGGAAGACGCTGCGCTCGACGGCGGAACGGACCATCGCCCTACTGTTCTCCGAAACAGCTACCACATGTCGTAGCGTAGCAACCGCTTCGCGTGGTGAAATACCCAGGCGCTCTGGCGATTTCACGGCGTAGGGTCGACCCCATGCGAACACATGGGATGGCCGCCCTCGTCGGACTGCTTGCAGCTCTCGCGGTGCTGGCGACCGCCGAGGCCGTGGCCGTCTTCGTCTCCAGCTCCTCCTCGCCGTTCTTCGCCGTCGGTCAGCTGGCCATCGATCTGGCCCCTGCCTGGCTCAAGGAGTCGATGATCGCCCTGTTCGGCACGGGTGACAAGATCGCGCTCTTTGTGATCCTCGGGCTCGTGGTTATCGTGTTCGCCGCCCTCGCCGGTGTGCTCGAGCGGCGCCGACCGCCTCTCGGCGTAGCGATTCTGGTGCTTTTCTCGGCGGTGGCCGTCGTCGCCGTGCAGACCCGGCCCGAGGCCAGCGCCCTGTGGGCGTTCCCGACAGTGCTGGGGATGATCGCCGGCGTGCTCGTGCTGCGCTCGGGCATCCGGCGTCTGGGTGCTTGGCTCGATGTGCCTGAGGCTGCACACGCGGGCATGCAGCGCAGGCAGTTTCTGACCTTCGCCGGCGTCACGGGTGCGACGGCTCTGATCGTGGCGATCGGCGCCAGAGCGATGAACGCCAGTACGGCGGCGGTCACCGCCATCCGGCAGGCGATCGCCCTGCCTACTCCGGCGACGGCGGCGCCGGCCATCGACCCCGGCACGAGCCTCGACGTCGACGGCATCAGCACGTTGATCACTCCGAACGAGCAGTTCTACCGCATTGACGTGGCGCTTCAGGTGCCGCAGATCGATCCCGACGGCTGGCAGTTGAAAATCACGGGGCTCGTCGATACCGAGGTCACGATCAGCTACGCCGAACTCCTCGCCCTTCCTCTCACCGAGCACGTGACCACGATCGCCTGCGTGTCGAACGAGGTCGGAGGCGGGCTGATCGGCAACGCCACCTGGCTGGGCTACCCTATTCGCGAATTGCTGGCGCGTGCCGGCGTTCAGTCGGGGGCCGACATGGTGCTCTCGTCGGGGCCCGACGGGTTCAGTGCCGGCACCCCCATCGAGGCTCTGACCGATCCGAATAGAGAAGCTCTGCTGGCCGTCGGCATGAACGGCGAGCCGTTGCCCACTGAGCACGGTTTTCCGGCACGCATGATCGTGCCCGGCCTGTTCGGCTACGTGTCGGCGACCAAGTGGGTCACCGAGATGAAGGTCACGCGCTTCGCCGATGCCGAGGGGTACTGGACCCCGCGGGGCTGGGACGCCCTCGGCCCCGTGGTGACCCAGTCGCGCATCGACGTGCCGCTCTCGGGCCAGACCGTCGCATCCGGAACCGTCGCCATCGCGGGCGTCGCCTGGGCGCCGCACACCGGAATCGCGGGCGTCGAGGTGCGCGTCGACAACGGCTCGTGGCAGAAGGCGACGCTCGCGCCCGCCATCTCCGACGACACGTGGGTGCAGTGGGTGCTGCAGTGGCAGGCCCCGGCCGGTGCGCACACGATCGCGGTGCGAGCGACCGACAAATCGGGGTACACGCAGACCGACAGGCAGGCGCCGCCTGCTCCCAGCGGCGCGACCGGATGGGACACGATTCGGGTCACCGTCGAGAACTGACGCCGCGCGGCCCACACGACCCCCGTTCGGCGGGTACTGTGAACGACGGTATAGATCGTGAGGGAGAGCAGTTTGTCTCGAACAGATGGCGTCGACCCGGGCGCGCCGAGGCCGTTCCAGGTCGACCTGCGTGGCGTGGTCGACCTGCTCTCGAGGCACATCTACTCGAGCCCGCAGGTCTTCTTGCGTGAGCTGTTGCAGAACGGGCGCGATGCCGTCATCGCCCGACGGCAGCAGGTGGCAGAACCCATAGCCGGTGGCGGCGGAATCTGGATCACCCCCGCGTTCGGAGAGGGCGCGGAGTTCGTCTTCCGTGACAATGGAATCGGGCTGACTCTCGCCGATGTGGGGGAGTTGCTTGCCACGGTCGGCCGATCGTCGAAACGAGATCTGTTCGACCTGCCGCGAACCGACTACCTCGGCCAGTTCGGAATCGGACTGCTCAGCTGCTTCATGGTCGCCGATCGCATCGTGATCCGGTCGCGTGCGGCGGCTGGCGGGCCGGGTGTCGAGTGGATCGGCACCACCGACGGAACATATACGGCGCGCGAACTCGACGAGCACGAGACCGCCGCTCTGGCGATCGGCACCGAAGTCCGTCTCGTGCCCCTCCCCGGCATGGCCGAGCTTCTGTCCAGCGCCTCGATCGTCGCCCTCGCGACCCGCTTCGGCGAGTTCCTCGACCTGCCCGTGCACATCAATCTGCCGCGCGGAGGTGAGGAGACCATCAATCGCGATGCCGTCTTCCTGCACACGAACGCGGAACCGTCGGCGGGGCTCGTCGCCTACGGCGCCGAGCTGCTCGGAGCGACTCCCTTCGACGCGATCCCGCTCGTCGTTCCCGGCACCGCAACGCGCGGAACGGCTTTTGTGCTTCCCTATGCACCGCCGCCTGGCTCGCGCCAGTCCACCCGTGTCTACCTCGGCCGGATGCTGCTCGGTGAGCGTATCGATGAGCTGCTGCCCGACTGGGCGTTCTTCGTTCGCGCCGTCATCGACACCGAAGGACTGCAGCCCACCGCATCGCGCGAGCAGCTGGTCGAGAACGAGTCGCTCGAGTACACCCGGGCAGAGCTCGGTTCGGCGCTTCGCCGATGGATTCTGCAGAAGGCGCTGGCCGAGCCTCACCGTCTCGCCGAGTTCGTGGCCATCCATCACGTCGCGCTCAAGTCGCTTGTCGTGCACGACGACGAACTCGCTGGCGTGCTGGCCCGCTGGCTCTCTGTCGAGACATCGGCGGGCCCGATGACGCTCGACGCTGTTATGCAGCGCTCGGCGCACGTGCGCTACGCCGAGACCGTCGACGAGTTCAGGCAGGTCGCGGCCTTCGCAGACCGTTCGTCGCCCATCGTGAACGGCGGGTACATCTACGACGCGGAGATCGTGCGTCGGCTGCCCGACATCGTCGCCGGGGTGACCGTCGAGCGGGTCACCGTGCTCGGAGAACTCGACAATCTCGACTCGCCGCCGATGGCAGACCGGGCCAGCGCCCACGCCCTCGAGGATCGCGCCACAGAGGCGTTGCGCGACGTGTCGTGCGACGTCGACGTGCGGAGCTTCGAGCCGGCCGACCTTCCGGCGCTCGCGGTCGCCGACCCCGACGCCCTGCGATCGATCGGCCGTGCCGCCTCGCAGGAGGCCGCGCCCCCGCTCTGGGGTTCTGTGCTCGGTCGCGTCGACACCGCGGCTGCCGCACGCCGCGGCGGCCAGTCCTCGGCCCGCCTGAGGCTCTGCCTCAACTGGAACAACCCTCTGGTGCGCACCCTCGCAACCACCCATGATGCCGCCGTCTTCAGCCGAAGCATCCAGCTCGTCTACGTTCAGGCCCTGCTCGCGGGCCACAGGCCGCTGCAGACCGCCGACCGCCGGATGCTCACCTCGGCTCTGTCAGACCTGGTGCACCTGAGCGTCGGCCTGCCCGATCACCCCTCCCGAGAAAGCGACGAGTCGTAGATGTCAAGCAGCACGATCCTGGAGTTGTTCACGCAGATAGACGCACTGCCGTTCGGTGCTGCCGAGCGGTCGCTCATCGACCAGGCGATCGCCTTGGCCGACGAGGCGGGCGAAGACACGCTCGCCTATGAGGCGCGACTCAGGCTCACCGCGTCGGCCAAGATGACGGGTGACACCGACGCGATGCTGGCCTCGTTCGGCTGGTGCCTCGGCAAGCACGACAGCGACCCGGCCCGCTTTCCCTTGAAGGTCGGCGAGCTCGATCTGCTGTGGCAGTTCAAGTGGATGGCGGGCACGCTCGGTGCGTCACCCCTGTTTCCGCGTGCCGAGATCGAGGCCGTGCTCGACGAGATGGAGACGCGATACCGCAGAGCCGGAGTCGGCATGAGCGGTGTGCTCCAGGCACGCTTCGACGACGCGGTCGACAACCTGAGCGACGTAGAGGCGGAGAACGCCCGGGCTGCGCTTCGCCGCGAACCGCGCGACGACTACAGCCACTGCGACGCCTGCGTGCGAAGCGAAGACGCCGCCTACCTCGCATCGGTCGGCCGCGACGCGGAGGCGATCGAGCGCTTCGACGAGATCGTCGAACAGAATCTGAGCTGCGGAGAAGAGCCGGAGACGGCCTTGAGCCGGGGGCTTCTCTCGTGGCTTCGGGCCGGAGAGCTCGAGACGGCGAAGGCGGCGCATCTGCGCAGCTACAGGCTGGCGCGGTCGAACTCGGACAACATCGGCATCATCGCAAACCATCTCGTCTTCTGTGCGGTGACCGGCAATGCTGCTCGCGGCCTCACCCTGCTCGAGCGCCACATCGGCTGGCTCGCCCACGACTCGCTCAATGCCCGCGCGCACTTCGCTGCGCTGCGCGCGTTCGGTGTTCTGCTCGATGCGGTCGTTCGAAGCGGCCACGGCGACGCCGCGGTGCGCGGTGCGGGGGCCGCGGCGCTCGAGCCGTTCTTCGGGCCTCACGAGGGAGAGTGGAGCGCTGCGGAGCTCGCCGAAGCCTCCTGGCGTGCCGCCGAAAGTCTGGCCCGCGCCTTCGACGAGCGCAACGGCAACGACCGGCACAGCAGTCTCGTCGAGCAGTCTCGTGCCCTCGCCGACGAGCACTTCGACCTGCCGATGCAGGGCGAGGGCTTCCTTCCCAGCATCCCGACGGCGACCGAGGCCGACCCGGTGGATGCCGCGGGCTGGCTCGTGCGCGCCCGGGAGCTGATGGGCACGGGCGCCTACGGCGACTCCTTGGCCGCCGCCAGGCGAGGTCTTGAGGCCGGCCGCCTCGAGGCCGAGCCCCTCGACCGGAGCCCGGCCGGACGCATCCGGTCGTTGCTCTACGCCGTGCTGATTCAGGCTCTCATTGCGGCGGGAGACCTCGACGAGGCAGCGGCTCGGCAGATCGATCGCATCGCAGTGCTGCGAGACATGGGCTGCGACGACCAGGCCGACATCGAGGTCGTGCTCGGGCTCATCATGCTCGGCACGGCCGTCGACGACGACGTGCACGTTCTCGAGATGACCCTGCAGGCGGCGGATGCGCGGGGTGCCGACAGCGAGACCCGCGCCGACCTCGCGCTCACGCTCGGCTCGGTGCACCTGCAGGAGGGGCGCGCCGAAGATGCTCTGGTGCTCTTTCGTCGGGCGGTGGAGCTGCTCGAGGAGACGCCCGACAGCCCGATGTGGATCTCGGCTCTGATGTTCCTGGCACACGCGCTCGCGCGAACCGACGAGCTCGCCGAAGCGGTGTCGACCCTGGATCGTCTTCTCGAGTTCGACCTCGATCGAGCGTTCCGCGCCACCGCGCATCATCTTCTGGCTCAGCTCGCCGGCGCGGAGGGCGAAGTCGAGCCAGGTCTGGCGGCTGCTGACGCGGCGCTGGCACTGTGGACCCGGCTCGGCCACCGCTCCGGCATGGTCGACTCGGCCGTGCTCAGCGCGTCGCTGCTGCGCGACGCGGGCCGCCTCGACGAGGCCGTGACCCGGTGGCGCCTTGCCGTTCGTGAGGCCGAGCTGGCCGAGAGGCCGGATGTCGACGGGCTGCGGTACGGCCTGGGTCGGCTGCTCGTTCAGGCCGGCCAGCCAGAGGCCGCGGCCGAGGTTCTCGACGACGTCTACGCCTCCGAAGTCTCGTCGGATGCGACGGCGGGCGCCCGAGCCGAGACACTGTTCTGGCTGGGTCAGGCGCACAGGCAGTCCGGCGACGGGTCGTCGGCCTACGGCGCCTGGAGCCGGGCGATCGAGCTCTACGCCGAAGCGGAGGACCCCAGTGGTGCGACGCACGCAGGTATCGCGCTCGGCGGACTCCTGCTGGCATACGAAGACGAGCAGTCCGTCTCGGTGCTCGAGGAGGCTCTGGCCTCGGCCCGCGGCGCCGACGAGCTGCAGCTGCTCGTCGAGGCCTTGCACACGCTGGGCCGCGCTCGCTGCAGCTTCGGAGACGCAGCCGGGCTCGCCGAACTCGATGAAGTACTGACCATCGCGCGAGCGGAGGAGGCGGAGTGGCTCATCGCCGATGTCACCGACTCCAAGGCTCGAGCGCTGCAGCAGCTCGACCGTCTCGCCGAGGCGGTGCCCGTGGCGCTCTCGGCGGCCGACGGCTACGCGGCATCCGGCGATGAGGTCGCTGCGGGGCTCGCCGAATTGCTCGCCGCCCGCATGCTCGTCGCGCAGCAGAACGCGGAGGCGGCAGTCACGATCTACCGAGGCGCCCTCGAGCGCCTCGGCGACGTTCCGCAGGCTCACGTCGCCGCAACGCTCGAGTTGGGAGACGCTCTCGAACAGCTGGGCCGGCACGCTGAAGCAGCGGAGGCTCGCGCCTCGATCGACGCGAGCTGACCTCAGCCGATCAGCGAGGGGCGCAGGTCTCGCAGCGTGCGCGTTCTCGTCATGCGACGTGCGCCCAGCCACGAGAGGGCGAGCGCACCGAGAAGGAACGCGAGCAGCACGGCCACATCGGCCCATGCCAGCGCGAGGTTGCCGCCGTACATGAGCTGCCGGATGCCGTCGACCGCGTATCCCATCGGCAGCGCGTGGTGCAGCGCGGCGAGCGGGCCGGGCAGCGTCTGCCAGGGGAACGTGCCGCCGGCGGTCACGAGCTGCAGCACCATCAGCACCAGTCCGAGGAACTGCCCGACGCTGCCCAACCAGACGTTGAGCGCCAAGATGATCGCGGCGTACGTCACCGAGGTCACGATCATGAATCCGAGCATGCCCAGTGGATTCGCCACGGAGTAGCCGAGGGCGAGGGTCACGATGCCGAACACGGCGATCATCTGCACGGCGCCGAGGATGCCCGGGGTCATCAGGCCCGCCGCCGTCACCCGCACGGGCTTGCGGAGAGCGGTGAGCGCCCGCTTCGACAGCGGCTTGATGATGAGGAACAGGGCGTAGATGCCGATCCACGCGGCGAGGCTGATGAAGAACGGCGCCATTCCTGCACCGTAGGCGCTGGCTTTGGTCACGGCGCTCGTGTCGATGGCCGCCGGGTCCGAGATGATCGACGCGCTCTTCTCGCGCTGCGCGGCCGTCTCGATGGGCAGCTTGCCGAGCCCGTCGCTGAGTCCGGTCGCCAGCTTGTGCGCTCCGTCGTCGAGCTTCAGGATGCCGGTCTGCAGATCGGCGGCGCCGGATGCGAGCGCAGGCGTGCCCGCGGCGAGCGTGGCGCTGCCGTCAGCCAGCTGCTGGGTGCCCGCGGCCAGGGCGGAGGCACCGGTTGACGCGTCGGAGATGCCTCCGGCCAGGGTCGGGGCCGAGGCGGCAAGGGCTGCTGTGCCGTCGGCGACCTGCTGGCTGCCGGAGGCGAGGGCCGCGAGCTTGCCGTTGAGATCTTGGATCTTGGTGTTGGCGTCGACGACCTGCTGACCCAGGGGGTTGAGGGCGGTGAGGATCTTGTCGGCCTGCTCCTGAGTGATGACCTTGTTCATCAGGAGTTCGTTCACCTGCGCGGTGATGTCCGTTTGAGCCTGTGGAACATCTGTCGCGATGGTGTTTGCCTTGGCCGCGAGTTCGGCCCCCGACGTTGCGAGCTCGGCGTTACCCGCCGCGACCTTCTGCGCTCCCGTGTTCAGCGCCGCCGTGTCCGAGGGCAGGGTCGACGTCGCATTGGCGAGCTGCTGCAGCCCCGAACTGAGGTCGTAGGCCCCTGTGTTCGCCTGCGACGCTCCAGTCGCCAGCTGTTGTGCTCCGTCGTTGGCGGAGGCGGCGCCTGCCGCGAGCTGGGCTGAGCCGTTCGCCGCGGTTGTTGTGCCGTCGGCCAGCTGGTTCGCTCCGTCGATGGCGGTCTCGAGGCTCGTGCCCACGTCGGCGAAGCCGTCGAGAAACTGCAGTGCCGCCTCTTTTCCGACCTTCTCGGCGATCGAGGAGCGCACCTTCTCGGCCACGTTCCCCGCGATCGTGGTGGCCAGGAAGCTATTCGTGTCGTTTGTGGTGAGCTCGACCGACGCCTGCTTCGGCGACGCGGTGGTCGGCGAAGTGAGGTCTGTCGAGAAGTCCTTCCCGAGGGTGAGCACGAAGTCGAAGGTGCCGTCGCTGACGCCCGTCTTCGCCTCGGCCGCGGTGGCCTCGATCCACTTGACGCTGTTGTCTTTCAGCAGCTCGTCGCGCACCTCGTCGCCGTAGTTCACGGTCGAGGTCGTGCCGTCGGAGTCGGTCTGCGTGGCTCCCGTGTCTTCGACGACGAGGCCCACGGGCACGTCTTTGAGGTTGCCGTAGGGGTCGTTGTTTCCCCACAGGTAGAGCCCCGCGTAGATGATGGGAACGCACATGAGCGCGACGAGCGCCAGGATCCCCATCCTCGATGAGGTGAGTCGGCGAAGTTCGGTGCGGACGAGCGTGACGATGGTCATTTCGTGTCTTCTTCTACGATCTCGGGTTCTTCTACGACGATGGGTTCTTCGCTGACTTCGGCTTCTTCTACGATGTTGGGCCGAACGGCATCGGGCTGGGTGTCTTCCTCAGCAGCCACTTCGGGCAGCACGTGCTTCGGCGCCACCGTGGGCACGGGCTCGGCGAGCGCCGCATCGAGCAGTGCGGCGGATGCTGCTCCCGCGATCACAAGAACGGCGTAGCCGCGCTCGGCCAGGCCCTCGGCGACGGGGTACCACTCGAGCGGGTCGCCGCCGTGCCGGTCGGGCGAAGTGAGCACGATCGCATCGACGTCTTCGCGCAGGGCCGCCAGCTCGGCGAGCACGTGCAGCCGCACGGTCGCCGGCACATGTTCGATGGGGGTGCGGGCGAACTCGCGTGCGCCCAGCGTGTCGAGCGTCTCGAGAACAGCCTTCGACGACGAGGGCAGCTCGGCGAACATCAGCTCCTCCTGCACGATGCCGTCGAGCCGCAGTCCGGCCGCCGGCTCCGAGATATCGGGTGCATCGACCACGGCCACGGATGCGCGCAGCTCGTCGCCGCTCACCTCGGGGTCGCGGGTCACCGAGCCATGCTCGGGGATCATGCGCCCGCTCGCGATCAGCGCGAGGAGCGTCGGCCGCTGGGCTGTTTCTGTCGCCACGAGGGTGACGGCGCCGCTTTCGAAGCCGACCGTCGTGGGGCGCAGCGCATCCGCGCCCTCGCCCGCGGTCACGTCGATGAGGTCGATTCTCATGCTTGGGCTCCCGATGAATGTGCCGAAAGGCTGGTGGATGCCTCGGGCTGGGCCTCGAGCGCAAGCTCGGGCGAGGCGTCGATGAGTTCTGCAGCCTCTCGCCACGACAGACCCGCCGTGCTGAGTGCAACGAGCATGACGAGTCGGTGGCCCTCCTCGTAGGAGATGTCGTCGCGAACGGCCTCGTCGAGCACCGAGACGGCGGCGCCCTCGATGAGTCGGGCCAGTGTGCGGGGTTCGATGTCAGTGCGCAGCTGGCCCGCGGCGACACCCTGTCGAACAATGGCGAGCAGGCCGCGGCGAACGGGTTCGAGACCCTCTGCCACGATCTCGCGGCGGGGGCCGCGGATCGCCAGTTGGGCGGTCACGCGCACGTCTTCGACCTCGCTCCAGAGTCGGGCGCCGACCAATGCGAGGGCGACACGGGCATCCGCATGCTGGATGGGCGCGAGCGCGGCGGTCACCCGAGCGATGCCGCGGTCGTTCAGCTCGGCGATGAGCTCGTCGCGTGTGCTGAAGTGGCCGTAGATCGAGCGGCGCGACAGACCGGCGGCCGATGCGATCGTCTCGAGCGACGCATCCGGGTTGTGGTTCAGCTCGGAGATCGCGGCGTCGAGGATGGCGAGCCTGTTCTCGGCGGCATCGCGCCGGCGCGCGCGTGGAGGCCGGGATGCTCGGCGTGGGGAGGTGCTGGTGTCGGTCACCGGTCGATTCTAATAACTTGCACACTCGTGTGCAAGTTATTCAGTGATTGCTCAGCTACTCATTCTGGGTAGCCGTCTGAACTGCAGTGAGTAGTTGCTGCTCAGTCGCCGCAGCGCACGTCAGACGAGAGTTGTCTCATCGCCGAATCCCGGCACCACACCACAGACACACCAACACGAATCGAGACGACAATGAACATCATCAAAGGCTTCCGCGACATGGGCGCGATGTTGAACGCAGCTCCCGGCCTGATCGAGTCGGCCAATGAAATGTCAGCTCAGGCGAAGGCCATGCAGGCGCCCGCAGCGGGGTTCTCCGCCGGTGCCTACGGGTTCGGCGCGCCCGTGCAGATCGAGCCGAACCCCGCCAACCTCGTGCCGATCGCCGGAGTCGACATCGAACTCTGGGCGCGCATCGCCAAGGGCATCGCTCCCTACGGGTACGACGTGTCGAAGCTGCCGGCAGTAGCCGCATCGTTCGGCGTCGCTCCGGCCGACTGGGCCGTCGCCGTCGAGGGCTGGAACACCCGTCTCTCCGCCGACCCCGGCGTCGCCCAGCGCTTCAACGCCATCTACCGGGCCGCCTGATCATGGGCCTGATATCGAACTATTTCAAGGTGATGAAACTCACCGAGGAGATGGAGAAGAAGAGCGATGTGAAGGGTGACCTCGCTCGCATGCAGGCCGGCATGAACGGCGCCAACCAGACCTTGGCCACCATGGCGGCCCAGCGTCAGTCCGCGGAGCAGTCGCTCGCTGCCGGTCCGATTGACGGCGAGGTTGGTCGCGTCGACGCGGCGGCCACCATCACCCAGTTCGCGCCCACCGGCGTGATGATCTCGGGCCGCACCGTGATCGAGCTGCAGCTGCTCGTGAGCCTTCCCGGCGGCATCCCGTTGCCGGTCGCGCACAGCGCGGCCCTCGACATGGGTCAGATTCCTCGCCTGGTGCCGGGCGCGCGCATCGCCGTCACGCTCAATCCGGCAGACCCCGCATCCCTGCGCATCGACTGGAGCAAGCCGGCACCTGTCTAGAGGTGACGGGCGAGCAGGGTCAACACCTGGTCGGCCGTCGGCACACCGGATGCGCGGGCGAGCTCCGCGCCCGATTCGTCGCGAACCACGACGGTCGGCGTCGCGATGATGTTCGCCCGCTCGGCGTCATCGGGGTTCGACGCAACGTTCGACTCACTGAAGGCGACTCGATCGCGCACGAATGGCCGCACCTGCTCGAGAACGCTACGGGTCTGGGTGCACGCCCCGCAGAAGCTCGAACTGTAGAGGTGCACGGAGAGGGGCATACAGAGTGCAACGCGATCGCGGCCCCGGGATTCCCGACGGCGCTGGCGTACCATCGAGATATGAGCGGCGACAACCTTCTCGGCCTGCCCGAGACACTCCTTCCCGAAGACACAGCTGTTATGGAGGCGCTCGCGGAGCGCTCCCCGGCAACGGCGGCCGATCTTGGCGAGCTGGTCAAGCAGTTCCCGACATCGTCGCTGCTGTGGGCGCTGCTGTCTGAAGAGCTGTGGGCGGTCGGAGCGGTGCTCCCGTCGTACGCCTATGCCCGGGTTGGCTACCACCGTGGCCTCGACGCCCTGCGCAAGGGCGGCTGGCGCGGGCAGGGGCCCGTTCCCTGGTCGCACGAGCCCAACCGCGGCGTGCTCCTGTCGCTCTACACGCTGCGCCGCGCCGCCGAGGCATTCGGTGAGGTCGACGAGGTCAAGCGACTCGGCGACTTCCTGCAGATGTCAGATCCCCGTGCGATCGACGCCATCGAGGCGACCATCCGTCCCGTCACCGACCAGCCGGTGACCGAGGCCATCATCATCAGGGGTCAAGACTGAGGTGAACATCGTCGCCGACGCCACGGCGTTCGCCACTGTCGCAGACATCGTTCGAGGGCGAACGCCCGTGTCGCCTCAGGATCGCGAGCTGATGGACTGGATCGCGAAGAGGTATGGCGTCTCCGTGGTGGCTGTTCTGGCCGACCGTGGGCGCTTGCCTCGTGAACCCAACCGTCTGCGTGTTGCGGTGTGGCTCGAGACGGATGCCGAGGCGGCGCGGTTTGACAGTAAGGGCGGCAACTACGACTCGAAAAAGCAGCGCGTCATCGGTACTCGTGTGCTCGCTGATCTGTCCGAAGACGAGCCGATGCCTTTCGTCGTCCCCCAATCCTTCGCGGGCGAGGCCCGCTCAGACATCTATCTCCACTTCACGCCGCAAGACATCGAACGGATCAAGGCGGAGTTGGCGCATCCGCTCATCAGGGCCGTGCGAATCTGGACCGGGGCTGTCGTGTTCCTCGAGACCGATGCTCAGGTGGCGCAATTCGCCGAGAGTGCGGAACGCGAGCGGTGGACGGATGTCATCTGGCGGGCGATACATAAGAAGGACGAGTTCGGTGCGATACCGCGTGAGACCTTCAACATTAGAGTCGACAGCGAACAGACCTTTCAAGAGAAGTTCGAGGGCAACAGGTACTACTACTTTCTCTAAGTTCCTGCTGCGGCCCGGACACGGCGTCGGCTGAACAGCACCGCCAGCGATCCCAGACCCACCAAGACGCAGCTCAACGCCACGATGTAGATGATCACGCTGCCCCATCCGGCGGTCGCCGGGTCGAGGAACGGGTAGGGGTAGATGCCGTTCGACACGGCGCCGCGCATCAGGGAGTATGCGAGCCAGGCGACGGGGTAGATCATCACGACCCTCAGCGCACGCCAGCTGAGCGCGGGGCGGCCGGGCGAGATGAGCCAGTCGAGAACGATGAGCAGCGGTATCCAGACGTGGATGACCTCGTTGGGCCAGCTGAGCCCCTGGAACCCGTCGTAGGGCACGTTTCGGAGCAGCAGGTTGTAGACGCCGGCGGTCACGATCGCGTAGCTGAGCGTCGCCATCCGAACGGTGGTGAAGAGGGTGGTGTCGCGAGGCAGGCGCAGAGCGAGAACGCCGCCCACCACGAACACGACGATGTTCATCATGCTCGTCTCGATGGTGAAGTAGCTGAAGTACTCCCACGGGTCGAAGGCGTTGTTCACGACCCTGTCGGCGATCTGGATGACGAGGGTCACCAATAGCCCGACGCCCGCCACGAGGCGCACCACGCCCACAACTCTTCTGCTCATGACGTTGATTCGTAGCGGACCGCGTTGCCGGTTGGCCCTCCGCGCGAGGTGCCGGGTAGCGTCCTCCGTTACTATGGGGTGGAATCTCTTAGCGGGTTCCGGCCACTCCTCGATACCGAGGCTTCTGACCGATAGGACACATTCATGCCAGCGATCGTTCTCATCGGCGCCCAGTGGGGCGACGAGGGCAAGGGCAAGGCCACCGACCTCCTGGGCGACCGGGTCGACTACGTCGTCAAGTTCAACGGCGGCAACAACGCCGGCCACACCGTGGTCGTCGGCGATAAGAAGTACGCTCTGCACCTGCTGCCGTCAGGCATCCTGAGCCCCGGCGTCACGCCGGTCATCTCCAACGGCGTCGTCGTTGACATCGAAGTGCTGTTCCACGAGCTCGAGGCGCTCGCGGCCCGCGGTGTCGACGTGTCGAAGCTGCTCGTCTCTGCCAACGCCCACGTCATTACGGCCTATCACCGCACCCTCGACAAGGTCACCGAGCGCTTTCTCGGCAAGAAGCAGATCGGCACCACCGGGCGTGGCATCGGCCCGAGCTACGCCGACAAGATCAACCGCGTCGGTATCCGCATCCAAGACCTGTTCGACGAGGGAATCCTGCGCCAGAAGGTCGAGGGCGCACTCGACCTCAAGAACCACATTCTGGTCAAGGTCTACAACCGCCGCGCCATCACGGCCGACGAGGTCATCGACGATCTGCTGAGCTACACCGAGCGGTTGCGCCCGATGGTCGCCGACACCTCGCTCGTGCTCAACCGAGCGCTCGATGAGGGCAAGACGGTGCTGTTCGAGGGCGGCCAGGCGACGATGCTGGATGTCGACCACGGCACGTACCCGTTCGTCACCTCGTCGAACGCCACGTCGGGCGGCGCGGCCACCGGTTCCGGCGTCGCACCCAACCGCATCGACCGCGTGATCGCTGTGGTCAAGGCCTACACGACGCGCGTCGGCGCGGGACCGTTCCCCACCGAGCTCTTCGATGAGTCGGGCGAGTTCCTGCGTTCGCAGGGCTTCGAGTTCGGCACCACCACCGGGCGGCCTCGCCGCTGTGGCTGGTACGACGCGCCGATCGCCCGCTACAGCGCCCGCATCAACGGCGTCACCGACTTCGTGCTCACCAAGCTCGACGTGCTCACCGGGCTCGAGAAGATCCCGGTCTGCGTGGCATACGACGTCGAGGGAGTGCGCGTCGACGAGGTTCCCGTGTCGCAGTCCGACTTTCACCACGCCGTGCCCATCTACGAAGAGTTCCCCGGCTGGAGCGAGGACATCACGGGTGCCCGCGAATTCTCTGATCTGCCGATCAACGCGCAGAACTACGTGCTCGCCATCGAGAAGATGAGCAAGGCGCGCATCTCCGCCATCGGCGTCGGCCCTGGTCGCGACGAGATCGTTGTGCGTCACGACCTGCTCGAGTAGCAGCGGTGCCGTGCACACGGCCGCCCTACGGTGACGTTATCGAAGGGCGCTTCATCTCGCTCGAGCCGTTGACCCGGCAACTCGTGCCGGAGCTGTTCGCGGTCATCGGGCATCCGGAGGTCTTCGCGGGCGGTTACGGCGGCGGGCCCGCCGCCTACCGCGACACGCTCGAGGGCTTCGCCGAATTCGCCGAGTCGTACTACGCGTGGGATGCCGCCAATGTGCACGCGGTGCGCCTCGTCGGCGGGCAGCACGACGGACTGTTGGTCGGCACCTCGACGCTCGGCGACTTCGACCTGTCGCTCGGCTACGCGCACCTCGGCTGGACCGCCTACGACCCGAGGGTCTGGGGCACAGCGGTCAACGCCGAAGCGAAGCTGCTCATTCTCGGTTCCGCCTTCGACAACGGATTCGAGCGGGTCAAGATTCAGGCCGACGTGCTCAACACGCGGTCACGATCAGCCATCGCCAAGCTCGGAGCGACGTTCGAGGGCGTGGCCCGCCACGACATGCGCCGTGCCGATGGAGAATGGCGCGACTCGGCGATCTTCTCGATTCTCAGCGACGAGTGGCCGACCGTCAGGCAGGGCCTCGAGCGGCGCATCGAGAGGCAGGGCGAGCAACCGGTCGAGCTGGTGTCGGCGACACAATAGTTCGTCAGAACGACACATTCTATGGCGCTGCATTCGACGCCGTTTCGTGGTGGACTTGTCTTTATGGACGCTCTCTACACTGCAATTGCCCACGCATCTGGCGGTGGCCGCGATGGCCACGTTCGAAGCGAAGACGACAGGCTCGACTTCGACACCAGGCCCCCCGTCGAGATGGGCGGAAGCGGCGAGGGTACGAACCCTGAGCAGCTCTTCGCCGCCGGATACTCGGCCTGCTTCCTCGGCGCTGTGCACGCCGTGGGTCGCGAGCTGAAGCTCGACACGAAGGATGCCGCGGTGTCGGCCAGCGTGTCGATCGGCCCGAGCGCAGACACCGGCTTCGAGATCGCCGCCGAACTCGACATCTACATCCCGAACGTGACCGCCGACGAGGCGCGCACGATCGCGGAGACCGCTCACCGTGACATCTGCCCCTACTCGAAGGCGATCAACGGCAACGTGCCTGTGGTCCTCAACATCGTCGAATAGCATCCCCTGCGTTCCCTGAGCCTGCTGGATGGCATCCCTTCCACAGGCTCAGGGAACGCACTTGCTTAAGTCGCTAGAGTTTTCGATATGTCTGACACCGCCGCCGCATCCGACGATGCACTCCGCAAACTCGAAGCCATTCGGCAGAGCATCGACAACATCGATGCAGCCCTGATCCATCTTCTGGCCGAGCGGTTCAAGTTCACCCAGGGTGTGGGCGAACTCAAGGCAGCCAATGGGTTGCCGCCCGCCGACCTTGAGCGCGAGGCCCGTCAGATCAAGCGCCTGCGCGCGTTGGCCGAGGAATCGCACCTCGACCCCGACCTGGCCGAGAAGTTTCTGAACTTCATCGTGGCCGAGGTCATTCACCATCACCGCCGCATCGCCGGCGAAGGCGAGTAGCGGCACGCAGCTTAGAGCTGGTTGTTCTTGTTGTGGCGGCGCAGAGCGCGGGCCACGATGAAGAGTGCTGCTCCGACGAGCAGCACCACGAGACCGAGCACGATGTAGGTCGAGACGGTCAATCCGGTCTGGGCAAGTTCAATGGGCATGGAGGCACCTTTCCTCTCGATACTCTCTCACGTTCAGGCGGCCGCGGAGAGACGCGCGTAATAGCACCGGCGCCTGCGTGGCTGTTCGCCGGTCACGGCAAGGAGGTCACAGTGGTGCGGAGCTCGGCGATCGCGTCACGCAGCTCGTGGTCGGTGAGGCCGGTGCGTTCGACCACATCTGGTTCGCCCTCGACGACCGTGCCGACGGCCCACTTCGTTCCATCCGGTCGCACCAGCAGAAGGGACTCGGCCCCATCCACGCGGGCACGCAGCATGGCCGTGCCGCCCGGATGCTGCCGAACGTGTTCCTGAACGATCTCGAGTTCGGCGTCCGGGCCGGATACGTCGGGATCTTGAGCAAAGACGAACCAGGTGAGCAGGGTTCTGGGCTGCATCAGCAGTGAGACCGGATCCGACTCGACGTGCACAACGGTGTCGGCGATCTCATCGTGGATGAGAGTGATCTCCGTCCACAGCGTGGCGCGTCCGAGGGCGTACGCGACGGGCAGCGCCGCCTCGCCAACCTCGATCTCTTCGTCGACGACCGTGGCGAAGCCCCGGCCCAGGAGGGAGGACGCGCCGGCAACGGGAAGGACGTCGGATTGCATCTCTTCTGTGAGGCGCAGCACTCGTGCGCTCATCTCGGCTTCGGGGGTCGACATGCGCTTGAGCAGGTAGGCGATCTCGGCGTAGCCGAAACCGATGGCGTCCGCGGTCGTCTCGGTGGTCTGGTCAGTCATCAGGTGGAGTCCTTTCGGGAGATTCGCGCTTACAAGCCGAGGAAGTTCTTCACGCCTTCCCCCGCATCCTTCAGATTGTTTCCGACATCGGTCGCGAATTTGCCGGGGTCTTTCACGGCATTCGAGATCGTGTCGGCCACTGCTTTGGCCCCGTTGTCGACGAACTCTTTCACACCCGGGAGCTCATAGACGGCAATTCCGAGGCTTACCACCCCGGCTACGGTGCCCGCGGGAGGAGGAAGGAATGACGCTACCCCTAGGGCAGCTTTGGTCGCAGACCAGGCGGCGTCGCCGTATTCGCCCTTGGCGGCGCTGGTGACGGCGTCATATGCATCGAGGCCGACGCCCAGCGCTCCGAGGCCCTTCCCCAGGCCGCCCTCGCCCACGAAGTTGAGGACGCCGTTCTTCACTCCCATCAGCCCCGTGCTGGAGTTCAAGACATCGTCCGAAATATTGAGGGCGGGGATGTACTTGTTGAGGTTGTCCAATTTGATGACGTCGGCCATCGAGTCCAGCAGCCGGTAGGGAGGAGCGGCGTTTCCGGCGATCAGCGGCAACCCGGGGAAGCCCCATTCGGTGGTTCCACGGGCGACTTTCCAGAGATCCGCGTAGGTCGTCAGGTTGCCGTACTTGCCCCAAGCGTCGCGGAACGATGATCCCGGTTCGAAGAATCCGGGATCGTCCGGCGACTTCGGTGTGCCGGTGCCTGGACCTGCTTTTGCGCCCGGCCCACCATTTCCGCCCGGACCTCCGTTGCCACCGGCCCCGCCGTCGACCTGGCTCGTGGCCGTCTGCTCGTCTGCGTTCTTGATGAGCGTCGTTGAACCGAGCTCGAGCGCGTGCACGACCGTGTTGCCCAGCTGCTTGACCTGCGAGTTCCAGCGCTGCTGAAAGGCGCTCGCGTCTGGTCCCTGCCAGCTCTGAGTCGAGTTGACGAGAGACGACACCGTCTCGAGCGACGAACGGATCTGGTTCGAGCCCGACGAGAACTGCTTCGCCAGGGCCCGGAGTTGTTCGGGATCGGCGCCGTAGAACCCTTGTGCCATCGTGATCCTCCGTGCTGGTGTCGAGCCTGTCGTTGTCAGTTCAGGCTAGCGGCGGGGCCCGTCGAGTTCGATGGGGAGAACTCCCCATGCCATCGACCGGCCCGCGCCTCAGTAGCCGACGACGTCGCCGAAGTGCTGCTGCAGCGTGGCCCGATGGGTGCCGCGCAGCTCGTCGAGCGACACGTCGAACTGGCCCTGGATGCTGATGCCCGGCTCGGTCGAGTCGGTCACGCCGACCCGGATCACGGGGTAACCGCGGCCTTCACACAGACCGATGAACTTCACGTCGTCTTCGCGCGGAACGCTGACGAGCACGCGCCCTGTGGTCTCGGAGAAGAGAGCGGTCGTGATGTCGACGCCGTCGCGAAGCATCAGCTCGTCGAGGAACACCCGGGCGCCCACGCCGAAGCGCATCACGCTCTCGACCAGCGCGGTGGCGAGGCCGCCGTCTGACAGGTCGTGAGCCGAGGCGATGATCGACTGCTGCGCGCCCGCAGCGAGAAGGCCTGCGAGGGTTGCCTCGTTCGCCAGCGACACGGCCGGCGGGCGACCGCCGAGGTGGTCGTGGATGACGCCGGCCCAGGCAGAGCCGTCGAACTCCTCCGTTGTGGTACCCAGCAGGTAGATGTTGTTGCCCTCGTCCTGCCATCCGCTCGGGATGCGCTTGGCCACGTCGTCGATCACGCCGAGAATGGCGACCACAGGGGTCGGGTGGATCGGCTTGGTGCCGGTCTGGTTGTAGAACGACACGTTGCCGCCGGTGACGGGGATCTCGAGCTCGAGGCAGCCGTCTGCGAGGCCCTCGACGGCCTTCGAGAACTGCCACATGACCTCGGGGTCTTCGGGCGAACCGAAGTTGAGGCAGTCGGAGACGGCCACCGGGGTTGCGCCTGTAGCGGCGACGTTGCGGTACGCCTCGGCGAGGGCCAGCTGCGCGCCCTGGTACGGGTCGAGCTGGCAGTACCGGCCATTGGCATCCGTCGCGATGGCGAAGCCGAGCCCTGACTCCTCGTCGACGCGGATCATGCCGCCGTCGTCGGGGAAGCTGAGCGCCGTATTGCCGAGCACGTAGCGGTCGTACTGGTTGGTGATCCAGCTGGAGTCTGCGAGGTTGGGCGAGCCCAGCAACTGCACGAGCTGCGAGCGCAGCTCATCCGGTGTCGTCGCGCGGGGGAGCGTCGCTGCGGTGTCGGCCTGAAGAGCATCGATCCAACTCGGGTAGGCGACCGGGCGCGTGTAGACCGGGCCATCGACGGCGACCGTGCGCGGCTCGACGTTGACGATCTCCTCGCCGTGCCAGTTGATGATGAGGCGGCCGGTGTCGGTGACCTCGCCGAGAACGCTGGTCTCGACATCCCATTTCTCGACGACCTTCAAGAAGCCCTCGAGCTTCTCGGGGGTCACGACGGCCATCATACGCTCCTGGCTCTCTGACGTCAGAATCTCTTCTGCGGTGAGAGAGGGGTCGCGCAGCAGTACCTTCTCGAGCTCGATGAACATGCCGCCGTCGCCGTTGGAGGCGAGCTCGCTGGTCGCACACGAGATTCCCGCGGCTCCGAGGTCTTGGATGCCCTCGACCAGCTTCTCGCGGAACAGCTCGAGGCAGCACTCGATGAGCACCTTCTCGGCGAAGGGGTCGCCGACCTGCACGGCCGGGCGCTTGGTGGGGCCACCGGCCGAGAACGTGTCAGAGGCGAGAATGGATGCTCCGCCGATGCCGTCGCCACCGGTGCGAGCACCGAAGAGCACAACCTTGTTGCCGACCCCGCGGGCGTTGGCCAGGTGCAGGTCTTCGTGGCGCAGCACACCCACGCTCAGCGCGTTGACGAGCGGGTTGCCCTGATATACCGGGTCGAACCAGGTCTCTCCGCCGATGTTCGGCAGGCCCAGGCAGTTGCCGTAGAACGAGATGCCCGAGACCACGCCGTGCACGACGCGGGCCGTGTCGGGGTCTGAGATGTCGCCGAAGCGCAACGCATCCATCACGGCCACCGGCCGCGCACCCATCGAGATGATGTCGCGCACGATGCCGCCGACGCCGGTCGCGGCGCCCTGGAACGGCTCGATGTAGCTGGGGTGGTTGTGGCTCTCGATCTTGAAGGTGACGGCCCAGCCCTCGCCCACGTCGACGACACCGGCGTTCTCGCCCATGCCGACCATGAGGTTCTGCTTCATCTTGGGCGACACCTTCTCGCCGAACTGCCGCAGGTAGATCTTGGAGCTTTTGTACGAGCAGTGCTCGCTCCACATGACGGAGTACATGGCGAGCTCGCCAGAGGTAGGGCGGCGGCCGAGGATCTCGCGCACTTTGGCGTATTCATCGGGCTTCATGCCGAGAGCCGCGTACGGCTGCTCCCGGTCTGGGGTGTCGATCGCGTTCTGCACGGTATCGGCGGCGGCGCGGGCGGAGGTGACGGCAGCGGATTCAGACACGCGGAAATGGCTCCTTAGTGGGGCAGGCGGTGAGCGCCTCCAATCTTACGGGGAACCACACTGATGAGATCCGGCCGGGCGCTCGTGCTCGCTCAGCCGACGCGCGCGGACCGCGTCGCCGAGCCGACGGCGGACAGGCGTTGGGCAGAGAGGAGACCCAGGTGGTAGAGGTAGGCCCGGTCGACGCTGGCGATCGCGGCGGGCCAGCGTTCGGAGATCGTCGCAGGGGTTTCCGGGGGCAGGGCGGCGAAGTAACCGGCCAGCGGGGTGCCGCCGGCTAGCGCGCGCAGCTCGGCGAGCCGCTCCGCGCTGGCGCCGAGCAGCTCATTGCCGGGGAGTACGAGCGCATCGACCGACCCAGCCTCGTCAAACAGCGCCGAAAAGGGGCCGGTCGCCCACGGGTCGGGTGACGCGTGCACCGTGATCTGCCGGATGCCCGCACGGCGGGCCGCCGCGACCGTCGCCCCGAGCAGCTCGTGACGCGCACTCGTGCGCACGGCGAGCACGGCCGCGGCGTCGCTCAATACGTCCTCCACGCGGGTCTTGCTCGCGTGCTGGACGCCTATGGCCGCACGGATCTGCGCTCGCAACCTGTCGACATCCGCACCGATTCGACCTAGCTCATCAACGCACGCCAGGCAGAAGCACACGGACAGTAGTGCGGAGTCGAGGGCGCTCCAGTCGGCGCCCTGAGTCTTCTCATGATGCCCAAGATGATCGACGCCGAGGCTGCCGCAGGCCTCGAGCATAACGCCGTCGAGCGGCGCGGCCGCGATGACCTCCTCGACGAGTCTCGTGGCGTACGCGCGAACCTCGGGTGAGCTCGGACACAACGCATACGGGTACGTCTCGTCGTATGCGCTCGTCACGCAGAGATCCGGCGCGCCGGAGCCAACGATGCTCGAATGGGTGAGCACGATCCATGCCTCGACACTGAGCCCGCCCTCGCGGGCGATCGAGGCCGCCCGCGCGAACGCATCGTCGCCGGCCCAGGCCGCCCCGCTCACCGGGCGCAGGCGCATCCCGGCCCACGCCGACTCGCGTACGGGGGCGTAGAGGGCGGCGTGGGCCGCGTCGACGATTCGATGAGTGGGATGCAGCGGCGTGGCCGCGCGCACGGAATGGTAAGCGGCGGCAATAGCCACCCCCGACGCGCCGGAATCTGTGACCCGCTCGACGACGGATGGATCGCCCAGCAGATCCCAGGGATACGCGCACCAGAGTGCGTCGATCTTCTCCCTCATCGCACACCCGCCGTTCGCAACTGCTCGGCGAGGTCTGAGGCGCACCGGCGAACGATCGCGGCGACCCGGGCCATCTCGGTGGGATCGGCGCGATCGAGAGGAATCGAGCAGCTGATCGCGTCGGTCGCCGGAATTCGATACGGAACGGCCGCCGCGACGCAGCTCACGCCAAGTGTGTTCTCTTCTCGCTCGATCGCGAAGCCGGCCGAGCGAGCGGTCTCGAGATCGAGGCCGAGCTTGATCGGGTCGGTGATCGTGTGCGCGGTGAGGAGGGGCATCGCCTCTCGGCCCATCACCGCCTCGCGTTCTGCGTCGCTGAGTTCGGCAAGCAGCGCTTTGCCCAGTGCCGTCGCGTTCGCGGGAAGCAGGCGCCCGACTCGCGATGCGGCTCGATGAGATTCCGAGGTCTCGCGAGTGGCCAGATAGAGCACATTGTCGCGGTCGCGTCGTGCGTAGTGAGCGGTGTAGCCGCTCTCGCTGCGCACCCGCTCGAGCATTGCTGCAGCCAGTGGCAGCGCCGCGTCGCGGTCGAGGTACGAGGTTCCGACGACGAGCGCCCGAGTGCCGATGGCGACCAGAGATTTATCGCTGCTGAACTGCACCCACTGCGCCGCTGCCATGGTGTGCAGGAGTTGATGCAGGCTCGAGCGCGGAAATCCGGTGCGGCTGTGCAGCTCCGTGACGGGCATCGGCTCCCCAGCCGAGGCGATCGTCTCGAGCAGCTGAAGCGTGCGTTCCGCCGATTTGACCGGCTTCGCTGTCGTTGTTTCCTCCGGTGTCAGTGTCACCAGGGCACCCCCAATTCGTGTTCTGGATCGGCGAATTCTGCGCCGATGAGCCCGTTGCCGGGTGCGCCCGGCTCGAAGATCTCGGCGGCTGCAAACTCCGCGTCGTCTTCAGGGTAGTAATCGATGCCCTGACCGTTCGAGATGTCGAACCATCGCCGGGTGTTGGCGGAGATCGCCCACACGGTGTGCGAGCCCGGCAAGTCGAGCGCGGTAGTGGCCTCGATGAGTCGCACGAGGTCGGAATACGACAGCCACGTAGACAGCGAACGCAGGTTCCGGGGGCGATCCTCGACCGTGCCGATGCGGGCGCTGACGACGGTCATGTCGTAGCGGTCGGCGTAGACGGCGCCGAGTGCCTCCATGGCCACTTTGGCGACCCCGTACAGGCTGTCGGGGCGAGGCGGGAGGTCGTGCACGGGTATCGACGGGATCGGATGGTAGCCGACCGCGTGGGTCGAGCTCGCGAGCAAAACGTGCCGCACACCAGCCCGGCGTGCGGCATCGAGCACCGCGTTCGTGCCGGAGATATTGATGTCGAGAAGGTTGCTCCAGAGGTGTTCGCGGCTGTAGCCACCGAAGTGGACGACGGCATCGACGCCATTCAGTGCATCGGAGAGCGTCGCCTCATCGGTAAACGATCCTGTGATCGCCCGCTCGCCAGGTTGAGCATCGATGGGGGTGAGGTCGAGCAGCACAAGCTCGTGGCCCCGTGCTCTGAGCAGTGGCCTGACGCCGGTGCCGGCCTTGCCTGCGGCCCCCGTGATCAGGATGCGGTGTGGAGCGTGCACGAAATTGGCCTCTCTGATCCGGTCATTCCGACCTTTGACATCGCGGTCGAATAGTGATTAGCATAGCGAAAGTATTCACATAAGAGCAATACATTCATATATGTAAATGGAGATTCAATGTTGAAGACCCGAACAATTCGATCCGGTTTGGCGCTGGCGATCACTGTCGCACTCGTCGGCACGCTTGCCGCCTGCTCCTCCGGAGACAGTTCTGGAGGTGATGACAAGAGCCTCGAAGTCTGGACCCGAAGCGGGCCCGAAGCGGCAGCCAGCTACCAGCCGGTTTTCGACGCCTTCACCAAGAAGACCGGCATCAAGATCGACTACAAGCCCATATTGGAGTTCGATACTCAGCTCCAGGCTCGCGCCGGGCAGAAGGATCTCCCCGACGTGCTTATCAACGACGCCGGCTCGCTCGGCAACTACGTGTCGCAGGGCTTCCTGCTCCCCATCGATAAGAGCTCGATCGAGGGAAGCGACCAGATCGCCGACAAAACGTGGGACGAAAACCGCGGCACCGACGGCAAGTATTACGGTGTTCCGTGGTCGCGTCAGGCCGCCGTGACGATTATTCGTAAGGACTGGCGCGAGAAGCTCGGACTGCCCGTTCCGAAGACCTGGGACGACCTCTCCGCCCTCGGAGAGGCCTTCGCCACCCAGGATCCTGACGGCGACGGCGTCGCCGATACGTACGGAATGGTCGTTGCCGGAAGCGCTCAGAGCGGCTACGCCCTGCGGTGGGCCGCGTCCTACCTCTTTCAGGCTGGTGGGGGTCTTCTGAAATACAACGGGGACGGCACCTACAAGTCCGTTGTGAACTCGCCCGAGGCGGCCACGGCGGTTGAGTGGATGCGCAAGCAGTTCTGCACCCCGGGAGTCGTCGTGCCTGGTTCGATCAACCTGACAACGGCGGATACCCCGTTCTTCGGGCAGGGAACCGCCGGAATCTCACTTACCGGTCCGTACAACATCAGCACCTTCGAGGCCAACGTCGGAGCAGACAACGTGGAGGTCATCCCGATGCCGGCCGGGCCCGGCGGCGGAGTGACCAGCCTCGCCGAGGGAGAGAACATTTACTTCGGCGCTAGTTCGAAGAAGACCGATCTGCAGAAGCAGCTGGCTGAGTTCCTCATCACCCCGGAGGCGCAGGAGCTTGCGATGAAGGTCACGACCAATGAAGCGGGAGTCGTCAGCCAGCCCGTCGTTCGCATCCCCGTGAATAAGACCGTAGATGTCGCGGCCGTCACGGGAGACCCGCGGTGGACAGTCGCGGCCGACGCCTATAACGACTCGGAGAACTTCCCCTATGCGATCGACTTCCTCCCGTTCCGACAGATCGCGGCCGACGAATTGAACGCGATGCTGTCGGACTGCAACAGTGATATCCCAGCCGGTCTGAAGAAGATCGACGACGGATTCGTCGCTGAACTCAAGAATCAGAACCTGTCTCAGTGACCACCCTCAGCAACGGTCCTGCCGTCTCGGTGGAGCGCCCTCGGCCCTCCACCGGGATGGCAGAACGCCCACCGCAGCGTCGCCGCCGCTTCACGCGTCGTTCGCTGATCCCCTGGCTGTTCCTCGTGCCCGGCCTGCTTCTGGGTGTCATCTTCAAGTTCGGTCCCATGATCGAGGGCATCCGGATGAGCTTCGTGAAGGTGCAGCCGTTCCTTGGGGACGAATTCATCGGACTCGACAACTACGTCAAGGTGCTCAGCGACCAGCGATTCCTCGACGCGCTGGCCCACACCGTTGTGCTCGGGGGAGGGCAGGCCATCGGCGCTCTCATCCTCGGTACCGGTCTCGCCCTTCTGCTGGAGGGCAGCTCTCGCCGACTCTGGTTCGTGCGCACCGCCGTGTTCCTTCCCGTGGTCACCGCCGTCGCGGTCGTCGGCGAGATCTGGCGCATCCTGCTGTTCCCGACCGAATCCGGCTTCATCAACAGCATTCTCGGCATGGTCGGTATCCAGGCGCAGGGATTCCTCAGCGATCCAAACACGTCGCTCGGCTACGTGATGGCCGTCGGTATCTGGATCTCCGCTCCTTACAACATGGTGATCATCCTCGCCGGGCTTGCCGGCATCGACCGAGCCCTCTATGAGTCAGCGGCGGTCGACGGAGTCACCACGTGGCAACGCTTGCGCTACATCGTTTTCCCGGCCTTACGCCCGGCGCTCAGCGTCGTCCTGACACTCGCAGCTATCCGCAGCCTGCGTATCTTCACAGAGGTATTCGTATTAACGGGCGGAGGCCCGGCGGGCTCCACCGAGGTCTGGATGACCCGCGTGTTCTCGCTCGGATTCAAGGGCAATGACCTCGGGGTCGCCTCGGCTGCGTCTGTGTTGCTGCTCGTCGCCACGCTCGTGCTCACCGTCTCGGTGCGTATGGTCTCCAACCGGAAGGAGCGTGCGCGATGAGCGCCATCCACGAACAGCCGCTGAAGGCAGCCAAACGACTCCGCACCGACGGGCAATTCGACAGCGCCCTCGGCTGGAAGCCCGGGTGGAGGGCATCCAACCTTCTGAGGCTCGTGCTCTGCATCGTCGTCTTCTTTATCTTCGCGGCGCCGTTCGTGCTCATCGCCTCCGGCGCATTCGATGCCGCCGCCGACTCGACAGCGCTGCACCTCTTTCCGAGCCAACCGTCGCTTGAGCCGATGAACGTCGCCACGGGCCGCGGTGTCTGGGGCTATTTCCTCAACTCGCTCGTCATCGTTGGCGGCGGCCTCGTTCTGCAGATCAGCATCGCGATCCTCACGTCGTATGCGCTCGCCCGACACCGTTTCCGCGGCCAGAGCTTCGTGCTGCTGCTCTTCCTGCTCACGATGATGCTGCCGGAGGAGATCATTGCCATCCCGCTGTCCCAGGTACTCGGTGACGTGGGCGGGCTCGGAATCAACCTTCGAGGCACCCCGTGGGGAGTGATCCTTCCTATTGCCGTGTGGGGCTTCTCCATCTTGCTTATGACCGAGTTCATGAAGGAGATCCCGCTTGAGATCGAAGAAGCCGCCCGCCTCGACGGCGTGGGCGAGCTGCGCATGCTCTGGACGATCATCCTGCCGCTGTGCAAGCCCGTGCTCGGCGTCGTGACGATTTTCGGCTTCATGATGATCTGGGATCAATATCTGCTTCCCCTCATTGCGGCCAACGATCCGAGCGACTACACGCTCACTGTCGCGCTCAGTGTGCTGCGCGCCGACGCCCAGGTCGGCTCCGGCGTGCTCTTGTTCGGCGCGCTGCTCGCGCTCCTGCCCAGCCTGCTCATCTACCTGCTTATGCAGAAGTCGCTCATCCGAGGCATCACCTCGGGCGCGACGAAGGGATAACAACCACATGATCATCCGCGACCTCATCGTCACCCCCATCGCCTTTCGCGACCCACCGCTGCTCAACGCTGACGGCGTGCACGAGCGCCTCGCGTTGCGAAACATCGTGCAACTCGTCGTGGACGGCAACGTCATCGGCCTCGGCGAGGGCTCGGGGGGCATAGCCGTCACCGAGAGCGTGCTCGCCGTGCGCGAAGCCATCATCGGTCTCAGCGTCTTCGACCTGCACGGCATCGAGGCGGCCGTCAGCGCGGTGTTCGGCGGCGACGAGGGCTCGCTCAGCCGTCGCGAGCGCCGCGTCATCTACGCCATGCTCGACGTCGCGGCGCACGACGCCCAGGGCAAGATCGTGGGGGTGCCCGTGAGCGACCTCCTCGGCGGTGCCGTACGCGAATCCGTGCCGTACAGCGCCTACCTCTTCTACAAGTGGGCGGAGCATCCAGCCTTCGATGGCATCCCGGCGACGGGCGACGAGTGGGGGGCCGCGCTCGACCCCGAGGGAATCGTGCGCCAGGCGAGCGCACTCATCGACCGCTACGGGTTTCGCTCAATCAAACTCAAGGGCGGCGTGTTTCCACCCGATGAGGAAATCGCTGCGGTGCGGGCTCTCGCCGAGGCCTTCCCCGGTTATCCACTACGGATCGATCCCAACGGCGCCTGGACCCAAGAAACGGCCGTTCGCGTCGCTCGAGAGCTCGAGCCGGTGCTCGAATACCTCGAAGACCCGGTTCTCGGAATCGATGGGATGGCGGCCGTCTCCCGCGAGACCCCGCTGCCGCTCGCGACCAACATGTGCGTTGTCACTTTCGAGCAGCTCAAGGAGGGTTTCGCGAAGGACGCCGTGCAGATCGTGCTCTCCGATCACCACTATTGGGGTGGTCTCGCTCACACCAGAGAACTCGCGGCTATCTGCTCAGCATGGGGAGTCGGACTATCGATGCACTCCAACTCGCACCTGGGCATTTCTCTCGCGGCGATGACGCACGTCGCTGCGGCAAGCCCAGAACTCTCCTACGCCTGCGACACGCACTATCCCTGGAACAGGGGCGACGACATCGTCAAGGCCGGTGTGCTCGAGATCGTTGACGGCTCGATCGCCGTTCCCCGCGCCCCGGGTCTCGGGGTCGAGCTCGATCTCGACGCACTCGAGCGACAGCACCAGGTATACCTGGAGTCCGGCCGAACCGTGCGAGACGACACCGGATACATGCGTCGCATTCAGCCCCACTATTCACCGACTCTGCCGAGGTTCTGATCATGACCACCACCCACGCCACTCAGCCCGTCGCCGAGGCGCTCAGTCGACGACGCTTTCGCGATATCGGCGGGATTCTCTTTTTTCCGGTGACGCCGTTCGACGCGCAAGACAGGGTCGACAGCGAGCTGCTAGTCGCGCACGTGGCCGAGGGCTTCGCGCAGGGTGCAGGGGCCGCTTTCGTGGCCTGCGGCACCGGTGAGTACCACGCGCTCTCCCTCGACGAATACCGCGTGGCCGTGCACGCGGCCGTCGAAGCTGCGGGCGGCACTGGCGTCGTTCTCGCCGGGGTTGGCGGGCCGCTCGGCCACGCCCGCGACTGCGCCCGCATCGCCGAGGAGGCCGGCGTGGACGGATTGCTCGTACTGCCGTCGTACCTCGTGAGGGCGCCCCAGGAGGGTGTCGCACTGTACGTCGAGGCGATCGCCGAAAGTACCTCGCTGCCGATCATTGCGTATCATCGAGGCTCCGCGAAGTTCACCGAGGCGACCGTGCAGCGTCTGCTCGCTCTTCCCACGCTCGCGGGAATCAAGGATGGCGTCGGCGACATCGCGCTGATGCAGCAGTTCGTTCTCGCCGCGCGCCGCGCGGGACGCGACGACGTGCAGTTCTTCAACGGGATGCTGACCGCTGAGGCGAGTCAGGCCGCCTACCGTGCGATCGGTGTTCCTCTGTATTCGTCGGCCGTCTTCGCGATGGCGCCCCGCATCGCGAACGCGTTCTACGCGGCCTACGAAGCAGAGGACGCGGTCGAGCAGGATCGCCTCCTCGATGGCTTCTTCACGCCCCTCGTCAGACTGCGCAACCAGGTGCCCGGTTTCGCTGTGTCGCTCATCAAGGCCGGGCTGCGCCTGCGTGGGCTGGAGGTGGGCTCCGTGCGAGCGCCGCTTGTCGACCCGTCGGAAGAACAAACCGAGCAGCTGCGCGTCATTCTTGCGCGTGGCGAGGAGCTGGTCCGATGAGCGCCGCAGATCAGACGACTGGGGCCGAGGGGGCCGTGCCCGAGACCACCCCGGTCGAGTTCGACCGGATGCTCGATGCCGCCGTCGCCGCGCGCCGTCCTGCCTCGGCCTCGACGAGCGGCGATCGTGCCGGATGGCTCCGCGAGATCGCCGCCCGGCTCGACGCGGCCCGAGACGAACTCGTCTCCCTCGCTCTGGGGGAGACCCACCTGCCGCAGGCCCGGCTCGAGGGCGAGGTCGGGCGCACCACGGGACAATTGCGAATGTTCGCCGACGCGCTCGACGAGGGCTCCTACCTCGACATCGTCATCGATCACGCCGACCCGCAGGCAACGCCGCCGAAGCCCGAGCTGAGGCGCATCCTGATCCCCATCGGGGTTGTCGGCGTCTACGCCGCATCTAATTTTCCCTTCGCATTCTCTGTGGCGGGAGGCGATACCGCTTCTGCGCTCGCGGTGGGCTGCCCCGTGGTGGTCAAGGCGCATCCAGGGCATGGGCGCACCTCTGCTCGCACCGCCGAACTGGTCATCGAGGCGCTCGCCTCGGCCGGCGCTCCTGACGGGATCTTCGCGCTCGTTCACGGGTTCGACGCGGGCGTTTCTCTGATCGAAGACGAGCGGCTGCAGGCCGCTGCCTTCACCGGCTCGGTTCCCGGGGGCCGGGCGCTCGCGGATCTCGCCGCGGCTCGCTCGCGACCGATCCCGTTCTACGGTGAGCTCGGAAGCATCAATCCCGTTGTCGTCACCCGAGGCGCCGATGCATCCAGGGGCGAGGAACTCGCGGCCGGTCTTGCCGGCTCGTTCACCCTGGGACTCGGTCAGTTCTGCACAAAGCCGGGCATCGTGTTCGTTCCCGCTTCATCCGCGCTCGAAGCGGCCCTCGTGCCCCTTGTGCCCACGACGGGTGGAACCATGCTCACGGATGCGATCGCCGAAGGGTACCTGCGGGGCGCGGGTCGGCTCGCGGTGCTCCAGGGCGTACGGCAGGTCGTCGCTCCGAGCGGCGCCGGTTCCGCGTCGCTGTACTCGGTGAGTGCGGCCGATTTCCAATCGAACGCGGAGGAGATTTCCGAGGAGGTTTTCGGGCCCACGACCGTTCTGGTGCGTTACTCGTCCGAAGCGGAACTGTCGGACGCCCTCGACGTTCTTCCTGGAACGCTGACCGCCACCGTGCACGCGGAGCCCGGAGAACACGTCGAGGATATTGTCGCCGTGCTCGGCGAAAAGGCCGGCCGCGTGCTCTTTGGGGGCTGGCCAACGGGCGTCGCGGTGACTTGGGCGCAGCATCATGGTGGCCCGTGGCCTGCGACGAATACCCAGCACACCTCGGTGGGTGTCACGGCCGTGCGGCGGTTCCAGCGGCCGCTCGTTTTTCAGGATGCGCCGGAGGCGCTCCTTCCGGAGGCGCTTCGCGACGGCGCAACGGGCCCGAGGAGGGTCGACGGTGTCCTCGTGCTGTGATGCGCCTGAGAGCGCGGCATGTAGGGATGCTGAATCGGCGTGATCTGGCGGCGCACGGAATTTGTTCCGCGCGGGCAGCGTTCAAGGCAACGAAGTAGCCTTAATCGTTCTCTCCAACCCAGACTCGCTCGAAAGTTGACCCGCACCCCATGACCGTTCCCGACGCATCCACTCTGAGTGACGGGCCGCTGACGCTCGCCGAGGTCGAACGGCTGCGGGCAGACTTTCCCATTTTGGGCGAGACCGTCAACGGCCATCCCCTCAGCTATCTCGACTCGGGGGCGACCGCGCAGCGACCCACCCACGTCCTTGAGGCAGAGCACGACTACCTGACGCGCCGAAACTCGGCCGTGCACCGCGGAGCCCACACCCTCGCCGCGGAGGCTACAGAGGTCTTCGAAAACGCTCGCGCCCGTGTTGCAGCCTTTGTGGGCGTGCGCGAGAACGAGATCGTGTGGACCTCGAATGCGACCGAGGGCATCAACCTGGTCGCCTACGCGTTCTCGAACGCGAGCCTGGGTCGCGGAGCCCCCGCGTCGTCGCGATTCGCGCTGGGCGAGGGCGACGAGATCGTCACGACCGAGATGGAGCATCACGCCAACCTCATCCCGTGGCAAGAACTCGCCGCTCGCACGGGAGCCACGCTGCGGGTCATCCCCATCGACGACGATGGCCAGCTGCAAATGGCAGCGGCCGAAGAGATCATCGGCTCGCGCACGCGCGTTCTCGCCTTCACGCACGTGTCGAACGTCACGGGAGTCATCAATCCCGTCGAGCGGCTCGTGGCTCTGGCGCACGCCGTCGGCGCGCTCGTGGTTCTGGATGCCTGCCAATCGGCCCCGCATCGCCCGCTCGACCTGGGTGCGCTGGGCGTCGACTTCGCCGTGTTCTCCGGCCACAAGATGCTCGGACCCACGGGCGTGGGAGTGCTGTACGGCCGTGCTGAGCTGCTCGATGCCATGCCTCCCTTTCTCACGGGCGGATCGATGATCACCACGGTCACGCTCGAGAAGGCCGAGTACCTTCCGGCGCCGCAGCGATTCGAGGCTGGCACGCAGCGTGTGTCGCAGGCCATCGCGCTGGGCGCCGCCGTCGACTATCTGTCTGAGGTCGGCATGCAGCGCATCCACGACTGGGAGGCCGCCCTCGGCCAGCGCCTCGTGTCGGGCCTGTCCGCGATCCCCGGAATCACCGTGCTGGGCCCGCCGCCTGGTGTGGAGCGGGCGGGGCTCGCCAGCTTCGTTGTCGAAGGTGTGCATGCCCACGACGTCGGCCAGTACCTCGACGACCTGGGCATAGCGGTGCGCGTGGGGCACCACTGCGCCCAGCCACTGCACCGCCGCTTCGGCGTGACCGCTTCGACCCGCGCGAGCGCCTACCTCTACAACACGCCGGCCGAGGTCGACGCCTTCCTCGAGGGCGTGCGTGAGGTCACGGCGTTCTTCGGTGTGGTGCCGACCCTCTACCCGCAGTCTTCCGAAAGGACATCCCTGTGAGCTCGTCGCTCGAGAGCCTCTACCAGGAGGTCATCATGGATCACTCGCGCACCCCGCACAATCATGGGCTGCGCGAGGGCGGATCGGCCGAGTCGCACCAGCTCAACCCGACGTGCGGCGACGAGGTGACCCTGCGCATCCATTCGCAGGGCGACACCATCACGTCGCTCAGCTGGGAGGGGCACGGCTGCGCCATCTCGCAGGCGTCTGCCTCTTTGTTGTCAGATGTGATCGTTGATCTCGACCGGGCCGCAGTTCAGGAGCGCATCGACGCGTTTCGCGAGCTGATGCGCTCGAAGGGCACGCTCGAGGGCGACGAAGAGCTGCTCGGCGACGCGGTCGTGCTCGGCGGCGTCTCCCGCTACATCGCACGCGTCAAGTGCGCGATGCTCGCGTGGGTCGCCCTAGAAGATGCGATGGCGAAGACCTCCGCAGCCTGATGCTGCCCGCGCCCTGAACTGCCCGCGCGTCGCCTGAGCCTCCCGGGTTCCACGGGGTTGCCCGCTCCCTGAGCCTGTCGAAGGGCATCCACTCGTCGCAGAAGCACCCAAGAATGCCCTTTTGGATGCGTCTTCGCCTAGTCAATCCTGGCCGCGTCATCCAGTCGGCGAACATGCACCTATCCGGGCGGATTTGCGTGCTTCTGCGCCGAGCCGATGTAGCGGGCCGGGGCAGACACTACGCGCGGGCGAGCAGGCCCTCGAGCGCCGACGTGAAGATCGTGAGGCCGTCTACTCCCGAGCGCATCGCATCCGGGGTATCGGGGCCGAAGCCGGGCTCGACCGCGTGCTCGGGGTGCGGCATGAGGCCCACGACATTGCCGCGAGCGTTCGTGATGCCCGCGATGTCGTTGAGCGAACCGTTCGGGTTCACGTCGAGGTAGCGGAAGACCACGTGGTTCTCGCCCTCGAGCCGCTCGAGCTCGGCGGTCGAGGCAATGAATCCGCCCTCGCCGTTCTTGAGCGGGATCGTGATCTCTTGGCGATCGGTGAAGCCGTTGGTCCAGTCGGTCGAGGTGTTCTCGACGCGCAGGCGCTGGTCGCGGCAGATGAACGAGCCGTGGTCGTTGCGGATGAGTCCGCCGGGCAGGAGGTGTGCCTCGGTGAGCATTTGGAAGCCGTTGCAGATGCCGAGCACGGGTACGCCTCGATCGGCAGCCTGAATGACCTCGGCCATGATCGGCGAGTGGCTCGCGATGGCGCCTGCGCGCAGGTAGTCGCCGTAGCTGAAGCCACCGGGAAGCACGATGGCGTCGACGCCATCGAGGTCGTGCGTGCCGTGCCAGAGGGCGACGGGCTCGGCGCCGGCGATGCGAACCGCGCGCTGGGCGTCGCGGTCGTCGAGCGAGCCGGGGAAGGTGACGACGCCGATGCGCATCAGACGGATGCTCCGGCGGGCTCGGTCGAGACGACGTGGATGCCAACGACGTCTTCGATGACTGAGTTCGACAGCATCTCGTCCGCGAGGGTCTTGACCTCGGCGAGCACGGCGTCGGTGACCTCGCCGTCGACGGTGAGCTCGAAGCGCTTGCCGACTCGAACGGAGCTGAACTGCGACTGTCCGAGACGGGTGAGGGCGCCGAGCACGGCCTTGCCCTGGGGATCGAGAAGTTCGGCCTTGGGCATGACCTCGACGACGATTGTGGGCACCGGAGAACTCTTTTCGAGAAGTGACGGGTGGATTCGACCCCAGTCTAAACGCTGGGCATCAGCTTCACACCCGTGCGGCGGTCTTGGCTCGAGAGCCGTCCGACCGTAATCTCGGAGTCTGAGGTCAAAGACGACTGGAGAACGTGATGAATGCACCTGCGGGCCCCGCCGCATCCGAATCGCAGACGGGACATGCCACGGTCTCCGTGGCCGGCATCCTCGCTGAGACTGCGGCACGGCGGCCAGACAAGACGGCCCTGATTGTGGGAGATCAGAGCATCAGCTACTCCACCCTCTGGGAGGAGACACTCGGATACGCGGGCGCGCTGCGCGAACGAGGCGTCGGCCGGGGCGACCCCGTCGCCATCCTGATACCCAATGTGCCCGATTTTCCCCGTGTCTACTACGCGATCCTGGCGCTGGGCGGCATCGTCGTTCCCATCCACGCATTGCTCAAGGCCGAGGAGATCGCTTTTGTGCTGCGTGACAGCGGGGCCACCCTGCTCGTCTGCGCGGCGCCCCTACTCGCCGAGGGCGCAAAAGGGGCGGCGCTCGCGGGTGTCGATGTGGTGTCGCTGATGATGCCGCCGCACTCGGGCGACGAGCCATTGGATGCCGTGGGTTTCGATCGCCTCGAAGACTTGGCTGAGCAGGCGGTTCCGCCTGAGACCTACGTGTCGTGCGCGCCGAGCGATACGGCGACGATTCTCTACACGAGCGGCACCACGGGCTCTCCGAAGGGCGCCGAGGGCAGCCACTTCTCGCTCGTGGAACAGACGAGCACGCTGCTGCTCGACACGTTCGACATGACGAGCGACGACGTGCTGCTCGGATGCCTGCCGCTGTTCCACACCTTCGGGCAGACGTGTGTTCTGAACACGGGTTTTCGCGCGGGCGCCACGATCGTGCTGATGCCGAAGTTCGACGGTGCCGGAGCGATCGAGCTCATCAAGCGGCACGGCTGCACGATCTTCTTCGGTGTGCCGACGATGTACATGGTGATTCTGGCCGCGGCCGGCACGGAGCCCGTCGAGACGAAGCTGCGATACGGCATCTCGGGTGGTGCGGCCATACCTGTGGCGATCATCGACAAGTTCACACGGGTGTTCGGCGCCGACATCCACGAGGGCTACGGGCTGACCGAGACGTCGCCCGTCGCGAGCTTCAACCAGCGCGGTGTGCCGCCGCGGCCCGGCACGATCGGCAAGCCGATCTGGGGCGTGGATGTCGAGATCGCCCGGGCAGACAACGACGATGCGATCGAGTTGCTTCCTCGAGGGGAGCTCGGCGAACTCGTTATCAGGGGTCACAACCTGATGAAGGGATACCTTCACCGGCAGGAGGACACGGCTCGCGCGGTGGTCGACGGATGGTTCCGCACGGGCGACCTCGGTACGAAGGATGACGACGGGTACCTGCGCATTCTCGATCGCAAGAAAGACATGATTCTGCGCAACGGCTACAACGTCTACCCACGCGAGGTCGAAGAGGTGCTCGCGGGGCATCCGGATGTCTCGATGGCGGCTGTGTACGGCATCCCCCACGAGGTGCATGGTCAGGAGGTGGTCGCGGCCGTGGTGCTGGTTGCCGGTGCGACCGCGACCGATGCGGAGCTGGTGGCTTTCACCGAGGAGCACGTCGCCGCCTACAAATACCCGCGCCAGATCACGATCGTGGATGCCCTGCCGATGGGGCCGAGCGGAAAGGTTCTGAAGAGAGAACTCGTGGCGCGTCACGGGGAGTAGGCGCCCGTTCCCTGAGCCTGTCGAAGGGCGCGTCTTTACAGGCTCGACGAACGGCGGTGTTTCGCTACTCCGCCGCCGCCACGATCTTAATCTGGTTGTCCCACGGGTCGGACACCATGAGCGAGTGTCCATCGTCGCGTGTCTGCAGCCCGAAATGACCGAGACGCTCGCCCACCTGGCCGACCTCGTCTGACGTTGGCACAACGATCTCGACGAGTCCCAGACCGAGAGCCAGCGGGCGTCGGCCTGCACCTTTCGACTCCCAGACGTTCATCGCCATGTGGTGGTGGTACCCGCCCGCCGACACGAAAAGGGCCGAACTGGCCATAGCGATGGTGGTCTCGAAGCCGAGCCTGTCGACGTAGAACTCCTTCGCCGTGGCCACGTCGCCCACCGAGAGGTGCACGTGCCCGACCGTTGTGCCGCCGAGCCTCGGGTTCTCCACTAACTCGGGCGTCACATGCTGCTGCAGAAACTCGTTCGGGTCGAGGTAGACGGTGCCCATCTCGATCTGGCCGTGCGCCCAGCTCCACTCCGTGCGTGCGCGGTCCCAGTAAAGTTCGACTCCATTGCCCTCGGGGTCGGTGAAGTAGAAGGCCTTCGACACGAGATGGTCGGCGCTTCCAGTAAACGTTCCAGGGGCGTGCCGCGCTACCGAATACAGTGCAGCGGCGAGGGCGGGCTCCGATTCGAACAGGATGGCCGTGTGGTACAGCCCCGCCGACCGCGGCGCCGCGTGCTTCAGCTCGGGGGCGCGCTGCAGGATGACGACAGGCACCTCGCCCCGGCCGAGCACGGCCACATCGCCCTCCTGGCTCTGCACGTCGAGCGTGACCGCGTCGCGGTAGTAGGCGATCATGGCGTCGAGGTCTCCGACGCGGAGGGTCACGGAACCCATTCCGGTCTGGGCTGAGAGGAGATCCTGGTTTGCAGTCATAGTCAATAGAACTACCCCATCACGGCCAATATTCCTTGTAGCTACAACTGTTCTCAATTATCCCCTCCCCCCCCGAACAAGGGGCGCGTGTGAACATCAGGTTTCGTTGCGGAGATTCGGTTGACCCCAAGCGAAGCTTCGGATTGAGTGGGAATTGTCCCCGAATTTACCCCTGGAGAACAACCTTCCTATGCAGTCATCCTTCTTCCGCCGCGGCTCCGTGCGCGTGGCCGCCCTTGTCGTCTCCACGACGGTCGCCCTTGTTGGATTCGGAGCGCTTCCCGCATCCGCAGCCCCCGGCGATGTCGTCATCGACGTGTACACGATGAACGACTTTCACGGCCACCTCGAGCAGAACCTCGGCAGCGGTGAGGCCGGCGCGGCGAGTATCGCCACCGCGTTCGACACCTTCAAGACCGCGAACCCCAACAGCACCCTCGTGTCGGCGGGTGACAACATCAGCGGCTCGCCGTTCATCTCGCAGGCGCAGCAGGACGAGCCCACGATCGATGCCCTCAACCAGATCGGCCTAAGCGTCTCGGCCATCGGAAACCACGAGCTCGACCACGGACGCGCCGACCTCGAGGGCCGCGTCTCTGACCTGGCCGACTTCGACTTGATCTCGGCCAACCTCTTCAACAAGGGCACGACGGACCACGCGTTCGCGCCGTATGACATCCAGACCTTCGACGGTGTCAAGGTGGGCTTCATCGGGGCCGTCACTGAAGACCTGCCCTCTCTCGTCAGCCCGACGGGCATCGACACCCTGGCCGTCGGCGGAATCGTCGACAGCGTCAACGCCGTCGCGCAGGAACTGACCGACGGCATCGACGACGGCACGAACGCCGAGGCCGACGTGCTCGTTCTCCTCATCCATGAGGGCGCCGCGAGCCCGACCGCGAACATGACCGACGTCGGCACCGTCTTCGGCAAGATCGTCACCGGCACCGCTCCGTACGTCGACGCCATCGCATCCGGTCACACGCACAACCTCTACTCCCAGACCGTCACGGTCGGAGGCAAGTCGCTGCCCGTGCTGCAGACCGGCAGCTACGGCTCGAACCTGGGTCACTTCAACTTCCAGGTGAACCCCACCACGAAGGAGATCTCGTCGGCCACTGGTGAGACCATCCGGCTCGTGACGCCCGCCGTACCAGGTGGCGCCCCGGCGTCCGCGGTGTACGCGCAGGACCCCGAGGTCGCGGCGCTCGTGGCCACCGCCAAGGCGGAGTCGAGCATCATCGGGCGAGTCTCCATCGGCACCATCACCGCGTCGTTCACGCGTGCCCTTCAGAGTGACGGCACGACGGAGAACCGCGGCGGCGAGTCTGACCTCGGCAACGAGGTGGCCGACGGCCAGCTGTGGGCGACGAGGGATCTCGGAACCCAGCTCGCGTTCATGAACCCGGGCGGACTCCGCACGAACATCGACTTCGCGGCCAACGCGTCCAATCCGGAAGACAGCGACGGCAACGTCACCTACGAGGAGGCCGCGACCGTGCAGCCCTTCGCGAACACGCTGATCACGCAGACCATCACGGGTGCGCAGGTAAAGACCGTGCTCGAGCAGCAGTGGCAGACCGGTCAGACGCGGCCATTCCTCAAGCTCGGCATCAACTCTGACCTCGCCTACACCTACGACGCGGCGGCTGCCGACGGATCGCACGTCACCGAAATCTTCTACAAGGGTGCGCCCATCGCTGCAGAGGACACGTACAAGATCGTCACGAACAGCTTCCTCGCCGGCGGCGGAGACGGCTTCCTCGAGCTCGCGAACGGCCAGGGCAAGAGCGACACCGGGCGGGTCGACCTCGACGCATTCGTGAATTACATCGGCGAGAACAAGCCCTTGGCGCCCGACTACTCGACCCGCTCGGTCGGCATCGCGAACCTGGCAGACCCGGCCGGAACGCCCGTCGATTTCGGCACCACGGAGCCCGGAACGTCGTACGAGTTCGCCCTCAGCTCGCTGCTGCTGAGTGGCATCCCGAACCCCGACACCGAGCTGAACGTGCTCTTCGACGGTGAGCAGATCGCATCCGCCGCGATCGACCCGACCGTTGTCGACAAGTACGACGAGCAGGGCCGCGCGACCGTAGCCTTCACCCTGCCGGCATCGCTGCGCAACGGCGACCACACGGTGTCGTTCAAGGTCGGCGAAGCAGGACTGCGGATCACCTTCCCGCTCGTCATCACCGGAGGATTCGGCGACCCGATCGTCGATCCCACGACGCCGGCGGTGGGCGCAGGTACCACCACGCCAGTCAGCCCGGCGCTCGCCGCCACAGGTCTGGATGCGACGGTTCCGCTTCTCGGGGCCGGCCTGCTTCTCGCCCTGGGTGCGCTGCTCGTCGTGCGCCGTCGCCGCGGAGCACTGACCCGCCCGTAGGACTGCTGAAGGAAGACGGCTGGCCCGGGGTGGAAGCCCCGGGCCAGTCCTTTGTGCCCTGGGGGGCTCTGATGGCCATGCCCAAGGGGCGTTTCTGTAGGCAACGAGATGCGGCCGATCCATCCGGCGCACAAGCACCTTCCCCGGGGAGTAAAAGTGCGTTCACGACGAGTCGATGCGGCAGCCCTTCGACGGGCTCAGGGAACGGGCGCTAGGAGCGCTGCGTCGCCTCGACCCAAGAGAGGTACTCGGGGCTCACCGTGCCGGTGACGTACTCGCCGGTGAAGCAGCTCATCTCGAGGTTCTTCACCTCGCTGCCCTCGAGGATTGCGCTCTCCATGTCGGAGATCTCCTGGTAGATCAGGTGGTCGGCGCCGAGCTCCCTGGCGATCTCGGGAAAACTGCGGCCGTGGGCGATGAGTTCTTCGCGCGACGGCATGTTGATGCCGTAGACGTGAGGGAAGCGCACCGGCGGAGCGGCCGACGTGAACGTGACCTTGTTGGCACCGGCGGCGCGGGCCATCTCGACGATCTCCTTCGAGGTCGTGCCGCGCACGATCGAGTCGTCGACGATCAGGATGTTCTTGCCCTTGAACTCGGTCGACATCGCGTTGAGTTTCTGCCTCACGCTCTTCTTGCGCTCGGCCTGGCCGGGCATGATGAAGGTGCGGCCCACGTAGCGGTTCTTGTAGAACCCCTCGCGGTACTCGACTCCGAGCTTCTGCGCGACCTGCATAGCGGCGGGGCGCGATGAGTCGGGGATGGGCATGACCACATCGATGTCGCCCATCGGGGTGAGATCGGCGATGGTAGTGGCCAGACGATTGCCGAGTCGGAGGCGGGCCTCGTAGACCGAAATGCCGTTCATCACGCTGTCGGGGCGGGCGAGGTAGACGTACTCGAACGAGCAGGGCACGAGAACCGGGTTCTTCGCGCACTGGCGTGAGTACATCTCGCCGTTCTGCGTAATGAAGATGGCCTCGCCGGGTGCGACCTCGCGCACGACCTCGTAGCCGGATGCCTCGAGCACAAGCGATTCGCTGGCCACGATCCACTCGTCGCGCTGCACACCCGGGAGGGCGTTGGAATCGCTTCGCTTGCCGAGAACGAGGGGCCGGATGCCGAACGGGTCGCGGAACGCCAGCAGGCCGTGGCCGGCGATCAGCGCGATCACCGCGTAAGAGCCCTCGATGCGCTCGTGCACGTTGGCGACGGCATCGAAGACCTGGTCGGGTTCGAGATCGAGCCCGGAGACCTGGCCCTGCAGCTCGGTGGCCAACACGTTGAGCAGCAACTCGGTGTCGCTCGAGGTGTTCAGATGCCGACGGTCGATGTGGAAGAGCTCCTGGTTGAGCTCGCGGGTGTTCGTGAGGTTGCCGTTGTGGATCAGCACGATGCCGTAGGGCGCGTTCACGTAGAACGGCTGCGCCTCCTGCTCGTTGCCTGCGGCGCCCTTCGTCGCGTAGCGCACGTGGCCGAGGCCGACGTTGCCGAGCAGCGACCGCATGTCGCGGGTGCGGAACGCCTCGCGAACCTGGCCTTTGGCCTTGACGATGTGGAACCTCGAGCCGTCGGCGGTGGCGATACCGGTCGAGTCCTGCCCGCGGTGCTGAAGCAGGAGGAGGCTGTCGTAAACCTGTTGATTGACCGGACCGGACGAGACGATACCGACGATGCCGCACATACCGGGCGGGCTCCAGACGCTGTAGAGAAATAGGCCGTGCTCCATTCTACGGGAGCGTTGACGACACCTGTCCCTCGGCCGATGCGGCGTCTGCGATCTCGACCGACAGCAAGCGGTATTCCCGGCTGCGCCCGGGACGTGTGGCCGAGCAGGTCGACAGCAGCGGTTCAGACAGCGTCTCTGCGAGCATCACCTTGATCGTCGCCGCCGGATACTCGAGCTCTATGCGCCAGACGCCGTCGGCGAAGCGGGCCGACGTCGGGCCGAGGATGTCGATGCGCTCGTCGTCGAGGGTGGCTCGTGCGTGGTGTTGGGCCGCCTGAACGGCATTCGGTAGCGAGCTGCGGCCGCGGAAGAAGCGCTCGTCGACGCGGCCCTCGAGGTACCGGGTGACGAGGCCGACCGCATCCGCCCCATCTGCCCGGCCGTAGTAGAGGCCGTGCGGCAGGAGCACCAGCGTGCCCGCGAAGCGGTCGCCGCCGAGGTGCGAGCACTCCCACGTCTCTTGGGGAAAAGCCTCGGCGAGCGTCTTCACGACCTGCCGGCCGCGCACGGCGCAGCACTGATCGTGCCTCGCGTGGGCGCAGACCGCGACGATCGGCTTGTGGGAGACGACCCCCGTCGACCCGTCGAGTGGAACGTCGAGCAGCTCCTCGGCCGTCTCCACCCATCCCCAGCGCACACCCTCGGAGCCGGGCCGGGAATCGACATAGGCCCAGCGGTAGCCGTCTTGCGGCGCCCGCTTGCCCGTTCTGCGAATCGCGAGCGGTCGCATGCCCGCACCCTCGACCTTCTTGACGAGCGCCCGACCCACCTCGACGGGCAGAGTCGATTCGAGAAACGCGTGCTGGCCCCAGGCGCCCGAGATCTCGACGAGAAACCACTCGGTGCCCCGCGAACCGGTGCCCGGCAGGGGATCTCCGCGCTCGCGGGAGCGATCGCTGCAGGGGCGCCAGTCGGGCACCACCTGCCGCGCGCTGAGCTCGGTCACGCCTCGAGCACCAGAACGCCCTCGCGCACCAGGCGCCGGCACACCACGATGGCGTCTTCGTCGTCGAGGCCGGGAAGGGAGCCCACGGGCGTCGACTCACCGAGCAGAAGGTGCTCGAGTGCGGCGTGAGCCACGACGGGCAACGAGAGCGTGCGACTGCCGGCCGCGAGGCACACCGTGTCGCCTCGGGCCTCTACGCGGCCTGAGAGCCCGAGACGCCAGCGAACGACGGATGCGACGTCGAGACGAGCGAGGCCGGCCACAGTCGCGAGGGGGCGCACCGGCTCGGGTCGGGTGACGTTTGTGAGTCGCCGGGCGAGGGATGCGGCGGCGGCGGCGGGCGTGACCGGATCGCGTTGGATGGCGGCCACGAGATCGGCCACCGTCTCGGCGAGCACGTCGGCCAGCGCATCCGGGTCGCCGAGGTCGAGGCCGAGCGGCAATGACGAGCGCAGGGATGCGTCGGCGCGGGTTCTCGCAGATACCAGTGCCACGAGATCGGCACGGGTGAAGGCGCTCATGCCGATCGTGAGGTGAACCGACGTGTCACCGAGGGCCTCGGCCGAGTGGATCCATCCCCGCGGAAGATAGAGTGCGTCGCCGGGCCGCAGAACCTCGTCGATGACGGGTGCGTTCTTCGCCTCGTCGGCGACGGCCTTGGAATACTGCGACCACGGCTGGTCGGCGAGCGGATCGGGATGCACGGGGGAGTGGATCCTCCAGCGCTTCTCTCCGGCGATCTGCAGCACGAACACGTCGTGCACGTCGTAGTGGGGATCGAAGCCGCGCGACGACGCCGGCGTGACGTACGCATTGACCTGCACCGGATGCCCGAGGTCGGACACCAGCCGGGTCGTGAAGTCGATGATCGGCGGCCAGGTGCGGTGCAGCCCCTGCAGAACGATGGTCGCGCCGGCAGCGAACTCGGCGAGCACCTTCTCGCTCGAGACCTGATCGGCGATCTCCGCTCCGAAACCGCCCGGAGCGGTGAAGCGGTCTTTGGCGAGCACCTGGCCCTCGACGGCCATGCGCATAAAGGGTGTGCGGAGGCCCCGCTCGGACACGAGCTCGTCGACCGCATCACTCGAGAACAGATCTGAGAAGTCGCGCTCGAGGCTGTCTGCCCGAGAGAGCAAAGGGCCTCGGCCCCAGTAATCGGCCGCGAATTCATCGGCGCCGATGTTGATGCAGCGAGAAAGCGCGGGCCGGTTTCCCGACCCGCGCTCGGCCCTCGCTTCGTGAGGGCTAGGGTTCATCACGCCGATCCGTCGGCTCCGCCGTCGTGGCCATCGGGGTTCGCGCCGCCGTCTGCCGGGCCTTCGCCCGCAGATGCCGCGCCGTCCGCGCCACCGTCGTGTCCGCCTACGTTGGCTCCGCCATCGGCGGGGCCTTCGCCTGCGTTATCGGTTCCTGATGTGATGTCCTCGTCGTTGATACCCATCGGTTCTCCTCCCACGGTGGATGTCTGGCCACCTTCGAGCCTCACGCTACTCCGGTCGACCGACAGCGCGGGAGGGGTTTACAGATGTTGCCACGACCGTCGTAGGGGGCGCATATAGGGAAGAATGAACAGCATGAGCAACAGCTATGCCCAGGCCGGCGTCGACACCCACGCCGGAGACCTCGCCGTCGAGCTGATGAAGGCCGCGGTCTCGAACACGCACGGCCCTCAGGTCGTCGGCGGATTCGGCGGTTTCGCCGGACTCTTCGACGTGTCTGCTCTCAAGCAGTTCGATCGCCCCCTGCTGGCCACGTCGACCGACGGCGTGGGCACGAAGGTGGCCATCGCACAGGCCATCGACAAGCACGACACCATCGGGCAAGACCTGGTGGGTATGGTCGTCGATGACATCATCGTCGTCGGCGCCACACCTCTCTTCATGACCGACTACATCGCCTGCGGCAAGGTCGTTCCCGAGCGCATCGCCGACATCGTCGCCGGCATCGCGCGTGCGTGCTCCGACACGGGCACGGCGCTCGTCGGCGGCGAGACTGCGGAGCACCCAGGCCTGCTCGGCCCCGACGACTACGACGTAGCGGGTGCGGCGGTCGGCGCTGTCGAGGCCGATGAGCTTCTCGGGGCACACCTCGTCGAAGACGGCGACGTCGTGCTCGCGCTCGCATCGTCAGGGCTGCACTCCAACGGATTCTCGCTCGTGCGGCACATCCTCTCGTCTCGCGGAATCGGTTACACCGATTCGTCGTCCGAACTCGGGGGCGTTGTCGGAGAGATTCTGCTCGAGCCCACTCGCCTCTACACCTCGCCCCTGCTGCGCGTGCTCGGCGACCCCGCGCTCGCCGGCGCCATCCACTCTTTGTCGCATGTCACCGGCGGCGGCATCGCCGCGAATCTGGCACGAGTGCTTCCGCGTGGGTCGTGGGTCGAGCTGGAGCGGTCGACGTGGTCGCCCGCGCCCGTGTTCCGAGTGCTCTCAGCCCTCGCGGGCTCGACCCTCGAGAGTTCGGAGGGCACCTGGAACCTGGGCATCGGAATGTTCGCGGTGGTGAAGGCCGATGCTTCCGACGCGGTTGCGGCCGCCCTGACCGCCGATGGCATTCCTACCTGGCAGGCGGGTGTCGTGTCGCTGGGCCAGCACGATCTCAACGGATTCGAGCAGGGAGCCAAGGGCGTCGATGGGGGAGCTGTGCGACTCGTTGGGCAGTTCGCCAGCTGATATCGGGGCCGTTCGGCCTTTATATGCGAACAGAAGAATATAACGGAACTGTAACGAGAGCTTGAGATCGGCCGAGATCAAGCGCTACTGTCGGTGAGCACGCCAACCCGGGCGTCCACGATTGAGGAAGGGAGTTGATGGCAATGGACAAGAACGATGCGATCGCGCGATGCGATTCCCGCACCCACCCCCTTATCCCGGCGCTCCTCCCTTCGGCTGTCATCGACTGAATCAAGCGAGCAGCGCCTCCACTTCTCTCGGAGGACACTCTCGTGTTTCGTTCAACCACCGGCGCCGACCTCGGCGCCGTTCTCTCCTTCTCGTCCCCCGGCCCCGGCCCGTGGGTAGACGCCCTGCAGTTCCTCGCTGGCCAAGATGCCGGCAACTATCGTGACGAGTGGACCTGGCTCGCCTTCCTCGACGGACGCCCGCTCGCCCGCGGCATCTGGTGGGGGCCGGCATCCTCGTCACACCCGACCCGGCTCGACTGCCTGCTGGTCGACCCGAGTGTGCCGCATCCGGAGGTGTGGAGCGGGGCCCTCGTGCGGTCGGCGACCCGCGCCTTCATCGAGGCGGGTTCGCCTCTGCTGCCGGAGGAGGCTCCCGTTCCGCGCCCCGCGGTGGTGTCGACGAGGCGACTGTGACCCACAGCGACGGATGTTGCCGGTCGACCGGCAACATCCGTCGCGACCGGCAACAGACGTGGCTTGGGCCGGTTACGCCGTGAGTCTGCTGAGTAACTCTCGGTAGCGCGCGGCCGTCTGCTCCACGATCGCCGTGGGAAGCTCTGGGGGCGGACCGGCATTCGGATCCGTCGTGTTCCAGTTGGCAGAGAGCCAGTTGCGCACGATCTGCTTGTCGAAGCTGGCGAGACGATCACCGGCGGCGTACGCCTCCGCGTCCCAGTAGCGGCTCGAATCGCTCGTGAGCACCTCATCGGCCAGGGTGATCTCGCCCGAGACGCGGTCGGCGCCGAACTCGAACTTGGTATCGGCGAGGATCACCCCGCGGGCCTCGGCGATGGCGGATGCCCGCGAATAGATCTCGAGCGAAAGCGCGCGCAGGCGCTCGGCCACGTCGGCGCCGACGAGTTCGATCGTTCGCTCGAACGTGATGTTCTCGTCGTGATCGCCCAGCTCGGCCTTGAATGCAGGGGTGTAGATGGGTTCGGGCAGACGATCGCCGTTCTCGAGACCGGAAGGCAGGGCGACGCCGCACACGGACTGGGACTCGAGATACTCCTTCCAGCCTGAGCCGGAGAGGTAGCCGCGCACCACGCACTCGATGGGGAACATGTCGAGGGGTTTAACCAGCATGGCGCGCCCCGCGACCTCGACCGGCACATCGGCCTGGTCTCCGACGAGATGATTCGGGATGCCCGACAGCTGGTCGAACCACCAGAGGCTCAGGGTGGTGAGCAACTCGCCCTTGCCCGGGATGCCGGGCTCGAGCACGTGGTCGTAGGCGCTGACCCTGTCGCTGGCGACGACCAGCAGGGTCTCGGCGTCGTCGATGCTCACTGCGTCGGTGGGGATGTAGAGGTCGCGCACCTTGCCGCTGTAGACGTCGGTGAAGCCCTCGATCTCGATCGTCATGCCGTGGCCACCTTCGCGGCGATGTCGCTGCGGTGCTGCGAGCCTTCGAGCCCGATCAGATCGACAGCCTCGTACACCCGGCGTCTGGCCTCGGCGAAATCGGATGCGGTGGAGACGACACTCAGCACGCGTCCTCCCGTGGCGACGAGCTCGCCGTTCTTCACGGCTGTGGCCGCGTGGGCGATGTGTGTTCCCGCCACAGCCTCCGCCTCGGAAAGGCCCGCGAGCACGCGCCCCGTGACGGGCGTGCCCGGGTAGTTCTCGCTCGCTACCACGACGGTGACTGCGACGTCGCTCGAGAATGACGGGCGGGGCTGATCAACGAGGGTGCCGCTCGCCGCGGCGAAGAGCAGTTCGCTGAGCGGCGTCTCGAGCCGCGGCAGCACGACCTGGGTCTCAGGGTCGCCGAAGCGAGCGTTGAACTCGATGACGCGAATCCCGTCGCGGGTAAGGATCAGCCCGCAGTACAGCAGACCGATGAACGGCTTCTCCTCGGCCGCGAGCTGTCTGATCGTGGGCAGCGCGATCGTGTCGATGACCTCATCGACGAAGGCGGCTTCACTGCCGAATTGCTCGTCGAGCCAGGGCAGGGGCGAGTACGCACCCATGCCGCCCGTGTTCGGGCCGGCATCGCCGTCTGCAAGTCGCTTGTAATCCTGTGCGGGAGACAGAGGGCGAACCGTGTGCCCGTCGCTGACCAGGAAAAGCGAGACCTCTTCTCCGTCGAGGAACTCCTCTATGAGCACCTCGCCGTGGCCCAGCCAGTGCCGGGCGTGCTCAAGGGCGGCGTCGCGACTCTCGGTGACCAGAACGCCCTTGCCCGCGGCCAGTCCGTCGGCCTTGACCACGTAGGGCGCGCCGAATTCATCGAGGATGCGCTCCGCGTCGGAGAGAGTGCCTGCGCGTTCGGCGCGGCCGGTCGGTACTCCGGCCTCCGCCATGATGTGCTTCGCGAACGTCTTGCTGCCTTCGAGGGCAGCGGCCTCGCGGCTCGGTCCGAAGACGGGGATTCCCCGTTTGCGCAGCGCGTCGGCGACCCCGGCCACCAACGGCGCCTCCGGCCCGACGACGACGAGATCGATGTCGCCGTCCTGCGCGAAATCGACCACGGCATCCGGGTCTTCCGCGTCGATGCCGACGACGGGAACGACGAGCGCGATGCCCGCGTTACCCGGCGCCGCAACGATGTCGTGTTGACCGGGCTCATTCAGGAGCGCGGTGACGATGGCATGCTCGCGCGCGCCGGATCCGAGAACAAGAATCTTCACAGCCACAGCTTAGCTTCGAAGAATTTTTCAGATCGCCGTCATGAACACGTACCTGCCGACTCTCTATCTATGAAGGCGGTGGGAGACACAGCCGGAACAACTCCACAGAACTTCGTACGGCGACGCGATTTCCCCCCATCTCACGTCGCCGTACGAACCACACTCGTGCGGCAGATCACTGACCTCCCCCCAAGTCGATCTGCCGCACGACACCTCTCGGCACGTCATACGCTGAGAGCTATGGCAAAGACACGCATTCGACCTCTCGATGGAGAAGCGGCCATCGCGGCCACGACGGCAGAGGGCGTTGCGGCCTCGCGTGACGCGACTGCCACGGCCACGCGCTATCTGCTTCAGTGCCTCGCAGACGCGGCCCAGGGCAACACGGTTGAGGTTCGGGTTCCGCCGTTCGGCGCGGTGCAGTGCATCGAGGGTCCCGGCCACACCCGCGGCACTCCGCCCAACGTCGTCGAGATGGATGCCGCCACCTGGCTCGAGTTGGCGACCGGCCGCCTCTCGTGGGCCGACGGCGTGGCTGCCGCGCGCATCCACGCTTCTGGACAAAGGGCGGATCTCACCGGCTACGTGCCGGTCGAGCGCCCCTAAGATCAGTCGCGTACTGCCGCGACGGCCTCGACTTCGACCAGCTGATTCGGGTAGCCGAGCACGGTCACGCCGAGCAGCGTGCTCGGCACGTCGTGGTCGCCGAAGGCGTCGCGCACGACATTCCACGCGGTCACGAGATCAGGCTGCTGCGTCGTCGCGACAAGAACACGGGTCGATAGAACGTCGTGCAGCGTCGCTCCGGCCGCTTCGAGGGCCGTTTCGAGGTTCTGCATGCAGAGTCGGGCCTGGGCGGCGATGTCGCCCCGACCCGTGACCTCGCCGTCTGGATCGAGTGGGCAGGCGCCCGCGAGAAAGACGAGCCGCGCGTGGGCGGGAGCCGTCGAAGCATACGCGTAGGGGGCCGACTGGGCGAGGGAGTCCGAGCGGATGAGCGTGACAGCGGTCATGCATCCAGCCTAGCGACGCGGGTTTTTTGCGAGCTCAGAACCCGACGGCCATCCGGATGCCGAGGGCCAGCATGACCACGGCGATCACGGCATCCAGAATGCGCCACGAATTCGGCCGGGCGAAGAACGGGCGGAGTAACCGCGCGCCGAAGCCGAGGGCACTGAACCAGAGGAGGCTGCCGAGCATGGCCCCGCCAGCCCACCACCAGCGCTCTGCCGGCCCCTGTTGATTGGCGACCGAGCCGAGGAAGACGATGGTGTCGAGGTAGACGTGAGGGTTGAGCCAGGTCAGCGCCAGCGTGGTCAGGGCAGCGGTCTTCACCGAGATCGACCCGTGCTGGGCCGCCGGCTCGAGCGTCTGCGGGCGCACAACGCGACGCGCGGCCAGGAGTCCGTAGACGATGAGAAAGGCAGAGCCGACAATGCGGATGATCACCAGCGCTACGGGCGCTCTCTCGATCACCACGCCGATTCCGAGTACTCCTGCGGCGATGAGCACGGCGTCGGAGATGGCGCAGATCGCGACGATCGCGACGACGATACGCAGCCTGCCTGCGATCCCAAGCCGGAGAACATAGGCGTTTTGCGCACCGATGGCGATGATCAGCGCGAGCCCGGTGCCGAGGCCGAAAACAGCGGGAAGAAGCGTGGTCTCGAGGGGCATGTTCCGACGGTAGGAGATGGTGTTCGATTGGTACAGCTAATCTTTCTAACGACGGATTAGAGGAGCTAATGTCAGCGTTTCAACTCGATCATCTGCAGACGCTCCTTGCCGTCGTCGAAGAGGCGAGTTTCGACGCGGCCGCACGCCGACTGCGCGTGACTCCGTCGGCGGTGTCGCAACGGATCAAAGCTCTCGAACAGGCCTCGGGCCAGATTCTGCTGCAGCGCACGACCCCGGTGATGCCTACAGAGGCGGGGTCGATCGTGCTGCGGCTGGCGCGGCAGGTCTCCCTCCTCGAGGCTGATGCCCGATCGGCTCTGCACGCGGATAAGGGCGAGGGCTGGTTTCCCCTCGCGGTCGCGGTCAACGCCGACAGCCTGGCGACCTGGTTTCTCGAGGCCGTCTCACCCTTGGTCGAGGCGGGCGGCGTCGCCTTCGACATCCACCGCGAAGACCAGGAGCACACGACCTCGCTGCTGCGTTCTGGAACGGTGATGGCGGCGGTGACATCGACGTCCGACGCCGTGCAGGGATGCTCGGTCGAACCGCTCGGAGCGATGCGCTACCTGGCTGTGTGCTCGCCTCGATTCCGGTCGGATCACGCGATCGTGCCGGGAGACGGTTCGGCACTGGCTCGAGCGCCGAGAGTCGACTTCGACAGGCGTGACGAACTGCAGGCCGAGTTCGTTCGGCGCGCCGCCGGCCCGGCCTCTGTCGCATTGCAGCCTCGGCACTTCGTGCCCACGTCGAGCGACTTCGCCCGTGCCGTCGTGCTCGGCTTCGGGTGGGCCATGCTGCCCGAGCAGCAGTGCGCAGCCGAGATCGTGTCTGGACGCCTGATCGAGCTTGCGCCCGGCAGCTTCACCGAGGTTCGGCTGTTCTGGCAGCGATGGAATCTCGCGTCCACCATGCTCGACTCGGTCACCGACGCCGTTCGTCGCGGAGCGCGTGCGTCATTGCACCCATTCGATCAGTCCTAGCGCGTTCGACCGGCGACCGGCCTTAGTGAGGCTTCGTCGAGACCACGATCGAGGTGTCGTAGTCGTCGGAGTACTCGATGCGGCTCCGCAGTCCGGCCCGCTCGAACAACTCGACCGATCGCGGCGCCTGCCGCTCGCTCGCCTCGACCAGTACGTGGCCGCCGGGAGCGAGCCACGCGCGGCATTCAGCGGCCACGCGACGCTGTACGTCGAGGCCGTCGTCGCCGCCGTCGAGTGCAAGGGCCGCCTCGAAGAGCCGGGCCTCTGGCGGCATCGAGCCGATCGCATCCGTTGGCACATAGGGGGTGTTGCAGACGAGCACATCGACGTGCCCGCGCAGCCCGTTGGGCAGCGGCTCGAACAGGTCGCCGCAGACGACGACGGCCGGATGCGGGAGGTTGCGTCGGGCGGTAGCCACTGCGCGGGGATCGATGTCGGCCGCGTAGATTTCTGCCGCAGGCGCGGACGGCCCCCGCGATTCGCGCATCGCCACAGCGATCGCGCCCGATCCGCAGCAGAGATCGAGAACAATCGGATGCTCATGCCCGGGTACAAGCTCGGTCTCGCGCACAAGCTCGGCGGCGCGGGTCGCAAGAAACTCGGTTCGTCGACGCGGAACGAAGACACCCTCGTCGACCAGAACCCGGATGCCGGCGAACTCGGCCCAGCCGAGGAGATGCTCGAGAGGAACCCCTGAGACGCGCCGAGCCACAAGGGCATCGAGTGCATCGCGATCGATCGTCGAACCGTCGCTCGTCGCTTCGATGAGCAGCCGTGCCTCGTCTTCGGCGAACACACACCCCGCGGCGCGCAGGGTGAGCACGGTTCGGTCGAGATCCATCAGACGATTATGCTCTCGGGGCACGGCGACCGCCCGGCAATGTGCGAGACAATGGGGTGTGGCTCATCCCGACGACTCGACTTCTTCTGCCCCTGCCAGCGCAACGCACGAGGTGGTGGTGCGGCGATCGCCGCGCTTCGTGCGATTTATTGCCGTGGGAATCGCGCTCGCCATTCTCGTCACGCTGATTCTGACCTTCGTGTTTCCCGAGCAGCCGAACTATTCGAGGGCTCAGGTCTTCGGCTTCGTCGGAATCATTCTGGTGACCGTGTTCATCGGCCTGTCGGCCGCCGTCGCTATCGGAGTCGACCGAGCCTCGAGCCGACGCGCACGAACCGTCGTGATGACGACGAGCGAGCGGGTCGAAGGCGATGCTGAGATCAGCGCCGACGTGAAGCCAGGCGACGGCTCGGCGAACTAGGCGCGCTTCTGGCGCGGCTCGTCGGAGTCGAGCAGCTCTGGGTTCACAACGGTGACACCATCGAGTTCGGACTCGTCGTCGTCTTCGTCGATCCACTTGGAGTAATCGGGCTCACCGTCGGAAGGGTGGCTCAATTCGCGCTCGAGCGCGGAGTAGTTGGTGTCGGGACTGAAATACTTCAGCTCGCGAGCAACCTTGGTGTGCTTAGCTTTTTGACGGCCGCGCCCCATGCGAGACCCCCTCACCTCTCGGGCCGGGGGATGAGAACGCCACCCGGGAGTCGAATAACTTACAAAACTTGCGCCAGTTTAGCACCTACTACTGCTGCGACCTCGCGTGCCGTCGTTCCTGGCGAGGCGTACGAGCAACCGGGCGCATGGGTTCTCCCCGGCGTTCCGCTCCGGGCAGCGGGCGCGACCTGCGGCCGTAGATGACCTCGGAGGAGTCGAGAAGCCAGGGCACCAGGGCGATAGTGACGCCGTGCACCAGCATCAGGCGCTTGCGGATGCGACGCGCCTTGTGGTTATGCAGGAGGGTCTCCCACCAGTGGCCGACGATGTAGATGGGCGTGTAGACGGTCACCACTTCGGAGCCGTGGGTCGTGCGCCGCTTCGCTATGTACTCACAGAGCGGCTCAGCCACCTCTCTGTAGGGAGAGACGATGATCTTGAGAGGCACTGAGATGTTCATCTCTCTCCAGGCCTTCTCGAGAGCGTTCGTCGAATCCTCGTCGATCGAGAGGTGTACGGCCTCGATGCTGTCGTGCTGGGCTGCGATCGCGTAGTCGAGGGCCTTGAGAACGGGCTTCTGCATGCGCCCGACGAGCACGATCGCGTGATCGCCGTCAGCGCCGAAGGTCGTGGTGGCGTCGACCTCGATCTCCTTGTTCACGTCGCGGTAGTAGCGGTTGACTCCCAGCATCAGCACGTAGAGCACGGGCATGATCGCGAAGACCAGCCAGGCGCCGTGGGTGAACTTGGTGATGGTGACCACAAGGAGCACGACGGCGGTGAGCAGGGCGCCGAAGGCGTTGATCGCCAGGCCGCGCCATACGGCTCCGCGGTTCGAGCATCCGCCCTTCAGCATTCCCCACCAGTGCTTGACCATTCCGGTCTGCCCCAGGGTGAACGACACGAAGACGCCGATGATGTAGAGCTGGATCAGGTGGGTGAGGCTGGCCTGGTACACCACGATGATGAGCGTGGCGAACAGCCCGAGGATGAGCACACCGTTCGAGAAGACGAGGCGGTCACCGCGGGTGAGCAGCGACTTCGGGGCATAAGAGTCTTTGGCCAGAACGGAGCCGAGCAGTGGGAATCCGTTGAAGGCCGTGTTCGCGGCGAGCAGCAGAACAGCAGCGGTGGCCGCCTGGATCACGTAGAACAGCACGGAGTTGTTGCCGAAGACGCTCGAAGCGATCTGCGCGATCAGGCTGCGCTGCGGTTCGGTCTGGCAGTTCTGGAATCCGATGAGGTGGCAGGCGTCTTCTGCGTAGTGCACGCGGGAGATGAGCGCGAGGGTGACAAGCCCGGCGAAGAGCGCGATGGCGATGCTTCCCATCAGCACCAGGGTGCGCTGCGCGTTCTTCACCTTGGGGGTGCGGAACGCCGGCACGCCGTTCGAGATGGCCTCGACGCCGGTGAGGGCGCTGCAGCCGCTCGAGAAGGCGCGCAGAAGAAGCAGGATGACGGCGGCCTGGCCGAGATTCTCGGCTTTGACGCCGTAGTCGGCCGACTCGGCCACGGGCGCATGGCCGAACGCCGCCTGGCCGAGCCCGACGATGATCATCAGCGCCACGCTGCCGACGAAGAGGTAGGTGGGGATGGCGAAGGCCTTGCTCGACTCGGCGACGCCGCGCAGGTTGACGGCGGCGAGCACGATCACGAAGAAGACGGCGATTTCGACGCGGTAGCTGTTGAGAAAAGGCAGGGCCGAGATGATGTTGTCGACGCCGGAAGCCACGGACACGGCAACGGTCAGAACGTAGTCGACGAGCAGCGCCGATGCCACGACGAGTCCGGCCTTCTCGCCGAGGTTCTTGTGGGCGACCTCGTAGTCTCCGCCGCCCGAGGGATACGCCTTGACCAGCTGGCGATACGACGCCACGACCACCACCAGCAGCAGCACGACCGCTGCGGCGACCCAGGGCGCGAAGCTCAAGAAGGCGAGACCGCCGATGAGCAGAATCATCAGCAGCTCCTGCGGCGCGTATGCCACAGAGGAGAGCGGGTCGCTGGCGAAGATGGGCAGTGCGAGCCGCTTCGGAAGAAGCTGCCCTTCGAGTTTGTCGGTCGGGAGCGGTTCGCCGATAAACCAGCGTTTTGCCGACTTGACTTCGTTAGTCACGAGTGAGAACACTACTCCGCGCGAACCTCATGTCAATGTGGCTCGGGCTGAGCGCGGTCACGATTGACTACGTCGATACGGCCGGTGCGGATGTCGAGGGCGAGCAGCCGCGTCATCGCTCGGCTCGGTAGGCCGCGCGAACGCTGAGTGCCTCGCGTGCCTCGTCGAGCAGAGGCTGATAAAAGGACGCCCTGTACGCGGGGGCGGTCGACACGGAGACCAGAAAGTTGAGCGACGAGACGCAGCTGAGAAAGACGGCGGTCTTCAGCATCGCCGTTCGCACCGGCAGTTCGATGCCCAGAAGTTGCGCGTTTGCGCCATAGCCGCCGAGCCAGCTGTTCAGCACCTCGTCGCTGAACGCGAGCATGCCGAGAACGACGAGGAAGACGCAGACGAGAGCGGCGAAGAGCGCCACCTGAAAGGCCTGCGCCATCACCACGACGATGCCGAGGTTGAACCGCTCGAGCGACGTCAGAGGCGGCCCCTCGGTCTCAGGTGCCAGGTGGAGGGCGGACAGCTCTGTGCGCATGATCGGAACGGTGAACAGGAGGCCGAGCACGAGGAAGAACAGTGCGACGCCGACAAGTCGCGGCGCGGTTATGCTTGCCGTCACCTCCCACAGGGCACGCGCGAAATAGGCGAAGACCACCACGAGCATCAGGATGGGCAGCGCCCGCGTGGCGAGCTGACCCAAGGCCCCGAACTGCCGCACCGCAGCGCGCAGCGCCCAGGAGAGCAACGCTCCTATTCCGAGCCAGGTGAGGCCGATGGCGGCGACGGCGACGGCGGTGTTCTGAACGAGAGACTCGACGGGGTCGCCGAATCCGATGATGCCGAAGACCAGAGGATCGACCACCAGATAGAGAATGAGCGTGACGAGGGCGACCGGCCCCTTCGCGCGTGCCCGGGAACGCAGAAGATGGGCTGTCCATACCCCGAGCAGGGCGGGAACCACCGGAACGGCAGCAACGAGGAGCAAGGCCACGAGCGCCAGTGCCAGCTCGCTTGCCGAGGCGGTGTCGAGATCGACAGCGACCTCGAGAACCACTGAACTCAGCACATCGAAGGCCAGAGCGAACACCAGAAAGGGGGCGGTGCGCGCCAGCAGCGCTCTCGATCGAGCACGCGGTGCCACGAAATACGGCAGCCCGTGCAGGCGAAGCCAGCGCTCGGTGTCGCGGTCCCCCATGGCCCCTCCCATAAGATTGTGGCTTATCCACCCGCTGGCAGCCGGCCGGTGGGCGACTTACGGAAGCCGTTATGCCCACATCTCCTCTTGATTCTGTCATTGCCCTCGCCAAGCGCCGAGGATTCGTCTTTCCGACCGGAGAGATCTATGGCGGCACTCGCAGTGCCTGGGATTACGGGCCCCTCGGCGTGGAGCTCAAAGAGAACATCAAGCGGCAGTGGTGGAAGTTCATGGTTCAGAGCCGTGACAACGTCGTCGGCCTCGACTCGGCGGTCATTCTTCCGCGCCAGGTATGGGAGGCCTCCGGCCACGTCGAGGTATTCAACGACCCGATGGTCGAGTCGCTCGCGACCAACAAGCGCTACCGCGCCGATCACCTGCTCGAGGCCTACGAGGCCAAGCACGGGCATCCGCCGGTCAACGGCCTCGCCGACGTGCGCGACCCCGATACCGGCAATGTCGGCCAGTGGTCGGAGGTCAAGAAGTTCTCGGGAATGCTGAAGACCACTCTCGGCGTGCTCGAAGACGAGTCGGGCATGGCGTATCTGCGGCCCGAGACCGCCCAGGGAATCTTCGTGGACTTCGCCACGGTGCTCAACACCTCGAGGCAGAAGCCGCCGTTCGGCATCGCCCAGGTCGGCAAGGCGTTCCGCAACGAGATCACCCCCGGAAACTTCATCTTCCGCACCCGCGAGTTCGAGCAGATGGAGATGGAGTACTTCGTGCAGCCCGGCACCGATGAAGAGGCGCACCAGTACTGGATCGACCAGAGCTGGGAGTGGTTTGTCGGCCTCGGAATCAACCCGGAGAACATCCGCCAGTTCGAGCACCCTCAAGAGAAGCTGTCGCACTACTCGAAGCGCACCGTCGACATCGAGTACCGCTTCCAGTTCCCGGGCAGCCAGTGGGGCGAGCTCATGGGTGTCGCCAACCGCACCGACTTCGACCTCAAGACGCACTCCGAGGCGTCGGGAACCGACCTGTCGTACTTCGACCAGACGTCGAACGAGCGCTGGATTCCCTACGTGATCGAGCCGTCATTCGGTCTGACCCGGGCGCTTATGGCCTTCCTGGTCGACTCGTACCACGAAGACGAGGCCCCGAACTCGAAGGGCGGTGTCGACAAGCGCACGGTGCTGAAGCTCGACCCGCGCATCGCGCCCGTCAAGGCCGCCGTGCTGCCGCTGTCGCGCAACGAGGCGCTTTCGCCTCTGGCTCGCAAGGTGGCGCAGGACCTGCGCCAGAGCTGGAACGTCGACTTCGACGACGCCGGCGCCATCGGTCGCCGCTACCGTCGCCAAGACGAGATCGGCACACCGTTCGCGATCACGGTCGACTTCGAGTCTCTTGAAGACAACGCCGTGACGGTGCGCGAGCGCGACTCGATGGCGCAGGAGCGCGTGTCGCTCGACCGCCTGCACGGATACCTGGCCGAGAGGCTCATCGGCGCCTAGTCGGTAGCGGGCTCCGCCGCATCACAAAGTGCGGCGGAGCGCTAGCCCCCACGGCAGATCCGGCGAGTAGAGCCGCTCGCTTCTATTCTGCGAGAGCGATAGTTTCGCTCTCTTCAGACAGGATCACCGATGGCCTCCGCCCGTTCTCTTCCCTACCCGCTCGGGTTCTCCACGATCGACGGGCGGTGGAACTTCGCCCTCTACTCGGAGACGGCCGACGCCGTGTTCGTGTGCGTTTTCGATGACAACGGCGACGAGAGTCGCATCGCCCTGTCCGAGCGCACCGGACACGTCTTCCATGGCTTCGTCGACGGCGTCGGCATCGGTACCCGATACGGCATTCGAGTCGACGGCGAATGGAACCCCGATGCCGGGCTGCGGCACAACGTGAACAAGCTGCTGCTCGACCCCCACGCCACTGCCATCGAGGGCGGCTACGACTGGGAGTCAGACAACCAGTCGTTCTTCGGTCACGACATGAACGAGCCGCAGACACGGAACGACACGGATTCGGCGCCGCACAGCCCACGCTGCGTCATCACCGATTCCGATTTCGACTGGGGGGACGACCGGGCTCCGCGCACCCCGCTCGCGGAGTCTGTCATCTACGAGACCCATGTGAAGGGCTTCACCAAGTTGCACCCCGAGGTGCCCGAGGAGATCCGCGGCACCTACGTGGGCCTGGCACATCCGGCCGCCTTGAAGCACCTCACCGATCTCGGCGTGACCGCCGTCGAGCTGATGCCCGTGCACCAGTTCGTGCAGGACAGCCACCTCATCGAGAAGGGCCTCCGCAACTACTGGGGCTACAACTCGATCGGGTTCTTCGCACCGCACAACGAGTATGTTTCGGATGCTGCGGGCCAGGCGGGCGGTCAGGTCACCGAGTTCAAGCAGATGGTCAAGGCGATTCACGCCGCCGGTCTCGAGGTGATCCTCGACGTGGTCTACAACCACACCGCGGAGGGCAATGACCTCGGCCCGACGCTGAGTTTCAAGGGCATCGACAACGCGTCGTACTACCGCTTGGTCGAGGGCGACGAGGTGCACTACTTCGACACGACCGGCACCGGCAACAGCCTGAATGTCTCGCATCCGGCGGCCCTGGGTCTGATCATGGACAGCCTGCGCTACTGGGTCACCGAGATGCACGTCGACGGCTTCCGCTTCGACCTTGCCACGACGCTCACCCGGCAGGGCGGCGATGCCGAGATCCACAGCGCCTTCCTCACCCTGATCGCGCAGGATCCGGTGCTGGCTCCCGTGAAGATGATCGCAGAGCCGTGGGATACGGCCGGCTACCAGGTCGGCGGCTTCCCCGCCGACTGGTCGGAGTGGAACGGCAAGTTCCGCGACGACGTGCGCGACTTCTGGAACGGTACCGACTCGGTGCTCGGCACTGTCTCGCAGCGCATCCTCGGGTCTCCCGACGTCTACGAGTCGTCGCGCCGCTCGCCCCTCTCGAGCGTCAACTTCGTCACCGCCCACGACGGATTCACCCTGCACGATCTCACCTCGTACAACGACAAGCACAACGCGGCGAACGGCGAGGACAACAATGACGGCGAGAGCGACAACAAGTCGTCGAACGGGGGAGCCGAGGGCACGACCGATGACGAATCGGTGAACGCCCGCCGCGACCGCAAGAGGCGCAACCTGTTGGCGACCCTCCTGCTCTCCGCGGGCGTTCCGATGCTGCTGGGTGGCGACGAGATGGGACGAACCCAGGGTGGCAACAACAACGCCTACTGCCAGGACGACGAGATCTCGTGGTTCGACTGGGCAGCAGCAGACACCGACCTGCTCTCCTTCACTCGGCAGCTCATCGCGTTGCGGCGGGAGAACCCGGCGCTGCGGCCTGCCTGGTTTCGACAGGCGCCAGAGATGCTGTCCGAGGTGCCGGACACGATCGCCGCCGACGCGGTGGAGATCGTGCGCAGCGACGGCGAGAGCTTCGACGACCACGACTGGGACAACCCGAACGCACGCACCGAGACACTCGTGTTCACCCACGAGGGCGCCGACTCCTTCGCGCTTCTGCTGAACGCCGCCGAGAACGGCGTCGAGTTCCAGGTGCCGTCGGCGCCGGGAGCGGAATGGGAGCTGGCCGTGTCGAGCGACCCCGGTCAGGTCGTCGAGGGGCCGGTCACGACACTGATCGCCTCCGGAGGATCGTTCACTCTTCTGCGCTCGCGGGCCTGACGCCCGAACTGCCCGAAGCTGATGCCTACCTGAAGCTGACCCCGTCGATCACGGCGGGGTCAGCCGGGGTGCCGTCGCTGGCGCCGCTTGTGGTGCCCGCGTCTGCGATGCCGGTGACCACGTCGAGCCCACTCGTGATGGTGCCGAGCACCGTGTAGCCGCCCGCGGCATCCGACGGGATCGTCGAGTCGTCGTAGACGATGAAGAACTGGCTGCCCATGCTGTCGCCGTCTCCGCCGATGCGGGCCATGGCGAGGGTGCCGGCCGGGTAGACATCGTCTTTCGGCGCGTTCTCGATGGGGCCGTAGGAATAGCCGGGGCCGCCCGTTCCGGTGCCCGTGGGGTCGCCGCACTGCAGCACGTAGATGCCCGCCGTCACCAGGCGGTGGCATGAGGTGCCGTCGAAGAATCCGTCGTCGCCGAGCGCGAGGAATGAAGAGACCGCCTGCGGAGCCGCCGCTCCGTCGAGCGTGACGCCGACATCCTGCCCGTTGATCGTGATGGTGCCCGTCCAGTCGCGGTTCTCGGCGAGCGATGGCGGCGGCAGTTCCCGTGCCTCGATCGTCGAAGGCGCCATGAGGCCGTTGTCGTTCCGCTGCACCTCCTCGGTCAAGGCGGTCACGCTCGCGGTGATGAAGATCACGATGGCTATCGTGCCCGCGACCAGCCCTGCATAGCCGATGGTCACACCGGCGATGGCGAGACCTCGCCCGCCTTCTCCCGTGCGCTTGATCTGACGGAGGGCGAGATGACCGGTGATGACGGCGACGAGCGAGAGCGCGAATGCCGAGATCAGCGAGACGATCGCCAGAGGATTCGTGCGAGTGCTACCTGGCCGGTACGGGTTGGTCATCGGGGCTCCTCGGTGATGGAACGGGCGTGGCTGCCGCGGCCAGTCTGCCAGAGCGCACGCCCATCAAGGGGAGGGTGATGTTGCAGAGCGGCCCGATCAGCAGGGCGAACGCGAGCGTGCCCAGCCCGACATTGCCGCCCAGCAGCCAGCCGATGAGCAGCACCGTGGCCTCTACCCCGAAGCGGCCGACCCAGATCGGCGATCCGAAGCGATTGTGGATGCCGGTCATCAGCCCGTCACGCGGGCCCGGTCCCATCTGGGCTCCGATGTAGATGCCGCTCGCAACCGCGAGCAGCACGAGTCCTGCGGAGAACATGCCGGCCTGTGCCCAGACATTCGGCATGGGCGGAAGGATCCAGAGGCTCAGCTCGATGAAGGGCCCGATGAGCAGTACGTTCAGCACGGTGCCGAGCCCGGGCCTCTGCCGCAGGGGAATCCACAGCAGAAGCACGAGTCCGCCGATGATGTTCGTGAGCAGACCGAAGCCAAGACCGGTCTGCGCCACGATGCCCTGCGCGAAGACGGTCCACGGGTCGACGCCGAGTGCGGCTCGGATCATCAGTGCATCGGCGAAGGCATACAGTGCGAGGCCGGAGATGAGGCGAACGAGGCGACGGGCGAACGAGAAGGTCATGAATGCATCCAATTGCAGAATTGGCTCTTGATCAAGAAGCCAATTTGGCTAAAGTGGTTGCATGTCTGACGCACTTCTCGGCACCCGCGCACTTCGTTCCCTTCTTGGCGACTGGAAAGACGGCGGCGGGCCGCTGTATCAGGCGCTGTTCGACCGCATCCGACTTCTCGTTCTCGACGGCCGCATACCGGCCGGCACGAGGCTCCCCGCCGAGCGCGAGCTGGCGCAGGCGCTCGAGGTGAGTCGCACCCTGGTCACCAGCGCGTATCGCGAGCTGCGCGAGGGCGGGTATACCACGAGTGTCAGAGGCTCGGGCAGCGTGACCCGCGTGCCCGGCCGGGCGAGCCTGGCCGTCGACGCCGGGGGAGCGTTCCTCGACTTCACCAAGGCCGTGATGCCCGCGTGCCCTGGTATCGCCCTCGCAACGCAGCAGTCGCTGGAGGATTTCGGCCGCTACCTGCAGGGCCCGGGCTACAACTTCGAGGGAATTCCTGAGCTGCGCGACGCCGTGGCGGAGCGGTATACGGCGCGCGGTCTGCCGACGACCAGCGATCAGATACTCGTCACCACGGGTGCGCAGGCCGCAATTGCCCTGCTGTCGAGGGTGCTGCTCAGTCGCGGCGACCGTGCCCTCGTCGAGCTGCCGAGCTATCCGCACGCGTATGAGGCTCTCGCCCTGGCGGGGGCGAGGCTCGTGCCGGTGAGCGTCACGCCAGGCGAAGGGTGGGACGAGTCGGCGCTCGAGCAGCTCATGCGTCGCACGACTCCCGCCGTGGGATACCTCATGCCCGACTTTCACAACCCCACGGGCGAGTCGATGTCTGCCGAGCTGCGCGAGCGCACCATCGACCAGGCGATGCGAGCGGGAACGACGTTGCTCATCGACGAGACCTCCGGCGAGCTCGACATCGACCGCGAGGGCAGCTTTCTGCCGTTTGCCTCATACGCGACACCGGGAGACGAACGCAGCGTGGTCACGATCGGTTCCGTCGGCAAGACCATCTGGGACGGCCTGCGTGTCGGCTGGATTCGCGCGGAACCCGGGCTCATCCGCACCCTCGCCGCGGCACGGCCCGCGAGTGACCTCGGCACGCCCGTTCTCGAACAGCTCATCGTCACGCGCATGCTCGCCGACATGCCGGCCATTCTCGAGGGTCGTCGCGAGCAGCTCCGAGCCGGGCGCGATCGACTGCAGCAACTCGTCGCCGGCAGTTTTCCGTCGTGGAGCGCGCCCCCGGTGGCCGGCGGCATCGCCAGTTGGGTGGGACTCGGATCGCCCGTGTCATCGCAGCTCGCGCTCGCCGCGCGCGCCGAGGGGCTTCTCATCACCGCCGGGCCGCGCTTCGGGCTCGACGGCGCCCTCGAACGGTTTCTGCGCATCCCGCTCGGCTACCCGACGGCGCAACTCGAACAGGGCATGGATGCGCTGGGCCGGGCCTGGCAGGCGATCATGCGCAATCCCGTGCCCGGGGCGCAGGCGTTCGGCGACGTCGCCTGAGCCCTCAATCCGGTAGCTGACTAGGCAAGTGGGGGATCGGGAACTTCGGTCGGTTCGTCGAGATCGGGGTAGTCGGACGTGCTGCTCGAGGCGACCGGACGAGGCGCCTGAAGGTGGCCCGTCTTCTCGCGGATCTTCTCCACGAGCTCAAGATCCACCGGGTCTTCGGTCGAGGTCTCGACCTCTTCGACGATGAACTGGCTGGCGGGGCCGAGCAGCAACTGCGTGTGAACCAGCACGCCGGCGTCGTTGATGCTGGGCACCTGAAGGGTGTCGCTGGATTCCTGTCGGGCGAGTTCGCTCGCGTATTCGAGGATGGCATCCGCCACTTGGTCACCGGTCACGACGGTGCCGCCGCTGTAGAGGATACGTTTCATGCTCTGATCCTTGCGGGGATCGTTGCGAGCCACAACACCTTGCGCTGCTGGGTTGTTCGCCGTAAGCGTGGCCTCGTGAATGCGGCGTGAACGAGGCCGGATGTCATAGTTGACACAGATCGCGAAACGGTCGCCGCACCGCTCGACAGAAGGTAGCCCTGTGCATTTTCTCGCCATTCTCAGCATGAAGAACCGTGCGTTGATCGCCCTCGTCACGATTGTGGCGGCCGTGTTCGGCGGCCTTGCGCTGACGAGTTTGAAGCAGGAGCTCATTCCGTCGATCGAGTTTCCGCAGCTCGCCGTGCTGACCAACTACCCCGGAGCATCGCCGGAGGTCGTCAACGACGACGTCTCCGTTCCGATCGAGACCGCCATCCAGGGCGTCGCCGGAATCGAGACCACCACGGCCACGTCGAGCACGAATCTCTCGATCATCAGCGCCACCTTCACATACGGCACCAACCTCGCGACCGCCGAGCAGAAGATCAACCAGGCGATCAACCGCATCAAGTCGACCCTGCCCGAAGACCTCGACCCTCAGGTGCTCTCGGGTGGCATCGATGACTTTCCTGTTGTGCAGATCGCCGTGACTCCGGCGGATGGAGTCACCGACACGAAAGCGCTTGCGGCCCTTCTTCGCGCCAACACCCTGCCCGACATCACCGACGTGGCCGGCGTGCGCGATGCCCAGCTGGTGGGCGACATCGGTCAGCGAGTGACGATCACGCCAAACTCCGAGGCGCTTGCCCGGGCGGGTCTGTCGACGCAGGCGATTCGGGATGCCGTCAAGAACAATGGACTGCTGATTCCCGCGGGCTCGCTCACCGAGAATGACAAGACACTCTCTGTGCAGGCCGGAACGAAGCTCACGAGCGTGGCCGACATCCAGGGTCTGCCTCTCGGGGGAGCGCTGAAGCCCGAGGGCGGTGCCTACACGATCGCCGACGTGGCGTCGGTCGCACTGACCGATAACCCGGTCACGTCGATCTCGCGCGTCGACGGCAAGCCCGCTCTCACCATCGCCATCACGAAGCTGCCGGCGGCGAACACCGTAGAGGTGTCGAACGCCGTTCAAGATCTGCTGCCGAAGCTCAAGACCGCTCTCGACGGTGCCACCTTCACGGTGGTGTTCGATCAGGCGCCCTACATTCAGCAGTCGATTCAGTCGCTCACCGAAGAAGGGCTGCTCGGTCTCTTCTTCGCGGTCGTCGTGATCCTCGTGTTCCTGCTGTCGATCCGGTCGACGCTCGTGACCGCGATCTCGATCCCCACCTCGTTGCTCATCACGTTCATCGGCCTGCAGACCGCGGGGTACTCGCTCAACATCCTCACCCTCGGCGCACTGACGATCGCCATCGGCCGGGTGGTCGACGACTCCATTGTGGTTATCGAGAACATCCGAAGGCATCTGGCCTCGCCCGATGGGGTCGCCCGCATGCAGGGCGGCACCGACCGGGCAGGGGCCGCGAGAGCCGCCATCATCGTCGAGGCCGTTCGAGAGGTGGCCGGCGCCATCACTGCATCGACGATCACGACGGTCGCCGTCTTCCTGCCGATCTCGTTCGTCGAGGGAACCACCGGCGAACTCTTCCGGCCGTTCGCGCTGACGGTCACCATCGCGTTGCTCGCCTCCCTCATCGTGGCGCTCACGATCGTGCCCGTGCTCGCATACTGGTTCCTCCGTTCGCGCAAGCCGAAGAGCCACGCGCACGACATCGCATCCGCCCCCACCGCGCCGGTCGACCCGGTCACCGGGCTCGAGTCGCGCCGTGCCCGAAGGCAGGAGCAGCTGGTCGTCGAGGAGGAGAAGCCGTCGGCGCTGCAGAAGCGTTATCTGCCTGTTCTTGAGGCGACTCTGAAGCGGCCGGTGATCACTCTCGTATCGGCGGCGCTCCTGCTGCTGCTCACTCTTGGGCTGACCCCGTTCATGAAGACGAACTTCTTGGGCTCGAGCGGCCAGAACACTCTGACGGTCACGCAGACGGTACCCGTCGGCACGAGCCTGGATGCGCAGAACACGGCCGCGCAGTCGGTCGAGAAGGCGCTGCTCGGCATCAAGGGCATCAAGGCGGTGCAGCTCAGCATCGGCTCGAGCGGCTCCGCACTGCGCGACGCCTTCGTGGGCGGTGGTGCAGGGGCGATCACCTACTCGATCACAACCGACGAGAGCGCAGATCAGGATGCGCTCGCCGATACCGTGCGCAAGACGCTGGAGAAGACCAGCGACGCCGGCGACATCCAGGTGGCAGCCTCGGCCGGTTTCGGAACGTCGAGCGATATCGCCATCGACGTGACCGCGACCAGCGCGGCCGACCTGCAGACGGCATCCGATGCCATTCTGGCCAAGGTCTCGAAGCTTGACGCGATCACGCAGAGCGAGAGCAACCTCAGCAACTCGAGGCCCTATATCGCCGTCACGGTCGACCGGGTCAAGGCGACGGAGGCCGGGCTCAGCGAGACTATCGTGGGCGGCATCGTGTCGCAGGCGATGCAGCCGCAGACCCTCGGCACGATTTTCATCGACGACACGAGCTACTCGATCTACATTCAGTCGCAGACTTCGCCGGCAACCGTCGCAGACCTCGCTGCGCTGCAGATTCCCACCGTTGCAGGCCCGGTTCGACTCGACTCGCTGGCGGCGGTCGCGACGGTCGATGGGCCGGCGTCGATCACGACGGTCAAGGGAGTTCGCACCGCCACGATCACGGCGACGCCGGCGAGCGACAATCTCGGTACGGCCAGCGCCGAGGTGCAGGCGGCTGTCAATGACACCAAGCTACCCGCCGGGGCGACAGCGTCTCTGGGCGGCGTGACCAGCGACCAGGGCGATGCCTTCAGCCAGCTCGGAATCGCACTGCTTGTGGCGATCCTGATCGTTTACGTGGTCATGGTGGCCACGTTCCGCAGCTTGCTGCAGCCGCTGCTGCTGCTCGTCTCGGTGCCCTTCGCGGCGACCGGCGCGATCATTCTGCAGCTCGTGTCGGGCATCCCGCTCGGTGTGCCCTCGATCATCGGCGTGCTGATGCTCATTGGAATCGTGGTGACGAACGCCATCGTTCTCATCGACCTCGTGAACCAGTATCGCGACAAGGGGCGCTCGGTGCGCGAGGCGCTGACCGAGGGGGCTAGTCGACGTCTCCGGCCCATTCTCATGACGGCACTCGCCACGATCTTTGCCCTGCTGCCCATGGCGGTCGGCCTCACCGGTCACGGCGGTTTCATCTCGCAGCCGCTCGCACTCGTTGTCATCGGCGGCCTCATCTCCTCGACCGTGCTGACGCTGCTTGTGCTTCCGGTGCTGTACTCGGTGGTCTATGGCGCGCTCGAGCGGCGTGCTGAGCGCCGTGTCGAGCGAGAAGAGGGTGACAAAAAGCCCGCCGACGTGTAACGTTTACAGGTCGGCTCTAGACACCGCGATTTCGTCGCGGAAGGGTTTGTAAGTCTGGTGGGCCGGTTTTCCTTTGTCAGTGTATGGACGCACTGGCCAGCGGTCATTCGTGATGTATACGAATATCCCCGTTGATCACAAGGAATTGTCAACGTATGACACGGCCCCGGACTGAAGATATTCCGGGTTCTAGCGAAGTTACAACCAATTCCGGTTGTCGTTTTGCCATGCAATCTAATAAAACCCGGAAAGTACCATGCCTAAATCCAATAAATCCGGCGGCTTCAAGCCCGCTAAGAACTACGTGCCGAACGGCTCGAAGTCGGGCAGCAAGTCGCCCGGTCACCGCGGCTACCAGGCCGCTCCCGCATCCGGCGCCCCGAAGAAGGCCCGCTGGAACGCCGACGAGCGCGCCGCGCGCTCCTCCGAGCGTCCCGCCTACAGCAACGAGCGCCCGTCTTATGGCGATCGTCCACAGCGTTCTGAGCGTCCCTCTTATGGTGACCGTCCTGCACGCACCGAGCGTCCGTCGTACGGTGACCGTCCGCAGCGCAGCAACGACCGTCCTTCGTATGGTGATCGTTCGGCTCGCACGGAGCGCCCCGCCTACGGTGATCGGCCGCAGCGTTCCGAGCGCCCCTCCTACGGCGACCGCACCGAACGCCCGTCTTATGGTGACCGTCCGCAGCGTTCAGAGCGTCCCTCTTATGGTGACCGTCCTGCACGCACCGAGCGCCCTTCGTACGGTGACCGTCCGCAGCGCAGCAACGACCGTCCTTCGTATGGAGATCGTTCGGCGCGCACGGAGCGTCCGTCGTACAGTGACCGCCCGGCACGCACCGAGCGCCCTTCGTACGGTGACCGTCCGCAGCGTTCCGAGCGCCCTTCCTATGGAGACCGCACCGAGCGCCCGTCGTATGGCGATCGTCCCCAGCGCAGCAACGACCGTCCGTCGTACGGTGATCGTCCGGCACGCACGGAGCGTCCTTCCTACGGTGATCGCCCCGCGCGCACGGAGCGCCCCTCCTACGGTGACCGCCCGCAGCGCAGCAACGACCGCGGCTCGGACTTCTACCCGAAGCGCGACGACCGCCCCTCCGCCGGACACGCGCCGGTAGACGACGTTGTGCTCGAGCGCCTCGAGGCTCAGGCCACGACGGCTATCGAGGTCGAGGGCGTTTCGTTCAAGGACCTCGGTCTTGGCGACAACATCGAGCGCCAGCTGCAGTCGATGGGAGCCCTCAGCCCGTTCCCGATCCAGGCTGCCACCATTCCCGACGTGCTCGCCGGAAAAGACGTGCTCGGACGCGGCAAGACCGGATCAGGCAAGACCATCGCCTTCGGCGCCCCGGTCGTCGAGCGTCTTATGGAGAACGGCGGAGCAAAGGGCCGCAAGCCCGGTCGTCTTCCCCGCGCCCTCATTCTCGCCCCGACCCGCGAACTCGCCATGCAGATCGACCGCACGGTGCAGCCCATCGCTCGCGCCGTCGGCCTGAACACCACCACGGTGTTCGGCGGCGTGCCGCAGTTCAAGCAGGTCTCCGCGCTCCAGCGTGGAACCGACATCATCATCGCGACCCCTGGCCGCCTTGAAGACCTCGTGGAGCAGGGTCGCCTCGACCTCTCCAAGGTCACCATCACGGTGCTCGACGAGGCCGACCACATGTGCGACCTGGGCTTCCTCGAGCCGGTGCAGCGCATCCTGCGTCTGGTCGCCGACGGCGGACAGCGTCTGCTGTTCTCGGCAACGCTCGACAAGGGCGTGGCCCAGCTGGTCAACGAGTTCCTCGTGAACCCGTCGGTGCACGAGGTCGCCGGTGAAGACCAGGCCTCCTCCACGATCGACCACCGTGTGCTGCTGATCGAGCAGCGCGACAAGCGCGAGATCATCCAGCAGCTTGCCTCGGGCCCCGGCAAGACCCTGGTCTTCGCCCGCACCCGCGCCTTCGCCGAAGAGCTGGCCGACCAGCTCGACGACGCCGGCATCCCGGCAACCAGCCTGCACGGAGACCTCAACCAGTCGCGCCGCACGCGCAACCTGCAGCTGCTCACCAGCGGCCGGGTCAACGTGCTGGTCGCGACCGATGTCGCCGCCCGCGGCATTCACGTCGACGACATCAACCTGGTCATCCAGGCCGATGCGCCCGACGAGTACAAGACCTACCTGCACCGTTCCGGCCGCACCGGCCGCGCGGGCAAGAAGGGCATGGTCATCACGCTCATCAACCGCTCACGCCAGCGTCGTATGGACGAGCTGCTCGGCCGCGCCGAGATTCGCGCGAACACCGTGAACGCCCGCCCGGGTGACCAGCTGCTCGACGACCTGCGCAGCGTGTAGTCACACCTGCACTTCCTGCCACAGCGGCAACGCGAAGCGCCCCCATCCGTTCTGGATGGGGGCGCTTCGTCGTTCTCGCGGAGGTTGTTCGGCCTATTCGCTTGGCGCAAATCGACCCACTATCGCGAAATTGGGTCGATTCTCGTCAAATGGATGATGTCGAGGGGCGCGGATGTTGCGAAGGGGCTCAGCGGGCGTCGAGGGGGATGAGTGGCTTATCGGCTCGCACCTTCATCTGCTGCACAGCCCAGCTGTTTTCGTCGGGGTCGTCGAAGAAGAAGAATGTGCCTCCATCGCGCTCGGAGTCGAAGATGCTGAGCTCGCTTACCTCGACACCCCGCGACAGAAGCTGCTCTCGTGCGGCCGTGGCGTCGGAGACCACGAGCTGCAGTCCCTTCATCGAGCCGGGCTGCATCTGCGACATGCCCAGAACGATCGAGCATCCCGACCCTGGCGGGGTGAGCTGCACCACGCGCATCTGCTCTGTCTGCACGTCATGATCGAGTGCGAAGCCGAGCTGATCGCGGTAGAACGCGATCGAGCGGTCGATGTCGGCAACGGGAAGAACGATGACTTCGAGGGTCCAGTCCATGGTGGCTACTCACTCACTTTCGGTTGATACGTCGGCTGACGCGTCGGTGGGCGCGTCAGTAGGTGTGTCGGCGAGGGCGCTTGCCTCGTCTTCGCCCCGGAACTGAGTCATGTACAGCGTGTAATACGCGCCCTGCGCGGCGAGGAGCTCATCGTGACTGCCCTGTTCGACGATGCGACCGCTCTGCATGACCAGAATCGTGTCGGCGTCGCGGATGGTCGAGAGACGGTGCGCGATCACGAACGAGGTGCGGTCGGTGCGCAGTGCGGCCATGGCGTGCTGCACGAGAAGCTCGGTGCGAGTATCGACCGACGAGGTGGCCTCGTCGAGAATGAGCAGCGACGGATTGGCGATGAACGCGCGGGCGATCGTGATGAGCTGTCGCTCGCCGGCCGATACGCTGCCGCCGTCGGCATCGAGAACGGTGTCATAGCCGAGGGGCAACTGCCGCACAAAACGGTCGACCATGGTGGCCTTGGCTGCCTCGACCACCTCGTCGTCGGTGGCGTCGAGACGCCCGTAACGGATGTTCTCGCGGATTGTTCCCTCGAACAGCCACGCGTCTTGAAGCACCATTCCCACCCGAGATCGCAGAGTGCCACGAGAGAGCTGGGTAATGTCGACGCCGTCGAGCAGGATGCGCCCGCCCGTCAGCTCGTAGAAGCGCATCACCAGATTGACCAGAGTTGTCTTGCCCGCTCCGGTCGGACCGACGATCGCAACCGTGTGCCCCGGCTTCGCTTCGAGAGATAGCGACTCGATGAGCGGGTTCTCGGGGTCGTAGCTGAATGACACGTCGTCGAATCGAACGTGGCCGTCGGTGCGAGCGGGCAGTTCTGCGGAGACCTCGTCGGGCTGCTGCTCGTCGGCGTCGAGCAGCTCGAAGGTGCGCTCGGCCGATGCGACACCCGACTGCAGCATGTTGGCCATGCCGGCGATCTGCCCCAGCGGCTGCGAGAACTCGCGCGAGTACTGGATGAACGCGGTCGCGTCACCGAGGGTCATCTGCCCGGATGCGACGCGCAGCCCTCCGACCACGGCGATGAGAACATACGACAGATACGAGACGAAGGTCATGGCGGGCATGATCATTCCCGACACGAACTGCGCGCCGAACGACGCGTTGTAGAGCTTCTCGTTGCGCTCGTCGAACTCCGCGACCATCTCTTTGTCGCGGCCGAACACGCGCACCAACTCGAGACCGGAGAACGACTCCTCGATGTGCCCGTTCAGCGAGCCGGTGTTCTTCCACTGGGCGGCGAAGAGCTTCTGTGAGCGCGCGCCGATGACGCCTGCGATCACGGCTGACAGCGGCAGGGCGATCAATGCGATCAGCGCGAGCTGCCACGAAACAATGAACATAACGACGACGATGCCGATGACGGTGAGCGCCGATTGCACGAGTTGCGAGAATGCCTGCTGCAATGCGGCCTGGATGTTGTCGACGTCGTTCGTGACCCGCGACATGGTGTCGCCGCGCTGCCGGGAGTCGAAGTAGCTCAGTGGAAGCTTGTTGAGCTTCACCTCGATGTCTTGGCGCAGTCGGAAGACCACGCGCATGACCAGTCCGTTGAGCACGTAGCCCTGGGCCCAGTTGAGTGCCGAGGCGACGATGTACATCAGCAGAACGATGATGATCAAGCGCCCCAAGACGACGAAATCGATACCCTGACCCGGAACGATGGTGGACTTTTCGAGCAGATCTGCGAAGTCGTTGTTGCCCGATGCTCTGGTCTCGGCGACGATCTGAGCGAGCGGAACGCCGGCAGGCAGCTGGGAGCCGATGACGCCGTTGAAGATGGTGTCGACCGCTTGGCCGAGGATCTTCGGTGCAATGACGGTGAGTACGACGGAGATGACCACGAGCGCGACGACGATGCTCATCTTGACCCGCTCGGGCCCGAGCAGGCCCATGAGCCGCTTGGCCGACGGCCAGAACTGCTGAGCCTTCTTCGCTGGCGCGCCGCCGAACATGTCGCCGTCGGCCTCTGTGGGAAGGTATTCGACTTCGAGCTCGTCGATGACGGTGGGTGTCTCGTCGGTAGATGAGCTCTTCTTCGTGTTGCGGGCCATCAGGCCACCCCCTCGATGCTCATCTGCGATCCGACGATTTCGCGGTATGTCTCGCTCTCATCGAGCAGTTCGTCGTGTGTGCCCCGTGCGACGATCACGCCGTCGTTGACGACGAGGATCTGGTCTGCCGATCTGATGGTCGAGATGCGCTGGGCGACAATGATCACGGTCGCGCCCCGCGTGGCGTCGAACAAGGCCTCCCGCAGTCGCGCATCCGTTGCCACGTCGAGCGCCGAGAACGAGTCGTCGAACAGATACACCTGCGGGTCGGCCACCAACGCCCTGGCGATGCAGAGGCGCTGCCGCTGGCCACCGGACACATTCGTGCCGCCCTGCGATATGGGCTCGTCGAGCCCCTTTTCTTTGGCCTTCACGAAGTCTTCGCCCTGCGCCACCCGCAGGGCCCGCCACAGCTCGTCGTCGCTGGCATCGGGCCGACCGAATCGCAGATTGGATGCGATGGTTCCCGAGAACAGATATGGCTTCTGCGGCACCAGCCCGACGAGATGGGCGATCTGGCGACGGTCGAGGTCGGCGACGGGAACGCCGTCGATTGTGATGCTGCCGCCCTGTGCGTCGTACAGACGCGGAATCAGGTTGAGCATGGTGGTCTTGCCTGCTCCTGTCGATCCGACGATCGCCGTGGTCTTGCCCGGCTCGGCCACGAACGAGACGCGGTCGAGAACAGGGCGCTCGGCGCCCGGGTAGCCGAACGTGACATCGGCGAACTCCACGCGCCCGGCTGCGGGAACTCGCGGTGCAGGCTGTGCCGGCACGGCCATGCTCGGATCGGTGGAGAGCACCTCGGTGATGCGCTCGGCGCACACCACAGCCCTGGGGATCATCATGACCATGAAGACCCCCATCATGACGGCGGTGAGAATCTGCAGCAGGTACTGCAGAAACGCGGTGAGCGAGCCCACTTGAATCTCGCCGGCGTCAACCCTCTGCCCGCCGAACCACAGCACGGCGGCGGTGGCGAGGTGCAGGATCATCATGATGACGGGGAACATCAGCACGAAGATGTTGCCGACCTTGATCGAGACGACGGTGATGGCCTCGTTGGCGCGCTGGTAGCGCTCGGATTCGAAGGGCTCGCGCACGAAGGCCCGTACTACCCGGATGCCCATGATCTGCTCGCGCAGCACGCTGTTGATGCCGTCGATGCGGTCTTGCATGAGGCGGAACAGGGGGAGCAGGAGGAAGACGAGGAACCCGACGATGATGAACAGCAGCGGCACCGAGACCCAGACGAGCCACGAGAGGCCCGCATCTTCACGCACGGCGAAAACGATGCCTCCGATGCACATGATGGGCGTCGAGACCATGAAGTTGAGCATCATCAGAACCAGCATCTGCACCTGCTGCACGTCATTGGTGCCGCGGGTGATGAGCGTCGCCGTGCCGAACTTCGCCACGTCGATGGCGCCGAGGGAGTCGACCTTGCGGTAGATCTCACGCCGAAGGTCGCGGCCGACGGCCATGGCCGTGCGAGCACCGAAATAGATGCCCGCTATGGCCGTGACCACCTGAACCAGACAGGCGATGATCATGGTCATGCCCGTCGACCAGATGAAGTCGGTATCGCCGGTCGAGACGCCCTTATCGATGATCTGAGCGTTGAGGCTGGGCAGATAGAGGGCCGCGAGCGTGGAGATGAATTGAAAGACGATGACCGCCACGACCCAGCCCGTGTAGGGCTTGAGGTGGCGGAGGATGAGGCGGATGAGTTCCACGGTTGTTCCTCACGATGACGGAAAGGCCTGGGCGCGATGTGCAAGCTGACTCTATGTGCCGCCACCGACGCTCGGTGATGACGTTATTCCTCTTTGGAATACTTCGCAATGACCGAGGTCTACGGCTTCTTGCCACCGAAGTCATCGCGGAAGAAGATGTCTCCGGAGGTCGATACGTGCACGGTTGCGTCGCGCAGCAGCAAATCCTTGAGCTCGTCGACGGTCTTGCCGTTGCGTTGTGCGACGTACTCGATCTTGTCACCGAGCGCGTCGATGGCTTCCTGACCGCTCATCGGACTGGGAAGAACTGTTGTCGAAAAGGGAGTCGGCGTGTTCACGGTGCCTTCATTCTCTGAGCTGTCGGAATCCGATGGAGCGGTCGAAGGTGTGGAAGAAGGCGTCATCGTGAGGTCAGGTGTGGGTGATATCTCTCCCTGGCCTCTGAATGCGAACACTCCAACAACGATGAGTGCCGCCACCGCCACGGCGATAACAATGAGCAGGGATCTTGTTCTTGCGCCTGAATCTTTAGTGTTTTCTGGCATTACGCCCCACAATCTCTTCGACGATCAAACGTCTAGATACAAATACAGTACGTGGAGTCTGTGAACTCCGTCTTTGGCATTCAGTGCAACCGGTGCAGACAAGGCGAGACGGGGCGGGATTCGTTTGTGCGAATCCCGCCCCGTCTCGGTTCAAGCCATGGCTATGGCCTCACCATGATTGTCAGCTCTGCTGCGCGAATGCGCGACGGCGACTGATCGCGAACGATGTCGTCACGACGCCGCCCAGGAGCAGTCCGGCAGCCAGGAGAACGAAAGGCGACCCGAAGAGGTCGTTGCCGGTCGCTGCGAGGGTGCCGCCGACGTTGGCCGGGTCGGTTCCGTTGCCAGTCGTCACCGTCAGATCGATCGAGAAGGAGACGGGAGCCGTGAGGCCGGAGGTCACCCCGTTGATCGTCTGAACAGCGGTGATCGTGTACGCGCCGGTCGGCAACGGCGTGGCCAGGACGAGCTCCCACGCGCCGTTGCCATCTACCTGTGCTTGGCCGGTGGTGACGTTGCCGCTCGCGTCAGTGACGGTGACGGTGACGGTCGCCCCCGCAATGCCGGTACCCGAAATCGACGGTGTGGCGCTGCCGGTCGTCGTTCCGTTGGCCGGGTTTGTGATCACTGGAGCGCTGACCGGAGCGGTAACCGTGACCGAGTCGGTTCCGGGAACGGCGAGGTTGGCGAACCCCTGTGAGGCGACGATCTCGGTGTTGCCGAAGGCATTGGCGGTGACAGACGAGGCCCACTTGCCGTCGGCGTCAGCCACGGTGGTCACGTTGCTTCCACCGGCGGCGAGTGTGACAGTCACGTTCGGGGTAGCCGTGCCGGTGACGTCGACCGTCGAGCCTCCGACGACCTTGGCGCCCTCGACCGGCGTCTCGATGACGAGCTCCTCGGCGACGAACTGCACAGCCGTGCCTGACAGGGTGTAGTTGCCGAGGCTGCCGTAGTCGGTGTATCCATTCGAGTTGTCCGGAGTGGCCGTGGTCGGGTCGCCCGCGCCGACGCCGTCAACCGTGAGGTAGTAAGCGCCAGTCTCGACGGTCGTTGTGATCGTCGCGCCCAGTCCTGCAGCGGTGTCAGCGGAGACTCGCGTCGTCGCCGGCGAGCTCTCAGCAATCACGTTGCCCTGTGAATCGGTGAGCGTCAGCTTCGAATCGAGGTTCGGAGCGATGTCTGCCACGTCGACCGTTGCGGTGAAAGGGCCAGCCGCGGCGATCACGCCGTACACGTCGACATCATCGGGGGTGCCGATGACACTCTCGGTGGAGAAGGTGCCGTCGTTCTCGAGCGTCGTCGACTCTGCTGCGCTGTCGCCGACCTCATCGGTCGCGTAGTCGGCTCGGTCGGTGTAGGAGAAGTTGAGCGTCAGCGGCGTGAGGTCACCCTCGCATGTGTCGTTGTTGGGCACAAAGAACTGATCTCCGGGCTGCGGGTTATTCGCGTTTGCGTCGCCCGCGACGCAGACAGGACCTTCGTAGGGCTGGCCGTCCGGTGTCGTCGCGTTCACGAATATGGCGCTGGCCGACGATCGATCAGTGATGACATCCAAGTCGGGTTCGGTGTTAGTGGCACCCGCGTACCCGCCGTTGGACCACTGGCTGAGCGGAACGTCGAAGGATGCGCCCATCGTGGGAGCCCATAGGCCCTCAGTCGGGTAGTAGTACTCACCCGTGGTCGATCCGTCGATGCCGTCGTGCAGAAGGCCGAAGTTGTGACCCGACTCGTGCGATGCGGTGTTGCCCACGTTCTTCGTGGTCGCCGCCGCGCCTCCCAGGCCCTCTGTAAAGACGAACGCGCCAGACAGGAAGTCGGAGCCGGTTCCACCGCCCCAGGCGATACCTGAGCTGTCGGCTGCATCGGGCAGCACCTCGGTGTAGGAGTCCGTGATGATGACATGCGAGCCGTAGACATTGTCATCTGCTGACGACTTGACCAGTGCGTCGGTGCCCGGATTCGCGGTGGTGACGTTGACGTTGAAGGGAGCGTAGTCCTCGGCAACCACGGCCCAGACGGCGTCGCGGAAGGCGGTATCAGCGCCGGCAGCAGCCGCCGAGAAGGTCAGCGATTCTGAATTCGCCTGAATGTTCCATTGCGTGCCTTCGAGAACCTCACCGTCGAAGTCGAGGTAGATGGTTACCGGGGCGCCTGGACGTGATCCGCCGGTTGCGGAGCCGGGAATGGGGGCTGCCAGCAACTCTGATGCTTGCCTATCCATGTTCAGTGTGTCCGAGGAGCCGCTCGTCGTGGCGTCGTCGATGTGGAGAATGAACCCGTTGTCTGAGACCTTGATGGCACCGGACTGCTCCAGGCTGCGCACCTCGTCGGCCGTGAGGCCCGAGTACTCCGCGGCAAGCTCATACTTATCGGCTCCCGCGTTGAGCGGTGCCGGTGCGGTGGAGGTCGCTACGGCAGGCGCCGCAACATCTGCGGTCTCCGCCGAAGCGGACGGGACGGCGCCGGCGAGAGCCAGCGAAAGTCCGAGGGTGGCCGTACCGATCGTTGCGGTGCGTCTTAGTGAAGGCGTCATCGTATCTCTCTGTGTATGTCTGCAAGGGAGGTTGAATGCAGGGGATCGCAAGAGCGTGCTCGAAATGCGAACGCTCTGCGCTTTTGCCCTGCGCCCCGTCCCAACCTAACTGTGAAAAACCTGGAGGCCAAGCCCCAACTCAGCTTAATCTCAGTATTTTCCTGTTCTGTTACGGCGTGTCACGTTTGGCTTTGGGGTAAATTACTTTGCTTTTTGCGCGTTCTGCGCCGCCCCGTGCCGGATTCGCCGCTTCAGCCGATCGCGTGCAGTCCAGCCGCCGTGGTGAAGACGCCTGCGGTCAGCGCCCAGAAGGAGACGATGAAGACCCAGTCCCGAACCCGGAAGGCGATGAGATACCTCTCGGTGCGGGTGGGGTGCGCACCGAACGCGCGCGAGTCCATGGCGAGCGCAACCCGCTCCGCGTGCCTGATGGCCCCCGCCAGCAGCGGAACGACGTAGCCGGCCGTGCGGGCGACCGCGGCGATCGGGCCCCGCCCATCCGACATGCCCCGAACCCGGTGTGCCTGCCTGATCACGTCGAGCTCGTGGCCGAAGCGCGGCACGAAACGAAACGCTGCGAGAGCCGTGTATCCCAGCCTGTACGGCACACGAAGCTGTTGCACGAGGGAGCGCACCAGATCGGGCCCCGTCGAGGTGAGCCCGCCGATGAGTGCAAGCAGAACGATGGCGGTGAGTCGCAGCGCGGTGGCCAGGCCGATGAGCCAGGCGCCGACTGTGAAGCGCACGGGCCCGGCCTCGACGAGAACGGGGGAGTCTCCGACCAGAGCGGCATCCGCCCAGATGCCGAAGCTCACCGACATGACGGCGACGACGAGGGGGAGGACTACGAGCAGCACAACGAGTGTGCGGGCGCGCAGATGCGCACCGATCACGAGCATAAGAAGGACGAAGAGGCAGAAGATCAGCGGAGTCGCGATGTCTCGAGCGAAGAGAAGCAGGGCCATGGCGGGCAGTGGGGCCACGATCTTCGACAGAGGATTGAGGCGATGAAGAAAGCGAACGGGGCCGAAGTCGCGCGGTGCCGCATACGGGTCGATGGCCTGATGCGTTGCGGATGCGCCGGTCTGGCTCACGACGTCGCCCCAGCGGGCAGGTCACTGAGCCGGGTCACGGCTCGCCAGGCAGGATGGCGCTCGACCTCGCGAAATGCGCGCGCGAGCGGCGGCGTGCGCAGCCCGGCCGATTCAAGGGCGTCTGAGGCGAGCACCGGCGCTGTGGGGCCGAAAGCTGCGACTCTGCCCGAGTCGAGAACCAGAATATGGCTGCAGTGCTCGGCGACCAGTTGAAGATCGTGCGTCACGACCAGCACCGTCGTGCCCTCGGCGTTGAGTTCGTCGAGCAGCGACAGAAGCTCGGATGCGCGTGCTCTGTCTTGGCCGAACGTGGGCTCGTCGAGGGCGAGCAGCGGGGCGCCGTCGATCAATGCTGTGCCGACCGAGAGCCGCCTCTTCTGCCCGCCTGACAGTAGAAAGGGATGCTCGTCGCGCAGCTCCTGCAGTCCGAAGCGGTCGAGCATGTTCGACACGCGTGTCTCGATGGCGTCGACCGGTATTTGCTGCAGCTGCGGCCCGTGCGCGAGCTCTTCGGCCACGGTTGCCTTGATGAATTGGTGCTCGGGGTTCTGAAAGACGAAGCCGATCGTGCGCGCGAGGGTGCGGGCGTTGGCCTTGGCGGGGTCGACTCCCAGAACCTGGATGCGCCCGGCCGGAGCGCGGATCACGCCGGCGATCGCCTGCAGCAGCGTGGTTTTTCCTGCCCCGTTCGTGCCGACGATCGCCACGAACGAGCCGCGTTCGATCGCGAGGTCGATGCCATTCAGGATGCGGGTGCGCCCGCGATCGAGATCGAGCGCGGTCACACGCACGGCCAGGTTCGGGTCACCCGTGGTGTCAGCAGGGTGTGCGGGGCTGACGCCGGAATCCGGGGCGGACGAGGCCAACGTGGGGAGGGCATCCTGCGCGTCGAGCGAGGTCGTCAGTTCGCGCGGGGTCAGGGGCAGCGGATCGAGTGTGATGCCAGCGTCGCGGAGGCGCAGTGCCGCGAGCAGGGCCACGGGCAACCAGACGCCGAGGCGGAGGAGCTCGTCGACCCGATTGATGAGTATCTGCCTCGTGGGGCCCTCCATGGCCAATCGCCCCTGCGCGTCGAGCACGATCACGCGATCGACGAGGTCGATCGCGGCGTCGAGATTGTGCTCGACGAGCACGATCGCATGATCTCCGGTGTCGACCAGGCGGCGCAGGACCTCGTAGACCTCCTCGATCCCGGCCGGGTCGAGATTAGCGGTCGGTTCGTCGAGAACGAGAATCGGCGTCTTCATTGCGAGAGCGCACGCGATCGCGAGCCGCTGTCGACCGCCGCCCGAGAGGAGGTCGGGATTGTCGCCCCGGCGCTCCCACAGCCCCACCTGGCGCAGGCTCTCCTCGGCCCGCGCAAGAACCTCGGCGCGGTCGACGAGCAGATTCTCGGGGCCGAACGCCACCTCGTCGAGCAGTGTTCCCGTGACCATCTGCGAATCGGGGTCTTGAAAGACCATCGCGACCCGCTCACTGAGCCGCGCAACCGTCTCATCGGCCGTGCGCATGCCGCCCACGGTCACGGTGCCCGTGAGTTCGGCGGGAACCGCGTGGGGTACGAGCCCGTTCAGTGCCAATGCGAGTGTCGACTTGCCGCATCCCGACGGCCCGAGGATCAGCACGACCTCTCCGGGCGCGACGTCGAAGGTCACGTCAGACGGGGTGGATGCCGCGCGATCGTCGTGCCGGATCGACACGGACTGCACGCGCACGATCGGAGCGGGAGCGTTCTCTGTCACCGACCCCGGGTCGACGACGCGGTCGTCGGTCACGCCGCAGGAGTGGCGCGGGCGCGCTCGGCTCGCAGGCCGCGCGCCACACCTGTGCGGACGAGGGCCGCCCCGAGGAGCACCGCGATCGCCGTGAAGACGATCGGTGCAACGAAGTACCCGGTCATGAGAATCGCTCCCGATGCGGCGTCGAGGGAATCTTTCGCGAGTGTGCGGTACATGCCGGCGGCGCACACGATGCCTGCCACGATGCCACCCACGATGAAGAGCCAGGTGTTCCAGCGGCGGTACTTCGCGACGAGGAAAGGCAGCTCTTGGAACGCGCCGATGGCAATGGCGATGAGAGTCGCCCAGAAACCGAGTGGCTGCAGAGGCGCGGTGACGAGCCCGGCGATGGCCGCCGTGAGAATCGCGACCCCGCCGCGCCTGATCACGTACTGGGCCACGACGCCGGGAAGGAAATAAACGCCGATGGTGAACCCGTAGAACAGGGGAGCGAGGGCCGCGACGGTGCCGCCGACCCAGGCGTTGAGTGCAAAGACGAGGCCGCCGGCAACGCCGATCGCGGCGCACGTCAGGAGCAGGCGCGTGCTCACGTTTCTCATCGGACCTCCGCCATCAGCTTAGGGCAGGATAACCAAACTAACCGGTGACCTTAGGTGGCTCAGGCGAGCGAGAGCATGCCTGCCGCCGCGACCGCCAGAACGAGTCCGACGACCTGCACGAGAGCAATGCGTTCCTTGAGCACGATCGCGGCCAGCACGATGGTTCCTGCGGGGTAGAGCGCGACGAGTACCGACATCACCGAGAGTTCCCCGAGTCGGAGCCCGGTGAGAATCAGGCCGTTGGCTGCCGCGTCGGCGACGCCGCACGCGAGGGCCAGCAGCAGGGCGGTGCGCAGGCCGGCGCGTGCGGGCCCGTCGGATGCGGCGGGCGGTCGGGCCGCGGCATCCGATCGCCGGCGCGCGATCGCGACGGCCATGAGCACGATCGTGACCATGATGACGCCGTTGACGGCTCGGTTGAAGACGAGGGGCACGAGCCCGGAGTCGGCGGGTGCGATGTCGATGGCGATCAGGAAGACGCCGATCGTGGCGCCCGACCCTACGGCCATAAGAACGCCGCGGAGGCTCGGGCGGACGGCTCCTTTCTCTGGAATGAATCCCACCAGCACAACCGCGACCAGTGCGAGAGCGAGGGCGACGTATCCGACGGGCTGAAGCCCGTCACCGCGGGCCAGCCCGACGGCCAGGGGGACGACGGCCGACACGACCGCGGTCAGGGGCGAGAGGATGCTCATGGGCCCGATCGCGAGGCAGGCGTAGAGCAGCGAGATGCCAATGGCTCCGGAGACTCCCGAGATGCTTCCCCAGAGCGCCGCCTCAGCCGACCACGCTCCGCCCACGAGCGGATAGACGGCGAGCAGTACGGCGAGCCCGGAGAACGCCGCGATGCCGGTGACCGCGAACGGCGAGAGGCGCTTGGAGGCTAGGCCGCCGAGGAAGTCGGCGGAGCCGTAGACGAACGCGCCGACCAGTCCGAAAGCGATGACGAGCATGGGCACTGAGCCTACGCGGGGCGTTGTTGCGCGCTCGCGGCAGCAAGCGCTGGCTCGGGATCGCCGAACGCGGGAGTTCGCGCCCGGCGCGGTGGTTGCGCCGCCGCGTTCGGCGGGAACACCCGCGTTCGAGAGGACGATCTTCGGGTGGCTCCTGTCCATCACACGTGACCCACGGAGAAGGGCTTCCACAGTTCAGCCTCGTCCGCTCTTGCGGATGCTGGTGTCCGTCAGCGTTGTGTCATGACCGCGCCAATGATGCATCTCGAAGATGCGCTTCTTCTGACCCGAGACCGCAACGTGCTGATGGGTGGCGACTCCCGGCTCAATCGACTTGCGGCTCGAGGGGAGCTTCTGCAGATCCGTCGGGGCGCCTACATTCCGGTATCGACCTGGAGATCGATGAACTACGACGCGAGATACCGCATGCACGTCTTCGCCGTCGCGCGTACACGACGCATCGAGCCCGTGTTCTCCAGCTACTCGGCGGCTGTGCTCTGGGGACTTCCAATTGTCGGGCCCTGGCCCCGAGACGTGCACGTTCTCGCCGAGCGCTCGTCCGGAGGTCGCTCGGATCCGGGTATTCGCCGCCACGCGGTGGGGATGCCGTCGACGCTCGTCAGAACCGCAGAGGGCCTCGTCGTCACCGATGTTGCTCGAACGATCGTCGACATCGCCGCGCAGTCCACTTTCGTCTCCGGCGTAGCTGCCGCTGATTTCGCGCTGCATCGCGGCTTGGTGACGCGAGAGGAGCTGAGATCCGTATGGAGCGAGCTCCTGCCCTTTCGTGGTTCTCGACAGGCTTCTGGTGTCATCGAGTTCGCGACGCCCCTCAGCGGTTCGGTCGCCGAATCGGTGAGTCTCGTCAACATGGCGAGGCACCGATTTCCTCGGCCGATTCTCCAGCAGGAGTTCGTGCATCCATCGGGCCACTCGTATTTCGTCGACTTCTGGTTCAAGCGGTGCAGGCGCATCGGTGAGGTCGACGGACGCATTAAATACAGTGACCCTGCCTATCTTCGAGGGCGCACACCGGCGCAGGCTCTGTGGGACGAGAAGCAGAGAGAGGACTGGCTGCGAACTCAGTGCGATGGGTTTGGACGCTGGCCATGGGAGGTGGCGAACAGCGCCGGCGCTCTGTGTCGTCGGCTTCTCGAGCTCGGCGTTCCTCAACTTCCTTTCGGCCACCCCGACGGTTTCCTCGTTATGCCACCGCGGTGAATGGTCGAACGCGGGAGTTCGCGCCCGGCGCGGTGGTTGCGCCGCCGCGTTCGGCGGGAACACCCGCGCTCGCGGGAGCGTGGTCAGAGGACGACGGTAAACTTCGGAGCGTGACGTGGAACGCTGAAATCCCCTGGGACCCGCAAGCGGAACCACCGCCCTTCGACGAAGAGCCGCCGTACGACCCGTACTACGACGAAGGTCCGGCGCCAGCCCTTCGACAGGCCCAGGGAATGCAGGCTCAGGGAACGCAGTCTGCGCCAGCGGTCGACGTGGCCGTCGCCACTCCCGAGACCGCGGTCGAGGCCCTGCAGCGGGTCTTCGGATACGAGACCTTCCGCGGAGACCAGGCTGCGATCATCCAGAACGTCATCGACGGCGGCGACACGGTCGTGCTTATGCCGACTGGCGGCGGCAAGTCGCTCTGCTACCAGATCCCGTCGCTGGTGCGCCGAGGCACCGGCATCGTCATCTCGCCCCTGATCGCGCTGATGCAAGATCAGGTCGACGCCTTGACGGCGGTCGGTGTGCGCGCAGCTTTTCTCAATTCCACCCAGGATGCCGCGGAGCGGGCACGCGTCGAGAATGCTTACCTCGGGGGGCAGCTCGACCTCCTCTACGTTGCTCCGGAGCGCCTGTCGAACGAGGCGACCAAACGCTTTCTCGCGCGGGGCGAGATCGCGCTCTTCGCCATCGACGAGGCTCACTGCGTGTCGCAGTGGGGGCACGACTTCAGACCTGACTACCTGGCCCTTTCCGAGCTGGCCGAGCGTTGGCCCGATGCGCCTCGCATCGCGCTCACCGCTACGGCGACCGAGGCCACGCACGCTGAGATCACTGAACGCCTGGGCATGCAGCAGGCCAAGCACTTCGTCGCCAGCTTCGACCGCCCGAACATTCGCTATCGCATCGAGAACAAGGGCGAGGTGCGCAAGCAGCTGCTCTCGCTGATCAAGGGTGAGCACCCCACCGACTCGGGCATCGTCTATGCCCTCTCGCGCAACACCGTCGAGAAGACCGCCCAGTTTCTGGCCGATAACGGTCTGAAAGCACTGCCGTATCACGCGGGTCTCGACTCGCGACTGCGCGCGGCCACCCAGTCGCGCTTCTTGCGCGAAGACGGCATCATCATCGTCGCCACCATCGCGTTCGGCATGGGCATCGACAAACCCGATGTGCGCTTCGTCGCCCATGTTGACCTGCCCAAGTCGGTGGAGGGCTACTACCAAGAGACGGGTCGCGCCGGCCGCGACGGTCTGCCGTCGACGGCGTGGCTCGCCTACGGTCTTCAAGACGTCGTGCAGCAGCGCCGAATGATCGACGAGTCTCCCGGCGATCTCGCCCATCGCAGGCGGCTCTCCGCGCACCTCGATGCCATGCTGGCGCTCTGCGAGACCGTGCACTGCCGTCGAGTGAACCTCCTGGGCTACTTCGGTCAAGAATCCACACCGTGCGGCAACTGCGACACGTGTCTCGAGCCGCCCGAATCGTGGGATGGCACCGTCGCGGCCCAGAAGCTGCTGTCGACCGTGGTGCGGCTGCAGCGCGAGCGCAATCAGCGCTTCGGCGCCGGGCAGCTCATCGACATCCTCCGGGGCAAGGTCACTGACCGGGTCACCCAGCTGAATCACCAGAGTCTCTCCACCTGGGGCATCGGACAAGACCTCAGCGACCAGCAGTGGCGGGGAGTGGTGCGCCAGCTTCTGGCTCAGGGACTGCTCGCGGTGAACGACGACGGCTACGGAACCCTGGTGATCACCGAGGCGAGCGGCGAGGTGCTCGCGGGGCGGCATCCGGTGTCGATGCGGCGAGAAGCCGAACGGGCGGCGCGCAGCGTGCGATCGTCGGGCTCGTCGAAGTCGAAAGCGGCCACGGCCGAGCTGGCACCGGCAGATCAGGAGTTGTTCGAGAAGCTGCGGGCCTGGCGTGCCGGCGAAGCGCGCGAGCAGGGGGTGCCCGCATACATCGTCTTCGGAGACGCTACGTTGCGAGCCATCGCCACCGAGCGTCCCACGTCGCTCGATCAAGCCGGAGGCATCAGTGGAATAGGTGAGGCGAAGCTGCAGAAGTACGGCGAGGCGATTCTCGAGGTCGTCGCGAGCGACGCTATATCCTGATCCGAGCATAAATACAGGTCGTATCGCAGAGCATGCCGCGGGGGCTATGAGCGCTCTGCGAGACTGGGCGCATGCTCACCCTCCTCAGCCGCGCCTTTCTCGCACCCGTGGCCAGAGCCGTCTACCGCCCGAAGGTCATAGGCCGAGAGAACGTGCCGCGCACGGGGCGCGTGCTGCTCGCGAGCAACCACCTGAGTTTCATCGACAGCGTTGTTCTCACCCTCGTGGCCCCGCGCAATGTCTCGTTCCTCGCGAAGTCCGAGTACTTCACCGGCGACGGCGCAAAAGGGTGGCTGTCGAGATCGTTCTTCTCGGCCATCGGAGCGGTGCCCGTCGATCGCGGAGCCGGGCAGGCAGCGCAAGACGCTCTGGACGCGGGACTCGCGATCCTCGAGCGTGACGAGGCCTTCGCCATCTATCCCGAAGGAACCCGGTCTCGAGACGGACGAATCTACAAAGGGCGCACGGGCGCGGCGTGGCTCGCCATGAGCTCGAACAGTCTCATCGTGCCCGTGGCCCTGATCGGTACCGAGAAGTTGCAGCCGGTGGGGTCGACCATTCCCCGGCTGCACCGGGTGTCTGTCGAGTTCGGCCGTCCCATCGACGCGTCGGAGTACGGGCAGGCGAATTCGGCGCGCGCGAGACGCAAACTGACCGACGTGCTGATGGAAGACATTCAGCGCATGTCGGGCCAGGATGCGGCCGGTGTGTACAACGAGGTTCCAGCCGCGTCGGCGATCGAGAAAGTCAAGCGCGCTCTCGGTCGCAACAGACCCTCCTAAGGTGGGGTGAGCACGCCGAGACGACAAGACTGGGGACCCGAATGTTCAGCAAGAAGAGACGCCGCACCGCAGCCGTGCAGCAACCCCAGTCCGACATCGTCGTTCCCGGGAGTGCGGCGCTTCCGCCCGTGCGGGTCAACGCGTTCCGCATCGGACTCGTCGGCGGGCTCGGAGTGCTCGTCTCGATTCTCATCGGCGGGATCATCGGGCAGCTCACCACGGTTCTGATCTATGTGGGCGTGGCCCTCTTTCTCGCGCTGGGGCTCGACCCGCTCGTGTCGTGGCTCGAAAGGAAACTCCCTCGGTGGGCGGCGATCCTCGTGGTCTTTGCAGGGGTCATTCTCGCCTTTGCCGGGCTGCTTCTCACGATCATTCCCGTGATCGTTGAGCAGGTGTCGAATCTCATCGCCAACTTTCCCGACATCGTCAACCGCGTCGTCGACAGTGACTTCGTGAAGACGACGGAGCGGCAGCTCTCCGGCGTCGTCGACTTCGACTCCGTTGCCAAGAGCGTGACCGATTTCGTCAGCGACCCGAACAACTTCGTGAACCTGGGTGGCGGCATCCTGGCCGTGGGTGCAGGGGTGGCGAGCGGCGTCACGGGCGCGGTTGTCGTGCTGATTCTGACCCTGTACTTTCTCGCGTCGCTGCGTTCGATCAAGCGCGTCACCTACCGCTTCGTTCCGGCCAGCAAGCGTGCGGGCTTCATCGATGTGTCTGAAGACATCACCTCGGCTGTCGGTCGCTATGTCGTCGGGCAGGTGTCGCTGGCTGCGGTCAATGGTGTGCTGAGCGCGATCTTCCTGTGGAGCATCGGCGCCCCACAGTTCGTGCTTCTCGCCTTCATCGCATTTCTGTTCTCGCTGGTTCCTCTCGTCGGAACGCTCACCGGCTCGATCATCATCGTTCTGACCTGCCTGTTCGCGTCGCCGTTGACGGCGCTCGTGGCCCTGATCTGGTACCTCGTCTACATGCAGATCGAGGCGTACTTCCTGAGCCCGCGCATCATGAACCGCGCCGTCTCGGTACCAGGTGCGGTAGTCGTCATCGCGGCCGTCGCCGGCGGAACCCTGGGCGGAATTCTGGGCGCCCTCGTGGCGATTCCGGTCGCCGCCTCGACAATCATCATCATTCAGAAGATCGTGTTTCCGAGGCAGGATCTGAAATAGCAGCCGGGTCGGCTCGCATCCGGCCCAGTTGTGGGGGAACGCCTGCGTTCTCCATGTTCGTCTGTAGACATCATCAACGCCGCGGCTCGGTCGACAACGGGTCGTTGTAGGGCACGGACGGTGAATTTTCATGGCCGCCCGGCCGCTCGTAGCGTGGACGCAGATTTGCTGACAGCGCACGGAAGAGGCCAATGATGGTGGACGCGGTGAAGAACGAGACAAACGGCGACAGCTCTACACAGCTCGCAGACCGGATCGAAGACAGCGAGAAGCTCGACGAGACTTCGGGTGGCATGGCGGTCGACAAGGTGGATGCGCGCATCGACACGGCCGAGCTCGGCCAGTACCTGCTGGGCACCTGGGCGGATGCGCGCATCGCCGCCCGCAAGCTCACTGGCCGCCCCGAAATGCAGCGCGTCGACGGCCAGACGCTCTCGGAGCACCGCGACACCGTCTTCCATCAGCTCGAGCTGCTGGTCGAGCACGGGGGAGTGCACAAGGCCTTTCCGAAGAGCCTCGGCGGCGAAGACGACCACGGCGGCAACATCGCCGGGTTCGAAGAGCTCGTCACCGCTGACCCGTCGCTGCAGATCAAGTCGGGCGTGCAGTGGGGCCTCTTCGGCGCCGCCGTGCTGCATCTCGGCACGCAGTATCACCACGAGACATTCCTGCCCGCGATCATGAGCCTCGAGGTTCCCGGCGCCTTCGCCATGACCGAGACCGGTCACGGCTCCGATGTCGCTGCCATCGCCACGACGGCGACCTTCGATGTGGGTAGCCAGGAGTTCGTGATCGACACTCCGTTCCGCGGCGCCTGGAAGGACTACCTCGGCAACGCCGCCATTCACGGCACCGCGGCCGTGCTGTTCGCCCAGCTCATCACCGAGGGCATCAACCACGGGGTGCACGCCTTCTATGTGCCGCTTCGCGATGCCGACGGGCAGTTCCTCCCCGGTGTCGGCGGCGAAGACGACGGGCTCAAGGGCGGCCTGAATGGCATCGACAACGGCCGGTTGCACTTCACCAACGTGCGCATCCCGCGCGAGAACCTGCTCAACCGATACGGCGATGTGGATGTCGACGGCACGTATTCGTCGCCCATCCAGAGTCCCGGACGCCGCTTCTTCACGATGCTCGGCACCCTGGTGCAGGGCCGCGTCTCGCTCGATGGGGCATCGGTCGCCGCGGCCAAGGTCGCGCTCGCGATCGCCGTTCGTTACGGCAACGAACGCCGACAGTTCACGGCTGGAAGCGACACCGACGAAGAGGTGATCCTCGACTACCAGGTGCACCAGCGCCGGCTGATTCCCCTGCTTGCAACCACCTATGCGGCGAGCTTCGCGCACGAGCAGCTGCTCACCAAATTCGACGGCGTCTTCTCGGGCGCTACTGACACGGATGCCGACCGGCAAGACCTTGAGACCCTCGCTGCTGCGCTCAAACCGCTGTCGACCTGGCACGCGCTCGACACGCTGCAGGAGGCCCGCGAGGCCTGCGGCGGCGCCGGATTCCTTGCCGAGAACCGCCTCGTAGGGCTGCGCGCCGACCTCGATGTCTACGCCACGTTCGAGGGCGACAATCACGTGCTCCTGCAGCTCGTGGCCAAGCGCCTGCTCACCGACTACAGCCACCGTTTCGCCAAGGCCGACGTGGGTGTGCTCGCTCGCTACGTCGTCGAGCAGGCCGCCGATCGTACGGTCAGCGGCACGGGACTGCGCACGCTCGCGCAGAACCTGTCAGACAGGGGTTCTGTCGCTCGCAGCGTCGAGCAGCTGCGCGAGACGGGCGCGCAGCGCGCCCTGCTGACCGACCGGGTCGAGACGATGGTGGCCGAGGTCGCCGGAAGGCTGCGCCCGGGAACGAAATCCTCGAAGCAGGCCGCTGCAGACCTGTTCAACGCCAATCAGAGCGCCGTCATCGATGCGGCCAGGGCCCACGCCGAACTGCTGCAGTGGGAGGCGTTCACCGATGCCCTCGACCAGATCGACGACGAGGGCACCCGGGTCGTGCTCACCTGGGTGCGCGACCTCTTCGGCCTCGGCCTCGTAGAGAAGCACCTGGCGTGGTACCTCATCAACGGCCGCCTCTCGCCGAAGCGCGCGCAGGCCGTCACGGCGTACATCGACCGGTTGATCGCGCGACTGCGGCCGCACGCCCAAGATCTGGTGGATGCGTTCGGCTACGGCCCCGAGCACATCCGCGCGTCGATCGCGACGGGCGCTGAGGCGACTCGTCAGAAGGAGGCGCGCGGCTACTACGCCGAGCAGCGTGCGTCGGGCGAGGCTCCCATCGACGAGAAGACCCTCTCGAAGAAGCAGAAGGAGCGCATCTAGCCCCTCGCCGCCCCCTGAGCCTGTCGAAGGGGGCAAGCTGGGAACATGGCCAGCAGCAACCACCGTGTCGCCGTGCTCGTGCTCGAAGGGGCGAAGCCCCTCGATGTCGGTATCCCCGCGCAAGTCTTCTCGAACCGCCCGAGTATGCCTTACGACGTTCGAGTGTGCGGCGCGGCTCCGGGCCCGGTGACAGGAGGAGACGGTCTTTCGTATCACGTGGCGGATGGCCTGACGGCTCTCACGCAGGCGGACACGATCTTCATTCCCGGCTACCGGATGCCCGCACAGATCGATCCTCCGTCGAGCGTGGTCGACGCCCTGGTGGCAGCCCATGAGCGGGGTGCGCGGCTCGCTGCGATTTCGACCGGGGCGTTCGCGCTCGCGGCGACCGGCCTGCTCGATGGCAAGCGGGCGACCACCCACTGGCACTACACGCGGGCGCTTGCCGACAAGCATCCGCTCGTGCATGTCGACGAGGACGTGCTCTTCGTCGACGAGGGCGATGTGCTCACCTCGGCCGGTGCGGCGTCTGGCATCGACCTGTGCCTGCACCTCATACGCCGGGACCACGGCGTCGCGCTGTCGAATCACGTCGCGCGCCGTCTCGTCGCAGCGCCGTATCGGAGCGGTGGGCAGTCGCAATATGTGCCGCGTAGCGTGCCCGAGCCTCTCGGTGACCTCTTCGCAACCACTCGCGAGTGGGCGTTGGCCCACCTCGCGGATCCGCTCACCCTCGATATGCTCGCCCGCAACGCCCGCGTCTCCGCCCGCACCTTCTCGCGCCGTTTTGTCGAAGACACCGGCTACACGCCCATGCAGTGGATGCTGCGGGCACGGGTCGACGTCGCCCGTGAGCTTCTCGAGAGCACGGATCTCGGCGTGGAGCAGATCGCGGCCCGGGTGGGGCTGGGAACCGGAGCCAATCTGCGACTGCATTTTCGGCGCATCCTGGGCACATCGCCGACCGAATACCGTCATACCTTCTCCGCCTGAGGTCGCATCGCACATGTGGCGAGATCCTTTCGTATCGCGTCTTTCCAGCCACTGGTGAAGGCGCACAAGCCCGCCGAACATGGGAGGCGGAACGAAAGGAACCTTCCATGACTCGCATTGCCATCAACGGATTCGGTCGTATCGGGCGCAACACCCTGCGTGCTCTGCTCGATCGCGACAGCGCGCTCGAGGTCGTCGCTATCAACGATCTCACCGCCCCTGACTCGCTCGCCCACCTGCTCAAGTACGACAGCGCGCACGGTCGCTTCGACCGCACCGTCGAGGTGGACGGCACCGACCTGCTCGTCGACGGCCGTCGTATCCGGGTGCTTGCCGAGCGCGAGCCGGCCGACCTGCCCTGGGCAGAGCTGGGCGTCGACATCGTTCTGGAGGCCACGGGCCGATTCACCTCGGCCGATGCCGCCCGAGCGCACCTCGCCGCCGGCGCCGCACGGGTGCTGGTGAGCGCGCCATCGGAGGGTGCAGACGTGACGCTGGCATTCGGTGTCAACACCGGCGCCTATGATCCGGCGCGCCACGTGATCGTCTCCAACGCCTCCTGCACCACCAATGCGCTCGCGCCGCTCGCCGCGGTGCTGGACGATCTGGCGGGTATCGAGCACGGCTTTATGACGACGGTGCACGCCTACACACAGGAGCAGAACCTGCAGGACGGTCCGCATCGCGATCTGCGCCGCGCACGGGCTGCAGGCGTGAATATCGCACCCACCACGACCGGTGCTGCCAAGGCCATCGGGCTCGTGCTGCCGAAGCTCGAGGGAAAGCTCTCGGGTGACTCGATCCGTGTGCCCGTTCCGGTCGGCTCGATCGTGGAATTCAACACGACGGTGTCGCGCGATGTCACCCGCGACGAGGTTCTCGCCGCGTACCGCACGGCCGCATCCGGCACGCTTGCGGGCATCCTCGACTACTCCGAGGAGCCGCTCGTCTCGAGCGACATCGTCGACCAACAGGCGTCGGCGATCTTCGACTCCGCTCTCACCCGCGTCGACGGCAGGCACATCAAGGTGGTCGCCTGGTACGACAACGAGTGGGGCTTCTCGAATCGAGTGATCGACACGCTCGAGCTCATGGCTCGGGTGGCGTAGACGCCGCGGGGCTGCTCTAGTACCCCGGTACGACACGCATCGATCAAGACCGTCCTCTCGGGCGATTCGCCACACCTCGCCCACTTCTAGCCTCGAAGAAGTGGGGGAGGGTCGGCCTCCTCCACACCTGCCTGTAGACAGCACAGGCATACAGACGTGAATCGACAGGAGATCGACATGATCGAAGCACAGTCCCTCACCAAGCGCTACGGCCAACGAACAGCGGTGGATGCCGCCAGCTTCACGGTGCGGCCGGGCAAGGTCACGGGCCTCCTGGGCCCGAACGGCGCGGGCAAGTCCACCACGATGCGAATGATCGTGGGGCTTGACCGGCCCACGTCCGGCAGCGTTCGGGTGAACGGCCACTTCTACGCCGAGCACTCCGCCCCTCTTCACGAGGTCGGAGCCCTGCTTGACGCGAAAGCCATCCACTCGGGCCGCTCGGCCTACAACCACCTGCTCGCCCTCGGCGCCACCCACGGCATCGGCTCGGCCCGGGTGCGCGAGGTCATCGACCTCACGGGTCTGCAGGCCGTGGCAGGCAAACGCGTGGGCGGGTTCTCGCTCGGCATGGGGCAGCGGCTCGGCATCGCGGCGGCCCTCCTCGGAGACCCGCAGACCCTTATCCTCGACGAGCCCATCAACGGCCTCGATCCCGAGGGTGTTCTGTGGGTGCGCGGGCTGCTCAAGCACCTCGCCGCCGAGGGTCGCACCATTCTGCTCTCGAGTCACCTCATGAGCGAGATGGCCATGACCGCAGATCACATCATCGTGTTCGGACGGGGTCGCGTGATCGCAGACGCTCCTGTAGCCGACATCGTCGGGCAGGGCGCGGTCACCTCTGTGCGTGTCTCCAGCCCACAGGCGGCCGAGCTCGCCCGGCTGCTCGCCGCTCCGGATGTTCAGATCACCTCGGCGAGCGGCTCGACGCTCGACGTGGCCGGCGTTTCGGCCGCGACCATCGGCGGCGTCGCCGCATCCAACGGTCTGGTGCTGCACGAGCTGACCACCGTCACCGGCTCTCTCGAAGAGGCCTACCTTCGTCTCACCGCAGACGAAGTCGAATACCACACGCAGTCCGTCACCCCGGAGGTTGTCCGATGAGTACCCTTGCCCAACCCGCCCTCGCCCGCTCGAGCCACATCGACGCGTCGAGCCGTGGCCTCAGCGCCACAGGCATTCTGCGCAGCGAGTGGATCAAGCTGCGGAGCCTGCGTTCCACCTGGTGGTCGTTCGGAATCATCGTCGCCATTCAGATCGGCATGGCGGTGCTCTTCTCGCTGACCGCGACCGATCGTTTCGGGGAGATCTCCGGCGCCCAGGCGACGGACGCGGCCGTGAGCGTCACCTCGGTGGGGCTCATCTTCGGTCAGCTGGTGATTGCTGTACTGGGAGTGCTCGTGATCAGTGGTGAGTACGCGACCGGTCAGATCCGCTCGTCGTTCATGGCTGTTCCGAGCCGTCTGCCCGTGCTCGCCGCCAAGGCCATCGTTTTCTCCATCGCCACGTTCGTGGTGACTCTGGTCAGCATTGTTGTGGCCTACTTCGTCACGATGCCGATCCTTGCCGGAGCCGGCGTGCAGGCCAACCCCTTCGATGGCACGCTGTGGCTGCACTTCATCGGAGCAGCCACCTTCCTGGTGATGATCGGCCTGATCTCGCTCGGTATCGGTGCGACGCTGCGCTCGACACCGGGCGGTATCGCGGCCAGCCTTGGACTACTGCTCGTGGCTCCGACGATTCTCGTGGTGATTCCGGCGGCCTGGGCGAACACTCTGGCCGGATGGACCCCCAGTTCGGCCGGACAGGGCCTCTATTACTGGGGCGGAACCTTCGAACCATGGCAGGCGCTGCTCGTTATGCTCGGATGGGTCGCCGTGTTCATCGCCACCGCGGCAGTTCTGATGAAGCGAAGGGACGCGTAGCTCTCGTGTCGACCGATCCAGCCATGGTGCCCCAGGCCCAGGCTGGATCGTCGCGCGTTCTGCGGCCGAGGCGGATCGAGGACTACGATCCGCAGCGGCTCGGCCTGCCGAAGCCGCCCGGCTTCATCCGCACGTTCTTCCGCCGCAACCCGTGGATCATCGACTCGGTGCTGATGGGCCTGTTCTACTACGCGTCGATCGGGTCGGTGCTCGCGTCTGCGAACGGTTCTATGCCGATCGCCGGGGTTCTGATGTCGGCCATCCTTTCGCTCGGAACGACGGCAGCCATCTTGTTCCGCCGCTTCATTCCTCGCATTCTCGCGGGAATCTCGAGCGCACTCCTGCTTGCCGTGATCCCGGGAAGCACCGGCTCGTCGGTCGGGGTCATCGCGATGGTCATCGCACTGTATGCGCTCGCGGTCTACCGATCGGCGAGATCGGCGTGGCTCTGGACGATCATCGGAACCATCGTCGCAACCATCGGCGCGCTCTCCGCTGGCCTGCTCGACGTGGCAATAGCGCTTGTCGCGTTCTTCGGCTACGGCATGATGTTCGTGATCGCGACGCTGATCGGCATCAGCGTAGGCAATCGGGTGCGATACATGGATGCGCTGTTCGCCCGCGCGGCTCAGCTGGCCCGCGAGCGAGACCAGCAGGCGCAACTCGCCACGGCATCCGAACGGGCCCGCATCGCCCGCGAGATGCACGACATCGTCGCCCACAGCCTGACCGTGATGATCGCCCTTGCAGATGGCGCGACGCGCGCCGCGACCAGCGACCCGGGCCGGGCGATGGATGCCATGGCGCACGTCTCGGAGATCGGCCGCACGTCGCTCACCGACATGCGCCGAGTGCTCGGAGTTCTGACGGAGGCCTCCGGTGAAGGCCCCGGTGGCGCGCCCTCCGCGACCGGTGCCGTTCCCCTGGCTCCGCAGCCCACGTTCGACGAGCTGCGCCCCCTCATCGACTCGTACCGCGCCGCGGGCCTGCCGATCACGCTGACGGTCTCGGGCGCAGTGCCCGAGGAATCGGCCACGCAGCTCACGGTCTTCCGGGTCGTGCAGGAGGCTCTGACGAATGCCCTGCGCTACGCACGAACACCGTCACGAGTCGAGGTGGCCGTCGACTTCACGACCGCTGGCCTCACCGAGGTGATCGTGCGCGACGATGGACTCGGCACCGCAGCCGACTCCGCGACGGTCTCTGTCGGCTCGGGCCGCGGACTCATAGGCATGCGCGAACGCGTGGCGCTCTACGGCGGCACCGTCGACGCCGGACCGATCGAACCCCGCGGTTGGCGAGTGCACGCGAGAATTCCGACGGCAGCTCACCCCTCAGACCCTTCATCCAGACAAGAGAGCACCCCGCTATGAGTCTCGCCCCCGATCCCGCCGGCGCCACCGAAAACCCGGCCGTGCGCATCCTGCTCGTCGACGACCAGGCCCTGCTGCGGGTGGGCATGCGCATGGTGCTCGAGTCCGAGCCCGGCTTTGAGGTCGTGGGCGAGGCCGGCGACGGCCGCGACGCGGTGCGGCAGGCTCGGGCGCTGCGTCCCGATGTGATTCTCATGGATGTGCGCATGCCCGTTCTCGACGGCATCGAGGCGACGCGTGAGATCGTGCGCGAGCAGGCGGCGAGTCGCATCATCATTCTCACCACTTTCGACCTCGACGAGTACGCGTTCGCCGGCCTGCGCGCGGGAGCCAGCGGATTCCTGCTCAAGGACGCCAGACCGACCGAACTCGTCTCGGCGATCCGGGCCGTCGCATCCGGAGATGCGGCTGTGTCGGCGCGCATCACCCGCGAGTTGCTCACGATGTTCGGCGACAGTCTTCCGGATGCGTCGGGCGGGCCCTCGCAGACAGCCTCGGCCGCGCGGCTGGCCGTGCTCACAGAGCGCGAACTGGAAGTGCTGACTGCGATCGGCGAAGGGCTGTCGAACATGGAGATCGCGGCGCGCTTCGTGCTGTCGGAGTCGACGGTGAAGACCCACGTCGGCCGCATTCTGCAAAAGCTGGAGCTGCGCGACCGGGTTCAGGCCGTGATCCTCGCCTACGAGACGGGGCTCGTCGGGCGTTAGCGCTGCCTCGCGGTAGCTGAGTGTTGCCCGTGGCGACGAATGTGCCCGGGCGACCGGCAACATCCGTCGTCACGGGCAACAGGCACGGATGCCGAGGGCCGTGCGCGCTCCGTAAAATCGAGAGCATGCGCACCCTCTACCCTGAAATCGTTCCCTTCGACTCCGGACTCCTCGAGGTGGGCGATGGGCAGTCGATCTACTGGGAGACGTCGGGCAACCCAGAGGGAAAGCCCGTCGTGTTTCTGCACGGAGGGCCGGGCGGCGGCTCCAGCCCGGCTCATCGCCGCCTGTTCGACCCGAGCCGCTACCTCATCGTCGTTCTCGATCAGCGCGGCTGTGGTCGCAGCCTGCCGCACGTCAGCGAGTCTGGCTTCGACCTGACAACGAACACGACCTGGCACCTGGTCGCCGACCTCGAAAGGCTGCGCACGCACCTCGGCATCGACCGCTGGCAGGTGTTCGGCGGCTCGTGGGGCAGCACCCTCGCGCTCGCGTATGCCGAGACGCATCCCGACCGCGTGACCGAGCTGGTGCTGCGCGGGATCTTCACGCTCCGGCTCTCCGAGCTGGCCTGGTTCTACGAAGGAGCCGGGGCGAACGAGGTGCTGCCCGATCTGTGGCCCGGCTTCCTCGCGCCGGTTCCGGTCGACGAGCGCGGGTCACTCATCCAGGCCTACCATCGTCTGCTCAATGATCCCGACCCGGCCGTGCACGGGCCGGCGGCGGTCGCGTGGGCGACGTGGGAGGCATCCGCCATCACCCTGCTGCCGCGACCCGAACTAGTGGCGGCGTTCGCCGACCCCACCTATGCGCTTGCGTTCGCGCGCATCGAGAACCACTACTTCGTGAATGCGGGGTGGATGGAGGACGGCCAGCTCATCGCGAATGCGGCAGTGCTGCGCGACATTCCGACCGTGATCGTGCAGGGCCGCTACGACCTGTGCACCCCGGCGGTGACCGCCTGGGATCTGCATGAGGCGCTGCCCGACGCAGAGTTCCGTATCATTCCCGACGCGGGCCACGCCTTCGACGAACCGGGCATCCTCGATGCGCTGATCGAGGCGACAGACCGTTTCGCGGCTTAACCCGCGCTGTTCGTTGCGCCTGTCGAAACGCCCTTTGACAAGCTCAGGGAGCGGGGCTCTCGTCGTCGACGAAGCCTCCGACGGCCAACTGCAGCGCCCGAGAGAATGCGTGCGCCCGGTCTGGCTCGACGGCATAGCGGATGCCTCCGGCCGGCACAGGCGTCTCGGTCAACGCACCAGAGGCGGCAAGCTCTGCGAGCACGGCGATCGTTCGCTCGGAGGCGTACTCGTTCGACAAGCGGTGCACCTCGGCCGAGAGTTCTTCATCGTCGTCGCCGAACAGCCCCTCGTCGTCGGGGTCGTCGTGATCGGGCCGCGCGTCATCGAAGACGAGGTTGAGGGCGTCAACGGATGCGCCGGGCAGCAGATCGGGCGAGAGGGCCACGCAGAGCTGGCCGATGACCCGGATGGTGACCTCCGAACCCAATTCGGTGTCGGCATCCAGCTCTTTGGTGAGCCACCACGTGAGGTAGTGGCGCACGAACGCCACGCGCAGGTCGAGGGCCGCCTCGGCCTTCGAATCGTCGCCGGTCCACGCGTCGAAGCCTGAGCCCGCACGCAGGGACGCGCCGTCGATTGCGATGATGCGCGACTCGGTGAGGGCGTACCACCAGGCCGAGAGTGGCTGCGAATCCCACATGCTGCCGCCGGGAACCTGGCGCTGCGGCGCAAGCCCGAGCATGGTGGCGACGACCGGGATGTCCGCCGTTCGGAGGGCCCCGGTCGCGGTGAGGGTCTTCTTGTCGCCTATCCATGCGAGGAACTCGGGGATGGCGGCGATGACCGACCAGCGGTCGAGCGACGCGATCTGCGCCTCGACCGGAGCGGCCTGCACGGTCTCGAGGCTCTCTACCAGCAGCGTGAAGAAGCCTGAGGCGGCGCCACCCTCGTCTCCGGTCAGCTCGTGGATGATCTCCGAGCTCTCCTCGAGCTCTGCCGTTGTGCCGCGCCAGCGTTCGGTCTCGATGAGAAAGTCGAGCAGGTGATCGAGCACGTCGACGACCGATGCGCCCTCCCAGAGCGGGTCGTCGAGTTCGGCGTCGTCGGCCTCGTCGAAGTGATCGAGCAGCGCGTCGAGGGTGTCAGGCACCGGATGCGCGAGGGTGCGTTTTCCGGGAAGGCCTGCGGTGATCGTGGTGAGCCGCGAGAAGGAGGCCAGCATCGCCTCGGGAGTCGGGTGGTCGTCGAGACCCTCGACGTGCACGCGGTACCAGGTGCCGAACGCGAGGGTGAGAGCGGAGATCGCGGTGGGCGAGGTTGCAACGGAGCGGGACACCCCGGTGCGCTTCTTCGCTGAGGATCGCTTCTTACTCGTGGGCATGTGCTGCTCTCCGTCGGTGCGCTGGTGGTCAACCAATCGTAGGGCGCGGCCCGGCGGGTCGGGCGGATTAGGCGGTTAGGCAGTGACGAGGGCTGCGATCACGAGACCGAGCACGATGACGAAGAACGGCATGCTGAACGCGCACACCTGACGCCGGCGGCGAGGGCTGAATGACAGGGGAAGCGCGACTGCGAGAACGAGAGCGGCGATCGTCGAGAGTGCGCTGCCGAAGATCAGGCCATAGCCGTGCATGTCTGTCTGGGGCGGGCCGAATCGGCTCGATATCACGAGCCAGCCGCATAAGACGAAGACGATCCCTGCGCCGAGGCTGACGACGCCCGCGACGACTCGTCCCACGATCGAGGCCGCTGAGCGCCCCGGCCGTGGGGTGGAAACCGTCATGCTAGAAACTCTAGACGGGCCTCGCCTCCACCACTCGGGGTGCGCCGATATCGTGACGCGGGCCAGCCCAGGTACGGGCCCGCCGGCGGCCTCGATCGTCTTTGCCGTGAGTTCCGGTCGTTCTGCCGAAACTTGCCCTTCGTTTGGTCGGGAATCGCATCGGTCTTTCTGCTCGCCGCCGTCTTTCTGCCTTCCCTCGCGCGGCTGATCCGGGCATCGATATGCTCTGCGGAACGAAGCGAGGATTTTATTGGGGGAATCAATGGCTGGTCGCTATGACCGTGATGAGTGGACGGACACGGACCGGCCGTCCTCGTCTTTGCCTGCGCTCGGTTCTGCCGGTGCTTTTTTCATCGCGGCGAACGTGAACGCGGCTGTCTGGACATCAGGGAACTTGAGCTTCTGGGGGTTCGTGATCATCGGGGCGATAGCAGGAGCCACGGGCGTGTTCGTGAGCGTATTTCTTGTGTGCAAGGCCGTATTCCATGCTGTTCGGCGACTTCCCGTATCGATGCCGATGAGAACTCGACAGTGTATCGGAGGTGCTCTCGTCGGGGTTGTGACTTTGATCGCATGGACTGCGACGTTGGGTTTTTTCCAGGTGTTGGCGATCTGGCTCTATCTGCTGCCGTCGATGCTGGCCGCAGCGATCACCGCCGGTCTGGTGGCCGTTGTCGCCATGCGCGCTGCCGCTGAAGAGCCAAGACGCCCACGCCGAGCGAACATCTAAGGGAGCGGAGTCTCGACAAGCTCGACGAACGGATATGTCGTTCTATGAGCCTGTCGAACCGCCGTGCTTCACCATGGCCTGCCGATGCGTTGCTGGCCTACCGGGCGCGGTGTTCGCTGCCGGTCGAGCCAGGTGGGTGGCCTGACGTGCGGTTTGCCGTGAATCATCTCGAGTTGCCACGCAGACGAGTGAATCGTGGAGTGATGGAAAGAGCAGAGCAGTGCCAGATTGTCGATGTCTGTGCGCCCGGGCAGGAAGGTATGACTCACCCACGGAACAACATGATGTGCCTGACATCGCGACGGTGGAACCGTGCACCCTGGCATGACACAGCCGCCATCTCGCGCTGCCAGTGCTCTTCGTTGTCGTCGCGTCGCCAATCGTTGTGTTTTGCCGTGGTTCAGGATCTCGCCGTGGTTTCCGAAGAGGGTGGTGACGGTGTCGCCGTCGCACTGGAGTTGGTTGACGGCGCTGATCGGTATCGGCTCTGTGCTTCCATCGATCCACCCCGCTCCGCGACCTGATTGGAGATCTGCCAAGGTGACATGCACGTTCACCGTCGGGGCTGACCCGTTGAGACGGGATGCGGTAGGGGACGCTGCAGCCATGTCGATGAGGGTCATGACGGCATCGAGTAGCTTCTGCTCCGCAGTTCGCGGGTCTAAAACGACCTGGTCATCTGATGTAGAGATTTCGGTTTCGGCGCTCACGCCGCCGTCGGTCGAGTCGGCGTCTGCAACGTGCTCGGCGGGGTCGGGTGTGCGTGGGCTGAGGATAGAGTCGACTGCGGCCAGGAACACTCCCAGTTGCAGGGGCGGCAGGGCGTATCTGCCGCGAGCCATGCCGTCGACTCCGACTCTCGGGTAACTGAAGCCGCGAAGGGACTGCTTTATCGTGTCTCGGGGTTCTGCGCCGTCGGGGTCGAGATGCTCGCGTATACGGATCGCGAGCCGACCGATCTCCTCGACCGTGTACAGCATCGGAGGCCTCGCCATAGCGTCGGCCTCGGCGTCGGCGTCTGCATCTGGGTCACGATCGCTTCTCACGGTCGCGGTCGCCGCCGCGACCAGGTGCCGCTCTGCATGGTCGGTGGCATCTGACCGGCCGACGCGGTTCACCGCTTCGGAGAGGGTGCGGCAGATCATCGCCGCCGTGTCCACCCCGATGTCGCCCGCGAAGAATGCGGACTCGACCACAGGGAAGAAGCTCGGATTCGGGGTGCCTGAGATCGAGACCGAGGAGCGCACCCGTTGGCCGAGGCTGATGCGGGTGGCCGCCGTGCGTTCGGAGATGTTCGTCGTGGAAGCGAGGAGTTGCTTCGCCGACGGGAAGCCATGCCGGTAGGCGAGACCTGACGTATCGAGTTCGCGGCGGGACTCGTTCGCGATCTCCGCCGCGACCCAGGTGCGCGCTGCGTCGCCGGCGCGGCCGATTGCCTCCCAGTCGTGGGCGGCCTCGAGTAAAGCGTCACCGGAAGTGCCGGCAGCCGCGGCTCGGTCGAGATCGAGGAGCTCCCGAAGCCGCGCGGCGATATCGCCGAGGGAAGCGTCGAGGAGGTCCATACGAGAAGTAAAACAGTAGCCACCGACATTGGGTTCGCGAGAGCATTCGAGGTGTGATCAGCTACTTTAGCTGTGGATAGCTCTGGAAGAGGTGGGCCTGTGGAGGAGTGGACGAGGGCGGAACGAGTGCTCTTCGACAGGCTCAGGGCGCGGGGTGGGTGCGAGGCGCTACGCGACCCGCGCGGATAGTGCCCGCCAAAGCTCGGTATTCTCGATGGGGGCTTTGCCGACCTGACGAGGAGCACGTGTGACCCACATCGATGAGCCGGGGCGCGCCGGGGCGAGACAGCCGGCCGCGACTCTCGACGACTCCGTGAGGCTCGTCAGCGACGAGCGTTCGGGCGCCCACGCCGTGCTCATCCTCGATCGCCGCGTCTTTCCCGAGCACACCGAGTGGGTTCGGGCTGAGACCCCCCTCGAGGTCGCCGAGGCGATCCGAGCGATGGTCACGCAGAGCTCCGGCCCGCTCTATGCCGCGTACGCCGGGCTCGAACTCGCCGCCCTGCAGTCCCGCGGCCTCGCGGTCGACGCGGCACGCGCATCCCTGGCCGCCGCCGGCCACGCGCTCGCGACGGCGCGACCCACCAACGGACACCCCCGCGAGGCCGTCGACCTGGTGCTGCACGCGATCGAACAGGCCACCACCACGGCCGAACTCGTGGAGCGCGCCATCGCAGCCGTGCGCGAGGGCCTCGACGAATATCACGCGCGCAGCCGTCGCCTCGCCCGGCATACGGTCGAACTGCTGCCCGACGGCGCGAAGATCCTGACCCACTGCTGGATGGACTCCTATCTCATCGAACTCCTCGGCGCCGCGAACGAGGCGGGCAAGCACTACGACTGGGTCGCCACCGAGACGCGTCCCTACCTTCAGGGAGCCCGACTCACGGCGCACACCCTGCGGGAACTCGGCCAGAACGTCACGCTCATCACCGACGGAATGGGCGCGGCGGCCCTCGCCCCGGGATCGTCGATCGGCCCGATCGACGCCCTCGTCACCGCCGCCGACCGGGTGAGTCTCGACGGCAGCATCGCCAACAAAGTCGGCACCCTGGGCCTCGCGATCGCCGCGAACGCATTCGACGTTCCGTTCTATGCGCTGGTGCAGACACCGGATGCGACGCTCGCGTCGGGCGCGGACATCGTGATCGAAGACCGCGACCCGGCGGAGGTGCTGTCGACGCTCGGAACGCGCACCGCATCCGGCCTCGTGACCGACGCGTGGTATCCGGCCTTCGATGTGACCCCACCGCGCTTCGTCACCCGCATCGTGACCGACCGCGGAGACTTCGCCCCCGGCAACATCGCCGACTACTTCGCCGGAGAGAACTCGTGACCGTCGACTACGCCCTGCTCACGAATCGCGACGAGGTCGTGGGCTACCTCTCACACGTCGGCCTGCTCGGCTCACTCGCCGACAACCCTGCCGACGTGACCGTGCGCGAGGTGACTGCCGGCAACATGAACCGCGTGTTCATCGCGGCGGGCCCGCGGGGCAGTGTCGCCGTGAAGCAGGCGCCGCCGTTCGTGCAGGCTGCCGGCCCCGAGTGGCCCATCGATCCGGCGCGCATCGGCGCCGAGGCGAGAGCATACGAGCTGCTGGGCCGGCTGGTTCCGGATGCGGTGCCCTCGATCGTGCACGTCGACCTCGACCGCTTCGTGATGGTCATGGAAGACCTCTCAGCCCTCGAGGTTCTGCGCGACGAGCTGGTGCGCCAGGTTCAGGATGCGTCGGCCGGGCGGGCGGTGTCGTACATCGACTTCGGCGCGGTCGGCGACGTGGTGGGACGGTTCGTGGGCGAGCTCAGCCTTGCCACGAGCATCCAGGCGCTGGGCGAGCCGGCCCACGCCGAGCTCGTCGCCGCCTCTGCCAACGCCGAGCTGTGCCGGCTGACCACCGAGGTGGTGCTCGACGAGCCGTTTCGCGCACACGAGCACAACTGGTGGCATGCGTCGCTCGACGAGCGCATCGCCGCCCTCTATAAAGACCGCGAGGTGCAGGCCGGAGTCGCGTTCGTGCGCAAGCGCTTCGAGAACGCCGCGCAGGCGCTGCTGCACGGCGATCTGCACTCGGGATCCGTCATGATCGGATCGACTCCCGAGAAGACCCAGAAGGTCACCGTCTTCGACCCGGAGTTCAGCTTCGTGGGGCCGATCGGTCTCGATCTCGGGCTGTTCTGGTCGAATCTCGCCATCGCATCCATCGCCGCCCGGGCCGCGGGCCACGAGGGTCTCGCCGCCGCTCGTGAAGACGCGATCGCGGCGAGCTGGCAGGCCTTCGTCGACGTCTGGGACGACGACGACTCGGTCGACTTCGACGACGACTTTCTCGAGAGCGTGCGCTCGGATGCCTGGCGCTTCGCTGGCGTCGAGGCCATACGTCGGGTGGCGGGCTGGTCGCACGCCGCCGACCTCGAGAGCCTGCCATCCGACGCGGCACCGCGAGCACAGCGCGCCGTCTTCGACGCGGCCCGGCACTGGATCGTGACCGGAACTGCCGCACCCCTCACCCTGACCGACGACCCGACTTCGACCGACGCCCCTGGAGCAACACCGTGACCGACACCGCATCCCTCTCGCTGACCGCACGCACCCTCGTGGTCGATCTGGAGGGCACGACGAGCGCCGCCGGGTTCATTCTGGGAGACCTCTACGACTACGCACGTCCCCGCCTGCAGAGCTGGCTCGACGCCCACGCGAACGACGCCGCCGTGGCCGAGGCGCGGGCGCAGGCGATCGCCGATGCGGGGCTGCCGTCGGGCGCCGACACCGAGCAGGTCGTGGGCGTGCTGCACAACTGGATGGCGCAGGACGTGAAGGCCACGCCGCTCAAGACGCTGCAGGGCCAGATCTGGGCCGAGGGTTTCCGTCGCGGCGAGATCAACTCGCACTTCTTCGACGACGTCATTCCGCGACTGCGCGACTGGCACTCCAACGGTGTCGAGATCGCGGTCTTCTCCTCGGGCTCGGTCACCTCGCAGGTGCCGTGGTTCCGGCACTCGCCCGACGGCGACCTCACTCCGTTGATCACCGACTATTTCGACACGGTGAACGCCGGGCCCAAGAAGGTGGCGGCCTCGTACGACACCATCGCGGCGCGCCTCGGGGCTGAGCCCGCCGATCTCGTCTTCTTCACCGACAACCCCGATGAGGTGCGCGCCGCCCAGAACGCCGGATGGCAGGTGGTCGCGTTCTCGCGCGAGGGCGAGCCGTTCTTCGGCGCCGACTTCGGAACCGCCCCCGTGGTCTCGTCATTCGAGCACGTCGAGGTCACGGCGCCGTGAGCATCTTCGAAGACGGGCCCGTGACGGCAGAGGTGCTCGACCGTGCCGGCGCCTCGCTCGCCGCCGAGAGTGCGCGTTTCACCGCTCGCGGCTGGATGCCCGGAACGGCCGGCAATCTGTCGGTCACCGTGGGGCGCGACCCGCTTCGCCTGGCGGTCACGGCCTCCGGTCTCGACAAGGGCGAGCTGACGCCCGCCGACATCGTGGTCGTCGACGCTGACGGCGTCGGGGTGCTCGGCGAGGGCGGATCGGAGCAGCGCCCCTCGGCCGAGGCCGGCCTGCACGCACGCATCGCCGCGGTCACCGGTGCCGGAGCTGTTATCCATGTTCACGCGCTCGCGGCGGTGACCGCGGGGCACCACTGGCCCGAGGGCGTTGTGCTGCGCGATCTGGAGATGCTGAAGGGCATCGGGCACTCGGCGCACGGCGAGACAGTGACGATTCCCGTCATCGCCAACGGACAGGACATGACCGTGCTCGGCGACGCGTTCGAGGCGCTGTACGTGCGGCCCGCCTCGGGAGAGAACGATGTGCCCGCCCTGATCGTGGCCGACCACGGCATCTATGCGTGGGGCAGAGATCTGCGCCAGGCGCGCTGGCACCTCGAACTCACCGAGGCGCTGCTGCAGATTGTGCTCTCTCGGAGGTAGTCCTGCGAGTCGAACAGGCTCAGCCCGCGATGCTCGGAAGGGGCGTCAGGCCGAGGAAGGCGCCGGCCACCACGGCGCAGCCCACCGCGACGACCAGGAACACCCCCACCCAGACGATGCCCGGTATGTGGGTGAGGCGCGCGAGCTGGTCGGCATCCGAGTTTCGGGCCCGGCCGCCGCGTCTCACCCGCTGCAGCTCGATCGTGGCCCGAAGCGCTCCCAGCAGCACAAACGCCACGATGGCGGTGGCGACGAGTGCGCGCCAGCGCTCATCGAGCAGCCAGGTCGCGGCAAACACGAGGACGCCTGAGACGAGAACGCTCCACAGGCCGAACCAGTTGCGCACCTGCGCGAGCACCAGAACGAGGGCGGCGAGCAGCGCCCACAGCATGCCGGTCGCGTAGCCGGCCCCGAGCATCCAGGATGCGCCGAGCCCGAGAATCGCGGGAGCGGTGTAGCCCGCGAGAAGGGTCGCGATCATCGCGGGCCCGCGCGGCCTGCCGCGGCTGACGGTCACGCCCGACGTGTCCGAGTGCAGCCGGATGCCCGACAACTTTCGGCCGGTCAGCATCGCGACGAGCGCGTGGCCGGCCTCGTGCGCGATGGTGACGGCGTGGCGCGCGAGGCGCCAGCCGGGAGGGAAGAGCACGACGGCGGCCGCAACGGCGATGGCTATCCAGCTCTCCGCAGCGGGGAGGGCGGGCTGCTGGGAGGTCACGCGCTCCCAGAACGCGAGCAGTGCATCCACCCGACGAGCCTAGGCGACGGGGCTGTACGGGCCCTCGGCGTGCGGCGGGCTCCGCCGCGCATCGACTCGACGCACATGCACCCTCAATACCGACCTTCGATGCATACGCGCCGGGTCGATCACGCGTGCGGGATCCATCCGGCGGAAAAGCACAGTCATCGGTCGGGGAAGGTGCTTGTGTGCCGGGTCGATGTGCTGCCCTTCGACAGGGGTCAGGGGCGGGGTGTCAGAACTCGAAGCGAGTTGCTGCGGAGCGGAGGATCGCGGCGGTCTCTGCCGAGAGCGCTTCGACCGTGTCGAGGGCGCGGCGCTCCAGGACGAGCGCGCGACCGGCGCGCAGCACGCCGCGGGCCGCGCCCTCGCGCAGCACGGGGTCGAGGGTCTCGATGTCGCTGGCCTTGGCGAAGCCGACGATGCGCCGGATGGCCTTCGCCCCGGCGTAGACGGCGGCATCCTGCCTGAACTCGGCGAGCAGGGTGTCGAGCACATCGTCGCCCCAGACGCGCGGGTCACGACGCGACGGCCACAGTGACCGGAACTCGGCCTCGAACGCATTCCAGAGCGACGCGGGCAGCGAGAGGATCTCGGATGCCCGGTCGGGGCAGCCGAGCGCCACTGCCCGAGCCGCCGCGATCACGAAGTTGCCCCACAGCGCGCCGAGGTCGAATCCGGTGGGCCCGAAGAACCCGAACTCGCTGTCGAAGGCACGAACAGAAGACGGGATCCCGTCGGACGCATCGCGCACGAACACCGAGCCCGTGTGCAGATCACCGTGGATCAGTGACTGCGCGCTCGTCATGAACCGGTACTTCGCTATGCCGATCTCGGCCAGCAACGCGCGGTCGGCGCGCAGCGCGGCCACATCGGGCTCGTTCGCGGGCAGAACCGCATTGTGCGGGTGGTCGATGTAGGGCTCGGTGAACACCAGATCTTCGGTGATCTGGCACAGCTCGGGGTTGATCGAGGCCGCGGCCAGCCTCTTCTGCTCGAGCGGGTCGAGCCCGAAGACCGAGGTGTGAAAGGCGGTGCGCGCGATGTAGCGCCCGATTTCGGCCGCCGCGAAGCCGTGCACTCGCCCCTCGTTCAACTCGCCGCGCCAGACGGAATGGTCGCTGAGGTTCTCGATGGCGAGCACGTAAAAGTCGGAGTCGAAGTCGTAGAGCGCGGGCACGTGCTCGGCATCGGCCGATTCGTGGGTTCGCAGAACGAGCGCCTCTCGGGCGCTGCGCTCGCGCGTCATCGGCCAGCTCGGATCGGTGCGCACGTGCGGCAGCGATTGCTTGAGAACAAGCGATGCGCCGGTCTCGTCGTGCACGATGAACACTAGGTTCAGGTTTCCGTCGCCGACTTCGACCACGTCGAGTGGCCCATCCGTGCGGATGCGCGCGGCGAGCGCGGGTCGCTGGGCCAGATAGGCGGCTACGGTGTCGACGGTGAGCTGGCTGAAATCGGTCATAACCACGAGTTCTATGACGAGGTCGTGCTGCCGGCCGTGACGACCGTTCGGCGGCGCGAGAACGTGAAGCTGAAGAGCAGCGCGATGAGCAGCACGATTCCCTTGCCGAAGTCCTGCGCGTAGTAGGGCAGTCCTACCATGGTGAAACCGGTGACCATCACGGCGATCAGGATTGCGCCGAGAGCTGTTCCCCAGGCGTTGGGCCTGCCGATGCCGAGAACCGAGACGCCCACGAGGGCGACGGCCACGGCATCCAGAAGCAGCGAGTTGCCGGCCGATACGTCGCCCTGGCCGATGCGTGCACCGAGCAGCAGACCGGCGATCGACGCGAGAAGTCCACAACCCATGTAGGCGATGGTGCGGTAGAGCTGAACCCGGATGCCGGCAAGCCGGGCGGCTTCGGCGTTCGCGCCGACCGCGTAGAGGGCGCGGCCCCACCGCGTGCGCTCCAGGATGAACCACAGCAGCGCCGTGATCACCACGAAGATGATGACGGGCACGGGAACCGGCCCGAGGCTGCCCCTGTCGAGCCACAGGTAGTCGGCCGTGAACTTGCCCGGCGCGGTCGAGCCGTCAGCCAGTGACATCTGCGATGAGATCGACTTTCCGTCGACGATAAGCAGCTTGAGCCCGACGATCACGAACGAGGTCGCCAGGGTGGCGAGCAGGTCGGGGATGCGTGCAACGACGATGAGAAACGCGTTCAGTCCGCCAATGAGCAGGCCTCCGAGCAGAACGACGCCGATCGCGACGGCACCCACCTGATTGCCGATCACCATGGTCCAGGCGGCGATCGACACGGCGAATCCGGCGGAGGCTCCCACCGAGAGATCGATGCCGCCCACGGTGATCGCGAGCATCACACCCAAGCCCGCGATGGCTGTTGGCGCGATGAACTTGAGCATGCCGAAGACGTTGTCGACCGTGCGGAAGTTGGGCTCGGTGATCACGAAGAACGCGATGAGGGCGACGGTCACCCCGATGAATCCCCAGCGCACGACGAAGGCGGCTCCTCGCTCGGCGAACGAGGCGGTCTTAGGGGGGAGGGTGGCGCTGGTCATTTCGGGTGTCCTTCGGGCGGAACGGCGGAATGGTCTCGGGTGCGCGCGCCGAGGAAGGCCCCGACGATGCTCGCCCTGTCTGTCTCGTCGGCGTAGGCGTCGAGTTCGATCGCCCCGGCCACGAGCACGATCACGCGGTCGGCGACCTCAAGAATCTCATCGACGTCGCTCGAGAGTACAACGGCTGCCGCGTCGCCAGCCGCGACGAGGTCTTTCAGGCGATCGCCGATCTCGCGACGCGCAGAGATGTCGACGCCGCGGAACGGCTCGTCGAGAAGAGCGAGGCGCGGGCCGGCCGACAGCCACCGCCCGACGACGACCTTCTGCTGGTTGCCGCCGGAGAGGTCGTCGATCGACGCATTCGGCCCGGCTGTGACGACACCGAGCGAGTCGATCACCTTTTGGGCGCGCGAGGTCTCTCGGGCTGAGCGAAGAGTGCCGAGAGCCGACGAGATCTTGAGGAATGGGATAGAGATGTTGTGCGCGACAGACCAGCCGGGCAGCAGGGCCTGGCGCTGGCGGTCTTCGGGAACGAGCACGACGCCGCGGCGCAGCGCGTCGGAGGGCCGTTTCGGTGTGTACGGTTCACCGTCGAGCTCGAGGGTTCCGGATGCCGGCCGCGCGAGCCCTGCGAGAAGCTCGGCGAGCTCGGTCTTGCCGGCCCCGATGAGTCCGAGGATGCCGAGTACCTCGCCCGCGCGCACCTCGAGGTCGAGCGGGGGCGCTGCGGGAAGCAGTGGGACGCCGCTCACGCGGGCGACGACGTTCTGGCCGCGGCGGACATCCACCCGCGTCTGTTCGAGCTCGGTCGCGCGACCGAGCATGTCGTGCAGAATCTCGTGCCAGGCGAACGGCCGCTCGGAACTGTGCTGCACCAGCCCGTCGCGCAGCACAACCACGCGGTCGGCGAGCGCCTCGATCTCACCGAAGCGATGCGACACGTAGACGATCGAGAGGCCTGTGTCACGCAGGGCCCGGAGCACGGCGAAGAGCCGTTCGGCCTCGGCGGCTGTCAGGGCAGAGGTCGGCTCGTCGAGGATGAGGAGTCTCGGCGTGCCCCTGAGCGCCCGGGCGAGCACCAGCAGCTGGGCATCCGAGATGCTGAGCCGGGCCGCGTCCTGCGCGAGCAGGGAGTCGGGCCAATCGAGGCCCAGGGTGGCGAGGGCGGCGCGGGCGTCGAGAAGCGACTGCTTTGCGTTGCGAAGCGGATGCCGTGACGCGCTCGCCAGGTCGTCGAGCACCACGTTCTCGGCGATCGAGAGCCCGGGAACGATGCCGTCGGCGACCTTCTGATGAACGGTGGAGATGCCGTGGGCCTTGGCGAGCACGGGGGAGGAGAGGTGCAGCACGGTGCCGTCGACCGCGATGTCGCCGGAGTATCGGGGATTGGCGCCCGAGAGCGCCTTGATGAGGGTGGACTTGCCCGCGCCATTTGCGCCGAGCAGGGCCGTGATGCGGCCGGCGAAGAAGTCGAGCGTCACATCGGTGAGTACGACATTCGAGCCGTAGGCCACGGAGACGCCCGAAAGGGAGACGACCGGCGACAGTGTCGCCAGCTCGCCTCCCTCAGGGATGGACGATTCGATCACGAGTTGGCGGGAAGCCAGTCTGCCGTGACCTGGTCGGAGAGGTCGAGGCTCGGCTCCTTCTCGCGCAGCGAGGTGACGTTGTCGATCGAGTTGTCGGTGAGGAACGACTGCGTGATCGTTTTGGCCGGGAACTGCACGTCGTCTTCATCGAGCTGGCCGGCGAGCTTGAGTGCGAGCGAGCGCACCACGGCCGCGCCGACGGCGGAGGGGTCGGTCGCCGAGGTGGCGACCCAGGGGCTGCCGTCGGCCGTGATGACCTCGATATCGGCGTTCGAGATGTCGATGCCGTAGACCTTGACCTTCGAACCGAGGTTGTTCTGGTTCACAGCCTGAACGACGCCCTTCGTGATTTCGTCGTAGGGGGCGAAGATCGCCTTGACATCGGGGTTCTGCTTGAGGGCGGCGTCGACGAGCGGGATGTTGTCGGTCGCGGTCGACTCCGAGACCTTGCCGGTCGAGAACACCACGTCGAGCTTGTGGTCGGCGACGTACTTGTTCCAGACGACGGCGCGGCGGTCGAGGGCTGCGTAGCCGGTGGCCGAGACATAGCCGACCTTGGCGCCGTCTCCGACGTCGTCGATGAGCTGGTCGAGAACACCCGAAGCCATCGATTCGTCGGACTGCGAGGTGGTCACGACGCCGGTCGCGTCGGTGAGTGCGAGGTCGTAGACGACCACGGGGATCTTCTCCTCGACGGCTTTCGTGATGAGCGGCTGCAGAGTGTCTGTGTTGCCGTGGTCGACGATGATGGCGTCGGGCTTGGATGCGATGGCCTGCTCGAGGTCGCTGGCCTGCTTCGCGTTGTCGTTGCGTGCGTCGGTGACCGTGAGGTCGATGTTCGCGGACTTGGCCTGCTTTGCTGCCCCCGAGCCCCATGCCTCGAAGTAGTCGCCGGCCCCGGACTGCCGCACGAGGGCGACCTTGACCGGGTCGCCGTCGAAGGGGGCGGGCAGGGCAGCGGATGCGGTGGCCGGCGCGTCCGTCGACGCCTCCGACGTGGTGCCGTTCGACTGGGCGCAGGCCGACAACGCGAGCACTGTCGTCGCGGCGAGCACGAGTAGGGGGATGCGGCGCGAGATGGCCATGGTTTCTCCTGAAAGCTGTGGGTAGGGAAGCGTGGGTAGGGCAAGCGAATCGGGCCGCACTGCCGAAGGGGCGGAGTGCGATGATCAGATTCAACCAGCAGAGACCATCGCCTTGACGCCGTATGACCTCGTATTACTCGTGTGGCCGCGCCTGTGTCCTGATCGTTACGATTGGCGTATGACTCTTCTGACCGTGTGGGACGAGAACAACGCCTCCACCCCCGAACTCCAGACCCGCGACGCGCAGGTCATCACCGACGTGCTCTCGACGCTCGGCGCCCGGTTCAGCCGATGGGAGCTCAAGGAGCTCTCGGCCGAGCCGACGCAGGACGAGGTTCTCGAGGCATACCGCGACGAGATCGATGCCGTCAACGCCGCGCAGGGGTACACCCTCGTCGACGTGGTCTCGATCGTCGACGACAACTCGCCCGAGTATCTCGAGCAGGCTGCGACCGCCCGCCAGAAGTTTCTGAGCGAGCACCGCCACGACGACGATGAGGATCGCTTCTTCGCTCGGGGCAGCGGCGTCTTCTACCTGCGCGCCAACGGCAAGGTCAACGCTGTGTTCTGCGAGGCCGGAGACCTGATCTCCGTTCCCGCGAACACCACCCACTGGTTCGACATGGGCACGCGCCCGGAGTACGTGTCGGTGCGGTTCTTCCACGACGACGACGGCTGGATCGGAAACTTCACGGGCAGCGAGATCGCGAAGGACTTCGCGACCTACGACGAGCTCGCGAGCGTTCCCGCCTAGGTCAGCTGTAGGCGCTGGGGGTGGGCAACGCACCCGTGAGGGCGAAGTCGCCCACCTCCTGCGCCTTGTAGACGACGGGGTCGTGCAGTGTGATGGTGCGCGCATTGCGCCAGAACCTGTCCATGGCCGCCGACTCGCTGGTGGCGCGCGCGCCCATCAGTTCGAACGCGGTCGACGTGACGTGCAGCGCCGTGCGTGTCGTCACGACCTTTGCAGCGGCGATCTCCACAGCTGCTCTGCCGCGCTCCTCGTCGCTGAGTTCCCATCCCTTATTGGCGGCGTCGACGAACAGGTTCGTCGCGCTCCACGTCAGTGCATCCGCGGCTCGGGTCTGAGCGGTGAGTTCGCCGATCGTCTGCCGGATGTACGGGTCGTCGACCGCGTTCTCTACCCCTGACATCGCCCATGCGCGCGTCTTGGTGCGCGCGTAGTCAGCCGCCTCGGCAAGCGCGCCCTCGGCGAGCCCCACGTGGATGTGGTTCATCGCGAGCTGGAACGCCAGGATTGACAGCGATCCGTAGGGTCGGTACAGCTCGCCATCCTGTTCGTTCGGGCCGAGCACGTGCGCGTGCGGAACGGCAACGTCGGTGAATGACACCGATCCGGATGCGCTGAGGCGCTGGCCGATGTTGCTCCAGTCGTCGTGGTGCACGACTCCAGGGGCTTTCGCATCGATCACGATGGCCAGGCGCTCGCCCGTGTCGACCCTGGTTCCGCTCGCCGTCACCCGGTCTGCCACCTGCGCGCCGGTGGCGAAGAACTTGCGGCCTGACACCGTGAAGCCGTCGGCTGTCGGTGTCAGCTCGAGCCCGGCATCCCGCGGATTGCCTGCGCCGCCCCAGAACCAGGACGAGGCGGAGAGGCCACGATAAAGGTCGTCGATCACATGCTGGTTTTCGTTCAGCTGAATGCGCCACGAGTTCACGAAGTGGTATGCGATCACGTGGCCGAGCCCCGCATCGGCGCGAATGATCGGGCGGAGCGCCCGCAAGACGGTGTGCCAGTCGAGCCCGCCGCCGCCGAGTCGGGTCGGTACCAGCGCGGGTAGCAGGCCGGATGCGCGTAGCGCCGCGATCTGATCGAACGGCGCGCGGCCGTCGGTGTCGGCTCGGGCCGCGTCTGCGGCGAACCGCTCGGCCAGCGACTCGGCCGCGTCGAGGGCGGCCTCCTCAGAGGTGATCACGATAGGGGAGTGATGGTCTGACACGGTGGGCTCCGGTCGGGTGCGGTGGGTGAAAATCGTTCATTACCACTATGCCGTGCTCGGCCGACGGGGGCTGCCCGAGGCCTGGCCGAAGCGCTAGCTTCTTGCTATGACCTTCAACGACAACGCCAAGCTCGACACGAGTCGCGTGTCCAAACGCGGTCGAAACACCGGCATCGCGGTGGGCGGCGGTAGCGCTGTCGTGGTTATCGGGCTTTTTCTGCTTTCTCAGCTTCTGGGCGTCGACCTCACCGGCCTTGCGGGTGGCGCACAGCAGGGCACTCAGAACGAGGAGTCCCTCGAGAAATGCGACTTCGGATCCGACGCGAACGCCGACGTCGAATGCCTGATGGTGGGAGCGGAGAACTCGCTCTACGACTACTGGACAGATGAGGCCCCGGCTCTGGGAGTGGCGTTCACGCCAACGAACGACATCAATCTGTTCACTGACTCCATCGGCACGGGCTGCGGCCAGGCTTCCAGCGCCACCGGCCCGTTCTACTGCCCGCCCGACCAGTCCATCTACATCGACACCTCGTTCTTCGACGAGTTGCGCACGCAGTTCGGGGCCACCGGCGGAACCCTCTCGGAGATGTATGTGGTTGCGCACGAGTACGGCCATCACATCCAGAATCTTCTCGGTGTGATGGATCGCACCGATCGCACAGACACCGGGCCGACTTCCGACTCCGTTCGTACCGAGCTTCAGGCCGACTGCTTCGCCGGGGCGTGGGTGGCCGCGGCATCCACCACCGAAGACGTCGACGGCGTTACGTTCCTCAAGCCGGTGACGGATGCGCAGGTCGCCGATGCGTTGAACGCTGCGTCGGTCATTGGTGACGACCGCATCCAGGAGATGGGCTCGGGCCAGGTGAACCCCGAGACGTGGACTCACGGATCGAGCGAGCAGCGCGAGAAGTGGTTCCAGGCCGGGCTCAAGAACGGCGCCGGCAGCTGCGACACCTTCTCGATCAGCGGGTCAGAGCTGTAGCCATGAAGAGGGAGCGGGTCACGACGCACATCGACGATGTGCGCCGTGCCGACGCGAGCGACGCGCACGCGATCGCGGAGGTGATCCACTATTCGACCGAGGATTCGATGCCGTGGCTCGGCGGCCGCAACACGATCGAGGAAGACCGCTGGTGGACGTCGAATGTGCTGCTGCACAAGACGAAGGCGTGGGTCGCGACAGTCGACGGCAACATCGTGGGCGTCGTCGCGCTGCACGACGGATGGCTCAGCCAGCTCTTCGTGCGCACTACGGCGCAGGGATTCGGCGTCGGGCACCGGCTGATCGAAGTCGCCAAGCGGGAGAGCCCCGAGGGCCTGCGGCTCTGGGCGTTCCAGCGCAACGCGGTCGCCATCCGTTTTCTCGAGAGCGTGGGATTCTCGCTCGTTCGAGAGGCCTGGTCGACCGGCCGCCACGCGGCCGGTGACGCCGAGGGCGAGCCCGACAAGCTCTACCGCTGGGTTCCCTGAGCGCGCGTCGCGAATCGCGTCGTAATCCGGATGGCGATGGTCGTGATCACCACGACGGCCGCGGCCACGATGGCGGCGATCGTGGCGGGCTGAGACACGAGTGTGCCGATCGTGCGCGACACTGCGACCCAGGCGAGACCCCACGCGAGCGATGCTGCGGGGGTGAGCCGGCCCCGGCCCCGGATCGCGATCAGTACGCCGACGAGTGCGGCCACGGCGAGCACGATCACGGCCCAGGCATCCTGGCCCCAGCCGAAGCCGTCGAATCCGGAGACGGTCAGTCCCGCCGTCAGGTTGGCGGCCGTGGCGATCGAGACCCAGCCGAGGTAGAGGCCCATCGTTCCGTCGAGCACGATCGTCTCAACCAGCCCGGTCGGCCGTCCATCGACCAGAAGCAGGAAGGTGCGGGCGAGCACGGCCAGCAGCAGCACGATGACGACGCAGGAGAGGGCGAGCTGATCGAACTGCACGCTGAGGATCCAGGCGGCATTGAGCACGAGTGAGGCCGCCACCCAGTAGCCCACCAGACGCTGCCGCGGAGCGGACGCCCGGGCGGGCAGCAGCTGCCACACCGCGTAGGCGAGGAGTCCGAGGTAGATCACCGACCAGATGGAGAAAGCGGGGCCGGCGGGCGCGATGGGGGTCGAGTCGGCGCCGAGCGCACCGCCTGCGGCATTCTGGATGGGCGTTCCGCCCGCAGCTCCCGAGCCGATGAACGATCCGACCACGGCGATCACGGCGCTGACAGCCACGGTGATCTGGCGGGCGCGATCCGAGCGTGTTGCGGTGGATGTCGACGACATGGGGAGCCTTCCGATTGGTCAGCCAGCTTACTAATTGACGGTAGCTTACATTTGGACAATGAGCGAGGAGCCGACGACAGAAGCCCGGGGGGCTTCCGCTGCCGGCCCGAACATGCACGACTGGCCCACGGGGCGGCTGCTCGCCACCGCATCACGGCTCGTCGAGCACGCCTGGATCGAGACGCTCGATCGACTGGGTCTCACGCACGCCGGGCTCGTCGTTCTGCATCTGCTGCAGGAAAAACCTCGAAGCCAGACCGATCTGGCCCGCCTCGCACGCGTAGAGAACCAGACCATCTCCCGCACTCTCGAGCGGCTGCAGCGCGAGGGTTTCATCGAGCGAACCGCCGACCCCGCCGACCGTCGACGGCACATCGTGACGGTCACGCCCGCCGGCGTCGATGTCTGGAACTCGGCGCGCACGCTGGAGCGCGACATGATGCCGGAGGTCGACGCTCCGGAGGCCTTCCGTGCCGCACTACTGGCGATCATCGCCTCTTCCGCCGCGAAGCGCTGGGAGCCGGAGGCCTGAAGCGCAAGCCCCGCGGGGCATCCGATCGATCATGCCACGCTGGAGGAACCGCATCTCATTTCGGATAGAAGGAAGCTCATCATGGCAGCACGACTCATCTTCGGACTCGGCGTGGGCCTGGCCGCAGGCTACGTTCTCGGCACCAAGGCCGGACGCGCGAAGTACACCGAGCTGAAGGCCCGCGCGAGCGATGTCTGGCATGACCCCCACGTGCAGAAGGCTGTTTCGGACGCCGGCGATCTTGTGCGCGAGGCCGCACCGGTTGTTCAGGAGAAGCTGGTCGATGTGGCCAAGGCCGCGAAGGACAAGGTCACCGGGTCGCCGTCTGACGGCACGTCACCGGCAGACTCGTCGTCTGCAAGCTGAATGGCTGACAGCGCTGTGACTGCCGACGAGAAGCGCCACGATCAGCTGACCACGGCGCCGAAGTCGACCGAGGCCGACGCCGAGCCGCGTATCGAGGTGTCGAAGCATGACGGGGTGACGCGGGTCGACATTCGTGACGACGCTTCGTTCCGACCTGGGGCGGGCGCCGAGGGGCGATCCGATTCGTAGACTGAGGCCATGAAGGTCAACCCCTACTACTCGAAGAAGCCGCAAGACACGCACGTCTTTCACGACGATCGCAACTGCGAGGTGGGCAAGGCGATTCCTGTTGAGAACAAGAAGTTCGGCACCAACGGTTACCCGCACTGCCCGAAGTGCACCGCGCTGGCAGGCAAGTAGCTCCAGGCTACGACCAGTCGATCCGGTCGAACTCGCGTCGTAGTCGTACTCCTCGTGACGGGCTGACGCTCTCGACCCAGGCGAGTCGTCCTAACAGATGCGCTCGAAAGTCGGCGTGCTGGGCCCTGTTCTGGCCGTGGGGACCGTGCACCGCGCAATTGTGCAGGATCGCCTTCAGTTCGTCGAAGTAGGGCCGGTCGACGGCGACACCATCGTTGACGACGAGACCGGTCACGCTCTGCCGGGCCCCGCGGCCAGAGATTCGGGTCTTCGATTCGTTGAGCAGGTGCCCCTCGTCGAGCACGATCCTCGCGACACCCGCGATGAATGTGGCCGCCGCTCGACCGCGCAGCCCTTCGCCGCTGAAGGCGAGATCGTCGGCATAGCGGGTGTAGGCAGCACCGGATGCCGCCGCCCAGCCGTTCAGTCGGGTATCGAGGCGGCGAACGGAGAGATTCGATAGAGCCGGCGAGGTCGGCGATCCCTGCGGCAGGTGCGATCCTGAGATCGCCTGTTTCAGGGCCAAGCGATCCTCGAGCGAGCCGCCCACGGGCATCCGGGCGCCGACCCACGGCGGAACCGCGTGCGTGCAGAGACCGGTGAGCGCGTGGGCGACGGCCTCAGGGTATCCGGCCTGCCGAAAGACGGAGTAGACGCGTCGGGCGGCGACCCGCGCGAAGAAGTTCTGCAGGTCGAGAGTGATGACGGTCTCGGCTCCGGCATGGGCTGCGGCACCGGTCACGGCGGAACGGCCCGGAACGAATCCGTGCGCCGCGTCATTCAGAGGCAGCGCAGTGAGGATCTCGCCGAGCACGCGGCGTTGCACCCGGCGCATGCGCGGTGTCGGAACCTCGAGCAGGCGGGGAGTGCGCCCGGGTCGTGCGAGCCAGTCGTAACTGTAGTGATGGAGCCGCCCGCGGGGAGTCCGGCGGTTGAAGTGTGCGGTGTCGGTGAGCCAGTCGAGCTGCCCCGCCGACACCCCGAGAAAGTCGGCGAGCTCGCCGAGTCCGGCGATGGATGGCACGGTCAGCGGCGTTGGGCCCATGCTCGCCGGCACAGTCTCGAGATGCGCGAGAGCGATGGATCGCCCGGCCTCGCGGGCGGCCTCTATTGCGCCTCGAAACGCGGTGCTTGCCTCGATCCACCGTGCGAGTTCGCGGTGCGCGTCTCTGGGTGGTCGACGGTAGACGTCGAGGATTCCGTCGACCAGGGGCCAGAGCCAGCCCGGACGTGCCCCGAGTGCCCGGCCGCAGGCATCCATCAGCGGATCGAATGCCCACTCGGGGGCGGCGAGCATGGCGTGGGAGAGGCCCACTGCTATCGAGTGCTGTTTCACGCTGCCCTGGAATGGATGCGACGAACCGCGGGCGACCGATCGATCGGTGCGGGCCCGCGACCGCGCGAAGCGCGGTGTGGTGCCTGCGGTTGTGCGTTCAGGCTGAGAGTTGTACCCCGGGGTGACCTCGGAGAGGGTGTTCGTCTGTCGACTCCACCCGCCTCGTCCGCAGTCCGTCGCATTCCCCCACGCTAACGGCAGCCTCCGACGCCGTCGAGCGCCGTTGTTTTCTTCGGGCACTGAGGTGCGGGATATGGCCGCTTCCTCGCGAATCGAAGCGGCCATACTCCGAACCTCAGTGCGCGAGACGAGTGAGCATCACGCGAAGTTCCTCGAGGAACCTCGTCGGGTCATCGAGGTCTGACTGCGTGTACTGAAGCTCCGTCCATCCGTCGGTCTGCAACGCTCGCGTACGAGTGATGTCTTTGCGCCACTGCCTCTGATCGGTTCTGTGGTGATCGCCCTGGTACTCCAGAGAGAGCTTGAGGTGGGGATAGCAAAGGTCGACTCGAGCCAAGAACTTGCCTTTGGCCGAGAAGACTCGCATGTTGACGGTCGGCTCGGGCAGCCCCGCGAGAACGATCGCGACACGCAGCAGCGATTCTCTCGGAGACTCCGCCCGGTCGGAGAGCAGGCCGAGTGCGCGTCGAAGATTCCGGATGCCACGCCGCGACGGGTAGATGGACACGGCCCGTTCGAGAGCGGCTCGGGAACTCTGTGGAAGTCGTCGCGCAATCAACTTGTCGCCCGCTGCTACAAGTTCAGGCAGCGTGAGCAGCGAGGCCAGATCACACCAGGTGCGTTCCGGAGTCGTGACGGCAAACCCGAACCTGTTGTCCCAGTCGTCGCCACTGAGACTGGCCTTGTGGCCGACGATGCCTTTCGCATCGACCGCGCGCCGCGTTGCTGGAACAGACACGTGCAGCTCGCGTGAGGTGCTCAGCCGGAGTGGCAGGGGGATTCTGAACAGCGCGGCCGCCGTGACATGGCTGAAGACGGCGCCTTGCGGCATTCGAGGGAGAAATGCGCGGCAGAGATCGTCGAGAAAGGTCAGCTCTTGAGCTGCGACCCGGATGCCATGGAATGGCTTATCGAAATCGAGAGCCCGCAGCCGGCGTCGGGAGATGCCGTGGCCGCAGGCTTCACTCACTGTGAAGGCCCTGTCAGGATGCTGAAACGGCTTGGGCGCTCGCGGACTCATGCGCACATAGTGCCAACTTTCGAGTTGCGGCCGCGCCCGCTCTCCACAGGGAGCGTTGAGGTGCGGAGTGTGGCCGCTTCGTTTGGCATCGAAGCGGCCATACTCCGAACCTCAGTGTGCGAGGGGAGCGCGGGAATAGATCGCGGTCTGCTTTGTTGAGTTGAGTCGAAGGCACTCAAGTTTCACAGGAGGTTACTTTGCCCGATCGTTTCGACCCCAACTCTTCCCCGGAATCCGACGGATCCGGGAGCAACTCGTTCGACGAGTTCCTCGCCCGTTATCTGCAGGGTGAGCGCGCGGCCCAGGCGGGACGCTCGATCGACATCAGCCGGCTTATGAGTCGGCGCACCCACGAGGTTCTCGCATCTGCGGGTCGCTTCGCCATCGAGCACGGCCACCGTGAACTCGACGCCCTGCACATTCTTCGCGTGCTTGCCGAGACCGAGCCCGCGGCCGAGGTCATCGCCCGCCTGGGCGTTCGCCCCGCCGACATCTCCGAGGCCGCCGAGCAGCGTCTGCCCCAGGTACAGACCGGCCAGGCCGTTTCTGCTCCCGTATTCACGCAGTCGGCCCAGCGTGCCCTGTTCCACGCGTACCAGGTCGCCCGCGCTTCGGGTTCGACTTACATCGATCCCGAGCATCTCTTCTTCGCCCTCGTAATCAGCCAGGACTCTCCCGCGGGTCAGGTTCTGTCGGCCGCGGGCATCACGCCGGAGGCTCTGCAGTCCGGCATGCGCGAGACGATGGGCGAGCAGGCGCCGAGCGTGCAGGCCGACGCGCCCGAGGCATCCACGACCCCGATGCTCGACAAGTTCGGCACCGACCTCACCGCCATGGCCCGCGACGGCGGCCTCGACCCCGTGATCGGCCGCGCCGACGAGATCGAGCAGACCGTCGAGATCCTGTCGCGCCGCACCAAGAACAATCCTGTTCTGATCGGCGAGGCCGGCGTGGGCAAGACCGCTATCGTCGAGGGCCTGGCCCAGCGCATCGCATCCGGCGACGTGCCCGAGCAGCTGCGCGACAAGCGTGTGGTCTCGCTCGATTTTCCGGCGATGCTCGGAGGCACCCGCTACCGCGGCGACTTCGAGGAGCGCCTCACCACGCTGATGGACGAGATCAGCGCCCACAAGACCGAGCTCATCGTGTTCATCGACGAGCTGCACACGGTCGTGGGCGCCGGAGGTTCCGGCGAGGGCGGTATGGATGCCGGCAACATTCTGAAGCCCCGGCTTGCCCGCGGCGAGCTGCACGTGGTCGGCGCGACCACGCTCAAGGAGTACCGCTCGATCGAGAAGGACTCCGCGCTCGAGCGCCGTTTCCAGCCCGTGCACGTCGGCGAGCCTTCCATCGACGACGCCATCGCGATTCTGTCAGGACTGCGTGGCGCCTACGAGGAGCACCACGGCGTGCGCTACACCGACGAGGCCATTCGCGGCGCCGTCGAGCTGTCGGCGCGCTACGTCACCGACCGGTTCCTGCCTGACAAGGCGATCGACCTGATCGATCAGGCCGGCGCCCGTCTGCGGCTCAGCCTCGGATCCCGAATCGACACCTCCGCCCTGCTCGAAGAGCTGAGCGAACTCGAGGCATCGAAGAACGCGGCCGTCTCACTCGAGCACTACGAGGAGGCTTCGAAGCTGCGCGACCGCATCGAGGCCGTGCACGAGAAGCTTGCGGCTGCCAATCCGTCGGCATCCACCAGCAATGCCGTCACGGTTGACGCCGTCGTCGGCGAGGCCGAGATCGCGGCTGTGATCTCGCGGGCGACCGGCATCCCCGCCGCACGCCTGACCCAGGTAGACCGTGAGCGCCTCGCCGTGCTCGAAGACGAATTGCACGGTCGCGTCATCGGCCAGAACGACGCCGTGTCGGTCGTCGCCAAGGCGGTGCGACGCAACCGCACCGGAATGGGCGACGCGAACCGGCCCGTGGGCAGCTTCCTGTTCCTCGGCCCGACTGGCGTCGGAAAGACCGAGCTCGGCAAGGCTCTGGCCGAGTCTCTGTTCGGCGACGACAAGGCCATGGTGCGCTTCGACATGAGCGAGTTCGGCGAGCGTCACACGGTCTCTCGTCTCGTCGGTGCCCCTCCCGGATACGTCGGCTATGACGAGGCCGGACAGCTCACCGAGCGAGTGCGGCGCAACCCCTACTCGGTCATCCTCTTCGACGAGATCGAGAAGGCTCACCCCGACATCTTCAATCTGCTTCTGCAGGTTCTCGACGACGGGCGCCTGACCGATGGACAGGGTCGCACGGTCGACTTCCGCAACACGGTCATCATCATGACGTCGAACATCGGCTCGGAGTTCCTCGCGAGCCGCGGAGGCCCCATCGGCTTCGCCGCGCCAAACGCGGCCGACGGCTTCGGCGATGACAAGGCGTTGCGCGACCGGGTGATGGGCAAGCTGCGCGAGGCTATGCGCCCCGAGTTCATCAACCGCATCGACGAGATCGTGCTGTTCACGAAGCTCGGCCAGCCGCAGCTGCGGCAGATCGTGGCCCTGCTTCTGGATGCGACGCGGTCGCGTCTGGCCGCGCGCAACGTCTCGCTCGACATCAGCGAGGCGGCGATCGACTGGATCGCCGAGCACGGCTACGAGCCCGAGTACGGCGCCCGTCCGCTGCGCCGGGTGATCCAGCGCGAGCTCGACGACCGCATCGCCGAGCTGCTGGTCAGTTCTGCGGTTCTGGATGGCGGCGGAGTCTCGGTCGACGTCATCGACGGCCGGCTCAGCGTGGTCTCGGCCACAGCGGAGGTGCCGCTCGCGGCATAGCCCACGAGGCCGAAACGCGGTAGGAGTGCCCTTTTCGGACTGAAGTTCCCGGTGTGCCGGGAACTTCAGTCCGGAGAGGGCACTATTGGCGTTGATGCGCGGTTAGAAGAGGGGCCACGGCACCGCGGGCATGTGTCCTCGCGGGGCAGGGAAGCGGCCCCGCGAGAGCAGGCGCTCGCAGCGGGCGTCGAGCGCATCCAGTTCGAGCGGCGTGATGAGCTCTGACAGAGCCTCTCCCAACTCTGCATAGAGCGTCGTGCGCACCCGCTCGACGGCGGCGATCTCATCGGGGCGGAGTTCGTCTCCGGTGAATCCCCAGAGCACGGTGCGCAGTTTGTGCTCCTCGTGGAACGTGAGGCCGTGATCGACGCCGTGCCTGTGCCCGTCGGGCATGGCGAGGATGTGGCCGCCCTTGCGGTCGGCGTTGTTGGCGATCACGTCGAAGATCGCCATGCGCCTCAGAGCGTCGCCGTCTTCGTGGATGAGCGTGACCTCGCGGTCGTTCTCGTCGGTTCCGTCGAGTACCCGCCGCCATCCGGTTGCGGGCAGCCGATCCGCGGCGACGAGGTTGACGGCATCCTGTTCAGGATCGATGTCCTGCCACAGCTGCACCATGCCCACGCCCATCGGGCCGTCACGCAGCCAGGTGCGGGGAACGACGTTCCACCCGAACTCCTCAGAGAGGAGGTAGGCCGCGGCCTCGCGTTGAGCGAGGGTGCCGTCGGGGAAATCCCACAACGGGTTTTCGCCAGCGACGGGCTTGTAGACGACGACGGTTTCGCCGATCCGGGCGAGAAACGTGGCATTCGACGCGGTCGTGATGCGTCCCGTGAGGACGAGCTCCGCACCGAGCGCATCGACGGAGTCGTTTGCCTCTGTCGCCATCTACAAATCCGGCGATGGGTCGCAGACGTGCCCATCGGCATCCATCGGCATGCCGCACAACGGGCATAGCGGCCGACCCGCGCCCACGACCTCGAGGGTGCGTTTGGCGAATGCCCGGGCGGAGCCGACGGGAATGCGCACGAGCAGCATCTCGTCGGGTTCCACATCGCTGAGGTCGAGTTCGAGCTCGTCTTGATCTTCGTCGATCTCGATCTCGACGATCGGGAAGGCCTGGATGACGACCTGAGACGTCGAGGGATCCCAACCGAGGCTGAGCGTGCCGATGCGGAACTCCTCCTCGACGGGATCGAGCGGATCGTTGTCGACGAGCTCGACCGGTGTTGTCGCCGGGACGCTGGCCGGATTGCCCTCCTGGCTCATGAGCTCGTCGAGAACCTCCTCGATCTTCTCGGCGAGGGCGGCGGACTGCTGTTTCTCGAGGCCGACGCTCACGACGCGCTTGCCCGTGCGGGCCTGAAGGTAGAAGGAACGGGAGCCGGGTTGGCCGATCGTGCCGACCACCACCCGGTCGGGCCAGTCGAAGGCGTGGACGAGGGGAGCCATGGTTCTAGTCTACGAGCGCTGAACGGAGTCAGGCCGGGCCTGCCCCGCCTCCGACCGGAGCATCGGCGGACGGCGGGACTGTGCGCAGCCAGGAGAGATCGCCGGATTCCGTGTTGGTCGCGTGCACGCTCGGCGCGCCGGCGCCGTAGCGCACGATCGAGACGGATGCGGGGCCCACGCTGATGCGCTGGAACAGGTCGAGGTGCATTCCGTAGGCATCGGCGAGGATCGACTTGATGATGTCGCCGTGGCTCACCGCCACCCAGACCGCGCCCGGCCCGTGCTGCTCTTCGAACCGCGCATCGAGGCGCCGGATGGCGGCCACCGAGCGCGCCTGCATCGCGGCGAGCGACTCGCCTCCGGGGAACGCGGCCGCGCTCGGGCTCGACTGCACGACCTTCCACAACTTCTCCGTGCTGAGCTGCTTCAGTGTGCCGCCCTGCCAGTCGCCGTAGTCGCACTCGGTGATGTCGTCTTCGACGAGAAATTCGGGGGAGCCCTGCTGGCGGTCGAGGATCAGGCCGGATGTCTGGCGACACCGTTCGAGCGGACTCGAGACGATGCCCACGAGAGGAACCGTCATCAGGCGCTCGGACGTCGCTGCGGCCTGCTCGCGACCGCGATCGTCGAGATCGACGCCTGCGGTGCGCCCGGCGAGGATGCCGTCGACGTTCGCCTGGGTGCGGCCGTGCCGCACGAGAATCACTGTGCCCATGTGATCAGACTAGACACGTGCCGTGACAGAAATGTCCCACCTCTCGGTTGTTCAGCACGTCGCCTCAACACGAAGCACTAGCGCCTGGTCGGGGTCGAGCAGGGGCGCCGCAAGGCCGACAGCAGCCAACGTCAGGCCTGTGCCTGACGCTTCCCCGCGTTGCAACCACAGCGGCGGTGAGCTGTCTCGCATCGTCGGCAAAGGCAGGGCGTCGACGATCGACACCCGATAGTGCGCGTGCGGTGCGAGGCCGGTGAGCAGCAGCCGACCAGGGGCGGCGGATCGTGACGTACTCGTTCGGGCGTAGCGATAAAGCGCGCTTCGCTTCGCCTCGTCGATCACACCGGTGAGCTCGGTGCCGCTGTCGCCGGTACTGCCGTGCCGGAGGTCTCCGGAGTGGATGAGCTGTCGGTGCTCCTTATAGAAGGCGATCCACCGCGCAAGGTCGATGCGTTCCTCCGGTGTGCATTCCGCGATGTTCATCTCCAGACCAGGCGATGCGAAGAGAGTCGCGGCCATCCTGAAACCCAGATCCGTGTGTCGGCCGGTGGTGTGCGCGCGTGCCAGCCCGACATGGCTGCCGATGAGTTCGGGGGGAAGCAGTAACTCTGTCCACCGTTGGATCGCGAGCCGCTCGTGCGGATCGTTGCTGTCGGATGCCCAGACTCGGTCGGTGCGCGCGAGAATTCCGAGGTCTACGCGGGCGCCTCCCGAAGCACAGGACTCGATCTCGAGCGCCGGATACCTGGCTCGAAGCCCATCCAGCAGGCGATACAGGGCGGTCGTGTGGGCGTGCACCCCGGCGCGCCCTCCCGGCGCCGCCTCGTGCAGGTCCCGGTTCTGATCCCACTTGAGGTAGTCGATGTCGTATTCGTCGATCAGCGAACTGAGGTGCTCGAAGATCGTGTTCCATGCCTCGGGAATGGCCAGATTCAGCACCTGCTGGTTTCTCCAGGCGCGGGGCAGGTGGATGTCTGGTCCGAGGATCCATTCGGGGTGTTGGCGGGCGAGGTCCGAGTCGAGACTGATCATCTCCGGTTCCACCCAGAGTCCGAACTGCATCCCATTGACTCGCACACGATCGACGAGGGGGTGCAGACCATCCGGCCACACCTCGCTGTCGACGAACCAGTCTCCTAGCCCGGCCGTATCGCTCCGGCGACGGTGAAACCAGCCGTCGTCGAGGACGAACCGCTCTACACCGATGCCTGCGGCGGTGTCGGCGAGTTCGAGAAGCCGTTGCTGGTCGTGGTTGAAATACACCGCTTCCCAGGTGTTGAGGATGACGGGCCGAGGGGTGCGGGGGTGGCCCGGCCGAGCACGAAGCGAGCGGTGGAATCGTGCCGACAGGGCATCGAGGCCGCCATCAGACCAAGCGAAGACGGCTTCCGGTGCTTCGTAGACCTGCCCGTCGGCCAGAACGATTTCCCCCGGCCGCAGAAGTTCGCCCACACCGATGACGGGGACGCTCTCTGGCAAGATGTCCCGACGATAAATCGAGTCCCCGCTCCACGCCAGATGGGTCGCCCAGATCTGGCCCGTCTGATCGTCGAAGCCCTGTGTGCCGACTGCCAGCAGGAAGGGTGAATCATGGCCGGTGCGGCCGCGGCGGCTTTCGCGAACCGTGGAGCCCTGGGTGAGAGGGGACCTCTGCGGAGTCCTCTCTCGAGTCCACCGACCTGTGAAGTCGAGAACCTCGGTCGCCAGCCCGCCGACGGGCAGGGTCGCTTCCAAGGAATGAACCGAAAGCGGCTCGGTTCCATGATTCGTGATGCTCTGGTTGATATGCACCAGACCGGCCGTGTCGATCACTGCCGAATAACGAAACTCGAGCCCATCTGACACGAATCGAGATTCGAGACTGGCGTCCCGTACGGTTGTCGTCGGTTCTCGCCACACGGGAAAAACAGTGCTGGATTCCCGCTGGAGCACAAGACCAGGACGACCGGCCCACCCATCCGATTCTGTCGGCAGCACCGTGAGAGGCCACGGCTGATCGAGCGCGCTGGACGACACCCCACGGACGGTCGCTGTGTGGAGCTCGCTCAACTGCGGGGCGGTGAGGGCGCCAGGGTCGGCGCCCCAGTGCAGCACGAGCGGAAGGCCTGCTTCAGGCAGGAGAAAGATGACGGATGTTCCACCCGCGGCGATCTTGGCGACGGTCATCGAGTCTCCCGCACGATCCGAACCTCGCCCGCAGGAACGTCGAGCGAGCCCAACACTGCAGTGTCTGTGATGAGTTCCTGACCGCGCACCTCGACGGCGATCGGATCTGCGCTGTGATTGGTGAGAAAGAGGAAACTTGATTCCGGGTGCAGCCGCCGAACCGCCTCGATGCCCACCGGCACGGGCTCGCCGCCGATGCCGAGGCTCGCCGTTATATCGTCGATGATTGAATTGATTCCCTCGAACTCCAGTTTTGCGGACACGTACCAGGCCGAGCCCTCTGCATGCTTCGATCGGGTGATGGCAGGGTGCCCCGCCACAGCGCCGGTTGTGTATCGGGCGACCACCTCGGCCGTGGCGCTCTCACGCATGAGCTCGGTCCACTCCGTCGCGATCGTGGCATCGTCGAGATGCACGCGCTCGCCGTCGAGCAGAGGAAAGAACTCCTCGGAAGACGTGCCGAGAAGTTCACGGAATGCACCAGGAAAACCGCCGGTGCGGATGCGGTTGTTCTCGTCGACAACACCAGACAGGTACGTCACAACGACAACGCCACCGCGTTCGGCGACCGAGCTGATGTTCCGCGCATCCTCATCGCTCACCAGGAGGAGAGTCGGAACGATCACGAGGTCGTACTGAGTCAGATCCGCCCAAGGGCCGATGACGTCGACGAGGATGTTCTTCTCCCACAGGGCACGATGCCACGTGCGCGCCTCGCCGCCGTAGTCGCGCATATGTCGAGGCTTCATTCCCCGGATCAGCGCCCATCCGGCCTCATCGTCGAAAAGGATGGCGACTTTCGCCTTCTCTACAACGGATCCGGCCACCGGCTCGAGCCTGCGCAGAATTGCGCCCAGTTCTTTGGTTTCACGCCAGATCTTGGAGTCTGTGCCTGCGTGCGGGACCATGCCTGAGAAATACTGTTCGGCTCCGGAGCGCGAGGAGCGCCACTGGAAGAACAGGGCCCCGTCGGATCCTCGCGCGACGTGGGCCAAGCTATTGCGGATCAGCTCGCGCGGCGCCTTCGCCCGGTTGACCGGATGCCACGTGCCGCCGCTTGTCGAGTGCTCCATAAGGAGCCAAGGACCCTTATTCGACGACATCCCTCGAACACGATCGGCCGAGAAGGCGATGTCCTGGGCGGAATGGGGATCAGTCGGAATCGTGTAGTGGTCGTTCGAGACGACGTCGACATCAGCGGCCCAGCGAGGATAGTTCACCACGTCCTGCGATGGTCCCACCATGAAGTTTGTGGTCACTATCGCCTGCGGGTTGGCGCCCTTGATCACATCTCGTTCGGCGAGATACTGCTGCCTGAGCTGGTCAGACGAGAACCGGTCGAAGTCGAGCATGGCGGCGGGGTTCTGGGCCTCGTTCCCGCGCGGAGGCTCTACCTGATCGAAAGAGGCATACCTGTGGCCCCAGAAGCCGGTTCCCCAGCTGAGGTTGAGAGTGTCGATGTTGACATACTTATGCTCGAGCCAGCGGCGGAATGCGCCAGCTGAGACGGTGCAATAACAGCGACCGTTTCCGCCCCCGAGCTCATTGCTGATGTGCCACAGCGCGACGGCCGGATGCTGCGCATACCGTTTGGCCAGCGCGGTGACGAAGTTCAACGATTTCTCGCGGAAGATCGGCGAACTCGGGCACCAGCCGAGGCGAGCACCGCTGAACTGGGGCACGAGGTTCTTGTCTCGCGGAAGAATCTCGGGGTGCGCAGCGTGTAACCATGCCGGTGGTGCTGCCGTGGGCGTGGCGAGGTCCACCGAGATTCCGTGCTCCCAGAGAAGACCGATGATTTCGTCGGTGGCGGCCCAGTCGAAGCGTCCTTCCTCGAATTCGACGGTTCCCCAACTGAATACGCCGAGGGTGACGATGTTGACGTTCGCCTCGATCATCAGTCGGATGTCTTCGTCCCACGTTTCGCGGGGCCATTGCTCCGGGTTGTAGTCTCCGCCGAAACTGATCCCTCGCGTGGGCCACAACTTCTGTGTTGGCATGGTCATCCTTTGATACCTCCGGAGATGAGGTCGAGTTTCCAAAAGCGCTGAAGGAAGAGAACAAGCGCAATGAGCGGAACGATCGACACGGCAGCGCCGGTGATGGCGAGCGTGTAGAGAGCTGGTGAGCCGGAGCCCTTGGACAGCAGTGTGAAGAGACCCACGGTCAGCGGATAGTTGTCTTGGTCGGACAGCATCACAAATGGCAGCAGAAAGTTGTTCCAGATTCCGACGAACTGCAGCAGGAACACCGTCACCATGCCGGGAACGAGCAATGGCAGGGCGATCGACGAGAAGGTTCGCCATTCGGAGGCCCCATCGATCCTCGCGGCTTCCAAGGTCTCCTTGGGCATTGCCGATTCGCAGTACACCCGTGAGAGGTAGATGCCGAAGGGGCTGATGATGGAGGGGAGCAGCACGCTCAAAGGATTGCCCGCGAGCCCTACTTGTGACATCAGCAGGTATTGGGGGATGGCGAGCGTGATGCCTGGAATAAGAACCCCGGCGAGGATCGAGTAGAAGATGAGGTTGCGGCCGCGGAACTCGTACTTTGCCAGTGCGTAGCCCGCCATCGTTGAGACGAAGGTGGAGAGCACAGCCCCTACTCCGGCATACAGCACGGAGTTGGCTGCCCAGAGAGCGAACTGGCCATTCTCGTAGGCGAAGAGGTCGCCGAGATTCGAGAACAGGCCGGTTCCCGGCGCAAAGGTGAAGGTACTGAAGAGCTCACCATCGCTTTTGCTGGCCGCAACGAATACCCAGACAACGGGAATGAGGCAGTAGACAGATCCGAGGATCAGCAGGAACGTGGGCAGCAGACGAGTGTGCGGGCGGCGATCGACCCTCCCGGTCACCGCCACAGGGTGAACATCGAGGTTTTTCATTGTGCTTTTCATGATCTGGCTCCCGCCTTGCGACGAGACGACGACAGCCACAGCACGACGGCGGATACCGCGAGCGTACCGAGAGCCAGCACAGTCGATGACGCGGCCGCGGCAGGCAGGTTGTCGGTGATGAACGCGTCGCGGTAGATGGTCATCAAGGGCGCCCATGTCTGGGTGATCTGACTTGTCAGCGGCTTCAGGGTCGTGGGTTCGGCATACAGCTGGAGTGCGCCGATGAGTGAGAACACCCCGGTGAGGATCAGCGCGGGTCTGGTGAGCGGGATTTTGATGAGGAATGCCATCTGCGTCTCCGTGGCTCCGTCGAGGCGTGCCGATTCGTAGAGCTCGACCGGAATGCTGCGAAGAGAGGTGTAGATGATGATCATGTTGAAACCGACGCCGCCCCAGATCGCGATGTTCGCCAACGACCCGAAGAGGCCGGGGCTCTCGAGGAATGGAATAGTGCCGAAGCCCAGGGCGCGAGTGATGTACGAGAACGGGCTGGTGCTCGGCAGGTACATAAATCCCCACATCAGCGCGGCGATGATGCCGGGCACAGCGTAGGGAATGAAAATCGCGGTGCGCGAGAAACGTTTGGCACGAGCCGCTGGCACATCCAACAGCAGGGCGAAGAGCAACGCGAGCCCAAGGGTCAGGGGCACTGCGATCAGACCGTAGACGAGCAGTCGCAGGAAGCCCGCGATCATTTCAGAGTCGGAGAAGACTGTGGCGTAGTTGTCGAAGCCAGCGAACACGTCTACTCGACGGCCGCCAATGCCGGAGCCCTGCAGCCGGTACGCACGGAAGCTGATCCAGACCGTGTAGACGACAGGCACGAGTGTGAAGAGTATGTAGAGAAGCACCGCGGGGGCGCTGAAGAGGTACGGCGCGAACCGAGGCCGTGTACTCCGGCGGCGGATGCCTGACCGTCGCGACCCCGGCGGGGGACTCGCAATCGTCGGAGGTGCAGATGTGAGGCTCATTGTGTTCCTGACGTCATGGGTGGGGCTCTCTTTCGAGAGCCCCACCGCGGCTACTTATTTGTGACCGTGAAGCCGTTCTTCGTCATATCGTCGATGACAGCCTTTTGCGTCGCGATGAATGCGTCTCGCCAGGGAGTCTTGTCTGTGATCGCTTTGGACAGCGCGTCCGTCAGAACGGACTTCGCAAGGTTGACGTTCGGTCCCCACGTGACGGGCGTCGTGTTCGAGGAGATCTCGGCTGCCTGGGTGTAGAAATCCGTCTGCTGGGGCATCAGCGCCGGCGGGGCCTGCTCTTTTGCGAGGTCTTGGCCGGCCGTTGCCGCTGGATACAGGTTCTGCGTTCCCAGCACCATCTTCACGCCTTCCTCGCTGGCGTTGTACCATTTCGCGAAATCGGCTGCCGCTTCCGCATGCTTCGAGTTCTTCGTGACGATCACGGCCGATCCGCCCTGGTACGACACTGCCGTGTCGCCCGCCGTCCACTGTGGAAGCGGGGCCATCGCCCAGCTACCTGCGGTATCGGGCGTGACGCTCTGCAGCACTCCAGGAGCCCAGAGGGCAGATGGCCACGACAGCATGGTGCCGTCGTTGAGGGCTTTGTCGTATTCGGGTGTCAGGAGCGGATCTGTGCTGATCAGACCGGCGTCGGCAAGGCCCTGGAAGTAGTCCGCGACCTCCAACGATTTCTCGTCGGCGATTCCTACGGTCCACTTTCCGTCTTTGACATCCCACCATTTGGAGCCGGCCTGCGCGGCGATTCCGGCAAAGGTGCCGAACTCAGCTGGCGGGATAGACGCGATCACCGCTTGCGGATCTGCCGTGCGCACTGCCTCGGCGGCAGTTTTGAAGTCGTCCCAGGTTTTGGGAACGGCGATCCCGAACTTCTGGAAAATGTCCTGTCGGTACGTAATAGACATGGGACCGACATCCTGCGGGATGCCGTAAACCGCACCATCGAAAGTCGTCTGGGCCCACGTGCCCTCGGTAAACGCATCCTTGATATCGGAGGTGTACGACGTGATATCGGCCGGAACATCGGCGACGATCATGGCGGGCAGTGTCGTGTACTCGACTAGAGCGAGATCGGGTGCATTTCCCGCACGGCTCGCCGTGAGGAGCTTCGATGACGAGTCATCGCCGCCTCCGGCATCGGTGTACTTCACCGTGATGTCGGGGTTTGCCTTGTTCCAGGCATCGACGACTTTCTGGGTGTTCGGTGCCCAGGACCAGAACTCCAGGGTGACCTTGCCCGTATCGCCACCGGAGCTGCTGCAGCCCGAGAGAAGGGCTGTGCCGAGGATGACCGACACCCCGAGGGTGCCGAGAGTACGAAATCGCATGTGAAATCTCCTTTGACGTGATGCGCGGGTGTCGACCCTCACTGGTGAGTGCGACATGAACAAATATCAGCTACTCGCTACAGTTTGTCAACACGTGAAACAAAGTCGATGCCGGGCCGAGATGCGCGTCCGAGCAAGATCGACGCCCGAATTCGTGCAGGCTAGGGTGGTGGCCGTGTCTACAGCCGCTCATAACAACCCGGGGACGTGGCCCGTTCTGCAGTATTCAGCGCGGGCGGCACTGAGGCTTCTCCTGCGACGCGGACCGCTCGGTCGCTCGGAGATGGCTCGCATGCTGGGCGTTTCTCGAGCCAATCTCACTCGGGTGACACGTGAGCTTCTGGCCGCTGGTCTTGTGCGAGAAGGTCCAACCGAGCTGCGTTCGGCGATGGGCCGTCCTGTCGAACTGCTGCAGACGGTGCCGGATGCGTATCATTTCGTCGGCGTCAAGATCACCGGCGAAGCGCTCTATGCGGTCGTTGTAAATCTCAGCAACGTCGTCGTCGCGTCACTGGAGTCCCCCTTGCGTTCAAGGGAGCCGGTCGATGTCGAGGAGGTCGTCGACGAGATCGCCGTTATTCTCGACAGCTTCGGCGCTCGGTTCAACGACATCGCCGGTCTTGGCATCGCCCTCGCCGGCACTATTTCGGGGCCGCCAGAGCACGAGATCGTCTACGAGTCGACCTATCTCGGCTGGGACGGAGTTGCGCTGGCCGATCTCCTCAGGGTCCGCCTGGGCCTGCCGGTCACGGTGGGCAATGAAGTTCAGGCGTTGACTCTCACCGAAAGCCTCTCGATGCAGGGCCACCCCGGGGATGTCACCATGGCGCTTGTCACCGTTGGAGTTGGAATCGGTGTCGGCTATGTGATCGACGGTGCGCTCATCAAAGGCGCCAGTGGGCGACCGGGCAGGCTCAACCACCTCATCGTCGACCCGCAGGGTCCGCTGTGTGATCGTGGGCATCGCGGCTGTGTCGCGAGTTACCTCACAAATGAATCAATCGCGAAGAACTCGGGCTTCGAGAACTACGACCAGGCCATCGTTGCTGCGAGAGCTGGCGACGCGTCCGCGGTGAGGGCATTTGTTGGTGCCGGTCGTGCGCTCGGTGATCTCTTGGGAACGGTCGTCAATGCTGTTGATCCGGGGGTCGTCATTCTGACGGGCGATGGCCTCGCGCTTCATGAGATAGCCGCGGATGCCATAGGCGACGGGATCGCGCGCACGCGAGCCTGGAACGCGGGGCAGTTCACGCTCGACGTGCGTGCATTCGACTTCTCAGAATGGGCCCGTGCTGCCGCAGTGATGTCGATAAACCTTGCCCTGACGACCGGCAGGGGCCGTTGACACGCTTGGGCATCGGCTCCACATCCGGCACCACTCAATGGCGAAGCCGGACAAACAGAAAAGTCCCACCTCGCGTAGAAGCCGCGGGATGGGACAGTGCCTCCGACCGGCGTCGATCCGGTGACCTTTCGATTTTCAGTCGAACGCTCTACCAACTGAGCTACAGAGGCGAGTGACCGAAGTCGCTCACAGACAAAAAGCCCTTCCTCTCGGTTGGGCTTGTCGCCTTGGCGACCCTGACGGGACTTGAACCCGCGACCTCCGCCGTGACAGGGCGGCGCGCTAACCAACTGCGCTACAGGGCCATACTGGTGAAACTGTTAAGTTGTCGTGCTTGTACTGCTGGTTTCGTGCTGATGATTCTGCGTGCTGTTACCAATGTGACCCCAACGGGATTCGAACCCGTGCTGCCGCCGTGAAAGGGCGGTGTCCTAGGCCTCTAAACGATAGGGCCGTTGGTGACAACTCAACGAGTATGCCACACACTTCTCGCTCTCGCCAATTCGGCCTCGCGAGCCCGGTTCGAGATGCGACTCGACGCGGAATGAACCGGGAATTCCGGCCTGGGCAGGCCATGATCTCAAGGAGGCGAAAAGCTCTGTTGTTAGAGTGATGCCTGTTACTAGTGTTACTCGAGTGACAAAAGTCTGCTCATCACCACTGCCCGGGGGAATTGTGAAAGCCACGACCAGTCGACGTCGACACCGCGGCCGCTGGAGCCCTCGTCGCCTTCTCGCTTCGATCACTGTCACGGTCGCCCTCGTTGCCACGGGGTCCGTTCTCGCCGCTCCCGCCTACGCCGATGAGTACCCCACGTGGGAAGACGTGCAGGCCGCCCAGGCCAACGAGTCGACCAAGCAGAGCGAGATCCAGAACATCCAAAATCTGATCGCGTCGCTTAGAGACGCGACCGCGGCCGCTGAATCGCTCTCGATTCAACGGGGAACCGAATACCAGCAAGCCCAGACCAAGTACGACACAGCTGCGTTCAAGGCCGGTGAGCTCGACTCCCAGGCCGCTGCGGCTCAGGCCACGGCGGATGCCTCGATCAAGCAGGCGGGCCAGCTGGCCGCGCTGATGGCCAAGTCGGGCGGCAACGGACTGTCTGTCAACCTCTTCACCAGCGAGTCGAGCGAGGCCGACGGCCTGCTCTATCAGCTGGGCGCGATGAGCCAGCTCACGGGCTCCGCTTCGAAGCTCTACGCCATCGCCGAGCAAGACAAGAACACGGCCCAGTCGCTCACAGACCAGGCCGTCGTGGCTCGCGACGCGCTGAAGTCCCTGGCCGAGGAGGCCGAGGCCGCCCGCAACGAGGCGATCGCCGCGCAGAAAGCCCTCGAAGAGTCGCTTGCCGCGCAGCAGACGCACGAGGTCCAGCTCGAGACCCAGCTCGCGGTTCTCACCCAGAATCGTCAGGCGACCGAGGCCGATTACAACGCGGGCGTCGAAGCTCGGCGCGTCGCCGAGGAGGCCCGCAAAGCAGCGGAGCGCCAGGCGGCCGCCGACGCGGCGGCCGCAGCAGTGGCAGGTGGCGGTGGCGGTGGTGGCGGTGACAGCAGCGGCCCCGGACCGGTGTCGAGCGGCTGGGCCAGCCCGTTCCCCGGCTCGTATTCGACAGACGAGTACGGTATGCGCACGAACCCGGTTACCGGCAGCTACACGCTTCATGCGGGCCTCGACCTCAACTACAACAGCGGCACCTGTGGCGCGCCTGTCTACGCGGCTGCGGCCGGCCAGGTCAGCTACGCGGGCTACAACGGTGGCTACGGCAACTTCGTCGAGATCAACCACGGCGGCGGTGTGCGCACGGGCTACGGCCATAACACCAGCCTCAACGTGGGCTCGGGCCAGTACGTCGCGGCCGGCGAGATCATCGCGTTCGCCGGAACTACGGGCAACTCCACTGGCTGCCACGTTCACTTCGAGGTGCGTGTCGATGGCGATCCGATCAACCCGCGCCCCTTCATGGCCGACCGCGGCGTCTACTTCGGCTAGACCTGCAGACGACAAAGGCCCTTCGGCACACGCACAAAGCGATGTCGAAGGGCCTTTGTCGTCTGAGGCCTAGTGGCCTTCGGCCTTGAGCTTCTCGATGCCGTCGAGCACGATCTGCTCGGCCGCGGCGGCGTTCTGCCATCCCTCGGTCTTGACCCACTTGCCGGGCTCGAGGTCTTTGTAGTGCTCGAAGAAGTGCTCGATCTCCTTGCGGGTCGACTCGGGAATGTCGTCGATGTCCTGAATGTGGGCCCAGCGCGGGTCCTTCGCGGGAACGGCGATGACCTTGGCATCTGAGCCGCCGTCGTCGGTCATGTTGAACACGGCGACGGGGCGAACCGAGACGCCGACACCGGGGAACAGCGGGTACTCGAGCAGCACCAGCACGTCGACGGGGTCGCCGTCGAGGCCGAGGGTGTTCTCGAAGAAGCCGTAGTCGGTGGGGTAGACGAACGAGGTGAACAGCACCCGGTCGAGAAAGACCCGCCCGGTCTCGTGGTCGACTTCGTACTTGTTGTGGCTTCCCTTGGGAATCTCGATGATCGCGTCGTAAGCAGCCATGCCGGCGGTTCTCCTTCGTGGGTCGTGAACTGCAATAACGTTACTGGATGCCCCCTGAGACTCCCTCCGAACGCCGCCCCCGCCTCACCCCGGCGATCGCCGACGTGAGGCGGGCTGTCCGCGAGGCGATCGAGGTGCTACTGCGTTCCGAGGGCGATGCTCCTCTGGTGCTGGTGGCCCTGAGTGGCGGTCCGGATTCGCTGGCACTCGCCGCCGCAACGGCGTTCGAGGCGCCCCGGCGGGGGATGCGGGCCGGCGCGGTCGTCGTCGATCACGGACTTCAGCGCGATTCGGCCCTGATCGCCGCGAGAGCGGCCGAGCAGGCGCGTGCGCTGGGTCTCGACCCGGTGCTCGTGCGGCTCGTCGAGGTGGGATCCGGGCCGGGCTCGGGCGGGCCCGAGGCCGCGGCCCGTGACGCCCGCTACACCGCTCTGGATGCCGCCCGTCGCGACACCGGGTCGGTCGCGGTTCTGCTCGGCCACACTCTCGACGACCAGGCCGAAACCGTGCTGCTCGGTCTGGCGCGCGGAGCCGGCGCATCCAGCCTGCACGGCATGGCGCCCGCGTCGGGGCCGTTTGTGCGCCCGCTGCTCGGCATCCGGCGGTCGACGACCGTGGCGGCGTGCGCCGACGCGGGGCTCGAACCGTGGAACGATCCGCACAACTCCGACCCCTCCTACTCGCGCGTGCGGGTGCGCCAGACCGTGCTGCCGACGCTCGAGCGAGAGCTCGGCCCTGGCATGGCCGAGGCACTGGCCCGCACCGCGGAGCAGCTGCGCGAAGACGGCGATGCGCTCGATCATATGGCCCAAGAGACGATCGAGGAGATCGTGGAGCATGCTGAGGCGGGGATCGCGATCTCGGTCGGAGCCCTGGCGGCGAATCCGGCTGCTCTGCGCAACCGCATCATCCGCCACGTGGTGCTGAGCGAGTTCGGGGTCAGCCTCAGCCGCGTGCAGACTCTCGCCGCGGCCGCACTCGTGACCGATTGGCACGGGCAGAAGGGCGTCGACCTGCCCGGCATTAGAGTTGTCAGGGTCGCCGGGAATCTCGTGTTCCAGGCTGCGTCAGACATTTAATGTGAAGGAGCCACGTGCTTTCGAGTGACATCGCCGACGACCTCACCAGCGTGCTGTACACCGAGGCCGAGATCCACGCGCGGATCGCGCAGCTCGCCCGCAGCATCGAGGCGGACTACGTCGGCGAGGACATTCTGCTCGTGGGCGTGCTGAAGGGCGCGGTCATGGTCATGGCCGACCTCGCGCGTGAGTTGACGCTTCCACTGAACATGGACTGGATGGCCGTGAGCTCCTATGGAGCGGGCACGCAGTCGTCGGGCGTCGTGCGCATCCTCAAGGACCTCGACACCGATCTCTCTGGCCGCAAGGTGCTGATCGTCGAAGACATCATCGATTCGGGCCTGACCCTGTCGTGGCTGCTCGGCAACCTGCGCACTCGCGGTGCCGCGAGCGTCGAGATCTGCGCGCTGTTCCGCAAACCGGCGGCCGCAAAGGTCGAGGTCGATGTTCGGTACGTCGGCTTCGAGATTCCGAACGACTTCGTGGTGGGATACGGCCTCGACTACGCCGAGCGCTATCGAAACCTGCGCGATGTCGCGGTGCTGGCGCCGCACGTGTACTCCTAGGCACATGACCGAACCCAAACCTCTCGTCGTCGAGTTCGCATTTCCCGGCCCGCTCCGGGACCGGATCGTCGCCGCGATCCTCGACGGATCGAAGACGTCCACGACGTCGACCGTGGCGGAGTACGAGATCGAGAATGAGCCGTTGCCGACTGTCGGTACCCGTGGAACGGTGATCGACTCCGATGGTCGACCGGTCGCCGTCATCGAGACGACAGACGTGCGGATCGTGCGGCTCGAGGATGTGGACCTGCACCACGTCCTCGCCGAGGGCGAGGGTCATCGGTCGGTTGCGGCATGGCGTGAGGCACACGAGTCGTTCTGGGCCAGTCAGAGTATGCACCAGGTTCTCAAAGAGGCGGTGCATCTTATCGACGACGACACTCCCGTGGTGCTGGAGACCTTCACGCTAGTGGGTACCGCCGTCGCCGCCGATTGAGGTGCGGACTATGGTCGCTACAATTCCCGGGGAGGCGGCCAAAGTCCGCAACTCAGTGAGATGGAAGTCGCAAAGTGCCCGTTACGCCCACGGGGAACATGCAGTCGGTGTGCAGGCCCGCACCGTTACCCTTTCGATTACACGACGCTGTACATCAACACATCCCTCTCGACATGATGAAGAGACATGAACGCTAAAAAGATCGTCCGATCTCCCATTCCGTACATCCTGCTCGGCGCGATCGCGCTCTGGATCGGCTTCAGCCTCATCACGGGTGGCGGCTACAAGCAGATCGATACGCAGGAGGGCCTGCAGCTGCTGAAAGACGGCAAGGTCTCCTCCGCCACCATCATCGATGGCGAGCAGAGGGTCGACCTCACGCTGGCGAAGGCCGACAAGGAGTACGGCACGCAGGTGCAGTTCTACTACGTCACGCCCCGTGGCACCGAGGTCATCGACGCGGTCAACGACGCCGCGCCTGCCAAGGGCTACAACGACGAGGTACCGCAGACAAACTGGTTCCTGTCACTCATCGGCATCCTGCTTCCTGTTCTGCTCATCGGTGCCTTCTTCTGGCTCATGCTCTCGGGCATGCAGGGCGGCGGCTCCAAGGTCATGCAGTTCGGCAAATCGAAGGCCAAGCTGGTCTCCAAGGAGTCTCCGAAGGTCACCTTCGACGACGTCGCCGGCAGCGATGAGGCGCTCGAAGAGCTCGAAGAGATCAAAGACTTCTTGAAAGAGCCGGCGAAGTTCCTGGCCGTCGGCGCCCGCATCCCGAAGGGCGTGTTGCTGTACGGCCCTCCCGGAACCGGTAAGACCCTGCTCGCCCGGGCCGTCGCCGGTGAGGCGGGAGTTCCGTTCTACTCCATCTCCGGTTCCGACTTCGTCGAGATGTTCGTGGGTGTCGGTGCGAGCCGTGTTCGCGACCTGTTCCAGCAGGCTAAAGAGAACTCGCCGGCCATCATCTTCATCGATGAGATCGATGCAGTGGGACGCCACCGCGGCGCAGGAATGGGCGGCGGCCACGACGAGCGCGAGCAGACGCTCAACCAGCTGCTCGTCGAGATGGACGGGTTCGACGTCAAGACGAACGTCATCTTGATCGCGGCGACGAACCGCCCCGACATCCTCGACCCCGCGCTGCTGCGCCCGGGCCGCTTCGACCGCCAGATCGGTGTCGACGCCCCGGATCTGCAGGGCCGCAAGAAGATTCTGGAGGTGCACGGCAAGGGCAAGCCGCTCGCTGCCGGTGTCGACCTCGAGGTCGTCGCCCGCAAAACTCCCGGCTTCACCGGTGCCGACCTTGCCAATGTGCTCAACGAGGCCGCGCTGCTCACGGCCCGCTCCAACGCTCAGCTCATCGACAACCGTGCCCTCGACGAGGCCATCGACCGCGTCATCGCAGGTCCGCAGCGACGCACACGCATCATGCGCGATCACGAGAAGCTGGTCACGGCCTACCACGAGGGCGGTCACGCCCTGGTGGCCACGGCCATGAACAACACCGACCCGGTCACGAAGATCACGATCCTTCCCCGCGGTCGTGCTCTCGGCTACACGATGGTTCTGCCGCTCGAAGACCGCTACTCGGTCTCGCGCAACGAACTGCTCGACCAGCTCGCCTATGCCATGGGCGGTCGCGTCGCAGAAGAGGTCGTCTTCCATGACCCGACCACCGGCGCATCGAACGACATCGAGAAGGCCACGGCAACGGCCCGCAAGATGGTCACCGAGTTCGGAATGTCCGCCGACATCGGCGCGGTCAAGCTGGGCGCGGCCTCCGGTGAGATGTTCCTCGGCCGCAACATGGGCCACGAGCGCGATTACTCCGACCGCATCGCCGAGAAGGTCGACGATGAGGTGCGCCAGCTGATCGAGGCTGCTCACGACGAGGCCTGGAGCGTTCTCAATGAGAACCGTGACATTCTCGACCGCCTCGCGCTCGAGCTGCTCGAGCACGAGACGCTCGATCACGACCAGCTCGCCGTGATCTTCAAAGACGTCAAGAAGCTCACCCCGCGCCCGCAGTGGCTCTCGAGCGACAAGCGTCCGGTCTCGCAGCTTCCGCCGGTCGCCTTCCCCACCCCGAAGGCCCCGGTCGATGCGGGTGCTGTCGACGGGGGAGTGCAGTCCGACCCCGAGCCGGAGCAGAAGCCCAAGCGTTCGCCGCAGGCTCCGCCCCGACCCGCGACTGCCTAACCCAAGCGCACACGTGACAGCATTCGACCGGGCCCGCGTCGAGGCGGCCGTGCACGAGATCCTCATCGCCATCGGCGAAGATCCCGAGCGTGGCGGCCTCGAGCGGACACCGGCCCGAGTCGCCGACGCCTACGAAGAATTCTTCTCGGGGCTGGGTGTCGACCCGGCCTCGGTGCTCGGCGACACGTTCGCAGTTCCGGATGGCGCCGCGGCCGAGCCCGTGCTCGTGCGCGGAATCGAGTTTCGCTCGGTGTGCGAGCATCACCTGCTTCCATTCACAGGAGTGGCCCACGTGGCCTACATTCCCTCGAATCGTCTCATCGGCCTCGGGCGCATCGCCTCGGTGGTCGACGCGCTGGCGTCGAGGCCCCAGCTGCAGGAACGGCTCGGAGATGAGATCGCGTCGGCGATCGAGAGTGGCGTCGATGCCCGCGGGGTGCTCGTCGTTCTCGACGCGCAGCACGATTGCGTCAGAACACGAGGGCCTCGGCAGACGCGCAGTTCGACCGTGACCGTCTCTAGTCGCGGTACGCTGTCGCAGCCCGCCGAGCGCGCGGAGCTGATGAGTCTGATCGGAGCCACGACGTGAGAACCAGCGACGCGAGCGGCACCGAACGGAGCACCCACGGCGACCGGCCCGCGTCCGTTCGTCGCCGCATCCGGTCATCGACGACGGCGCCCGGCGTGCCACTCTCGGGCGAGCGCACGCTCATCATGGGAATCCTTAATGTGACCCCCGACTCGTTCAGCGATGGCGGACGGTGGAACACTCTCGACGCGGCTCTTGAGCACGCGGCCGAGCTGACCGCGCAGGGTGCCGACCTCATCGACATCGGCGGTGAGTCCACACGCCCGGGTGCCGAGCGAGTGTCTGTGGCCGAAGAACAGCGCCGTGTGTTGCCGCTCGTACGCGAACTCGCGCGCGGCGGTATCGCGGTGAGCGTCGACACGATGAATGCGGCAACAGCCCTCGCAGCAGCGCACGCGGGCGCGGCCGTCATAAACGACGTCTCCGGCGGACTCGCAGACCCCGACATGACTCGTGTCGCGATCGAGACGGGCCTGCCTTTCGTCGTGATGCACTGGCGCGGGCACAGTGCCGAGATGGCAGCCAAGGCAAGCTACGCCGACGTCGTCTCCGATGTGCGACGCGAGCTCGAATTCCGGGTCGCAGAGCTCATCGTGCGCGGCGTCGATCCGTCCAAGATCATCGTCGATCCAGGCATCGGGTTCTCTAAGAACGCCGAGCACAACTGGGCTCTTCTGGGTCACTACGGCGAGCTCGCCTCGCTCGGTCTTCCTGTGCTTGTGGCCGCATCGCGCAAGGGGTTCCTCGCGCCGCTCATCGCCGAGGGTGCCGCTCCGGATGCGCGGGATGCGCCGTCGGCCGTGATCGCAGCGATCGCGGCCTCGCAGGGCGCGTGGGCCGTGCGCGTGCACAACGTGGCCGAGACGCGCGCCGCCCTCGACGTCGCCGACGCCTGGCGAAGGGGAGCCCGATCATGACCGACCGCGCCGTGCCGATCGACGAGCTCGACACCCTCACCCTTACTGGGCTCGAGGTGTTCGCCCACCATGGGGTCTTCGACTTCGAACGCGCCGATGGCCAGACCTTCCTCCTCGACCTCACCGTATGGCTCGACACTGCCGATGCCGCAGCGGGCGACGATCTGGCTCAGACCCTCCATTACGGCGAACTCGCCACCGAGGTGGCCGAGGCCGCGGCTGCCGAGCCGGTCGACCTGATCGAGACGCTCGCCGAGCGAATCGCCACGCTCGTGCTCGCGCATCCGGTCGCGCAGCGCGTGAGTGTCACGGTGCACAAACCCGACGCGCCCATCCCGGTGCCGTTCGCCGACGTCTCGATCACGATCGTGCGGCCCCGCGCAGCCACGCACGCCGCCGCACGCCGGACGGGGGCGCTATGAATGCCCCGCGACTCGTCGGCACCCGCGCCGTGATCGCCTTCGGAAGCAACCTCGGCAATCGCGGCGACACCATCAACGACGCCATGGCCGAGATCTCGGCGCTGCCCGGTGTCGTGATGATCGGAGAGTCGAGCCTCTACGAGACGGTGGCCGTGAAGTTGCACGGCATCGATCTCGATGCGCCCGCCTACCTCAACGCTGCCGCGATCGTCGAGACCACACTGACACCGCACGCCCTGCTCGCCGCGCTCAACGAGATCGAGCTGCGGCACGGACGGGTGCGCGAGGAGCGCTGGGGTGACCGCACACTCGACATCGACGTCATCACCTATGGCTCGCTCGAACTGAGCGACGAGACTCTCACGCTGCCCCACCCACGAGCCTGGCAGCGCGATTTCGTGCTCGCGCCGTGGCTCGAGCTCGATGCGGATGCGACGATTCCAGGCCGTGGCCGGGTCGATCTGCTGCTCGCCTCGACCGATGACACGGCACGCAGAACCCGATCGGAGTCGATGTGAAGCGCACCACCCCGTTCCCCGTGATCGCCCTCGCACTGGGAGGCGCCGTCGTCGGTTTCCTCCTGCAGATAGGCCTGGCTTCTGGCGGCAGGCCCATTCTTGTTCCGCCCGTGACTCTGCCGATCACTCTGGCCGCGGCCGGGGCTCTTGTGCTGGCCTTCGCGATTCCCGTCTACCGTGCCATCCGCGGACCGGTTCGGCGTGAGGTCAACCCGTTCCGGGCCATGCGCGTGGTGGTGCTCGCCAAGGCGTCGAGCCTGGTCGGCAGCCTGGTGGCGGGTTTCGGCCTCGGAAGCACGATCTACGTGCTCTCCCGGGCGATCGTTCCCGAGGTCTCGTCGCTCTGGCTCTCGATCGCCAGTGCCGCCGGCGGGGTTGTACTGCTGGTGGCCGGCCTCGTCGCCGAACAGCTCTGCGCACTGCCGCCCGATGACTTCACTCCGGAGACCTGACATGTCCGACCCCACGCCCGTGACGAAGCGCGTCGAGATCGGCGGCGACTGGCGCCCGGTGAGTCCCAAGTACATCGGCGTCGAACTCGTGGGCGTCGCCCTCTTCGGAGTCATGGCCATCGGCGCCACTCTCGTCTTCTCGCTCACCAGGTGGTTCGCACAGCCGCTGGGATGGATCCTGGTGGCTGCGGCCCTCGTGGTGACGCTCGTGATGTTCGTCGTCGCCCCTCGACGGGTGCGCTCGATCGGCTATCAGCTTCGCGACGATGACCTGCTCTTCCGCCGCGGCATCATGTTCCATCGCGTCGTCTCCGTGCCGTACGGCCGTATGCAGCTCATCGACATCAACCGGGGGCCGGTAGCCCGCTTCCTCGGCCTCGCCGAGCTGCGTTTTGTCACGGCAGCGGCAGCGACCGGCGTCACCATCCCCGGGCTCGCAGACGCCGATGCCGACTCGCTGCGCGATGCCCTCGTGTCGCTCGCCGAGACACGTCGGGCAGGGCTGTGACCGAGTCCACCCCTCCGCCGCTGCCCGGCGGTGGCGACTGGCTGCGCCTGCATCCGGCGACTCCGCTTCTCAAGGGAGGCATCGCTCTCATCGCCGTGATCGGCTTCGTTCTCGCCAATGTGCGAGAGAGACTCCTCGAGATGTTCGTCGGCGGCCCCGACAGCGGCGACCTGTTAGAGGAACTCAACCGGCGAGGCCACCTAGGCTGGGCGATCGGCATCGTGCTCGGCGGCCTGCTTCTCGGCGTCGTGGCCTTCTACCTCTCGTGGCGCATGCACACCTACCGCATCAATGACGAGGCCGTCGAGGTGCGCAGCGGCATCCTGTTCCGCACCCATCGCCAGGCCCGACTCGATCGCATCCAGGGCATCGCCATCACCCGGCCGTTCATCGCGCGCCTGTTCGGTGCGGCTCGACTCGAGTTGAGCGTCGCGGGGCAAGACGCGAAGGTTCAGCTCGCCTATCTGCGCTCGGGCGATGTCGACAGGCTGCGCCACGACATCCTGCTTCTGGCCTCGGCCAGGCGCGCAGAAGAGGCCGCGGGCACCCCGGCGCCGGATGCTTCGGGCTCGGCCGGCATCATCGGCCGGCGGGTCACGGAATTGCTGGCCCCTGAGCTCGACCCCTCCGAGGCCCCACCGGAATCCGTGGTGCGCATTTCGCCGCTGCGGCTCGCGGGATCGCTCCTCGCGAGTGGCGCCACCGTGTTCGCGATCGCCGGCATCGTGGCACTCAGTGTGCTGGCTGCGAGCGGCCGCGAGCTTGGTTTCGTGTTTCTCATTGTGCCCGCGATCCTCGGCAGTGCCGGATACTTTGCACGCAAGGTCACACGATCCCTGAGGTTCTCCATCGCCTCGACGCCCGATGGTGTTCGCGTCGGCTACGGGCTTCTGACCATATCGAACGACACGCTCCCACCCGGGCGAATTCACGCCATCGAGGTCTATCAACCGCTGCTGTGGCGACCATTCGGCTGGTGGGCCATTCGAATCAACAGGGCGGGCCACGCGTCAAGCGGGTCGGGCAGCCAGCCGGCGACGACCATGCTGCCTGTCGGTACTCGCGCCGACGTCGACAAGGTGCTCAGCCTGGTGCTTCCTGGTCTGGCAAGCGCTGATACTCGGCATCTGATCCTGGCCGGCATGGTCTCGTCGGGCCCGACCCCCGGCTTCGCGGTCGACTTCATTCCCGCTCCGCGGCGCGGCCGGTGGCTGCGTCCGTTCTCGTGGCGGCGCACGGGTTACGCCCTCGCGGGCGACACGGTTCTGTTGCGCAAGGGTCTCGTGTGGCGACAGCTCGTCGCGGTGCCGGCGGCACGCATCCAGAGCCTTCGCATCGAGCAGGGCCCGCTCGAGCGCGCCCTCGATCTCTGCTCTCTGACTCTCGACACAGTCGCCGGGCCCGTCTCTGCAACCCTGTCTGTTCTCGACCGAGCAGGTTCGATCACCGCGTTCGACGCCATCAGCCGAGCGGCGACGATGGCCGGCGCCCTCGAAGACGGATCGCGCGACCCTCAGCCGCTACGACCGGAGAATGATCGATGAATCCTGCAGAACGAAGCGGACGGCTCGGAATCGGCATTGTCGGCGCCGGGCGCGTCGGCCCTATTCTGGGCGCGGCGCTCGCGGGAGCGGGTCACGCACTGGTGGGCGTCGCCGCGATCTCCGAGGAGAGCCGCGAGCGAGCCGACGCCCTCCTTCCGGGGGTGCCGATTCTCGAAATCCCGCAGCTAATCGAACGCAGCGAGCTGGTCATTCTTGCCGTTCCCCAGTCGGAACTGGCGACTCTGGTTCAAGGGCTCGCGGATACCGGCACCTGGCAGGCGGGCCAGCTGGTGATGCACACGGCGCCGGGGCTCGGCGTGGGAGTTCTCGCTCCGGCGCTCGCGCAGGGCGCGATCCCGCTGGCGGTGCATCCGGCCATGCAGTTCACGGGGTCGAGCGTCGACATCGCGCGGCTCGTCGGCACGTGGTTCGCGGTCACGGCGCCCGGCCCTGTGCTTCCGATCGGCCAGGCACTGGTCGTCGAGATGGGAGGCGAACCGGTGGTGGTGGCGGAGAAGGATCGGGAGGCGTATGCCGAAGCCATCGAGACGGCCACGACCTTCTCGAGCGCCATCGTCGATCAGGCGACGAGCCTGCTGTCGGCCATCGGCGTTCCTGCGCCAGGACTGGTTCTGGGCCCCCTCGTGCGATCGGCGGTCGAGAACGCGCTGCACCGCGCGCGCGGCGACGACACGGGAGCCCATTTCGACTCGATCGGCGGTTGAGCAGCGGGATCTCGGGTCTCGGCGAGGCACTAGCATCGAGGGTGGCGGCGAGCGGAACCTGCGCCCGTCGTCACGATTAAGGAGTCCTCAGTGACCGAAGTAGCCGATTCGATCGCGGGCGTTCGAACCCTGATCAGCGAGGCCAAGAAGGCTCTGGTAGCCGAGGGCATCGCCTCTCCAACGGTCTCACTCGTTCCCACCATGGGGGCGCTGCACAACGGTCATCTCGCCCTCGTCAACGAGGCCCGCCAGCGGGGGCACATCGTCGTGGTCTCGATCTTCGTCAACCCCACCCAGTTCTCGGCGTCGGAAGATCTGCAGCGATATCCGCGCGATCTGGAGTCAGACCGGGCGATCCTCGATGGCTCGGCCAGCGACGGTGACCGCTCCGTCATCGTGTTCGCACCCTCGGTCGATGAGATGTATCCGAACGGCCCAACGCAGACCACGGTTACCGCGGGTCGGGCGGGGTCGACCCTCGAAGGCCGGAGTCGAGCCGGACACTTCGACGGTGTACTCACCGTGGTGGCGAAGCTGCTCAACATCGTGGCGCCCGACACCGTCTTCTTCGGCCGCAAAGACGCTCAGCAGGCGTTCCTCGTGGGCCGCATGATTGCCGATCTCGACTTCGCGACGACCCTCGAGGTCGTCGACACCGTGCGCGAGCACGACGGCCTGGCGCTCTCGAGCCGCAACCGCTTTCTCGACGACAAGGAGCGCCGCGCATCCCTCGTGCTGTCGCACATGCTCGAGGCCGCCGAATCCGCCGCCGACAGGGGAATCGACACGGTCATCGCGGCAGCCCAGTCCGTTGCGATGGGGGAGCCCCTCGTTCAGGTGGACTACCTCGCCGTCGTCGATCCGGGCACATTCGTTCCCGTCGACGATGACTATCGGGGCAGGGCCATCGTGCTCGTCGCGGCGCGAGTGGGGTCGACCCGGCTCATCGACAACGAGACCATCTACCTGGGCTGAGTTGCCACGCGGTGCGCACCGACCATGCCGCCCGGCGGCGCCGGGCGCACCCGGTAAACTCTTGTGCGACCCGAGGAGAGATTCGCCCGCATGAGTGACGCACCCAACGACCACGAGCTGACCGACGACGAGCAGCGGGCCGAGGTCGCGGAACAGAAGCTCGTGCGTCTGGCCAAGCGCGACCGACTCATCGCATCCGGAGCCGAGGCCTACCCGGTGTCGGTGCCCATCACGACGACGATCCCCGCGGTGCGCGAGAAGTACGGCGCGCTCGTCGCCGATGATACGACCGGCGACATCGTCGGGGTCGCGGGCCGCGTCGTCTTCGCCCGCAACACCGGCAAGCTCTGCTTCGCGTCGCTGCAGGCCGGCGACGGCAGCCGTATCCAGGCCATGGTGTCGCTCGCTCAGGTCGGCGAGGAGTCGCTGGCCGAGTGGAAGGAACTGGTCGACCTCGGAGACCACGTCTTTGTCTCGGGCGAGGTGATTTCGAGTCGTCGCGGCGAACTCTCGATCATGGTCGCCGACTGGCAGATCGCCTCGAAGGCTCTGCTGCCGCTGCCCAATCTGCACTCCGAACTCAGCGAAGAGACTCGCGTGCGCAGCCGCTACCTCGACCTGATCGTTCGCGACCAGGCCCGCGAGGTCGTGCGCACGAGGGCCAAGGCCGTCGCCTCTCTGCGCCAGACGTTCGCCGAGCGTGACTACATCGAGGTCGAGACCCCGATGCTGCAGACCATGCACGGCGGGGCGAGCGCGCGGCCCTTCGCCACGCACAGCAATGCGTTCGACACCGAGCTGTTCCTGCGCATCGCGCCCGAACTCTTCCTGAAGCGCGCCGTCGTGGGCGGCATCGACCGCGTCTTCGAGATCAACCGCAACTTCCGCAACGAGGGTGCTGACTCCACGCACTCGCCCGAGTTCGCGATGCTCGAGTCGTATGAGGCCTACGGCGACTACAACACCATGGCCGACCTCACCCAGACCCTGATCCAGAACGCCGCCCTCGCGGTGGCCGGATCGCACGTCGTGACGTGGGCCGACGGCACCGAGTTCGACCTCGGCGGCCAGTGGGACCGCATCAGCATGTACGACTCGTTGTCGGATGCGGCCGGAGTCGCCATCTCGCCCGAGACGCCCGTCGGCGAACTGCAGGCGCTCGCCGATCGCGAGGGCGTCGAGGTTCACCTGCCGAACCACGGCAAGCTCGTCGAGGAGCTGTGGGAGCACTTCGTGAAGTCCGGCCTGACGCGGCCGACGTTCGTCATGGACTTCCCGCTCGAGACGAGCCCGCTGACCCGCGCGCACCGCTCGATCCCCGGAGTGGTCGAGAAGTGGGACCTGTACATCAACGGCTTCGAGCTCGCGACCGCCTATTCAGAGCTCGTCGACCCTGTTATCCAGCGGGAGCGTTTCATCGCGCAGGCCAAGCAGGGGGCTGCCGGAGATGTGGAGGCCATGCGCCTCGACGAGGAGTTCCTGCGGGCTCTCGAGTTCGGTATGCCGCCCTCCGGTGGCCTCGGGATGGGCATTGACCGGCTGCTGATGGCCCTCACCGGCCTCGGTATCCGCGAGACGATCCTCTTTCCCCTGGTCAAGTAGAGTCCCTGGTCAAGTAGGGTCGGCTTCATGAGCTTTTTCGGCGGAAACAAGAACCCTCTCGACGACGAGGGCAAGAAGAAGGACGGGCGCGTCAGCAACGCCCGACTCCTGGTATGGATCGTGGTCACTGCCGTCGCGCTCTATCTCACCGGCACCGGCGTCTACGGAATCATCACCAAGAGCAGTTGAGTAGCCAGACCCGGTCGGGCTTCTCCTCGGCAGTGGCTGCTAAACTCGCCGATCATGGATGACTTTCTCGCCGGGCTGGGCGCCCTCGCCCCCACTGTGCTCGTCGGACTCGTCTTCTGGCTCGTGATGTTCGTCATTCTCCGTGCCGACAAGCACGAGCGCCGCGCCTTCTCGAAGATCGAAGCAGAAGAACGCGCCAAGCTCGCCGCGTCGAACGCTGCCTCTGAAGACGCTCGAGTCGACGCCGCACCGCCCCGCATCTGAGCGGCGCATTCGGCGGCGCCTGACAGCCGTCCCGACACGCTACGGTTGTCGTCGGGGCAGTAGTCGAGGGGAGCCTGCATGTTCGGGATCAATGCAGCGGGCTGGGTTCTCATCTTCGGCGTGCTCATCGATTTTCTCGTGCGCGTCACCGCGATCATCGTGGTTCCCCGCAACAGGCGGCCGGCCACGGCAGTCGCCTGGCTCATGGCCATCTTCTTTCTGCCCTACGTCGGTGTGCTCACCTTCCTGCTCATCGGCAGCTACAAGCTGCCCAAGAAGAGGCGTGACAAGCAGCAGGCGATCAACCAGTTCATTCTCGAGACCACAGAGGGCATCGACCTCGTCACAAAGAATCACGCCTGGCCGCCGTGGCTCGAATCGGTGGTCGAGCTCAACCGCAACCTCGGAGCCATGCCGCTCGTCGGCGGCAACAACGCCAGCCTTATCGGCGACTACGCCCTGTCGATCGAGGCGATGGCGGCCGACGTGGCCAAGGCCCGGCGCTACGTTCACGTCGAGTTCTACATCATGTCGTACGACACCGCCTCCGAGGTGTTCTTCGAGGCTCTCGGGGCGGCGGTGAAGCGTGGCGTCACCGTGCGTGTGCTGCTCGACCACATCGCATCCATCAGATCGCCGCACCACCGCAGAACGGTCAAGAAGCTCACCGAGCTCGGCGTGCAGTGGTCGTTTATGCTGCCCGTGCAGCCCCTGCGCGGCAAGTACCAGCGCCCCGACCTGCGCAACCACCGCAAGCTGCTCATCATCGACGGCAAGATCGGGTACATGGGGTCGCAGAACATGATCGACCGCAGCTACAACAAGCGCGGCAACGTTCGCCGAGGCCTGCAGTGGCAAGACCTGATGACCCGGCTCGACGGCCCGATCGTCGCCGGTCTCAACGCCATCTTCATCACCGACTGGTACAGCGAGACCAACGAGCTGCTGATGCGAGAGACCGACCCGATCACTCCCGACGTCATCGAGGAGGCACCCGACTCGCTCGACTGCCAGGTGGTGCCCTCGGGCCCGGGATTCGAGGGCGAGAACAATCTCAGGCTGTTCCTCGCGCTTCTCTACTACGCGCAGACACGCATCATCGTCACGAGTCCGTACTTCGTTCCCGACGAGGCGATGCTCTACGCCATCACCACCGCTACGCAGCGCGGCGTCGAGGTCGAACTCTTCGTGTCGGAGATCGGCGATCAGGGCCTCGTCTATCACGCCCAGCGCTCATACTACGAAGCCCTGCTGCGCGCGGGAGTGCGCATCTATATGTACCAGGCGCCCTACATTCTGCATGCCAAGCACTTCACGATCGACGACGACGTGGCGGTCATCGGATCGAGCAACATGGACATGCGATCGTTCAGCCTCAATATGGAGGTCTCGCTCATGGTGCGCGGCCGATCGTTCGTCTCCGAGATGCGCGAGATCGAAGACGGCTATAGAAAGGTCAGCCGTGAGCTCACCCTCGAAGACTGGCTCACTCAGCCCCTGCGCTCCACGATCCTCGACAACCTGGCCAGGCTCACCAGCGCACTGCAATAGCTCAGCGTCGACGCGGCAGAAGTCGTACGGTCGGCAGTTCGGGTGCGGGCAGGGGAGAGCCCGTGTACCCGTGGCCATCTCGGGTGCCGGGGTCGCCGTGCGTGCTGATGAAGCGCGGCGCCCGCGCATCCACCTCGCCTGAGCCGATCGCCTCGGCCTGCCAGGCCGTGCGGTACGCGACGATCTCCTCGTGGGTGCGCCCCACGAAGTTCCACCACATCACGATCTGCTCGCCGAACGGCTCGCCGCCGATCAGAATCAGCCTGGCGTCATCGTCGCCCGACTCGATGGTCAGGGTGGATGCGCCCGTCTCGACGAACGCGAGTTCGGTTCGGGCGACGGGCGTGCCGTTGACGGTGACGGATGCTCTGTCGACCAGGATGCCGTGCTCGTCGCGCGGATCGACCGCGAGCTCGATGCGGGTGCGACTCGGCACGTCGATCTGAGCGGCGAGGATACGAGTGAATGTCTTGGCGGTGGCGGATACCCCGGCGACGGAGCCGAGGAAGACGGTGATCGTGGCGTTGCCGAGCGTTGCGGCGACGGCGGTGTGGCTCTCGAAGAACGGCTCCACCTCGCGGGCCGCATCAGGCAAGGCCAGCCATAGTTGCACACCGCGGAGGATGGTCGTGTTTTCGGTCGACACCTCGGAATGGCTGATGCCTCGCCCCGCAGTCATGAGGTTCAGCTCGCCCGGCCGCACGAAGGCGTGGCTGCCCACACTGTCGCGATGCTCGATCTCGCCGTCGAACAGCCAGCTCACCGTCTGCAGCCCCGTGTGCGGATGGGGCGGCACCACCATGCCCGTGCCCGTGCGCACGTCGGTAGGGCCGTAGTGGTCGACGAAGCACCAGGCGCCGATCATGCTCCGCTCCCGGCTCGGCAGCGTGCGGTGCACGGTCATTGCCCGGGGCCCGCCGAGTGGCACCTCGCGCGGTGCCAGGATCGTGGTTCGGCCCGTATCGATGGAGGGCCTGTCGTCATCACCGATCACCACTTCGTGCGGCTGCTTCTCGAGGTTCGACACAGCCCTTAGCTTAGACGCGACATTTTCTCGCTCGACAGGTCGTTCGCTGCTAACGTATAGGCGCCGCCGGGGGTTCGGGCGGCATCAGGCGACGATCCTCTGGGGGACACAATGGAGTACTCATACGAATATCAGGCTGACCCGGTCACCACGACGCTCAGCATCGTTCTCGCGGTCATTGCGATCGCCGGACTCTGGGCCACGTTTATCAAGGCCGACCGTCACGGATGGGCTGCCATCATCCCGATCTACAACATCTACACCCTTGTGAAGGTGGCCGGTCGCCCGGGCTGGTGGACGATCCTGTTCTTCATCCCGATCGTCAACATCGTGATTCACATCATCGTGGCGCTCGACGTTGCCAAGCGCTTCGGTAAGAGCGGCGTCTTCGGCTTCTTCCTTCTGTTCCTGCTGGGCTTCATCGGTTACCCGATCATCGGCTTCGGAAAGGCGCAGTACAACGGCGCACAGGCCGCGTAGCAGGTGCCCTCGACAGGCTCAGAAGACAGCGTTGTCTCCTGAGCCTCTCGAAGGGCATGCCGGTCGACGCTACGGCGTCGGCATGCCGCCGTTCACGTGGAGAGTCTCGCCGACGACGTAGCTGGATTCGTTCGACGCGAGAAACACGTACGCCGGCGCGAGTTCGGCCGGCTGACCCCAGCGGCCGAGTGCTGTTTGCTCTCCGACGCTCGGCAGCTTCTCGGGCGGCTGTCCACCGGCCGTCTGCAGGGGCGTCCAGATAGGGCCGGGCGCGACCACGTTGACTCGGATGCCCTTCGGGGCCAGCTGCTGGGACAGGCCCTTGGAGAAGGTGTTGATCGATGCCTTGGTCGTGGCATAGTCCACCAGCATCTCGCTCGGAGCGTAGGCCTGGATCGACGACGTGTTGATGATGGCCGAGCCCGGCTTGAGATGGGGTAGCGCGGCCTTCGTGATCCAGAACATCGCGTAGACGTTTGTCGTGAATGTCTCGTCGAACTGCTCGTCCGAGATCTCGGCGAGGGTCTCCCGGAACTGCTGCTTGCCCGCGTTGTTCACGAGGATGTCGAGACCGCCCAGACCGTCGACCGCCCGACCTACGAGGTCGCGGCAGAACGCCGGATCGACAATGTCACCGGGGATGGCAACAGCGGTGCGACCCTCGGCTTCGATGAGTCCGACGATGCGCTTCGCGTCCTCCTCCTCTTCAGGGAGATATGAGATGGCCACATCGGCACCCTCTCGTGCGTAGGCGATCGCTACAGCTGCTCCGATGCCGGAGTCGCCTCCGGTGACGAGGGCTTTGCGGCCGGAGAGGCGGCCCGTTCCACGGTACGTCTTCTCGCCGTGGTCTGCCTTGTCTTCGAGCTTCGTGTCGAGGCCTGCGCCCTCCTGATACTGCGCTTCTGTGTCGATGTCGGCGTACATCGTCGTGGGGTCCTGGAGTGTGTACTGATCAGTCATTCATCCAGGCTAGGCACCGCGGGAGAAGCCTCCGAGGGTGGTTGCGCTATTGCGGGTGAGCGTGTTTCACTCCGTTCCACCATCGATCGAGTGCAACGACAAAGGCCGGGCATCGAATCGCCCGAGAGCGATTGGATGCCCGGCCTTCGGCCGGAGTAGGAACGTCAGTCGACCGAGGCCTCGCGGCGGCGGAGGACGCCGGTGATCGCGAACGCCATGCCGCCGAGCACCAGAGTGCCGAGAGCGATCAGACCGAACGGAACAGCGTCGGCCGAACCGGTGTTGGCGAGAACCGGGGCGGGCGGTGCCGTGTCCACAGCCGGCGTCGTGACCGGCGGCGCGGTGACTCCGCCGTCGAGCTCGATGCCGGTGATCACACGACCGAACGAATCGAACGACACCAGGGTGTGCGGGTCGGTGGTGAAGGCGGCCGGAACGGTGAACGCGAAGGAGCCCGCCGTAATACTCGAGGTTCCGATGAGGGTCGGCGCGCTGTAGCCGTAGTTCGAGACGTCGATACCGTCGATGACCTCACCCGTGGTGATGTTGGTGATTCCCGAGAAGCTCAGGTCGAAGGGCGTGCCTGCGATGTATGTGGAGGGAGAGAAGCTGTAGACGGCAATCGGAACAAGTGTGTCGAGCTCTTCGGAGTCTGGCGCTGCGACTGTGGGGGCCTCGCCCACCAACTGGAGCTGCCCGCCGGTGTATTCGAACGTGACCTCTTTGCCGCGCCAGATGGCCGCCGTGGCCGGCTCCGGTGCGCTGAAAGCAACGATGTTCGAGTTCGACTCGGTATCGGATGCCGACGAATCAGGCGAGTCGCTGGGGATCGGGTCGGACCCGCCCGAGCTGCGGGTCGGGTAGCCCACGAAGTCGACGGTGACGGGACCGGCGAAGTTCTGGAACGACGCGACGCCCTCGTCGTCGGTCACGGCGGTGGCCGTGTTGTACTGGTCTTCGAGCCCTGGCACCTCCGAGGTGACCTCGATCAGGAAGCCCGGGTCGAAGTCGGTTTCGATGTCGATGGTTCCTGAGTTGGCGGCGAAGGTCGGGTCGATGGGTTCGGCGACGGCGCCCGTGGCGCCGAAGCTCACGCCGAGTGCGACGAGCGCAAAAGCCGAGGCGCCGGCGATGCCGGCGCGTGCGGAAAGGACGGATTTCTTCATGTGATGTAGCCCCCGGTGGTTCATGATGCGGCGGCCAGACGGCGGCCAATAGAGCAACTGTGGCGGTAATTGCCAGCTGACGTCAAGCTTCGGCCGCAGATTCTGTGGCATGGATCGAGTCGAGGTCACGCCTAGGGCGAACAGAGCAGTATTCGACCTCGGCGCTGATTAGCATCAGTACATCGAGCGCCATCCCTGCCCTGGTGTTCAAGGAGACAGACATGTTTGAGAGATTTACCGACCGAGCTCGCCGCGTCGTCGTTTTGGCCCAAGAAGAGGCCAAGATGCTCAACCACAACTACATCGGCACCGAGCACATCTTGCTCGGGCTCATCCACGAGGGGGAGGGCGTCGCTGCTAAGGCACTCGAGTCGCTCAACATCTCCCTCGACGCGGTTCGCGAGCAGGTTCAAGACATCATCGGCCAGGGTCAGCAGCAGCCCACCGGTCACATCCCATTCACCCCTCGTGCCAAGAAGGTGCTCGAGCTCTCGTTGCGCGAGGCTCTGCAGCTGGGTCACAACTACATCGGCACCGAGCACATCCTGCTCGGACTCATCCGCGAGGGCGAGGGCGTCGCAGCCCAGGTTCTCGTGAAGCTCGGCGCAGACCTCAACCGGGTGCGTCAGCAGGTCATCCAGCTCCTCTCTGGCTACCAGGGCAAGGAGCAGGTCGCCGTTGGCGGAAACGACGCCACTCCCGACAAGGGTTCGCAGGTGCTCGACCAGTTCGGACGCAACCTCACCCAGGCAGCGCGCGACAACAAGCTCGACCCGGTGATCGGGCGCGAGAAAGAGATCGAGCGGGTCATGCAGATCCTGTCGCGCCGGTCGAAGAACAACCCCGTTCTGATCGGTGAGCCGGGCGTCGGCAAGACCGCCGTCGTCGAGGGCCTCGCCCAGGCCATCGTCAAGGGCGATGTTCCGGAGACGCTGAAAGACAAGCAGCTCTACTCGCTCGACCTGGGCTCGCTCATCGCCGGAAGCCGTTACCGCGGTGACTTCGAGGAGCGCCTGAAGAAGGTCACCAAAGAGATCCGCACCCGTGGCGACATCATCGTCTTCATCGACGAGATCCACACGCTCGTCGGTGCAGGCGCCGCCGAGGGCGCCATCGATGCCGCGTCGATCCTCAAGCCGCTGCTGGCTCGCGGCGAGCTGCAGACGATCGGTGCGACCACGCTCGACGAGTACCGCAAGCACTTCGAGAAAGACGCTGCCCTCGAGCGCCGCTTCCAGCCCATTCAGGTCGCCGAGCCTTCGTTGGCGCACACGATCAATATCCTCAAGGGGCTGCGCGACAAGTACGAGGCCTTCCACAAGGTTTCGATCACCGACGGCGCCATCGTCTCAGCGGCCAACCTCGCCGACCGCTACGTGGCCGACCGCTTCCTGCCAGACAAGGCGATCGACCTGATCGACGAGGCCGGTGCGCGACTGCGCCTCTCGATTCTGTCGGCGCCACCCGAGCTGCGCGAGTTCGACGAGCGTATCGCCGGTGTGCGCGGCCAGAAAGAGGCCGCGATCGAAGACCAGGACTTCGAGAAGGCGGCAAGCCTGCGCGACGAGGAGAAGAACCTCCTCGGCGAGCGACTGCGCCTCGAGAAGCAGTGGAAGTCGGGTGATGTCAAGACATCCGGCATCGTCGACGAGGGTCTCATCGCCGAGGTACTGGCCCAGGCCACCGGCATTCCGGTCTTCAAGCTCACCGAAGAGGAGTCTTCGCGACTCGTCTTTATGGAGCGTGCCCTGCACCAGCGGGTCATCGGCCAGGAGCAGGCCATCGAGGCGCTCTCGCGCACGATTCGCCGCACGCGTGCCGGTCTCAAAGACCCGAAGCGCCCGTCGGGCTCGTTCATCTTCGCCGGCCCCACGGGTGTCGGAAAGACCGAGCTCGCCAAGGCGCTCGCCGAGTTCCTGTTCGACGACGAAGACGCGCTGATCTCCCTCGACATGTCGGAGTACGGCGAGAAGCACACGGTCTCGCGACTGTTCGGTGCCCCTCCCGGATTCGTCGGTTTCGAAGAGGGCGGACAGCTCACCGAGAAGGTGCGCCGCAAGCCGTTCAGCGTCGTGCTGTTCGATGAGATCGAGAAGGCTCACCCCGACATCTTCAACTCGCTCCTCCAGATTCTGGAAGAGGGACGTCTGACCGATGGCCAGGGCCGCGTCGTCGACTTCAAGAACACCGTCATCATCATGACCACGAACCTCGGCACGAAGGGAATCTCCGGAGCGCCTATCGGGTTCCAGAGCGAGAACAACGTCGAGACCACGTATGAGCGTATGAAGGCGAAGGTGAACGAGGAACTGAAGCGTCACTTCAAGCCCGAGTTCCTCAACCGCGTCGACGACACCATCGTGTTCCCGCAGTTGTCGAAGGGCGAGCTGCTGCAGATCGTCGATCTGTTCATCAAGCGTCTGCGCGACCGTCTGCTCGACCGCGATCTGTCGATCGAACTCACGCAGGCCGCCAAGGAGCGCCTCATCGAGGTCGGCTTCGATCCCACGCTGGGAGCTCGCCCTCTTCGCCGCGCCATCCAGAACGAGGTCGAAGACCGTCTCTCCGAGCGCATCCTGCACGGAGAGCTGAACGCGGGCGACCACGTGCACGTCGACTTCGTGGGAACGGAGTTCGTGTTCACCACGAGCCGCCGCCCGGGTGTTGACGACGAGTTGGCGCCTGTCGGCGAGATCGCGGCGTCTTCCGCTGCGGCCGCCGCATCCACCGGCCCCACCGACGCACTGTAAGAGCCAGCCGCAACGAACGCGAATGCCGCGTTCCGACACCGAACTCCGGTGTCGGAACGCGGCATTCGTCGTTTTAGGCCGAGCGTGTCATCGTCTCTACACTGGTGCCGTCTGCAGGGAATGACACGAACCCCTCTTGCGTTGTGTCGCTGTGGCCTGATGGCCGAGAAAGAAGGGGCGTCGTGGACGTACTGAACTGGCTCTTCAACGCCCAGCTGCACATCGGCGACCAGACGATCCTGTGGCGTGAGGTTCTCGGCAACGTGTTCGGGCTGCTCAGCGCGCTCGGCGGCATGCGACGCAAGGTCTGGGCGTGGCCGATCGGCATCATGGGCAACGCGCTATTGTTCACCGTGTTCCTCGGCGCCGTCTTCGGCACCCCCAACCCGGTGAACCTTCTGGGGCAGGCCGGTCGACAGGTGATGTTCATCGTCGTGTCGATCTACGGCTGGGTGCGATGGCAGCAGGCGAAGCACGACGGCGGGTCGGCGGTGAGCCCGCAGTGGGCCGGATGGAAGAACAGGATCTGGCTCGTGGTCGCCCTCGTGGGCGGCACGGCGATCGTGACGCCGGTGTTCCAGCTGCTCGGTTCGTACGAGCCCGTCTGGGCCGATGCCTGGATCTTCGTGGGCTCTCTTCTCGCCACCTACGGCATGGCCAAGGGCTGGGTGGAGTTCTGGTTGATCTGGGTGGCCGTCGATGTGGTCGGCGTGCCTCTTCTCGTCTCGGCCGGTTATTACGCCTCTGCCTTCATGTACATCTTCTACGGAGCGTTCACGATCGTGGGCTTCATCGTCTGGGCGCGCGTTCGCCGGGGCGAGAGACTCACGATCGAGACGCGTTTTCCCGACCCGACGGTGCGCACCGATTTGTGATCGGCGACGGATCAATGCGCGAAGAGGGCATACAGCCTGGTCCGCACACGGGGATAGCGAGAAGGATCATCAGAGAGCTGGGCATGAAGAAGATCATCAGAAAGCTGGGCGACCGACGAGCGTCGAACATCGAACGACGCGTCACGCCGCGCGAACTCGAGTTGCTCGGACGTCTTCTCTCAGCCGAGCCGAAGGCCTGACGGCGTCGCATGCGCATGGAGATGCTGAACTGGCAATAAGCTGGTTCGATGCCCGAAGTGACAAAGCCCGCCCCCACCTTCACGGTGCGGCGCGCGCAGACGAGTGATGTGCCGTGGATCAAGGAGCTCGTGGAGCCCCTCGTTCAGCGACGAATCCTCTTGGGCAAAGAGCTCGTTGTGTTCTACGAGGCGGTGCAGGAGTTCTACATCGCGCTCGACGATGAGGGCAACCGCATCGGCTGCGGCGCCCTGCATGTGTTCTGGGACGACCTCGGCGAGGTTCGCACTCTCGCTGTGGCAGACGCGTGGCTCGGCAAGGGAGTGGGCCACGCTCTGCTCGAAGCGGTGGAGCTCGAGGCGCGCCGTCTCGGCCTCACGAGATTGTTCTGCCTCACCTTCGAGGTCGGCTTCTTCGAGCGCAACGGCTTCAAGGCCTCACCGCTCGGTCTCGTCGATCCCGAGGTCTACTCCGAGCTGGTTCGCTCACCCGACGACGGTGTCGCCGAGTTCCTCGACCTCGCGCGGGTCAAGCAGAACACCCTCGGCAATACCCGGATGCTCAAGCACCTCACCTCGTAACATGCCGAACATGTGCGGCGGGTAGCCTGCTGCAATGTCTCCATACCAGGTCTGCGTGTGCTTCATCACTCGGCGTAACGAGCGCGGAACACGGCAGGTATTGCTCGGTCGCAAGAAGACCGGGTTGGGACTCGGCAACATCGTCGGCCTCGGCGGAAAGATCGAGCCGGGCGAGACTCCCCTCGAGGCGATCGTGCGCGAGATCGAAGAGGAGTCGAGCCTGATCGTCGATCCTGCGGCCGTGAACGAGATGGGCTTCATTCGCTACGCGTTTCCGCACCGCGAGAACTGGAGCCAGGACTCGACGGTCTTCGTCGTCGACGCGTTCTCGGGCACCCCGATGGAATCAGACGAGGTGGTTCCCGCCTGGTACGACGTTGCAGACCTGCCCCTCGACGGCATGTGGGACGACGCCAAGTACTGGCTGCCCCAGGTGCTCGCCGGCGAGACCGTGCACGCGAGCTTCACCTTCGGCGAAGACCTGAAGACTGTCTCCGAGTCGTCGTTCGACCCCGCGTAGGCACCGAAACGAGTATCCTCGACAGTACGGTCGGATGCTCGCGGTCCGGCCGCATGCTCCGTTCGATCAGCGTTGATTGGCACCTCTATGACGAGTCCGTGGCTCGCGCAGCCTCAGGTTGCGCTGGCAGCTCCCCGACCTCTGGTGCGCGCCTCCTGGAACCGTGCCCTCGAACGACACCTCGATCCTGAGCTGCTGCTTGCCTCGCTCGAAGTCGCCGAAGACGAACTGAGTGACTACCGACTCGCGCATCCGCTCGCCTCGGTGCTGCCGGTTATCCGCCGTCTGCTCGTGCGAGACGCCGACGACGATTCCGGCATGCTCGTGGCAGTGGGGGATGCGATGGGCCGCCTCCTGTGGGTCGATGGCGACCGTGCGCTGCGGCGTCGAGCCGAGGGCATGCTGTTCGTCGAAGGCGCGGGGTGGGCGGAAAGCCGCGTGGGCACGTCGGCCCCCGGAACCGCGCTCGAACTCGATCATGCGGTGCAGATCTCGGGAGGCGAGCACTTCAATCGCCTCGCGCACGAGTGGAGCTGCACCGCGGTTCCGGTTCATGACCCGGAGACCCGGCGCATCCTGGGCATGATCGACATCACCGGCGGGCGCGAGGCGGTCGATCCGCATACCCTTCCGCTGATGGAGGCGACGGCCGCGGCCGTGGAGTCGGAGCTGATGGTGCAACGGCTGCGGGCCCAGCGCGACCGCATCGGGGTCGTGGGCCGATCCGCCCGCCGGCCATCGGCATCCGGAGCCACCGGCGTAGCGCGGGCGGATCGAGCGGTTCTGCGCGTGCTCGGCCGCGACACGGGAGAGCTGACGGGCGGCGGAGAGCCCGTGGAACTGAGCGCTCGGCACACCGAGCTGCTGACACTGCTGGCCTGGCATCGCCAGGGGCTGACGGCAGGGCAGCTCGCCGAACTCGTCTACACCGAGGGCGAGTCGGCCGTGACGCTGCGCGCCGAGATGGTGCGGCTGCGCAAGGTTCTCGAGCGAGCCCACGTCGATCTCGGTTTGGAGTCGCGGCCCTACCGGCTCACAAAAGCCCTCGAACTGGATGCGCAGCACGTCATCGCCCTTCTCGATCGCGGCGCGCACAGGGTCGCCCTCGCCACGGCGACGGGTGCGGTACTTCCGGGATCGACGGCGCCCGGTATCGAGGCGGTGCGCGACGAGGTGCGGGCCCGGCTGCGGGAGTCCGTGCTCACCGACGCCTCGGTCGATGTGCTCCACGAGTACGCCCGCACCGCCGACGCCGTCGAGGACGCCGAGGTGTGGGCGGCGCTGCTCAGGCTGTTGCCGCCGCGGTCGCCGCGCCGGGCCGGCATCGTCGCCCATCTCGAGGCGCTGGCCGCATCCTGAGTTGCAACGGTCTGCAACGTCGCCGGGCGTAGCGTCGAAGGAGTCTGAACCACAGAGATCCGACAACGACGTCGAAAGGCACACACGCATGACTGTCTACGCGAACCCCGGAACTGACGGGGCCGTCTTCACCTACAAGCCGCGCTATGACCACTTCATCGGCGGCGAATACGTTGCACCGGTCAAGGGTCAATACTTCGAAAACCCGACGCCCGTCACGGGTCAGAACTTCACGGAGATCGCCCGCGGCACGGCCGAGGACATCGACCGGGCGGTCGACGCCGGCTGGAAGGCGTTCGACGCCTGGGGCAAGACTTCGGTGGCCGAACGCGCGGTGATCCTGAACAAGATCGCCGACCGCATGGAGGAAAATCTCGAGCTGCTCGCGGTGGCCGAGACCTGGGAGAACGGCAAGCCCGTCAGAGAGACGCTGAACGCCGATATCCCCCTGGCTATCGACCACTTCCGCTACTTCGCCGGCGCCATCCGCGCGCAGGAGGGCGGCATCTCCGAACTCAACAACGACACGGTGGCGTACCACTTCCACGAGCCACTGGGCGTGGTTGGCCAGATCATTCCGTGGAACTTCCCGATTCTCATGGCCGTGTGGAAGCTCGCCCCAGCGCTCGCGGCAGGAAACTGCATCGTGCTGAAACCGGCCGAGCAGACGCCCGCGTCGATCCACGTCTGGATGGACCTGATCAAGGATCTGCTGCCCGCCGGTGTGCTGAACATCGTCAACGGCTTCGGCATCGAGGCCGGCGCACCGCTGGCTTCGCACCCGCGCATCCGCAAGATCGCGTTCACGGGTGAGACGACCACCGGCCGGCTCATCATGCAGTACGCCAGCGAGAACCTCATTCCCGTGACCCTCGAGCTCGGCGGCAAAAGCCCGAACGTGTTCTTCGCCGACGTGGCCGACGAGAAGGACTCGTTCTACGACTCGGCGCTCGAGGGCTTCACCTTCTTCGCGCTGAACCAGGGCGAGGTCTGCACCTGCCCGTCGCGCGCTCTGGTGGATGCGTCGATCTACGACGGCTTCGTCGGCGATGCTCTTGAGCGGGTCAAGCTGGTGAAGCAGGGGAACCCGCTCGACACGGACACGATGATCGGCGCGCAGGCGTCGAACGACCAGCTCGAGAAGATCCTCAGCTACATGGACATCGGCAAGCAGGAGGGCGCGAAGCTGCTGATCGGCGGCGAGCGCAGTGATCTCGGCGGCGAGCTCTCGGGCGGCTACTACGTGCAGCCGACCGTGTTCGAGGGCACCAACTCGATGCGCATCTTCCAGGAGGAGATCTTCGGGCCCGTGCTCGCACTGACGAAGTTCAACGGCTACGACGAGGCCATCGAGATCGCGAACGACACGCTCTACGGCCTCGGCGCCGGGGTGTGGAGCCGCAGCGGAACCCAGCTGTATCGCGCGGGCCGTGCCATCCAGGCCGGGCGTGTGTGGTCGAACACCTACCACCAGTACCCGGCGCACGCGGCCTTCGGCGGCTACAAGCAGTCGGGCATCGGGCGCGAGAACCACCGCATGATGCTCGACCACTACCAGCAGACCAAGAACCTGCTGGTGAGCTACGCGAACAAGGCGCAGGGATTCTTCTGATGCCCTGCTCGATCGGCTCATGAGCCCCCGGGTGGAAGTGACGAGTGCCGCAGCGGACATGCTGCGGCACCTCGCCGAGCAGCACGGGCCGCTGATGTTCCACCAGTCGGGCGGGTGCTGCGACGGCTCGTCGCCCATGTGCTATCCGGTGGGTATGTTCCGCACGGGCGGCTCCGACGTGCTGCTGCAGACGCTCGAGATCGACGGCCTCGCCCCCATCGAGTTCTACATGTCGGCCAGCCAGTTCGAGTACTGGAAGTACACGCACCTCACCGTCGACCTCGTCGATGGACGGGGCAGCGGCTTCTCTGTGGAGGCTCCCGAGGGCAAGCGCTTTATGATCCGCTCGCGTCTGCTGACCGACGGCGAGCTCGAGGAGTACGGGGTGGAGGCGCGGGCGTAGCCTTCCGGGCGGAGATCAGAGCATCTGACGTCGTATACGTGTCGGATGCGCTCAGCTCCTCCCGTTCTGTCGTCAGGCGCCGCGCGGGCTCAGTTTGCGGCGAGTTCGCGGCGCAAGAAGTCGACCAGGTCGGCGGATGCTCGCGCCGAGACCCGCATGATGCCCGGGTAGGTCACCCAGCCGTGGGGCGCCTCGGCGTAGGTCTTCACTTCGACGGGCGTTCCCTCGGCGCTCAGCCGCGCGGCATAGTCCAGCGCCTGGTCGCGCAGCACGTCGTGGGCCGACACCTGCACGAAGGCGGGCGGCAGGCCGGCCAGCGATGCGGCGTGGATGGGCGCCACCGACGGGTCGTCGTCGGCCCCGTGCTCGCGCGACGCGCCCAGGTAGTAGCGGAAGAAGGCATCCATGTCGGCACGATGCAGCACCGGCTTGCGCGCGTTCTCACGCATCGATTCGTCATCGAGTGTGGTGTCGGTGACCGGGTAGATCAGGCCCTGGGCCCGGATGGCGGGGCCGCCCGCATCCCGGGCGAGCAGGGCCACGACGGCCGAAAGATTGCCGCCGGCGCTGTCTCCGAAGACAGCGAGCCGCGACGCCGATGCTCCCAGCTCCTCAGCATGCGAAGACGCCCAAGAGACGGCGGCCAGGCAATCGTCGACAGCTGCAGGGTATGGATGCTGCGGGGCCAGCCGATAGTCGACGGCCACGACTACGGCGCCCAGCTCCGCGGCGACCCGTGAGGGCAGCCAGTCGCAGACGTCGAGGCCGCCGAAGAGGGTCCAGCCCCCGCCGTGGAAGTACACGGCGATCGGCAGATCAGCATCGACAGCTTCCCCGGCGTGGGAGCTGCGGGGCGTGTAGATGCGCACGCCGAGCGGCCCGTCGGCAGTGGGGATCGTGAGGTCGCGCACATCGACCCGGGTGTCCCTCGCTCCGAAGAGCATTCGCCTGACCGGCGCCGGGATGCCGCGCATCGTCTGGTTGTGCTCGATGTCGGTCGGGCTCATGGTGGCGATGTGCATCGAGCGGAACCGGTCCATGAACCAGCCCCACGCGCGCACCCGAGCGGGGATCGTCACGGGCCGCGCCGCCGGGTCGTTGGTCACTGCGCCGACGGATCGGTGAGTCGAGGCGAGCGGGGAACGCGCCGCGTCTGGGCAACTCCGGCGCTGAAGACCGAGAGCGCGACGTCGCTGCGCGCGAGGCCGAGTCGCTTGCGCAGCGCGCCGTGCGCGGCGGGTGAGTCGATGACCTCGGAGTGCGGCGAGATGGCGATGCCCTGCCGGTGAGCGTGCAGCCAGAGCCGCTGCAGCACGCGGCCGGCCTCGAGAGCGTGCGGCTCGGTGACGCCGATCCGGCTGTCCATGGCCTCGGTGACGCTCAGGATGTCGTCGATGCCTGCCGCGCGCGAGTTCGCCACGAGCACGTGGTGCGTCGGCGCTCCCACTTCGTCGACCGTGCTGCTGGAAAGGCTGGCATCTCGACCGAGACCCTCGAAGAAACGGGCGAGAGGACCGGCGACGGCTACCAGCGGATCGCGCAGCCGCGCTCTTCGCGTGAACGGGGCCGCGATTCGGGCGAGGGGCTTGGGCATCACGAGCATCGCATCGGTCATGCCGTCGCGGCCGTAGCGCGGGTGGCGCGGATCGAGCCGCAGCCAGTGCAGCAGCTCGTTCGCCACGGTGGCGCGCGATGCGGTGAAGGCGATGCCGAGCGTGCTGAGTTGCTGCATCGCGCGATCGTCGAGCGAGCGAACGCTGAGCCAGGGCGGCAGTTGCAGGGAGTCGAGCTGAGAGAACACCTCGGGCCTGCCTACGAGCTTGCCGCGGTACACACGTCGCTCGCGCACATCGGCGGCGGTGAACGGGCGGAGGTCCGACGCGTTCGCGGACGCATCCTCTGGTGTGGCGGCCGGTAACAAGGTGACCCGGAACACGGGGCGCGTCGAATCTGCCGGCCCTGAGATCGGCAGCGAATCGAGCTCGGACAGGGCGGGGAGCACCTCGACATCGATGGCGTAGCCTGCCTCGGCAGCTCCGATGGCCACACTCTCGATCCAGGCGCCGAGTGACATGATCACGTCGCGAAAGGTGGGGTCGCCGGCGGGCAGTGTGCGCCCGGGAACGATGGACACCTCGATGCCGCCGTCAACGATCCGGGGCGACCAGGGCTGCGTGTTGTGCGGAGAAGGCGACCGGCTGGCGAGCAGAACCAGTTCGTGCAGCAGCTCGGTGGAGGGATTCTCGGGCGTCATACAATTCCTTCGTCGGTGTCGGTCGGTGTCGCGGTCGTGGATGCGGTCGACGTGGGCCGCCGGTACAGCGTCGAGCCGTGCAGCGGCCGGCCTCCGAAGCGCGAGAACTGCCGTGCCGAACCGACGTTGTCGAGACCCACGGTTGTGGTGCGCAGCCGCCGGTATCCGCCCTCGGTAAGGTTCACCTGCAGCTGGCGGCTGAGCAGCGTCAGGATGCCGCGGCCCTGTCGATCGGGCGCCGTGCCCTGAATGATCAGGATGGCCTCGCGGCGGTAGCGCCCGCGGGTCAGAAGCAGTTCGAGCTGGCGCAGAGCCGTGAGCCGACCACGGACTTTCTGCACGAATGGCGAGATGTCGGGAAGCACCAGGATGAATGCCACCCCCTCGCCGGAGTCTTCGTCGCGCGCGAGCAACAGCAGCTTCTCGTCGAGCAGGAACGACAGGCCGTCGGTCGCCGCCTTCATCTCGGCCGACGTGATGCGGGTGTAATACGGCAGCTGCTCGAATGCGGCGTTCAGCACGACGAGCAGCTCGGGAATCAGCGTGTCGGTCTTCGACTTGTCGCCGTATTCGAGCCGGATGCCCGCGGCGGCGAGCTCTGCCGGTGTTGGCGGCGTCGCCTTCACGGCTCCGACCTCGACGATCCAGGTCTGCGCCTCTTGGGTCCGCGAGAAGCCGGCGGCCTCGTAGACGCCGGGGACCCACTCCGGGTTCCAGGCAGAGTCTACGAATCCGCGCTCGTCGAATCCCGAGGTGATGACGCCGGCCGACTGATTCGGCAGCAGCGAGACCGGTCCGAGAATCTGCAGTTTGCCCGCCGCCCTCGCGGTCTCGTCGAGGTGCTCGAACAGTGCTTCGGCTGCCTCGGCGTTCGCGAAGTCGGTGGCTCCGAACAGCTGCGAGGGCACACCGAACTTCTCGTCGAGACGGGCGTCGGTGTGCACGGTCGACCGCCCCACGACCCGGCCCTCGTCATCGCGCACCACGACGAGCCGCACCGGCTCCGGATGTGCGCTCGTGCCCCGATACCAGGAACGGATCGTCGACTCGAGCAGCGGCACGGCGAGCTCGTGGGGCCAGAGGCGACTCGGAAGCTCGACGAACTCGCGGAAGGCCGCGTCGTCGGCGACCGTCTCGACCCTCACGAACCCGGCCCCGTGGCATCCGGAGCGGCAGCGAGACGCGTCACCGACTCGGGCGCCACATGCAGCCGGATGTACCCGGCTGTGCCGTTCGTGGTGTCTTTGGTGATCCATTGCATGAGGTGCCGGTGGCCCGGCATGCGGGCGAAAGCGAGCAGGTCGTCGCGCCGTTCGAAGAAGGCCAGCGTGCCGAGGGTGAACGGGAACTCGTAGTAGGTCGTGAACCAGACGTAGCCGCGCATCGTGACCATGTGGGTGATCATCGGATAGTAGATGCGCGCGAGAGCGATGAGTGCCGTGGGACCGGTGTATTTGGTGGCACCCACGAACATGGCGTGCGCGTCTGAGACGGGCCGTGGCTCGCGCTTCGCCTGCCGCGGCTTCTTCGGGCCGCGGCCGGTCGGGCGCTCGGTGGATGCGGCGTCGACCCGAGGCGGCTCGGCCTCGCGGGCCGCCTCCACCGAGGTAGGGGTGAAGCGTTCGATGTGTCCCATGCGGCCGTCTTCGGCGCGCCAGATGCCGTTCGTGTACCCGGATGGCTCGGCCTCGAGAACACGGCCGGTCGGATGCGCGCCGCCGAGTCGCAGCCACGGTTCGACGTGCGAGGGGGCCGTGACAAGTGCGTGGTCGAGCTTGTCACGGGTGGAGAAATAGGAGGCGATTCCGAGCGTACGCGGCGGCCGACGGTAGCTTTTCTGCCACAGAAAGCCGGGGGAGTCGGCGAAGTGAGCCGCCAGATCGCGGCGGGCGCTGCGGGCGCGTCGCGCATCCATCGCCGTTTCGAACCGGCGCTCGACCACGACCATCGCGCCCGCTCGGCCCTGCGGCGGCGCGAGCGAGAAGTCGGTAGAGCGCATCAGGCCGCCCCGCCGCGGTCGGCCTCGTCGACGAGATAGACGTTCTTGATCTTGCGCGGGCCGCCCTCGAACACGCCTGTGCCGAACGCGTGCACCTCGATGCGCACGTCGCTGGCGGTGGGATCTTCCTCGAGCGACTGGGCGATGTCACGCGAGACGGAGGCCAGGTGGGTGAGCACTCCGGCGGCCGACCGGGTCTTCAGGTCGTCGGTCGCGGCGGCGTCGAGCGTCACGCCCTCGCGCAGCTGCAGGTGGATGACCGGGCGCTGCTCGAGATTGCCGATGTCGAGCAGGCTCAGCTTGAACGACTCGATTTCTTTCGCGTGCGGGTTGTCGAGATAGAGGCCGTTTTCCACATCGAGCGGGTAGATGTTGGCGCCCATGTACGAGATGGTCGAGTCCTTGCGGCCGAAGAGCAGCACGAACGGCAGCTTCATGCGCTGGGTCGAGAAGGCGCGTTCGAAGGCGAAGCCGAGGCGCGGGTACTTCTCTGCATAGGCCTGCATCTCGGGGAAGGTCACGATCTTGGCCTCGTCGCCGATATTGTAGCGCAGCTTCGGGCTCATGATGGCCATTGAGTTGAGCGTGACCAGAAGTTCGTTGTCTTCGGTGGTCTCGAGGTAGGTCTCGAGGGGGTTGTACTGGAAGATCATCGGGGTGCGCTGCTCGCTCTCACCCAGCACATCGCGTCTGAACGGCTCGTTGGCCACCAGTGCCCGCCGCAGCCAGACCGAGAGATCGCTCTCGCCCGACATGCCTATGGTGAGGTCGGATGCGCCGTAGCCGGAGTAAACGCGCGTGAAACGGTCTTCGAGGTAATCGCGGAGCCCCTCGGTGAGGGCCTCTCCGCCGACGAAGCCGTTGAGGTTGTACGCATCCCAGTCGAAGCCTTCGGAGTCGAGACGATCGCGCAGGTGTTTGAGAAAGGGCGGATAGGCGCTGATGAGGTAGACGTAGCCGGGGCCGAAGTGCTTCAGGGTGTCGACGATCTTGTCGATGTCTGGACCGGTGTTCTTGACCATGGCGATCTTCGACATGGCGAGACCGGTGTTCGTTCCCGTAGCCCACGCGCCCATCGAGAAGGCGTTGATGCAGAAGAGCTTCTTCGTGCCGAACAGCAGCGTGATGTAGCCGGCCACATTCTTGTGCACGGTGTCGAGCTCGCGCTTCGAGCGCATCCAGTTGTAGGGCTTGCCGCTAGAGCCGCTCGACTCATCGACGACGGTGCCGACCGTGACGATCTCGCCGTTCCAGCAACGCTCGGCCTCGGCGTATCTGTTCACATAGTCGGTTTTGGATGTCGGCCGGTAGTTGGTGAGCTGCCACCAGCGGAACGAGAACTTCTCTTCGTCGAGGTAGCTCTTGTAGGCGGGAACATCGAGGTAGGCCTGCTGGCAGACCATCCACGCGTTGAGTCTCGCGAAGCGCTCCATCGATGGGTGGTAGTGCCGGGCGGTGAAGCGCCAGAGCGCCGGGTGGAGCCGATAGATCGCATATGTCGCGGTGACGAGCGCTGTCGCAATGCGCAGCGCAGCCTGCCGTAGTGCACTCGTTCGTTGGGGCCTGGCCACGGGAGTCCTTCCGTCGGAGACGTAATTCACCCTACAGCCGCGCCAATGCGGGTGTCGGGTCGTCGAAGCTCGTACCCTTGGGTCATGTCGACGATCAAGAATCCCGTCGGACCGGAACCGAGCAAGGTTTACTGGCGCCGGCGTGTGCTCGTGCTCGCAGGTCTTCTCGCTGTGATCGCCATCATCGTGCTCATCATCGTGCGCCCTGGCTCGTCTTCCGACGTCGGAAGCTCGGCCGCTCCCCCTGCGTCGACGACTGCCCCGGCAACGACGACTCCGCCGGCCGCCGCGAGCGAGCCGCAGAATGTCGATGCTGCTCCTCCCGCCGACGGTCAGACGGCGGCGTGCGATCCTGCGAACATCAAAGTCATCCCCGTGACCGATGCCGAGACCTACGCCGCGGGGGTCAACCCGCAGCTGTCGCTCAGCGTGACGAACACGGGCGGCACGGCCTGCTCGATCAACGTCGGCACTGCACAGCAGGTCTATACGATCCGAAGCGGTGACGAGCAGTACTGGGTGTCGACCGACTGCCAGGCCAGCCCCACCGACATGCCCACGGTGATCGCGGCCGGCGCCACACTCGCGTCGACGCCGTTCGCGTGGGATCGCACTCGCTCCGCCGCCGACACGTGCGCGTCGACAGATCGGCCGCAGGTTCCCGCGGGGGGCGCGTCGTACCATCTCGACGTGTCGATCGGCGGATTCGCGTCGACGACAAGCACGCAGTTCATTCTGGGCTAGTGCCCCGCTCGTCTTGTGCCGTCCTGCTCAGGGGCTCCGGTCGATCGTTCATGTGGCGGCGTTAGCATCGGCGCATGACCCGGCAGACAGACACGCACGAGCTGGAGGTGCGCACACAGCAGGGGATCGTGCGCGGTGTTCGTCTGTCGCAGATCGATGTCTGGCGCAATATTCCGTATGCTGACGCCCCCGTCGGCGAGTATCGATTTCGGGCGCCGCGGCCGCCGCAAGGGTGGGTCGGTGTTCGCGATGCGTCGACTTTCGGCCCTGTCTCCTGGCAGTCCCGCGAGGGAAACTTCGTGGGAGCGTCGAAGAACCAGGAGATGAGCGAGGACTGCCTCACTCTCAACGTGATGAGGCCCGCGCGTGATCATCCGTCGAGTGAGACGCGCGAGCTGCTACCTGTGATGCTCTTCATCCACGGTGGCGCCTATGCGGTCGGCTCCAGCGCGGAATACCCGCGCAACGGCGAAGCTCTCGTGCGAGACGGTGGCATCGTCTACGTGAGCATCAACTACCGTCTCAGCGCGCTGGGATATCTCGACTTCACGCGCTTCTCCACACCGGAACGCCCGTTCGACTCGAATCTCGGGTTGCGTGACCAGGTGGCAGCGCTCGAGTGGGTGCGCGACAACATTGCTGCCTTCGGAGGCGACCCGAACAACGTCACCGTGTTCGGCGAGTCCGCCGGTGGCAACGCCGTCACGACTCTTATGGCCACGCCGGCCGCGCACGGACTCTTCGCCAAGGCCATCGCCCAGAGCGCGCCGACGAACGCCATCTATCCTCCGGAGCAGACCCATCGCTGGGCCGACGAGTTCGTGGCCTTTCTCGCCGATCGCATCGAACCGGGCGGCGTCGAGACCACCTCTGTCGATGACGCAGGCGAATTGCTCGCCAGAGCCGACGCATCCGATCTCGTCGAGGCCGCCGTGGCTCTCACCCTGCTTGCCCCTGACCGCGACCCGGGAACGATCGCGCTGTGCCCCGTGATCGACGGCGACTTTCTGCCCGAGCGGCCGCTCGACGCGTTCAAGCAGGGACGCGCTGCGCGCATCCCCCTGATCATCGGAACGAACGACCGCGAGGGCTCGCTGTTCACGGGGCGTCTCGACATTCTGGCCACGACGCCGGCCCGTATCCGTGCCATCTTCTCGCGCACCAAGAAGAAGGCCCGCAAGGCGATCAAGGCGGAGTACCCGGGACTGCCCGACAAGCGCCCAGCAGCAGATTTCGCGGGAGACTACGCCTTCTGGTACCCCACGGTGAAGGTGGCCGAGCGGCACTCGCGCTACGCCCCCGTGCACTTCTATCGCTTCGACATCGCTCCGCGGCTGGTTCGGCAGCTTGGATTCGACGCGACCCACGGGCTCGAACTCTTCGCGCTGTTCGACCGCATGAACGGCTGGTTCGGACGCGCCATGGGGGTCTTAGGTGGGCGACGAGCGTTTATGCGCACGGGTGACCGGATGCGACGGCACTGGATCGACTTCGCCCGCAGCGGGCAGGTGGACGGCTGGCCCGCCTACGACGAAGAGACCCGTGCCACGATGATCTTCGATGAGACAGACCGTGTGGAGAACGATCCGCGCGGCGCCCGGCGCGTGGCCTGGCAGGAGTTCGTGCCCCACGTGTGACGACGTATCCGCGCCCGTTCGGCGTGCCCGCGCCTGTTCGACCGGGAGCGGATGAACCCAATCGGCGCGGATGCGGAGCTAGTCGCGGTCGCGGTCTGTCTCGACGAGTCGCAAGGGGGTGGTCGGCGCCTTCTTTTGCGGGGGCTTCGATGCGGGCGTTCGAGACTGCACGGGGAACGACCCTGTCGACGGATGCGCCGGTGTGACCCGGGAGCCGGCAGCGGGCTGCTTGTCGAAGGCCACGCGGAACGCGCGACGGATCTGCGTCTCGTCGGGGCCGAGGATATCGGTGAATCCCAGCCGTCTCGCCTCGGTGACGCGCAGGCTTGAGGACGCGACAGGACGCACTTCGCCGGCGAGGCTGATCTCGCCGAACGCCGCGAAGGTGTGGGGCAGGGAGAGATCACTGTTCGCCGAGGCGATGGCGAGGGCGATAGCGAGATCCGCAGACGGATCGACGAGGCGCACGCCGCCGACCGTCGACACATAGACGTCGCGGTCGCCGAGCGGGATGTTGAGTCGGCGCTCGAGCACGGCCAGGAGCATGGCCACCCGCGAGCCGTCTACGCCGTTGGTGACGCGGCGTGGATTGGGTGCCGTGGTCTTGACCACGAGCGCCTGGATCTCGACGGGCATCGCTCGCCGCCCGTCGAGCGCTACTGTGACGCAGGTGCCGCTGACCGCCTCGCCGCTGCGACTGAGGAACAGGCCGCTGGGATCGGGAACCTCGGCGATGCCTTCAGCAGTCATTTCGAAGCAGCCGACCTCGTCGGTGGGGCCGTATCGATTCTTGAGCGCGCGAACGAAGCGCAGGCTGGTGTGGCGGTCGCCCTCGAATTGGCAGACGACGTCGACGAGATGCTCGAGAACGCGGGGGCCGGCGATCGAGCCGTCTTTTGTGACGTGGCCGACAAGGATGACGGGAAGGGAGCGTTCTTTGGCGACCCGGATGAGCGCCGATGCGACCTCGCGCACCTGGGTAGGGCTGCCGGCCGCGCTATCGATGGAGTTGCTGGCGACGGTCTGCACGGAGTCGACGATGACGAGGTGCGGTTGAACGGCGTCGATTTGGCCGAGCACGGTCGACAGATCGGTCTCGGCGGCGAGCATCAGCGTGGGGGAGAGGGAGTGGGTGCGCTCGGCGCGCAGCTTGACCTGGCTGACCGACTCTTCGGCGCTGACGTAGAGCACACGCAGGTGCTCTTCTGCCGCTTTCGCCGCCACCTCGAGCAGCAGGGTGGATTTGCCCACGCCCGGCTCGCCCGACAGCAGGATCGTGGCGCCGGGAACGAGCCCGCCCCCGAGCACGCGGTCGAACTCATCGATGCCCGTGGCCCAGTGGCTGGCCGCCTCGGTGGAGATCTCTGTGATGGGCTGCGCGATGCGGGTCTCGCTGAGCTTTGCCGCCTTCACGGTGCGGGCTATGCCCTCGTTCTCGGCGCTCGAGACGACCGTGCCCCACGCCTGGCACTCACCGCAGCGGCCGACCCATTTGACGCTCTGCCAGCCGCACTCCGTGCAGCGGTAAGCGGTGGGGGTGCGTGAGGCCATGCATCCACGATAGACGCGACCGACGACATCCGATCACAGCCTGTGGAGAGTGGTAGGTGTCAGCCGCGCATCGCCTCGATGACCATGTTGTCGGTAGAAGGACTGCCGTCTGGCCGCTGGAGGCAGGTGATGACGACAAGACGACCGGGGGTGTCGGCCCAGACCGACTGGTCGTGAGAGATCTGGGTCTTGTCGACGGTCTCGGTGTTGACGACCTTGTATAAGACGTCGTCGACGACGATGCTCGCTCCGGTCGAGATGCGTGCGCGACCATTGTCGACATCGATCAGGGCATTGCCGGGTGCCTGCCCGCCGTTTCTGAGCGAGTGCATCACGACGAACACGGTGCCATCAGCCCCGTCGCTTGGCGCAACGCCCAGATTCCTCACCCAGTAGGCCGAGGTGAACCCGGGCGGCTCCAGCTCGTTGTCGACGACATCGAGTGAGCCGAGAGGCACGTCGAGATCGACCGATGGCGACTGGAAGCGTCCCGTGCCGGAAGGCGTGGCCGACGCGCTCGGATTCGGGCCCGGTCCGTCGAACTGAACCGCGTTGCCCGCGAGGTCGGTGGGGTCAGGAGCCGAATCCATCGTCGACGTATGAGGTACGAGGAAGACGGCGGAGATCACGACCATGCCCGATGCCACGACGACCGCGATGGCGGCGACGATATTCAGTCGCCGCCATCGCGATGCCGGCCGCGGCTGGTGCCGCGGAGTCATCTAGCTTCCCAGGTTCCGGCGTGCCCGACGGTAGGCGACAGCGATTGCCGCGAGCAGTGCAATACCGAGCGCTCCCAGGCCGACCATCGGCCAGACGGGGGCCTGTGCGATCACGGTCCCGCCGGTGGCGACGGACGGACCGGCAATCGACGCGGCGGTATCTGTCGCGGACGCGGCGAGCACGGTCACATTCAGCTGCTCGGTCACGGGATTTCCGCTGCTGTCGGCGAGGAACACCGTGTGCGCTCCCGCTTCGAGCGTGGTCGGAAGCGCCGCGCTGGCGGTGATGCTGCCGTCTTGCGCGGTGGTCGCTTGGCCGATGACCGTCGGGGTGGAGTGGACGACGATCTGGTAGACGGTTCCGGGGGTGAACCCTGAACCGGAGATGCTCACCGTGGCGCCCGGAGCAAGCGTGGCGCCCTGGGCGATCGTGAGAACGGGCTTCGCGACCGTGATGCGGTAGTGCGTGGTTGTCGCGCCATCCTGCGCTGTGACGACCACGTCGACCTTCTGGCCGGACACCGTGACCGACGACGTCGCATCCGTGTCTTCTGTGACGACCTTCACATCGGCCGATGTGAGCGTCGCGCTCGCAAAGGCGATGGATGCGCCGGTCTCGGTAGCGGCGGCGTCGAGCGGCACGGCGACCCCGCCGATGCTAATCGATGCTGCTTTCGCGTCGTTGGAGACCAGGAATCGCTCGCGGAGCGCGGACACCTCGTGGGAGGTCACTCCGATGGTCTTCGACAGATATGAGTCCATGCCGTTGTACTTGGAGGCGACGTCACTCTCGAAAGTGCCCTGCAGCAGCTCAGGAGTGGCCCAGGTGACGCCGAGCTGTGTGTTGGAGAGCAGATAGTCGTGCAGAATGTCTGCCTCGGAGACGCCGAGGATGTGGTCGAGCATGTCGATCACGGTTCCCGTGCGGTCCATGCCGTGCGAGCAGTGAATCAACACGGTGCCGCTGGTGTGGGTTGCCAGCAGCTGCAGAATCTGGCCGTAGGCGCTGATCATCGGTCCGGGTGTGGCCGCATCGACGTAACCCTTGTCGACGAGGTCGTGATACATCACCGTGTCATCGCTGTAGTTGCCATCGGCGCCGAACATCGAGATGTTGACGTTCTGTGCCCCGGGGATGGGCACGTCAGGCTTCGCAGCGACCTGGCTCGGGGTTCGCAGATCGATGACGAGGTCGACGTGGTACGTGTCAGCGAGCGTCTGTGCGCCGGCGGTCGTGATCTTGTCGAGGGACTCGGAACGAATGAGGCGGGGCGCGTTGACGGTCTGGCCGTCCAGGCCTGTAACGGCGTTGAGTTCGCGCCCGTTTACGAGTCCGGGCACGTCGGTGATGGCGTGGTCTTGAGCCGTGAGCGCTGGTTGCGCCTGGGTGGCGGCGCTGGCGCTTGTGGCGGAGAAGCCGACTGCAGCGGTGACGCACAGGGCGACCGCGGCGAGGCGGTTGACCGTCGAAAGACGGCGACGATGGGCATGGATGTTCACGGTGATCCCCGTTCGGGTTCGGGAGGGAATGCCGGGTGTTTATGGCACCGTCGGCGGGATGCCGAGAACGCTAAGCACGCTTGGCGCGGTGATGGCAAACGGCCGGTGAACGGAGGGCGACGGACTGCTGAGAAAGTGCCCAGCCCATGTCGATTCGGTGATCTCCCAGGTAATCAGGCCTCGGGGTCTTCGCCGAATCCGTCGTCGTGGCGGCCCTTGGCAGCAAGCGCGGCGGCGCGTTCTGCCAGGCGCTGACGAACCTCGGCCTGCGCCTCCTCAACGATCTTGGGGTCGATGGGAACGTTCGGGTTGTACGGGTTGCCGTGGTACTTCTCGATGTAGGCGTCGAGCTCGGGGCCGGAGGTCCACGAGGTGATGAGGCAGTAGCGCGGCTCTGGACCCTTGTGCCAGACGGCGTGCCAGAAGCGCTGCGTGTCGACGATGAGCTGGGCGCCCGCGGGCAGCGCGATGCGCACCTCCGTGTCGGGGTCGAAGCGGTTCTCGCGCAGGATCATGAACGACTCGGCATCGTCGGAGAGATTGAAGAAGCCGCGAACGATCCAGCCGGTGCCGTCGGGGTTGAGGCGGTTGTTGTCGTCCTGGTGCAGGTTGTAGAGCGCGTTCGCGTAGGTGTTGGGCTGCAGCTCGATCACGCGGCAGCGGCCGATGTTGGCTCCAGGCTCCTCGGCGCGGGCCTTGAGGATGGGCGCGTGCTCGACGTTGGCCTGAACCCAGACGCCGTCCTTGTCGGTGCGCGGTGGCGTGTGGTTCCAGAAACCGTTGCACTCCATCTCGCCGAAGGCGGAGGCCAGAGGGGCGAAACGGGTCACTCCGGAGGACTTCCAGTCGACGTATTCGAGGTCGAGCCACTCCTGCGGATCGGCAGCCTGGTCGTAGCGGTCGAGAACCACGTAGCCGGTCTCTTCGAATGCTGCGGAGCGGATGTAGCTCATAGAACCAGGACCCTTTCAGTGGGAGGGCGCGCGGGTTTTGTCGCGCCCAACTAAGGCAAGGCTAACACCTCGGATGCGCCGGATTTCGGCCCAGAACGGCTCGATCGGGCGGCATCCGCGAGATTCCGGGCTTCGATTTCTACACGCTGTAGATTCGCGCGAACCTCTGGTCTGCATTACACTCGTCCCCGGTACCGTGTCCGAGCGGCCGAAGGTGCAACTCTCGAAAAGTTGTGTGCTTGAAAGAGCACCGTGGGTTCAAATCCCACCGGTACCGCCACGAATCAGCCCCCTGAATTCCTTTTCTATAAGGGAATCAGGGGGTTTTGTCGTTTCTGGATGCGGGGTTGGAAGCGATCTGCACAGAGCAGATCGGCGGGAACGTCACTGGTGCTGTCCTTGATGCGACCACGAGGACTCCTCGAGAGGATCGAAGTGTCTCGATGCTCGAGGCGCGCAATTCAACGAGGAAGCGAGAACACGTGGACGTCCGATATGACTACACAGGCAAGGTAGCCCTGGTCACCGGAGCAGCTTCGGGGATGGGGCGGGTGAGTGCCCTCGCCTTCGCCGAGACAGGCGCCGCAGTCGCTGTCAGCGACATTGACGTAGCGGGAGGCGAGGCGGTTGTCAGAGAAATAGAAGCGGCCGGAGGGACCGGCAGGTTCTTCGAGATGGATGTGTCGGATTCGGACTCGGTCGACCGCGGAGTGACAGCGGTCGTCGACACCTTCGGTGGCCTGGACTTCGCGCACAACAATGCGGGTATCGAGGGCCAGCACGGAAAAATCCTGACTCAGACCAAGGAGAGCTGGGCGAAGCTGGTCGGCGTAGACCTGTCGTCGATCTTGTACTGCATGCAGGCCGAAATCCGCGTGATGCAAGCTCGCGGCGGTGGAAGCATCGTCAACACGGCCTCCGCGGCCGGCCTCATCGGAGGGTACGCATTCGCGCCCTATGGCGCCGTCAAGCACGGAGTCGTCGGACTCACCAAACACACGGCGCAGGAGATGGCCGACCTCGGTGTTCGGATCAACGCTGTGTGCCCGGGTCCGATCGACACGCCCTTCCTCAACGCCCTCCCTCCGGCGGCGCTCGACCGTCTCGTGCAGGGAACACCGATCGGGCGTCTCGGACGACCGGAAGAAGTCGCTCAGGCAGTTCTCTGGCTGTGCTCGGAAGGCGCGTCGTTCGTCATCGGAGTCGCGTTGCCCGTCGACGGCGGCACGGTGATCGGTGGGATGTCGACTCGGTCGGACGACCTGGGTCATTGACACCGAGCGTTGTCGATCGAAAGCGCAGAAATGGGGCAGACCGTGCAGGTCTGCCCCATTTCTGCGTGTCATACGTCAGCGGCGAGGGATCGACGAGGTATCGAACTTCTCGTTGCGGAATTCGCCCTGGTAGTAGGGGAATTGAGCGACGGTGGCGCGGATCTCGATCTTCGGGTGGTCGATGTCGCCCCAGAGCACGGTGACCTCGGTCCCCTCTGCGGCGTGCTCAACATCGAGCCAGGCGAGGGAGATCATCCTGTTCTCGACGAAGGCCGGTGTGCGGCCGGTCGCAAGACCGATCTTCTCCCCGTTCAGGAGCACGTAATCGATGCGCATCCGGCCTACCGCGTAATCCGCGATCGCGATTACCGGATCGTTGCTCATCCGGTCGTAGACCACGGCGTCGGCCCCGCGGAATTGAGCTGAGTACGCCGCGCCGATGTCATCGGCGTTCCATTCGAGCGTCACGACCTTTCGAGGGCGGTTCGACGCAATCGCCTGGAGGGCGGCCTTGCCGGGGAACTCGTGGTCGAAGTTGACGAGGTAGCCCCATCCAATGTCATACGGGGTGACCCAGGCGTTGCTGAGGTCGTCGCTGGCGCTGCCGTGGACGCCGATGTCGAAGGGGATGACCGACTCCATGTATGCCGCGAGTTCGGGCCCGCTGTCGCGGTAGGGCGGCAGGAAATGGATCACCTGGTTCGGGTAGCCGGCGACCGTGTGGTTGACCAGAGAGTAGTTCCAGAAGCCCTGCGGGCGACCTCCTACCTCCTCGACCGCGGCGCGAAGCTGCCGATATGCCTCCCGCGCAACAGTCGACGGACCATGCACCTCGTAGGCGAGGGCACCCGACATGCCGAGGCGATGCACCACTGCCTCGGCACCCGCGATCGACACCGTCGCGTTCTGCGCGAACCGCAGGTGGTGCAGGTCGCTGCCCGTCACCTTCTCGAGGATCTCGAGCGACTTGGGGCCGTCGATCTGGTAGAAGTACTCATCGAGCACCCACGTTCCCGTGACATCCAGAGTGCTCTTCGTCAAGAAGAAGTCGAGCACGGGAGCCAACCAATAGGTGCGGAAATGGTTTTCGCCGAGCTTGAGCAGCACGCCGTCCGCGAGGATGTAGCCCTGCTCGTTGCAGATGACGACATGCTTCGACGCGCCGGTCTCGAGGGGACCGAAGTCCTTGTTGACGGCGACGGAGTTGAGGAACGCCGCGGCCTCTGGTCCGGTCACGTCGTAGACGGGGCTGTTGTTGAGCACGAACCCTATCGATGCGGTCTCGCGCGACGCGAGGAACTCATCACGGGTCGTCGAATATTCGGCTGGAACCCATCCGAAACCGATGTTCGTCTGAACATTGGACCCTTCGAATATGGGGCTGTCAGGCGCAAAAATGATCTGGCCGATCGGTGTACCGGGCGGGACAGAAACTTCATTGTTATCTGGCATGAGGGCGAGTCTCCTTCGGCTCTTCATTGATTCATTCATCATCGGCACCGTGTCGACGGGCCGCATCCATGAATCCACCGGTATTCAAGAGACGACGATCGCGCTCCCCCCACTGGTGGATTCATCGATGCGACTGCGGCGGCTCGCATCGAAACTGAGGAGGCGCCGGCGCACACCGGAGTGAAGACCGAAGGAGTCCCGTCCGTGACCAGAGCATCCATACCCGATTCGGTGCACCTCGGTTCGGTCGATCTCGGAGGGAAGCTGCTGCCTCTGGGTGGCAGCTACGATCCAGCCTTCGCTCCGGTGGCGGAGGCATTCGTCGAGAATCACCTCGCGGGGGAGGAGATCGGCTCTGCCGTGTCGGTTGTCATCGACGGACGGGTCGTCGTCGACCTCTGGGGAGGCTGGACAGACGCGAGCCGTGCCCGCGAGTGGGATGCCGACACGATCGTGTGCATGATGTCGGTCGCGAAAGGCATCGCAGGAATCGCATTCGCCATCTTGGTGGATCGAGGTCTCGTGGATCTCGACGCACCGGTCGCCGACTATTGGCCGGAATTCGCCCAGAACGGAAAAGCAGAGCTCCCGGTGCGCTATCTGCTCGACCATCGCGCGGGACTGCCGGTGCTGACGCCGAACAAGCTGTGGCCGGGGGCCATGTTCGACCGCGAGGCGATGGTCGACGCATTGGCCGCGCAGGCGCCGCTATGGACACCCGGGAGCACGTCTGCGTACCACGTGCACACACAGGGTTACCTGCTGAGCGAGATCACGCGTCGCGTCACGGGCAAACTCATGGGCGAGTTCCTTCGTGACGAGGTGACGGGCCCGCTCGGTGCCGACTACTCGATGGGGTTGGACGAGTCTCAATTCGCTCGAGTCGCAACGCTCACGCCGAACCTGGAGTCACGGCTCCTGGCGTCCAAAGACCACGAGGATCCCGATTCGCTTCGGGCCTTGGCATTCGCCCAGAACCCGGACGGGCCTTGGCAGGGGATGTTGAACTCCCCTGAGTTCCGGCAACTCGACATGCCGAGTGCCAGCGGGCACGGCAACGCCAGGTCGGTCGCGAGAATATACGCGGCTGTCGCCCGCGGTGGCGAGCTCGACGGCGTGCGCATCCTTTCGCCGGGGGCGATCAGCCAGATGGCGACGGTGCAGCACGATCAGATCGAGCTTCTGCAAGAGCGGCACTACCGCCAAGGGCTCGGCGTTCTACTGAACTCTCCCGAGGCCGTCTACATGGGTCCCCATCCCGACGCGTTCGGTCATCACGGCATCGGGGGATCGATCGGATTCGCCGACCCGGGTGCCCGAATCGGGTTCGGCTACTCGGTGAACAAGATGCACGCCGTCGGAACGAACGGGCCTCGTGCCCGCCGGCTGATCGATGCGCTCTACAGCATCCTCTGACGCCTGAAAGACGCGCGCGAATTCACCCCGAGGTCGGGGCGAGCTCCGCTGCCTTCAGAGTGTTTCTCAGCAGCTCCGCGATGGTCATCGGCCCGACTCCGCCGGGGACAGGCGTGAGATAGCCGGCGTGACCGAGCAGCTCGTCGAACCGCACGTCGCCGATCAATCCTGCCGTCCCACGGTGGATACCGACATCGATCACCGCTGCGCCTTCGGCGACGTCATCGCGCCCGACCAGATGGGGAACTCCCGCGGCGACCACGAGAATGTCCGCCCGTCGCATGATGGCCTGCGCGTTCCGCGTTCGTGAGTGAACCACCGTGACGGTGGCGTTTCGGGCCTGGAGCATCTGCGCCACCGGTCGGCCCACCAACTCTGAGCGGCCGACGACGACCGCTTCTCGACCTGCCAGATCGATGCCGGCAGCGTCCAGCAGAGTGATCACCCCGCTCGGTGTGCACGGCTGCAGCCCTGGTCTGCCTCGCGCCAGCAGTCCGACGCTGGTGGTCGTGAGCCCATCGACGTCTTTGAACCAGGGGATGCGCTCGATCGAGGAGCTCGAGTCGATTCCTTCGGGAAGAGGGAGCTGCAACAGGATGCCGGAGACGGCGGTGTCGGCGGCCAGCCGATCGATTTCGCCGTCGATGTCTGCCGCCGTCGCTTCAGCGTCGAGATGGCGGTGGAAGTCGGCGATCCCGGCACTCGCAGCCTGACGCCGCTTGTTCCGCACATAGACCTGTGAGGCAGGATCGTCCCCGACCAGCACGGTGGCCAGTCCCGGCCGAGTGCCGGTTCGGGATACGAATGCGTCGACGTCACGCGTGACGCTCTCTCGGACGCCGCGGGCGATAGCCGTCCCGTCGATGATGATCGTGTCCATCACAGGTTCCTTCTTCCGATGATCGTGAGGTTCGAGTTCACCCTCTCGCCCAGCTCGAGCTCCGCTTGATCGTGGCCGGTGACGACGATATCGACAGCCCCCGAGGCGAGAAGCTCCTTCACACGCCGATACCCGGCGATGGAATCCGGCAGATCGGTCAGAGCGACGAACGGCAGCTCGTCGCGCAGTTCCTCTCGGAAGTGCGCTACATCCGACGTCAGCAGAACGGTTCCGACCGATGTGGCGACCGTCACCATCGACTGCCCGGGTGTATGGCCGCCGACCTCAAGCACGCGCACGCCAGGAGCGATCTCGGTGCTTCCCTCGAAAAGTCTGAGGCGTCGGCTCTGACGAAGGTGCGACAACTCTGCCAGTTCACTGGCCTCGGTGAAGTGAGCGATCTGCGGCGCACGCGAGATGCTGGTCTCCCAGAATTCGACTTCCGAGCGAGCCATCCAGATGGGCGACGTGGGAAAGAGATCGAGATTTCCGATGTGGTCCCAGTGCGCGTGGGTGACGATGAGAGGCCAGCCGGCTCCGGGCTCGACGCCAAGACTCCGATAGATGTCTGCGGGCGAGCTTATGACCGTGCGTCCTCGCCGCTGAGCCGCAGCGGCGGAGAAGCCCGTGTCCACGAAGATCGTCCGAGTCTCGTTGCGGATGACCCAGAGGAAGTAGTCGGTGACGATCGCGCTATCCGGCTCCCCGCTCAGCGAGTAGTTGAGAAACGCCTCGCTTCGCATCCCCACTCGGGTTCCATGCCGCGCGATGGCCACCTCGTACTCGTCATCCTTCACTACCGCGGTGTTCATGCGGTTCGTCAGAGCGCCGAGCCTTCAACCACCGAAACGGTCGGTTCGAGCCCGTCGGCGCCGACGATCTCCCGCCACGCCTCGAAGCCGTCCTGAAAAGCCACGATGCCGGCTTCCGGAAGGGTAATCTCGATTGCCTCGAGCACCTCCTGAGCACTCGCACCCTCCGCGAGAGCGACGCGAATATGCGCTTGGATCTGCGCGCGCGGCGCGCGAAGCACCGTGAGGCAGCAGATGAATATCAGCTCTTTCGTCTTGCGGTCGATGATCCGCTGATCGAGGTAGGCGGCGGAGACGATCCCGTTGGCAGCTTTCAGAACCGGGAAATCGTGCTTCGCCATGACCTTGTGATAGCTGAGTACGTAGCCCCGCTTCGCGGCCATGTCGTCGATATATTCCTGCGCTTCGTCAGTCATGATGATGATCCTTCTTCTGCTGTTGGTGAATCGGTCGGAATGAAACCTCGCCTGCGTTCTCGTACCAGGCGGCCACCTGGGTGTGGTCGAGCTCGCGTCCCTTGCCGAGTTCGTCGAACGCTGTGGTGGTCACGTCGGCGGCCGAATGCAGTACTGAAGCGGGAATGCCGGCCGCATCGACCACGTCCAGCGCTATGCCGATGTCTTTCACCATGAGTGCCAGGGCGAACCCGGAATCGAAATGACCGGTCAGCACCTGCTGAGGGAACTTGACCTCGCTGGCTTGGCTGCGCCCGGTCGATGCGTTGACCACATCCACCATCACGGCGGGATCTATTCCCCAGGCGGTGGCGGCCACGAGCACTTCGGACATCGCGGCGATGTTCGTCGCGGAGAGCAGGTTGTTCAGCGCTTTCGCGGCGTGGCCGGCTCCTGACGGGCCAACGTGGATGAACGCGGCGGACATCGGATCGATGACCGCGCGCGCCCGGGCCACCGCCTCGACTGTGCCACCCGCCATCACCGCGAGTTCGCCGGTTTTTGCTTTGGCGATGCCGCCGGATACGGGTGCGTCGACGAAGTCGATACCTTGTCGCTTGGCGGCTTCCGCCAGTCGGCGGGTGCTCGCCGGTATCGATGAACTCATATCGATGACGAGCGAACCCGGTCGGAGACGTGTGAAGAGACCGTTCGAGCCGATGGTCACGGACTCGACGACGGCGCTGGTCGGCAGCATCAGGATGACGGTCTCGAGATCGATGGGAAGGGAGCGCAGGTCGTCGACGAGTTGGGCCCCCAGGGCGCTCGCGAGTTCGGCGGTCGCGGGTGCGGGGTCGTAGAGATAGAGGTCTGTCCGGCCGAGGCGGCTCGCCATGGGTGCGCCCATCCGGCCCAGCCCGAGGAACAGGAGGCTCATGCCAGCGCCTCGTGGTGACGCGGAAGGTCGCTGCGCAGGACGGTCATACCCGTGAGCCTGTTGAGCGTCGCCGCTGGGTCGCTGAAGTCGCCAGCCGCACGCACCATGCTCTCCAGGGCTGCGGTGTCGGATGTGTCGTACACCAGCCCCTTGATGCGGGAGGCCATGGGCGAGGCGAACTCGCGAAAAAGGCTAAGCCTCGTTTCCGCCCAGTGGTCGAGAAGGCTCTCATCCGCGGTCCCTCGGAGTGCAGCAGACAGCGGCTCGATCAGGGCGAGGAGGTCATAGATTCCTGAGGTCAGCCCGAATCCGCCGGTGGGATTCGTGGCGTGCGCGGCATCGCCGAGGAGAAGCACGCGCCCGGTGCGCATCGTGTCGACCATTCGCTGGTGCATCCGGTAGGGCGTGAACGAATCGACGTCGAATGGCACATCGCCGAAGCCGAGTGCGGCCAGTCGACCCGGCAGCCGGTCGAGCACGCTGTCCTCGGGCAACTCCGCCGACTCGCTCCACGTCCACCGCCAGAGGCCGGTGTCGTTGATCTGCGCGATGACGGCGCCATGCTCGGGATCGAAGATCATGTTCGCTTTCGCCAGGCCGCCGACGACATCGAAGGGATACTGGATGTTGGTCGCGACAAATCGCTGAGGCCAGGTCGTGCCGTCGAAGCTCAGCCCGAGCGAGCGGCGGACTGCGCTTCGTGCTCCGTCGGCGCCGAGAACCCAACGGGTCGCCCAGGTCTCCAGACCCTCCGGGCCATCCACATCGAGAACCGCGTGATCGGCATCGTTGCGCACGGCCGTAACGGTTGCTCCGTTCAGGATGCGAGCATTCGGGTAGCGGGCGAGATGCTGGAGCGCAATTTCAACGACCTCGTGCTGGCCCAGATGCACATTGTAGGCGTAGGGCGAGATCGCCGCGACCGGATCGAGCGGAATATCGGCTCGGAGTCCCGTCGACAGAACGCGCTGCTGAAAGCTCGTGTTTCGCAGTCCGGCGGCATCCATGTCGCCCAGCACGCCGAGCCGATCGAGTCCGTCGAGGACGTGCCAGTAGTACACCATGGCGCGCGGAGAACGGACGATCAAGGGTTCTGCCTCGAAGACGACCACGTCGTGCCCACGTTGAGCAAGCCCGAGGGCTGCGAGGGCACCGACAGGGCCGGCTCCGACGATGGCTACTTCTGCGGAGTTCATACGAACGATCATCGACGCCGAGGATCTGGATCGCATCAGTGGGGCCACCGGTGACGCACGAGGTGCGGTAGCGTGACAAGGCACGACGAGCACGCAAAGGAGCGTCAGCATGACACGGGCGCGTTTTCCGGGGAGTGAGACAGAACTCGAGATAGCGGTCAGCACGCTTCTAGACGAGCTGCAGAATTCACGGAGCGGCGTGCTGATGGTTCGAGGCGAGTTGCCTGTCGATGCTCTGAGGCTGTCGATTTCGCGCCATTCGTCGCATCCCGAACAACGACATCTCGTCGGCTCTGCGGCAGAGACCGACCTCAGTTTTGCCGGACTGCACCAATTGGTGGGGGCACGACTGCGAGAGAGGGCGACCACGGACTCGTCTGTCCGCGCCGTGGCCGAGGTCTTCGCGGGCGCCGACCGGCATCCGGACGATGTCGCGGCTGCGACGCTCGACCTGCTGCGGACCACGTCGCACGGCGGAGTCGTGTGTGTCGTGCATCGGCCGCACGTGGTTGATCAGGCCTCGATGGAGGTGCTCCTGCGCCTGTTCGAGAGTGCACATGCAGAGCCGATCGGACTTATCTGCGTCGTGCCATTCGAGGTCGATCCTCCGAAGATTCCGGGTATGAGGACGGTTGTTCTTCCGCTGTCCTCCGCCGATCTGCGTGGCCGCATGCTCGCGATGAGCGCCGCAGCGCGCGGGGTGCTCGTGCGTACGGCCGCGGATCGTCGCTTCGGAGCAGATCGCGCGCGGCCGGCGGTTTCGGCAACGACGAGTTCGACCGTGCTCGCAGAGCTCGAGAGGGCGGGGTTGATCGCGGTACTCAGGGGCGACGGTCGCGACGCCGACGATCTTGGTCGTGCGGTGTACTCCATCGCGAGTTCGGCCGATCGACGGCGAGCCCACCACTTCCTGGCGGCCGATGCTGCTCACGACGACGATCGCCGCGTTCTGCATCTGGCGTTGTCGGCAACGGGGCGTGACGAGCTGCTGGCCGATCGAGCGGCGGCCGTCGGTGCGAGCCGGAGGGCGCACGGGCGGCCAGCCGAGGCTGCCGAGTACCTCGAGCGGAGTGCGAGACTGACGGGTGATCCTGCCTCGTATGCAGAACGGATGACAGACGCCGCTGATGCCCGGCGGGCGGCCGGTGGCATGGATGAGGCGCGATCGCTGCTCCGACTGGCGCGGCAGCGCACACTCTCCACTCTGCTCCGCGCTCGGGTCGACCTCATCGAAGGGTCGATCGAGTTCTCGGCGGGGGAGCTCGATTCTGCTTACCGTTTCTTCATGGCGAGTGCCACTGCCGCGATCGAACGTGATCCGGTCGTCGCGACCGGAGCGCTGACCCGAGCCGCCGAGGTGGCGTGGTGGTCCGGACGCGCGGATCGCGCTGCGGAGGTTTCTGCGATGCTCGAGACGCTTCCCTCAGACGGCGGAGATACGGCCGCGTTTATGCTGGCACTGTTTCGCGGCGCCAATCGGAGACTGGCAGGCGAGGGTGTCGGGGCCGGTGCCGACCTTCGACACGCCTTGGAGCTCGCCGACACGCTCGACGCCCCTCGAACAGCGATTCTCGCCGGGCAGGCTGCTTTTCTTCTTGGCGACGACCGGGTGGCATCGATGCAGTTCGGTCGTGCCGCCGAGGAGCTTCAGGCGTCGGGGGACGTCGGAGACCTTTCTGTTGCGCTGCAGGATGCCGCCGCCGTAGCGGCCTGGACCGGAGACCTTCCGGCCGCACGAGATCTGGTCGAACGCTCGATTGCGGGAACCCCAGGAGTCAGCGCGTTCGCTTCGTCGGTGCTGGCTCACGTCGCTGCGCTGAGGGGAGAGGCGGTCGAGTGTCGGCGGCTCGTCGATCAGAGCATGTTCGCTGCCGCACACGAACACTTTCGGAGCGCTTCGGCGACCGCAGTGTGGGCGCTCGGCCGTCTCGAACTCGGCCTCGGCAATCCCGACGTGGCGCTTGACACGATGCTGGGTTTGACCGACAGCCAGTCCGGCCATGCGCATCCGCTCACGGCACTGTTCGCGGCTCCCGATATCGTCGAAGCCGCCATGAGGAGCGGAAGACCCGGCATCGCGCAGCGCGCCCTAGCCGACTTCGAGACATGGGCGGTCGGCGGAGGACACTGGGTGGCGGCCGTCGCGCCGCGTCTGCGGGCCCTGCTGAGCGAAGAGAAGTCGGCGATCGGAGCCTACGAATCTGCCCTGCATGCGGCGGCGGAAGCAGACCTGCCTTTCGAAGAAGCGCGAGTGCGCCTCCTCTTCGGGGAGCACCTTCGACGTGGCCGGCAGCGAACCCGCGCACGAGAGCAGCTTCGCGACGCGATTGTCGTGTTCGATGCGATCGGCGCGGCGCCATGGGCCCATCGGGCTCGTGCCGAACTTGCGGCCAGTGGCGAAACGGCGCGGCCGCGGGACGGCGGCTCGGGAAAGGCTCTCACAGAACGGGAAAGGCAGATCGCCACCTTGGCTGCGGGAGGCGCGAGCAATCACGAGGTCGCAAGTCGATTCTTCCTGAGCCGCAAGACGGTGGAGTACCACCTCCATCAGGTGTACCAGAAGCTGGGCATCGGCTCGCGCGCCGCTCTCGCGGCGGCACTTCAGGACGATGCACGGGATGCCGAATCCGAAGGCTTAGCCGGCGCCGAGCGCCGCTGACAGCTGCGTCCTCGAACTGATTCCGAGCTTCACATAGACCTTCGCCAGGTGGTATTCCACCGTTCGCGGGCTCAGGTGGAGCTCTGCGGCCACGTCGCGATTCGAAACGCCCGTGGCGACCAGCTCGGCGACCTGAACCTCCTGCGCGGTGAGCCCGTTGAGGGTTTCGATCCTCGTCGAGGTCGCCGCTTCGCCGCTCGCCCGGAGTTCTGCCCGGGCCTGGGCCGCCCACGCATCCATGCCAAGCTGCGTGAATGAGGCGGTAGCTGCCCGGAAGTGCTCTCGCGAATCGATCCTGCGTCGCATCTTGCGGAGACGACGCCCGAGCAGAAGCTGCGTGCGAGCGCGGTCGTAGGGTCGAAGCAACCCGTTGTCAGGCTGCAGGGAGCGTTCGAAGTGGCCCACCGCTTGCACGTCGTCGGCGAGTAGTCCGCGCAGTCGGGGCATGACTGCGCGGCCCCAGGGAGACCCGGCCTCTGCCCAGCGATCGAACAACTCAGCGACCTTCTCGGCCGACTCGAGGTGACCGGCATCCACGGCCGCTTCGACGTAGTCGGGCGCGGCGTAGAGCACTGTGAGCGGATGCTGCGCGGGGCCCGAGTAGATTTCCGACAGCTCGCGGAAGGCGTCGGCCGAGCGGCCCAGGGAGAGTTCGAGCCGACCCAGAGCCCAGCGTACGGTGGCGGGGTTCGCGTCGGGAGAGCCGGACAGTGCATCGGCGGCGAACCGACGGCAGTCGACCTCGTCGCCCCGGAGGGCTGCCACATGCGCCAGCACGGCGTACTGAAACGGTCCCCTCCGGCGCTCCCCGTACTTCTCCGCGAGCTCGAGCGCTTGATCCGCGGCCACGGCGGCGGCATCGAGTTGACCGTGCCAGGCATTCACGAACGCGAAGAGTTCAAGGGCGAAGGGGAGCTCAGATGACGAGCCGCCCTCTCTGATCGATGTGATCGCAGCTCCCTGGAGGCTGAGCGCCCGTTCGTCATCCCCGATTAATCCTGCAACCTCGCTGGCGAAGACGAGCTGCCGTCCTTCGAGGCCACTGACCGCGTCGAGTGCGGTGAGCACGTCGGGGATGGCGGTGAAGTCGTGTTGGAGGATCCGGAGTCCGGCAGGGATGGAGTCCGCCACGAATCGGTCGATCGAGGAGACTGCTGTCGGCTCGATGCGCTTGCTGAGGTGAACGGCTGCCTCCGCCCAGTCGAGGCGGCCGGACCACCAGGCGACTCCTGCCACGCGGCTGGTCAAGTCGATCGCCAGCCCGGGCGATTCGCTCGATGCGGCCTCGGTCGCGGAGACGAGCAGATCGAATGCGTCGTCGGGATCGGCGGACCGCTGGGCAAGCGCACCCGCCACGAAAATCGCGGTGGCGCGCGCCTCCGGGTCGTCGACAGGTTCCGCCAGCGCAAGCAGACGCTGAGCACGACGATCCAGGCCTGCTCGCCATGCTGCCAATCCTGCACGCACGAGGAGCGACCCGCGCTGGCCCGTCTTCTCGGTGAGCTGGGCAGCGCGCTCGATGAGCAGCGACTCGCTGGCAGGACCACCCCGACGGCGAGCCTGATCGACCGAAGCCAGGAGTGCGTCTGCTGCGACCTGATCTGGCCCTGCGGCGGCAGCGGACCACTGCCACGCCTGCAGGTCGGAGTCTCCAGCGAGTTCGAGAGCCTTCGCGGCCCGGCGGTGTGCCGCGCGACGCTCGTCGGGCGCCAGCGTGAAGTAGACCTGCGAGCGGAGATCCTCGTCGAGAATCCGAACGCGCTCCACATCGACCGTGACCATGCCTGCGAGTTCCAGCAGGTCGAGATCGCTCAGCTCGGCATTGTCTGCTGCGGTGAGCGCGATGTCGATCTCGGCGTCTCCCAACACGGCGATCGCCGAGAGCAGCCGTCGTGCACCGAGGGGGAGCGCGTCGATGGCGCTCGCGTGGAGACGGACCGACCCATCGTCGGCGGGTGTGCGAGTGGGTTGCCAGATGCCCTGGACCGGCACATCATTTGCGGGAAGAACGATGGTGGGGAGACCGATCTCTCGCAGTCGCTCGTCGGCGTCGGTCGCCGAGAAGAGCAGCGTGATGCGCGTGCCCGCGCTTCGTCGGCCGAAGAACTCCATCAGCGCGAGATGAGGCCGTGTCGACGGGTCGGCTGTGTCGACGAGAACAACGAGCGGGTGCTCCTGCCCGATCCGCAGAGCCTTCTCCCAGGCCTCGGCGAACGCTCGAACCCCATCAATGAGAGGAGGGAGGCCTTTCGCCAGTGACGCTGGCCGTATGCTGCGCCACTCGGGATGACGCAGCGCGAAGGTACGCACGAGTGAGGCCGCGTCAGCGGCATCCGGGGCGGTCACCAGAGCGCCTCCTGAGGAGTCGACCACGATCCACCGGTCGAGCAGGGTGAGGAATCGGTCGCGATCGGCCGGATACGGTCGATGACCGGCGTCGGCGCTGTCAGCTGTGCTCACGATGTGGGGCTCCGTCGCTACAAGTGAGGTCATGGATGCGAGCCGTGCCGTTGGCGCGTCACCATGGTGCAATCGGCCGAGCCTCCACATGGAGCGGGGTTCGGACGATGAGATTCTTTCACACTCCTTCACGAGCACCGTCGCTCCGAGCCCGAAAGCAGATCGATGTCCACCTTCGATGACGTCACAGAACAGGTCCGGCGTGAGAGCGCCCTGACCGAGGAGGTGATCGCCAGCTTCGCCGGCTCGACGGACGATCGTTTCCGCACCGTCATGGAGAGTTTGGTGCGCCACCTTCATGGTTTCGTGCGCGATGTCCGGCTCTCTTCCGCAGAATGGGACGAGGCTATCGCCTTCCTCAACAAGGCCGGCCGGATCACCGACGACCACCGGCAGGAATTCATCCTGTTGTCTGACGTGCTCGGCGTGTCGATGATGACCGTCGGGGTGAACTCGCCGCCTCGCTCACGGGCGACCGAGTCGACCGTATTCGGCCCGTTCTTCGTTGAGGCCTCGCCAGAGTACGAGCGGGGCCAGGACATCTCCCGGGGCATGAGCGGAATGCCGTGTTATGTGCACGGCTCGGTGAGGTCGGTCGACGGTGCAGTCGTGCCGAGCGCTCGTATCGAGGTGTGGGCGGCCGACGACGAAGGGTTCTACGACGTGCAGCACGCCGACCAGGAACTGGCCGGCCGTGGGCACCTGTTCGCATCATCCGCGGGCGAATACGATTTCTGGACAGTGCAACCGGCCGCCTACCCCATTCCACATGACGGCCCGGTCGGCGATCTGCTCACCGCCGCACGTCGGTCTCCAATGCGACCGGCTCACATCCACTTCATGGTGTCGGCCGACGGGTACAAGACCCTGATCACGCATATCTTCGTCGCGGGAGATCCCTGGCTTGACGGGGACGCCGTTTTCGGTGTCAAGTCGAGCCTGATCGTCGATTTCTTCGAGCACCCGGCGACGAGCGCGGCACCTCGTGGGCGCCGGCTCGACGTGCCCTGGAGCGAGGCCGTGTTCGAGATCGTTCTCGCCCCCGTCGACTGACGGCCGTTCGGAGCAACGCCGTTGAGGTCACGGCGGTTGCCGTCACCGCTCAGAGCGCCGCCCCGAGGATGGTGGCGATGCCACTCCGGGATACGGGGCGCGGATTCGCGATCGGCAGCTTCGCGGTGACCACATCGATCGCATACTCGAGCTCTTTCTCGTCGAACCCCAGTGCCCGGAGGGTGCGGGTTGCGCCGATCGAGTCGTACAGTTCATCCAACCCGGACACCGCGTCGGTGGCACCGAGAGCCTGAGCCACTCGCGCCGCGGCGTCCGGTGCATCGTGCAGGTTGAACTCCAGCACGTGCGGCAGGATCACTCCGTGCAGTTCGGCATGGGGAAGGTCGAAGGCGCCGCCCAAGGCATGGCAGATCTTATGGTGCAGCCCCGACCCAGCCGCCGCGAACGACAGACCAGCGAGGAAGGAGCCGTACAGGAGGCTTTCGCGTCGCGCCGAATCGAACGGGTCTCCCGATCCGCGCAGCCCACGGCTCAGCGAGCGCAATCCGTCTGACGCCATGGATGCGGTCACGGGGTTCGAGTCCGGTGTCCAGAACGCCTCCACGCAGTGGGCGATCGCATTGAGAGCGGACGCTACCGCGACCTCATGGGGCAGTTCGGCGAGCAGATCCGGATCGTAGACAACGGCCGTCGGTAAAACGCCGCGGTCGTAGCCCGTCTCTTTTCGAGCCGCCGTCGTCAGGCCCCAGATCGGGGTCACTTCCGATCCTGCATAGCTGGTCGGCACGGCCACGATCGGGAGGCGTAGCGTCAGTGCGATCGCTTTCGCCGTTCCTGTCGCCGACCCGCCCCCGATCGAGACGATTCCGTCTGCATCGAGCTGAGCGGCCAGCGCACGTCCAGCCTCGGCGACCTCGAGCGGAACGTGCTGGCGCACCTGGTCGAAGGTGCCTACCAGCCGGTCGCCCAGCTCACGGGTGAGTCGTTCGGCGCGCGGCCGTTCGCGCCCCGAACACACGAGCAGTACTCGGCGGAGGCCGGCACGGTCGACCTCCTCGGCGATGGCCGTGGCGGCGATGCCCGCTCCGAAGCGCGCACGGGTCGGCAGAGAATCGATGGAGAACCGCACGCCGGGTCTCAATCGAGCAGGTCGGGGTTCTGCACGGCGTCGTCGGCGGGCGGCGTAGGGGCAGGGCCGCCTTTCAACCAGGACAACTCCGCTTCGACGGCGGCCACGGTCATGTCGGGATGGGTCAACAGGTAGAAGCGACGCTCTCGGATGCCGTCCAGCACGAGTTGCGCGACATCCTCGGGCGCCATGCCGATCTTCTCGGTGGCCCGCTCGATGTTGTGATGGATGCTGACGCGCAGGTCATCGGAATCGGTGGCGGGAACGCCGGCCGGACGATTGCGCTCCGAATCGTTCATCCGGGTCTTCACCAGGCCCGGGACCAGAAGAGAGACCCCGACGTGGGGGTCGGTCGTACTGAGTTCGCGCTCCAGATTCGCCGTCATCGACGCGACGGCGGCCTTGGACGACACGTACGCGTGGAAGGTCGGCAGGCCCGTGGCGAAGGCGGCTTGGGAGGCGGTCGTCACGATGTGAGCTTCCTCCTGCTGCCTCAGAATCGGCAGAAAGGCCCTGCAGCCGTAGAGCGGGCCCCAGAAGTTCACGTCGAAGACCCACTTCCAGGTCTGCTCCGACATCTCCGAGAACAGGGCGCCGCCTTCGACCCCCGCGTTGTTGCAGAGGACGTGCACCGCGCCGAACTCTGCGACGGCGCGGTCGGCGAGATTCTGTACTTGATCGGGGTCGGTCACGTCGGTGCGGACTCCGATCGCCTCAGCGCCTGCCGCGCGCAGCTCTGAGACCGCGCGGTCCAAGGCTGCCTGCTCCACATCGGCCAGCACGACCTTCATTCCTTCGTGCGCGAAGCGATCGACCATCGCCCGCCCGATCCCACTTGCCCCGCCGGTGACCACTGCCACCTTTGATGTAAAACTGCGCATCTTCGTCGCCTTTCGTAGCTCGACCAGAACTCTCCTCGCCCCGGCACCTGATCGCATCGGTGCCGCCACCAGTGGTGCGACGCACCCTAGGGAGCTCATGGATGCGACACCGCCCGGACTCGCGTGAACCTGTTGAGCAGACCTGATTCGAAGGAGAACAGCGAATGTCCACGACAGCCCCGCCCACGAACCACACGGACAGCCTGCACGGCGCGCTTGCCGAATTCGAAGCGCTCCTCGGACAGGCGGCCGTCATCACCGACCCCGTCGCGCTCCACGAGTTCCGCGACCCTTTCACCTATCGCGAGTCCGATCAATGGGATGCCGCGGCGGCCGTTCTGCCCACGACCACTGAGCAGGTGGCGGAGGTGGTGAAGATCGCCAACCGGTTCGGCGTTCCCTTGTGGACCTTCAGCCAGGGCCGGAACAACACCTATGGTGGACCGGCGCCCAGGGTCAAGGGTGCTGTGATCGTGAATCTGCGCAATATGAACCGGGTCATCGAGATCGACGAAGACCTCGCCTTCGCCGTTGTGGAGCCCGGCGTGCGCTGGTTCGACCTCTACGATGCGCTCGAGGCCGCTGGTGGTCGCCTCTGGACGTCGATTCCCGACCTCGGCTGGGGAAGCGTCATCGGCAACAGCACCGAGTACGGTCGCGGATACACCCCTTTCGGCGACCACGCCGAGAACATCTGCGGCCTCGAGGTCGTGCTTCCCACCGGGGAGATCATGCGCACCGGCATGGGCGGCATGTCGAACAGCCAGACCTCGCATGTCTACAAGCACGCATTCGGCCCTCAGCTTCAGGGACTGTTCCAGAGCTCGGGTCTCGGCATCATCACTCGCATGGGTTTCTGGCTGCAGCGCCGACCGGAGACCTATGCATCGTGTTGGCTGAGCTTCGAGGGCGACGAGGCTCTCGCGGCGGCAGTCGATCGAATGCGGGAGTTCATGCTCGACGGCACGGTCACGAACTATCCCGTGATTCTGCACGGGGTCGCGCTCGATGACGACGGCAATCCGAGCTTCACCCCGGACGACGACCTCTGGCTCGCCAGGTTCGCTCTGTACGGCCGGCCCGAGATCGTGGATGCGCATTGGGCTGCGTGCGAGCGGGTGTTCGGCGAGATACCGGGCCTCACCCTGCGGCGGCGGGTGTACGACGGCACCGACCGCACGTCTCACGCCGGCCACGAGGACCGGGTCATGGCAGGAATCCCCGACATGGACATCCTCGAGCTGTTCCAGAGCGTCTATGGAGAAGACACGGCTCACCTCGACTTCTCGCCGGTCGGCCCGCTACGGGGAAGCGATGTCGTCGAGACAGCTCACCTGATGCAGGGGCTCTACGAGAAGACCGGCGAGCGATTCTTCTCGGGCCTGATGCTCTCCCCGCGAAGCGTGATCCACATCAGCACGATGTTCTTCGACCCGCACGACGAGCAGCAGACCGCAGCGGTCTACGCGAACTATTCGGCCATGCTCGCGGTCATGCGGGAGCGCGGCTACCCGATCTACCGCACCAACCTGCAGCACATGGACGAAGTGGCGGAGCAGTTCGACTTCAATGACGGAGTGCTGCTGCGAGTGAACGAGCGGATCAAGGACGTCCTCGATCCCAATGGCATCCTGCAGCCCGGCAAGTCCGGCGTCTGGGCCAAGAGGTACAGGGAGCAGAACTCATGACGATCTCAAAGACGGAGATTCCGTACATTCTGGCGGTCGCCTGCGAAGACAGGCCCGGAATCGTGGCCCGTATCACCGGAGTGATCTTCGAGGAAGGGGGAAACATCGCAGAGTCGCAGCAATTCGACGATTCTCTGTCGGGGCGCTTCTTCTCGCGAATCGCGTTCACCCCGTCTGGCCCTGGCTTCGACGAGGCCAGGCTCCGTGCGCGGTTGCAGGCACTGATGGCGGAGTTCGACGCCGATTACCGTTTCGAGCGCGCAGATGTGCGCAGACGCGTGGTGATCCTTGCTTCCAAGCAGGACCACTGCCTCGCCGACCTTCTTTATCGTGCGCGTACCGGGGATTTGGCGATGGACGTGGTCGCCGTCGTGTCGAACCACCCGATCTCGGTCTACGGGTCGCTCAACTTCGGCTCCGTCCCCTTCCACCACTTCCCGGTGCTCGACGGTGACAAACGCGCACAAGAACGCCGTATCTCAGCCCTGATCGAAACCCTGAATGCCGACCTCGTGATTCTCGCCCGGTACATGCAGATTCTCAGTGATGAGTTCTCGGCCGAGCTGAACGGCCGGTGCATCAACATCCACCATTCCTTCCTGCCCGGATTCAAGGGGGCGCGTCCGTACCACCAGGCGTTCGAGAGGGGAGTCAAGCTGATCGGAGCCACCGCGCACTACGTCACCGGTGATCTCGACGAGGGTCCGATCATCGTGCAGGATGTCGAGGCGGTCAGCCATCGCGATCTGCCAGATACTCTCGTGCGCAAGGGCCGTGACATCGAACGCCGGGTCCTCGCCCGCGCGGTGAGGTACCACATCGAAGACCGGGTGTTCGTGAATGGGCGCACATCCGTCGTCTTCCCCGATTGACCGGCTCGTCGACATGAACATGACACGACCCCACCTGAGCGGCGAGATCCGAGAGCGATCGCGTCGCGGCGGGTTCTGGATACCGGGACAGAAGGTCACCGGCGAAGCCGGGACCTTGCTTCGAGGTTCGATGTGGGTGGAGTGGGAGTCACCGGTCGATCCGCTTGCCGACCCCGTAGTCTTCGTCCACGGCGGAGGAGGCCAGGGGACGGACTGGCTCATGACGCCCGACGGTCGGCCGGGCTGGGCCGCGGAATTCGTGGCGGCCGGGCATCCGGTCTATGTCGTCGACCGGCCCGGGCACGGGCGCTCTCGCAGCCACCCCGATCTGGACGGTCCGCTGACCGGCTCGATGCCGTTGGAGGCGGTAGCCAGAGTGTTCGCCTCGTCCGTCGGCCAGGGCGACGAAGCGGCTCGCGACGGTATCCGCGACCTGGTCCTCCACCAGCTCGGCGCCTCGGCCGGCCCGCGACACCGCGACCTCGCCGAGGGCAACCGGCGCGACGCGGACCGTCTCGTCGAGCTGCTGGAGATGATCGGTCCGGCGATCATCGTCAGTCATTCACTCGGTGCCCTCGGCAGCTGGGTCGCCGCGTCCCGACGACCCCGGCTGGTGAGCGCCCTCGTCGCCGTGGAACCACCCGGTCCACCGTTCTCCACGATTCCCGGTGTCGGGCGACTCGATTCCGGTCTCGCTGCAATCGACCCGGCCGACGTCGACACCACCGTGGACGACGCCTGGGCGCGTTCGCTGAGCGGAGTACCGATCGTCGTGGTGACGGCACCCGAATCGCCGTTCCGGGACGGAGCCTCGCGACTCGCCGGCTATCTCGTCGCGCTCGGACTCGATGCGGAGGAGCAGGCTCTCGAGCAGCACGGCCTCCAGGGGAACGGACACGGGCTCATCCTGGAATCCAACTCGTCGAGCACGGCCGCCGTCGTGCTCGAGTGGATCGCCACTCGCCGCGGCCATGCTTCGTTATGACGTGCCCGGTGACTTCGACCTGGAGCGCGCCTATGCCTGTCTCATCGGCGGGAGGACCGACTCGGTCTGGCTAGACAGCGGTGACGGCGCGCGAAGCTATTTCGCCATCGGTGAGCCGGTGGATCTCGCGGGAGGCGTTCTTTCCGCCCTTGACCGGGAGCTTCCTGCCCGGAGGGTATCCCCGCCCTCCGATGTCATCCACGAACTCGAGTTCACGCTCGGTTTGATCGGGTGGCTCGGGTACGGGGTGCTCGGGGAGACGTTGGGCATGGAGACTATTCCGGATCTCCGCCGTACTGATGCCGCGCTGCTGAAAGTTGTTCGGGCGGTGATGATCGACACCCAGGGAGCTCACCTCCTGGCGATAGGCGACGAATGGCTGGCTGAGAACGCGCAATGGCGGCACGACGTACTTCGCCAGCTCGCCCTCATCGAGGGAGTCGGCCCACTCGCGCCGCCTCCACCTCCGCGTCCGACCACGACGCGATGGGCGGACTCGCCAGCGGAATACCGAGGAAAGATCGCCGCGTGCTTCGAGTCGATCCACGCCGGAGACGCCTTCCAGCTCTGCTTGACCACCACTATCGAGGTCGCTGGATCCTTCGACGTCTTCGATCTCTACCGCCGTGTCAGGAAGACGAGCCCGACTCACCACGGAGCGCTCCTGCGCATCGGGGGCGTCAGCGTCGTCAGCGCGTCGCCGGAGCGGTTTCTGGAGATCGACCCGGCCGGCCTCATCACGACCCGGCCTATCAAGGGGACACGTCCCCGTGCGGCGGACAGCGCAGCAGACGACGCGAGCCGCGAAGAGCTGCGGCACAGCGTCAAGGAGCAGGCGGAGAACCTGATGATTGTGGACCTGATGCGAAACGACCTCTCGCAGGTCTGTGAGGTCGGAACCGTCGGAGTACCCGGCTTGTTCGAGATCGAGAGCTATGCCCAGGTGCATCAACTTGTGAGCACCGTCACCGGTCGGCTCACCCCGACGGCGACGGTGGCCGACGTGCTTCGCGCCTGCTTTCCGGCCGGCTCGATGACCGGAGCCCCGAAACGCCGGGCGATCAGCCTGTTGCAGTCATTGGAGATGCGGGCGCGCGGAGTGTATGCCGGGGCGTTCGGATACTTCGGCTTCGACGGATCGGTCGACCTGGCGATGACGATTCGAACCATCGTGGTCGACTCTCACGGCGCGACTGTCGGCGCAGGCGGGGGTATCACTGCCCTGTCGAATCCCGACGCCGAAGTCGAAGAAGTGGCAGTAAAGGCGGCACCTCTGCTCCGGGCGCTCGGCTGTATCGGCTGGTGATCGTGGTTGTGACAGCGAAGGAACCCATCGAAGAATGAAGGAACGACGTGCTCATAGAATCAATTCCGGGAATTAGGACCACTGTCGGGGAGAGCCCCATCTGGGACTCGTCATCCAGGTCGCTCTGGTTCGTGGATATCCTCGAACCCGCAGTGCTCCGCCTCGATGAGCACGGCGACCTGAGCCGATGGGCGACACCTCGTCAGGTCGGCGCCGTAGCGCTCGCGGACTCCGGCACAGTGGCGGTCGCTCTCGACAATGCCTTCACGACGCTCCATCCCTCCAGCGGTGACTTCGCGCCGCCGACGGCGGCCGGAGTTGCGGCAAACGCCGCGATCAGCGAAGGGAAGGTCGATAGGGACGGCCGCTTCGTAGCCGTCTCCGGCGGACGCGATTTCAGCTCAGCTGTCGGGGCGATCCACCGCTGGGAGCCTGACGGCAGCGTCACCGAACTCGACGACGGGTTCATCCTCGGCAACGGCCTCTGTTGGAGCGTGGATGGCTCGATCATGTACGTCGCCGACAGCAAGCGCGGCGTCATCTACGCATACGAGTACGGCACGTCACTGGGCGAACGGCGCGTCTTCGCCCGATTCGACGACGACGGCGCCTTTCCCGACGGGGCCACCGTCGACGAGGACGATCATGTCTGGACGATCCTTCACGGCTCGAAGTGGCTGATCCGGATGGCTCCCGATGGCCGAGAGGTGCTTCGGATCGACATGCCCAGCCCGAACATCACGAGTCTCGCGTTCGGCGGCCACGCACTCGATGAGATCTACGTCACGTCATTGGACCCGGCGAGCATCCCCGATGCCGCCGCGTCAGCTCGGGACCGAACAGAGTCCGGGCTGTTGTACCGGATCTCGGGGTCGGGTTTCGTCGGCGTACCCGAGACGCGCGTGAGGCGAGACAGCTACTAAAAGGCGCAAGCGCTACTAGTGAGGTCATGGATGCCGTGCAATGTCGGTGCTGTGAGACTTCGAGCACGCCGAGCGCGGTAAAGGTTAGTTGCACCGCGGTCTGCGTCACAGTCCAGTTCAGCGAAGAACGGAAGTAGAACATGAAGACAATGGTGTCTGGAGCGTCCGGAGGATTCGGGCGCGAGGCAGTCGAGCTCCTGCTGGAACGTGTCGCTCCTCAGGACCTCATCCTCGTGACGAGGAACCCAGCGAGTCTGGCGGATCTTGCCGCGCGCGGCGCAGAGGTGCGCCAGGGCGACTTCGACCGGCCCGAGGAACTCGATACCGCATTCGCCGGCGCGGATCGCATGCTGCTCATCAGCACCCGCGACGTGGGACGGCGAGCGGAACAGCATGCCATCGCGATCGAGGCGGCGACACGGGCCGGCGTGCAGCACATCGTCTACACCTCGAGTGACGGATCCGAACCCGGCAACCCCGCCATCGTCGCACCGGACCATCTGCGCACCGAGATCCTGCTGGCCGAGAGTGGCGTCGACTACACCGTCATGCGTGACAGTCTGTACGCCGAGGCGGCCGCGTTCATGATGGTGCCTGTCGGCCTGGCCACCGGTCAGCTACGCATGTCTACGGGCGATGGCCGAGTCGGCTTCATCTCCCGCTCGGAATGCGTGGCCGCTGCTGTGGAGGTGCTCACGAGCGACGGCCATTCCGGGCGTACCTATCGGATCGCCAATGAGCAGAACTGGTCGATCCGAGAGCTGGCGTCGATGGCCGCCGAGATCTTCGATCGGCCCATCGAGTACGTCGAGCTCACGTCGGAGGAGCGGGACTCCGAACTTGCGGCCGCGGGAGTTCCCGAGCACTACGAAGTGGGACTCGAGACGGAGACGTACGGAGCCTCGGCTCGAGACGACCTGGTGACATACGAAGCCGGTATCCGTGAGCACTACTTCGGCACGACCTCGCGCGACGTGCGCACCCTGACCGGTCGTGGGCCGACACCGTTGCACGAGGTGCTCGTCCGAGGCCGCGACGCCGTCCTCGAGCGTTCCCGCCTGTTCTGAACGACCTCAGATCCGCCAGATCCTCAATCATCCGAAGGAGAAGCACGTGTCCGACACATCCAGCACCGCCAGTCAGCCGGAGTGGGGGTCAGGTACGCCCGCAACCGCTCTGATCTTCGCACCCGGCAGCCCGGTCTTCGAGGGAGCGACGGCATTGGCGCCGTTCGGCCCCTTCCTCGTGCCGGCGCAGTACTCCTCACCGCGGGAGGAGTTCCTCGCCGCCCGGACAACGGCCTGGCTTGGCACCTTCCTCAATACGAGCCCAGTCTTCGACGTGACCGGCCCCGACGCCGTGGCGTTCCTCAACAGTGTGGCGGTGAATAGAGACTTCGGAAAACTCCCCGAGGGCGGATCACGTCACATGATCATCTGCAACGATGACGGCCAGATGCTTGCAGATGGACTCTGCGTGAAGCTGGGTGAGAACCACTTCCGCACATACTGGCTAGCACCCGTCCTCGACTTTCATCTGCGTCGGAGTGCGCTCGATGTGCACGGGTCGTACGTCCTCGACGAGTACTTCTTCCAGGTCGACGGACCCAAATCGCTCGAGATCATGGAGAAGGTCACAGGGGCCGACCTCCACGGCCTGCGCTTCGGGCGGAACACCCGAGTGGCTCTGGGCGGAGGTGCCGCCGTCGTGCATCGCCTCGGCATGTCGGGATCACTGGCCTATGAAGTCCACGGGCACTCCACCTACGCGCTCGCCGCCTACGAGGCGCTGCGTGAAGCGGTCGAGGCGGCGGGAGGCAAGCCGCAGGGATTCCTCAATTACGCCCTCGGAAACCACACCATCGGGGGCTACCCGAACCAATTCCAGCATTTCCTCTACCCTTACGCGGAAAGCGGCTCGGAGCTTGCTGCCTTCATCGCTCAGGTGCCGCACCTCGACCTGGGACTCGCCGGCAGCGCCGCCGATAGCAGGGCCAACGTCTACCTGACCCCTTACGACGTCGGTTGGGGAAACCTCGTGAACTTCGATCATGACTTTCCCGGGAAAACTGCCCTGCAACGCATCGCGCAGGACCCGCCCCGGCAGGCGGTCACGCTCGAATGGAATGCCGACGACGTTGCGGCCGCGTTCTCGACGCAGCTCAGGGGCCGGGCAGCTACCGCGGCCGACCTGGTGACAACTCCCGGCTTCACGCTCGAGGAGTTCGCGAGCCTCAAGATGCGGGTCGACTACGTTCTCGCGGACGGCGGGAAGATCGGGGTCACTGCGGGCCGCACGATCGATTATCGGGAGAACCGGATGGTGTCGCTCGCGTTCATCGAGCGGGAGTTCGCCGATGAAGGATCACCCGTCGTGGTGCTCTGGGGTGATACCGAGGAATCGCGGGTCGAGATACGCGCCACGGTCGCGCCGATGCCCTACTTTCGAGGCGACGATCGCAACGAGGTATTCGACACGACCCGGATACCCGTCAGGGAGCCGTGAGGGGTACGGACATGCGAGTCTCGCCGTCTCGGCATGAGAGATCCTTTTTCCTAGTGAAGTGGCCATCCGGTGTAGGCCTCGGCAAGGTAGGCGCGACCGGCCTCGGACGATACGACGGTGCGTAGCTCGCCGAGCTGGCGTCGGCGGTCGAAGTCGCTCGCGTCGGGGGCGACATGCAGCATGCTCGTCATCCACCAGGAGAAGTGCTGGGCTTTCCAGATGCGGTCGAGGGCGCGTTCAGCGTAGGAGTCGATGAGTCGTTCGTTGCTCTCGGTGAGCAGAGACCGCAGTGCCTCGGCGAGCAGCACGACGTCGGCGATGGCCAGGTTCATACCCTTGGCCCCGGTGGGGGGAACGGTGTGCGCGGCGTCGCCGACGAGAGCGACCCGGCCGCGTCGCAGCTCGTGCGCCACGAAGCTGCGGAAGCGGAGCACGTCGCGTTGGATGATCGGACCCTCGGCGAGTGTGGTTCCGGGCACCCGGCTCTGCAGGGCATCCCAGATCTCGGCGTCACTCGGCGCGGCGGCATCGGTGGTGGGGTCGCATTGGAAGTACATGCGCTGCACCTCGGGGCTGCGCTGGCTGATCAGGGCGAATCCGTTCTCGGAGTTGCTGTAGATGAGCTCTTGCGCGCTCGGCGGCGCCTCACAGAGGATGCCGAACCAGGCGAAGGGATACTCGCGGAAGTAGCCGCCCGAGCGCGATCCCGTCACGGCCGCGCGCACCACGCTACGCGAGCCGTCGGCACCGACCACGAAGTCGGCCTCGAGGCGCAGAGCCTCGCCGTGCGCATCCGTGCCGACGACCGCCGGATGCGTGGGGTCACCGTCGTCGACCCCGTCGATTGTCACGCCGAAGCGCAGATCCTGGCCTGCGCCGAGCCGCAACGCGAGGAGGTCTTTCAGAACCTCGTGCTGCGGGTAGAGCCAGACGCTCCGACCCACCAGTGACGGGAAGTCGATGCGGTGCCCCTCTCCGTCGAAGCGCAGTTCGATGCCATCGTGCCGGTGCCCCACGGTGTCGACCCGAGTGGCGGGGTCAATCGCTCGGAGGAGGTCGACGGTGTTCTGCTCGAGGATTCCGGCGCGAATGGTCGATTCGATCTCGACTCGAGAGCGGGAGTCGACGATCACCGATTCCACGCCGGCATCAGCCAGCAACTGCGACAGTATGAGCCCCGCGGGGCCTGCGCCGACGATCGCAACGCGTGTTCGGATGGTGGTGGTCATGGCGTCTCCTTCGACGGGGCTGCCGTCATTGTGGGAGGTAGTAGAGGCCACAACCGGTGATATTCCCGATGAACGGGAATCTATTCGCCCTTCAGGAGCGGTAGCCCAGCGACCGCGCGATGTCGTTGGCGGCCCGGTGCAGCTCGACCACGGCGAAGTCGGACTCGGCTTCGCGCGGCAGCACCGCCGAGAGCGCGGCGATCACGCGCCCTGTTTCGTCGCGGATGGGCACGGCGATGCCGGTGGACACATCCTCTACGTAGCCGGGTGCGATGGCGTGGCCGAGCTGCCGCACCTCGGCGAGCTTGCGGCGCACCGTATCCGGGTCGGAGAGGGTCGCGCGGGTGAGCGGCGCAAGCCGTGACGAGAGCACCCGCTCCTGTAGGTCGGGCGGGCCGAAGGCGAGCAGCACGAGGCCCGAGCTCGAGGCGTGCAGTGGGAGCCGGCCGGCGACCCGGGTGATGTTCGAGCCCGAATCGGGGCTGCTGAGGCGCTCGAGGAAGAGCGCTTCGTCCTGCTCCAGGATGGCGAGTTGGGTGTGTTCTCTCACCCGCGATTGCACACGCTCCATAAACGGCATGGCCGCCTGGCGCAGTCGGAGGGCGTGCGAAGATCGGGTGGAGAGCTCCCAGAGGCGCATGCCGATGCGCACCCGGCGGTCCTCGTCGCGTTCGAGCAGGCCAGCGTCGACGAGCTCGTTCACGATGCGGTGGGCGGTGGTGCTCGGCAGGCCCGATCGGCGGCCGATCTCGGTGGCTGTCTGCACGGTGCGGGTGGGCGTGAAGGTGGCCAGGATGCGTACCAGTCGGTCGGTCGCGGAATCGCCGGTGGGGGAGTTGGCCATGCTCCATAATGACACCCGCTCGACGATGTTCCCGTTCATCGGGAAGTGGGCGCGTTTGGAGTCGTCGCTGGCGCACCATGGAGAAACACAGTTCCGAGTCGTCGAAGGAGACACCGTGACCTCACAGACCGCCGCGGCTCCGGAGAGTCTGCTTGCCGCTCCCGATCAAGCCACACAGCGTGATATCACAGACGAGATCGGCCGACTCCACGCCGATCTGGAGCGCCGTGAGCAGGCGGGTGAGCGCATCCGCTCGACCGTGCACGATTTTCCGGCCTATCGCTCGAGTCTGCTGCGGCATCCCACGAAGAACCTCAAGCTGGTCGACCCCGAGACCATCGAGCTGCTCTCGCCGGCGTTCGGGCAGCGCGACGTTGCGGCGGTGGAGTCCGACCTCACCGTTCAGCACGCGGGCGAGCCGCTGGGCGAGCGGATGACCGTGGCGGGGCGCCTGCTCGACTCCTGGGGGCGACCGGTCGCGAATCAGCTGATCGAGATCTGGCAGGCCAACTCGGCCGGCCGATACATCCACCAGCGCGACCAACACCCGGCGCCGCTCGACCCGAACTTCACCGGGGCAGGGCGGGCTGTCACGAATGCCTCCGGCGAGTACACGTTCACCACGGTGAAACCCGGCCCTTACCCGTGGAAGAACCACGTGAACGCGTGGCGGCCGGCTCACATCCATTTCTCGATCTTCGGCAGTTCGTTCACGCAGCGGCTTGTGACGCAGATGTATTTTCCTGGCGACCCGCTGTTCGCACTTGACCCTATCTTCAACACCATCTGGCGGCAGAAAGACCGGGATAGCCTGATCGGCGTCTACGACCACGATCTCACCTCGGCCGAATGGGCCACCGGCTATCGTTTCGACATCGTGGTCGATGGACCGGACGCGACCTGGTTCGAGAACGAGAGCGAATGACGATGACCGTTCCCGCGCGCACTCTGCGGCCCACCCCCGGGCAGACTGTCGGGCCGTTCTTCGCGTACGGCGTCGAGTACGACCGGATGCACCAGGTCGTCGATCCGCATGCGCCCGGCGCGGTGCTGCTCGGCGGCACGATCTACGACGGCGCGGGCGATCCCGTGCCCGACGCGTTCATCGAGATCTTCGGCGCCGATTCGGATGGCCGGGTGCCTCGCGCCCGGGGAGCGTTCCGGCGTGACGGCCACACCTTCACCGGGTTCGGTCGTGCGTTCACGAATGACGACGGGCACTACGAGTTCTTCACCCGCGCCCCCGGGGCCGCACAGGGCCGTCCGGCCTTCTTCGCGGCGATCGTCTTCGCGCGGGGGCTGCCTGACAAGCTGCACACCCGCATCTACCTGCCTGACGACGCGGCGGCGCTGGCCGCCGATCCGTTCCTCGCGTCGCTCGAGTCTGAGGAGCGTTCCACACTCATCGCCTCGCGGCCGACTCCGGCCCAACTCCAGCATGACATCCGCCTGCAGGGCGAGAAGGAGACGGTGTTCCTTGACTTCTGATCGCCCCTTCACCGCGCTCGACGTCGGTCTGCTGTCGCCGGTGACCGTGGAGCACGACGCACTGGTGTCGGACGACGCCGTGCTGACCGCGTTGGTGGGCGCCGAACTCGGCCTCGTGCGCGCGTGGACCGCTCTCGGCGCCCTGTCCTCCCAGTCGGCCGAGGCGATCGCCGCAGCCTGGGGCCTCGGGGCGGCGGATTCGGATGAGGCGATCGGCCCCGCCGGTGCGCTCGGAATCGACGCGGCGCAGATCGCGGCAGCCGCGGTCGGGGGCGGCAACCCGGTCATCCCGCTGGTGTCTGTGCTGAAGCAGGCGCTGCCCGCCGACAAGCGGCAGTGGGCGCATCGAGGCGCGACCAGCCAGGACATCCTCGACACAGCGATCATGCTTGTGGCCCGTCGCGCGGTCGACGCGATCCTCGTCTCCCTCTCGAACGCCGACGCGGCGCTCTCCGCCTTCGCCGTCGAGCATCGCGACGTGGTGGCGGCCGGCCGAACGCTGGCGCAGCACGCGGTTCCCACCACGGTCGGGATGCGCGCCGCGGGCTGGGTCGGCGGCATCCGTCGGGCTCGGACCCGGCTTGAGCGCCTCAGCCTGCCGGCCCAGCTGGGAGGTGCAGCCGGCACCCGCGCCTCGTTCCTCGAGCTCGGCGGCCCAGGCACGACCGAGCTTCCGGCCCGCTACGCCGAGGCACTCCACCTCGACGACGCGGGCGCCGTGTGGCACACCAGTCGCTGGCCGGTCACCGAGCTGGCCGATGCGCTGGTGCAGGCGACGGATGCGCTCGGCAAGCTCGCGGGAGACGTCGTCACGCTCACCCGCACCGAGATCGCCGAGCTCTCGGCGGGCGCCGGCGGAGCGTCATCTGCCATGCCGCAGAAGAGCAACCCCGTCGCCGCCGTGCTCATCCGTTCAGCAGCGCTGCGCGCTCCCCAACTCGCTGCGACCCTGCACCTCTGCGCTGCTCTCGCCGAAGACGAGCGCCCGGCCGGAGCCTGGCACGCCGAGTGGCCCACCCTGCGCGAACTCCTCCGACTCGCGCTGGGAGCGGCCGCGCACTCGGCCCGACTCGCGTCGTCGCTGCGCGTCGACCGCGATGCCGTCGCCCGCAATCTGGTCCTGACGCGCGGCCTCATCCTGGCCGAGCGCATCTCACTTGTGCTCACTCCGCTCATCGGCTCCGAGCGCGTGACCGCTCTGGTCGCCGATGCGGCCGCCGGTGCAGATCTGGCCGAGCTCATCAGTGCCCTGCCCGAGGCCGAGGGGCTCGACGCCAGCGCTCTCCTCGACCCGGCGGGCTACATCGGTGACGTCTCCGCCACCGTCGACCGCACCATCCACGAGGAGCTGCAATGACTGTGCCAACCCTTGCCGTCCAGGAACTGGGCCGCGCGCCGGGTCTGCCGTTACTCGTGCTCGGCCCCTCGCTCGGCACCTCGACGATCCTGTGGGAGGCGGCCGCGCCGACACTGGCTGAGCACTTCCGTCTGCTGGCGTGGGACCTGCCCGGGCACGGCGAGTCGCCGGCAACCACCGATCCGTTCACCGCGGCCGAGCTGGCCGAGGCGGTCGTGGCTGCGCTCGGGGTCGTTGGTGCCGGTGACGAGCCCTTCTTCTACGCGGGTGTCTCGCTGGGAGGCGCGACCGGCCTCGAACTGATGCTGCGGCACGGCGGGCGTGTGCGGGCATCCGCCATCATTGCCTCGGGCGCGCAGCTCGGCGACCCGGCGGGCTGGCGGGAACGGGCGGCGAAGGTGCGCTCCGAGAGCACCTCGAGCATCATCATCCCGTCGGCTCAGCGCTGGTTCGCACCCGAGTCGATGGCCGCGCATCCGGATCTCACCGGCCGGTTGCTCCATGCTCTGCAGAACGCCGACGACGAGTCGTACGCGCTCTGCTGCGAGGCCTTGGCCGCCTACGACGTGCGCGACCGCCTTGCCGAGATCACCGTGCCCGCGCTCGCCCTCTGGGGCCGCCACGATGTCGTCGCCCCCGAGGCCAAAGCGCTCGAGATCGCCGCAGGTGTAGCCCACGGTGAGTCGGCTTTCATCGAGCGCGCCGCCCACCTCCCGCCCGCCGAGCAGCCCGAGGCCACGGCCGCCGCGCTGCGAGAGTTCTTCGCCCGCCACACCGATGGAGTACAGCCATGACCCGCCCCGATAGTGCCGGCTTGAGCGACGCCGAGAGGCATGAGCAGGGTATGGCCGTGCGGCGCGCCGTGCTCTCCGACGAGCACGTCGACCGTGCCACGGCCGAGAGCACCCCGTTCACGGCAGACTGGCAAGACTTCATCACCCGCACCGCCTGGGGCGACATCTGGTCGCGCCCCGGCCTCGACCGTCGCTCGCGGTCGGTTGCTGTGCTCAGCTCCCTGATCGCTCACGGCCACCACGAGGAGCTCGCCATGCACCTGCGCGCCGCCCTGCGCAACGGCCTCACTGTCGAGGAGATCAGAGAGGTCATCCTCCAGTCAGCGCTCTACTCCGGGTTGCCGGCCGCAAACACGGCGTTCCGCATCGCGGGCGCCGTATTCGCCGAGACAGCAGAGGAGTCCTGATGATCGACAAGACCGTTCCCGGCACTGCGGATGCCGTGGCCGGCGTCGCCGACGGCTCCACCGTTATGATCGGCGGCTTCGGCCGCGCCGGCCAGCCCGTCGAGCTCATCGACGCCCTGATCGAGCAGGGTGCCGGCGACCTCACCATCGTGAGCAACAACGCCGGCAACGGCGACACCGGCCTCGCCGCCCTGTTGGCGAAGGGCAGGGTGCGTCGCATGGTGTGCTCCTTTCCCCGCCAGCACGACTCGTGGGTGTTCGATGGCCTCTATCGCGCCGGCGAGATCGAGCTCGAGATCGTTCCTCAGGGCAATCTCGCGGAGCGCATCCGAGCAGCGGGGGCTGGCATCGGCGCCTTCTTCAGCCCCACCGGGGTGGGCACCGAGCTCGCCGAGGGCAAGGAGGAGCGCACCATCGATGGTCGGCGCTATGTGCTCGAGTACCCCATCAAGGCCGACGTTGCCCTCATCTCGGCCTATCGCGGCGATCGCTGGGGCAATCTGATCTACCGCGAGACGGCCCGCAACTTCGGCCCGATCATGGCGGCCGCTGCCACCACCACCGTCGCACAGGTCGACGAGGTGGTCGCGCTCGGTGCGCTCGACCCCGAGGCTGTGGTGACCCCGGGCGTCTTCGTGAACCGGGTGGTGGCCGTTGCTCCGCGCGGCTGGGTTCAGGATGGCATCTTCGTCGGCGGCGTCGACATCGAGGGCCGCCCACTGGAGGTGCTCTCATGACCCGCATCGGCCGCGAGGAGCTTGCTCAGCGCATCGCCTCCGACATCCCCGAGGGCGCCTACGTGAACCTCGGTATCGGAGCACCGACCCTGGTCGCCAACTATCTGCCGTCCGACCTCGAGGTCATCCTGCATACCGAGAACGGTCTGCTGGGCATGGGCTCGGCCCCGGCGCCCGGGCTGATCGATCCAGACCTCATCAACGCGGGAAAGCAGCCTGTCACCGCGCTCGCCGGTGCCGCCTACTTCCATCACGCCGACTCCTTCGGCATGATGCGCGGCGGCCACCTCGACATCTGCGTGTTGGGCGCGTTCCAGGTGAGCGCCACAGGCGACCTCGCCAACTGGTCCACCGGCGCTCCCGGCGCCATCCCGGCCGTTGGCGGCGCCATGGATCTCGCCATCGGCGCCAAGGCCGTGTACGTGATGACCGACCTGCTCACGAAGGCGGGCGAGTCTAAGCTCGTGGCCGAGTGCACGTATCCGCTGACGGGCGTCGGATGCGTCTCCCGCGTCTACACCGATCACGCTGTCTTCGATGTGACCGGCGGTGGCTTCCAGGTGCGCGAACTGTTCGGTGGCACCACCGTCGATGAGCTCGAGCAGCTCACCGGACTTTCTCTGCAGCTAAGGATTGAATCATGATCGCGAGCTTCGTCCACGACGCCGTACGCACTCCATTCGGCCGCGCCGGTGGCGCACTCTCCGGCGTGCGGCCCGACGACCTGGCCGCCGTGGTGATGGCCTCGATCGTCGAGCGTACGGGTCTGGATCCCGCCCGCATCGACGACGTGATCTTCGGCGATGCGAACCAGGCCGGAGAAGACAATCGCAACGTGGCCCGCTTCGGCGCCCTGCTCGCGGGGTTTCCCACGACCGTCACCGGCACGACCGTGAACCGGCTCTGCGCATCGTCACTCGAGGCCGTGATTCAGGGCTCGCGCGCGATCGAGGCCGGCGACGCCGACATAGTGCTCACAGGCGGCGTCGAGTCGATGAGCCGGGCGCCGTACGTGCTCGAGAAGTCGGCCAAACCGTGGCCAGCCTCGGGCAATCCGACTCTGTGGAACACCTCGATCGGGTGGCGCATGACCAACCCCGCCCTCCGAGCAGACTGGACGATCAGCAACGGCGAGTCCGCCGAGCACATCGCCCGCACCTGGGAGATAGGGCGTGAGGCTCAAGACGAGTTCGCGGTGCGCTCGCACCGCCTCGCAGCCGAGGCATGGGCATCCGGGGTCTTCGGCGCCGAAATCGTGCAGGTGCCAGGGGTATCGCTGGCCCGCGACGAGGGTATCCGTGACGGCAGCACCGTCGAGAAGCTCGCCGCGCTGAAGGCGCTGTTCGTGGCTGATGGCTCGGTGACGGCGGGCAATTCCTCCTCGATCAACGACGGTGCCTCCGCCGTGCTCGTGGCCGGCGAGGGCGCCCTCGCCGGGGAGCCGCTGGCGCGGATCGCAGGCCGAGCAGCACACGGCGTCGACCCGCAGAACTTTCCGATCGCCCCCATCGAGGCCGCGAACAAGGCCTTGGCCCGCGCTGGCCGGAGCTGGGCCGATGTCGACTTCGTGGAGCTCAACGAAGCCTTCGCCTCGCAGTCGCTCGCGTGTCTGAAGGGCTGGCCGGAACTCGACCCGCAGAAACTCAACGTGCACGGCGGCGCGCTCGCCATCGGTCACCCGCTCGGCGCATCCGGTGGCCGTATCGTGGGGCGCGCTGCACATGAGCTGGCTCGGCGGGGGAGCGGAGTCGCCGTCGTCGCGATCTGCATCGGGGTCGGCCAGGGCCTCGCGGTCGTACTCGAACGATGACGGCGAGTGCCCGCTGCGTCTGATGGATGGCGGGCGGCGGATCCTGTGGCAGAACCTCATCTCGGCAAGAATGACGTGACAGGCAATTCCGCTCGACGCGCAGGAGGCACGAGATGACCAGATCGGTCCGATCCGTCATCACCCGAATACCGGCGACGCTCATCCTTGCCGTCATCGTGCTCGCCGTCGGAGTCGTTGGTCAAGGCCTCTGGGTGCCGACGCCGCAGCAGCCGTGGTGGGAGGCCGTCGCCTATGGGCTGCCCGCTCTGCAGGACGGACGGTGGTGGACGCCGGTCACGGGCACCTTCTTCGTGATCAGCCCCTGGACCTATGCGATCGCGATGGGAGGCTTCGTCTGGTTGGGCCTCCTCGAGTGGCGTCGTGGAACCAAGGTCGCGCTGACCTACTTCTGGGTCGGCCAGATCCTCGCGGTCCTCGCCACCGCGGCGTTCCTCTGGGCATCGAGCCTGCTTCCCTGGCCCTGGGCCGTCGACCTCGCCGGCATGCTGGATGTCGGCCCATCCGGCGGCACCATGGCCTGCTTTGCCGCCTGCGTCAGCCTTTTCCCGTCGCCGTGGCGGCAGCGCGGCTGGCTCATCGTGGTCGGCTACGCGGCCATCGGCGTGCTGTTCCTCGGCACTCTCGCCGATATGGAGCACGCGTTCGCCGTGATCCTGGTGCTCGCAGTCGACAGGTCGTTCCGCATCCAGCGTGCGAGTCTCCGCGAACGCCGGCTCCTGGCCTTCGCCGGCGGCCTCGCGCTCGGGGTCATCCAGATTCTGACTCTGCTGGTGCCGACCAATGGCCCCTTCGGCCCGACCGCCCCCGGAGACGGCCCGTTGCTGGAGGCCACGATCGACGCCGTGGTGATCCTGCTCGTAGCCAACGGTTTGCGCCTCGGGCGACGATGGGCGTGGGTGCTCACGATCATCTGGGCCGTTGTGAACATTGCTCTCGCCGCCTTGTACCTCGCGCTGTCTGCGGTGGACCCCGTCGACCTCCCCCTGGGGTTGGGAGACATCGACGTCTTCCTCGCCACGGCGGTCATCTGGGCCGCCTTTCTCCTCTATCTCGTCGCGACCCGCCACTCTTTCGGGTCTCGGCGGCGGCGTCCGCTCGGTTCCGGTGCCGACCGTCACGGGCGAGGCGCACCGACCGCGGCCGACGCCAGACAGATCATCGCTCAGTACGGCGGCGGCAGTCTCTCGTGGATGACGACGTGGGAGGGCATGGAGTACTTCCGAACCGAACGGGGAATCATCCCCTATCAGAAGCATGTCGGCGTCGCGCTTGTGCTCGCCGACCCGCTGGGGCCGGAATCCGCGACTGAAGCGAGCATCGCCGAATTCATCACTGCGGCGGAGCGTGACTCCCTCATCCCATGCTTCTTCAGCTCCAGCCAGCACACCCGCGACAGCCTTCCCGACGGATGGCGTGACCTGATCATTGCCGACGACACGATTGTCGACCTCCCCGGCCTGGCCTTCACGGGCAAGAGCTGGCAGCACGTGAGAACGGCGATCAACAAGGCCGACCGTGAGGGCATCACGTTTCGCATGACCACCCTGGCGGAGGTGACGTGGGGCATCCGCCAGCAGATCCGCGCCATCTCCGAGTCGTGGGTGGGTGACAAGGACCTGCCCGAGATGAGATTCACGCTGGGTACCCTGCAGGAGGCTGAGGATCCTGAGGTGCGGCTCGCTCTCGCTGTGTCGCCGGACGGAGATGTCGACGGTTTCCTGAGCTGGCTGCCGATCTACGGGCCCGACGGAACGCACACCGGTTGGACCCTCGACCTCATGCGACGGCGCGACGGCGGTTTCGGCGCGGTCATGGAGTTCTTGATCGGATCATCGGCGCGCACCTTCGCGGAGGAGGGCGCGTCGATCGTCTCGCTCTCCGGCGCGCCGCTGGCTCACCAGGCGACCGACGACGAGGGCACGGTCGCGCACCTGCTCGGCCAGCTCAGCAGCATCCTCGAACCCGTCTACGGGTTCTCGTCGCTGCACCGGTTCAAGCAGAAGTTCAATCCGCGTACCGAGCCGATCTATCTCCTCTACCGCGACGAGGGCGACCTCACCCGCATCAGTGCCGCGCTGACCCGCGCGTTTCTGCCCGATGCCACCCTGCGCCAATTCGCGGGCGCCGGCATCGACATGCTTCGCCGCGACTGACCGGATGCGGCAGAGCCGCGCGTCAGGCGGGCGCGCCGCCGCCCGGGAGGCCGGCCGCGCCGAGTCGCGTGGCGCCGCGCGAACGGGCGCGCTGCTCCTCGAGCGCCGCGGCGAAGCCCGACTCCCAGTCCCCGGCCACCTCGATGCCGAGGCGCCGCGCTTCCTCCACCGAGAGCTCCTTGGGAAAGCCGTGCGTGTCAGAGAGGCGGAACACGTCGAGGCCGGTCAGCGTCGACCCCTGGTACTCGGCGAGGGCGCGGAGCCCGCTCGCAAGCGTGCGCCGAAAAGCCGTCTCTTCCTTCACGAGCACGGCGATGACCTCGTCGCGTGAGGCGGCCACCTCGGGGTAGTCCGACGCGTACAGATCGGCGATGACGGGAACGACCGTCGAGAAGAAGTTCTCGGAGAGCCCCAGTGAGAGGGCGAACCGGATGGCGCGGCGCAGCAGGCGGCGCATCACATAACCCTGCTCCTTGTTCGATGGACGCACACCGTCGACCGCGAGGAAAGTCGCACCGCGGAGGTGGTCCGCGATGATCCGCATCGCCGCCGTCTCGTCTTCGTACCGGCGTCCCGTCAACTCCTGCAGTGACTCGATGATGGGCCACAGCAGCGAGATGCGGAACACGTCGTCGGAGCCGATCGACGCGGCGGCGATGCGCTCCAGGCCGCCGCCGAAGTCGACGTTGCGCTTGGTGAGTTCTTCGAACGAGCCGTCCTCGCGCCGCCGGTACTGCATAAAGACCTGGTTACCGATCTCCATGAACTGCCCACCGTCGCTGGCCGGATGCGCCAGGCCGTACGACGCATCCTGATGCTCTGCGCCGAAGTCGTAGAACACCTCGCTGTCGGGCCCGCAGGGGTCGCCGATCGGCGTGCCATCGAGCGATCCGCCGCGCGACCACCAGTTCTCGCCGCCGTCGTAGAAGAAGATGCGCTCGCCGGGCCGCACACCTCGGGTGTCGCCATCCGCCTGCGAGCCGATCTCGGCGATGCCGTTCGAGACGCCGCGTTCGGCGAAGACCGAGGCCCAGATGGATGCCGCCTCATCGTCGCGGGGGATTCCGTTGGCCGGATCGCCAATGAAGCAGGTGACGTAGATCTTCGAGGAGTCCAGGCCGACCACGTCGACCAGGAAGCTGTAGAACTGCCGGATCTGCGTCTCTTTGAAGTAGTCGCCGAGCGACCAGTTGCCGAGCATCTCGAAGAACGTCGTGTGGCGGTTGTCGCCGACGTCGTCGATGTCCTGGGCGCGCACGCACGGCTGGCTGTCAGTGAGACGCACGCCGGCTGGATGCTCCTGCCCCAGCAGGTAGGGCAGTAGCGATTGCATGCCGCTTCCGTTGAACAGGGTGGACGTGTCGCCCCTCGGCACCAGGGGCGCCCGATCGATGACGGTGTGCCCCTTCGCCTGGAGGAACGTCAGATACGAGTTGCGGATATCGTGGGCGTCCATCCTGCAAGCGTTCCATACGAGGCGCCTGACCGCGTATCCGATTCCCGAGAGCCGCCACGGCTTGGATGTCGACTAGTTCGTGTTCTTTGCACGCGCTGCGCGGATGAGCGCGGTCGAGTGCGCCAGATGCTCTCGCACTGCCGCGCCACCTTCCCGCCCGAGCGCGTCCACATAGGATCGATGCTCCGCGGTCAGGCCACCGGACGGGTAATCGGGGCGAACCTGGGCGAGCAGCAGAAGGATCTCTGCCTCGAGGTGCGCGTGTGCCTCGGCGATGCGGGGGCTGTCAGCAGCCGCGACGATCGCCCGGTGCACACCGGCGTGCGCGCGCGTTGTCGCGGACCAGTCGGCGGAGCCCTCCGCGGACGCGAGCGCGTCGATCGCGGCGTCTATGGGTGCCCGCACCTCGATCGGCCAGCCTGACGGATGCGTGTCGCCTAGCAAGCGCACAGCCTCGGTCTCGAGAGCCGCGCGCAGCTGCTGAAGGGCGATCAGCGCTGCGTCGTCGAGTGTGGCGACGCGGGCGCCGCGATACGGAACAACCTCGACGAGGCGCTCGGCGCCGAGCATCGCCAGCGCGGCACGCACGGTGTGCCGCGAGAGATCGTGGGCCTGTGCCAACTCCTCTTCACGCAGCGCGGTTCCGGGTGCCGGGTCTCCCTCGAGGATGCGTTCGCGAAGACTCTCGGCCAGCGCCGCCGCCGCCGTGGGCCCGGGCGTGCTGTCACGCCGCCTGGGCGACATCGGCTGTCTCCTTTCGGGGTGAGATGCTGAGCAGTGTGAGCCCGGCCGCGATGACCGCTAGTCCCGCGATCGATATGGGGGAGAGCTGCTCGTGCAGCACGATCAGCCCGAGCAGGGTGGCGGTGAGCGGCTCGGCCAGAGTGAGCGTGGCCACCGTTGTCGGGTTGAGGCGTTTCAGGCCCCAGCCGAACAGCAGATACGCGACCGCCGTCGTTACGACGCCGAGCCAGAGCGCAAGCGCGATTCCTTTCGGGGTGACCAGCCATGCCGTGGAGGTGAGCAGCAGCACTGGCAAGCTCAGAACGGCGGCGGTGCCGAAGATCGACCCCATCGCGCCGGTGGTGCTCCACCCTCGGTCGAGCAGAACCTTGCTCGCTATCGCGTACACCGCGTACGAGACTCCGGCGCCGAGCGACGCGGCCAGACCGAGCGCGTTCACGGAGCCCGTCGCGCCGGATCCGACCAGCCCGGAGACCAGTACTACGCCGACCAGTGCGACCGTGGTCGCGAGCCCCCACCGGGCGCCGGGGATCCGGCGTCGGATGATCGCGTCGAGCACACCCGTGACGATCGGTGCCGACCCGAGGGCGATCACCGTGCCGACCGCGACGCCGTTCACGCGGGTTCCCGCGAAAAAGGCGGGCTGGTAGGCGAGCACGCCGATCGCGCCGACGGCGATCACGATAACGGCCGGGATGCGCGCGGCCGGGCGATCAACGGCGGGGGCAGATGCGCGAGCGGGGGATCGTCGCAGTGCGATCAGGGCGGCGATTCCGAGGATCGCGCCGCCGATGAGCACCCGTGCAGCACCGATCGAGAGCGGCGTCGCGTCGGTGTGGGCGAGTGACTGCGCCGTGCCGGTCGTCGAGAAGCACAGCGCGGCCAGGAGGACGGCGAGCATGGGTGGCATGGGAACATTGTTACACAATGTGCCACGCTGTAGGGCCCGAGTAGGGCGTTAACGCATGACCACTGTCTCTCGCCGCTGCAGTCGCCGCAGACCCTCGGATGGCGCGCACCGCCGCAATCGGCGTCAGATCAGAGCGGGCGCAGCTGATCTTCGGTGACAGGAAACGGCAGCGAGTAGTAGACCTGCGTCGCGGTCATGTCGCCCCAATCGTCTTTCTTGACGCGGATCGCGGCGGGAGACACCTCGGCGATTCGAACCCGCAGCCAGGATCCGTCGTCGAGCCGAAACTCGTGCGGGTCGGCGAGGTAGGCCAGTCCGAGCTCGTCGAGCGTCTCTTCGGCCACCATCCAGTCCACCGGGTCTGTCCGTCGGCGTCCCAAGAGATCAATTGCGACGAAGCCGTCGCCGACCGGCTTCATCCACCCCACCAGCTCACGATCGTCTGATCGACGATGTTCGATCCAGTCAGCCTCCATGGCTAGAGGGTAGCTCTCAAACGCTGCTTGCCTCGGGTGGCGCGCACCGCAGCAATCGGCTTCACGAAGGCGATCTCGCCGAGTCGGTAGTCTTTCGCCGCGACCAGGCGCTCAGCGACATCGGGTCGTTGCTTCCAAAGGTATGCGCGTGCCTTCTCCGCGTGCATGCTGTTCGACGCGATCTTCACGGTGTCGAACCCCGCAAGAATGTCGACGACGTTCGCGATGTTCTCCCAGGTGGTTCGACTGAGCCGGTCCAGAACGTAAGCACCGTCGTATCCACAGTGGGTGCGGGCGTACTCGAGCAGAAGATCGGCTTCGGGCACCTCGCTCCCGACGCCGCCTCCGCAGAATACGAGCACTGTCTCAGTCGAGCGGGAGTCGATCGACCGCAGCGCCACGCCTACGCGATACCGGTTGAGGTAGTTGGCTCGTGTGCCTCTATTGCGGCATCCGAGCACCACGATCGCCTGTCTGCCCGGCCCAGATGCGAGATTGCCGAGCCGGCGCCTGCTCGCGCGCCAATGCATCCATTCGGCCCAGGCCAGGATGTTCGCGATTGCGACGACCGGAACGGCGGCGAGGGCCCTCATTCAGGCGTCGACCCTGTAGCCCAGTGCCAGGTCTGCGCCATTGACGCCTCGGATGCCCCAGTTCATTTTCGGCGTCTCGGTGCGTTTCTCTGCCGGGTACGCGAGGGCCGCCATGACCGCCCCATGGACCGCGTCGGAGATCGCGGCGCGACGTGTCTCGATGCAGTGCCGCCGTGCGTAGATAGTCACCTGTGCCATGCGTCACAGCCTATGGCGACCATCTCGGCTTCGTAGACTGGATGCGTGCCCGTCGTCTCTCTCGAATCTCCCCGTCGCGACGACGTGCTGTCGCTTCTTCAGCAGGCCGATGACTTCGCCCTGGCGCTGTACCCTGCCGAGAACTACCACCGACTCGACATCGACGACCTCGAGAGAGCTGACGTGGGCTTCTATGTGGCGAGAGAAGACGGCGAGGCGCTCGGCACTGTCGCGATCGTCGACCGGGGCGATGGATCGGCCGAGCTGAAGCGTATGTTCGTCACGGCATCGGCGCGCGGCCTCGGTGTGGGCCGGGCGCTGATCAACACGGTCGAAGAGCACGCGCGAAACCAGGGCGTCACTGTGATCCGACTCGAGACGGGGGTGCCCCAGACCGCGGCGATCGCCCTCTATGAGAAGTCGGGGTATCGTCCCATTCCTGCCTTCGGGCCGTACATCGGCGACCCCACGAGCTATTGCATGGAGAAGTCCCTCTAGAGGTGCGCGTCGAACGCACCCCGAGGTCGATCAGGATTCGGGGCAGTGCAACTGCGTGCGCTCTCCCGAGCGGTCGATGGTGTGCAGCGCCATCGATCTGCCGCACAGCGGGCAATGCGGATCTGTTGGCGGCACGTACGGTTCTTCCTTGCGGCCGATACCCACCTGGGCCGGACCGGTAAACGTGTAGACGATGCGATTGAGGTTGTTGATGAATCCGGTCTTGCCGTCGAACGGATTCATGGGATTGGGCGTGCGAGCCTGCCTGGTCAACGTCATTCCTCAGGTGATGAGTGCTGCAATGATTAGTGCACTAAGTATATCGCGATCTCGCCGTGTCCGCAGAGTGCGGGGTGCTCGGAGGTTGATCTTGACGGGGCGTCATAATGAGACGACTGGCCACGAGGGAGCGGGAATGCACAGAGGCACGAATCTCCCTGCGGTGGGCGGCTACAACCAGGCGCTCATACTCGACGTGATCCGACGGTCGGGCGAAGGCGCGAGCCGCGTGGAGCTCGCCGAAAAGACCGGCCTATCAGCCCAGACGCTGTCGAATGTCTCGCGCCGGCTGCTCGACGAAGGGCTTATTCGAGAGAGCGGCAAAATGGTGACCGGTCCTGGCAAGCCGCGCACCATTCTCCGACTCGAGCCAGAGGCGCGATTCGCCGTTGGTGTGCATCTCGATCCCACCGTCATCACCTATGTGGTGCTTGACCTCGAGGGCCATGTCGTCGCCCACTCGCGCACAAGAACACCGGTGGGAACGAAGCCGGAGGAGACGATTCGCCGTCTCACGGTATCTGTCAATGCCATCATCGAAACGTCGGGCATCGACGCGACGCGCATTCTCGGAATAGGCATCGCGGCTCCCGGTCCGTTGGATGCAGAGGGCGGTCAGGTGTTCAATCCGCCCCTTATGACCGAGTGGCACAACGTGCCGCTGGGGGCATCTCTTGCAGCATCCACGGGTCTGCCCGTCTTCGTCGAAAAAGACGTGACGGCCGCGGTTGCGGCCGAGCAGTGGATGGGCGCGCTCGGCGATCTGAAGAACTCGTTGTTCTTCTACTACGGCACCGGTGTGGGCGCGGGACTTGTGGTCGACGGGGCCGTCGTCCGCGGAGCCAGCAGCAACTCGGGTGATATCGGCCACCTCATCGTCGATCCAGACGGCCCGCTCTGCCGCTGCGGCAAGAGGGGATGCCTGGGAGACTCCGTGGCCCCGGTCTCCCTCGTGCTCGAAGCCATCGAGGCCGGACTCGTCAGCGCCCCGACCGGCGAACTCGATTCGGTGACCGTCGACAACGACTTCACCAGGCTGCTCTCCCTCGCCGATGAGGGCAACGGCCACGCGGTCGTGATCGTGGAGCGCGCAGCTCGCCGGATAGCCCGAGGGGTGCTCGCCATCGTCAGCATCCTCGATGTCGATCGAGTCGTGTTCGGCGGCCCTTTCTGGGACCGGGCATCCCGCGCCTATCTCGGGGTCGTGCCCGGTGCGGTCGCCGATGATCCCGCACTCATGATGACCCACCCGATCCGATTCGAGCAGTCCAAACTGGGTGCCGATGTTGCGGCGATCGGAGCTGGGTGCCTTGTGCTCGACCGAGTTCTGTCACCCAAGCCGACGGATCTGCTCATCTAGCCGTGAGTTTCGGATCTGGCTTGACAGAGTTAGTCCAATCGATTTATAAATAGATCACCAGTCAGACGCAGCCTTCGCCAGGAGTGCGTAAGCGCGTCTGAATCAGTCACGTTCGGTTGGCGTGCGCACCCGAATGGGTGCGTGAATCACCGCGCGTTGTCGCGGTTGAAAGCAAAGGAGCTTCATATGAAACGACGTCTCGCGGCTGGCCTAGCGGTCGCACTGAGTGCGGCACTCGCACTCTCCGCATGTTCGGCAAGTTCTGACAGCAGCGCGGAGCCCAAGACGATCAAGGTCGCCTATCAGACGACGGCCACCTTCAATCAGATGCAGAATCTGATGGCGGCGGCTAAGTCGCAGTATGAGAAGGCGCATCCGGGCGTCACGATCGAACTCGTGCCGATCCAGGGTGAGAGCGCCGACTATTACACCAAGCTTGCGCTGATGAACCAGTCCGCCGCCACTGCCCCCGATGTCCAGTACGAAGACACGTTCAAGATCCAGTCGGATGCGGCCGCAGGCTATCTGCTTCCCCTCGACGACAAACTCGCCGGCTGGGCCGACTACTCGCAGTTCGCCGCGGGAGCCAAGAGCGCGGGTCTCGGCGCTGACGGAAAGACCTACGGAGTCTCGCTCGGCACCGACACCCGGGCGCTCTGGTACAACAAGGACCTCTTCGCCAAAGCCGGAATCACTGTTCCGTGGGAGCCGAAGACGTGGGCCGATGTTCTGAAGGCCGCGTCGACCATCAAGGCCAAGCTGCCCGACGTGATTCCTTTCAACGTCTATTCCGGCAAGGCTGCCGGTGAGGCCGCATCGCTGCAGGGCTTCCAAATGCTGCTCTACGGAACCAAAGACACCCTCTACGACACCTCGAGCAAGAAGTGGGTCACGGGGAGCCAGGGTTTCAAGGACTCTCTGAAGTTCGTGCAGGATGTGTACCAGGGCGGCCTGGGGCCGACCCCGCAGCAGGCGCTCGACCCGAACATCTTCACCAACGTCACCGCCGAGTGGCTCCCGAAGAGCCAGCTGGCCATCGCGCTCGACGGCTCATGGCAGTCGGCCGCCTGGATTCCCACGGGAACAAACCCCTGGCCCGAGTGGTCGACTGTTCTCTCCCAAGCTCCGATGCCGACTCAGCTCGGTGATGCTCCTGGCGTGAACAGCATGTCGGGTGGCTGGACGCTGGCCGTCGGAGCGAAGACGAAGGCACCCAACCTGGCCTTCGACTTTCTGACCACCGCTCTCAACCAGGAGAACTCGAAGTCCTACGACATCGGCAACAGCCAGATCGCCGTGCGCAACGACGTGGCTACCGATCCCGAGTACACGGCGGCCAACCCCTCGTTCGGCTTCTTCTCCAGCCTCGTCGCCAACACGCATTTCCGCGCCGCGACCGAGGACTATGCACAGATCTCCAACGCGATCACGGTCGCCATGGAGGCGGTCATGACCGGGCAACAGAGCGTTGACGATGCCGCTGCGGCATATGACCAGGCTGTTGTGGGCATCGTCGGGCAAGACGGCACGCAGTCAGCAAACTGAGCAATGTCCACAGCCTCGTCAACATCTGACGTCACGGTCGCGGGCGGTCTGGTGCACCCGAGCACCAGGCCGCCCGGGGCCGGGCGGCCGCGGGCGAAAGCCGCTACCCGGCGCCGGAACGCAGTTGTGCGCACCATTCCTCTGCTGCCCGCAACCGTGCTGCTCGCCGTCTTCCTGCTGGGCCCGATCCTCTCGTCGTTCTACGGCTCGTTCACCGACTCATCGCTGTCGGGAAGCGCTGCCGCCGGCAGCAAATTCATCGGTTTTGACAACTACTCGGCACTCTTCGCCGACCCCGATTTTCCGACCGCCGTCATCCTGACTCTGCTTTTCGTCATCGGATCTGCTGTCATAGGTCAGAACGTGCTCGGCCTCGGCCTCGCCTTGCTGATGCGGTCGAGTGGTCGGCTGGTTCGATCTGTCGTGGGCACATTCGTCGTCGCCGCCTGGGTTCTTCCCGAGATCGTCGCCGCTTTCGCGTCGTACGCGTTCTACCGCGACACCGGAACCGCGAACTCGTTTCTGGCCCTGTTCGGCATCGCCGGGCCGAGCTGGCTCTACGTCTTTCCGATGCTGGTGGTGATTCTGGCGAATACCTGGCGAGGCACCGCATTCTCGATGCTGGTGTACTCCGCTGCGCTCGCGGATGTGCCGGATGAGATTCAGGAGGCGGCGGAGATGGATGGGGCGAACGGCTGGAAGCGGCTGCGGCTCGTCACTCTGCCCATGATCCGGCAGAGCATCGCGACCAACGCGATGATCACGACACTGCAGACGCTCTCTGTCTTCACTTTGATCTTCGTGATGACGGGCGGTGGCCCGGGCGTGCAGAGCACCACACTTCCTCTTCTCGCCTACCAAGAGGCGTTCAAGTTCGGCCAACTGGGCTTCGGAACCGCCATCGCGACCATCATGCTGCTCGTGGGCGCGATCTTCTCGATCTTCTACATTCGCGCTCTACGCACCGATCTGGAATAGACCATGACAACCACTCTCGGCCCTGCCGTGCGGGCAGGTGCACTCTCCACACCCGGCCGATCCATGTCATCGCCGACGAGGCGATGGATGAAGGCACTCTCGAGCATCACGCTCGCGATCATCGGGATCTGCTTCGCGGTTCCCCTGCTCTGGCTTGTGCTCGCCTCGGTCGATGCGCAGCCCAGTCTCTCCGTCAAGATCCCCGAGGTCTTCACGCTCGACAACTTCGGCCAGGTGCTGACGCCGAGTCTGACCTTCGTTCCGCTGATGAACAGCGTGATCCTTTCGGGCGGATGCGCGGTGCTCACGGTCGTTCTCGCGATCTTGGCGGCCTACCCGCTCTCCCGATACCGGATGCGGATCACCAAACCGTTCCTGTATGGGGTGCTGTTCGGAACGTGTCTGCCGATCACCGCGATGATGGTGCCGGTCTACAGCCTGTTCGTGCAGCTGAACCTGATCGATTCTCTTCCCGGCACGATCTTCTTTATGGCGGCGACATCGCTTCCCATGGCGATCTGGATGATGAAGAACTTCATGGACTCGGTTCCGGTCAGTCTCGAAGAGGCCGCCTGGGTCGATGGCGCGTCGTCGATGAAGACGTTGGCGAGGATCGTGGTTCCTCTGATGCGTCCCGGCATCGCGGTGGTGTTCATCTTCGTTTTCATCCAGGCCTGGGGCAACTTCTTCGTTCCGTTCGTGCTGCTTCTGAGCCCTGACAAGCAGCCGGCGGCGGTGAGTATCTTCAACTTCTTCGGAGCGAATGGGGCTGTCGCCTACGGGCAGCTCGCGGCCTATTCGATCGTCTACTCGCTCCCCGTTCTCGCACTCTACGTGCTGATCTCACGGGGCCTCGGCGGATCGTCCGCTCTGGCCGGCGCAGTCAAGGGCTGACGCCCGCTCGTACCCCGCACACTTCATCTCTGGCCCGCCAGAACCCTGAGAGGTTTCTTATGCACGACAGCCGACTGCTCACCGAAGCGAGACTCGATCGTTTCATCACCGAACGCCTCAAGCCGGCCCTGTATCGCGACACTGTCGCCTTGACAGCCGAAGTCTGGTCTGCGCCCGGCGAGCCTGTCACCTTCGCCGAAGCTACGGCTCAGCAGTACTCGCCGTTCAGCAACGGTACCGCGTGGGGGAGACCATGGTCGACGTCGTGGTTCCGGGTGCGCGGAGTGGTTCCCCAGGCTTGGCGTGAACTGGCCGAGGGCGCGGATGCTGCCGTGCGCATCGAGCTGGTCTTCGACCTCGGCTTCGATGGCGGTCAGTCCGGCTTCCAATCGGAAGGGCTCGTCTGGGGCCTCGACGGGGTGCCCATCAAGGCGATCTCGCCGTTCAATGCCGCTGTCGTCGTTCCCATGGATGCCGACGGCCGGGTCGACGTGTTCGTCGAGGCGGCCGCGAACCCCGATGTCGGAAGCGACTGGTCGTTCACCCCGACGACCATCGGCGACCCGGCGACCGCCGGTGATCAGCCCACGTATGTGATGCGGCAGATGGACATCGCGCTCTTTGACGTGAACGTCTACGAGCTCGTCAGCGATATGGAGGTTCTGCGTGGCCTGATGCGCGAGCTCGCGCCGACGTCGCCGCGCCGGGCTCAGATTCTGGCCGCGCTGGAGCGTGCACTCGACGTGCTCGACCCACACGCCGTCTCCGCGACGGCGGCCGCGGGCCGAGCCGAACTGGCGGAGGTGCTGGCGCGTCCGGCATCGGCCAGCGCGCATGTGCTGCACGCCGTAGGCCATGCTCACATCGACTCGGCCTGGCTCTGGCCGGTGCGGGAGACCATCCGCAAGTGCGCCCGCACGTTCTCGAACGTGATCGTGCTGATGGATGCCAATCCGGACTTCACCTTCGCGTGTTCATCGGCCCAGCAGCTGTCGTGGATGAAGGAGTACTACCCCGCGCTGTTCGAGAAGATCCGTGAGAAGGTGCGCGGCGGGCAGTTCATTCCGGTGGGAGGCATGTGGGTCGAGTCCGACACCAATCTGCCCGGGTCCGAGGCCTTGGCACGGCAGTTCATCGCCGGCAAGCGATTCTTCATCGAGGAGTTCGGCGTCGACAACGAAGAGGTCTGGTTGCCGGATTCCTTCGGCTATTCCGGTGCTCTGCCGCAGATCGTCGCCGCCGCGGGCAGCAAATGGTTCCTCACGCAGAAGATCTCGTGGAACGAGACGAATGTGATGCCTCATCACACGTTCCAGTGGGAGGGCATCGATGGCACCCGTGTCTTCACCCACTTTCCGCCCGTCGACAAGTACAACTCCGATCTGTGTGCCCCAGACATCCACCATGCCGAGCGCAACTTCCGTGACCACGGCCGAGCCACGATGTCCCTTCTGCCCTACGGCTACGGCGATGGCGGAGGTGGACCGACGCGCGAGATGGTGAGCATCGTGGAGCGCACGACCTCGCTCGAGGGGTCGCCGCGGGTGGTGCACAGTTCGCCTCGGGCGTTCTTCACCGCAGCGCAGCAGGAGTACCCCGACGCTGACGTCTGGTCGGGTGAGATGTACCTCGAGCTGCACCGCGGCACGTACACGAGCCAGCTCGCCACGAAGCAGGGCAATCGTCGCAGCGAGCACCTTCTGCGCGAGGCAGAGCTGTGGGCGGCCACCGCCGCGGTGCAGGGTGCGCACGCGTATCCCTACGATCGGCTCGAAAAACTGTGGCACCTCGTTCTCCTCCAGCAGTTCCACGACATCCTGCCCGGCAGCTCGATCGCCTGGGTGCATCAGGATGCCGAGAGGAATTACGCTTACATCGCCGGAGAGCTCGAGGAGCTGATCGCAACGAGTCTTCGGCAGTTGGCCGGAGACGGTGAACGAACGCTCGTCTTCAACGCGGCACCGCACGAGCGGAACGGGGTTCTGGCGCTGTCCGCTTCGGGGAACTCGGAGAGGCCAGAGGCCGACGGCTCGGCCGCGAGCCGTGACGAAACCGGCTTCATTCTGCAGAACGATGCGCTCTTCGTGCGCATCGACGAGCGAGGCCTGGTCGTCGAACTCATCGACCTGGCTTCGGGCCGCGATGCGATTCCGCCGGGCGAGGTTGGCAATCTGTTCCAGCTGCACCGGGACACCCCTACCCAGTGGGACGCGTGGGACATCGATCGGCACTATCGGCACGTCTATACCGACCTGACGGCAGTCGACTCGATAGCGCTGGGCGATGACGGGTGCTCCGTCGTCGTCGAGCGAAGCTTCGGTCAATCGCATCTCGTGCAGACGATCTCGTTGTCCTCTGGTTCGGGCCAGCTCGACCTCACTATCGAACTGGACTGGCATGAGACGCAGAAGCTGTTGAAGCTGGCGTTCCCCCTCGACGTGCATGCCGATCGCTTCTCGTCGGAGATCCAGTTCGGCCATATCGAGCGGGCCACCCATACCAATACCTCATGGGATGTCGCGCGGTACGAGACCAGCGCGCACCGCTGGATCCACGCGGGCGAGCCGGAATTCGGCGTCGCCATCGTCAATGACTCGACCTACGGCTATGACGTGACTAGGCAGGAGAGATCGGGCGGCGGGGCGTTCACGCTGGCGCGGCTTTCGGTCGTGCGGGCGGCCGTGTTCCCCGACCCGAACCAGGACCAGGGTCGCCACACCCTTCGAGTCGGCGTCGTGGTCGGCGCTGACATTCAGGATGCTGTCGAGGCCGGGTACCGGATCAACCTCGACGAACGCCATGTCTCCGGGGCAGCGGTGAACGCGGTCGACGCGCTCTTCTCCATCGACAACTCTGGCATCGTGATCGAGACGGTCAAGCTGGCCGAAGACCGCAGCGGGGACGTTGTTGTTCGGCTTTACGAATCGCTTGGGCGGCGCAGCACGGCCACGCTCGACGCTGCGTTCGGCTTCGATGAGGTAGTGGCGACCGATCTGCTCGAGCGGGCGACCGCATCCGGTGCAGGACCGGCGCTGTCGGTCAGCGGGGCATCGGTATCGCTTTCACTGCGGCCGTTCCAGCTGGTGACCCTGCGCTTCGCGGTCGGCCGGAGCTGAACCACGCAGCTGGGAAAGTGATTCGGCTTCGTGGCGTGGTCATGCGGTCCACGCCTCGTAGCCGTGATCGCCCGCCCTCAGGCGGGTAGCGATGTGGCCCGACATCCACGCGATGCCGCCCGCCTGGATGGGTTGGTTGATTGCGGCAGTCCACGTTCGGCCGTCGGCGGATTCGACGATGGTCGCGAACACGGTGGATTCAGCTCCCCGGTGAACCTTCTCGTGAACCCGGCCCGCCGCCGCGGCGGCGATCAACTCGCGAAGCTCGGATGCATGCTCGACGTCGGCAGGAAAAGCGAACTTGCCCTCGCCCAACGACACCGTGATGCCGTCAGCATCGACCGATGTGGGCCTCGTCCATGCGACGCCCGCGGTGCCCGAACGATGAGGCATGATCGCAACGGTGAAGCCTTCACTGTAACGCTCGATTCTTGCAACGGACGAGTATGCGGCTATGGCATCGTCGGCGATCGAGCCGAGCACAACACCCACCGCGTCGGCGCGCCGTTGCCGTGCGCGCTCCTGATCGGCGGCGGCACGCTCGGCGGCCGCGACACGTCGGTCTTCGCTCGCGACGTAGGACGGAAGGGCAGTCGCGTCGTCGAGGTCGATAAGAAGATGAAGATCACCGAATCCACCGGTGTCACGTGCTTCGACGCCGTCGAGCTCAGACGATGACACGATCGAGTCTCCTCTTTCGAAGACAGGATGCGGGCCCGGTCTGCGGCGCTGTTCGTAGCTCACCCCGGTGATCCTCGCGACTGTACCCGTCACATCCCATTGCGGTACGTCGGCGGGCGTTTGGCCGTGGTGCTCCTCGAGAAACCGGGCCGGGGCATCCGGCGCTTTCTGAGAGGGGTCGAGCGCGACGATCGAGACGGTCGCCGGCGTGCCCCGAGTGAACGCCTTGCCGCAGCAGTGTTGCTCCCACCCTGAAACCACAACCTCGATGCGCATGCGTCCAGCCTAAAGAGGTCGCGCGATGAGTTTGCTGCTGGGCTGCTCACGAATCGTCGTAGTCTGCTGGCATGGACGAGACCCCCTCTGAGCAAGTGCGTCGCTTGGTGAGGCGCACTATCGAGGCGCTTGAAGCGCAGAGCGTGCACGACGAGGCCCTCGGCGTGATGCGTGAGCCGCGAGGTTTCTCGGTGTTCAGGACCGCACCGATGATCGTTCCAGCCGGTCGAGCGTGGAGGCTCGGCGTGCTGCTGGTCGACCGTGCGGGCGGGGTCTACGAGACCGGCGATGTGACGCGAGCGATCGAGCCGCTGCGCGCGGTCACCAATCGTTCGGCCGAGGCCGAGGCACGACGCGATGACCGCCGGGCCGCCGCACGCGGAAAGTTTCCCGAGGGCGAGGTCGTGAACCACCGCTTCGCCCCGCTCGCCCTCGATGACGAGAGTCTGGCCGGCGGATCGGGCCCGCTGGAAGTGAACGACGGAATCGTCATGGTTCATTGGGATCGCACGAGCCCGGGGCGAGGAGTGTCGACCCTTGACCGCTACCTCGCCGACCGGGTGAGCGTGCTGACCCTCGACTGAGGCTCAGCGGCGGATGGCGCCAGCGTCTCGATCCAGGCCAGGCAGAGGCGCTTTCACCCACGGGGTGGACGGGATGCCGCGCGCATCGGGGCGCGCGCCGAACAGCCCGCCCGCGTCGGGCCAGCGCATCCGTTCGGCCCCGTCGAGATCGCGCGACGCGCTCGTGATGACGAGCTGATCGAGCGCCGGCCCGGCGAAGGCGACACTCGACGAGTGCGGGGCCGGGATGCGCACGCCGAGTTCCGCGAGTTCGTCGCCTCGGTCGTCGAAGACGCGGACGCCGTGGCCGCCCCAGATGGCGACCCAGAGCCTCCCCGAGGCATCGACCGTGAGTCCGTCGGGGTAGACGCCCTCGTCGAACACGATGAACGGCTCGCGCGCGCCGATAGTTTCGGCGCCGTAACTGCGGCGGAAGATGGTGCGAATCGCGGTGTCGGTGGAGTAGAACACGGCGCCATTCGGAGACCAGCCCAGGCCGTTGCTCAGACCGAGATCGTCGTCGAGCACGGTGAGCTCGCCCGTCGTCTCGAGCCGCAGCAGCACGTTGTCGTTCGCGTCTCCGGAGAGTGAGAGCGACCCCACGACGAGGCGACCCTGAGGGTCGATGGAGCCGTCGTTCAAACGTTGGTGGGCGGGAAGCAGCTCGGAGCCGCGTTCGACCAAGCCGTCGGCGCCGACGATCGCCAGGCTGTGGGTCAGGGCCACCAGTATCCGATCGCCGTCGAGCGGGATGGCGCAGCCCACGTATTCGCCCAGTTCGGTGCGGCGGGTCACGGCGACGCGCCCGCACTCATCGAGTTCGCCCCGCAGCACCAGGCCGGCCTCGATGTCGACCCAGACAAGCGTTTCGGTCGCTGCGTGCCAGATCGGGCCTTCGCTCAGAACGTAGTTCGGGGTGCCGGCGGGCCGGGCGTCGATCATCGATCGCGGTCGAATCCAGCGGCGGCGTAGATCGCGTCGATGGCCTGCATCTGCGCCACCGAGTCCTCGCCCTCGGTCAGGAGCTTCTCGCCGCTGGCCAGGCCGTCGACGATGGCGGCGAGCTGGTGGTCGTAGGTTTCGAGGCCGGCGATCGTCCAGTTGCGGGTGATGCCGTCGCGCGTCTCGCTGACGAAGTGGCCCTTCGACGGAAAGACCATATTGTCGACGTGCAGCGTGGCGAGCGTGCCGACCACGTCGAGCGACGAGTTCAGTTCCGCGCCATCGACCATGCTGCAGGTCATGCGGGCGGTCGCGCCCGATGCGAAACGCAGCGAAGCGTCCACGCTGAGATCGGCGCCGAGCGAATTGACCGTCGCCGTCGCATCCAGAACCTCGGGCTCGTCGGCCATCAGCGCTCGGAGCCAATGCACGGGGTAGCAGCCGAGATCCATCAGTGACCCGCCGCCGACGGCCGGGTTGTGCCGGATCGACGCCGGATCGAAAGGAATGGATGCGGTGAAGTCGGCGTGTGCCGACACGATCTCGCCGAGGCGCCCGGATGCGACCAGACGGTCGATCTCGGCGCTCAGCGGGTGGTACCGATCGTGAAAGGCCTCGATCAGGCGCAGGCCCGTGTCGCTGGCGGCCGCGGTCATCAGACGAGCCTCGTCGGCCGACATCGCGAACGGCTTCTCGCAGAGAACGTTCTTGCCGGCCTCGAGCGCGGCGATCGACCAGCGCGCGTGCTCAGAAGGCGGAAGGGCGTTGTAGACGAGGTCGATGTCGGGGTCGGCGAGCAGCTGCTCATAGCCTCCGTGGGAGCGCGGGATCGAATGCGTCGTCGCGTAGGCGCTCGCCGACGATGCGCTTCTGGATGCGACGGCCACGATCTCGACGTCGTCGCGGCGGCGGGCCGGGGTGATGATGGCGTTGGGGGCGATCCCGGCTGCGCCGAGGATTCCGATTCTGAGCATGCGTCCAGCGTGCCATGCGGGCGCGACGACCGCAGCCTCCGGCAGCCGTGAGCCTAGGATGGGGCCGTGAGTCGCATCCGAGATCTGCTCGACGAACTGCACGAGCCCCTGCTGAACGTCTCCATCCGCAGCGAGCCCCCTACTGGGGCGGACGCGCCCACGGTGGTGCTCATCCACGGCATCGCGTCGAGCTCGAGCACCTTCGACTTCGTCGTGCCCCTCATTTCGCAGACCCATCGTGTCGTCGCCATCGACCTTCTGGGTTTCGGAGAATCGCCCTCACCCGACGACGCCGAGTACACGCTCGAGGAGCACGTCGCCGCGATCGCCCGCACGATCCGTCATCTGCATCTCGGTCACTTCGTGCTGGTCGGACACTCGCTGGGTTGTCTCATCGGCTCCCGCTATGCGGCGATGCATGGGCGCCACCTCGACAAGCTCGTTCTGGTGAGCCCTCCGGTCTATCCGGCACCAGCGGAGATCAGTGATCCTCTGACGCGGGCCCAGGTATCGGGCTACCTCGGCATATACCGGTTCCTGAGGAAGAACAAGGAATTCACCATCGCGCACGCGGCACGTGTGGCGAAATTGCTGCCGATCGAGCATGTTATGGAGATCACCGAGACGAATTGGACAGCGTTCGTGAAGACGTTGAAGAACTGCATCGAGACTCAGACGATCATCGCCGACCTCGCCGCCGTGGACGCGCCGGTCGAGATCGTCTACGGTCGCTTCGACGAATTCATCGTGCCGGGGAGCCTCGCGATCCTCTCGAGGATGCGCAACGTCACGACGCACCGGGTCGAGGCGAGCGACCATGTCATTCGAAGGCCGATGGCCCGGGTCGTCGCCACGGCGATCGACTCCTGAGCCACGAGGACCTTCGACAGGCTCAGGGAACGGTGAGCTGCTAGACGCCCAGCGCGTTAAGAGAGTCGTCGACGATCGTGAGGCCCTCGAGGCCGGGAAGCCCGCTGATGGCGGTGTCGATCTTGCGAGCGGCCTTGCGACCGTCTTCGCCGCCCATGAGGTGGCCCATCACGTGCTTGACCTCGTTCTTCTCCATGATGCTGGAGCCGACCGGAGCCCAGAAGTTGCTCAAGGCGAAGCGGGCGAACTTCTGCGCCTTCGTGCTCTTTGCCAGACGATCGCGTGCCTGCGAGGTGTAGAACGCCACGTGGCGCGCCTCCTGCTTGGCGATGCGCTTGAGCAGCTCGGCGAGCACGGGATCTTCTTCGAGCGCGGCCATGCGGTTGTACGCGGTGATCGCCGACCACTCGTTGGCGGCGCCCCAGGCCATGTGCACAGCCACGAAGTCGGCACCCACGACCTTGCCGATCACGGACTGCTTGATGGGGTCGAGTTTGTCGCGCCAGCCGAGCTTGAGGCGTTTGGCCTTGAGCTCGTCGAAGTCGACGACGATGCCGTGGATGCCCAGAACGGTGGCGAGTGCCTCGCCGTGCCAGAACTCCTCGCGGTTCCACATGGTCATAAAAGCGCCCATCTCGGCCTCTTTGTGAGAGGGCGTGGTGAGCAGATCGCGGGTGTAGCAGACGGTGTGATATTCCACATCGGCCATATAACGCAGGGTGCGCAAAGAACCCTCGGGCAGAGGGTGCTCGCGGAATCGCTCGAGATCGAGATCGTCCCAGTTCACGCTGACCGAGGTGGCCGTGTATTTGTCTACGTCGAATGCCATGGTGTGGGGAGAGTTTACTCTCCGGTTCCCTTCGCGAATTGCGGCAGAGCGGATGCCCCGCGTGTGCCGCGTTTCCAGTTGTGGATGCTCCATCTTCTTCGGAGCGCCTCGCGAGAGAGATTGGTGTCCGGGTTGATCGCCGTTGGATTGCCGACGAGCTGTAGCCACACGAGGTCGGAGTGGCTGTCGCCGTAGCCGTACGATTTCGACAGATCCATGCCGTGCGTCTCGGCGTAGCGTCGCAGCCAGGCCGCGCGCGCCTCATCGACCAGGGGCGGCTGGGCGAGGTAGCCGGTCAGAATACCGTCGCGCTCATGCATCGATCCGGCGACCACATCGTCGAAAAGCGCCGCGAGCGGCGAGGCCAGGATGCCGATGGATCCGGTGACAAGCACGGTGCGGTGCCCCGCGGCCCGGTGCTCCTGGATGCGCGCGATCGCCGAGGGCATCGTGTGCCGCAGCAGCGTCTCGCGGTATCCGCCAGACACGACCTTCTCGAGCCGCTTGGCGGGCATACCGCTGTAGCGCCGAAGGAACGCGCGAATGAATTCACCGCGGTCGCGGTGCTCGGCTTTGAGATAGCCGGGAAGCGATGTAAGAAGGCTCGCGACCTCGCCCGGCCACGCAGCCTTTCGGAAGCCGGCCGAGCGCACCCAGAGGTACTGCTCGACGATGTTGGAGTCGACGACGGTGCCCTCGAAGTCGAAGACGGCGAGAACGTCGCTGCGCTTCGGGAACGCCTTCGCCACCCGTTCCGACGCGGCCGGGCGCAGCGCGAATGCCCGAGTCAGCGCCGTGATCGAGGGGAAGTGCACCTTCTGCAGGTAGTCCTCCCAGTCGATGGCGGTCACATCGAAGCCGATGTCGTCACGCAACTCGGCGGGCAGCGCGTTGTGCAGCGCACGTGTGTTGCGGTCGTCGAAGATGATCTCGGTCTGCACGTAGGCGCGATAGAGCTCCACGAAGGTGCGCAGATTCTCGAGGTCATCTTTGCGCTTCAGAGCCTTCTTCACGTGCACGCGGGTGCGTTCGGTCGAGGGCAGTCGTTCGAGGGCCCTCTCGAGCCGGGCGTTCCAGATCTCCTGGTTGTGCAGTACCCGGTCGACCTTGCGGGTTCCGGGGAAGGTCCAGTACGGAACCTCGATGTGCCCGTCGCTCTCGTGCGGCAGCGGGGTGGCCGTGAAGAACTCATTCATGTTCGTGAACATGCGGTGGATCGGCAGCGGGTTCCGGGCACCGGAGCTCACGTGGTAATACGCGGAGTCGACCTCGGCGTCGGCCGCAGCCGGGTTAGCGGCGACGGCGAGGATGACGTTGACCACGTAGTCGACGGGAATCACGTCGAGCACGGTGTCGGGCAGGGCCGGGAACTGCGTGAGGTTGCCGCGGGCGTAGGCAAGAACCAGGGGATCGGCAACCTTGAACCCGTCGATCCAACCGGGATACGGGTGGCGCAGCGCGCTCTCGATGATGGCTGGACGCACGACCGACAGTCGGTGGCCGGCGTCGCGCCAGAGCTCTTCTGCGGCCCGCTCGGCGAACGATTTGGTGAGCGTGTAGACGTCGGTCCAGCCGAGGCTCTGGGCCCGGCTGCGCCCGTAGTCGACGAGTCGCTCGCGCACCCACTCGACGCGTCCGGTCTCTGCGGCGGTCGCCACCGCCTGCGGGCCTTCCTTGCCATGCACGGCGCGGGCATCGTTCATAAACGTGCGCAGCGTCTCGGGTTGGCGCGATGCCATCTCGACGCGCACCCGGGCATCCCGGGCGGCAGTGAGCTCTGCGCGCCAGTCGACCTCGTGCTTCAGCCGCCCCTCGGGCACGATGCCCTTGCGCAGCCCGCCGACGTAAGCGGTCGAGACGTGCACGACGTGAGGGTCGCCGCCGGATTCGGCCAGAGCGGTGTAGAGGGCGATCGCGCCGCCGAGGTTGGTCTCGAAGGCCTGATCGATGGGCGGGTCGAACGACACGGTGGATGCGCTGTGGATCACGACGTCGAGATCGGCCGGCAGCGGGGGAACGTTGGCGAGGTCGCCCTCGATCACCCGCAGTCGCTCACGCACGGCGCGTTCGACCTCTTCTTCACCGACGCGCTCGCGCCACGGTCCGAAGACGGGCTTGCGCAGCAGGGTTCGCAGGCGGTCGTCGGCGGTGGTGCTGCCCTTGGTGCGGATGAGCAGCGAGATCGTGGTCGCCGGATGCGACGAGAGCAGCCGCTCGACGATCGCCTGACCCACGAAGCCGGTGCCGCCGGTGATGAAGACGTGGGCGTCGCCGAGATCGGAGGACGCGGTCCACGACAGCGCCTCGCTGACGGTGGTGGCCACCGCGTCACTCACGATCGCAGCTTTCGGGCGACGGCGTCGCCAATCTGCGGGGTCAGGCCGGGAAGTTCTGCCACTCTGTTTCCGATCGTGGTTGCGCGCTGGAGTCCGTCGGTGCCGCCGAAGACGGTCTGTTCGAAAAAGGTTCTGTCGGTGTCGGAGCGGTCGACCGCTCCGATCGGCCAGGCCGCGTGGGCGAGTTGATTCGTCGCCTGTTTCACGGTCTTGGGAGATTCGGCGAGGCGGCGGCGGGCTTCCTCAGCGAAGAACGATTCGTGCCGGCTCTTGATGCTGCGGATCGTGTCGAGTGTCGCACCGAGCGTCGGGTGGTCGGCCAGAGCATCCAGCCGTTCGTAGGCCGTGGCCATGACCCACTCGTCGATCAAGCCCGCCGTCATATGAACACCGGTGAGCGGCACACCCTGGCCCATGGCCAGGATGGCGCGTCGGATCGGCCCTCGGCGCTCGGCCGACTCGGAGCGGTCGGCCCTCGGCGCGCCCTCATGGCCAACTTGCGCGCCGGTGCTGCCGTTGGCGACGAGGATCTGGTCGATCGCGTCGGCGATCCAGAATTTCTCGAACGCCCAGGTGACGAGAAAGGCGGTGACTCGGGCATCTTTGTGGGTGGCGGTCACGAGAAGGTTGCGCAGCTGCTCCATCGTGGCGCTCTCGAGACGGCCGAGATAGCGAAGCAGATGCACCGCATCGGCCGAGAGCTGCGCGCCCTCGTAGCCCTCGAGTTGAAGCTCGGGTCTGAGGTTGCCGCGGGCCGTGCTGGCAAACTGTCGCACGTCGAACCGCGCTCGTGAGGTTGCATTTGTGGATGTCATGAAAGCCCTGCCGACCGGTCGAAAACCCGCGTGCGTAAACGACGCCGTGAAGAGCAGACTAACCTAACCCCATGGCTGTAGCTCTCGTTACGGGAGGAACGTCTGGCATCGGTGCTGCGTTCTCCCGGTCCCTCGCTGCGCAGGGATATGACCTCGTTCTTGTCGCTCGAAGCGTTCCGCGACTGGAGGAGATGGCCGATGAAATCCGCGCGCTCGGTCGTTCCGTAGAGATTCTGCCGGCTGACTTGGCCGACCGCGCCGACGTCGCTCGGGTGGCCGAGCGACTCGAAGACCCGTCGAGGCCGATCGACATGCTGGTGAACAATGCGGGATTCGGCGTGCACACCTCTCTGATCGACGCCGATGTCTCGGCTCATGACCGGGCATTCGAGGTCATGTGCCGCGCCGTGCTCGTGCTCTCGGGTGCGGCGGCGCGGGGGATGCTGCCACGCGGCACGGGAAAGATCGTCAACGTCTCGAGCACGGCCGGCTTCGTGACGATGGGCGCGTACTCTGCATTGAAGGCGTGGGTCACGTCGTTCACCGAGGGGCTCGCCGTCGAATTGCGCGGCACGGGCATCGGTGTAACGGCTCTCTGCCCGGGCTGGGTTCACACCGAGTTTCATGTGCGCGCCGGAATCAAGGCGTCGAGCATTCCAAACTTCTTGTGGCTCGACGCCGAACAACTTGTCACGGCATGCTTGCGCGACGTCGACCGGGGCAGGGTAATCTCCATACCGACTGTTCGGTACCGAACCCTCATCTGGTTGGCTCGCCACGCACCGAGGAGTGCGATTCGCGCAGTCTCCGGGTCGATTTCCTCGAGTCGAAAGAAGCCGGTCACCTAGATGGCTGAAGAAGAACCCGCCTCAGCAGGGCGCCCCAGCGAAATGGCCGGTGAGCGCGATCGCTTCAACTCGCCCAGCGTCGCGGCTGCCCGATTCCTGGTGCAGCGCGGGCTCTTGAAGCCCCTCATCTGGTCGCTCACCCGTGTCACGGTGATCGGCCGCGAAAAGCTCAAGGACGTGGCAGGCGGCTTCGTGGTCGTCGCAAACCACTCCAGTCATCTGGATGCGCCGCTCATCGTCGGCTCGCTTCCCCGCCGCCTCGCGCGGTACCTGGCCACAGGGGCCGCCGCCGACTACTTCTTCGCAGTGTGGTGGAGGCGCGGTCTCACCGCACTGTTCTTCAACGCCTTCCCGGTGAAGCGCATGGAGTCGAAGGCCAAGTCGATCAGCGCCCGCTCACTGCTGTCGCGTGGAATTCCGATCCTGATCTTTCCCGAGGGAACCCGGTCGAAAGACGGCGAAGTCGGCACCTTCAAGCCCGGTGCTGCCGCGCTCGCGGCATCCTGCGACGTTCCCACCATTCCGATGGCCCTGATCGGCGCCCACGTGGCACACCCGCGAGGAGCGAACTGGCCCCGTCGGGGCCGTTACCCGGTCGGTGTGGTCTTCGGTGAACCGTTGAGGCCCGTTCCGGGGGAGACCCCGGGCCACTTCGCCGAGCGCACGAAGCAGGAGATCCTGCGCCTGCGCGACCTTCATTCGGCCACTATCCTTGGCCAGTCCCCACGATCAAGAGGAGCCCTGCAATGAGCGATGTCAAGCACATGAAATGGTGGGGCTGGGGCGTCGACGGCGTCGCCTTCCACCACGAGAACAAGCCGGGCTTCGCGCCCTTCGTGAAGAAGAATCTCGGACTCGACCTCAAAAAGACCAAGGGCGAACCGCCGGCATTCGCCGACATCGATGTTCCCTCCAGCCGGGCGGCAGAGTCCTTCGTTCTTCTCCTGGCCGGAATCGTCGGAGATGATCACGTCGAGACCGACGACATGTCCCGGGTCGTGCACACCTTCGGCAAGAGCATCCGCGACCTCATCCGCGTTCGAACCAGCGCGTTTCCCCGCGCCGTCGACGTCGTCGTGTACCCGGCCAACGAGGCCGAGGTTCGTCTGATCGTCGACGCGGTCGTCGCATCCGATGCCGTGGTCATTCCGTTCGGTGGTGGCAGCAATATCGCCGGCAGCCTCGAGCCCCTCGCCACCGAAGAGCGCACTGTGGTGTCGCTCGACCTCGGCCGACTCAACCGCGTCATCGAGCTCGACGCCGATTCGAGCCTCGCGCGCATCCAGGGCGGCGCCCAGGGTCCCGACCTCGAGGCCGAGCTCAACGCGGCCGGCTGGACCCTCGGACACTTCCCTGACAGCTTCACCCACTCCACGGTCGGCGGCTGGGTGGCGACGCGCTCGTCCGGCATGCAGAGCGACAAGTTCGGTGACATCGCCGACATCGCAAAGGGCCTGCGTGTCGTGCGCCCCGGTGGTGTGCTCGTTCTGCGCCCGCTGCCCAGCACCTCGACCGGGCCGAGTGTGCGCGAGATGATCCTCGGCAGCGAGGGGCGCCTCGGCATCATCACCGAGGTCACCGTGCAGATCCATCGCATCCCGGCCAAACGCGAGATCCTCGCCTACCTCTACCCCACGTGGGATGCCGGACTCGCGGCCATGCGTGAGATCTCCGAGAGCGACGCCACGCCCTCGATCACCCGCGTCTCCGACGGCAACGAGACGCTGTTCTCGTTCGCCACGTCGAAGAAGAGCAAGGGCGTCTCCGCCCTCGCCACAAAAGGCCTCGGCGTCTTCCTGAAGGCAAAGGGCTGGGACACCGAGAAGATGTGCCTGTCGTTCGTCGGAAACGAGGGCGGCGAAGAGCTGGTTGCGACGAACCAGAAGATCATCGCCCGCATCGTCAAGAAGCACGGCGGCATCACGGTGGGCAAGGGCCCCGGCGTGCTCTACGACCAGAAGAAGTTCGACACGCCCTACATCCGTGACTGGTTCCTCGACTGGGGCGGCTCGGCCGACGTGTCAGAGACGGCCGCGCCCTGGGCGAAGCTGCCCGAGCTCTACCGCAACGTGATCGCCAGCGCCAACCACGCGTTCGACGAGATCGGTGTCAAGGGCTGGATCATGGCCCACCTCTCGCACTCGTACCACTCGGGCGCGTGCCTGTACTTCACGTTCGCGTACCTCGACGAGGGTGACGCCATCGCGCACTACGACGTGGTCAAGCAGGCCATCCAGCAGGCTTTCATCGACGCGGGCGGAACGCTGTCGCACCACCACGGAGTGGGCCTCGAGCACGCCCCGTGGATGGAGCAGGACATCTCGACCGAGGGCGTCAAGATCATGCGTGGCCTCTTCGGAGCTGTCGACCCCGGTCGCCACTTCAACCCGGGCAAGGTTCTTCTCGACGAATGAGCCGCGCCCGTCTCGGCGGGCCAGTCGGTGCGGCGGGTCTCGTCGTCGCCGGGCTGGCGTGCCAGGAGGTCGGCGCAGCCTTCGCCGTGCTGCTGTTCCCGAGCGTCGGCGCTCTCGGTATGGTGGCGCTGCGCCTCACGTTCTCCGCGCTCATCCTGCTCGCCATCGCCCGCCCGTCCGTGCGCGGCCGCAGCCGCGGCGACTGGATGACGGTGGTGCTGTTCGGCGCGGCCCTCGCGGTGATGAACGGGTTGTTCTACGAGGCGCTGGCGCGCATCCCGCTCGGGGCGGCCGTGACCATCGAGGTTCTGGGGCCGCTCGTGCTCTCGGTGGCCACGAGCCGACGCGCATCCAGCTGGCTCTGGGCGGTGCTCGCCTTCGTCGGCGTCTTTCTGCTCGGGCAGGGCAGCTTCGGCGAGCTCGACCCCGTGGGCGTGCTGTTCGCCGCGGGAGCCGGTGCGACCTGGGCCGGCTACATTCTGCTGTCGTCGCGCACGGGCAGCCGATTCGCGCGCCTCGACGGCCTCGCCCTGGCCATGGCGATCGGGGCCGTTCTCACGCTGCCGCTGGGGCTCGCCGCAGCCGGCCCCGTGATCGTGCGTCCGGACATCCTGCTTCTGGGCGCTGCCGTCGCCGTGCTGTCATCGACGATTCCTTACGCCCTCGAGCTGTTCGCGCTGCGTCGCATCCCCTCGTCGACCTTCGCCATTCTCATGAGCCTGGCGCCGGCGATCGCGGCCCTCGCCGGGGTGGTGCTGCTGGCCCAGCACATCACGCTCGTCGGAGTGCTCGCCATCGCGCTCGTGGTGACCGCCAGCATCGGAGCGGTGCGCAGCGCGGGGCCGGGAGCTACTCCCGTCGCTCGTGCCGACGTGGTCTGAGCCGCGCAGGGGCATCCTTCGCCTCGGGGAACGTGCACGTGAACGCGCCGTCGTAGCCGAAGAGAAAGCCGAATCGACGGTTGGTAACGGTGAGACTGATGCGGTAGACGCCGGCCTCATCGTCGAAGCTCTCGCGGAGCTCGGCCCGTCCGCTGAAGATCATCGGAAAGCGGAACGCAATCGGTCCCTCGTAGAAGCGCTGCGCATCTGAGCGCAGCAGCAGGGAGCCATCGTCGTTCACCGTGAGGTCGAGGTCTACCGCCAAGTGCTGGTGCGTGCCGAGGTAGTCGATCACGCGCCCCGCACGCTCGCTTTAGATCATGGTGGCATCGAAGCGATGCGGCCGAGAGACCGCGCCGTATGTGCGCACGAAGGTGATCGTTTCGCGCCCCAGCGGATCGAGGTAGGGATAGTTCTCGACAGTGAACGGAACGTCGGTGCCTTGGATGGGCACCAGGATGTTGCGGATGCGCCCGACCCACAGAAAGGGAATCGTCCACCAGGGTCCGCGCCGGATGCGGCTCATCACGCCTGTTCCCACACACGCGTAGCCGGCCTCGAGGCCCACTCCGAACCGGCGCCGCATCATCGGGTGGAGCCTCGCGAAATCGTCGCCCAGGGCGGTTTCGAAGATACCCGTCATCACTCAACCAGTCCCGAGAGAGATGCTGGTGCGTCACTCATCGCGTCGTGCGAGCGCGGAGACCGTGCCGGGCGTGACAGGCAGCGTGAGGCCTTCGGACGCTCGGTTTTCCAGAGCGCGGCGACGGATGCGAGGGGCCAGGATTCCGGCGGTGTTCCGGTCTCGGCCCAGATGCGCAGCCGGTCGAAGCTCCAGGCTGTCATCCACCACACCACCCGTCGCAGCACTATGCGGTCGAGCAACGCTCCAGCCCGGCCAGCGAAGGGCACGTAGTCATAGCCCGTGGTGAAGGTGGTCGAGCCGTCGGTATTCGGCTGATAGCGCCAGTAACCGCGGCCGGATGCGAGTGGAGAGATGGGATCGTGGGTCGAGAACACGAGTGCCGAGGTTCGGGTGCCGCGCGCACCGGTGCGCTCGCCGAGGGAGACTCCGGTGCCCCGAATGGTGTGAAACGGCAATCGCCGTTCGTACCGGAACCGCGAGGGGGTGTCGGCCTCCGCCGGCGGCTCCGTGGTCTCGGGCGCGATCAGACTGAACCGTAGGTCCCAGCGCGAATGCAGTTGCGGGGTCTGAGTGAGCCGCCAGACCTCGTCGATGTCGGCCCTGATCGTGGTCTCGACATACAGTGCGCGATTCTGTCGAACCATAGCGTGCTCCTCCAGAATCATTCTGCTTGCCAGCGTAGTGTCGGTGCAGCAGACCATCGACCCGGAGGACCCCCCCATGCCACTGACAGGCGAGTACGAACCGAGCACGTCCGACTGGGCGCGCAAGCAGGTCGAGGAGTACGAAGGCTCGGGCGGCACGAGTGGCACCACGCTACGGGGCATGCCCGTGATCGTGCTCACCTCCGTCGGCGCGAAGTCGGGCAAGCTGCGCAAGACGGCCCTCATGCGTGTCGAGCACAACGGTGAGTACGCGGTCGTCGCCTCACTCGGAGGCGCCCCGAAGCATCCGGTCTGGTATTTCAATCTTCTGGCTCAGCCGCACGTCGAGCTGCAGGACGGACCGGAGAAGCGCGATTACCTCGCGCGCGAAATCACCGGTGAGGAGAAGGCCCTGTGGTGGCAGCGAGCCGTCGATGCTTACCCTGACTACGCCGATTACCAGAAGAAGACCGAGCGCGAGATCCCGCTGTTCGTGCTGACCGCGAAGGACTACGAATGACGAACCAACAGCCTTTCGACAATGTCACCCCTGCGGGCTGGTTCCCGGATCCTTCCGGTGGGCCGGGGAGCCGATGGTGGGATGGGCAGAAGTGGACGGAGCACGTCTCCGACCCCACCCTTTCGACCTTCGCTCCAGTAGGAGCGCCGCGACGAGTGGCTCAGGGCACTCCCGTCTACACGCCCTTCATCTGGCTGATCACGCTGCTTCCCCTCGTCTCGATCCTCGTCGTCGCCCTGTGGGACACCGATGCGTATATGCGCGCCTCGCTCAACTCCGCGAGCGATCCCTTTGCCCAATTCCGCGACCCGGGGTACCTGCTCATTCAGGCACTCGGGTTCGTCTTCTACGGCGTATCGGTGCTGCTTGCCTACTTCGACTTCAAGACGCTGAGTGCGCGAGGCTTCGACCGACCGTTCCACTGGGCGTGGACCTTTCTGGGCTCGACCGTGTACATCATCGGCCGAACGGTCATCGTTCGGCGTCGGGCGGGCGGCGGCGCGATGGTGCCCATCTGGATCACCATCGGCGTCTTCGTTCTGTCGATGATCGTGGCGACGGTCAAGATCGTCGACATGGTGTCCGTCGCGATGTCGTACGTGAAATCGTACTGACGCGGAATTCTCCCAAGTCGCCTGGATGGTCGGCCGGGCACACCCGCAGGGCCTATCGTCGAGTCAAGGGTCACCCGGGCTCTCGAAACGAGGATGCACCATGGGCGAGAAATCAGCACGCAAGGCCGTTGCCAAGCCGGCAGCACGCTCTCTCAAAGAGAAGCGAGCAGACAAGAAGACGAAGAGCGGCGCGGCGAATCACTCCTCCGACGCCGTGACCAACGTCAAGAAGAAGTAGCGCCTCAGGCTCAGAACGACAGCGGCGAGCTCGCCGAGAATCCCGGCAGAATCAGGAATGTCGCACTGCCCGTCGGTGTGGCGTACTTCATCAGGTCGTCGTTCTCGTCGAGCCGCTGCTGCGTGACGACGAATGTGCGCAGGGTGTTTTGGAAGCAGATGAACGCCAGGCCCGCATCGGCCTCACCATTCGGCAGCAGCCCGTCGTCGAACGCGTATCCGCGCCGCAGCATCAGCGATGATCCGGTGAACGAGGGGTGTGCCGCGCGCGCGTGACTGCGCAGCGGGGTGATGAATTCGCCCTCTGGCGTCTTCGCGTTCAGATCGACCTCGCCGTCTTTCGGCCCACCCGAGAGCGGTGTTCCGTCGATGCGCTCGCGGCCGATGACGCGCTCCTGCGCGGGCGTACCCAAGGCAGCGAATCGGGCCGTATCGAGGCGCAGCCGCCGGATGACGCACACGGTGCCCGCTGCCAGCGCAGCGTCGGCGGCCCCAGACCCGATCCACACGTTCTCGGCGAGTTCCTCGTCGCCGTGCGGCACGATGACACCGTCGAGGAAGCCGAAGGGGTTGCGCACCACGCCACGTTCACCGTGGCCTCGGAACAGGCGCTGACGCCACCGCGGGGTCGCACCCGGCACCAGAGTGAGCAGATCGTCGCCCACAGCCGTGAGCACGCTCGGATCGTCTGAGTAGAGCGCGAGCAGAAGGTCTCCGCCACGACGGTGAGGCTCGATGGTCTCGTCGCCGGCAAAAGAGGGCAGGTCTTCGGCGCCGGGCAGCGACGCGTCGCGCGCCGCAACGATCCGCGGGCCCAGGCCGACCGTGACCGTGAGATCGCCCGGGCCGTCGGGCAGAACGTCTGTCGGCGTCGCCTTCGTCGTGAGCTCGAGGATGCGCTGTCCGAGTGCGCCGAGCCAGGAGGTGTCGGTGCCGTCGAGGTCGCAGACGAGCAGCAGGCCGAAATGCTGAGGAGTCGCGGGCCTGGCTATTCCCGCCTGATACCGGCCGCTGGCGAGCACCGGCTGGCCGGACGAACCAGCGGGCGTGCCACCGGCATCCGGTTGCTGTGTCTCGCCGGGCCAGGAGCCCGTGGCCGTGAGCGCGCCCGCGGCGCCGGCGGCACCAGCGCCCACCGCGACGCCGAGCGCTCCGAGCAGCGCGCGACGGCTGGGGCCTTTGGCAGGTTCTGCGTCCGTCATCGGGTTCCGGTGCTGCTGACGAGCAGATCGGCGGCGGGAAGCGTGACGCTGGTCGTGTTGAAGGAGCCGGCGGGGCCGCTCGTCGGGAGTGCATCGGGAACAGCGGTCAGGTCGCCGTCGAGGTTGGGCTGAAGCACGGGCCGCCCCACCTTGAGGAAGGACACTCCGGCGGGCACCTGCACCTGGGGCAGGGCGGAGGCCGCTACGCCCGCAGAGGCACCGGCAGAGCAGGATGCCGCCAGGTCGCCGGGCAGCAGGCTGAGGCCGGTGTCCGGGGTGATGCAGGTGGTGGTCGTGGGGCTGCGCGTGGCCGCGACGTCGGCGACATCGACCCCGTTACCGGAGAGGGCGTTGTCGGTCAGGCGCGTTCCTGTCGTGGCGATGTCCTCGGTGTTCGACAGTTGCACGCCCGAGACGCTGTTGCCGGAGACGAGGTTGCGCTCGAGGGTGTCACTCTGTGCCCCTGAGAGACCCACGCCGATGCCGAACCCGCCCTGCGCCTGAGCGGGCGAATCCGCCGAGTTGTTGTCGGAGATCACATTGCCGACCACGGTTGCGCCGCGCTGAGGAACGAAGGCCTCCTGATACCAGCTGAGCAGGGTGAGCCCCACACGATTGCCCGAGAACCTGTTGCCCGTGATGACCACGGAGTCGGAGGCATTCGCGTTCTCATAGCCGATGGCATTGCGCTCCGCCACGTTGCCCGAGACCAGGATCGAGCAGTCCTGGCATTGGCCGACGTAGAAACCAGAATCCGCCGAACCGGAGGCGTAGTTGTTGCTGAGCACGCCGTTCTGCGAGTTGAAGGCGTAGATGCCGTAGAGGCCGTTGTTCGTGGCGGTGACGTGATCGACCTCGAAGCGCTGCAGGGGAGGGAACTTGGCCGGGTCGAGCTTCTGGTAGCCCGTGAGGTTGTGTGCCTGGGGGCCGTTCTCATCGTGCATTCCCGTGACGAGCACACCGTTGAATGTGTGCCTGGTGACCGTGAGGTTCTGCACGCGCACACCGTCGGCGATCACTTGGATTCCGTTTGCGCGGAGGCCCTCGCCATCGATGATCACTCCGTCGCGGTCGAGGCCGCGCAGGGTGATGTTCCTCGTCGACACGGTGACCTCTTCGGTGTAGGTGCCGGGGGAGATGAGCACCATGCCGCCCTCGGGCACCTTGTCGACCGCCTCCTGAATCGTCGCGGCATCGGCCGGAACACGCACGGTCGTCGACGACGAGCTCGTGGGGCCGGATGGGTTCTCACTGACGGCGCAGCCGCTCAGCGTGACAACGAGTGCGAGTGCCAGTACTGCGGGGAGGATGCGAAAATTCACATCGCGAGTTTATCGTCACAGAGGTGGCGACTTCGCTCGACTTTCTTGGCCGTCGGTTCAGACTCCGGTTGTGCCGAAGAGCAGACCGAGCAGATAGGTGACGGCGGCGGCCCCATAGCCGATGGCGAGCTGGCGCAGGCCGCGTTTCAGCGGAGAGGCGCCCGAGAGGATGCCCACGATGGCTCCGGTGCCGAGTAGCGCCAGGCCCACGAGCACCGCCGCGATCAGTAGCGCCGGAAGGCCTTCGATGCCGAACAGATAGGGCAGAACGGGAATGATCGCGCCCGAGGCGAAGAAGCAGAAGCTCGAAAGGGCGGCGCTCAGCCCTGTGCCGACAGCTTCGTGCTCATCGCTTTCTGCGTGAACGGTGGGGTCGGCCGTCAGAACGAGGTCGTGGGTGCGCAGCACTTCGCGTGCATGCTCCTCTGCTTCGGTCTCGCTCATGCCCCGTGCTCGGTACACGAGAGCGAGCTCATTGGCATCCACATCGAGGTCGGCGACAGCCGTACGGGCCTCGGGGTCTGGAGTGGACGACTCCAAAAGCTCGCGCTGCGAGCGCACCGAGACGTACTCGCCGGCCCCCATCGAGAGAGCGCCGGCCAGCAGACCCGCAATTCCGGTCAGCAGCACCACGTGGGTTGGCACGCCGCTCGCCGAGATTCCGATGACGAGGGCGAGATTCGACACAAGACCGTCGTTCGCGCCGAAGACTGCTGCCCGGAACGTTCCCGAGAGCCGCATGCGCCCCCGGGTCGCCAATCCACGCACGACCTCTTCGTGGATGCGCTCGTCTGCGGCCATCGCGGCCGTCGCGTCGGTGTCGGTGTCATAGGGCGACCGCCCCTCGGCTCGCTGCGCGAGAGCCAGTACGAAGACAGATCCGAAGCGTCGGGCCAAGAAACCGAGCACCCTGGTACGCAGGGCACCACGCATCGATGCCCCCGCCCGATCTCCGAGAAGGGCGCGCCAATGAGCTTCATGCCTGGCCTCGGCATCGGCGAGGGCCAGCAGAATCTCGCGTTCCTCACCCGTGCGTCGCTGGGCCAGATCGCGGTAGACGGCGGCCTCGAGCTGCTCGTCGGCGAGGTAGCGCCGCCAGCGCCGGATGTCGGCGGCACGCGGCGAGGCCGTGACCGGCCGTTCAGGAACCGATGCGCTCACCGCAGGTCAGTTCGAAGCGGCGGCGGCGCGCTGGCTCTCCTGGCGCGCGAGATGGGCGGCCTTGCGGGCCTTCTCCTCGTTCAGCTGCTTGACGCGAGCCGCCTCGCGGCGAACCTCGGCCTGCGTTGCGCGCTCGCGCACGAGCCACTCCGGACGGTTCGCCAGCAGGTCCTGGATCTCTGCGGTGGTAAGTGGCTCCGTCACTCCGCCGCGGGCCAGGCCCGAGATGGTGACTCCGAGCTTCGACGCCACGATCTGGCGCGGATGCGGGCCGTTGAGCCGCAGCTGCACAACCCACTCCGGGGGCGTGGCGAGCAGCTCGTCGAGCTGGGTGCGCGACACCGTGCCCTGCTGGAAGTCGGCGGGCGTCGCATCCAGAAGCACGCCGAGCTTCTTGGCCGCGGTGGCGGGCTTCATTGTCTGGGGGGTTTTCGCGGGCGTCATGATGCCAAGGGTAGCCTGAGACCGCACCGGTTGCCCGGTCACAAGCCTTCGAGGAGCCCCGTGGACATCGACCCGACCACCCTGAGATGGTTTTCCGCCGTCGCCACGGAGCTGCACTTCGGCCGTGCAGCCCTCTCGCTGGGAATCGCCCGTACCCGCTTGAGCAAGGCGGTGGTCGATCTCGAGGCGCAGCTCGGCTACCCGCTGTTCGACCGCGAGCAGCCCAGCACGCAACTGACGGATGCCGGTCGCTCGCTTCTCGAAGCCGCCCCCGAGCTGATCGTCGCCGCCGACGAGCGGGCCGCCATTGCCGCGGAAGAGGCGGCGCGGCCTGTTCCCTTCCGCATCTCCTTCGTCCCCGGCGTCACGATCACCAAGTGGACGACGGAGTGGGAGGCGCGCCATCCCGATGTTCCCCTTGTTGTGGTGCCGACGCCCGGCGACGAGGCAGTGTCTGTGCTGCGAGAGAGCGCCGTCGACGTGGCGTTCGTGCGCCTGCCCATCGACCGTGACGCGCTCAGCGCCATCCGGCTCTACGACGAGGTGCCCGTCGTTGTGGTCGCGAAAGACAACCCGTTGTCTGTGCTTGAAGAGGTTCGCCTGGCCGAGCTGGCCGACGAGCACCTCGTGCAGCATCCTGACGAGGTCGAGGGCTGGTCCGAGATCGCCACCGAGATGATCGAGGGGACTCGGCCCGATCTGCCCGAGCCCGCCTCTGTAGAGGACGCGCTCGACCTGGTGGCCGCGGGAACGGGCATCGTCGTGCTGCCGCACTCCGTGGCCCGGTTGCACGCGCGCAAAGACGTGGTGGCACGGCCCGTGCTCGACCTTCCGGAGACGCAGATCGCCCTGTGCTGGCTCACCGGCGACCCGAGCGACCGTATCGAGGAGTTCATCGGGATCGTGCGTGGTCGGCGGGCCACGAGCTCCCGCGCCGCGGGGCCCGGCGTCTCACCGAAGCCATCCACCGGTGAGAAGGCGCCCAAGGCGGAGCCCAAAAAGCCTCGCACGGGGGCGAAGGGCGGCGCGAAGGGCGCAGCCGCCAAGACCCCGCGCCCCCTGGGAACAGCGCGCAAGCCTCGGCCCTCCGGCGGCTACCGTCAAAAGGGCCGCTAGGCGCAAATCGAGTAATGGCTGCCCGAAACTGAGTAATCGATCGGTGTACCGTGCGCGACGCTCACCCATAGCGTGGAGGAGCCCGCGATCGTCGTGAGGCAGCCTCGAGACTCGAGGCGAGCATCCCGGGGGATCCACCGTGAAGAGAACACTGTCCGCCGTCGCGGCGCTGAGCCTGGCCGTTCTGGGGATAGCCGTCGCCCCGAGCGCCGCCTGGGCAGCGACCACCACGGTCTCAGGCACCGTCACCGACGCTGCTCTCAACCCGATCGTCGGGGCAAAGGTGCGCTACCTGACCGCGAACTCGGAGTACGACTTCTATACCGACTCCGCCGGCCACTACGGCGGATCCATCTCGCCGGAGAGCTATGTCGTCAAGTTTCAGGCCGCGGGCTTCGCCGCCGAGTACTTCGATGACTCCGTGACGCTGGCCGGTGCGACCCCGCGCGTGCTGGCGCAAGGCAGCGACACGGTGTCTGATGCGGTGCTCGGAGCCGAGTCGACTCTGTCGGGCACGATCACGGCGTACACCGGTGACCCGGTGCAGGCCGGAGTGCAGCTCTTCTCCGAGAACGACGGCTGGGAGTCCGTGGGTTACGTGCAGTCGTCGTCTGTCGACGGCGGCTACGACTTCGGCGGCCTCGCAGCGGGCAACTACAAGATCTCGGTCGTGAGTCCCGACTCCGACAACCTCGTCGACGAGTGGTATTCCGACAGGCTTACCGAGGTAGAGGCGACGATCATCGCCGTTCCTCCCGTCGGCTCCGCAACGGCCGATGTGCAACTGGCCGAGGGGGCAAGCATCGGCGGAACCGTGAAGAACACCATCGGGTCACCCGTCGACATGCAGCTTTTCGCGAGCAATACCATCCAACCCGATGCTGTGCGGGCCATCACCTCGGGTGGTGTCTATTCGTTCTCCGGGCTCGCCCCCGCCAACTACACGATCAGCACGTATGAACACGACCTCGGGGGATTCTTCGCCGCGCAGACGCTGCCGCCCGTGGCGGCCGTCGTCGGCAGTCCGGCCACGGCAGACATCGTCGTCACGCCTGCGCTCCCCGCTGAGTCCGAGATAACCGATGAGATCGTGCCTCATTCCGGACCGCTTGTTGTCGCGCCGGGTGGAACGTACACGTGGACGGTGCCTTCCGACGAAGACAGCGACGTGTACGCCATTCTCTATTCGACCCCCGTGTACATCGGGGCAGCGCCGGCTGCGGTCAACGGCGTCGCCACCCTGACCCTCACCATCCCGTCGGACACGGCGCCGGGCGCGCACAAGCTCAGTATTTCGAGCTACTCAGACAGCCACGAGGGCACACAGATCGAGCGCGGATACTTCGCGCTCACGGTGCTGGCCGCGACGGGTCCCACCGTCGATCCCGGAACGGATCCCGCGACGGCAGTCGGTGCCGGAGGCGATCCTTCTGAGGGAACGGCTCCGCACGGGGCGGCGGCATCGCTCGCGAACACCGGCCTGCCGGCAGCCCCGATTCTCGCTGTGGCGCCGATGCTGCTTGTCGCCGGTGTCCTCCTACGCACAGTGCACCGCCGCCGCGCCTGAGTAGGCCAGAATTGGGCGGGTGACTTCATCTCGCCGCCTCGGACTGCTTCTCGACGTCGACGGACCTATCGCCAGCCCGGTGACCAGATCCATCAACATCCCGTCGATCGGTCGTGATCTCGCGGCGTTGGCGAACGCGGGCGTTCCGGTGATCTTCAACACCGGGCGATCGGATGCGTTCATCGCCGACGAGGTCGTGGAGCCTCTGCTGGCCGCGGGACTCGAGGCGCACGCGCGTGTCTTCGCCATCTGCGAGAAGGGCGCGACCTGGTTCGCGATCACTTCGGAGGGCGCCGGCGAGTTGTCGATCGACACATCGCTCGCGCCGCCACCCGGATTCGGCGACGATGTGCGTGCCCTCGTGACGGAGCACTACGCCGACCTCGTCTTCTATGACGAGACCAAACGTGCCACGGTCACCTTCGAGCAGCGCCTCGACGTATCGAAGCACGCTTTCCTGGCGCGCCAGCTCGAGATCGACGAAGCCGCGATCGCGCTCCTGAACGAACGCGGTTTCGGGGCGCGACGAGGCTCGGCCGACTATCCCGACGCATCCGGTGCCGTGCAGTATCGGGCCGACCCGTCGATCATCTCGACCGACTTCGAGTCGATCAGAGTGGGCAAGGATTTCGGGGCCGAGCGCGCGCTGATGCTGTTGGAGGGTGCTGACCCGATGCCCACCGAGTGGCGCACGATGGGCGACTCCCGCGGCGACTACGCCATGGCCGCGTGGTTGCACGAGCGCGGCGAGACCGTGGCGCACGTCGACGTGCGCCCGGAGGACGGCATTCCCGAGACCGACTACCCGGTTCTCACGGCGGGCGACCTCATCCACGACGACGCGGGAGCGGCGTTCCTCGCCCGCTGGGTCGAGATGCTCGGTGACGACAGCCTCAGCGACGTCGATCTAGCCGGATAGCTTGCGATCGTCACAGGCGTCGGATGCGTGCGGCCGTTCCCCGAGTCACGGCCAGCAGATCTGCGGGTGCGAGCTCGATGTCGAAGCCGCGCCGCCCGCCTGACACGAGGATCGTGTCGAACTCCAGCGCCGAGTCGTCGAGCACGGTCGGCAGGGCCGTTTTCTGCCCGAACGGGCTGATACCGCCGACCACATAGCCGCTCTTGCGCTCGGCGAGGGCGAGATCGGCCATGGCTGCCTTCTTTCCGCCGAGGGCCGAGGCCAGCGCTTTGAGGTCGAGCATGCCGCTCACGGGCACGATGCCGATTCCTAGCCCCGCATCGGTGTCGACCATCAGGGTCTTGAACACTCTCTCGGCTTCGATTCCGAGCGCCGTTGCAGCCTCGATGCCGAAGTCGGTGACCGCGGGATCGTGTGTGTACGCGTGCGGAACGAACTCAACACCGGCTCTGCTCAGCGCCGTGGTGGCAGCGGTCGTGGGGCCGGACGCAGACGATTTCTTGGACATCGTGCCTAGACCTCGGCCGCGACCAGCAGCGTCTGGTCGAGGAACTCGCGCACGGCGGTGATCTCGTCGCCCACGATGCCGTGCCCGGCGCCCGGATACAGGCGGGCATCGACCTCGGCATGTGTCTCGAGCCAGGTGGCCGTGCGTGCCACGGCCGACGGAGGAATGACGGGGTCGCGCTCGTCACGCCCCCAGAACACCCTGGGTCGCAGCGTCTCGAGCGCGGTGTCGGCGGGGGCATCGCCGGAGATGACAAAGCCCGACAGATTCACCGAGGAGGCGAAGCGTTCCGGCGCGTGGCGCACCAGCTGCAGGGCCATGGCGCCGCCCTGCGAGAATCCGAGGATGGACACGGCGGCGGGCGCCCCATAGGCGGTCTCGAGTCCGTCGAGCCAGGCGAGCACTCCGCGGGCCGCGGCATCCACCCCTGCGGGTTCGGGATTGCCCGGCTCGCCGATCTGGAACCAGGCGAAGCCGTTCTGAATCGGGGCCGGCGCGATGAGCGGCGCTCGCAGACTCGCGCAGACGATTGTGCCGGGCAGATACGGCGCGAGCGAGATGAGATCGGCCTCGTGCGAGCCGTAGCCGTGCATGATCACCAGCAGGGGCGAGCCGGGCAGCCGCGTCGCCAGCTCGTCGCGGGGGATCGACCACATAATGGCCGAATCGTCGATCTGCGGCTGGGTCGAAGAGAAATCGGTCACGCCGACGACGTTACCGGATGCCCGTTCGGGCACCGCGGGTCAGGAGCGGTTGCGGCTGAGCTCGTAGATCTTGACGAGCTCGTCGATCGCGCCGTCGCGGGTCTCGCCGCCGGCCTCGAACATGTCGGTCACATGGGTCTTCAGATGGTTCTCGACCATCAGCTTGTTGAGTGATCCCAGCGACTTCTGAATGGCGAGCGACTGCGTGATGATGTCGAGGCAGTACTCCTCGCTCTCGATCATCTTCTCGAGGCCTCGCAGCTGGCCTTCGAGAATTCGAGTGCGGTGCAGGGCACGCTTCTTGATGTCGTCGATCACCCCGCCAGAATACTCGCCTTGACCGAGTACCTCCCCGGGGTACTTTGCCGAGTTACGTCTGGCAGCGCGGGCACCAGTACACGTCGCGCAGCGTCAACTCGTCGGCGCCCAGCTTGCCGGCCCGGATGCGCGTGCCGCAGCGACGGCACGGCTGATTCTCGCGGCGATAGACCCAGCTCTGTCGACCCGCGCGCAGGTCTCCCGTCGTAGACCTCTCGGTGCGGTCGCGGTTCACCAGAATCGCGCGGTGGGCGAGGGCGATGAGCGGCGGCAGGTCGACCGACGAGACCGGCCTCGTGGGAAGAACACCTCTGAGGAAGCAGAGCTCGTTTGCATAGACATTGCCGAGGCCGGCCAGGTTGCGCTGGTCGAGGAGCGCGACGTGAATCTCCTTGTCGGGGGACGCCGTCATGAGGGTGGCCGCCCGGGCTTCGGATGCCGAGCTCCAGTCGGGCGCGAGAACATCCGGCCCCAGGTGACCGACGACGGAGGCCTCGTCGTCGCGGGCGACGACGTCTATGGTTCCGAGATCGAACCCTACGGCGACCCAGTTCTCGGTGGTGAGGATGAGCCGAGCTGTGGAGGCGGGACGCTTCCATCGTGAACCGGGTCGATAGAGATGCCAGGAGCCCTCCATCTTCAAATGGCTGTGGATGCTCACCTCGCCGACCCGGGTGAGCAGGTGCTTTCCGACGCTGATGACGCCGTCGATCGAGCTGCCGGAGAGGTCGATCTCTGCGTACCGGGGAACCCGGAAATCGGAGACCAGGAGAGTCTGGCCGGTCAGGGCCGCGTCGAGGTGCCGAGCCGTGCGATAAACGGTGTCTCCCTCGGGCATGGTTCCAGCCTACGTGGGCCCGCAGTGACCGGTTGCGGGGGAAAACATCTCGGGACGGGGTGAATTCGCGGGTGAAATCGGCCCGGTTCGATGCTTGTGACCGATTTTCGGAGCAAAAGTCGGCATATTCTCAGCTTTTCAGTGAGAAAACCTCGCGTCTTCTCATCCGGGCGGTGCCGCCCTCAAATCAGACTCCCCACGGAAAGAACTGTCTTGCACTTCAGCGTCCAGAAAAACCCTCGAACCCGGGCACACAAGCGCGGAGCGGCGGCGATCGCCCTCTCCGTCGTCACAGCCCTCGTCGCCGGCGGAATGCTCGCAGGAGCGAGTACCCCCGCCTTCGCTGCCGACGGCAGCGTGTCTGGTCGTGTCTACCGCGACTTCAACTCAAATGGATCGTTCGACTCCGGCAACGGTCCCACGACCGGTATCGCGAACGACAAGGGTCTCGCCGGCGTCGTCGCAACGGCGACGGACGGCCACGGCAAGGTCTGGTCGGCGACCACCCAGGCAGACGGAACCTATTCGATTCCCGTGGTCGATGCATCCGGAACCGCGGTTCGCGTCGCGTTCACCGACGTGCCCGACGAGTACAAGCCGGCCAGTCACGGAGCGGACAACGGCACCAGTGTGCAGTTCGTCTCTGTCGGCGACAGCGGAGTCGACTACGGGGTGAACGCTCCCGATGACTTTTCACAGGGCAACCCCCCGATCGTCACGGCGATCCAGTACGCGGGGCTCAGCTCCTCGCCCGGCCTGTCTGACACACCGGCCATCGTGGCACAGCCCTGGGGCACGAGCTTCACGAGCAACCAGGCGCAGGGCACCGACAGCTATCCCGACCGAGTGGTTCTTGCCACGGTGCCGCAGGTGGGAAGCACATGGGGCTCCTCGTTCCAGGCGAGCACGGGCAGCCTCTTCGCTGCCGCCACCTACAAGCGTCACGCGGGCCTCGGCCCGCTGGGCCTCGGTGGCATCTACCGTGTCACCGGTGCGGTCGAGGCCGATGGCGACCTGGCCCCGTCCGGCTCCTCAGCCGTTCAAGAGTGGCTCGATGTCAGATCGCTCGGAATCGATGTGGGCTCCGTTGCAGCCGACGCGACGCCCACAGCTCAGGGAGGCCGCGGATTGGGCGGGCCAAGCACCCCCACGATCGACGCGGATGCGTTCGTGCAGGCGGGAAAGGTGGGCATCGGCGGTATCGCCGTGAGCACCGATCAGAAGTCGCTGTACTTCGTGAACCTCTTCGACAAGAAGATCTATCAGCTCGACATCAGCGATCCTGCTGTGCAGCCCACCGTCAAGAACGTCATCGACCTCGGCCTCGGCGACGGAGAACGACCTTGGGCTCTGACCGTGCACCGCAACCAGCTCTTCGCCGGCTACGTCGACAGCGGTGAGCAACTGCCCACCGGGTCATCGGCGACGTCCCTGCAGTACCACGTGCTGAGCGCCCCCGAGTCCGCGCTCAACGCCGACTCCACTCCGGCGGCCTGGACCAGTGTGCTCGACGGGTCGCTCGGCTACAAGAAGGGCGACCCGCTGACGGGCGCGAACGTGTCGGCGGATGATCAGAAGGCTCTTCTGCGCTGGAACGCCTGGGTCGACGAATGGTCGGGATCGTGGGGATCGGTCGGTCGGTCGGCGTGGGGCTCTCCCGTGCAGGCATACCCGCAGCCCATGCTCACCGATCTCGACTTCGACACCGACGGATACTTGAACCTCTCGCTGGCAGACCGCACGAGCATCCAGGGCGGAAACCGCAACTACGGCACCGACGACACGACCTACTACCAGACCGTCTCCAGCGGTGACCTCCTGGTCGCCGCCCCGACGGCAACGGGCTACGCGCTCGAGAACAACGGCACGGTCGGCGACCGGCCCGCCTCCGCCACCGCGGGCAACAACGAAGGCCCCGGCGGCGGCGAGTACTACAACGATCGCCAGGCGCTCGGCACGGGCGGCATCCACCACGAGATCGGGTTGGGCGGTCTCGCCACCCTCGCAGGAGTCGACTCGATCGTCGCCACCACCTATGACCCGCTGAACGATGTTCGCGTCACCGGACTCAACTGGTTCCAGCCCTCGACGGGCAATGTGCTTCGCGGATACCAGCAGATCGCTGACGCGGGCGGCGGCTTCACCCCGGGAGCCTCGGGCACGTTCCAGAAGGGCGGCGGGCTCGCAGTTGTGCAGGCTCTTGCCCAGCTCGCCCCCGTGGAGATCGGAAACCGGGTCTGGTTCGACGCCGACCAGGACGGCATCCAGGATGCCGACGAGCCCGCTCTCGACGGCGTGACCGTCGATCTCGTGAATGCAGACGGCAAGGTCATCGGAACCACCACTACGGCCAATGGCGGGGAGTACTACTTCTCCACCACCGATCCGGCGCTCGAGGCAGAAGGCTTCGTTCCCGGCAGCGGAAGTTACACGGTGCGATTCACCAAGCCCGCAACCGGCAACGCCTTCACTGACGACTCGCGCTTCGGCACTGTGAGCTGGAGCGACGTCAGATTCACGACACCCGACCAGGGTGATGACGACACCGTCGACTCCGACGCGATTCCCACCCCCGGAGACGACTCGTCTGCCTCGATCTCGATCCCGACTATCGGAGCGCCGGGCGAGAACAACCACACCTTCGACGCAGGACTTCTTGCCGACGGCACACTCGCCGTGGTCAAGAAGATCTCGGAAGACGGAGGTGTCGCCCCTGCGGGAGCCACCTACACGGTCGATCTGGCCGCCACGGACTTCCGTGGCGACGCACTCGACGTGGGTGCCAACGCGAGCATCGTCGTCGACCCGACTGATCCGGTCGGCAAGACGGTCACCCTCCCGGTCGGCTCGTCGGCCACGATCACCGAGGGGGCGGATGCCACGGTCAAGAGCTATTCGGTGAGTCCGAAGGATGCCGTCAAGGTGACCGGAACGCGCACTGCGCCGACCATCATCACCGTCACGAACACCCTGTTCGCGGATGGCTTCTTCGAGGTCACCAAGTCGGTGACCGGCGCCGCCGCAGGGTCGGTCTCACCTCAGCAGCAGTTCACCGTCAGCTACACCTACCCCGGTCTGGCCGAGCCCAAGACGCTCATCGTCACGCCGGGCGGCAAGGCCACATCGGATGCCATTCCGTACGGCACCGAGGTGACGATCAGCGAGGCGATTCCCACGGGCGCGCCGGCGGACGTTCTCTGGGGAACGCCGATCTGGACGGTCGACGACGGTGCTTCGACTCCGGGCGCCTCGACCACTCTGACCATTGGCGACGGATCGACGATCGCCGTCGGCCTGGAGAACCCGACCACGCAGTTGGTCAACGGATTCTCGGTGACCAAGCTGGTCACGGGCGACGCTGCGGAGTCCGTGCCCGATGACTTCGCCTACACGGTGAACTACACCACACCCGGTCAGGCGGCCAAGCAGCTGACTCTGACCAAGGCCGATTCGGTCAAGACTGTGACGGGCCTTCCGCTCGGCACCGTGGTGACGCTCTCTGAGGATGCGCCTGGTGACGCGGCTCCCGACGTGAAGTGGGGAACCCCCGTGTTCTCCGGTGTCGGAGTCACGCCGAACCTCGATGGCACCGCGAGCTTCACCATCGGCGACGAGCCCGTGCAGGTCGTGCTCACGAACCCCACGGAACTCGTTCTCGGATCGTTCTCGATCACGAAGCAGGTCACCGGCCCCGCAGCGGACACGCTGACCCCCGGCTTCACCTTCACCGGCACCTATCTGCCCGCGGGCGCAGCCGAGCCGAAGCCGTTCTCGCTGACGAACGGCTCGACCTTCACGAGCCCGGACCTGCCTGCAGGAACCGTCGTGACGCTCACGGAGGACGCCCCGCAGGGTGGCTTGCCTGAGCTATCGGGCTGGGCGAAGCCGATCTTCCTGGTCGACGGCCAGCCGATCGGCACTGACGGACCTGTCACGATCACGATCGGCCAGAATTCCACGCTGGCCGTGACTCTGGAAAACCCCACGACGGTGACCCCGAAGGTCTCCATCGTCAAGGGTGATGTCGTCGCTGGTGTCTTCCACAACGCCGACACCATGATCGACGGTGAGTTCTACGAGCCCGGTGAGACTCGCCAGATCAGCATCACGGCGACGAACACGGGAACCGACAGGCTGCGCGAGGTCGTGCTTCACGACGACACGCTCTCGGGTGCCGCCATCCAGTCCCTCGTCTGGACGTTCCCCGACGGCAGCACAGCCACGGCCAGCGTCGTCGACGGAGAACTCACGGCCCGTTGGGACGCCACCTTCGCCCCCGGTACGACCGAGTGGATGCCTGGCGCGACCATCACGGGAACGGCGACTCTCACGGTCGCCAACTCCGATGCAGCCGCTCACGTCGATCGTGTGACGGTAGACGCCAAGGGTTCCGCCACCGGAACTCCGGTGACCGACCATAACGACTACAACGCCTACACCGCGGCGATCCAGGTGATCAAGTACGACGGATCTCTCGCCGACCCTGCGGTCAAGGACACGGCCGGAAACTGGATCGTGCCCACCAAGCCGCTCGCCTCTGCTGCGCAGGACGCGAACGACGCCGACCACGCTGTGGTCTACGAGGCGGGCAAGGCCAAGCACGTGCGCTGGGTCGTGACCAACACCGGCAACACGTGGCTCACGGAGATCAGCCTCGCCGATGCGACTCTGTCGGGGCCGAAGGTCACGAACTGGACGAGCGACCTCAGCGCGTTCGGCGGACCGAGCTCGTACAGCTTCGAGAAAGACGGAACCTGGCACGGCATGCTGCCCCCCGGAGCATCGTTCTTCTCGGACGGCACTCTGACCCTCGGTGTCGCCGACTCGCATGCCGACGACGTGACCGTGGTCGGAACGCCGATCGTTCCCGAGGTCGACGAGAACGGCGTGCCCACGGGCAAGCCTCAGCTCGACGAGAACGACAAGCCGGTGCTGTCGCGGAACCCCGACGGAACGCCGCGCACGCTGACCGATCACGACCCGTTCCACGCGGTCACCCCTGCGGCGGCTTCGGCTGCAGCGCTTCCGAACACGGGGCTCGACCTCGGGGCGGGCGTGCGAGTGGGTCTGCTCGCCCTCCTGACGGCGGTCGCAGGTCTTGGAGCCCTGCTGCTCGTGAGGCGGCGCCGAGTCCAGGAGTAGCCGGCTCTCGTAGCTGACAGACGAGGGGCCCAGGGAACGACACGTTCCCTGGGCCCCTCGCGGCCTAGGAGGCGCGAAGCCGGAGACCTTGCGGAGTCGCACCGAATCCAGCGGACTCGAGGGCGCGCCCGATCTCGGTGCCCACGGCGTAGTGCCCATTGACCTTCTCGACGGTGAGTTTGGCGACGCGGCCGCTGATCACGGTCGACGCGAGGCTCGCACTAGCGCTCGCTAGTTCGTCGTCGTTCTCGGCGAACGAGAGCAGGGTCTTGCCCCCTCGTTCGACGTAGAGCACGAGTCGCCCGTCGACGAGCACCACGAGGGCGCCGGCCTTGCGGCCGGGGCGGTGACCGGTGCCTGAAGGCCAGGGCAGTGCCGCGCCATAGGGGTTGGCCGGGTCTGTCGCCGCCAGCGTTACAGCCCTGCCAGTCACATCCTTCTCGTCGCCCCTCGTGTCGTTCTTGCCTTGGCGCATCTCGGCCATCGCCTCGGCCGTGAAGGAGCGCAGACGATCGATCGTGCCGCCGGTGGCGAATTGGGATGCGCCGAGCGTCTCGACGAAATAGCCGCGCCGGGCACGTCCCGTTTCTTCGAAGCCTGAGAGCAGGCGATACGCAAGCGCGAAGCCGCCCACGATGCGTTCTGCCACGACGGCGCCCTTGGTGACGACACCGTAGCGCTCGAGCAGCATGTCGCCGAGCGCGTGCCCTCGAATCGTCGCATCCGTTTCGGGGGCGGGCAGCAGCGACCAACGGCCGCCGGCAGTGGGTGGGCCGACGCGGGTGGCCATGGTGGGACGCGCGTATGCGCGCCCTCGATAGAGCTTGGATCGGGGTGCGCTGCGTTTCGTGCTGTGGGCCGACCTGCCCCCGCCGGTGAGAGAACGAAGTGGAGCGAGCGTGTCGTTCGTGACGCGCCCCGCCCAGACCAGATCCCACAGTGCTGTCACCAATTCGGCATCATCGACGGCCGATCCCAGCGCGGTGCCGACCGTGTCTGAGAGGGTGCGGAAGAAGAACGCGCCTCCGCCATCCAGAGCGCCGAGCACGGCGTGCTGCAGGGCTGTGGGTTCGAGCGGCTCGGCGAGGGGAATCGTGAGCGGCGCCGTCTCGGCGAGGTGCAGTGCGACCCAGCCGTCGTTGCCGGGCAGCGATCCAGCGCCCGACCAGATGACCTCGCCCGTGGCCGTGAGCTCGTCGAGCATGGCAGGGCTGTACTGCCGCACGCGACTGGGCAGAATCAGGCTCTCCCACGCGGAGGCGGGAATCGGCACTCCGGCCAGCTGGTCGATGACGGCGGCCACGCCGTCGATTCCGCGCAGGGTGCCACCGACGTGCTGCCACGACGGCAGGAAGCGGGCGAGGGTCGTGGTGTCGACGGGTTCGACCTCGTGCCTGAGGGCCGCGAGGGAACGTCGCCTCAGTCGACGCAGCACCTCGACGTCGCTCCACTCGGTTCGCGCAGCATTCGGGGTGTCTGCGCCCAGCGGCCTGAACTCGCCCTCGAGCACGCGCCGGGCGCTCTCGAGCCGGCGCAGCGCATCCAGAACGACGGCGGAGCCCAGGCCGTATCGGACCGCCGCCTCGCTGACCGTGAACGGCGCATGTGTGCGGGCGTAGCGTGCCACGAGGTCGGCGACGGGATCGGGCACGGGTTCGATGAACGCGTCGGGGACGCCGTAGGGAATGGGGGTGCCGAGCGCGTCGCGGAGCCGGCCCGCGTCTTCGATGGCGGCCCAGCGCTCGTCGCCGGCAATGGTCACAACGAGTGCGCGACGTGCGTCGACGAGGTCGGCGAGCAGGGCGGATGCATGGGGTGCGGCTTCGTCGTCGAGCCTCGCCGTGACCTCGGCGAGAGACAGCGGGCCGAGCACTCGGATGAGATCGGCGACGCCTTCGATGTCGTGTGCTTTGCGGTCGGGGGCGAGTCTCTGCAGCTCGAGCTCGGTCTGCGCGATGACACCGGGATCGAGAAGCTCGCGCAGTTCGGCGCGGCCCAGCAGCTCTGACAGAAGGGTCGGGTCGAGCGACAGGGCGGCGGCGCGACGTTCTGCGAGGGGGCTGTCGCCCTCGTAGACGAACGAGGCGACGTAGCCGAAGAGAAGCGACTTCGCGAACGGCGACGGCTGCTGCGTCTCGGCCTCGACCACTCGGATGCGCCGCGCCTCGAGATCGCGGGCGAGACCGATGAGGGCGGGCAGGTCGTAGACGTCTTGCAGGCACTCGCGGATCGTCTCGAGAATGATGGGAAAGCTCGGGAACTTTCGGGCGACGTCGAGCAGCTGGGCGCTGCGCTGGCGCTGCTGCCAGAGCGGCGAGCGCTTGCCCGGGTTCTGCCTCGGCAGCAGCAGTGCTCGTGCTGCGTTCTCGCGGAAGCGCGAGGCGAACAGGGCCGAGCCTCCCACCTCTTGCGTGACGATCTGCTCGAGCTCGTCGGCCTCGAAGAGAAACAGTTCGGCGCCGGGCGGCTCGCTCTCGGTGTCGGGCAGCCGCAAAATGATGCCGTCGTCGTTGGCGACGGACGCACCGTCGATGCCGAAGCGCTCGCGCAGGCGCGCTCCGATAGCCAGGGACCACGGGGAGTGCACCTGCATACCGAAGGGGGAGTGCAGGATGACGCGCCAGTCGCCCAGCTCGTCGCGGAAGCGCTCGATGACGAGGGTCTTGTCGCTGGGCACATGCCCCGTGGCCTCGCGCTGTTCGGCCACAAAGGTGACGAGGTTGTTCGCGGCGCGCTCGTCGAGCCCCGCGCTGGTCGTCATGCGCGCGGACTCCTCGGCATCCGCCCCTGCCAGCTTGCGAGTGAATTCGCCGATGGCCCGGCCGAGCTCTGCGGGCCGCCCCTGGCCGTCGCCGCGCCAGAAGGGCAGACGCCCGGGCTCTCCGAAGGCCGGGGTGACGAGCACGCGGTCGTGCGTGATCTCTTGAATGCGCCAACTTGTGGCGCCCAGCGCGAAGACGTCGCCGACGCGCGATTCGTAGACCATCTCTTCGTCGAGCTCGCCCACACGGTTGCCGCCCTTGGCTGTGGATGCTGTGCCCGAGGCCTGTTCGGATGCGGCGCCCCCGACCATAAAGACCCCGAAGAGCCCACGGTCGGGGATGGTTCCGCCGCTCGTGACCGCGAGTCGCTGAGCGCCCGGGCGGCCCGTCAGTGTGCCCTCATCGCGATCCCACACCAGGCGGGGGCGCAGCTCGGCGAACTCGTCTGATGGATATCGGCCGGCGAGCAGATCGAGCGTGGCCTCGTAGGCCGAGCGGGGGAGGCCGGCGAACGGGGCGCTGCGGCGCACCGTATCGAACCACTCCTCGACGTCGATCGGCTCGAGAGCGCAGGCCGCGACGGTCTGCTGGGCGAGGATGTCGAGGGGGTTCGTGGGCACCGAGAGCGACTCGATGAGCCCTTCTGCCATGCGCAGCGAGGCGACGGCGGAGTGCAGCAGGTCGGCACGGTGCTTGGGGTACAGGATGCCGCGCGACACCTCGCCGACTTGGTGCCCGGCGCGGCCCACGCGCTGCAGCCCGCTGGCGACGCTGGGAGGGGACTCGACCTGCACGACGAGGTCGACGGCGCCCATGTCGATGCCGAGCTCGAGGCTCGAGGTGGCGACGACGCAGCGCAACCGGCCCGTCTTGAGGTCGTCTTCGATGACCGCCCGCTGCTCTTTGGAGACGGAGCCGTGGTGGGCGCGGGCGAGGATCGGCTCGTCGGCGCCGTCTCCCGCGCGGGCGCTGACGCTGGCGGGAAGGCCCTTCGTCTGACCTGCCTGCCCCATCATCTGCGCGGGTGGACGCGATCCCGTTCCCTGAGCCTGAGTGGCGTTCACGCCTTCGAGTCGTTCGAGATAGATCTCGTTGAGCCGGGCTGTGAGCCGCTCGGCCAGTCGGCGGGAGTTTGCGAACACGATCGACGAGCGGTGGGCGAGGATGCGGTCGACGATGCTCTCTTCGACATGTGGCCAGATCGAACCCTGGCCGCCTCCGGCCCCGTCGTCCTCCCGCAAGGCCCCGGCCGCCGAGCCCTCTCGTTCGCCAGCCGAGGGGAGGGCGGTCATGTCGTCGACCGGAACAACTACCCGCAGGTCGAACTTCTTGGTGGAGACTGGTGCCACGATGGTGACGGGTCGGCCGCCGGCGAGAAAGCGCGCCACTTCTTCGCGAGGCCTCACTGTGGCCGAAAGCCCGATGCGTTGCGCGGGCTTCTCTAGGAGCCCATCGAGTCGCTCGAGCGAGACCGCGAGGTGGGCGCCGCGCTTGGTAGCGGCGACCGCGTGCACCTCGTCGATGATGACGGTCTCAACGGTCGAGAGCGACTCGCGAGCCGCCGACGTGAGCATAAGAAAGAGCGACTCAGGCGTCGTGATGAGAATATCGGGAGGGTTCTTCGACTGGCTGCGACGGTCGGCCTGCGTCGTATCGCCGCTTCGAACCCCCACCTGGATGTTCGGGGGCTCGGTGCCGAGACGCTTCGCTGTCTGTGTGATTCCGACGAGCGGGGAACGCAGATTGCGTTCGACGTCGACGGCCAACGCCTTAAGGGGTGAGATATAGAGAACGCGAACGCCCGCCTTCGCCGGCGGAGGCTCAGAGGTGAGTCGGTCGATCGACCATAAGAAGGCGGACAGGGTCTTGCCTGAGCCGGTCGGGGCCACAACAAGGGCGTTCGCGCCTGACGAGACGGCCTGCCACGCTCCGAGTTGCGCGGGCGTGGGCGCGCTGAACGCCCCGCGGAACCACTGTTGCGTCGCGGGGGAGAATCTGTCGAGCACATCGCCCATAGGCTCCATCCTCACGCATACCGCCGACAGCGTGTCCTGCGGCGTCCATGGCTGGCCACGTGGGGTAAGAATGGACTATGAGCGTGAGAACTCCAGACCCCGATCCCGAGTGGACCCCCGAGGGCAGCAACATACCGCCCACGCCGTCACAGAGTTCCAATCCAGGCTGGCTCAGCGATGTCGAGCTCGCCGAGATCAGAAGGCGTCTGCCGCTGCTCTACGTCGAGGCGGTTCCGGTTCGCGTCGATGGCCTGGGCCAGGTGACAGAGGTGGGCATGCTGCTTCGCGCGACTCCCACGGGGTCGATCACACGCACGCTGGTTTCCGGCCGCGTTATGTATGGCGAAACGGTTCGGGATGCCCTCTTCCGCCACCTCGAGAAAGACCTCGGGCCCATGGCTTTTCCTCAGCTGCCCGCCAGCCCGATCCCGTTCTCCGTGGCCGAGTACTTTCCGCTTCCGGGCGTCACCCAGTTCTACGACGAACGCCAGCACGCGGTCTCGCTTGCCTACGTCGTGCCGGTCACCGGAACCTGCGAGCCTCGCCAGGATGCGCTCGAGGTCACGTGGATGTCTCCTCAGGAGGCGGCATCCGACGAGCTGTCCGCCGAATTCGAAGGCGGTCGCGGCTCGCTGCTGAGGGCCGCGCTGGCCTCCGTCGGACGACTGATCTAGATCTCAACGCAGAACGGGCGGAGATTCCGCGTCACCGATACGCAGAGAGCGTCGGTGCGCAGGAATCTCCGCCCGTTCAGGCGAAGCGCGGGCGATTAGCCCTGGGCGCGGCGTCCCTGGCGACGAGCGCCGGCTCCATTGCCACCCGATGCGGCGGCGCCGGCAGCGTAGCCGCCCTGGCCGCCGGTCGACGTGGAGTAGGTGCGCGACGAGCCACCGGCGGGAGCCGCTGAGCGGCCTCCTCCGCTGCCGCCACGACGGGCTCCGCCGGCTGAAGCCGGGGCGCCTGCGGTCGCGGGACGACCCGAGCGGTCGCGACGGGGACGACCCTCGCCGCCGCTGGCGGACGGCGAACCGTCGCGCTGGGCGCGCTTGCGCTGGGCGTTGGCTCCCTGCGATCCGCCCTGGCGGCGCGGGGTGCCCTGAACCTGAACGGCGGCGCGGGGAGCGGGCTTGACCCACTCGGCCAGCTCGCCGACGAGCTCGGTGACGGCGGGGGAGTTCGCGGTGACGCGCTGCGGGGTGACCTGGATGGCCGCCTTGCGGAGCAGATCTGCCGTGTCCTTCTTCTGGGTCGGCAGCATCACAGTGACGACGTCTCCGGCGCTTCCGGCACGGGCGGTGCGGCCCGAGCGGTGCAGGTACGCCTTGTGCTCTGCCGGCGGGTCGACGTGAATGACGAGTTCGATGTCGTCGACGTGCACACCACGGGCGGCGACGTCGGTGGCCACGAGAACCTTCACATCACCGGCGGCGAATGCGGCGAGGTTGCGGTCGCGGGCGACCTGCGACAGGTTTCCGTGCAGGTCGACGGCGGGGATTCCCGCGTCGATCAGCTGGCGGGCCAGCTTCTTGGCGTGGTGCTTGGTGCGCATGAACAGGATGCGACGGCCGGTGCCCGAGGCGAGCTTCTGAACGAGCTCGGTCTTGGCGGTGGCGCCGTCGACCTCGAACACGTGGTGGGTCATGAGCTCGACGTGGCTGGTGGCCTCGTCGACCGAGTGCAGAACCTCGTTCTGCAGGAACTTGCGCACCAGCTTGTCTACGCCGTTGTCGAGCGTGGCCGAGAACAGCAGGCGCTGTCCGCCGCGAGGGGTCTTGTCGAGGATGCGCGTGACGACGGGCAGGAAGCCCAGGTCGGCCATGTGGTCGGCCTCGTCGAGCACGGTGATCTCGATGGCGTCGAGCGACACGAAGCCCTGCTTCATGAGGTCTTCGAGGCGGCCGGGGCACGCGACGATGATGTCGACGCCGGCCTTGAGCGCGGCGACCTGGCGCTGCTGCGAGACGCCGCCGAAGATGGTGGTCGACTTCAAGCCGTATGCGTCGGCGAGCGGCTGGAGCACGGCCGAGATCTGGGTGGCAAGCTCACGGGTCGGCGCGAGCACCAGGCCGAGCGGGCGACCCGAGCGGCGCTGGCCGCCGGAGAGGGCGCCGCCGAGACGGGCGACCATCGGAATGGAGAACGCGAGCGTCTTGCCCGAGCCTGTCTTTCCGCGGCCGAGAACGTCGCGGCCGGCCAGGGTGTCGGGAAGGGTGTCGAGCTGAATGGGGAAAGGCTCGGTGATTCCGGCGTTCGTCAGTGCAGCGACGACGGGCGCGGGAACGCCGAGCGAGGAGAAGGTGGGTGTTGACATAGCTGTTTCGGTGCCTTTCAGGCATCGGATCCGCAGCGTGACACGACGGCATCGCACAGAGATACTGTTTCGCACAGACTCTCTCGGCCATGCCGCGACTGTGCGGAAATGATGGCGAAGGTGCCAGTAGGCACTTCCGTTCGCCGTGAGAAAGTTTTCGCGAATTTCAGGCACGAGGCCCGAACCGCAAGGTGCGTTCTACGACGCAGGGAGCGCACGATCGCGCTCGCAAGTGGTTACAGTCTAGCGCACATACATCTCGCCGACCGGAATGCCGCCGGATACGCGGTTTCCGAGCGGTGCCAGAGGGCACGCCCAGGCCGGGTCGTAGGCGCACGATGGGTTGTAGGCGAAGTTGAAATCGAGCACCAGCGACCCGGGTGTGTCGCCATGCCCCAGGTGCGCTCCCTTGATCGAATCGATGAGGTATCGCCCACCTCCATAGGTTCCTCCCGTGGTGCCGGCGAGGCCGTCGCGAACGGGAATGAACAGTCCGCCGCCGTAGGAGCGCAGGCGCCAGACATCGAGCCTGCCCACCTCGGGGATGCTCGCGTGCCCGATGAGTTCGAACGGCACGACCCCGTCGGTGCCGGTCTCGAAATCGAAGCCGCCCGGCGCATCCGGGGCCGTGATCTCGACCTCGAATCGCCAGGCCGGGTCGTAGGGCGCGACGGGCAGCCCGGTGAAGCCCGCCCGGTCTTCGGGCAGCAGGGGGGTCTGCGGATGCGTGCGGAACAGTTCGTCGCGCCCGTCGCGCCACACGCCGTGGGCGGCTTCGGCGTTCACCAGCGCGAGCACGCGCACCTCGGCGTAGAGGGCGAAGACGCGCTGGCGCCAGTCGGCGACCTGGATGGCGGATGCGGCGGAAGTCATCGGATCAGGCTACGCGGCGATGTCGGGATCGACACCCTCTGCGCCGGAACCCGGAATCGGCTCAGGGTCGAACGCCCATGTCGGCGCGAGCTGGCGCAATCGCGCGCCCCGCCACTGCCAGAACGCCCACATGCCGTACCAGGCGGCCGGCGTCAGCAGGCCCGCGCCGATGATGAGCCGATCTCTGTACAGAGTCTTGCCGGTACCAGCGGGGTCGGGCGAGATCGCCATCTGGTGGTCCCACGTGGTGGGGATGGAAACGGCGCCCGAGACGCCGCGGCCCGAGTCGCGCACGATGCGCACCCCGTCGGGGCGCTCGAGGAAGGAGAGTCTGATGATCTGCTTGCCGAGGGGGATCAGGCCACCGCCCTCGATCTCGACGGGGTGCTGCCCGGGCTGCCAGATCGTGGGAAATCCGTCGGCGCTCAGCGAACGGATCTTCAGAAAAGGACTCGACACCTCGCGAAAGACGGCGGGGCTGCGGATGGCCCGCCATGCGGCATCCGGATCTGTATCGAGCACAAATTTCAGCAGAACTCTCATGTGGGGCCTCCTCAGCCCAGTCTGGGCGGTGCGGCAAATGACGACAAGTCGCGCTGGTGGCATTGCACATGTGCTCAATACGTCGTAATGCAATTGGCGTTCTTGGCGTCGGAGTGCCAGCGTAGAACTCATGACCAAGAGCCTTCCCGTTCTCGACTTCTCCCGTCTCGATGCCTCTGCCGAAGAGGCGGAGGGATTCCGTGATGATCTGCGCCGTGCAACCCACGACTACGGCTTCTTCTACCTCACCGGTCACGGGGTTCCGGAGTCGCTGGTGAGCCGCATTCTCGAGACATCGCGACGCTTCTTCGAACTGCCCGAGGCCGACAAACTCTCGATCGAGAACGTGCTGAGCCCTCAGTTCCGCGGCTACACGCGGGTCGGTGGCGAACTGACGCAGGGAAAGGTCGATTGGCGCGAGCAGATCGACGTCGGAAGTGAGCGGGAGACCGTGGAGCGAGGCGAAGGAGCTCCTGACTACTGGCGGCTCGAGGGCCCGAATCTCTGGCCCGAGGCCCTTCCCGAACTGCAGGATGTCGTCACCCGGTGGCACGACGAGTTGTCGGCTGTCAGCATCCGGCTTCTTCAAGCGTGGGCCCAGTCGCTCGGCGCCGATCCGCACGTGTTCGACGCGGCGTTCGCCGAGCGCCCGTCGACGCTGATCAAGATCGTGCGCTATCCGGGCAAGAGCGACCCGACCCCGAAGCAGGGCGTCGGGGCCCACCGTGACGGCGGCGCGCTCACGCTGCTGCTCGTCGAACCCGGAAAGGGCGGCCTTCAGGTCGCCTACGGAGACGAGTGGATCGACGCTCCTCCGGTGCCGGGTGCCTTCGTCGTGAATATCGGCGAGCTGCTCGAGTACGCCACGAACGGCTACCTGAAGGCCACGGTGCACCGTGTGATCTCGCCCTCCATCGGCAGCGACCGCATCTCGATTCCGTTCTTCTTCAACCCCGCCCTGGATGCGTCGATTCCGGTGATCCCGCTGCCCGCGGCCCTGCAGTCTGAAGCGACGGGAATCACGCCCGATCCGGATGACAGTCCGATTCTCCAGGTGTACGGCGAGAATGTGCTGCGCTACCGACTGCGCGCCCATCCCGACGTCGCCGCGATCCACCACGCAGATCTGCTCTAGCGCTGCTGGTCGAGATCCACAAAAAAGAGGGGCCCGTCGCGCGTAGCGACGGGCCCCTCTTTTTCGTGGATCAGTAGGTTGTGGTGCCGACCATAGACGCGGCGGCCGCGAAGGAGATGATCGAGATGATGATGCCGAGAACGAACAGGACCGCTCCGACGATGATGCCGATCTTTGCGGGCGTGTTCTTGAATCCGGCGGCCTTCGACTGCTGCAGGGCGACGATGCTGATGATCAGGCCGATCAGGTTGAAGACGATTGCCAGTACGAGGCCGACAATGCCAAGTGTCTTTCCCGGATAGTCGGTGCCGGGCGTCGGGGTCTGGAGGTTGCTCACGGTGCGTCCTTTGATCGGGGTGAAATGTCTGGAGTCGGGCATGGGCGCGCGGCCCGTACGAATCGCCCGCCTCGCTGTTGTCTCCATCTTTCTAGTGGAGGTGGGCTCCGGTCGTCAATCGTCATCCGCGAAATGGTCGTCATCAGCTTTCCGGGATATCGACTCGAGTCGATATCCGCAACGACCAATTGACTCCGCTACATTCGAGCAATGACACGAGCCGACATGCGTTCGACGGGCCGGCGCCCGAACACCTCGCCGCGAATCCGCTCGACACTCGGCAGGGCGCCCGGCCGACGAGCCGAACACGAGCGTGTGCCCCAGCGGCGCATCCGGTTCAACCCCTTTCTGATCGGCCTGCTCGGAGCACTGGGTGCCTGTGTCGGGCTCGGGGTGTGGGGCGCCATCGGTTCGCTGTCGACCGTGTTCGTCTACATGGGGATCGCCTACTTCATCGCGCTGGCCCTCGAGCCGCTGATGAAACTGGCCGAGCGGCACAACGTTCCGCGCTGGGTGGCATCCCTGGCGGTCGCCCTGCTCGCGCTCGCGGTAATCGGCGGGGTGGCGCTGGCTATCATCCCGAACCTCGTGCGCCAGGTGAACTACCTGGTCACCCATGCGAGCGAACTCACCGATCAGCTGCTCGCTCAGCCGTGGGTGATCTGGATCAGCGATCAGCTGGGCACTTCGCTCGACGTCGACTCGATCATCAAGGACATCACGTCGTTCCTCTCCGACCCCGACAAGCTGCTCTCGATCGGCGGCGGTCTTCTCTCCGTAGGATCAGGGGTCTTCGAGGGCGTGACCGCGGTCATCGTCGTGACCGTGCTCACGATCTACCTGACCCTCACTCTGCGCGGCGTCATGGCCACCGTCTACCAGGCGGTTCCGCAGTCCCGTCGCGCGGGCTTCATCGAGATCACCGAAGAGATCCTCGAGTCGGTCGGCAAGTACGTGGCCGGCCAGTTCGTGTTGGCGCTGGCCAATGCGACGATCACGCTGATTCTCGTCACGATCGTGGGTGGCCCCGCGCCGCTGCTGCTCGCCCTTGTCGCCTTCGTCTGTGCGCTGATTCCCGTGGTCGGCCCCATTCTCGGAACGACTATCGGTGCGGTGTCCGTTCTCACCGTGAACCCGATCGGCGCCTTGATCTTCGCGATCATCATGCTGGTGTACCTGCAGGTCGAGGCCTACGTGCTTACTCCGAGGGTCATGGCCAAGGCCGTGGCCGTGCCCGGCGTTCTCGTGATCGTGGCGGCCATCGGAGGTGCTGCCCTCGGAGGCATCCTGGGAGCCCTCGTCGCTGTGCCCGTCGTCGCTGCGGGAATCCTGATCTTCCAGCGCGTGATCCGTCCGATTCAGGACGCCAGGTAGCCCCGGAGGCGTAGCGTTGCTGCAGGAGGTTTCATCATGAAAGCAGTCGTCAACGGCACCGTCATCGCCGAGGCACCCAAAGAAGATCTGATCGCCATCGAGGGCAATTGGTACTTTCCCCCGTCGAGCGTGAACTTCGACCTGCTCACGCCCACCGACACGCCGTACACCTGCCCATGGAAGGGCGAGTGCCAGTACTTCAGCGTGAGCGACAGCGGCGTGAGCCTCAAGGATCGTGCGTGGAGCTACCCGAAGCCGTACCCTGCGTCGTTCGACCGCGTGGGCAAGGACTACAGCAACTACGTGGCGTTCTGGAAAGAAGTTCAGGTCACCGAGTAGTTCACGTCACCCAGTTAGGTGCGGCGGAATATCGTGGGAGGTTGGCCGGCCGGGCAGAGGTGCCCCGCCGGCCGGCTGAGTAGCGTCGGGGCATGACAGAACTTCTGCAGCTGCCCACCGGTGACACCGCGCTTCGCGCACTCGACTGGGTGCAGCGCACCGAGGAGCGCTCGATCGCCAACCACAGCGTTCGCACCTTTCTGCACGCCCGGGTGGTGGCGGCATCCGATGGTCTTGTCTCGGGCCAGGACTACAACACCGAGCTGCTCTTTCTGGCGTGTGTGCTGCACGACATCGGAACGACGGATGAAGCCGACGGCGAGCTGCGCTTCGAGGTCGACGGTGCCGATGCGGCCGCCCGCTTTCTCGCCGCCGAGGGGATGCCCGCCGCCGAGACCGATCTCGTGTGGGAGGCGATCGCTCTGCACACCTCCCCTCAGATCGCCGAGCGGCGCGGGCCCATCACCCGGTTGACACGCCTCGGCGTGCGCGGCGACTTCGGCCTCGAGACGGTTGAGGCTGCAGAGCGCCAGGCGATCGAGGATGCCTACCCGCGCCTCGACGTGGAGAAGCATCTCGGCGACGCGGTGCTCGAGCAGGCGCTGCGGAGACCGGAGAAGGCCCCGCGCAACTCGTGGCCGGCGAGCCTGGTGCGTGCCCATCTCGACGATCCGCACAACACGGGAGTCAGCGAGGCATTCTGAACTGCGGGTATCCGCGCCCAATAGGTGCATCCGCTGCTGGTCGAGTTGGGGCGGATGCGCCGAACGGGCGCGGATGCGGTTGCGGGAGGCGTCAGCCTCGGGCCGCCGCCTGGCGGCGGTGTGCCGGGTCGATGTCGCGGCGCTGCCAAGTGATGACATTTGCCGCATCGAACCGCTTGGAGCAGGTGCCGCACGCGAGCGTGCGAGCCGGCTTGCGATAGCGGAAGTGCTGGTGGCCGGCAGGGCAGACACCGGCCCACGGCGCCAGTTCGTCGGCGACCGAGCCGGTGTGCGTGCGCGAGCCCACGTATCCGATGGATGCCGCGATGCGTCGCCATGACGGACCGTGCCCCGCGCGATGACCCGCCATCGCGTGGGCGACCTCGTGCAAGAGCACCTGGTGGATCTCGTCGTCGTCGAACGTGGCGGCAAGGTAGCGCGAGACCGTGATGCGCTTGGTGGTGAAGCTGCACAGCCCCGCGCGGGTCTTCGCATTGTCGAAGCCGAACGACCAGACGTGAGGGTCGAGGTGAAGCGCAATCAGCGCGTCTGCCCAGACGCGTACTTTCGCAAGATCAGCCACGCAAAGACACTAACCCGACCGTGCGACATCGCCTCGCGAGAGAGAGCGTTCGCCGCTCAGGACTCTGCGAGAAAGGACTCGGTGACGGCTACGGCCACGAGTGAACTCTCGAGCTGATCGAGCGAAGCGCCCATCTTCTCGTAGAGAAAGACGGTGGCCTTGAAGTCGACCAGAGCGGCCTCGTAGTCGCCCATGTCGAAGAGCACCTTGCCTCGGGTGAGCTGCGATGCGGCCTCGAGCGGGCCCCACTCGTGCACCCTCGCCTCGTCGACGCACAGCGACAACTCGGAGAGGGCGGCCTGCAGTTTTCCCTGATATTGCTGCACCTGGGCCCGCCGGATTCGAGCTCCGAGCAGCTGCTCCCGGTCTCCCGAGAAACGGGTGTGACGCACGGCCTCGTTCGCCACGGTCCAGGCCTCGTCGAGGCGCCCGAGCAGACGGTACAGCCCGACCTTCTCGTTGAGGGCCGAGAGGCTGCGCAGCTGGCCCAGCTCGCCGAGCCGTGCGGATGCCGCAGCGACGTCGATCTTCTCCCTGAGGTTGCGAGGGTCGTAGCCGGTGATGATGCTCACTAGATCAGGTACTCCGTTGGTAGGCGCGTGGTGCCGCCGCGGCCGATGATCTCGGTCCCGCGGGCTGCGAACAACCCTATCCGGAGGTCGCTGCGAGAGTGACTCGATACAGCGTGTCGTCCCCCGAACGGGGTTCTCCGCGACCATCGGTGTTGTTCGTTATCAGCAACAGGCTTCCATCGCCGGCTGAGTGCACGTCGCGGATGCGCCCGAGCTGGCCTGCGAAGAACTCCCGGGACTGCGCTCCCTGGGTCGGATCGATCGTCCACAGCCTCTCGCCGCCGAGACCGGCCATAAAGACCGTGTCGCCGACGACGGCGATGCCGCTGGGGCTGGCGTCGTCGGTTCCCCACTGCGCGACGGGTGCCACGAACCGCGTATCGGCGCTGTCGATGCCCTCGACCACGGGCCAGCCGTAGTTCGCGCCGGGCACGATGACGTTCAGCTCGTCCCAGGTGTCCTGGCCGAACTCGGCGGCGTACATCGTTCCGTCCGGGCCCCACGCGATCCCCTGCGGGTTGCGGTGGCCGAGGCTGTAGACCGGCGAGCCCGCGATCGGGTTGTCTGTGGGGACCGAGCCCGAGGCATCCAGTCGCAGGATCTTGCCGCCCAGATAGCCCGGGTCCTGAGCGCCCTCGCGCTGGTTCGCGTCGCCCGTCGTGATGTAGAGCATGCCGTCGGGGCCGAACGCGATGCGGCCCCCGTTGTGGTTCGACGCCTTGGGTAGGCCGGTGATGACCTCGGTCGCCGGTCCGAGTGCAAGGGATGCTCCGGCCCCGGTGAGCGGGAACGACACGACCCGGTTGTCGCCGTCGGTCGTGAAATACGCAAAGAGGCGGTGCTCGGCGCCGTCGCCGTGCACAGCGATGCCGAGAAGGCCACCCTCGCCTGCCGCCGCAACGCCGCCCACACCGCCGATGGCGCGTTTCTGCCCCGCAGGGTCGACGAGTACGATCTGCGCGGAGTCGCGTTCAGAGATCAGGATGCCGTCGGCCCCGACGGGCGCGATCGACCATGGCGCCGCGAGGCCGTTGGCAAGCGCGGTCAGCTCGCCAGTGGGCGTATAGGAGCCTGTGAGCGGGGGAGTCGTGGGGGTGGTGGTCGGCGCCGACGTCGGAGTGGCCGACGCGGAAGCCGGCGGCGTCGCCGTCGCGACCGTGCGCTCGGGGCGCGGCGCCTCACATCCGGCCAGCACGAGCAGTGCGACGGCGCTCGCGGCGAGGGCCGAGGTGGTTCGTCGGATGCTCATGGTCGCTCCTGTCTGCGTGCCGTGGTCAGGGCTTGATCTGGAAGATGCTGCGCCCCGGCGGAGGCGACTTGACCGCGGTCTGGTCGGTGACGACGGGCGCACCGGCGATGAAGTTTCGCAGTTCGGCACCCGTGACGACCTTGGATGCGACGGGGTCGCCGGCCACGAGTCGCGGCATTCGCTCGAACGGCAGGGGAGAGTTCGACCCGAACATGACCACGTTGCCAAAGCGCTTGGCTTTCAGCATCTGAGAGTCGAGAACGATCGATACGTGCTCGAAGACGCTCGACAGGGTGGCCGCCTGCCCGCGGGCGAAGGCGAGGCCGGCGCCGTCGGCGACGTTCACCGCGACCATGCCGTCATCGGCGAGCAGCGTGCGGCCGAGAGTGTAGAACTCGGCGCTCGTGACGTGGGCCGGCGTGCGCGCGCCCGAGAAGACATCCACCACCAACAGGTCGACGTTGCCGACCAGCCCGGGCGGGAACGCGGCGAGCACCTCGCGCGCGTCGCCGTGCCGGATGCGGATCTGCGCGTCGCGGGGCAGGGGAAGCTCCCGGCGCACGAGATCGACGAGATCGCTTTCGTACTCGACGGCCTGCTGCCGCGAGCCGGGCCTCGTCGCGGCGACGTAGCGGGGGAGGGTGAGGCCGCCACCGCCGAGGTGAACGGCGGTGATCGCCTCGCCCTCGGGGCGCAGCAGATCGATGCCGTGGCCGATGCGGCGCACGTACTCGAAGTTCAGGTGGGTGGGGTCGTCGAGGTCGACGTGCGACTGCGGCGTGCCATCGACGACGAGCAGAAAGCTGCCGGGCGAGTATCGATCGGACTCGATCCGGGCGTGAAAGCCGCTTTTCGAGAGGGTGGCCGATGGATGCTCGGGCTCGGCCCGATCGGCGCCTCGCGTTGATCTGCTCATGGTTCCAGTATCCCTGCGCCGTGCTCAGGGAACGGGGGCGAACGCGGTTATACCGGAGATTCAGAAACTAATCAAGAAAAGCGGTGGACAGGCGCGTCGGATTCACCTATAGTTGACCTTTGCGCTCCCAGTAAAACCATGCCCTCATATCGCGGTCGGCAGCCATGGTCTTACATCCCCGAACTTCTTGACAAATGTAGGTCGAAGCCGGGTGCGATCGCAAATGAAACATCCTTATTAGTCAACCGACAGTACTGAGACCCGACGGGGTCCACGGAGGTTATTTCCTTGGCTGCTGCGCGCAACGCAACCACCAACTCACCCAAGACCGGGAGAAACGCATCGCGTCTCTCGTTCGCGAAGATCACAGACACTCTGACGGTCCCGGATCTGCTCGCCCTGCAGACCGAGAGCTTCGACTGGCTCGTCGGCAACGACATCTGGAAAGAGCGCGTCGCCGAGGCGAAGAAGGCCGGTCGTCAAGACCTCGCCAACAACTCGGGACTCGAGGAGATCTTCGAAGAGATCTCCCCGATCGAGGACCTCGGCGAAACGATGCAGCTGAGCTTCACCGCTCCGTTCCTCGAGCCCGAGAAGTACACGATCGACGAGTGCAAGGAGCGCGGCAAGACCTACGCGGCGCCCCTCTACGTCGAGGCCGAGTTCATGAACCACCAGACCGGTGAGATCAAGACGCAGACCGTCTTCATGGGCGACTTCCCGCTCATGACCGAGCGCGGCACGTTCATCATCAACGGCACCGAGCGTGTCGTCGTCTCGCAGCTCGTGCGCAGCCCCGGTGTCTACTTCGAGCGCGCCCAGGAGAAGACGAGCGATAAAGACATCTACTCCTCGCGCATCATCCCGAGCCGTGGTGCATGGCTCGAGTTCGAGATCGACAAGCGCGACCAGGTCGGCGTTCGCATCGACCGCAAGCGCAAGCAGAGCGTCACCGTCTTCCTCAAGGCCCTCGGCCTGACGAGCGAAGAGATCCTCTCCGAGTTCAAGGGATACGCATCCATCGAGGCCACCCTCGAGAAGGACACGATCCTCACAAAAGAAGAGGCGCTGAAGGACATCTACCGCAAGCTCCGTCCGGGCGAGCAGGTCGCTGCCGAGGCCGCGCGTGCGCTGCTCGACAACTTCTACTTCAACTCGAAGCGCTACGACCTGGCCAAGGTCGGTCGGTACAAGATCAACCGCAAGCTCGGCATCGAGAGCGCGCTGAGCAACTCGGTGCTCACGGTTGAGGACATCATCGCCACGATCAAGTACCTGGTCGCCCTGCACGACAACCAGACGACGATCCCCGGCACCCGCGAGGGCAAGAAGGTCGACATCCGTCTCGACGTCGATGACATCGACCACTTCGGAAACCGTCGCATCCGCGCCGTCGGCGAGCTCATCCAGAACCAGGTCCGCACGGGTCTGTCCCGTATGGAGCGCGTCGTTCGCGAGCGTATGACGACTCAGGACATCGAGGCCATCACGCCGCAGACCCTGATCAACGTGCGCCCCGTCGTCGCCGCGATCAAGGAGTTCTTCGGAACCAGCCAGCTGTCGCAGTTCATGGACCAGAACAACCCCCTCGCGGGTCTGACGCACAAGCGTCGCCTCTCCGCGCTGGGCCCGGGCGGTCTGAGCCGTGAGCGCGCCGGTGTCGAGGTGCGAGACGTTCACCCGTCGCACTACGGCCGTATGTGCCCCATCGAGACCCCTGAAGGCCCGAACATCGGTCTGATCGGTTCGCTCGCCTCGTTCGCGCGCATCAACTCGTTCGGTTTCATCGAGACCCCGTACCGTCGCGTCGTCGACGGCGTGGTCACGGCGACCATCGACTACCTGACCGCCAGCGAAGAAGACGAGTACATCGTCGCCCAGGCCAACGCGCCGCTCACCGGTGAGGCCCGCTTCGCGGAGAACCGCGTCCTCGCCCGCCGCAAGGGCGGAGAGGTCGACCTGTTCCCGGCCGAGGACATCGGCTACATGGACGTCTCGCCGCGCCAGATGGTGTCGGTCGCGACCTCGCTCATCCCCTTCCTCGAGCACGACGATGCCAACCGCGCCCTCATGGGTGCGAACATGCAGCGCCAGGCCGTTCCGCTGCTGCGCAGCGAGAGCCCGCTCGTGGGTACCGGTATGGAGGGCTACGCGGCCATCGACGCCGGAGACGTGGTCACCACGCTCAAGGCGGGTGTCGTCTCCGAGGTCTCGGCTGACGTCGTCACCGTGCAGCTCGACGAGGGCGGAACGCAGGACTACTACCTGCGCAAGTTCGACCGCTCGAACCAGGGCACCAGCTACAACCACCGTGTGATCGTCGCCGAGGGCGAGCGGGTCGAGGTCGGCCAGGTCCTGGCCGATGGTCCCGCCACCGAGAACGGCGAGCTCGCGCTCGGAAAGAACTTGCTCGTGGCATTCATGCCGTGGGAGGGCTACAACTTCGAAGACGCGATGATCCTGAGCCAGAACCTGGTGAAAGACGACGTGCTCTCCTCGATTCACATCGAGGAGTACGAGGTCGACGCGCGCGACACGAAGCTGGGTAAAGAGGAGATCACCCGTGACCTCCCCAACGTGTCGCCGGAGCTGCTCGCAGACCTCGACGAGCGCGGCATCATCCGCATCGGTGCCGAGGTCCGCCCCGGCGACATCCTCGTCGGCAAGGTCACGCCCAAGGGCGAGACCGAGCTCAGCGCCGAGGAGCGCCTGCTGCGCGCCATCTTCAACGAGAAGAGCCGCGAGGTTCGCGACACGTCGCTGAAGGTTCCCCACGGTGAGCAGGGCACGATCATCGCCGTCAAGGAGTTCTCTGCAGAGAACGACGACGAGCTGGGCTCGGGCGTCAACCAGCGTGTTGTCGTCTACATCGCCCAGAAGCGCAAGATCACCGAGGGCGACAAGCTCGCCGGCCGTCACGGCAACAAGGGCGTCATCTCCAAGATCCTTCCGGTCGAGGACATGCCGTTCCTGGCCGACGGAACCCCCGTCGACATCGTGCTGAACCCGCTGGGAATCCCCGGTCGAATGAACTTCGGCCAGGTCCTCGAGACCCACCTCGGCTGGATCGCCAAGCAGGGCTGGGAGGTCGAAGGCAAGCCCAAGTGGGCTGCCGAGCTGCCCGAGCAGGCCCGCAAGGCTGCTCCGAACACCAAGGTCGCGACCCCCGTGTTCGACGGTGCTTTTGAGGAAGAGATCGCCGGTCTGCTCGACTCGACGACCCCGACCCGCGACGGCGACCGTCTCATCGGCTCCTCCGGAAAGGCCCGTCTGTTCGACGGCCGCTCCGGTGAGCCGTACCCCGAGCCCATCTCGGTCGGTTACATGTACATCCTGAAGCTGCACCACCTCGTCGACGACAAGATCCACGCGCGTTCGACGGGTCCGTACTCCATGATCACGCAGCAGCCGCTGGGTGGTAAGGCACAGTTCGGTGGACAGCGTTTCGGTGAGATGGAGGTCTGGGCCCTCGAGGCCTATGGAGCCGCGTACGCGCTCCAGGAGCTCCTGACCATCAAGTCCGACGACATCCTCGGCCGCGTCAAGGTCTACGAGGCGATCGTCAAGGGCGAGAACATCCAGGAGCCCGGTATTCCCGAGAGCTTCAAGGTGCTCATCAAGGAGATGCAGTCGCTGTGCCTGAACGTCGAGGTCCTCTCGGCAGATGGAACGGCAGTGAGCCTGCGCGACACGGACGACGAGGTCTTCCGTGCTGCAGAAGAGCTCGGCATCAACATCTCCACCCGGTTCGAGTCGTCGTCGATCGACGACATCTGATCCGGCTTAGTTACTTAGCTGACGCAACCTTCAGGAGAAGAGAAAACATTGCTGGACGTTACAACATTTGACGAACTGCGAATCGGTCTTGCCACGGCAGACGACATTCGCAAGTGGTCACACGGTGAGGTAAAGAAGCCGGAGACGATCAACTACCGCACGCTGAAGCCCGAGAAGGACGGTCTCTTCGGAGAGCAGATCTTCGGGCCGAGCCGTGACTGGGAGTGTTCCTGCGGCAAGTACAAGCGGGTGCGATTCAAGGGAATCGTCTGCGAGCGCTGCGGCGTCGAGGTCACCAAGTCCTCGGTTCGTCGCGAGCGTATGGGCCACATCGAGCTCGCCGCCCCCGTTACCCACATCTGGTACTTCAAGGGCGTTCCGTCGCGCTTGGGCTACCTGCTCGACATGGCGCCGAAAGACCTTGAGAAGGTCATCTACTTCGCCGCGTACATGATCATCTCGGTCGACGAGGATGCTCGCCACGAAGACATGCCCGGCCTTGAGAACGAGCTCCGTCTCGAGATCAAGACCCTGTCCGACCAGCGAGACTCCACGATCGCGAACCGCCTCCAGCGGCTCGAGACCGACCTCGCGGCCCTCGAGGCCGAGGGAGCCAAGAGCGACCAGAAGCGTCGCACGAAGGACTCCGCCGAGAAGGAGATGGGACAGACCCGCAAGGCGTACGACGAGCAGATCGGTCAGCTCGAGCGCGTCTGGGAGGACTTCCGCAGCCTCAAGGTCGGCGAGCTCAAGCCGGAGGACGCCGTCTTCCACGAGCTCCAGGACCGCTACGGCCAGTACTTCAGCGCCTATATGGGTGCCGAGGCCATCAAGAAGCGCCTCGAGGCCTTCGATCTGGTGACCGAGGGTGAGAACCTTCACCTGCAGATCGCCGAGGGCAAGGGCCAGAAGAAGATCCGTGCCATCAAGCGCCTGCGCGTGGTGTCGTCGTTCCTGGCCACCGGCAACTCGCCGGCCGCCATGGTTCTCGATGTCGTTCCGGTGATCCCGCCGGAGCTGCGCCCGATGGTGCAGCTCGACGGTGGCCGCTTCGCAACGAGCGACCTGAACGACCTCTACCGTCGTGTCATCAACCGCAACAACCGTCTGCGCCGCCTGCTCGACCTCGGGGCCCCCGAGATCATCGTGAACAACGAGAAGCGCATGCTGCAGGAGGCCGTCGACGCCCTGTTCGACAACGGTCGTCGTGGTCGCCCCGTCACCGGTACCGGCAACCGCGCCCTGAAGTCCCTGAGCGACATGCTCAAGGGAAAGCAGGGTCGTTTCCGCCAGAACCTGCTCGGAAAGCGCGTCGACTACTCCGGTCGTTCGGTCATCATCGTCGGTCCCCAGCTCAAGCTGCACCAGTGCGGTCTGCCCAAGCAGATGGCACTCGAGCTGTTCAAGCCGTTCGTGATCAAGCGTCTGATCGATCTGAGCCACGCTCAGAACATCAAGGCCGCGAAGCGCATGGTCGAGCGCAGCCGTCCGCAGGTGTGGGACGTGCTCGAGGAGATTATCCGCGAGCGCCCCGTTCTGCTGAACCGCGCACCGACGCTTCACCGACTGGGCATCCAGGCCTTCGAGCCTCAGCTCGTCGAGGGCAAGGCCATCCAGCTGCACCCGCTCGTCTGTGCGGCGTTCAACGCCGACTTCGACGGCGACCAGATGGCCGTGCACCTGCCGCTGTCGGTCGAGGCCCAGGCCGAGGCGCGCATCCTGATGCTCGCGTCGAACAACATCCTGAAGCCGTCCGATGGCCGCCCGGTGACCCTGCCCACACAGGACATGATCATCGGTCTGCACCACCTCACCACGGTGAAAGAAGGGGCGATCGGCGAAGGCCGCGCGTTCTCCTCCGTCGCCGAGGCGATCCTGGCGCATGACCAGAAGTCGCTCGACCTCAACGCACCCGTGAAGATCCGTCTGCACGACGTGCACTTCGGCGAGAATGAGGGCCCGGCCGACTACGTCGACGGACCCGTCATCGTCGAGACCACGCTGGGTCGCGCCCTCTTCAACGAGGCGCTTCCGGCCGACTACCCGTACATCCAGGCTGTGGCCGACAAGGGCCAGCTCTCGGAGATCGTCAACGACCTCGCCGAGCGCTACCCCAAGGTCGAGGTCGCTGCATCGCTCGACCGCATCAAGGACGCCGGCTTCTACTGGGCCAGCCGTTCAGGTGTGACCGTTGCGCTCTCCGATATCCTGACTCCGCCGAACAAGCGCGAGATCGTTCAGGGCTACGAGAAGCAGGCCGCCAAGGTTCAGGGCCAGTTCGAGAAGGGTCTCACGACCGACCTCGAGCGTCGCCAGGAGCTCATCCAGATCTGGACCAAGGCAACCGAGGAGGTCGCGCAGGCCATGCGCGACAACTTCCCGAAGGACAACACCATCAACCGCATGGTGACCTCCGGTGCTCGTGGTAACTGGCTGCAGGTGCGCAACATCGCCGGTATGCGAGGCCTCGTGAACAACCCGAAGGGTGAGATCATCCCTCGCCCGATCATCTCGAGCTACCGCGAAGGACTCTCGGTCGCCGAGTACTTCATCGCGACGCACGGTGCCCGCAAGGGTCTGGCCGACACGGCCCTCCGTACGGCCGACTCGGGTTACCTCACGCGTCGTCTCGTCGACGTGTCGCAAGACGTCATCATCCGTGAAGACGACTGTGGCACGACCAAGGGTCTCGATCTGCCGATCGCGATCGAGGGTGCAGACGGCAAGTGGACCAAGGACCCGAACGTCGAGAACTCGGTGTTCGCCCGGTCGCTTGCGGCCGACGCGATCGACTCCAAGGGCACTGTTGTGGCCGAGGCCGGCGACGACGTCGGAGACGTTCTGATCGACAAGCTGGTTGCGGCCGGAGTGAACATCATCAAGGTGCGCTCCGTTCTCACGTGTGAGTCGGCCGTCGGTGTGTGTGCTGCCTGCTACGGCCGCTCGCTTGCCACGGGTCTGCTCGTCGACATCGGCGAGGCCGTCGGCATCATCGCGGCCCAGTCGATCGGTGAGCCCGGAACGCAGCTCACGATGCGTACGTTCCACACCGGTGGTTCGGCATCCGCAGATGACATCACGCAGGGTCTGCCCCGTGTGCAGGAGCTGTTCGAGGCTCGTACCCCCAAGGGTGCGTCCCCGATCGCCGAAGCCGCAGGCCGCGTGCACATCGAAGACACCGACCGCAGCCGCAAGGTCATCCTCACGCCCGACAACGGCGATGAGCCGATCGCCTACCCGGTGCTGAAGCGTTCGACGCTTCTCATCGAAGACGGTCAGCACGTCGAGCTCGGACAGCAGATCATCATCGGTGCTGTCGACCCCAAGGAGGTTCTGCGCGTCAAGGGTGTCCGCGAGGTGCAGAAGCACCTCGTCGGCGGCGTCCAGGGCGTCTACCGCTCGCAGGGTGTTCCGATTCACGACAAGCACATCGAGGTCATCGTTCGTCAGATGCTCCGCAAGGTGACTGTCGTCGAGCACGGTGACACCGACCTGCTGCCGGGCGAGCTCGTCGACCGGGCGCGTTACAACACGCTCAACCGCGAGGCGCTCACTCAGGGCAAGAAGACGGCATCCGCTCGCCAGGAGGTCATGGGTATCACCAAGGCGTCCCTCGCGACCGAGTCGTGGCTGTCGGCCGCGTCGTTCCAGGAGACCACGCGTGTTCTCACGCAGGCCGCCATGGAGGGCAAGTCCGACCCGCTGATGGGTCTGAAGGAGAACGTCATCATCGGTAAGCTCATCCCCGCCGGAACGGGACTGCCGCGTTACCGCGACGTCGCCGTCGAGGCGACCGATGAGGCGAAGGCGGAGCGTTACCCGAACCGCATCTTCACCGACGACGCGTCGTTCTCAGAGGCCGACCTGTCGTTCGTCGACTTCGACAGCTTCTCGAGCGACGACTACACCCCGGGAACCTACAACTAAGTAGCTCCTGCACAGAAGAGCCCCTCGCCGTTCGCGGTGAGGGGCTCTTCTGCGTTACTGGGCCCGCCAGGCGACCGGATGCGGCCCAGCGGCCGCGAGGGCCGGCATCCGATCGATGACGGCCGGGTCGGACCCGGCAAGAAGCACGATGTTGCCCGCCTCGCGACCGTCGAGCACGGCGGACGGGCCGATCATCGCTACGACGGGGAAGACCTCGGAGAGCGCCGCGATCTGTGTCTCGCTCCGAGCCAGGTCTGCGTCGTCGGCCACGTTCACGAGAACGGTTCCGCCGGGGGCCAGAACGCTCCGCACAGCCTCGAAGAAGGCCGGTGTCACGAGATGAGCGGGAGTCTCGAGGCCTGCGTACACGTCGCAGACCACGATGTCGGCACGCGCGCGCCACATCGATTCGGGTGCCGCGAGCGTGCGGAGCGCGACGAGCGCATCGTTCTCGATCAGCCCGATCTCCGCGGATCGGGGCAGGGGAGCTTCCTCGAGAACGAATGGCACGAGCCCGCTCTCGTGTTCCACTGCGAGCTGGTGCGACCCCGGTCGAGTCTCGGCGACGTAGCGTGCAAGCGTGAGCGCCCCGGCCCCCAGATGCAGCACGCTGATCGGTTCGGCCGCGTGCGCGGCCAGGTCTATAGCCGTTCCCATGCGTCTCACGTAGTCGTAGAAGAGGTGACGTGGATCGCGCGGCGAGATGTGTGATTGCGGCATCGAATCGAGGCTCAACGTCAGCGCTCCGGCGACGAACGGATCGGGTGTCAGCCGGGCGACCGTCTTCGACGGCAGCATCCTCTCAACAGCCTCTGGCACAGGCACGAGCCTATGCCGTCGGTGCATCAACAGCGGTGACCTCCAACGTAATAAACTGAGCCGCGACAGGCGACGACGACCGTCGACGGTGGGGCGGGAGTTCAGGTGAGTGCTGGGTTGATGCGCGTCGAGTGGCACATGCCGGTGACGCTTCACATTCACCCCGATGTCATCGATCCGAAGGCGAGCCAGCTTCGACGATCGGCCGATGGCGTCGTGCAGCTGCTGGTGGGGGCCGAGGTATCTGTGAAGGTCTGGCTGCGGCATACCGGTATGCCGGTTTCCGCGCACGTGGGCGAGGTCATCGGCGGCGTCACGTCGATGGAGCTCGACGACACGGCAGGCATCGACGACGACACGGTTCTTCACGCCGACGGAATCGTCGCCGCCGGCGACGCGGTGATTCAGCCGCTGATGCGAACGGGCAACGATGTCGACGACACGATCATCGGTCAGCCTGCCCTTGCGGGTGCCGAAATCAGACAGGCCGACATCGACGACCAGACCATCCTGGGGCAGCCGGCCGCGATGGCCGACGTGATCGATGATCCGGATGCCTCCGCCGATACGGTCATCGGCCCGGGGCGATCCCGTCCGGAGTCACCGACAGGCGGCGCTGCACCTGCCTCCGCGCCCGTCGTGACCGGCACGCCCCTTCTTCCCCCTGCACTGCCAGCCATCCCGAGCATCTCGGCCAGTGCACACGTCAATGCCGGGGTTTCCCCGACCGGCAGCCGACGAACGCGGATCGAGCCGGCCGGGGCATCCGGCGGTGCCACAAGCATCCTCGCTGTGTCTTTTCCCGACGGCCGTACTGTCGCCCTCGACCGCGCCGTCTACGTCGGTCGATCCCCGAAGAGCCCGCGCATCACATCAGGTCTCGTGCCCGAACTCGTCGCCGTGCCGTCGCCTCGGCGCGAGGTCAGCTCGACCCACGTCGAAATTCAGCAGGAGGGCCGTGCCGTCGTTGTGCGCGACCTCGGATCGACGAATGGAACCCGGGTGCGTGCGCCCGGCGCCGCCCCATCGTTGCTCAGCCCCGGGGCGAGCCGCGTGGTCGCGGTCGGAACTCTGCTCGACCTGGGCGACGACGTCGTGCTCGAGATCGTCGAGCGATCGGGCGCATCGTGGTGAGCGTTGCAGCCTCGACCGTGGGTGCGGCCACCATCGCGCTTCCTGACGGCGGAGGCCACCTGGGGCTCTCGTGGGCCGCCCAGACGAACACCGGGCTGAAACGCGCCGGCAACCAAGACAGCTATCTTGCTGCGGCGCCCGTCTTCGCTGTCGCCGATGGCATGGGAGGCCACGCTGCCGGCGACGAGGCGAGCGCGGCCGTCGTCGCGCGGCTCGCCGAGAACATCTCGGGCGACTTCGCTTCGACAGACGAGATCGCCCAGGCGCTCCGTCAGGCGAGTGACGACATCGGTGCGATCGCCGGCATCCATGACCGGGCCGGATCCGGTACGACCGTCACCGGAATCGCGCTCACCATGCAGGGGCAGAAGCCGTACTGGGCGGTCTTCAATATCGGCGACTCCCGCGTGTACTCGCTCGTCGACGGGGTATTGACGCAGCTGACGGTCGATCACTCGGCCGTACAGGCGATGGTCGACTCGGGCCGAATCACCGCGATCGAGGCGGAGTCTCATCCGAACCGGAACATCATCACGCGAGCGGTGGGATTCGGCAAGAACCCTGTGCCTGATCTGTGGTTTATCCCGGTCTCGCAGGGCTCCCGGCTCCTGATCTGCTCCGACGGACTCACGAAGGAGGTCGATGTCGATCTCATCCGCCTGCTTCTGTCGGAGGCGACCGACGCCGACGATGCCGCCGGTCTGCTCCTCGAGGCCGCGCTTGCAGCGGGTGGACGAGACAACGTGACCACCCTCGTCGTCGAGGTGGTACGAAGCGACGATGACGCCGACGCCGACACCACTCTTCCCCGCTTCGACTGAGTCGTGTCACCCTGATTGGGGGCACGCGGTTCGACGTTCGGAGTAGACCATGCCGGTGATGGCATAGGTACAGTGGGGGGACGGCTTTCGGGGGACAGTCAAGAGGTTTTCGCCCCGCCCCACGTACCCGTCTCGAAAGAGGAACACCCATGGCTCGCAGGCTGCCGTCACAGCCGCCGGTTCTCGCGGGCTACACGCACCTTCGCGCGCTGGGCAAGGGTGGCTTCGCCGATGTCTTCCTCTATGAGCAGGCGCTGCCTCGGGCCGACGTCGCCGTCAAGGTTCTGCTGCCCGGCGTGGCCAGCAACAGCGTGCGCGCGATGTTCCTCTCCGAGGCGAATCTGATGTCGCAACTCGCGACGCATCCGTCGGTCGTCACTGTTCACGCTGCGAGCATCGCGCCCGACGGCCGCCCGTATCTCGTTATGGAGTACTGCCCGTCGTCGTTCGGCACGAGGTACAAGACCGAGCGCATTCCCCTGGCAGAGGTGCTCACCGCGGGAGTCAAGATCGGCAGCGCGCTCGAGAGCGCCCACCGGCTCGGCTTTCTGCATCGCGACATCAAGCCGTCGAACATTCTCATCACGCAGTACAACCACCCCGTGCTCGCCGACTTCGGCATCGCGGCCACTGTGGCCGAGGCCGACCGCGATGAGGCCGAGGGCATGAGTGTGCCGTGGTCGGCGCCGGAGGTGCTGCAATCCGAGACACGAGGAACGGTGCGCAGTGAGGTCTGGTCGCTGGCGGCGACCCTCTACTCCATGCTGGCCGGCCGCAGCCCCTTCGAGTATCCGGGCAAGAGCAACACTCGCGACGATCTGCAGCGTCGCATCGTCGGTCGCGACCGGGTGCCGCCCACGGGCCGACCGGATGTTCCCGCCGAGCTCGAAAGGCTCCTCGCCTCGTGCATGAGCAAGAGCCCTGCAGCGCGCCCGGCGAGCGTGCTCGAAGTGGTTCGTGGCCTGCAGCTCATCGAGTCGACGCTCTCGCTTCCGCAGACGTCGGCCGACATCTCGAACGAGGCATTCCCGCGTGCATCGCAGCGGGCAGCGACGGCGGCGCCGCTCACGAAGGCGGCGCAGGGCGGCGTTTCGGTGCGCGGTGCCGGCGAGGCACGCGCGCGTCACCGCGGACGCCGGGGAGACACGGTGCGAGACTCGACCGATTCGAGCGTGACCGTCATCAGGCAGGCGACGGCCGCCAGGGCACAGCCTCTGCGCAAGCCCGGGGTGATTGCGGCCGTCATCGGCAGCGCAGTGGTGCTGGTGGCTGCGGTCGTCGCGGCGGTCGTGCTCGTACTGGGTGCGCTCAACACGTCGATTCCGAACGTCAGCGACATCCGCGCGAGTGCCGACGCCGGCACCATCGTCTTCTCCTGGCGCGATCCGGGCCTCGCAGACGGTGACCTCTACGTGATCCGCTCCGCGGACGGCTCGACGTCGACTCAGTCGGCGAACGAATTCACGGTTCAGGCCGAGCCTCAGGTTCCCGAGTGCATCACCGTGCGCGTCTCGAGAGACGGCCGACTCGGCGATCCGTCGGCCGAGAAGTGCGCATCGGCCGGAGACGGCGGATGATCTTCCGCTGGCTCCGCGCACACGCCTCCCAGGCGATCACCACGGCGAGTGTGCTCGTCGTCACCGCCGTCGTGCTCGCCATCGCGCTCGTGTCGACGGGCTACACCGAACAGAAACTCGAACTCGACGACGCGTCGGTCTGGGTGACCAACGGCTCGCGTCAGGTGGTCGGGCGTGCGAACACCGACGTTTTCGAGCTCAACACGGTGGTGACGAGCGAGGGCAGCGACATCGATGTGCTGCAGCGCGGCGAGACCGTGCTCGCGCACAACCACACGAGCAATACCCTTCAGATCATCGATCCCGCGTCGTCGCAGGTCACTTCCACGATTCCGCTGCCGGCGGGCGACCCCGATGTCACGCTCGTCGACGGCCAGGTCGTCATTCACTCGGGAACCACGGGCGAGGTCTGGGTGGTGCGCGAGGCCAATCTCGATGCATTCGATTCCACGGCGCAGCCGCTGCTCAGCCTCGATGCGGGCAGCGTCGTGGCCGTCGATGATACGGGCACGCTGGTGGGTTTCGACCGTCAGTCGCAGCGGCTCGTGACGGCCGATCTCTCCTCCGGTGCCGAGCCCCGCTCCGAGGCGGTCGCCGGTCTCGACCTGCAGGATTCCGACGAGCTTCAGATCACGCGTACCGGCGGCGTCGCATCCGTTCTCGATGTGACGAGCCGTGAGCTGGTGGTGGGCGGAACGCAGGTCGACCTGTCTGATCGCATCGCCTCGTCTGCCGAGCTTCGGCTGGCCGCGCCGACCACGGCAGGCGGGGCTGTGCTGCTGGCCTACACCGGCGGGCTGCTCGGCATCGATACGTCGTCGGGCGCCGTCGAGCAGCTGGTCGACGGCACCGATGGCCGCCCGACGCAGCCGCTCGTCGACGACGGATGCGTGTACGCGGCCTGGGCCGACGGCTCGACCTGGCAGCGTTGCGGGTCGACGGATGCGGTGCGCGGGCAGCTGGCCGGTGTCTCGGCCGACGACGATCTGGCGTTTCGCAGCAACGGACGCTATGTCGTTCTGAACGATCGCGGCGCCGGCCGAGTCTGGGCGGTGCAGCACGAGAACCGACTCATCGACAACTGGAGCCAGCTGATCGACGACGACGATGATCCTCAACAAGACAACGAGGTCGACGACGACACTCCGCCCGAACTGGTCAAAGACCAGCAGCCGCCCGTGGCCAACCCCGACGACTTCGGCGCCCGGCCCGGCGTATCGAGCATTCTGCCTGTGCTTCTCAACGACTACGACCCGAACGGCGACGTTCTCTCGATCACGGCGACCTCCGAGATCGACCCCGCGATCGGGCGGATCGACCTCGTCAGCACGGCGCAGCAGCTCCAGGTCACGCTGACGCCGCAGGCATCCGGAACCTTCTCGTTCGACTACACCATCTCCGACGGCCGTGGCGGCACCGCGTCGAGCACTGTCTCCGTGACGGTACGCGCGCCGGGTGAGAACTCGGCGCCTGTTCAGGCGAGGACGACGAAGGCGACCGTGGCTGCCGGGGGCGTCTTCACCGCGAACGTGCTCGGCGACTGGTACGACCCCGACGGTGACCCGATGTACCTGGAGGACGCGCAGACGGGCGAGCCCGACCGCGTATCGTTCTCGCCGGCGGGAGAGCTCGACTTCCGCGACGGAGGCACCGCGGCGGCGGAGAAGGACATCGGCCTGCAGGTCTCCGACTTCAGCCTGTCGGGTACCGGTCAGGTGAGGGTCACCGTGTCTGATCCCGGCTCCGTTCCGATTCTGACCGATGGATTCCTGGTGCAGGGCTACACCGGCCAGGAACTGCAGATCGCTCCGCTCTCTCACGTGCGCGGGGGCACGGGTGTCATTCGCCTCAGCAATGTCGCCGACTACCCCGAGGCGAAGATCACACCCAACTACGCCAAGGGCACGTTCCGCTTCCAGGCTCAGAACGCGGGAGTGCACTACCTGTCGTACTCGGTCACCGACGCGGCGCAGCAGACGGCGACGGGCATCATCCGGGTCGACATCGCCGCGGCACCGGATGCCTCGACCAAGCCGATCACGGTTCCGACGGTCGCGTTCCTCTACCAGCAGCAGACCGACATGGTCGACGTGCTGGCCACCGACATCGACCCTGCCGGGGGAGTGCTGAGCATCGCGGGTGTAACCGGCGTTCCAGCGGGATCCGGCGTCGTCGTCGAGGTCATCGAGCACCGCATCCTGCGCGTCAGGCTCAACAACCCTCTCGACGCACCGGTGACGTTCACCTACACGGCCACGAATGGATTCTCGAGCGCCGAGGGTGTCGTCACTGTGTACCAGGTGCCAGAGCCGAAGAGGCTGCAGGCGCCCGTCGCAGTGGCCGACAGCGTCTCGGTGCGTGTGGGCGAGGTCATCGATATTCCCGTGGTGGCCAACGACGAGCATCCGAATCGCAAGCCGCTCGTACTCGACCCCGAGCTCGTGCAGAACGTTCCGGCGGGCGGCGGGCTGCTGTTCGTCTCCGGCAACCACCTGCGCTATCTGGCGCCCGACGAGCCGGGCGACTACACGGCCATCTACCGTTTGGACACGACGGCAGACGTGCAATTCGACACCGCCCAGGTGACGATAGCGGTGAGAGAGGCCGATGCCGCCACAAACACGGCGCCGGTGCCGCCGACCCTGTCGGCCCGCGTTCTGGCCGGCGACACCGTCACGATTCCGGTGCCGCTGGGCGACATGGATGCCGATGGCGACTCCGTGAGGCTGGTCGGCGCCGCCTCGAATCCGTCGCAGGGCAACGTGACCGTCGCGGGCGACGTGCTGAACTACACGGCGGGTGCCGCATCACAGGGAACGGACACGTTCTCGTATGAGGTGGTCGACAGCCTCGGCGCACGCGCGACCGGCATCGTTCGGGTGGGCGTCAGTCCGAGTTTCGACACGGCGAGCCTTCCCGTCGCGGTCGACGACGTGGTCGTCACGACCCCGGGCACCGCCATCACCGTGCGGGTGCTGGAGAACGATTCCGACCCGAATGCCAGCCCGCTTCACGTCACCGGCGTGGAGTCCGCCGTCGTCGCCGTCGATGTGCCCAAGTCGGCTGACCGCATCACGTTCCATGCGCCCGAGGCCGAGGGCGACTACGCGGTGCTCTACACGATTCAGAACGACGGCGGCCAGCAGGCGTCTGCCTGGCTTCGCGTTCGAGTCGACGCCGACGCGCCTCCGGTGCGGCCGGAGGCCGACGACACCGTGCTGAATCTGACCGACATTCAGGGCCGCGACGAGGTCACGGTCGATGTGATGCGCAGGGTCTTCTATGCGGAGGGCGATGTCGGTTCGCTCGCGCTGTCATTGGTGCCGGGGTACGACACGACGGCGTCGGTGCTGCAGAACGACCGGGTGCGCGTCACCGTGCAGCAGAAGAGCCAGATCATTCCGTTCGTCGTCTCCCGATCCGACGATCCCAGTGTGAACGCCACCGCGTTCATCTGGGTGCCCGGTCTCGAAGACGCGCTGCCCGAATTGCGCACGACGGCCAAACCGCTGCAGGTTCTCAGCGGCGACACGTTGTCGATCGACATCAACGACTACGTGGTCGCGGCCGGAGGCAGGCAGGTGCGTCTGACCGACGAGGCCACAGTCAAGGCAAGCAACGCCGACGGAACGAATCTCGTGGTCGACTCCCGCACCCTGCGGTTCACGAGTCGCGACGGGTACTGGGGCCCGGCATCCCTGTCGTTCGAGGTCACCGACGGGTCTGGTCCCGATGATCCGAACGGGCACAAGGCCGTGATCGTGCTCGCGATCACCGTCACCCCTCGTGACAACCAGCCCCCCGTCTTCTCCGGCGCCCAACTCGGACTGCAGCCGGGTGACAGCCGAGTGATCGAGCTCCGCGACCTCACCAAGTATCCGTATCCCGACGACCTGGATCAGCTCGTCTACGCGCTCAACTCCCAGCCGGGCTCCGGGTTCTCTGCATCGCTCTCGGGCACGCAGCTCACGGTCGCGGCGGCACCGGATGCCAAGGTCGGCAGCGGCTCAGAGTTCACGGTGGGCGTGCGCGATGAGAAGAGCGAGGGAAAGGCCGGCATCGTCAGACTCTCGGTCGTCACCTCGACTCGACCCCTCGTGAGCCCCGGGGCCGACAGCCTCACGATCCGTCGCGGCGAGACGGCGACCATCCCCGTTCTCGAGAATGACGCGGCCACCAATCCGTTCCCCGACAAGCCTCTGACCGTCGTCGCCGTACAGGGAGCCGTGCCGGCCGGTGTACAGGTCACTCCGAGTGCAGACAAGAGCACGCTCTCTGTCACCGTGTCGCCTCAGCTCGACCTCAAGGCCACGGGCCAGGTGACGATGCAGTACCAGGTCGCCGACGCCACGAAAGACCCGGCGCGCGCCACCTGGGGAACGGTCACGATCACGATCGTCGACGTGCCGGACCAGCCCGTGGCACCTGTGCTCTCCGGTGCCGGGTTCGTGAACGGACAGCTCAGTGTGTCGGCGGCGCCCCTTCCGTATCCCAACGGAGCCCCCATCACGTCGTTCATCATCCGCAGCGACGACAACGGCGGATACTCGAAAGACTGCGGCGCCTCGGCCACCTGCCTGCTCACCGACCTGCAGGCGGGCAAGAACTACACGTTCTACTCGATCGCGGTGAACCAGTACGGGCAGTCGGCGCCCAGCGCTCGCAGCGCTCCGATGCGCAGCGACTACATCCCCGCGCCCCCGCAGCAGGTCACGATCACCCGTGAGGCCGCCGACCAGACGCAGTCGAATGAGGGCTACGTCATCGTGTCGTGGAAGCCGATCGCCGACCCGACCCCGGGAAGCGCGGTGCAGCGCGTGCAGGTGCAGATCGGGGGATCGACGGTCACGCTCGACCGCTCGGCGACCTCGTTGCGCTACAAGGGTGTTCCTGGCACCGAGTACACGGCCGAGGTGTGGGCCGAGAACGGTGCCGATGCGCTCTATCCCGGTCAGATCCCGTGGAACAGGTCGAACTCAGGCACCGTCACCGCCGCGGGTCGTCCCTCTGCCACCGCTGTCTCGGCGACGATCGTCGACAACGCCGGATCCGTGCGGGTCGACTGGTCGGCCTTCGGTGCCAACGGCGGATCGAACGTGACGTACTCGGTGGTGCGCTACGAGGCGACGGCGTCCGTGCCGAGCTGCAGCCAGGCATCCGGTTCGCCCGCCGTCTCGCCCGGCGTTGTTCTGCCGAGCAACCACGACGACATCGGATCCCGGTTCGTCTACGTCGTCTATGCCGACAATGGGTGGGGCTGTTCTTCGGCGCAGACAGGCAGCGTGCGAGTGCTGGTGCCGCCTGATCCGCCGACGGTGTCTCTCACGTATCAGAGCCCCGTCGATGGCCTCTATGGCGTGGCCGTGGCGAGCGCCACGCCGACTCCGCTGCCGAACACCAACGCGTCGGAGTACACCGTGCAGGTGTCGGGCGGTGGGGCGGTCTCGGCCGGATCGCCGCTGACCGGAGCCGGCCCGTGGACCTTCACCTCGTGCATCACGAGCGATGGAACCACCCGATGCAGCGAAGCCGCAGCGCCCACGAATGCTCTCAGCCCCGTGAACGCGAACGCGACGGTCACCTCGTGCGTGGCCGGCAGTTCCGTGTCAGCGGCGCTCGAGAGCCCCGGCTCCGTCTCCTGGACTTTCCAGTACTCCTTCAGATCGTCGGTCGCCGGTATCCCCGGAATCTGGTCGAGCTGGTCCGACGATCCCACGGTGCCGGCACTGAGCGGATTTGAGGACTCCCAGGAGGTGGTCGTTCGCACGATCGGCAATGGGGGAGACTTTACGAACGGTACCGACCAGAACGAGCTGCGCCAGCGCGGCAGCGGCAAGCTGTGCGGCTGAGGCCCCGGCGACGATGACATCAGGAGTACGAGCATGACCATGACCCGCGAACAGGCCGTCTGGTTCGCCGACGTGTTCGGTCGACTGGTATCGAACGTCGAGCGCGTCGTCTTCGGCAAGACCCACGTCGTGAAGCTGGCCTTCGCCACGTTGCTGAGCGAGGGGCATCTCCTGCTCGAGGACTCGCCGGGCACCGGAAAGACCTCGCTGGCTCGAGCCATGGCGCAGACCGTGCAGGGAACGTCGAGCCGAATCCAGTTCACCCCCGATTTGCTGCCGGGCGACGTCACCGGTATGAGCATCTACGACCAGAAGCAGGGCGTGTTCGAGTTTCACCGCGGCCCGATCTTCGCGTCGATCGTTCTGGCCGACGAGATCAACAGGGCGAGCCCCAAGACACAGTCGGCCCTGCTCGAGGTCATGGAAGAGGGCCGAGTGACGATCGACGGCGCCACCCACGGCGTGGGCCGCCCCTTTATGGTCGTCGCGACACAGAACCCCATCGAGCAGGCGGGAACCTACCGACTGCCGGAGGCCCAGCTCGACCGCTTTATGATGAAGGCCTCGCTCGGCTACCCCGACCGCTCGTCGACCATCGCGATTCTCGAGGGCGCGGCGACACGCACGCACGACAGCACCATTCCAGCCGTAGTGACGAGCGCCAACATCGTCGAGATGGCCGATCTCGCCCGCACCGTGCACGTCGGTCACGCCGTGCTCGACTATGTCGCCGACATCGTGGATGCGACGAGGGGCGCTGTCGAGGTTCGTCTCGGCGCGAGCGTGCGCGGCGCCGTAGCCCTCGTGCGTACATCGAAGACGTGGGCGGCGGCACAGGGGCGGCACTTCGTGACCCCCGATGATGTGAAGACGCTCGCAGAGAACGTGCTGGCCCACCGGCTGGTGCTTGATCCCGAGGCGGAGTTCGACGGCGTCACCGCCGCCAGCGTCATCGGGCAGATCCTGCTCGAGACCCCGCCGCCCACCGACAGGGCGCAGTCGGTGTGAGCGATGAAGCACGGCGCGCGACCGAGGCCGACGGCTCCGGGGCATCGGAGCGACCGCGGCGCGAGGTACGCGCGAGAAGAACGGCGTTCGGCCGCAGAGCCGCGCGCCGCGCACGCGAGCAGGCGGCATCCGGCGCGACCGAGTCGCAGCGCGACCTCACGGGCCTGACCGGAACCAACGCGTACACCAGAACGCGGGCGGCGGGGGACGCAGTCGACGACGTTCGGCTGACCGCGCGTCTTCGGATGCGCCGCGCCGCGCGGACGATTCGAACATCGGCGGAACGCGCCGGGCGATGGGTTTCGGCGACCGTGACGGGCCTCGGGCTTTCGATCGCTGTCGTCGTCGTGCTCGGCGGCCTCTTCGGGTACCTGCTCGGGTGGATCGAGCTCGTCGTGGTCGCGTTCACCGGTTTCGCGCTGCTTGTTCTCGGGGTCTTCTTTCTCCTTGGACGCAACTCGTACGACATCGGGCTCTCGATCGACCGCGACCGGGTTGTGGTCGGCGAGGTGGCGCGCGCGACGCTCACCGTGCGCAATCCCAGTCGCTTCCGCCTTCCGCCCGTGAAGTCGGAGGTGCCTGTGGGGCGGGGACTGGCCGAGTTCTACCTCGGAGGCATCCCCAGAGATGGCAGAACGATCAGGGAGTTCTCCATACCGACCTCGCGGCGCGGGGTGGTACGGATCGGCCCCGTGCGAACGGTCAGGGCGGATCCCGTGGGCCTCCTGCGCCGCGAATACGTGTGGACCTCGCACCTTGATCTGTTCGTGCATCCCGTGACCGTTCCGATTCCCGCCACCAGCACCGGACTCATCCGCGACCTCGAGGGCAACCCCACCCGCGATCTCACCGATTCCGATGTCTCGTTCCATGCGCTGCGTGAATACGCCCCAGGCGACGATCGTCGGCACATTCACTGGAAGAGCACGGCCAGAACGGGCCAGCTCATGGTTCGTCAATTCGAAGAGACGCGGCGCAGCCACCTGGTGATCGCCCTGTCGCTGGCCAGCGCCGACTACCACTCCGAAGAGGAGTTCGAGCTCGCCGTGAGCGTTGCCGGTTCGATAGGCATCCGAGCCATCCGAGATGCGCGCGATGTCTCCGTTCTCGCCAGCGACGAGACACCCGAGTTCGCCCGGCGGGCTGTGAACACCCCGAAGCGGCTCAGCTCACTCAGCAGGGCGAGGCTGCTCGACGATCTCGCCCGCGTCGATCACAGCCCGCGGGCCTCGGGCCTCGTCACCCTCGCGCGGGGCAGCGCGGAATCGGTCTCCGGGGCATCCGTCGCCATCATCGTCTGCGGCTCGGAATCGACTGCAGCGCAACTGCGAAGCGCTTCCGCCGCGTTCCCTCCCGGAGTCGAGGTGCTCGCGATCGTCTGCAACCCGGGAATCGTTCCCAGTCTCCGTCAGGTCGGCGAACTGCGCGTCCTCACCGTCGGCTACCTCGATGACGTGCAGAAGGCTCTCGCGAGGGCCGCATCGTGAGACGACCACCCGCCTTCGACCGACGGTCCGCCGCGGCCGACACCGTGTTCTTCGTGGTGTTGATGGCTGTGGCAGCGTCGACGCTGTGGCCCGTCTATCAGACTCCTCGGCTCATCGCTCTGGCCGCCGCGGCACTCGCTCTGGGTGTCGTCGTCGCCTGGACAGGCGCGCTGCTGAGGTGGCCCGGCTACGTCGTCTTCGCAGCATCCGTCGCCGTCTTCCTGGTCTTCGGCGTGGCTCTTGCCGTGCCAGGACGAGCGATCTTCGGGGTGCTGCCGAGCTTCGACGGCGTGCGCGACCTCGTGACCGGAACCGCCCTGGCGTGGAAGCAGCTCGTCACGGTCGACCTCCCCGTCTCGAGCTACCAATCCCTTCTGGCGCCAGCGCTCGTGCTGCTTCTGGGCGGAACCGTGCTGGGCCTGTCGCTCGTGCTGAGATCGCGGCGTGGCGATATCGCCGTGCTCATTCCTGTCGCCGTCGCCGTCACGGGCCTCGCGCTCGGTCCGGAGGTCGCGTGGTCTCCCTTCGTTCCGGCAGTCGCGTTTCTCGTGGTCGCCATCACCTGGATGACCTGGCGTGCGCGACGAGCGAGGCGACGGGCGATCGCTTTGCTCGCGGGCCAGACCGAATCGGATGCTCGGGCGCCCGGGTTCGCTCCCGACCGACGAGGGTCGGCGCGCCCGGTGATCGCAGCCGTCATCGTGCTCGCTGTCGCCGTGGTGGCCGGGGTCTCGGCTGCCGGGGTGTTCGCGCCCCAGGGGTCGCGCGATGTCGTGCGGTCGGCGGTCGAGCGGCCTTTCGACCCGCGCGACTACGCGAGCCCGCTCAGCGGATTCCGCTCGTACTGGAACGCTGAAGCGGCGGGTGCGCCGCTCTTCGATATCGAGGGACTTCCCGACGGTGCGCGCATCCGACTCGCCGCACTCGACACCTACAACGGCGTCGTGTACAGCGTCGGCGACGAGTCGAGCGACAGTGCATCAGGCTTCTTCGCCCGCGTGCCGTCGACGATCGACAGAACGGGCGAATCGGGGACGCCCGTGTCTGCCACGATCGTCGTGTCCGGGTATCGAGGAGTGTGGCTTCCGACGACGGGCGACGTGGAACGGGTCACCTTCAGCGGATCGCGCGCCTCGCAGCTGGCCGACGCGTTCTACTACAACCGCACGTCGAATACTGCGGCCGTTCTGGGCGGAGTTCGGGAAGGCGACAGCTACACGGTCGAGGCGATCGTGCCGTCCGCACCCGATGACGACGAACTGCGAGCGGCTCAGCCGGGCGATGCGTCCGTGCCGCAGCCGAGTAATGTTCCCGATGCCATCGCGACCGCGGTCGCCGACGACACCCAGGGACTCGACGCACCCGGCGAGAAGCTGGCGGCCGTCGTCGACGCGATCAAGGCATCCGGATACATCAGCCATGGCACCGACGACGGCCGGCCCTACAGTCGTTCGGGTCATTCTGCCGATCGGATCACGGAGTTGTTGACAGCGCCGTTGATGCTGGGCGATGCCGAGCAGTACGCCACGACGGTCGCGCTCATGGCCGACGAGCTGGGTTTTCCCGCTCGGGTGGTCTTGGGCTTCGCGCCTCCGGCCGGCACCAGCACGGTGACAGGCTCGGATGTGTCGGCCTGGGTGGAGGTCGATCTCGCGGGTTACGGATGGGTCGCGATCGACGCGACGCCCGAAGACCGGCCGATTCCCGAGAAGCTGCCGGATACCAAGCAGCAGGTCTCGAGACCGCAGGTGGTCATCCCGCCGCCGCCCGCAGCGGACGACACGCCTGTCGAGCCCAACCGACCGGAGGCCGATCAGAAGAAGGCGGACGACCCCGATGCGTTCTGGCCCGCGGTGCTCGGCATCGTGCGCGTCGTGGGCGTCGTCGCCCTGGTGGTCTTGATCGTCTTCGCGCCGGTGATTCTCATCGCGGGTGCAAAACTGGCGCGACGCCGACGTCGCCGACGGAGACCGGATGCCGTCTCCCGGATCGCCGGCGGATGGCAGGAGCTCGTCGACACCGGTCTCGACTACGGCTATGACGTGCCGGCGACCGCGACCAGGCTCGAGGCCGCGCGGGCCGTCGGCGCCGTCGACCTGCAGACATTCGCCCGACGGGCCGACGCGGCCGTCTTCGCCGACGAGCGGATCGACGTTCGCGAGGCCGACCAGTACTGGTCGGACCTGGCGATACTCAGGGTCGCGTGGGCAAGGGAATACACTCGGTGGCAACGCATCCGTGCCGCAACGCGACTTCGATCGCTGTCAGCACGTTCAGGTGCGTCCGGTCGAGGGGGAGAGCGTCGTGGCTGAGCCTGGGCTCCCTCCTTTTCCCGGCGCAGCAGACACCGGAGTCTGGAACGCGCGGTCCTCGCGAATTCCGTACGTCGAGCCGTGGCCGCTGCCAGAGGAACAGGCGGAGTCGACGCCCGCCCCGCCGTCGACGTTCGTTCTCGAGTTCAGCACTGGCCAGGCCGTCACGATTGCGGGCATGGGGCTCATCGGACGTGCGCCGCGAGACACGGGAGGCGACGTATCCCTGCAGCTGGTGAGTGTCGACGACCCGGGGCGGTCGGTATCGAAAGTGCACGCTCGGTTCGAGATCGACGCCCGCGGTCTGTGGATCGAGGATCTCGACTCGGGCAACGGCACCGTGATCGTGCAGCCGGGCGGATCGCCGACTCCGCTCCGGCCTGGAGAGAGAAATGGCGTCGGCGTCGGCGGCGTCGTGCGCATCGGCCGCCAATCGTTCACGGTGCGCTGACGCGGGGCGCGCGCGGGCGCCGTGCGCTCATACAAGTCGTGGGCCGCGCCTCCTGGCGAACCGGCACCCCGGGAGGCAGGATGGCCTTATGAGCACGAACAACGATCCCGACCGCGACCCGCTTTCCCAGGACAGCCCCGAGAACAGCCGGCTCGAGCCTCAGCGTGAGGCGCCGACTGAATCCGCGCGTGAGTTCGTCGTGGCCGAACCGTCGAGCGTCGAGCCTGGCACGCTCGAACCCGTGGTCGTGCGCACGGGCGTCGAGCCAGAGCAGGGCGCGGCCGCGTCGCAGGGGTGGACGAGTCCAGCTGTGAGCCGCGAGACGGAGGATCCCAATCCCTACGTCGTCCGCACCACCGTTCCTCCGATGAACCCGCACACCACGGGCGCTCCGCTCGCTCAGCAGACCGAGGGCTCCGCACCGCCGGCTGCTCCGAACGCGGCCCCGGGCATCCCTGGCGGCGAGATCTACTCGCAGGCACCAGCGCCGGTGTACGTGGCGCGCCCCGCGCAGCCGGTTCGGCGCGGTAATCGGCTGTTCGGCACCGTCATCGCTCTTCTGGGAACGGTCGCCTTCGCCGTCGTGTACGCGGCAGTCGCGTCTCTGTTCTTCGTCTTCAACCCCGCGGTCGAGAACGCGGTGTCGACCCTGACGCGGTTCCTCGTCAACTTCGCCTTTATCGTTCCCGTCTTCTTCTTCGCCATCGCGTTCATCCTCCTTGTGCTGATCCTCAACCGCGCGGGCTGGTGGGCCTACATCATCGGCGGCTTCGCCGTGGCCGCCGTCGTCTATGCCGGATCGATCGTCGGTGCATACCTCGCCGTTCAGGGATGGACGATGAGTCAGAGCGACCTCGGTGATTTCCTGCGCTCGCTTCTGATGGACCCGCTGCCGATCGTCGCTGCGATCGTCGCGCGTGAGGTCTCCGTCTGGACGGGAGCGTGGGTCTCCTCCAGAGGCCGCAAGGTCAAGGAGCGCAACCAGGCCGCCCAGGCGGAATACGACAAGACAATGGCCGAGGCTCCGGTGACTGCGCCACAGGGGTCGCCGGCCTGGTAATCGCCGTGCCGAGCCGCGGTCTCCGCTACGGTCGGTCGGTCTTCGCGACCGCCCTGTTCGTCGCCCTCGTCGTCGCAGGCTGGGGATTCGTCAGCCTTCTGGGCGAAACGGATGTGGTGGTCGATCCTGACGTGGGGCCGATCATCGTGCCGGTGTCAGTGGCGGTCAGCGCCACGGCGGTCCTGTTCGCATTGGCGTCGCCGCGCTGGTCGGAGGTGACCGTCAGGGGCCTGGGGGCGGTGCTCGGATCATCCGCCGTTCTCGCCCTCGGCGCGGTTGCCGTGCAACTCGCCACTCTGGGCGTTCTGCAGTTCGTGGCGACCGGTCGACTCACGGCTCTCCTGCTGGTCATCGCTGCCCAGGCGCCAACCCCGTACACGATCGTGGTCATCGGGGCGGCGTTCGTCGCAGCCGTCGGGCTGGCGCTGCTCGGCGCAGGGCAGGGCCGGGCATCCTGGCCTTGGGAGAAGGAGGGCGACTGATCGGGTCGACCGGGTGCAGGCCATGTGTCGGCGGTCGATCTCTGCTTGGATGGGTATCCGGGATTCGAAGCGAGGAGCTCTCGATGTCAGACAACAACCTTCCCCCTGTGCCCCAGGGCGCGTCGCCGCTTCCTCCGGTGCCGCCCGTCCCGCCGGCGCCGTCAGCTCCTGTGCCGCCTGTGCCGCCGGTTCAGAGCTATCCGGGCGTGCCGCAGTTCCAGCCGCAGCCGCCCCAGTTCACGCAGCCGCAGCCGCAGTTCACGCAGGCTCAGCCGCCCCAGTTCCAGCCCCAGCCGGGCGCTCGCAAGTCGCGCAAGGGGCTGATCGTCGGCATCTCCATCGCCGCGGCCGTGCTCATTCTCGGTGGTGGCGGTCTGGCCGTTGCCGGCGCATCCATTTCGTCGAGCGTCGCACCCGACGCTCAGGTCAAGGAATTCCTGCAGGACCTGGTCGACGGCAGAGCGGAGGCGGCTCTCGAGGTCATGGGGGAGAAGCCTTCTGGTCTGCTCACCGACGAGGCCTACAATGCGTCGGCCAACCACATCACTGACTTCACCGTTGGCAAGGCGAAGACGACCGGTGACACATCGATCGTCACAGCCAAGATCACCCAGGGGGGAACGAGTTACACCCAGGAGTTCGAGCTCGCGAAGGCCGGCAAGACGTTCGTGGTCTTCGACACCTGGCAGCTGCAGTCTCTGCCTCTCGGAGTGGTCGACGTGCAGGTTCAGGGGCCGGCGGGCCTCGCTGTTCAGGTCGACGGCAATGCCATCGATGTGGCCGACGGATCGAGTCTCCGGGCCTTCCCCGGCGACTACGAGGTTTCGGTCGTCGATGACAGCGACCTCTTCGATGCCGAGCCCGCGACCGCGAACGTCGTCGGACTCTCCGACGACGCCGCGGGAAGCGTCGCGACAGCGGCGGTCACCACCACGCTCACGGAGGCCGGCACGGCGGCCGCCCGCTCCGCGGTCGACGCCTACGTCGATGGATGCGTGGCTCAGCAGAGTCTCGCGCCGACGGGCTGCGGTTTCGGGGCGCGCGCGCAAGACGGCGTCAGCTATTCGAACATCCGCTGGACGTTGACGGTGAGGCCGACCTACTCGGTAGGCGACTGGGCGGGCAACGGCTGGTCTGTCACCACCGAGACGGCCGGAACGCTCGATGTCGTAGCCGACTCTGTCGACGGCGCCGGTCGCTCCGGTCAATCGGGCACGACCCTCTCGAACTACCGGCCCGTCGGCACGGTGTCCGTGGTCGACGGTGCGCTCACGTTCTCGTCGTCGGTGCTGCCGTTCTAGCGCCCTGCCTCGCTTGACCGAAGCACCGCTTCGGGCTAATATTGCCGGGTGTGTGCATTCTTGCACGCCCACTTTTCATCTCGGATTCGTCCGAGACGAGATTCTTGCGACAGACCAGTCTGGGGCAAGGCAAGGGCAGGCCCTATCTGGGGCACGCCCCCACGGCATACCCACCATCACAATCTCTGCAGGCGTTCGCGTGTGCAGGCGGCGGGTCCACAAGAACATCGGTTGAATCCCGCACGCGGGCGCCGCCGATTGCTACGCGAAAGCAAGCTGTCACCGTGCAGCAGAAAATAGGAGAAGTAGTGCCAACCATTCAGCAGTTGGTCCGCAAGGGCCGAACTCCGAAGGTCACCAAGACCAAGACGCCGGCCCTGAAGGCCAACCCGCAGCAGCGCGGCGTCTGCACCCGCGTTTACACGACCACGCCCAAGAAGCCCAACTCGGCTCTTCGCAAGGTCGCCCGCGTCAAGCTGTCGAACGGCACCGAGGTCACCGCGTACATTCCCGGTGAGGGCCACAACCTGCAGGAGCACTCGATGGTGCTCGTGCGTGGCGGTCGTGTGAAGGACCTGCCCGGTGTGCGTTACAAGATCGTCCGCGGCGCCCTGGACACCCAGGCCGTCAAGGGCCGCAAGCAGGCTCGCAGCCGTTACGGCGCGAAGATGGAGAAGAAGTAATGCCTCGTAAGGGACCAGCACCCAAGCGCCCCGTCGTCGCAGACCCCGTCTACGGCGCACCGATCGTCAGCCAGCTCGTCAACAAGATCCTTCTTGATGGCAAGAAGGGCCTGGCCGAGCGCATCGTCTATGACGCACTCGAAGGAGTTGCGGCCAAGAACGGCGCCGACGCCGTCGTCACCCTCAAGAAGGCGCTCGACAACGTGCGCCCCACCCTCGAGGTCAAGTCGCGCCGCGTTGGTGGATCGACCTACCAGGTTCCGGTCGAGGTCAAGCCTCACCGTGCCAACACCCTCGCCCTTCGCTGGCTCACGAGCTACGCGAAGAGCCGTCGCGAGAAGACGATGACCGAGCGTCTCACCAACGAGATCCTCGACGCGTCGAACGGCCTCGGTGCCGCGGTCAAGCGCCGCGAAGACACCCACAAGATGGCCGAGTCGAACAAGGCATTCGCGCACTACCGCTGGTAATCGCGCGTGCTGGTCGAGAGGCCGGTTCGCCACGCGAACCGGCCCCTCGTCCCGCGCCGCCATCGTTCGACAAACCCCTTAGTAAACAACCGGAGGCAATCTGTGGCACAGGACGTGCTCACCGACCTGAACAAGGTCCGCAACATCGGCATCATGGCTCACATCGATGCCGGCAAGACCACCACCACCGAGCGCATCCTGTTCTACACGGGTATCACGCACAAGATCGGTGAAGTCCACGATGGCGCAGCCACCATGGACTGGATGGCACAGGAGCAGGAGCGTGGAATCACCATCACGTCCGCTGCGACGACCTGTTTCTGGAACAAGAACCAGATCAACATCATCGACACCCCGGGTCACGTCGACTTCACCGTCGAGGTGGAGCGTTCGCTCCGCGTGCTCGATGGCGCCGTCGCCGTCTTCGACGGCAAAGAGGGCGTCGAGCCCCAGTCGGAGACCGTCTGGCGCCAGGCCGACAAGTACGACGTTCCGCGCATCTGCTTCGTCAACAAGATGGACAAGCTCGGCGCCGACTTCTACTACACGGTCGACACCATCATCAACCGCCTCGGAGCCAAGCCGCTGGTCATCCAGCTGCCGATCGGCGCCGAGTCGAGCTTCGAAGGCGTCATCGACCTGGTCGAGATGCGCGCGCTCACCTGGCGTGGAGACTCCAAGGGTGACGTTCAGATGGGTGCCAAGTACGAGATCGAAGAGATCCCGGCCGACCTCAAGGAGAAGGCCGACGAGTACCGCCAGCTTCTGCTCGAGACCGTCGCCGAGACCGACGACGCCCTTCTCGAGAAGTTCTTCTCGGGCGAAGAGCTGACCGTCCCTGAGATCAAGGGCGCCATCCGCAAGCTCACCGTGTCGAGCCAGATCTACCCGGTTCTCTGCGGCTCGGCGTTCAAGAACCGTGGCGTTCAGCCAATGCTCGACGCCGTCATCGACTACCTCCCCACCCCGCTCGACGTGCCGGCCACCGAGGCCCACGACGCGCGTGACGAAGAGGTCGTCGTGATGCGTCACCCCGACGCGAACGAGCCTTTCACCGCGCTCGCGTTCAAGGTCGCCGTGCACCCGTTCTTCGGTCGCCTCACGTACATCCGCGTCTACTCGGGCAAGCTCGAGTCTGGCGGACAGATCATGAACTCGACCAAGGGCAAGAAAGAGCGCATCGGCAAGATCTTCCAGATGCACGCCAACAAGGAGAACCCGGTCGACTCTGTCACCGCCGGTCACATCTATGCGGTCATCGGTCTGAAGGACACGACCACGGGCGACACGCTGAGCGATTCGCAGCACCAGGTCGTTCTCGAGTCGATGACGTTCCCCGACCCGGTCATCGAGGTCGCGATCGAGCCGAAGACGAAGGCCGACCAGGAGAAGCTGGGTGTCGCCATCCAGAAGCTCGCTGAAGAAGACCCGACCTTCCGCACCGAGCAGAACCAGGACACGGGCCAGACGGTCATCAAGGGAATGGGCGAGCTTCACCTCGACATCCTCGTCGACCGTATGAAGCGCGAGTTCAACGTCGAGGCCAACGTGGGCAAGCCCCAGGTCGCGTACCGCGAGACGATCCGCCGCCTGGTGCCGAAGCACGACTACACCCACAAGAAGCAGACCGGTGGTTCAGGTCAGTTCGCGAAGGTGCAGATCTCGATCGAGCCCATGGAGGTGACCGCGGAGAAGAGCTACGAGTTCGAGAACAAGGTCACCGGTGGTCGCGTTCCGCGCGAGTACATCCCCTCGGTCGATGCGGGAATCCAGGATGCCCTCCAGGTCGGCGTTCTCGCCGGCTACCCCATGGTGGGTGTCAAGGCAGCCCTGCTCGATGGCCAGTTCCACGACGTCGACTCCTCGGAGATGGCGTTCAAGATCGCTGGTTCCATGGCGTTCAAGGAAGCCGCCCGCAAGGCGGACCCGGTCATCCTTGAGCCGTTGATGGCAGTCGAGGTGCGCACCCCTGAGGAATACATGGGTGACGTCATCGGCGACCTCAACTCGCGCCGTGGCCAGATCCAGTCCATGGAGGACGCGACCGGTATCAAGGTCATCCGTGCCCATGTACCGCTTTCGGAGATGTTCGGTTACATCGGTGACCTGAGGTCGAAGACCTCGGGCCGCGCGGTGTACTCGATGACTTTCGACAGCTACGCCGAGGTCCCCAAGGCTGTTGCCGAAGAGATCATCAACAAAAACAAGGGCGAATAGTCCTGTATCGTGTTCCGGTGCTCAATATTGTTGCGAGCACCGGAGCGCGTAACATCAATACACAAACACCCCCGCTCTTCACCCGGTAGTTTTTTGTCCGGATGCGGAGCAAGAGAGTCCTGAGGAGGACCCAGTGGCCAAGGCCAAGTTCGAGCGGACCAAGCCGCACGTAAACATCGGAACGATCGGTCACGTCGACCACGGAAAGACCACGCTGACTGCAGCGATCTCCAAGGTCCTTGCCGACAAGTTCCCGTCCAAGACCAACGTTCAGCGCGACTTCGCGTCGATCGACTCCGCTCCCGAAGAGCGCCAGCGCGGTATCACGATCAACATCTCGCACGTCGAGTACGAGACCGAGAAGCGTCACTACGCTCACGTCGACGCCCCGGGTCACGCCGACTACATCAAGAACATGATCACCGGTGCTGCTCAGATGGACGGCGCGATCCTCGTGGTTGCCGCTACCGACGGCCCGATGGCTCAGACCCGCGAGCACGTTCTGCTCGCCAAGCAGGTCGGCGTTCCCTACCTGCTGGTCGCGCTCAACAAGTCCGACATGGTCGACGACGAGGAGATCCTGGAGCTCGTCGAGCTCGAGGTTCGCGAGCTGCTCTCCAGCCAGGACTTCGATGGCGACAACGCTCCCGTCGTTCGCGTCTCGGGCCTCAAGGCTCTCGAGGGCGACGAGAAGTGGGTCGACGCGATCCTCGAGCTCATGCAGGCCGTCGACGACTCCATCCCGGAGCCCGTCCGCGACAAGGACAAGCCCTTCCTGATGCCCGTCGAGGACGTCTTCACGATCACCGGTCGTGGAACCGTCGTCACGGGTCGCGCCGAGCGCGGAACCCTCGCCATCAACTCCGAGGTCGAGATCGTCGGCATCCGCCCGACCGTCAAGACCACGGTCACGGGTATCGAGATGTTCCACAAGCAGCTCGACGAGGCATGGGCCGGCGAGAACTGTGGTCTGCTGCTCCGCGGCACCAAGCGCGAAGACGTCGAGCGCGGCCAGGTCATCGTCAAGCCGGGTTCGGTCACGCCGCACACCGGTTTCGATGGAACCGCCTACATCCTGTCGAAGGATGAGGGTGGCCGTCACAACCCGTTCTACACGAACTACCGCCCGCAGTTCTACTTCCGCACCACGGACGTGACCGGCGTCATCACCCTCCCCGAGGGCACCGAGATGGTCATGCCCGGCGACACGACTGACATCAGCGTCGAGCTGATCCAGCCCATCGCCATGGAAGAGGGCCTCGGCTTCGCGATCCGTGAGGGTGGCCGCACCGTCGGTGCCGGTACCGTCACGAAGATCACCAAGTAGTCGTTTCTTCACCAGTAGCGCCATAGCAGGGCCTCACCTTCGGGTGGGGCCCTGCTGCCGTTTAAGCCTGTCGAAGGAAAGGAGCCATATGGGCTCGCCCTCGACTCCCTGCGGTGAAAAGAGCACAATGGGGCGAAACAAGTTCCGATCAAAGGAGAATCATGGGACTCGAAGACATCACGAAGAAGGCGCAGGAGTTCCTGGGCGACAACAAGGTTCAGGAGGCGCTGAAGAGCGAGCAGGCTGAGGACATCAGCGACAAGCTGCTCGACGGCGTCGCCGGCGCGGTCAACAAGGTGACCGGCGACAAGTTCGACGAACAGGTCGAGGGTGCTCGGGCCGCAGTCGACAAGGCGGTCGGCACGGAGTAGCGTCGCCCCTTGTCAAGCCCTCGGCCGCGATGAGGCGGCCGACGCGAACCTGCCTCAGAATAGGCAAATGGTGAGGCTGAGGCGAAGCAATTCCGCGGGTGCGGGCCTGCACAGGGTTCGTGCCGGACGGGGATTCTCCTACCGCAACCACGATGGCACGGCCGTGGCCGATGCTGAGTTGAGAGAGCGCATAGAAAAGCTCGCCATACCGCCTGCCTGGACCGATGTCTGGATCGCGCCGTATGCCAACGGGCACATTCAGGCGACGGGGATCGACGCTGCAGGCCGTCGACAGTACATCTACCATCCGACCTGGCGAGAGCAGAAGGACCGCATCAAGTTCGACCGGGCGCTCGCTCTCGCGGAGTCGCTGCCCACAGCGCGGCGGGCGGTGACCATCGATCTCCGAAGCGGGGAGCCGACGAAGGAACGCGCCTTGGCCGCGGCATTCCGGATGCTCGACACGGGTTCGCTGCGGGTCGGCAGCGAGCGATATGCCGAATCGAACGGCAGCCACGGCCTCTCGACCCTGCTGGGCGCTCATGCCCGGGTCAGCGGGGACACCGTGCACCTGGCGTTCCCGGCGAAGAGCGGCCAGGCATGGGAGAGCGACATCACGGATCCGGACCTCGCGGCGGTCGTGAGGGCATTGAAGCATCGCGGGTCGCGGGCGCGCCTGCTGGCCTGGCGCGCGGGAGCCGGCAACTGGCATCCGATCGCCGCCGACGAGATCAACGACTACGTGCGAGACAAGACCGGCGGGCAGTTCACGGCGAAGGACTTCCGCACTCTGCACGGCACTGTCGCGGCTGCGGTCAGTTTGGCCAAGCACGGCCCTGAGCAGCGCAGCACCGCTCGCTCGCGGGCTCTCGCTCAGGCGATGCGTGATGCCGCGGAGGTTCTCGGAAACACGCCCTCCATCGCAAAGAAGAGCTACGTCGACCCCCGGGTGGTCGACCACTACGTGGAGGGGACCACTATCGATCCCCACCGGCTGGGGTCGGCGGAATCCGAGCTTCGGGCGCTTCTCTTCGAGTGATTGATCGGATGCCCTCATCCCTTCACTGGCGCGACACGCCCAACGCGACACGCCCGGGTTGCACGATGCCCCTCGGGTGTGGCAAACTCGTCTAGTTCAACATTTTCGTGTCACCTTGCGTGCGCGGAATCACTGCCAGGCAGTGCACAGCTAGCCCACTGGGTCTTCGTGATCCGAGGTTGAGAGCTGGGCCGCGGGCAGCAGAACACACTTCAATCCTTTTTCTTTGTACCGCAGTTCGTTCTGCGCGCGGGGCGAGACGGGTTGGGTCCGCGAGGACATTGACAGAAGAACAGTGGTGCGACCGACTGCGGGCGTATCGAGCACGGGCTGCAAGGCTCGGGCAAGCAAGCGCGTCCAATGCTGCCTACAGGCGGTAAGACGCAAGACAAGAGAGTGAGTCACACATGGCGGGACAGAAGATCCGCATTCGACTTAAGTCGTACGACCACGAGGTCATCGACTCCTCGGCGCGCAAGATCGTCGACACGGTGACCCGCGCGGGTGCGACCGTCGTCGGTCCGGTGCCGCTGCCGACCGAGAAGAACGTGATCGCAGTGATCCGTTCGCCCCACAAGTACAAGGACAGCCGCGAGCACTTCGAAATGCGCACGCACAAGCGTCTGATCGACATCATCGATCCCACGCCCAAGGCCGTCGACTCGCTCATGCGTCTCGACCTGCCGGCTGACGTCAACATCGAGATCAAGCTCTAAGCGGGGGACTGAACACTATGTCTACGCCTACACAAGCAGCCGCCACCAAGACCAGCAAGGGTCTCCTCGGCAAGAAGCTCGGCATGACCCAGGTCTGGGACGAGAACAACCGTCTCATCCCCGTCACGGTCGTCGAGATCACGCCGAACGTTGTCACGCAGATCCGCACCGTCGAGCGCGACGGCTACGTGGCCGTTCAGATCGCCGCCGGCCAGATCGACCCCCGCAAGGTGAACAAGCCGGCTACGGGTCACTTCGACGCCGCCGGTGTCACGCCCCGTCGTCACATCACCGAGATCCGCACCGCCGACGCGGCCGACTACACGGTGGGCCAGGAGCTCACCGTCGACGCCGTCTTCGAAGCCGGCAAGAAGGTCGACGTCGTCGGCACTTCTAAGGGCAAGGGTTTCGCCGGTGTTATGAAGCGTCACAACTTCCGAGGCGACAACGCCTCGCACGGTGCTCACCGCAACCACCGCAAGCCCGGTTCCATCGGCGCATCCTCGACCCCGTCGCGCGTCTTCAAGGGCATGCGCATGGCCGGTCGCATGGGTGGCGAGCGCGTTACCGTGCTCAACCTCGCCGTGCACTCCATCGACGCCGAGAAGAACGTCATCCTCATCAAGGGTGCCGTTCCCGGAGCGCGTGGCCGTCTCGTTTTCGTTCGTACCGCAGTGAAGGGGGCCTAGTTCATGGCTACCGCAACTACCACGGTTGACGTCGTCGACGTCAAGGGCAAGAAGGCCGGCACTGTCGACCTTCCCGCCGAGCTGTTCGACGTCCAGACCAATGTCCCGCTGATCCACCAGGTCGTCGTCGCTCAGCTCGCCGCCGCTCGCCAGGGAACCCACAAGACCAAGCGTCGTGGCGAGGTTTCCGGTGCCGGTCGCAAGCCGTTCAAGCAGAAGGGAACCGGTCGCGCTCGTCAGGGCTCGATCCGCGCTCCCCAGATGACCGGTGGTGGCATCGTCCACGGACCGACTCCGCGCAGCTACGACCAGCGCACCCCCAAGAAGATGATCGCCGCAGCTCTGCTCGGTTCGCTGTCCGACCGCGCACGCGGTGGACGCGTTCACGTGGTCGAGTCCCTTGCTCAGGGCGACACGCCCTCGACCAAGGGTGTTCTCGAGCTGCTCAGCCAGGTCGCGACCTCGAAGCACGTTCTCATCGTGCTCGAGCGTGACGACGTGCTGAGCTTGAAGAGCGTTCGCAACATCCCGACCGTGCACGTGCTGCCGGCCGACCAGCTGAACGCATACGACGTGCTCGTCTCAGACGACATCATCTTCACCAAGGCTTCGTTCGACGCGTTCGTCGCAGCCAAGACGAAGAGCACCGAGCAGGCGAAAGACGAGGCATAAGCATGAGCAACGCCGCATTCAATAAAGACCCGCGCGACATCATCCTGTCGCCCGTCGTCTCCGAGAAGAGCTACGGCCTGATCGATGAGGGCAAGTACACGTTCATCGTCGACCCCCGCTCGAACAAGACCGAGATCAAGCTCGCCATCGAGAAGATCTTCAAGGTCGAGGTTGCGTCGATCAACACGCTCAACCGTGTCGGCAAGACCCGTCGCACCAAGTTCGGCATTGGCAAGCGCAAAGACACCAAGCGCGCCATCGTCACGCTCAAGTCCGGCACCATCGACATCTTCACCGCTGTCGGCTAGGGCCAGAGGGATATAGAAATGGCTATTCGCAAGTACAAGCCCACCACCCCGGGTCGTCGCGGTTCGTCCGTCGCCGACTTCGCGGAGATCACCCGGTCGACGCCCGAGAAGTCGCTGCTGCGTCCGCTCTCGAAGACCGGTGGACGTAACAACGCAGGTCGCATCACGACCCGTCACATCGGTGGTGGCCACAAGCGCCAGTACCGTGTCATCGACTTCCGTCGTAACGACAAAGACGGCGTCAACGCCAAGGTCGCTCACATCGAGTACGACCCCAACCGCACCGCACGCATCGCCCTTCTGCACTACCTCGACGGAACCAAGCGCTACATCCTGGCTCCGAACAAGCTGGCGCAGGGCGACATCGTCGAGTCGGGAGCGTCTGCCGACATCAAGCCCGGCAACAACCTGCCGCTCAAGAACATCCCCACCGGTACCGTCATCCACGCGATCGAACTGAAGCCGGGCGGCGGCGCCAAGATGGCCCGCTCCGCCGGAGCCTCGGTTCGTCTCGTCGCAAAAGACGGCCCCTACGCGCAGCTTCGTCTTCCCAGCGGTGAAATCCGCAACGTCGACGCCCGTTGCCGTGCAACGATCGGCGAGGTCGGCAACGCCGAGCAGTCGAACATCAACTGGGGAAAGGCCGGCCGTATGCGCTGGAAGGGCGTTCGCCCGACCGTGCGTGGTGTCGCCATGAACCCGGTCGACCACCCGCACGGTGGTGGTGAGGGAAAGACCTCCGGTGGACGTCATCCTGTGAGCCCCTGGGGCCAGAAGGAAGGCCGCACCCGGCACATCAACAAGGAAAGCGACAAGCTCATCGTTCGTCGCCGTACCGTCGGCAAGAAGCGTAAGTAGGAGTTGTAGAAGATGCCACGCAGTCTCAAGAAGGGCCCCTTCGTTGACGACCACCTGTATCGCAAGGTTGTCACTCAGAACGAAGCCGGTTCCAAGAACGTCATCAAGACCTGGTCGCGCCGATCGATGATCATCCCCGCGTTCCTCGGTCACACGATCGCCGTCCACGACGGTCGCAAGCACATCCCGGTGTTCGTCACCGAAACCATGGTTGGGCACAAACTCGGCGAGTTTGCTCCCACCCGCACCTTCCGTGGTCACGTGAAGGACGACAAGAAGGGCCGTCGCCGCTAACGCGGTGGCGAAAGGAGGAGAGAAATGGTGGAGTCAATCGCACGTGTGCGACACATCCGCGTCACCCCCATGAAGGCTCGTCGCGTCGTCAACATGATCCGCGGCAAGCAGGCAGTCGAAGCGCTGGCGATCCTGAAGTTCGCCCCGCAGGGTGCGTCCGACCCGGTCTACAAGCTCGTCGCGTCCGCCATGGCGAACGCTCGGGTCAAGGCCGATGCGTCGAACAGCTACCTCGACGAGCAGGACCTGTTCGTTTCGGCCGCATTCGTCGATGAGGGAACCACCCTCAAGCGTTTCCAGCCCCGTGCACAGGGCCGCGCGTTCCAGATTCTGAAGCGCACGAGCCACATCACGGTCGTGCTGAACACGCCCGACGAGGCAGCAGTGGCAACGTCCACGAAGAAGGCAGGTAAGAAGTAATGGGACAGAAAGTAAACCCGTACGGCTTCCGTCTCGGTATCACCACCGACCACGTGTCGCGTTGGTTCTCCGACTCGACGAAGCCGGGACAGCGCTACGCGGATTTCGTTGCAGAAGACGTCAAGATCCGCAGGCTGCTCAGCACCTCGCTCGATCGTGCCGGCGTCGCCCGCATCGAGATCGAGCGCACCCGTGACCGTGTTCGCGTCGACATTCACACCGCCCGTCCGGGCATCGTGATCGGTCGCCGTGGAGCCGAGGCCGAGCGCATCCGCACCGACCTCGAGAAGCTCACGGGCAAGCAGATCCAGCTCAACATCCTCGAGGTCAAGAACCCCGAGGCCGAAGCCCAGCTCGTGGCCCAGGGAATTGCGGAGCAGCTCACCGCTCGCGTCGCGTTCCGCCGTGCCATGCGCAAGGGAATGCAGGGCGCTCAGCGCACCGCATCGGTCAAGGGTGTTCGTATCCAGGTCTCCGGCCGTCTCGGCGGCGCCGAGATGAGCCGTTCGGAGTTCTACCGTGAGGGTCGTGTGCCGCTGCACACCCTTCGCGCGAACATCGACTACGGCTTCTACGAGGCCAAGACCACCTTCGGTCGCATCGGCGTGAAGGTCTGGATCTACAAGGGCGACATCACCAACAAGGAGCTTGCCCGCGAGCAGGCCAACCAGAAGTCGACGCGCCCCGACCGTCGTGACGACCGCCGCGATGGCGACCGTCCCCGTCGTGGAGCTGCCGGCACGAATTCAGGCGCTGGCGCCTCCGCCCCCAAGGCAGAGGCTCCCGTTGCAGCAGGAGTTGAGGCATAACCATGTTGATTCCACGCAGAGTCAAGCACCGTAAGCAGCACCACCCTGGACGCAGTGGCCACGCCACCGGCGGCACCACGGTGAGCTTCGGAGAGTACGGCATCCAGGCCCTTACCCCTGCATATGTGACGAACCGCCAGATCGAGTCCGCTCGTATCGCAATGACGCGTCACATCAAGCGCGGCGGAAAGGTGTGGATCAACATCTACCCCGACCGCCCGCTCACCAAGAAGCCCGCCGAAACCCGCATGGGTTCCGGTAAGGGTTCACCCGAGTGGTGGATTGCGAACGTCAAGCCGGGTCGCGTGCTCTTCGAGCTCAGCGGCGTCAGCGACACGATCGCACGCGAAGCCCTCACCCGGGCCATCCACAAGCTGCCGCTCAAGGCACGCATCATCAAGCGCGAGGAGGGCGACGCATAATGGCGATCGGTTCCAAGGAGCTCGCCCCTGTCGAGCTCGACACATTCGAAGACGCCCGCCTGGTCGAAGAGCTGCGGAAGGCGAAGGAAGAACTGTTCAACCTTCGCTTCCAGTCGGCTACCGGCCAGCTCGAGAGCCACGGACGCCTGCGCGCCGTGAAGCGCGATATCTCGCGCATCTACACGATCATCCGCGAGCGTGAGCTGGGCATTCGTGCCACGCCCGCTCCGGTTGCCGTGGCTCCCAAGGCAGAAAAGAAAAGCAAGGCCAAGAAGGATGCGACCGCTTCGGCAGACGCCCCGGCCGCTGAGGCTGAGGAGGCCAAGTAATGGCAACGACTAAAGATGCGGCTGCAACGCCGGCCGACGAGACCACGGCAGCCCCCCGCGGCTACCGCAAGTCCCGTCGTGGATACGTCACGAGCGACAAGATGGAGAAGACCATCGTCGTCGAGGTCGAAGACCGCGTGAAGCACCCCCTGTACGGCAAGGTCATCCGCCGCACGTCCAAGGTCAAGGTCCACGACGAGGCGAACTCCGCCGGCATCGGCGACCTCGTCCTCATCAGCGAGACCCGTCCCCTCAGCGCCACGAAGCGCTGGCGCCTGGTCGAGATCCTCGAGAAGGCCAAGTAGGCCTCGCGCTTACTTCGCCTAAGGAAGAGTAGAAAATGCTGCAGCAGGAATCCAGAGTCAAGGTCGCCGACAACACCGGCGCCAAGGAGCTCCTCACGATCCGCGTTCTCGGTGGCTCAGGCCGCCGGTACGCCGGTCTCGGTGACGTCATCGTCGCCACCGTCAAAGACGCGATCCCCGGCGGAAACGTCAAGAAGGGCGATGTGGTCAAGGCCGTCATCGTTCGCGTGAAGAAGCAGACCCGTCGTCCCGACGGTTCGTACATCAAGTTCGACGAGAACGCCGCAGTGATCTTGAAGACCGACGGTGACCCCCGTGGTACCCGTATCTTCGGCCCCGTCGGCCGCGAGCTTCGCGACAAGAAGTTCATGAAGATCATCTCGCTGGCGCCGGAGGTTATCTAAGTCATGGCAAACATCAAGAAGGGTGACCTCGTTCAGGTCATCACGGGCGCGACCCAGGCTCGCGGCGGAGACCGCGGCAAGCAGGGTCGTGTTCTCGAGGTACTCGTCGAGAAGAACCGTGTCGTCGTCGAGGGCGTGAACTTCATCACGAAGCACGTTCGCGTCGGACAGACGCAGCGCGGCACGAAGACCGGCGGCATCGAGACCCATGAGGCCCCGATCCACGTGTCGAACGTCGCGATCGTCGATCCCGAGACCAAGAAGCCGACCCGCGTCGGTTTCCGCACCGAAGAGGTAACGAAAGACGGCGTCACCAAGACCGTCCGCATCCGTTACGCCAAGAAGTCAGGTAAGGACCTGTAATGACCGATACTGCAGTGGTGTCTGGCAAAATCCAGCCCCGTCTCAAGCAGAAGTACCGCTCCGAGATCTCGAAGCAGCTCCAGGAGGAGTTCGGCTTCACGAACGTGCACCAGGTGCCCGGACTCGTGAAGATCGTGGTCAACACCGGTGTCGGCGAGGCCGCCCGCGACGGCAAGATCATCGATGGGGCCGTCAAGGACCTCACCGCGATCACCGGCCAGAAGCCGCAGGTCACGCTCGCCCGCAAGTCGATCGCTCAGTTCAAGCTGCGCGAGGGCCAGCCCATCGGCGCACACGTCACGCTTCGTGGCGACCGCGCCTGGGAGTTCCTCGACCGCCTTCTGTCGCTCGCGCTTCCCCGCATCCGCGACTTCCGCGGTCTCAGCGACAAGCAGTTCGACGGACGTGGCAACTACACGTTCGGCCTGACCGAGCAGTCGATGTTCCACGAGATCGACCAGGACAAGATCGACCGCGTTCGTGGTTTCGACATCACTGTCGTCACGACCGCCAAGACCGACGACGAGGGTCGCGCGCTGCTCAAGGCGCTCGGTTTCCCGTTCCGCAACGCGGAGAACACCCCCGCATAGTCTCGTCCCACGCGGTTTTCGACCGCGTGGGATAAGCTTTGTTGTTTGCCGTTTCGCCTGGGTCGTGTCTCACGGCCCAGGCGTAACGCATGCAGCGAAAGGCTCCGCAGGTTTTGCGGAGTTCACCACCAAAGGTCGGCTCCCTCGTAAAGGGTGTCGAAACCAGGCGAAAGGCACCACACAATGACAATGACAGATCCGGTCGCAGACATGCTGACCAGACTGCGCAACGCGAACTCGGCATACCACGACACCGTGTCCATGCCGCACTCGAAGCTCAAGTCTCACATCGCAGACATCCTCAAGGCCGAAGGTTACATCTCGGCGTGGGACGTCAAAGACGCAGAGGTCGGCAAGACCCTGACGCTCTCCCTCAAGTTCGGACCGAACCGCGAACGCTCCATTGCGGGCATCAAGCGCGTGTCGAAGCCGGGCCTTCGGGTCTACGCGAAGTCGACGGAGATCCCCACGGTTCTCGGTGGCCTCGGCGTTGCAATCCTCTCGACTTCCTCCGGTCTGCTCACAGACCGCCAGGCTTCCAAGAAGGGCGTAGGTGGGGAAGTCCTCGCCTACGTTTGGTGATCACTGATGTCACGTATTGGACGACTTCCCATTGAGATCCCTGCTGGGGTCGAAGTAAAGATCGACGGCCAGGCCGTCGCCGTCAAGGGACCGAAGGGCGAGCTCGCGCTCACCGTTGCAAGTCCCATCGAGGTCAAGATCGAGGATGGCCAGGTTCTGGTCACCCGTCCCGACGACGAGCGCGAATCGCGTTCGCTGCACGGTCTTACCCGTACCCTGATCGCCAACCAGATCATCGGTGTCACCGAGGGCTATTCCAAGAGCCTCGAGGTCGTCGGAACCGGTTACCGCGTTGCAGCCAAGGGTGCCGGCGTCGAGTTCGCGCTCGGCTACTCGCACCCCATCACCGTCGAGCCGCCCGCGGGCATCAGCTTCTCGGTCGAGGGCGTCAACAAGCTCACGGTCACCGGAATCGACAAGCAGGCCGTCGGTGAGGTTGCCGCAAACATTCGTAAGTTGCGCAAGCCTGAGCCCTACAAGGGCAAGGGTGTGCGTTACGCCGGCGAGGTAGTTCGCCGCAAGGCCGGAAAGAGTGGTAAGTAACCATGGGTCTCGGAACTAGAGGAAAGAGCAAGGGTGCTGCGCGTTCGCGCCGGCACGACCGTCTCCGCAAGAAGGTCGAGGGCACAGCCCTCCGCCCCCGTCTCGTCGTGACTCGATCGGCTCGCCACGTCTTCGTGCAGGTCGTCGATGACGCCCTGGGTCACACCCTGGCGTCGGCATCGACCCTCGAGGTCGACATGCGATCGTTCGATGGCGACAAGACCGCCAAGGCGCGCAAGGTCGGCGAGCTCGTCGCCGAGCGCGCGAAGTCAGCCGGCATCGAAGCAGTCGTCTTCGACCGCGGCGGAAACCGATACGCAGGACGCGTTGCGGCTATCGCCGAGGGCGCTCGTGAAGGTGGGCTGAACCTGTGAGCACCGAAAACACTACTAAGGAGAACGCTGTGGCTGTTGAAGCCCCGGTAGAGACCGCCGCATCGACGGAGGCAAACCAGACCGAGCCCCGCGAGGCTCGTCGCGGAGGCCGTGAGCGCAACCCCAACCGCGGAGACCGCGGCAGCCGTGACGCCGAGAAGAGCCAGTTCCTCGAGCGCGTCGTCACGATCAACCGCGTGTCGAAGGTCGTCAAGGGTGGTCGTCGCTTCAGCTTCACCGCTCTGGTCGTCGTCGGCGACGGCAACGGACTCGTCGGTGTCGGCTACGGCAAGGCCCGCGAGGTTCCCACCGCCATCTCGAAGGGCGTCGAAGAAGCCAAGAAGAACTTCTTCCGCGTTCCCCGCGTCGGCAACACCATCCCGCACCCGGTTCAGGGAGAGGCCGCCGCAGGCGTCGTTCTCCTTCGTCCCGCGGCTGCCGGTACCGGTGTTATCGCAGGTGGCCCCGTCCGCGCCGTGCTCGAGTGCGCCGGTATCCACGACGTGCTCTCGAAGTCGCTCGGTTCGTCGAACACGATCAACATCGTGCACGCGACCGTAGAGGCTCTGAAGATGCTCGAGGAGCCCCGCGCCGTCGCCGCTCGTCGTGGTCTTTCATACGAAGACGTGGCCCCGGCTCGTCTGCTCCGTACCGAGGCAGCGCTTCGCGAGGCCGCGGCAACTGCGAAGGCAGGTGCATGATGGCCGCGCGCCTCAAGGTAACCCAGATCAAGTCCAAAGTCAGTGAGAAGCAGTACCAGCGCGATACCCTTCGCAGCCTGGGACTCAAGCGCATCGGCGATGTCACGATCCGCGAGGACAACTCGCAGAACCGTGGCTACGTCAACACCGTCGCTCACCTGGTGAAGGTTGAGGAGATTGACTAATGGCTGAAGAAGCTAAGAAGGAGACGGCCGCCAAGGCTGCTCCGAAGAAGGCCGCTGCTCCCAAGGCAGAGACCGCAGCGAAGGCCCCCAAGGCCACGAAGTCCGAGGCCGCCCCCAAGGCGGAGAAGGCTGCTGCTCCGAAGAAGGCCGCAGCCCCCAAGGCTGACAAGGCCGAGTCGGCTGCCGCTGCTCCCAAGGCTGCGGCGAAGGCCGCACCGAAGGCCGAGAAGACCGAAGAGGCCGCTCCCCGCGAGCAGGTCCTCAAGGTTCATCACCTCCGGCCCGCGCCTGGCGCCAAGAAGGCGCGCACGCGCGTCGGCCGTGGTGAGGGATCCAAGGGTAAGACCGCCGGTCGTGGAACCAAGGGAACGAAGGCTCGTTACCAGGTCCGCGTCGGCTTCGAGGGTGGGCAGATGCCTCTGCACATGCGTACGCCGAAGCTGCGCGGGTTCAAGAACCCGTTCCGCGTCGAGTACCAGGTCGTGAACCTCGAGAAGCTCGCCGAGTTGTACCCGTCTGGCGGAGATGTCACCATCAGCGACCTGGTCGCCAAGGGTGCCGTACGCAACAACGAGAAGGTCAAAGTTCTCGGACAGGGCGATATTACGGTTAAGCTGAACGTTGCAGTCGACAAGGTCTCCGGTTCAGCCGAACAGAAGATCGTTGCCGCCGGTGGCTCCGTAAAGTAACGCACCTTCCGGTGCGGTGAGTGATCTATCGCTCACGCGCTACGGTTTCGACGAGAGCCCCCGATAGACTCCATGAGTCTGCCGGGGGCTTTCGCGCCATCACTTTCGCCAATTAGCAGGAGGCATTTTTTGTTTAGAGCCGTCGCGCGGATCTTCCGCACCCCGGATCTCCGCCGGAAGATCGGGTTCACGCTCGGCATCGTCGCACTGTTCCGTCTGGGATCGTTCATCCCCGCACCATTCGTGGACTTCGGAAACGTGCAGTTGTGTCTCGCTGCGAACCAAAACACCTCGGGCCTCTACGAGCTCGTCAACCTCTTCTCGGGTGGCGCTCTCCTGCAATTGAGCATCTTCGCGCTGGGAATCATGCCGTACATCACGGCGTCGATCATCACCCAGCTGCTCCGAGTGGTCATCCCGCACTTCGAGACGCTCCACAAGGAGGGTCAGGCGGGCCAGTCCAAGCTCACGCAGTACACCCGCTACCTGACCATCGCACTGGCGGTGCTGCAGTCGACGACGCTGATCACCGTGGCACGCTCCGGTGCGCTCTTCGGCACCACGACGGTGGCGGAGTGCACGCAGCTCATCACTGACGACGCCTGGTACGCGATCATGCTGATGGTCATCACGATGACCGCCGGTACCGGACTCATCATGTGGATGGGTGAGCTCATCACCGAGCGCGGCATCGGCAACGGAATGTCACTGCTGATCTTCACGTCGATCGCCGCTCAGTTCCCCACCTCGCTCTGGAGCATCGCCCAGGCGAAGGGCTTCGAGACGTTCCTTCTCGTGATAGCCGTCGGACTCGTGATCGTCGCGGCCGTGGTCTTCGTCGAACAGTCGCAGCGGCGCATCCCCGTGCAGTACGCCAAACGTATGGTCGGCAGGCGCACGTACGGTGGCAACAACACCTACATCCCGATCAAGGTCAATATGGCCGGTGTTGTGCCGGTCATCTTCGCCTCGTCGCTGCTGTATCTGCCGGCGCTCATCGCTCAGTTCAACCAACCGCCGGCCGGGCAGGCGCCCGCCGCATGGGTCACCTGGGTCACGAACTATCTCACCAAGGGCGATCACCCGCTCTACATGATCCTGTACTTCCTGCTCATCGTCGGATTCACCTACTTCTACGTCGCCATCACCTTCAACCCCGAAGAAGTGGCCGACAACATGAAGAAGTACGGCGGATTCATCCCCGGCATCCGTGCCGGTCGCCCGACCGCGGAGTACCTCGACTACGTTCTGACTCGCGTCACGCTGCCCGGCTCGATCTACTTGGGTCTGATCGCCCTGATTCCACTGGTGGCCCTTGCGCTTGTGGGAGCCACATCGAACTTCCCGTTCGGTGGAGCATCGATCCTGATTGTGGTCGGTGTCGGCCTCGAGACGGTCAAGCAGATCGACTCGCAACTGCAGCAGCGTCATTACGAAGGCCTGCTGCGATGACCTCGGTCGACACGGCTACGGGAACCGTGCGGCTGCTGATCATCGGTCCTCCCGGGGCTGGCAAGGGCACGCAGGCGGCGAGGCTCGCAGAGATCTATGGAATCCCGGCGATTTCGACGGGCGACATTTTTCGCGCCAACATCAAAGAAGGAACCGAGCTCGGCAAGAAGGTGCAGGCCATCGTCGAGTCGGGCTCATACGTTCCCGATTCGCTGACGAACGATCTCGTGCGCGACAGGCTGATGCAGCCCGACGTGTCGGGTGGATTCCTTCTCGACGGCTACCCGCGTACGACGGAGCAGGTCGACGAACTCGATCGCATCCTCGCTGAGGCGCACGCGCGTCTCGATGCTGTGGTGCAGCTCGTGGCCGATGTTGACGAGGTCGTCGAGCGTCTGCGCAAGCGCGCGCTCGTCGAAGGTCGCGCAGACGACACAGAGGAGGTGCTGCGGCACCGCCAAGAGGTCTACGCCGACCAGACGGCGCCATTGATCGACGTATACGCGGGCCGTGGCCTCGTTGTCGCTGTCGACGCGCTGGGCGAGGTCGACGAGGTCACCGAGCGCATCGTCACGGCACTCGCCTCTCGATGAGCTTTCGCAAGAACATCTACAAGACGCCCGATGAGCTGCGGCTCATGGTGCGCCCTGGACAGGTCACGGCAGCGTCCCTCGACGCGGTGCGTGCCGCGATCAGGCCGGGCATCAGCACCCTCGAACTCGACACCATCGCAGAGCGCGTGATCGTCGAGGCCGGGGGAGTGTCGAACTTCAAACTCGTGCCGGGCTACCGTCATACGATCTGTGCGTCGGTCAACGACGACGTGGTTCATGGCATCCCCGGCGAACGCATCCTTCAGCCGGGCGACATCGTCTCGATCGACAACGGCGCGGAGGTCGAGGGCTGGAACGGCGACTCGGCGTTCACCGTGGTCATCCCCGACGAGTCGCGCCCCGAGCTCGTGGCGGAACGTCAGCGGCTGTCCGATGTGACGGAGGGTTCGCTGTGGGCCGGTATCGCACGTCTCAGCACGGCTCGCCACCTGAACGAGGTGGGCGAAGCAATCGAGGAGTACATCGAGGCGCAGGGCACCTTCGGCATCGTCACCGATTACATCGGTCATGGCATCGGTCGAAGCATGCATGAGGCTCCGCCCGTGTTCAACTACCGGGTGCGCGCCAAGGGTCCCGACGTGAAGCCCGGCCTGGTGGTCGCGATCGAGCCGATGGTCACGCTCGGGTCGATCGAGACGTACGTTCGCGACGACGACTGGACTGTGGCGACCGAAGACGCAAGTGTCGCAGCGCACTGGGAGCACTCGGTGGCTGTGCACGCCGACGGAATCTGGGTCACGACGGCCCATGATGGCGGCGAGGCAGGCCTGGCCCCGTTCGGCGTCACCCCGACACCCATCCGGTAGCTGCACTCCAGGGAACGGGCGGGCTACTTGTCCATGATGTGCACGAGTTCGTCGATGAAACTCGGGAAGTCGACGGCGCGCTTGATGATGCGCTGCACATCGGCCCTGTCGGAGAACACCTCGACGAACTGATCGAAGACCTCTTGAAACGAGGTTCGCCCGGTGGCGGCGAACGCGATGAACGCAATGACGTTCACCCTATTCTCGCCCCACTCCATCGCCGAATCGTTGATCACGATCGCGATGGAGGTGCGGTGTGCGGTCATCGCCATGGCATGAGGCACCGCGATACTGTCGGTGAACGCGGTCGACGACATGAGCTCGCGTTCGATGGCTCCGTCGACATAAGAGCGGTCGATCACGCCCTGATCGACCATTCGGCGACCGAGCGTCTCGATCATCTCCACCTCGCTCGTCACGTGCAGTTCCCTGAAGAAGAGCGCTTCGTCGAAGTAAAGCAGCAGATCGTCTTTGATCTTCATGCGGCGGGCATGGCGACGCACGCGGCTGATGGCTCGGCGCACGTTCTCGATATCGCCATCGGTCAGAAACGGCTGGATGACGACTTCGTTCTCGCGTGGAGTGCGGGAGGCGATCGTCGAGAGCACGAGGTCGGCGTCGAACTCCGTCCAATCGACGTCGGTGCGGGTGATCACGATCGCGACGTCGAGCTCGTCGCCCAGTGCCTTGGTGATGCGCTCGGTGAGCATCTCGTGCATGTCGTAATAGTTGGGGCACACCACAGCGCAGCGCAGTCTGTCACCCCGACGCTGCTTGCGTTCGAGGTAGGAGCCGACGTGCAGCGCGATGAAGGCGATCTCATCGTCGTTGATGTGGATCCCCGCTCGACGCTGGAGCTGGCTCGCGATGAACACCGAGAGCTCGTAGGTCATCGGGTACGACGTCTTCATCGAGCGGGTCAGAGGATTGACCGAATACGCGTTGTCGTGTGCTCGGGCCACGAGGTTGCGCACGTGCAGCGACAGCCGAACCATGAACTCCTCATCGGCGAGGTCGATCAGGTACTCCTGATGCACGAGCGCGACGATGTCGCGCACGGTGGCCAGCACATCAGCGTCGACGTAATTCTCGACGACCTGTTTCGTTGACTCGTCATGACCGGGCGTCACGACTCGGGTGGTCAGCAGCACTGCGAGATAGTCGAGGTCTGGAGCGCTGAGCGATACCGCGAAGTGCTCGACGACGAGACCCGACAGCGCCGAAGCGATCTCCGCCACCCGCGGTCCGGCGGCCACGAGCGGCACGTCCGGCTGCTCGCGGTCTTTTCTCTCGAGAGCGATCATCAGGTGCAGCAGCACATTGTTCACCCCGTACTCGTTCACGAAGTACCCGTGCGCATCGAGCATGTCGATCAATTCCGTCTTGAAGCTCCCGAGATTCTCGGACTCGAATTCGCGCTGCACTCGTTCGAGTTCGAGGAAGCCCTGCGCGCTCTCTTCGCGGAACATACGGCTGAGCAGTCGGCGATGGTTCGCCTCCGAGCCCACGATCGAGACCAGATTGTCGCGCCTCACCAGTGACAGGTCATCTGCTTCGACGAGGAGCTTGACCTTGCGGAGGTCTTGTTCGAGAGTCGAATCGCTGACGAAGAGGCGCGCCGCGAGGCTGCGCGCCTCGAGGCCCTCGGGTGCGTTGCCGAGAAGCCGTACGAGTTGGTAGATACGGTCGCGGGGGGTCTCGGGCTCCACGACCCGACCCTCCGCGCGGAAGGCACTCAGCGCGTCGCGGTCGACCCGGTAGCCGAGTACGCCCGACTGGATCGTCTCGTGCGGGTGCGATGCGCTCTTGGCGGCCGTCACGTAACTTCGCACGCTGCGGCTCGTGACACCCAGCTTGTCGGCGAGCTCGGCAGCGGTCACCCAGCCGTCGGCTTGGGACAGATAGTCCAAGAGCCGTTCGTACTTCTCATTCATGTGCTGGTCGCTCCCGACCCGAGTCAACCATCCCGGGCCCATCCAGACTAATTGCCGCGACGCTGCTTCCGCCCCTGCGGAAATTTTTCTGGGGCGCAACCGGGCGCGAAGCCGTGACTTCTCCGAGAGTATTGAACGTAGATCGCAAGGAGGCGAGAGATGCACAGAGTTCTGGTTGTCTGCGGTGCCGGTGCATCGAGCACTTTTCTGGCCCACCGCATTCGGGCCGCCGCGCACGGTCGCGATATCGATGTGAGCGTCTCGGCATCCAGTACCGAGGGGCTCGACGAGCGAATCGGCGAGATCGACGTACTGCTGGTCGGCCCCCACCTCGCCGCACAGTTCGATGAGCTCTCGCAGCTGGCCGACGCCGCGGGTGTGGCAATCGCCCTCCTTCCCGACACGATATTCGGCGCGAGCGGCGAAGAGACGGCACTCGATCTCGTGCTGCGCAGCGTCGCCCACCCCACCAGCTCGTCGTGACCCACCGAATGAACCACGAAATATCAAGGAGAAATCATGGCTGAACGCACCGTCACCATCGCCTCGACCCACGGGCTGCACGCGCGTCCGGCGTCGATCTTCACTCAGGCCGCGGCCAAAGCGGGAGTCCCCGTGCAGCTGACGAAGGGTGACAAGACCGTGAACGCGGCCAGCATTCTCGGTGTGATCTCGCTCGGCATCGACCACAATGACGACGTTGTGCTGTCTGTCGAGGGCGACGGCGCCGACGCGGTGCTCGACGAACTCGCAGCCCTGCTCACCACCGACCACGACGCCGCGTGAGCGCCATGACATTCCAGGGAGTAGGAATCGGTCGCGGTATGGCGATGGGAACGGTGCTGCAGATGCCGGCTCCGCTGCCCGAACCGCAGGATGCGCCGTCGACGCTGAGCGTCGATGCCGAGAAGGAACGTGCCGCGGTCGCGCTCGCCGCCACTGCGGCAGGCATCCGGGCTCGCGGCGAGCGCGCCGGCGGTTCCGCCAAAGACGTGCTCGAGGCCCAGGCGTTCATGGCCGAGGATCCGACGCTCTCCGACGACGTCAAGGCGCGCATCGGCACGGGCAAGACGGCCGAACGCGCAGTGTTCGAGGCCTTCGCGAGCTTCCGCGACCTGCTCGTCAGCATGGGTGGTTACATGGGGGAGCGGGCGACCGACCTCGATGACGTGTCTCAGCGAGTCGTCGCCCAGCTGCAGGGAGTCGAAGCACCCGGTGTGCCGGACCCCGATCACCAGTTCGTGCTCGTGGCCCGTGATCTGGCTCCTGCCGACACGGCGCTTCTCAACCTCGACAAGGTGCTGGGACTGATCACGAGCGACGGCGGGCCGACCTCGCACACGGCCATCCTCGCGCGTGAGAAGTCGATCGTCGCTGTGGTCGGTGCCGCCGGCGCTCTCGAGATCGCGAACGGAACCACCGTCGTCGTGGATGCCTCGACCGGCACGATCACCGTCGACCCGAACGAAGACCAGCGGTTCGCCGCAAAGATGGCCATTCAGGAGCGTGCCTCGCTCGCGAAAGCACCGGCAGGCCCCGGTCGTCTCGCAGACGATACAGAGATTCCCCTGCTGGCCAACCTCGGCTCGGCGGGCGGAGCAGAAGAAGCCGTGGAACTGGGCGCCGAGGGTGTGGGGCTTTTCCGCACCGAGTTCCTGTTCCTCGACTCGGCGCAGGCGCCGACAGTCGAGGAGCAGCAGGCGCAGTACTCATCGCTCTTCGCTGCGTTCCCGGGCAAGAAGGTCGTGGTCCGCGCGCTGGACGCAGGAGCCGACAAGCCGCTCAGCTTCTTGAACGATGCTCCGGAGGAGAACCCGGCGCTCGGCCTTCGTGGTCTGCGAGCCCTGCGGGCGAATGAGCAGATTCTGCGCGACCAGCTCACCGCCATCCGCAATGCCGAAGCGGAGAACACGGCCGACGTCTGGGTCATGGCGCCGATGGTGTCGACCCTCGAGGAGACCCGGTACTTCACGAGCATCGCTCGTGAGATCGGCCTGAAGACGGCCGGGGTCATGATCGAAGTGCCCTCGTCTGCCCTGCTGGCCGATCGCATCCTCGTCGACGCCGACTTCGCGTCGATCGGAACGAACGACCTGACGCAGTACACACTGGCCGCCGACCGCCTGCTCGGCAGCGTCGCGTCGTTCCAGGACCCGTGGCACCCTGCTGTACTCCGCCTCGTTGGAGAAGTGGGCAAGGCCGGGGCGGCCTTGGGCAAGCCCGTCGGCATCTGCGGCGAGGCTGCCGCCGACCCGCTGCTCGCCGTCGTGCTCGTCGGGCTCGGGGCCACAAGCCTCTCGATGTCGCCCGCCGCGCTCGCCGACGTTCGTGCAGAGCTGCGTCTCTACACGATCGAGCAGGCACAGCACTTCGCCGAACTCGCCCTCAAGGCGAACAGCGCGATGGAGGCCCGCGCAGCGGTGTCCGCCAGCGCGTCCTCCTGATGTAACACCTGCACCGCACACGACCGATCACGCATCCCTCTCAACACAGAAACAAGGAGAAACACTCATGACGACGACGTCAGCTCCCGCTACAACGGGAGGTGCCCGCGTTCGCGTTCAGCGATTCGGCACATTCCTCTCCGGCATGATCATGCCGAACATCCCCGCCCTCATCGCGTGGGGCCTCTTGACGGCCCTCTTCATCGATGTCGGATGGCTTCCGAACGAGCAGCTGGCGACCATCGTCGGGCCGTTCATCCACTACCTGCTGCCGATCCTGATCGCCTACACGGGCGGCCACATGATCTACCAGGTCCGCGGTGGAGTCGTCGCCTCGATCGCCCTGATGGGTGTCATCGGCGGGTCGGACTACCTGATCGCTCAGATCAACGCGGCCGCGCTGGCCGCCAACCCCGACGCGTCGGAGCTCGGCCAGGTGCACATGTTCATCGGTGCCATGATCATGGCCCCGATCGCCGCGTACTCGATGAAGTGGCTCGACGGCCTGTGGGACGGCAAGATCCGGCCCGGCTTCGAGATGCTGGTCAACATGTTCTCGGCCGGAATCTGGGGCTTCGTCCTCCTCATCATCGGGTTCTACCCGGTGGCCTGGGCGATCAACGGCATCATGTCGCTGCTGAGCGGCGCCGTCGGATGGCTCGTCGACACCAACCTGCTGCCCTTGACGAGCATCATCATCGAGCCGGCCAAGGTCTTCTTCCTGAACAACGCCATCAACCACGGTGTTCTGACCCCCCTCGGCATCGAACAGGCCGCCGGCGAGAGCCACAAGTCGATCCTGTTCCTGCTCGAGGCGAACCCCGGCCCCGGTGTCGGCCTGCTGCTCGCGTTCGTCGTCTTCGGAATCGGCGCGGCTCGCGCCTCCGCTCCCGGCGCCGCGATCATCCAGTTCTTCGGCGGCATCCACGAGATCTACTTCCCGTACGCACTGATGAAGCCGACCCTGATCATCGCCCTCATCGCGGGTGGCATGACCGGCGTGACGACCAACATGCTGATGGACTCGGGCCTCCGCGCTCCAGCGGCCCCGGGAAGCATCATCGCGGTCTTCGCGCAGACCGCATCGGACAGCTACCTCGGTGTCGCGCTCTCGGTTCTGCTGTCGGCCGCCGTCACGTTCTTCGTCTCGATGATCATCCTTCGGTCGAGCCGCAAGAAAGATCTCGCAGCCGAGGCCGCCGGCGAGGACGCCCTGGGCGCAGCTCTCGCGGCGAACGCGGCGAACAAGGGCGGCGAGAGCCGCGTCGGCTCCCTGCTGGGAACCGACTCAGCCACGTCGGCGACGGCGAGCAGCGGAGTGGCGACCGCCGCGAAGCTCGAGAACATCGTGTTCGCCTGCGACGCAGGCATGGGATCGAGCGCCATGGGAGCCTCCGTGCTGCGGAACAAGCTCAAGAAGGCAGGCATCACCGATGTCTCGGTCAAGAACCTCGCCATCGCGAACCTGACTGATGACATCGATCTGGTGATCACCCAGAAGGAGCTCACCGATAGGGCACGCCAGAAGACGCCGAACGCCCAGCACGTCTCGGTCGACAACTTCATGAACAGCCCGAAGTACGACGAGGTCGTGAACCAGGTCGCAGCCCAGCACCCCACGGACCAGGCGTAGCCTGATCCTCCACCCCAGGACGCCCCCGGCCGTCGGAGCACGACTCCGGCGGCCGGGCGGCCCGGGCCCTAACACCTACGAAGCGAACGAAGAGGACGTCATGAGCGACAAAGTACTGGATCTCGAATCAATCAGCGTCGACGGCACCGCGACCACGCAGGAGGAGGCGATCCGCGAAGCGGCATCCATTCTCGTAGCCGCGGGGGCCGTGACCGACAGCTACGTCGGCTACATGCTCGAGCGAGAGAAGAGCGTCTCGACCTATATGGGCAATTTCCTGGCCATCCCCCACGGAACGAACGAGGGCAAAGACACGATCCTCGCCTCCGGCCTGTCGTTCGTGCGCTACGCGGCCCCGATCGACTGGGATGGCAACGAGGTGCGCTTCGTCGTCGGCATCGCCGGCAAAGACAACGGCCACCTCGACATCCTCTCGAAGATCGCCATCATCTTCTCCGACGACGACGAGGTTCAGAAGCTCCTGGATGCGCCTGACGCCCCCGCACTCTTCGCGCTGCTGGGCGAGGTCAACGAATGAAGGCGGTTCACTTCGGCGCCGGCAACATCGGTCGCGGTTTCGTCGGACTGATTCTGCACAACGCCGGCTACGAGGTGGTGTTCGCCGATGTGAACGCCGAACTCATCGACTCGCTCGCCTCGACGCCCAGCTACCGGGTGCACGAGGTGGGGGCGTCCTCGAAGAGCTGGATGGTCGACAACTACCGGGCATTGAACTCGGCCACGCACGAGGCTGACGTCGTCGCCGAGATCGCATCGGCCGACATCGTTACGACCGCGGTGGGTCCGAACATCCTGCGTTTCGTCGCGCCCCTCATTGCCCGCGCCATCAACGCGCGGGATGCGTCGCTGAAGCCGCTCGCGGTCATGGCCTGCGAGAACGCCATCAACGCCACCGACCTGCTGAAGCAGGAGATCGTGGCGGGGCTCGACGACGCGGCCCTCGCATCCCTCGACGCTCGTGCCGTCTTCGCGAACACGGCCGTCGACCGCATCGTTCCGGGCCAGGCGGCGGACGCCGGACTCGACGTGACCGTCGAGGATTTCTTCGAGTGGGCGATCGAATCCGGCCCTTTCGGCGACGAACTGCCCCAGATCGCCGAAGCCCACTTCGTCGACGACCTCGCTCCCTACATCGAGCGCAAGCTCTTCACCGTGAACACCGGCCACGCCACCACGGCCTACTTCGGCTTTCTGGAGGGCGCGGCCACCCTGGCCGACGCCATGCGCAGCTCCGAGGTCTTCGCCCGGGTCGCCGCGGTGCTCGACGAGACCAAGGCTCTGCTTATCGCGAAGTACGACTTCGACCCTGAGGTGCAGGAGGCGTACGTACAGAAGAACCTCACGCGCTTCGCAAACCCGTTCCTGCCCGACACTCCGGCCCGCGTCGGACGCCAGCCCGTGCGCAAGCTCGGCCGACACGAGCGCTTCATCGGCCCGGCGGCAGAGCTCGCCGAGCGCGGCATAGTGCCCGAGGCTCTGCTGGGCGCGATCGGGGCGGCGCTGCGCTTCGATCTGCCGGAAGACGCGCAGAGTGTGGAGCTGAAAGAGCTGCTCGCCACGTCGACGGCCGAGGACGCGACGTCACGTCTGACCGGGCTCGACGCAGCCCACCCCCTCTACGCCCACGTGGTGAGAGTCGTCGAGCGGGTGCAGAAGAGTCAGCCCTGAATCGTAGCGGGATCGACTTGCCAGAAAGGCTCATATCACCTAAGCTCGATCTTTGGTGTTTGTACGCCCTTTTCGGCGTGCCGCGTTCGGGTTTCTCCCGGCGCAATCACCCATCCAAACGCACGACCAGCAATCAATAACTTTAGCGATAGTGAGTAATGGCCAAAAAAGACGGTGTCATCGAGATCGAAGGCGCAGTGGTCGAGGCTCTGCCCAACGCGATGTTTCGTGTTGAGCTGACCAACGGACACAAAGTACTCGCCCACATTTCGGGCAAGATGCGTCAGCACTACATCCGAATCCTCCCCGAGGACCGGGTGATCGTAGAGCTGAGCCCCTACGACCTGACCCGTGGTCGGATCGTCTACCGCTACAAGTAACGCTCATCCGAGCGATGTTGATCGCTGGAAAGTAACGGCCCGGGGCATCCTCCGGGTACGAAGACAGCGAAAGCAAGGAATCACCATGAAGGTCAACCCCAGCGTCAAGCCGATGTGCGAGCACTGCCGTGTCATTCGTCGCAACGGCAACGTGATGGTCATCTGCAAGAGCAACCCGCGTCACAAGCAGCGCCAGGGCTAAGCAGCCGCCAGCTCCACCCGTTTCACCCTCACAACACAACAGCAGAACCAGATCCGATCGGCCGAGAGGCTGATCGAGGACACCCGCGGTCGGAGGCCGCGGCACCGGTTCTGCTGCAGACCTCCACTCATCAACAGGAGCCACCACCATGGCACGTCTAGCAGGCGTAGACATTCCGCGCGACAAGCGCGTGGAAGTCGCACTCACCTACATCTACGGAGTCGGTCGCACCAGTGCGCTCAAGACTCTGGCCGACACCGAGATCTCGGGCGACATCCGAGTCAAGGATCTCAGCGATGACCAGCTCATCGCGCTGCGCGACTACATCGAAGGCAACTTCAAGGTAGAAGGTGACCTTCGTCGTGAGGTCGCAGCAGACATCCGTCGCAAGGTCGAGATCGGAAGCTACCAGGGTGTTCGTCACCGTCGTGGCCTGCCCGTTCACGGACAGCGCACCAAGACCAACGCTCGCACCCGCAAGGGCCCGAAGCGCACCGTCGCCGGCAAGAAGAAGGCCCGATAGCGAGAGGCCCCAGAGCCTCACGCATCGCCATAAACGTTTTAGGAGAAAACAATGGCAGCACCAAAATCGGCCGCTCGTAAGCCGCGTCGTAAAGAGAAGAAGAACATCGCCGTGGGCCAGGCCCACATCAAGTCGACGTTCAACAACACCATCGTCACCATCACCGACCCCCAGGGTGCTGTGCTGAGCTGGGCTTCGTCGGGAACCGTCGGCTTCAAGGGATCGCGCAAGTCGACCCCCTTCGCCGCGCAGCTCTCCGCCGAGTCGGCCGCGCGCCAGGCTCAGGAGCACGGTGTCAAGAAGGTCGACGTCTTCGTCAAGGGACCGGGATCCGGCCGCGAGACCGCCATCCGCTCGCTCCAGGCCGCAGGCCTCGAGGTCGGATCGATCAACGACGTCACCCCGCAGGCGCACAACGGTTGCCGCCCGCCGAAGCGCCGTCGCGTCTAAGTAAGCCAACCGCCGATCGGAGAATGGGATTTTTCCCATTCTCCGATCGACGGGTTGTACGTGGTTTCATAACTCAATAACCAGCCGGGCCCGCCACCCGGTTGTCACTGCAAGGTGTCATATAGCGGACATCTGGCCGAAAGGAATCAATAGTGCTTATTGCACAGCGCCCCACGCTCACCGAAGAAAACATCTCCGAATTCCGCTCGCGGTTCGTCATCGAGCCCCTGGAACCCGGTTTCGGCTACACGCTCGGCAACTCGCTCCGTCGCACACTGCTGTCGTCGATCCCCGGAGCCGCTGTCACCAGCATCCGTCTCGACGGCGTGCTGCACGAGTTCTCGACGATCCCCGGTGTTAAAGAAGACGTCACCGAGATCATCCTGAACATCAAGGGACTCGTTGTCTCGAGCGAGCACGACGAGCCGATCACCGCCTACCTGCGCAAGCACGCATCGGGCCAGGTCACGGCTGCAGACATCTCGGCTCCGGCCGGTGTCGAGATCCACAACCCCGAGCTCGTGATCGCGACGCTCAACGAGAAGGCCAAGTTCGAGCTCGAGCTCATCATCGAGCGCGGCCGTGGATACGTCTCCGCCACGCAGAACCGCAGCGAGTTCTCCGAAGCCGGCCAGATCCCGGTCGACTCGATCTACTCGCCCGTGCTGAAGGTGACCTACCGCGTCGAGGCGACTCGTGCCGGTGAGCGCACCGACTTCGACCGCCTGGTTGTCGATGTCGAGACGAAGAACGCCATCACGCCGCGCGACGCCATCGCTTCGGCGGGCCGCACGCTGACCGAGCTCTTCGGCCTGGCTCGCGAGCTCAACACCGCCGCAGAGGGCATCGAGATCGGCCCCGCGCCGGTCGACGCCGTTCTCTCCAGCGAACTTGCCGTTCCGATCGAAGACCTCGACCTGAGCGTGCGTTCGTACAACTGCCTCAAGCGCGAGGGAATCAACACGGTGAGCGAACTGGTCGCCCTGAGTGAGACCCAGCTCATGAACATCCGCAACTTCGGACAGAAGTCGGTGGATGAGGTCAAGGACAAGCTCGTTGAGCTTGGCCTGTCGCTGAAGGACACGGTTCCCGGTTTCGACGGAGCCCACTTCTACGGCGGCTACGACGACGAGAACATCTAGTCGCGCTCTGCCGTCGACGCGAACCTACTTACCTGAACTGATTCTGGAGAAACACCATGCCTAAGCCCACCAAGGGACCCCGTCTCGGTGGCGGACCGGCGCACGAGCGCCTGCTGCTCGCCAACCTGGCTGCCGCCCTCTTTACCCACAAGAGCATCAAGACCACCGAGACCAAGGCCAAGCGCCTGCGTCCGGTCGCCGAGCGTCTGATCACGTTCGCCAAGCGCGGAGACCTGCACGCTCGTCGTCGCGTTCTCGGCGTCATCGGCGACAAGAGCGTCGTGCACGAGCTCTTCACCGAGATCGCTCCGCTCGTCGCTGAGCGTGAGGGTGGCTACACCCGCATCACGAAGCTCGGCTTCCGCAAGGGCGACAACGCCTCGATGGTTCAGATCGAGCTCGTGCTCGAGCCCGTCGTGAAGACGCCGTCGAAGTCGAAGTCCAAGAAGGTCGCCGACGCTCCGGTCGAAGACGCTCCGGTCGAAGACGCTCCGGTCGAAGACGCTCCGGTCGAAGATGTGCCGGTCGAACAGACTGAGACCGTCGAAGAGAGTGCGCCCGTCGAAGACGAGGTCGTGACCGACGCCGCTGCAGAGGTCGAGGCCGACGCCGCCGACAAGGCCGACGACGCCAAGTAGTCAGCACCACCTGCGAACGCCCCGTCATCCGCTCGGATGACGGGGCGTTCTCTCGTTCTATGCTCGTTGACGATGACCGACCGGAGAACTGATATGACGCTCGTGCCGAGTGCCGAAGACCTCGTTCGTGTGCGTTTGGGCATCGCCTACGACGGCACGGGTTTCTCGGGCTGGGCGAAACAGCCCGCGCTGCGCACGGTGCAGGGGGTGCTCGAAGAGGCCCTCGACACCATCTATCACCGCCACGGGCCCGCCCCCACGCTCGTGGTCGCCGGGCGAACGGATGCCGGGGTGCACGCGACGGGGCAGGTCGCGCACCTCGATCTGACGCCGGCCCAGGCCGCTCGGCTGGCACCCGAAGCTTTGGCTCGGCGCATCAACGGTGTGCTCGGGACGACATCGGATGTTGTGGTCACCTCGAGCGCGCGGGCCGACCAGCACTTCGATGCGCGGTTCTCGGCCACGTGGCGTCGCTACGAGTACCGCCTCGCCGATGCGTCGACCGAGCGCAATCCGCTCGAGCGCACGTTCACCGCCGCGTACACCGGTTCTCTCGACGCCGCCCTGATGCATGCCGCCGCGCAGAGTCTCCTCGGGCTGCGCGACTTCGCCTCGTTCTGCAAGCCGAGAGAGGGAGCCACCACCATCCGGTCTCTTCAATCCTTCACTTGGCAACGCGACGATGAGGGGGTGCTGGTGTCGAGACTGCAGGCCGATGCGTTCTGCCACAGCATGGTGCGGGCCCTGGTGGGGGCCTGCGTCGCCGTGGGGGAGGGGCGCTTCGATACGAGCGAACTCGTGTCTCTGAGCGACGCGCTCGAGCGCACGAGCGCCTTCAAGGTCATGCCGGCGCGTGGCCTGATACTGCGCGAAGTGGGCTACCCCGAGGCATCCGGTTTCGCCGACCGGGCCCTGCAGACCCGCGCGAAGCGCACGTGAGTTCGCCGCGGCAGTCGCGGAGCGGCCGCAAATAGGCTAGTCTCGATTCTTGGTGTCCACGCAGCTTCGTGTGGCGCCCGAACTTGAGCCCTCCACGGGCCGCGTTCCCGGGCTTCTTGCCCGTGGTCGAGTGAGTCGATCGAGGAACACGCCACCGGAGTGGGATTTCACGGACTCCTCATTTCGACAAAGAAAGCAGTAATACTGTGACGCGCACTTATTCCCCCAAGATCAGCGAGGTCACCCGTAACTGGGTCATCATCGATGCCGAAGACGTAGTCCTCGGTCGCCTCGCCAGCCACGCAGCGGTCATCCTCCGCGGCAAGAACAAGGCCACCTTCACCCCCCACATGGACATGGGTGACTTCGTCATCATCATCAACGCCGAGAAGGTCGCCCTGACCGGCAAGAAGCTCGCGCAGAAGCTGGCATACCGCCACTCGGGCTACCCGGGCGGACTGTCGTCGGTGACGTATGCCGAGCTCCTCGAGAAGAACCCGACTCGCGCAATCGAGAAGGCCGTTCGCGGAATGCTCCCGAAGAACTCGATCGGTCGCGCCCAGCTGACGAAGCTCAAGGTGTACACCGGCTCCGAGCACCCTCACGCTGCCCAGCAGCCGACGCCGTACACCCTCGACCAGGTCGCCCAGTAGCGACCGGCCCAGACACTTCTTCTAAGACAAGCTAAGGATTCGTAACCATCGTGGCGAAGATCGCAGACCAGATTGACGTTGCTCCCACCGAGGAGCAGCAGAGCTATTCCACCGAGACGCCCGCCGAGGCAGCCGCACAGGCAGCCCCGCGCCCCGCGCTCACCGTTTCAGGAGCGGCCGTCGGCCGTCGCAAGCAGGCCATCGCCCGCGTGCGTCTCGTTCCGGGTGCCGGCACCATCACGGTCAACAGCCGTGAGTTCGCCGACTTCTTCCCGAACAAGCTGCACCAGCAGCTGATCACCGACCCGTTCAAGGTTCTCGACCTGCTGGGCAGCTACGACGTCGTCGCAAAGATCTCTGGCGGTGGCCCCTCCGGTCAGGCCGGCGCTCTTCGCCTGGGCATCGCCCGTGCGCTGAACGAGATCGACGAAGAGAACAACCGCGCGACGCTGAAGAAGGCGGGCTTCCTCAGCCGCGACGCTCGCGTCAAGGAGCGCAAGAAGGCCGGTCTCAAGAAGGCCCGCAAGGCTCCTCAGTTCTCGAAGCGCTAATCGCAGTCGTCCTTCGACTGCTCTAAAAGACAGCACCACAATGCCTCCCCGTCTGTTCGGCACAGACGGCGTTCGCGGACTCGCGAACGCCGATCTCACCGCCGACCTCGCACTCTCCCTCGCTCAAGCCACCGCGGTGGTTCTCGGCCAGGGCCGCAGTGCGGCCGCTCGCGCGGCGACGGGGAGGCGTCCTGTTGCGGTGGTCGCTCGAGACCCCCGCATCTCGGGCGAGTTCATCTCCGCGGCGGTAGCCGCCGGCCTGGCGAGTTCGGGCGTCGACGTGCTCGACGCCGGGGTCATTCCGACGCCGGCGATCGCGTTTCTCATCGCCGACATCGATGCAGACTTCGGTTTTATGGTCTCGGCCTCGCACAACCCTGCGCCCGATAACGGCATCAAGATCTTCGCCCGCGGCGGCACGAAGCTGCCCGACGAGGTAGAAGATCGCATCGAGGCCGCCATGTCGGGCCCTAAGAAGGCGCCCACGGGCAAAGACGTTGGCCGCATCCGCCGATTCGCCGACGCCGAAGACCGCTACGTGGTTCACCTGCTGGCCAGTCTCCCGCACCGCCTCGACGGCCTGCACGTCGTGCTCGACTGTGCCAACGGCGCGGCGGCAGGCGTGTCACCCCAGGTGTTCACGGATGCTGGAGCGCGCGTCACCGTGATCGGTGACGACCCAGACGGGCTTAACATCAACGACGGCGTGGGCTCGACCCACCTCGACAAGCTGGCCGAAGCAGTGCTGCTGCACGGCGCCGATGTGGGCATCGCTCACGACGGCGACGCAGACCGCTGCCTGGCCGTCGATCGCAATGGCACCATCGTCGACGGCGACCAGATCATGGCGATTCTGGCGATCGGCATGAACGAGCGCGGCGCTTTGCGCGACAGCACCCTGGTAGCCACCGTTATGAGCAACCTCGGCCTTCTCGTCGCGATGAAGCAGAACGATATCAAGGTCATCCAGACGAGCGTTGGTGACCGCTACGTGCTCGAAGAGATGAACGCCCACAACTATTCGCTGGGTGGTGAGCAGTCGGGCCACGTGATCATGAGCGACTTCGGCACGACCGGCGACGGCATTCTCACCGGTCTCCACCTCGTCGCCGAGATGGCCTGGCGCGGCAAGACGCTGGCCGAACTGGCCGAGGTCATGACGGTGTTCCCCCAGATCATGGTGAACGTCAAGAACGTCGACCACCACGCCGTGCACACCGACGAGGTTCTCGCCGAGGCCGTACGTACCGCAGAGGCTGAACTGGGCGACACCGGCCGCGTGCTGCTGCGCAAATCGGGCACCGAGCCGCTCGTGCGCGTTATGGTCGAGGCGGCCGACCAAGCCACCGCCGATCGCATCGCGCACAGCCTGGCCGACGTCGTTCGCGACCGCCTCGGCCTCTGAACCGCCGCTGAGCGCGCGCTCGGCGTAGCCTTGGCGGCATGAACATGTCTGCCGACCGCTCATCGTCGTTGCCCCTCGCCGGCCGCACGGCTCTTGTCACCGGAGTATCGCGGCGCCGTGGCATCGGGCTCGGTGTGAGCCGACGGCTCGCCGAACTCGGGGCGAGCGTCTTTGTGCAGCACTATTCTCCCCACGACGCGGACCAGCCGTGGGGTGCTGACGACATCGACTCCGTTCGCGCCGCGGTCCGTTCGGCGCTGGCCCCGGGTGCGGACTTCGGCGACTGGGGTCTCGACCTCGCGGAGTCCACGGCACCTCGCCGTCTCATCGATGCAGCGGTCGACACGTTCGGCCGTCTCGACATTCTGATCTGCAATCACGCGCGCAGCGGCGGAGATGGCTCGATATTCGACATGACACCCGAGAGCCTCGACGCCCACTGGTCGGTCAACGCTCGCTCAACGCTGCTGCTGACCCGTCACTTCGCCGAACAGTTCGCCCCGGACTCGTTCGGGCCGATCGACGAGAGCGCCACGGGCCGGGTGATCTGGATGACCTCCGGGCAGCACGAGGGTCCGATGCCCGGGGAGGTGGCCTATGCCACGAGCAAGGCGGCTCTTGCGGGCATCACCCCGACGGTGGCTTCCGAGCTCCTGACCCGGGGGATACTGCTGAACACCGTGAACCCCGGGCCGGTGAATACGGGATACCTCGACGACGAGCCCACCGACAGATCGGCCGAGGTCAAGAAGGGGGCGCTGCGTTCGATGCCGTTCGGTCGCTTCGGGCTGCCCAGCGACCCCGCCCGTCTGATCGCCTGGCTCGTCTCGGACGAGGGTCGGTGGATGGTCGGCCAGGTTCTCACGAGCGACGGCGGCTTCTCGCTGAGCTGAGCCGCTGAGTCACTCAGATCTTGCGCAGCAGGACCCTGTCGACGGCGTGCGTCGATGATTTGCGCAACACCAGCGTGGCCCGCGATTTCGTGGGCTGGATGTTCTCGACGAGGTTCGGCTCGTTGATCGAACGCCAGATCTCGGCGGCCGTCGAGCGGGCATCGTCGTCGCTCAGCTCCGCGTAGCGGTGGAAGAACGAATTCGGATTCGCGAATGCCCCACGCTTGAGAGCCAGGAAGCGATCGACGTACCACGTGGCGATGTCGCTGGTGCGGGCATCCACATAGATAGAGAAGTCGAACAGGTCGCTCACGGCGAGACCCTGGCCCGGCTGTGGGGGCTGCAGCACGTTGAGTCCTTCGACGATGAGGATGTCGGGCTGCCGCACCACGATCTGAGCCTCGGGCACGATGTCGTAGGCGAGGTGCGAGTAGAACGGCGCGCGTACTTCGGGAACACCGCTCTTGACCGCGCTGATGAAGCGCAACAGGGCTCGCCTGTCGTACGACTCGGGAAATCCCTTGCGGTGCATGATGCCGCGTCGGGTGAGCTCGGCGTTCGGGTAGAGGAAGCCGTCGGTGGCGACGAGTTCGACCCGGGGCGTGTCCGACCACCTGGCAAGCAGCTCGCGCAGCAGGCGCGCGATCGTTGACTTGCCGACGGCAACCGAGCCGGCGACGCCGATGACGAAGGGCGTGGCGGTCTGTCTGTCGCCGAGGTAGTCGCTGGTCGATGCGTGCAGCCTCTTGGCGCCGGCCGCGTACAGATTGAGCAGACGACTCAGCGGGAGATACACCTCGGCGACCTCGGTCATGTCGAGCGGCTCACCGAGCCCGCGCAGTTGAACGATCTCCGTCTCGGAGAGAGGTTGCGGTGTGGACGGCGCCAGATCGGCCCATTCCCTGCGGGCGATGTCGCGGAAGGGAGTCGGGTGGCCCGTGGTTTGGGGGGAGTGCCCGGTATCAGCCATAGATTCCCTATTGTGCCCCACGCCTGGTACAGGCCGTAAACTCGAGGGATGTGCGGAATCGTAGGTTATGTCGGTAACAACTCCAGTCTCGATGTTCTGATGGGCGGGTTGGGTCGGCTCGAATACCGGGGATACGACTCCGCTGGCGTCGCCATCATCACCGAATCGGGCGAGCTGGTCACACGCAAGCGGGCTGGCAAGCTGGCGGTCCTCGCCGCCGATCTCGAGGCATCCGCTCTGACCGATGGCCGCACCGGCATCGGCCACACACGCTGGGCCACGCACGGTGGCCCCACCGATGTCAACGCGCACCCGCACCTGAGCGCCGACGGTCGCATCGCACTCATTCACAACGGCATCATCGAGAACTTCGCAAGTCTGCGCGACGAGCTGCTGGCCGACGGGTACACATTCGAGAGCGAGACCGACACTGAGGTCGCCGCCAAGCTGCTGGGCCGGGAGTACCTCGAAGGAGAGGGCGGTCTTCCCGCTGCGCTCGGTCGCGTCGTTGCCCGCCTCGAGGGCGCCTTCACCCTGCTTGCTCTGCACCAGGACGAGCCCGGCGTCGTCGTGGGCGCACGGCGCAACTCGCCGCTCGTCATCGGCCTGGGCGACGGCGAGAACTTCCTCGGCTCCGATGTGGCCGCCTTCATCGAGCACACCCGCCGTGCCATGGAGATCGGGCAGGATCAGATCGTCACGATCACGCCCGACTCTGTCTCTGTCACCGACTTCGCGGGCAACGGCGTCGAGGCTCACGAGTACGAGGTGTCATGGGATGCCTCCGCCGTGGAGAAGGGCGGCTGGTCGAGCTTTATGGCGAAGGAGATCAGCGAGCAGCCCGAGGCCGTCTCGAACACGCTCCTTGGCCGCATCCACAACGACCACGTGGTGCTGGGCGAACTCGAGGGCATCGACGAGCTGCTTACTGCGATCGACCGCATCGTTATTCTCGGGTGCGGCACGGCGGCGTATTCGGCCATGCTCGGCAAGTACGCCATCGAGAAGTGGGCCCGCATCCCCGTCGAGGTCGAGCTCTCCCACGAGTTCCGCTACCGCGACCCCGTGGTCGATGAGCGCACCCTGGTGATCTCGATCAGCCAGTCCGGCGAAACCATGGACACCCTCGTGGCCGTTCAAGAGGCGAAGGCGAAGGGGGCCCGCACCCTGTCGATCTGCAACACCCAGGGCGCCACGATTCCGCGCGAGTCCGATGCGGTCATCTACACGCATGCCGGCCCCGAGGTCGCCGTCGCATCGACCAAGGCGTTCATCGCTCAGATCACGGCGCTCTACCTCTTCGGCCTCCACCTCGCCCGCGTGCGTGCGACGCTCGACGACGAGACGATCGCCACCTCCATCGTCGAGCTTCAGGCGATCCCCGACAAGATCCGCTGGGTGCTCGAGCAGCACGGCGACATCACCGAGCTGGCGAACTGGATGAGCGACTCCCGTGCCGTTCTCTTCCTTGGCAGGCACGTCGGATTCCCGGTGGCCCTCGAGGGTGCGCTGAAGCTCAAGGAGCTCGCGTACATTCACGCCGAGGGTTTCGCTGCGGGCGAGCTCAAGCACGGTCCGATCGCGCTGATCGAGCCGGGCCAGCCCGTCTTCGTGGTCGTGCCTAGCCCGCGTCACCCCAACTCGCTGCATGCCAAGGTCGTGTCGAACATCCAGGAGATCAAGGCTCGTGGCGCCAAGGTGCTCGTGATCGCCGAAGAGGGCGACGTTGCGGTGCTGCCCTACGCGTCCGAGGTTTTCCGCATCCCGCTGGCCGGCCCGCTGTTCGAGCCGCTGCTGGCCGTCATCCCGCTGCAGATCTTCGCCATGGAGCTCGCGACGGCAAAGGGGCTCGACGTCGACCAGCCGCGCAACCTGGCCAAGTCCGTCACCGTCGAATAGGTCTCGTCGGTGATCGTGGGCATCGGCGTCGACCTCGTCGACGTGCCTCGATTCGTGCGGTCGATCGATCGCACGCCCGGGCTTGTCGAGCGCCTGTTCGCCGAGGGCGAACGCGGCCGTCCTCCTCGGTCGCTCGCTGCGCGGTTCGCTGCCAAGGAGGCGCTGATCAAGGCACTTGGCGACTCCTCCGGCTTTCGGTGGCACGACATGGAGGTCGTGACCGATGAAGACGGCAAGCCGTCGTTTCTGCTTGCCGGACAGGTAGCCGAGACGGCGCGCGCCCGCGGCGTGGGACCGATTCACCTCTCGCTCAGCCACGACGGCGATTCGGCCTTTGCCTTCGTCGTGGCCGAGCGCGCCGAGGAGACCGGAGGCGGGGCTTGATGAGCGCTTCCGGCACCGGTGCACCCATGGCGCCCGACTCGGTCGCGTTGATCGACCTTGCGACGGTTCGCCACAACGTCGCCCGATTCGTCTCCCTCGCCGACGGGGCGCAGGTGATGATCGTGGTCAAGGCGAACGCATACGGGCACGGCGCCGTCGAGGTTGCGCGCGCCGCGCTCGACGGTGGTGCGACATGGCTGGGCGTTGCCGATCTCGCCGAGGCCTTTGAGCTGCGGGATGCGGGGATCGCAGAGCCCGTGCTCGCCTGGCTGCACGAGTCCCACGAGAATTTCGCGGCGGCGTTGGAGGCGGGCATCGACATCGGCGTCAGCGATCTCGGCCAGCTCGATGCGCTCGCCGAGGCTCAGCGTGCCGTCGGGGGAGCTCCCGCGTCTGTGCACCTCAAGCTCGACACAGGGCTGGGGCGCAACGGTGCCGATGAGCCGAACTGGGGTGCCCTCTTCGCCGAGGCGCGTCGACTCGAGCTCGCAGGTCACCTGATCGTTCGAGGTGTCTTCAGCCATCTCTCCAATGCAGACGACGCAGAAGACGCGCGCCAGCTCGAGCGCCTGCATGTCGGCGTCGAGGCCGCACGCCAGGCGGGCTTGCGGCCGCAGCTTCGCCATCTGGCATCGACCGCTGCAGCGCTGCGACTGCCCGCCACGTGGCTCGACCTCGTGCGTGTCGGTATCGGCGCCTACGGTCTCTCCCCGCTCGACGGTGTCGACTCGGCTGCGCTCGCGCTTCGCCCGGTGATGACGCTGCGCAGCACGATCGTCGCGGTCGCACCCTCGTCCGACGCCGATTTCGCAGCACGATCGGGCATCGTGCCCCTGGGCTATGGTGATGGCATTCCTCCGCAGGCCGCAGGCCGCATCCATGTCACCGGCGACGGTGGGCGGCTTCTCGTGACGCGCATCGAATCCGACCATCTCGTCGTCGAGCCTGTATCGCCGGGCGCAGATTCGGCACGGGGAGATGTCGTGACCCTGTTCGGTGACCCGGCCCGGGGCGTCGCCTCCGTCGATGACTGGGCGCGTGCCGCCGACACGATCAACTACGAGATCGTCACCCGACTGGGCGCCCGGGTCGCGAGAAAGTACACGGAATGACCCCGCCAGCCACGCCCGCAGACACGCCGATCCGCGGACGCGAAGCCACGATCGACCTCGACGCGTTCCGCACCAACGTGTCGATCCTGGCCGCTCGGACTGTCGGTGGTCCTCTCGTGATCGACATGACGGCGGATGCCTACGGCCACGGACTCGTTCCTCTCGCCCGCGTCGCGGCAGAGTCGGGCGCAGATATTCTGAGCGTGCGCGATCAAGGGGATGCCGAGAGCATCGCCGATGCCGGCATCGGAATCGATGTGCGCTGCTGGCACACGACGCGGTTCTCTGTTCCGCCCGCAGGATCGGGCATCGCGGCATTCGGTTTCGGCATGGATCTCACTGACGGTGCGCCGACCGGAGTCGTTCCCGTGATGACCGTCTCTGCCCCTGTGCTTTCGGTGAAGAGAGTGCCCGAGGGCCACGGGGTCTCGTACGGATTCGTGTATCGAACCCCGAAGGAGACGACCCTCGCCCTCGTGCCGGTGGGCTATGCCGACGGCATTCCTCGTGGCGCAACCGGCTCGGGGCGCATGGCGATCAACGGCCGCCAGTACCCCATCGCGGGCCGCATAGCGATGGATCAGGTTGTGCTCGACGTCGGCGACGCGCCCATGGTTCCTGGCGACCGGGCCATCGTGTTCGGGCCGGGTCTCGAGGCAGAGCCGACCGCTGCGGACTGGGCCGCGAACTCGGGCTCGACTGCGGGGGAGATCCTCGCGCGGATCGGCCGTCGTGTTCCCCGCCGGTACATCGATCGGGAGGTGGCCAGGTGACCGCGCTGCACAGAGAGCTCGTGATCGCAGATCCCGGACAGATGGCGGCTCTCGCCCACGAGGTGGCGGGCTCGCTCACAGCTGGTGACGTCATTCTGCTCACGGGCGAACTCGGGGCGGGCAAGACCACCTTCACGCGGGGGCTTGGCCACGCGCTCGGCGTTCGGGGCGCGGTGACGAGCCCCACCTTCGTGCTCGCCCGAACGCATCCGCGTCTTGATGCCGCCCAGCCGCCCCTCGTGCACGTCGATGCCTACAGGCTTTCGAGCGCTGTCGAGCTCGACGACCTCGACATCGACTTCGACCGCTCCATCGTCGTCATCGAATGGGGTGCCGGCCTCGTCGAGGAGCTCACCGACTCGTGGCTCTCGATCACGATCGATCGGCCGCGCGGCGCATCCGATGATTCGGATGCCGAGGGCCCCGACGACGAGGAGCCGATCGAACCGCGCCGGGTCACCATCGACGGCGTCGGCCCGCGCTGGCAGTGAGCGGCCGGGCACCGACGCGCTCGCGGGCGACTAACCTATAACTCGTGCTTCTGGCCATCGACACCTCAGCGGGTACCTCCGTCGCCATCGTCGACCCGTCGACAGGCGCGATCGTCGTCGAACGGTCCACGCCCGACACCATGAGGCACGCCGAGGTCATCGGCACCCTGCTCGCCGAGGCTCTCTCTGCGGCCGACGTGCGGCCCTCGTCGCTCGACGGTGTGGTCGTGGGAATGGGGCCCGGGCCGTTCACCGGTCTCCGCGTCGGCATCGCCGCGGCGCGCACCTTTGCTCTCGGGGCGGGGCTCCCGCTTCATCCCATGGTCAGTGCTGATGCCGTTGCGCGCCAGGAGGCGCTCGCGGGGGGCATCCGACACCGTCATGGTGGTCACCGATGCTCGCCGCAAAGAGGTGTTCTGGTCGCTCTACGACCTGTCGAACGCCGAGCCGGTGCGCCTCGACGGGCCCGGGCTCGCCAAGCCCGATGCGCTTCCGCACTCCGACGCACGGCGGGTGGATGCCGCGGAGATCCCCGCCGCCCAGCTCGCCCTGGCCGCCGCGGCGCTCCTCGGTGCCGGATTGCCGCTCGCGTCCGACGAGGCGCTCTACCTGCGTTCGCCCGACGTGACCATGCCATCCGGAATCAAACGGGTGACGCAGTGAGCTGGCAGCTGCGGCGAGCCGGCGCTGACGACCTCGACGCGATCATGCAGATCGAGACGAGTGTGTTCACGACCGACGCCTGGACATCTGACGCGATGCGCGCCGACCTGACCAGTCCGCACTGCTACTACCTCGTCGCGCTCGGCGCCGACGATTCGCCGAGCAGCGCCGCGATCGCGGGTTATGCGGGTCTGCTGGCGCCTCGCGGCGCGAAGGAGGGCGACATCCAGACGATCGCCGTGGCGCCCGAGGCCCGGCGCAAGGGCCTCGGTCGCGTGCTGATGACGAGTCTTATGAACGAGGCTCGGCGGAGGGGCTCTCGCGAGATCTTCCTCGAGGTGCGCGCTGACAACCCCGGTGCCGAGGCGCTGTACTCATCGCTGGGTTTCGAGCGACTCGGCGTGCGCCCCGGCTACTACCAGCCTGACAACGTGGACGCCATCGTGATGCGTGCTGCCATCCCCGACCAGCAGACGCGCTGGACCGGCATCGGCGACGCCGAGGAGATCGAACCGTGAACACCGACAATCCTCTCGTTCTCGGCATCGAGACATCCTGCGACGAGACAGGCGTGGGAATCGTGCGGGGCACGACGCTGCTGAGCAACACCATCGCGTCGTCGATGGACGAACACGCGCGCTACGGGGGAGTCGTTCCCGAGGTCGCCGCGCGGGCACACCTCGAGGCCATGACACCCGCCATCACCTCGGCACTCGCCGACGCCGGAGTCACGCTCGCCGAGATCGATGCCATCGCGGTCACGAGCGGGCCGGGCCTCGCCGGAGCGCTGATGGTCGGAGTCGGGGCCGCCAAGGCTCTCGCCCTCGCGATCGAGAAGCCGATCTACGCGGTGAATCACCTGGTCGGGCACGTCGGTGCCGACGTGCTGCGAGTGCCGCAGAACACAGTCAATGGATCGAGCGAGGTGGAGGACGGTGAGATTCAGTACCCGACCATCGCTCTTCTCGTGTCGGGCGGGCACACCTCGCTTCTGCTGGTGCGCGATCTGGTCTCCGATGTCGAGCTTCTCGGCGAGACGATCGACGACGCGGCGGGCGAGGCGTTCGACAAGGTCGCGCGACTGCTCGGTCTGCCGTACCCCGGTGGGCCCGAGATCGACCGTGCGGCCGTCGGAGGCAACCCGAAGGCCATTCGCTTTCCGCGCGGGCTGAGCCTGCCGAAAGACCACGATGCCCACCGCTACGACTTCTCGTTCTCGGGGCTCAAGACGGCGGTTGCCCGGTGGGTTGAGAAGAAGCAGGATGCGGCAGAGGATGTTCCACTCGCCGATGTCGCCGCCAGCTTCCGCGAGGCGGTCGTCGATGTTCTGATCACTAAGGCGCTCGCGGCGTGCGCCGAGTACGGGGTGCCTCGACTTCTTCTCGGCGGCGGCGTCGTTGCCAATGCCCGTGTTCGCGAGGTCGCCGCAGCTCGAGCCGGGGCCGCCGGTGTCGCCCTGCGTATCCCGCCTCTCAGCCTGTGCACCGACAACGGCGCGATGATCGCCGCGCTCGGGGCGCAGCTGATCATGGCGGGTCATGCGCCGTCGGGTCTGGGGTTCGGGGCCGATTCGACTCTGCCGATCACCGACATCCAGGTCGGCTAGGCTCGATTTATGTCGAGCCAGCCTGTCTACGCGCCGTATTCGCCCGACCCGGGGTCGGCCGCTTTCGGGTCTCAGGCCGCGCCGCCCGTTCAAGCGCGCCGCATGCTCAACATGCCGGCTCTCTTCGCTCTGATCACCGGCGTGCTTCTTATCTCGCCGGTTGCCATCGTTCTCGGGCACATCGGCATCGCGCAGGTGAGACGGCGGCGGCAGTCGGGCATGATCCTCGCGGTCGTCGGCCTCATCCTCGGGTATCTAGGCCTCATTGCGACCGTCGGTGTACTGGTCGCGCTGGTGATGTTCGTGAGTTCCGGTCCCACGCCGCCGACATCGTTCTGAGCCGTCAGGCCCATCCGGCCGGGCCAATCTGGGTGTCCCGTAGATGTGGGTGACCGAGCTTCAGTAGTGTTGACCCATGACTGATCCCAATACCCCGTCGACCGAGGGCACGCCGTCGGTCCCGCCGCTGCCTCCCACGGCCCCGTCCACCCCGCCCGCGCCCAGCTACGGTGCCCCGAGCTCGCCGCCGGCTCCGCCGGCTCCGCCCGCTCCGCCCGCTCCGCCCGCGTACACGCCGCCGGCCGAGCCGTCGACCCCGTCGTACGGAGCGCCCAGCTACCAGCAGGCCCCGCCGGCCAACCCCTACGCTCAGGCCCCGAACGCGGCTCCCTACGGACAGCCGTATTCGCCCGTCGCAGCGGCCCCGAAGACACTCAGCCTCATCGGTATGATCGCCGGTATCGTCGGCGTCGTCATCTCGCTGTTCGGCGCGGGCTTCGGTCTGATCTTCTCGATCGGCGCCGTCGTTCTCGGATTCCTCGGCAAGAAGCGTGAGCCCGCAGCGAAGGGCTTCTGGCTCACCGCGATCATCACCGGTTTCGTCGGAATCGGCGTCTCGGTGATCTGGGGCATCGTATGGGTGCTCATCTTCGCGACTGCAGCGTCCTCCGGGTACAGCAGCTACTAGACCCGATCGACGAAGCGCCCTCTGTCTTGCGACGGAGGGCGCTTCGTCGTTCTCAACGTCAGACGCGCTCGGCGAGGATCGCCGTGTGGCGACCTGCCACCCGCGTCATCACAAGAGTGGCCTCCGCGTCTCCCGACAGCGACAGTCGTCGGCGCAGCACGGCCGGGTCGATGTCGACGCCGCGCTTCTTGATCTCGAGTCGTCCGATGCCGCGTCGGCGCAGTTCCTTCTTGAGCTTCGACTCGTCGCTCGGAAGGGCGTCGACGACGCGGAAGGCAGCGACGAACGGCGACGAGACGAGAGTGTCCGAGGTGAGGTAGGCGATCTGCTCGCTCAGCATTCGAGCATCGAGCGAGCGGGCGAGGTCGCCGATCAGCCGTGCGCGAATCACAGACCCGTCGGGCTCATAGAGATAGGTGCCGAGCTCGGCCACGTCGGCATCGACGCTGTCGCCGGCCGCGACCAGTTCGGCGCTGTGGTCTCCGCGCAGCACGAGGGCGCTGCGGGTGATGCCCTCACGTGCGAGCGGGCCGAACCACAGGCTGTTCTCCACCAGTTGGCCGTCCACCGAAATCCACTGCGCCTCCGCTTCGTCGGGAATGAGCTCGCGATCGAAGCCTGGCCCGAGCTTGATGCCCGTGGGCATTGTGCGCGCCACACCGAAGGCGAAGTCGAGCGAGGGGGAGTAGTCGCGCGGGTCGGGCAGGCGGCGCGTGTCAGAGTGCCCCGAGGTGCGTCGCGCGGGGTCGAGATAGACCGAGTCGACGCCGGTGAGATCATGATCGGCCGCGTCGCCGAGGCTCACCGTGACGTTGGTGAACGGGGCCAGATTGTACGAGGCGATGGCCGCTGTCACCTCATCGTGTTCGACGGCTTGCACCTCGAGATCGAGCGCGGCGAAGGCGAGAGCGTCGGCCCCGATTCCGCAGCCCAGATCCGCGACGCTCCGGATGCCGGCGGCCTGGTATCGCCCGGCGTGCAGCGCGGCCACCCGCAGGCGTGTGGCTTGCTCGAGGCCGGCCTCGGTGAACAGCATGCGCGAGGCGAACTCACCGAATTTGCCCGTGGCCTTCGCTCGGAGCCGTGACTGCGTCAGCACAGCCGACACGAGATCGGCCGGGTGGCCGTCGCGCCTCAGCGCGGCGACGGTCTTGACGATGTCGGTGGATTCGCTGTATTCGGGCAGTGAATCGAGCAGCCGCAGGGCTGCCGATGTCATCACAAGGCCGAGCTCGTCTTTGTTCATTCGCTGCGCCTGTTCACCCCGTCAGCCTAGACGGCGGTCGCGTCGACTCGGTGTGCCACGACGGTTGGCACTCGGATTGACCGAGTGCCAGTTCACCCCCTAAACTCGACTTAGCACTCTCGGTGTGAGTGTGCTAATCAGACGTGAAGAAAGAAGAGGTCAACCGTGTCGGTCTCCATCAAGCCGCTCGAGGATCGCATCGTCATCCGCCAGGTCGAGGCGGAGCAGACCACCGCTTCGGGCCTGGTCATCCCTGACACTGCCAAAGAGAAGCCCCAGGAAGGCGAGGTCGTGGCCGTGGGCCCCGGTCGCGTCGACGACAACGGCAATCGTGTTCCGATCGACGTCGCCGTGGGCGACAAGGTCATCTACTCCAAGTACGGCGGAACCGAGGTCAAGTACGGCGGAGAAGACCTTCTCGTGCTGTCGGCTCGCGACGTGCTCGCTGTCGTCGTTCGCTGAACCTAGACAAACAGACAAAGACCCGGATGGCTCTGCCATCCGGGTCTTTTTTGTTGTCCGGCGCGATCGACTGATCCGACCCGGAGGTAGCATTCATCAGTGCCCCGACCCGCCGTTTCTTCCGTTTCAGCCCCTCGGGCGGTCGATCAGCCGTCGCGCTCGGGCATCCTCTACGCCGTCAGTGCCTACACGATGTGGGGGTTTCTCCCCGCCTACTTCCTGCTTCTCCTTCCCTCCGGCGCCTTCGAGATCGTCGCCATACGCATCTTCTTCTCACTCGCCTTCTGCGTCGTGATCATCACGGTGACCCGTGCGTGGCCCGCTTTCGTCGCCATCGTGCGTCAGCCGCGGCTGCTCTTCACGATGGGCCTCGCGGGCCTGCTCATCTACGTCAACTGGCAGACCTACGTCATCGGCGCGACGGGCGGGAACGTCGTCGAGACGGCGCTCGGATACTTCATCAATCCGATCGTCACGATCCTGCTCGGCGTGGTCATCCTCGGCGAGCGGCTGCGTATCGTGCAGTGGGTCGCCCTCGGCATCAGCGTGGTCGCCGTCGGCGTACTGACCGTGGGTTTCGGTTCCGTTCCGTGGATCGCCCTCATCCTGGCCTTCTCGTTCGGACTCTATGGCTTTGTGAAGAAGCGCATCGGCCCGGTAGTCGACGCCGTGTCAGGTCTCACGCTCGAGACGCTATGGCTGCTTCCTGTCGCGGCCGTGCAGACGGTCATCGTCGCGGCCACCCCGCAGGGCCTCGCCTTCGGCTCGTCGGGCACCGCGCACGTCGTGCTGATGGTCGGTGCGGGCGTCATCACCGCGGTTCCACTGCTGCTCTTCGCCTCGGCGGCCAAGAGGCTGCCGCTCGTATATATGGGGTTCATCCAGTACATCGCGCCGATCCTGCAGTTCCTCTTCGGCGTCTTCATCATGAAAGAGCCGATGCCCGTCGAGCGGTGGATCGGATTCGGTCTCGTCTGGGTGGCATTGATCGTGCTCACAGTCGACATGATCAGAACGAGCCGATCGGGTCGGATGCCTGTGGCTGAGCCGGTCTGACACGGGGAAGGTAACGATTGGGTCGCGTTACACGCCCGTAACAGGAATGTATTGTCGGTGCGACTTTGGGCCGTTAGCTTTGCAGGACGGCCAACTTCGTTACGCCGTGCACCACAAAACAATCACATTCAAGGAGCATCATGGGCGTATTCGCCAAGACCGGTTCCCGGTCGCTGAAGACCACCCTCGGTGGCGCGGCAATTCTGGGAATCAGCGCGCTCGTTCTCGTCGGCTGCTCGAGCGGCTCGACCAGCGGCGGCAGCGACTCCGGTGACCTGTCCCTCAAGATCGGCACGATTCTTCCGCAGACCGGTACGCTCGCCGTGCTCGGCCCGCCCGAGATCGCGGGCGTCGACCTGGCGGTCAAAGACATCAACGATGCCAAGGCCGGCATCTCGATCGACGTGACCCAGAAGGACTCGGGCGACACCACGACCGACATCGCGACGCAGTCGGCCACCTCTCTCCTCGCCGACGGCGTCTCCGCCATCATCGGCGCCGCCTCGTCGGGCGTCTCGAAGACGTTCATCGATCAGGTCACCCAGGCCGGCGTTGTGCAGATCTCGCCCGCCAACACCTCGCCCGACTTCACGTCGTACGACGACGACGGGTTCTACTGGCGCACAGCCCCCTCCGATGTTCTCCAGGGCCGCATCCTCGGAAACAAGATCGTCAAGGACGGCAAGACCAACGTCTCGATCCTCTACATGAACGACGCCTACGGCACCGGACTTGAGAAGAACGTCAAGGAGGCCCTCGAGGCCGGCGGAGCGAAGGTCGGAGCAGAAGAGACCTTCGAGCCGGCTTCCACCGACTTCAACTCGGCGCTCACGAGCGTTCTCGCGACCGACCCCGACGCCCTGGTCGTCATCTCGTTCGACGAGATCAAGACCATCGCCGAGCAGCTCGCGGCGAAGGGCTTCGACTTCTCGAAGCTGTACGGAGCGGACGGAAACTACGGCGTCATCACCGACAAGGACACCAACGTCGACATCGCCGGCGCGCAGTTCACCAACCCCGGTGTCGAGGCCAAGGCCGACTTCCAGGAGAAGCTCCAGGCTCTGGTCAAGGATCAGGGCAGCGACCCGCTGACCGTGTTCAGCTACGCGGCCGAGTCCTACGACGCGACCACGCTGCTGGCTCTTGCCGCCCTCCAGGGCGGTGCGACCGACGGTGCGACCATCAGAGACAACCTGCAGTCCGTCTCTGAAGAGGGAACCAAGTGCGAGACCTTCGCCGACTGCGCCAAGCTGATCAAGGACGGAACGGACGTCGACTACGACGGCATCTCCGGCCCGATCACGTTCGACAAGAACGGCGACCCGACCGAGGCGTATGTCTCGATCTACAAGTACGCCACGGGCAACAAGACCTCGTTCGAAGAGCAGGTCTTCGGCAAGCTCGACTAATTTCTCGTCAATAAAATAGGAGGGGCTCGGTCTTCGGACCGGGCCCCTTTTGTTGTGCGCCCCTTTTGTTGTGCTCAGAGCGTTGGCGCCTCAGCTCCAGCCTCAGAAATGGTGGGCGATGTAGTCATAGATCTGGCCTCGCACGGTGTCGCTCACGCCCACATAGAAGGTGCCTGTGCCGCCTTGGCTCGTCGAGACCTGGAGTGGAAGAACGTTCCGCGTTTGTCTTCGGCGACCGTGTGTGTGCTGCAGTTGTTCGGCAGGATGTCGAGCGTGATCAGCGCGCGATGGCTCCGAAGTCGTCGTCGGGCGTTACGGTGGTTTCACCGACCCGGCCATCAGGCATGCGGAAAGGCCCAGCACCCCGGCCGCCACGACCCCGGTGAGGGCGATGTGCGGGGCGCGGGTGCTGGGCCTCGGCATGGTGCGAGCGGTCAGCCGCCCACCGTCGGCGTCGAGGTGGTGACCTCATTGGTCGTGGCGAGGGTTCCGAGGTAGAGCTCGATCACCTTGGGGTCGTTCATCAATTCGCGACCGGGGCCTTCGTATGCGTCCTTGCCCTGATCGAGCACATAGCCGCGGTCACAGATCTGCAGCGCGCGGCGCGCGTTCTGCTCGACGATCATGATCGATACGCCGGCGCGGTTGATGCGCTGCACGTTCACGAACGTTTCGTCTTGACGCATGGGGGAGAGGCCCGCGCTGGGCTCATCGAGAAGAAGCATGCTCGGGTCCATCATAAGAGCCCGGGACATGGCGACCATCTGGCGCTCTCCGCCCGAGAGCGAGCCCGCGCGCTGCTTGAGTCGCTTCGACAGCTCGGGGAACAGGTCCTCGACGAACGCCAGCCGCGTCTTGAAGAGCTTGGGCTTCTGGTACATGCCCATCTCGAGGTTCTCCTCGATAGTGAGCGACGGAAAGACGTTGTTGTTCTGCGGCACGAAGCCCACGCCCTTGGAGACCAACTTGTCTGCCTTCAGCCCGGTGATGTCCTCGCCGTTCAGCTCGACGGAACCGCTGCGGATGTTGACGAGGCCGAAGATGGCCTTCAGCAGCGTCGACTTTCCGGCGCCGTTGGGGCCGATGATGCCGACGAGCTCGCCGCGCTTCACATAGACATTGGAGCCGTTGAGGATGTTGACACCGGGAACGTACCCGGCGAAGAGTTCCTTTGTGACAAGGACTCGATCGGTGTCGGTGCTCACTTCTTTTCCTCTCCGTCGACCGGGGTCGACGCGGCGTCGGTGCTGGGGGAGGGCTCGTGGCTCGGCACCGCGATGCCGGCGGCTTCCGCATCGTGCTCGACTTCGGAGCGAACCAGGTCGGACTCCATGTCCTCGGCCACCTCGAGCTGGCCCTCGATCGTTCCGAGGTCGGTGGCGTGGTGGGCGCCGAGATAGGCGTCGATCACCGCGGGGTCGGACATGACCGTCGAGGGCGGGCCCTCTGCCACGACCTTGCCCTCCGCCATCACGACCACCCAGTCTGCGATCGTGTTGACCATGTGCATGTCGTGCTCGACGAAGAGCACGGTCATTCCCTCGTCTTTCAGGTTGACGATGTGGCCGAGCAGCGACTGCGTCAGTGCGGGGTTGACTCCCGCCATCGGCTCGTCGAGCATCACTAATTCGGGGCTCGACATCAGGGCGCGCGCCATCTCGAGCAGCTTCTTCTGGCCGCCGGAGAGACTCGACGCGTAGTCGTCTTTCTTGGTGTCGAGCTTGAACTTCGCGAGCAGTTGCATGGCCCGCTCGGTGATCTCGTCTTCCTTGGCTTTCCAGAGCGGTTTGAAGAGAGAGACGAAGATATTCTCGCCGCCCTGCTTCGTGGCGCCCAGGCGCATGTTCTCGAGAACGGTCATTCCGCTCAGGGCCTTCGTGAGCTGGAACGTGCGCACCATGCCCATGCGGGAGACCTTGAACGCGGGAACCCCGGCCAGGCTCTTGCCCTTGAATGTCCAGTTGCCCGTGTTCGGCTTGTCGAAGCCCGTGAGCAGGTTGAAGAACGTGGTCTTGCCCGCACCGTTCGGGCCGATCAAAGCTGTGATCGAACCGCGCGGGATCTCGAGGTGGGCCACGTCGACCGCGGTGAGGCCGCCGAAGCGGCGACTCACGGCGTGAGCGACGACGATGGGGTCCTTTTTCTTGACGCCCGGAACGATCACATCGTCGGTGATGTCGGAGACGAGAGTTTTTTCAGGCAAAGTGCAGATCCTTCTTCTTGCCGAAGATTCCTTGCGGACGGAATATCACGAGGAGCATCAGGGCCACACCGACGATGATGAATCGGATCGGACCTGTCTGGGTCGTCGTGAGCGGGAGGACTCCGGCCTCGATGCCGAGGCTGAGGAGCCCGTCGGTGAGCGACAGCGTGACCCAGAAGATGATGGAGCCCACCACCGGGCCGAAGACGGTCGCCGCTCCACCGAGCAACATGATCGTGTAGAGGAAGAACGTCAGCTGGGTTCCATAGTTGTCAGGCTGTAGCGACCGCGGCAGGATGAAGACGACTCCGGCGAGGCCTCCGAGCACGCCACCGAGGATCAGCGCCTGGATCTTGTATGAGAAGACGTTCTTGCCGAGCGAGCGCACGGCATCTTCGTCTTCGCGGATACCCATGATGACTCTGCCCCACGGACTGCGCATCAGAAGGAAGACCAAGAGGCAGGCGAGGGCGACGAGGCCCCATCCGACGATGCGGATCCACCACTGGTCCTGGTTGTAGACGAGCGGGGTGCCCATGATGCCGAATCGGCCCTCGGGCAGCGGGTTGATGGCGTTGAACGCCTTGGCCGCGCCGTTGATGCCCTCGGAGCCACCGGTGACCTCCGAGAACTCCGGGGTCTTCACGGATAGTCGGATGATCTCGGCTGCCGCGATGGTCACAATGCTCAGATAGTCGGCCCGGAGTCTCAGGGTCGGTATGCCGAGGATCAAAGCGAAGACGGTTGCCCCGGCGATGGCCGCGAGGAACGAGCCCCACAGCGGCCAGTCGTAGATGACGGAAGTGATGGCGAAGCAGTATCCGCCGACGGCCATGAATCCGGCCTGGCCGAAGTTCAGGAGGCCGGTGAAACCGAAGTGGATCACGAGGCCGATCGTGGCCAGAGCGTAGGCAGCCACGGTGGGGTCGAATATCTGCCCGATTGCGAGCCAGATGAAATTGCCGTTCATAAGGACCTTCCCTAGCCGACGCGCTCTTTACGGCCCAGGATGCCCTGGGGCCGGACGAGCAGAATGATGATCATGAGCACGAGCGGGGCGACGAACTTGAGATTCTCCGGAATCCACAGCGTCGACAGGTTCATGATGAGGCCGATGATGACCGCTCCGACGAGTGCGCCATAGGCCGAGCCGAGACCGCCGAGGGTGATCGCCGCGAAGATGAGCAGCAGGATCGACGCCCCGGTGTCCCACCGGAGCGACTGGTAGTAGCCCACGTACACGCCGGCGAGTGCGGCAAGTGCACCTGAGCCGACCCAGACGACGCGGATGACCCGCTCGACGTTGATGCCGGATGCCGAGGCCAGGGCCCGGTTGTCGGATACGGCGCGCATGGCCTTGCCGATCTTGGTCTTCGTGAGCACCAGGGCGACGCCGAGGATGACGATGATCGCGATGACAGCGCCCGCGACGTCGGTGAACTTCAGGCTGACCGAGCCGATGACGAGGAACGGCTTGGTGCTGTTGGGAAGCGTGAGCCGGTCTGGTCCGAAGAGAAGAACGAAGACGTACCGCAGAGCAAGCGAGAGGCCGATGGTGACGATCATCATCGGGATCAGGCCGAGGCCGCGTTTACGGAGAGGGCGCCAGATACCGGCATCCTGTGCCCAGCCGAACAGCCCGCCGAGAATCATCGCGATAGGGATCGCGATGACGGCCGGCAGCCCGATGATTCCAGAGAAGAGGTAGGCCATCAGCGCACCGAAGGTCACCAGCTCGCCGTGGGCGAAGTTGTTGAGTCCTGTCGTTCCGTAAATAAGGGATGCGCCGATCGCGGCGAGGGCGATGAGCAGGCCGAAGATGAGACCCGTGACCAGTTGCGGCCAGAACCTCAGCCAGAAGGTGTCGACCGTGACCGGTGCGGTCGTGGTGGTCGTTCCCGCCTCGTCGGTTGTGCCGGGCGTGGGTGTTGCCGTCGACTCGTCGGTGGGAGCGGCGACGGCACCCTTCGCGTTGTCAGGCGACAGGAAGAAGATGGCGGGCACCTCTGTGTTGCCGGCGAACACCTCGACCTCGGTCGGGTTCGTCGATGGACGCGGGTAACCGGTCTCGGCGGGAAGCGCGTCTTCGTCGATCGTGACGGTGTACTTGCCGGGTTCGCTCACGGGGATGACGGCCTTGCCGTCTGCGCCGGTGACGCCCGTCTCAGCGCCACCCTCGCCGTCGACCGTGATCGAAACGTTCGGCACACCGACTTTGTCTGCGTCGGTGCGCACCCAGACCAGGATCGATTGCTCGGTTGCGGTGGACGTGGAAGCGGTCGTCTCAGCGGCTGACGCGCCGAGGGCGGATCCTCCGAGGACGGCGGATAGACAGAGAACGACCGACGCGATAAGCATCGCGATCAATCGAGCCGACTGCCCGGGTCTTATACCAGCGAGCAAGAGTGCACCTCCTGTGGGAAGCCTCGGATGTAACCGGGCTCCGTTATCTATGGTCGAGCGACGTTGCTAGAACATAGCGCCCCATTGTTGCCTCCATGTTTCGACATTGAAGAAAGCCTGGGGCGCGCAGGTACTTTCTTACACCGGAATAACGCGGGCGCCTAACCGTTACTCTGAACAGGAGAGATTTTTTCTACGAGGCGAGGTGTCATTTGGACCAGGCGGATCCCTTTGGTTTTATCGGATTGACGTATGACGATGTGATGCTCCTACCGGGCCACACAGACGTCATTCCGAGCGAGGCCGACACCTCATCGAGGTTGACGCGTCGCATCGAAGTCTCCACCCCTCTTCTGAGTGCCGCTATGGACACGGTCACCGAGTCGCGCATGGCTGTCGCCATGGCCCGACAGGGTGGCCTCGGCATCCTGCACCGCAATCTGTCGATCGCCGATCAGGCGAGCCAGGTCGACCTCGTCAAGCGCAGCGAGTCGGGCATGGTCACCGATCCTGTCACCACAACCGCCGACGCCACCGTCGCAGAGGTCGATGCGCTCTGTGGCCACTTCCGCGTTTCCGGTCTGCCGGTCGTCGACCAGGCCGGTGTTCTGGTGGGCATCATCACGAATCGCGACATGCGCTTCGTCTCGCCGTTCGAGAAGGCCACCACGCTCGTGCGCGACGTGATGACCAAAGCGCCCCTCATTACCGGTCGCCAGGGCATCGACCCCGACGATGCGATCGCCATCTTCGCCCAGCACAAGATCGAGAAGCTGCCCATCGTCGATGAGCAGGGCCGGCTCACCGGTCTCATCACAGTGAAGGACTTCGACAAGAGTGAGAAGTACCCCTTCGCCACAAAGGACTCGGCCGGACGCCTGCGCGTCGGTGCTGCCATCGGATTCTTCGGTGACGCGTGGCAGCGAGCCACGAGCCTGCTCGAAGCGGGCGTCGACGTGATCGTGGTCGACACCGCCAACGGCGACAGCGCGGGCGTGCTCGACATCATCCGTCGACTGAAGCGCGACAGCGCGTTCGAGGCCGTCGACATCATCGGTGGCAACGTGGCGACCCGTTCGGGCGCCCAGGCGTTGGTGGATGCCGGTGCCGACGCGATCAAGGTCGGTGTCGGTCCCGGGTCCATCTGCACGACCCGCGTCGTCGCCGGTGTGGGCGTGCCCCAGGTGACGGCCGTCTACGAGGCGTCGCTCGCGGCAAAGCCGCACGGCATCCCGGTGATCGCCGACGGCGGCCTTCAGTACTCGGGTGACATCGCGAAGGCTCTGGTCGCCGGCGCCGACACCGTAATGCTCGGCTCGTTGCTCGCCGGATGCGACGAGAGCCCCGGCGATCTTGTGTTCGTCAACGGCAAGCAGTACAAGAACTACAGAGGCATGGGTTCGCTCGGCGCGCTGCAGACCCGCGGAGAGAAGACGTCGTACTCCAAAGACCGCTACTTCCAGTCCGATGTGCCGAGCGACGACAAGCTCATCGCCGAGGGCATCGAAGGTCAGGTTCCCTACCGCGGCCCTCTCGCCAGCGTGGCCTACCAGCTCGCCGGTGGTCTGCGTCAGTCGATGTTCTACACGGGTGCCCGCACGATCGCCGAGCTCAAGGAGAAGGGCCGTTTCGTGCGCATCACCGCGGCAGGCCTGAAGGAGTCGCACCCCCACGATGTGCAGATGGTCGTCGAGGCGCCGAACTACCGCAGGTAGCCTCTCGCTCGACCGGTAGGGTTGTCGGGTGAGTATGGAAATCGAAATCGGCCGCAACAAGCGGGGCCGTCGCGTCTACGCATTCGACGACATCGCGGTGGTGCCCTCGAGGCGCACCCGCGACCCGCAGGATGTGTCGATCAACTGGACGATCGACGCCTATCACTTCGACATGCCCGTGCTGGCGGCGCCCATGGACTCTGTGGTCTCACCGGCCACGGCCATCCGCATGGGACAGCTCGGTGGACTCGGCGTTCTCGACCTCGAGGGCGTCTGGACGCGCTACGAGAACCCGGAGCCGATCCTCGAGGAGATTCGCACGATCGATGCTGCGTCGGCGACGGCGCGCATGCGAGAGATCTACGCCGAGCCGATCAAGCCCGAACTCGTCACGGCCCGACTCGCCGAGATCCGCGCCGCAGGCGTCACCGTGGCCGCGGCTCTGTCGCCGCAGCGCACACAGGAGCTGTACGAGACGGTCGTCGCCGCCGGCGTCGACCTGTTCGTGATTCGAGGCACCACCGTCTCGGCCGAGCACGTCTCCAAGAGCACCGAGCCGCTGAACCTCAAGAAGTTCATCTACGAGCTCGACGTTCCGGTCATCGTCGGAGGCGCCGCGACCTACACGGCCGCCCTGCACCTCATGCGCACGGGCGCGGCCGGCGTGCTCGTCGGTTTCGGCGGGGGAGCCGCGTCGACCACCCGCACGACCCTCGGCATCCATGCCCCGATGGCCACGGCTGTCGCCGATGTCGCCGGAGCGCGCCGCGACTACATGGACGAGTCCGGAGGCCGTTACGTGCACGTGATCGCCGACGGTGGCCTCGGCACGTCGGGCGACATCGTGAAGGCCATCTCGGTCGGCGCAGACGCCGTGATGCTGGGCACCGCGCTGGCCCGGGCCACCGACGCACCCGGTGGTGGATACCACTGGGGCAGCGAGGCTCACCACACCCAGCTTCCGCGTGGAAACCGCGTTCACGTCGGTCAGGTAGCACCGCTGGAGGAGATCCTCAATGGGCCGTCGCCGGTGGCAGATGGAACGGCGAACCTCATGGGTGCTCTTCGCCGCTCGATGGCCACCACGGGATACTCCGACCTCAAGGAGTTCCAGCGCATCGACGTCGTGGTCGCTCCGTATCTCGCCCACTAGCCATCCGCCCCGGGTAAACTGAGGCCACCGATTCTCTTGAGGCGAGGAGGCCTGAAAATGGCTGAAGCGAACAGTGTGTCCAGGTCTGCGAAGCTAGGCCCCGAAGAGCGTGAAGCCGCAATCGAGGCGCTGAAGAGCAAAGAACTCGACATCCTGGTCGTGGGTGGTGGCATCGTCGGCGCCGGCTCCGCACTCGACGCGGCGACCCGCGGACTCCGCGTCGGAATCGTCGAGGCTCGCGACTGGTCGAGCGGAACGAGTTCGCGCTCCTCGAAGCTGGTTCACGGCGGCGTGCGCTACCTCGAGCAGCTCAACTTCAGTCTCGTTCGCGAGGCCCTGATCGAGCGCGGGCTCCTGCTGCAGCGCATCGCACCGCACCTCGTCAAGCCCGTTCGCTTTCTCATTCCGCTCAAGCGCCGATTCATCGACCGCTTCTACATCGGCGCCGGCATGGTGCTGTACGATCTCTTTTCTTACACCGGAGGCCGTCCGCCCGGCGTACCCCGCCACCGGCATCTGACTCGCGGCCAGGTGCAGCGAGCCATCCCGAGCATGGCCCATGACGCACTCATCGGCGGCATCACGTACTACGACGCGCAGGTCGACGATGCGCGCTACGGCGCTAGCGTCGTGCGCACCGCGTCGTTCTATGGCGCCCATGCGGCGAGCCGTGTTCGCGTAGAAGGATTCATCAAGGTGGGCCAGCGGGTCGTCGGCGTTCACGCCCACGACCTGCAGACCGGCGAGAAGTTCGACATCCGCGCGAAGCAGGTCGTCAACGCCACGGGCGTCTGGACGGACGACACCCAGGCGATGGTCGGAGAACGCGGACAGTTCAAGGTGCGGGCGTCGAAGGGTATTCACCTTGTCGTTCCACGCGATCGATTCCAGTCCTCAATGGGACTTCTTCTGCGCACCGAGAAGAGCGTGCTCTTCGTCATTCCGTGGGGCCGGCACTGGCTTGTAGGAACGACCGATACCGACTGGCACCTCGACAAGGCCCACCCTGCCGCCACTGCGGCCGACATCGACTACGTGCTCGAGCACGTGAACACGGTTCTGAATGTGCCCCTCACGCGCGACGACGTCGAGGGAGTCTACGCGGGCCTTCGTCCGCTGCTGGCCGGAGAGAGCGACCAGACCTCCAAGTTGTCTCGTGAGCATCTGGTCGCGCACTCGGTGCCCGGCCTCGTCGTGATCGCGGGCGGCAAGTGGACCACCTACCGGGTCATGGCCAAAGACGCCATCGACGCGGCGGTCTCGGCGCTCGACGGCAAGATCGCCGGCAGCGTCACAGAAGACATCGCTCTGCTCGGCGCAGAGGGCTACCAGGCGGCGTGGAACAAGCGCAGCAAGATCGCCCGCAAGTTCGGTGTGCACACGGTGCGCATCGAGCATCTGCTCAACCGCTTCGGAACGCTGACCGACGAACTGCTCGACCTCATCTCGTCGAACCCCGAGCTTGCCGAGCCGCTTCCGGGAGCCGACGACTACCTCGCTGCCGAGGTCGTGTACGCGGCGAGTCACGAGGGCGCGCTGCACCTCGAAGACGTGCTCGCGCGTCGGACTCGCATCTCGATCGAGGCGTGGGACAGGGGCGTCTCCGCGGCGCCGGTCGCAGCCCGACTGATGGCCGGGGTGCTCGGCTGGGACGAGGCGCGCATCGAACGCGAGGTCGCCAACTATCTTCGCCGGGTTGCTGCGGAGCGTGCGAGCCAGGAGCAGCCAGACGACGAGTCGGCCGATCGCATCCGGCTCGAGGCGCCGGACATCGCTGCGTAGGCGTAGCCCCTTCGACAAGCTCGGGGAACGCCTAGACAAGCTCAGGCAACGGACGTCTTCATCCGTCGCGCCGGTAGACTGGGATCTTCCGCCCGCCGTCAAGTTACCCGAGGAGTTCAGTCATGGTCGATGTCCGACGGGTAAAACTTCCGGGCGTGGGTGTGCTGCACACCTTCGTCACGGCAGACGGCGGCAAGGTCGGCGTCATCGCCCACCGCTCGGGCCACAGCGACTTGATCACGTTCTCCGACGAAGACAACACCTCTGACGCGGCCAAAGTCTCGCTTCGGCTCAGCGAAGACGAGGCACGTACTCTTGCCGAGCTTCTCGGCGGCACGCAGATCACCGAGTCGCTCACGGCCCTCGACCAGATTCCCGGCCTCAGCATCGACTGGTTCACGGTCGACTACGAAGACCACATCGCGGGGCAGCCGCTGGGCAACACGGCTGAGCGCGACATCGTCGGCCTCACGGTCGTCGCCGTCGTACGGGGTGAGTCGGCGAACCCCGCGCCCGCCCCCGACTTCAAGGTCTTCCCGGGCGACACCCTCGTGGTCGCCGGGTCGCCCGAGAAGGTCGCGAAGGCGTTCAATTTCTTCCGCACGGGCGAGATGCACTCCAAGAGCGGCACCGCCGACGGCTCTCCCGGGCGCTAGGCGATGCACTTCGGGCCCGATCTCCTCATTCTGGGCGCCCTATTCCTCATCGCCTATGTTCTCGGCCGGCTCGGCAAGAGCATCGGTCTGCCCGCGATTCCGATCTACATGGCTGTCGGACTTCTGGCGAGCCCCAACTTCCATCTCTTCCCGCTCGAGTTCGTTCACACCGAGTACATCGAGCTCATGGCCGTGTTCGGCCTCGTGCTGCTGCTGTTCAACCTGGGCCTCGAGTTCGATCAAGACGAGTTCTTCTCGAACGCCGGAAAGCTGATCATCTCCGGCGGCTCGTACATCGCGCTCAACATGGGGGCGGGGTTCGCGTTCGGGTTCATGCTCGGCTGGGGAACACGTGAGGCGCTCATCGTCGCGGGCATCACGGCCACGAGTTCGAGCGCCATCGTCACGAAACTGCTCATCGAGCTCAAACGTCTGGCGAACCCCGAGACGCCGATGATCCTCGGCGTCACCGTCGTCGAAGACATCTTCATCGCCATCTACCTGGCGATCGTGTCGGTCGTGCTGTCGGGAGAGACCGAGATCTGGCCTGTTGTGGGCAAGCTCGGCATCGCCTTCCTGTTCCTCATCGTGATGTTCACGGTGGCCCGGTGGGGCGGGCGCTTCGTGTCGCGCCTGTTCCGCACCAAAGACGACGAACTCTTCACAATTCTGTTCTTCGGCCTGGCGATCATGTTCGGCGGCATCGGCGAGATCCTCGGTGTCACGGATGCGATCGGCGCGTTCCTGATCGGCCTCGTGCTGGGCGCGACCCGCTACCGTAACCGCATCGAGCACATCGCGATTCCGTTGCGCGACGTCTTCGGCGCCTTCTTCTTTCTCAACTTCGGCCTTGGCCTCGACCCCACGAAGTTCGCGCCCGTGATCCTGCCCGTTCTCGGAGCCGTGCTGATGACCGTGGTCTTGAACGCGGGAGCCGGGCAGTTCGTCGCGTGGTTGAACAAGCTCGGTCCTCGTGCCGGAATCAACGCGAGCGTGATCCTGCAGAACAGGGGCGAGTTCGCCCTCATTCTCGCGACGCTGTCGCTGTCTGCGGGACTCGATGAACGCATCCAGCCGTTCGCGGGACTCTATGTTCTGATCATGGCGATCATGGGACCGATCCTCGCCGCGAATTCCGAAAAGATCTCGTCGTTGATTCTGCGCCCCAGGTCGGCTGCGGCGAAGGCGAGGAGCGTGCAGAGGACCCGTGACCCGATGCTCGACGAGGAGATCGCCCTCGTCGCCGCGGCCACGGCCGGGCAAGACACGTCATTGCCCAGAGCAGACGACGAATCGGAGCCCACGCTCGATACGACGCCGCGCGCCCAGGCTGCTCCGCAGGAACCAGTAACAGGCGACGTCGACGCCCTCATCGAGCAGGCCATGCGACAGTCGGATGGCCTCGGGCACAGTGATCGCGACACCCGCGAGAGAGACAGTGAATATTGACTCTGTTCAGCGTTATGCGGCGACCGAGATGGATCGCCGCCCTCGTGCTCGCCCTGGCCATCGCAGCCATCTTCGCCGGACTCGGCCAGTGGCAACTCGAACGCGCCGTCTCGAGCGGCCAGGTCGATGACCGGCCCACCGAGACCGTGAAACCTTTATCGGAGGTCGCTTCCCCGCAGCAGCCCGTGCTTGCCGTCGAAGCTGCGCAGAAGGTGCAGACGCGGGGCATCCTCGAGCCTGCCGACTACAGCATCTTGGCCGACAGGTTGAACGGAGATCGGCCGGGCTACTGGGTGATCGCCCATCTCTCGGTCGACGAGCCGGGCACCCCCGCGCTCGCCGTCGCGCTCGGCTGGGCGCCGGATCGTGAGTCGGCCGTCGCCGTACGCGACCGGTTGGCAGCCCAGCCCCGCGCATCCGACCCTGTGGCGGTCGAGGGTCGCTACATCGACCCTGACGCGCCCAATATCGACGACGCCCAGAAAGCGAAGGGCGGCGACTACGACATCACGACCATGAGTCCAGCGGCCCTGGTCAACATCTGGACGGCGTTGACCGATTCAACGGATGTCTATGGCGGGTACGTTATTTCGAGTGCGGCTCCAGACGGGCTCGACCTCATCGCCGCGCCTGAGCCGGACCGCTCGGTCGAACTCAACTGGCTCAATATCTTCTACGCGGTGGAATGGGTGATCTTCGCGGGCTTCGCGGTGTTCCTCTGGTATCGCCTTGCCCGCGACGCATGGGAGCGCGAGATGGAGGAACTCGAGGAGGCCGAACGCGACCTCGACGACCGGAGCCTCGTCGAGCACGGAATACACTAGACGTATGGCTCTCGAACCCAAACCCCGCGATTTTCCGCGTATTCGAAGCGCGGTCAAGCTCTACCGGGTTTCGTCCATCATCACGGGCGTGATGCTGCTGCTTCTCTGCCTCGAGGTCGTGCTCAAGTACGTTCCGGCGTTCGGCGTGGAGCTCGAGTTGGGCGGCCCGCAGGGGTTCCTCGCCCTGGTGCCCGCAGGCACTGTCACGGCCGTCAACCTGTCGACCGGCATCCTCATCGCCCACGGGTGGTTCTACGTTCTCTATCTGTTCGCCGACTTCCAGCTATGGAGCCGCATGCGCTGGCCCTTCTGGAAGTTCGTGCTCATCGCTCTCGGCGGCATCGTGCCGCTGCTTTCCTTCTTCCTCGAGGTCAGAATCGCCCGCGAAGTGAAGACGTACCTGGCCGGCCGTGAGGCCGAGCTGTCCGCATCCGCCCCCGTGGAGGTCACCCATTAGCACGCCCAGCCCCGACAGCCAGTCTCGGCCTGTCCTCGTCGTCGACTTCGGCGCGCAGTACGCCCAGCTCATCGCCCGTCGGGTGCGCGAGGCCAGCGTCTACTCGGAGGTCGTCCCGTCGTCGATCACGGCCGAGGAGGTCGCCGCAAAGTCTCCCGTGGGCATCGTGCTGTCGGGAGGCCCGTCGAGCGTGTACGAGCCCGGCTCGCCCGAGCTCGACCCCGCGATCTTCGACCTCGGCATCCCCGTCTTCGGCATCTGCTACGGATTCCAGGTGATGGCCCGCGCGCTCGGGGGCGAGGTGGCCAATACCGGACTCCGCGAGTACGGGTCCACCGACATGACGGTCACCGGTGAGGGCGGATCGCTCCTTGCCGGCCAGCCCGACTCGCAGACCGTCTGGATGAGCCACGGCGATTCGGTGTCGAAGGCGCCCGAGGGCTTCGAGGTTCTCGCCAGCACCTCGTCGACGCCCGTCGCGGCCTTCGGGTCGAAGGAACGACGCATGTACGGGGTGCAGTGGCACCCCGAGGTCAAGCATTCGGAGTTCGGACAGCGTGTGCTCGAGAACTTCCTGCACGACACGGCCGGCATTCCCGCCGACTGGACCAGCAGCAACGTCATCACCGATCAGGTCGCCCTGATCCGGGAGCAGGTCGGCGATGGCAAAGTCATCTGCGCGCTCTCCGGCGGTGTCGACTCATCGGTGGCCGGCGCGATCGTTCACCAGGCGGTCGGTGACCAGCTGACCTGCGTGTTCGTCGACCACGGTCTGCTGCGCCAAGGCGAGCGCGAGCAGGTCGAGATCGACTACGTCGCGTCGACCGGCGTGCGGCTCATCACCATCGATGCTCGCGAGCAGTTCATGGATGCCCTCGCGGGCGTCACCGACCCCGAGCAGAAGCGCAAGATCATCGGCCGGGAGTTCATCCGCAGCTTCGAGGCCGCCGCCGAGGCGCTCGTGCTCGAGGCCGCTGCGACCGATGGCGAGCCCGTCAAGTTCCTGGTGCAGGGCACCCTCTACCCCGACGTCGTCGAGTCGGGCGGCGGAACGGGCACGGCCAACATCAAGAGCCACCACAACGTCGGAGGCCTTCCCGAAGACCTGCAGTTCGAACTCGTCGAGCCGCTGCGCGCCCTGTTCAAAGACGAGGTGCGCGCCATCGGCCGTGAGCTCGGGCTGCCCGAGGCCATTGTGGGGCGCCAGCCGTTCCCCGGACCCGGCCTCGGCATCCGTATCGTCGGCGAGGTCACGTGGGAGCGGCTCGAACTGCTTCGTCAGGCCGACGCCATCGTGCGCGCCGAGCTCACCGCGGCGGGCCTCGACGACGAGATCTGGCAGTGCCCGGTCGTGCTTCTGGCCGACGTGCGCTCGGTCGGCGTTCAGGGCGACGGCCGTACCTATGGCCACCCGATCGTGTTGCGCCCCGTCTCGAGTGAGGACGCGATGACCGCCGACTGGACCCGCTTGCCTTACGACCTGCTGGCTCGCATCTCGAACCGCATCACCAACGAGGTGGCCGGCGTCAACCGCGTTGTGCTCGACGTCACGAGCAAGCCGCCGGGAACTATCGAGTGGGAGTAACGCTCGGGCTCAGCTGACCCGAGCTCGCTGCGCCACGTGGAGTCCTCCACGGTCGGCGCAGCGTCAGGCGTGCGAAGAGCCATTCGAGCGGCCCCTGCGTGAAACGCAGTCGCCACACGACTGAGAACACGAGCGAACCGGCCGCGAGGCAGAGGAACAGCATCCATGAGAATGCGTCGTCGGGCGCGTCCGGGTGCAGAGCCTCTACCGCGGCGATGGCGAGAACCTGTGCCGTGTAGATACTGAGAGGCATCGCTCCCGCCGCGATCAGAGGCCACAGGAGCCTGCGGCCGACAGCTCCCCTGACGCGTCCGACGCACGCAACGAGCAGCCCGATCACCGCGATGGCGAGCGCCCCGGAGGAGATCGCCTCCGTCGTCGTGTCGGTATGCGCTACAACGGGCTCGCCGAAGGCGCTGGACAGCCCGTATCCGAGCGCGGCCACGGTGACACCTCCGACGATCATCACCAGGTGCACACGAGGTTTCGTGACGCCGAATCGTGCGAGCGCGAGGCCGGCGAGCACATAGGCCAGCCACACCGGTGCGGGGTAGTAGGAGTCGAGCCAGGAGAGGGGAATCGCCAGCGGGTTGTCGTCGGCTACCGGCACTGCGCCATCCCATGAGGTGGCGGCGACGAGCGCGTCGACCACGGCAGGGCCGATGAGGGCGCACACGACGGCCGTGGCGGCCAGGGCCCAGCGGTTCAGGAACAGCAGCGGCACACACACCAGGAACAGAAAGCCGTACGAATCGAGAATGATCGCGATGTTCGTCTCGAGCAACCACAGGCAGAGGCCCAGGGCGATGAGCAGAAGGGCCCGGATGGCGATCGAGAGCCGGGCGCGTGCCCGCGAAGCCCCTGCGGTCGCGGTGCGGTCGACCGGATGCGCGCCGCCGGTCATCAGACCGAGCGAGATTCCGGCGAGCGTGGCAAACAGGATCGAGCTGCGGCCGTCGTAGAAGGCATTTCCGTCACCGGGCAGAGTGTGGGCCGCCAGCATGCCGAGGATGGCCAGACCTCGCGCCGCATCGAGACCCGGGATGCGAGTATCGCCGCGACGGGGAACAACGACGGCGGGGCCGCCCCGAAGGACGGCCCCGCCGTTGTCGTCTGTCGACACGCTGCTTCGAAAAGCTAGTTGCGGAAGATCGCGATGAGGCGAAGCAGCTCGACGTAGAGCCACACGAGCGTGACGGTGAGGCCGAAGGCTGCCGACCAGCCGTACTTGCGCGGGGCGCCGGTCTTGACACCGCGCTGCACGAAGTCGAAGTCGAGCACCAGCGAGTACGCCGCCATGATCACGGCGAGCACGCCGATGATGATGCCGAAGATGCCGGAGCGCAGGCCGAACACGTTGTCGGCGGGGAAGACGCCGGCGATCATGAGCACGAAGTTGAGCAGCGAGAAGACCGCGTAGCCGACCATGGCGATCAGGAAGATCTTGGTGGCCCGCTTGGACGCGCGGATCTTGCCGTTGGCGAAGAGCGCCAGGGTGGTACCGAAGACGGCAAGCGTGGCGAGCACGGCCTGCACGACGATGCCCTCGTACTTGGTCTCGAAGAATGCCGAGATGCCTCCGACGAAGAGCCCTTCTGCCGCGGCGTAAGCAATGATCAGCGCCGGCGACGGCTCGCGCTTGAAGGAGTTGACGAGTCCGAGCACGAGGCCTACGAGGGCGCCGATGATGAACAGGCCGGGCACGATCCAGCCGACGACGGCGCCGGCCAGGAGCACGGCAAACAGCAGCGCGGTCTTGACGATCGCGTCGTCATAGGTCATGCGCGATGTGTCGGCCGGTGTGGCAGACGGGCGCTCGTAGAGATCTTGCAGCTGTGTGCTCGACATCGTGGGCGCAGCATCGGCCGCACCCTTTCCGTTGAAGACAGGGTTGCGTGTGAACGCGGGGTTCGCCGACGGCATGAGTTCCTCTTGTACGTAGGTGGACGGAGTTCAAATCTACCGGGTCGACACGGGACCATGCCCGAGAATGAGGCCATTTCGCAGGGTTTTCGCGCAGGGCGGAGCCGATCCCGGCTACCGTGGTGGCGTGACCGCACCCCGTCTGCCTCTCGTCATCGGACATCGAGGTGCCCCGGGGTACCGCCCCGAGCACACCCGCTCGTCATACGAACTGGCCATCGCACTCGGTGCCGATGCCGTCGAACCCGACATCGTCGCATCCAGAGACGGAATTCTCGTGCTGAGGCACGAGAACGAGATCTCCGGAACCACGGACGTCGCGTCGCGCGCCGAATTCGCATCGCGCCGCACGACCAAGACCATAGACGGCGCACGGCAGAACGGCTGGTTCACCGAGGACTTCACCTGGGCGGAACTGTCGACGCTGCGTGCTCGCGAGCGTCTGCCGAAGATCCGACAGTCCAGCGCCTCGTTCGATCTGCAGGCACCGATCATGCGCCTGTCGGAGCTGCTGGAACTCCTCGATCGCGCCCGCGAAGAGACGGGCAGGCCGGTCGGGCTCGTCGCGGAGATCAAGCACGCGGCATATTTCGAGTCCATCGGCCTCCCCCTCGACGAGTTGGTCGCAGCCGAATTGACGAGCGCGGGGTGGAACTCCGGTGACGGCCGTCTCATCGTCGAGTCGTTCGAAAAGACGGTGCTCGATCAGCTGAGGAGCCGAGGCATCCGGTCGAAGAATGTTTTTCTGCTCGAGGCGGCCGGCTCGCCGCCCGACCTGGTCGCCCGCTTCGGTGCAGCGGCAGACAGCTATGCTTCGTTCCTCACTCGCGACGGTCTTCGGATGCTGCGGCGCGACCTCGAGGGCATCAGCGTCGACAGGCGCTTGATTCTGCCCCGGTCTGATCCGGACTCGAAAACGGCGTCGTCGACGCTGGTCGATGACGCGCACGCCGCTGGCCTCGAGATCTACTGCTGGACCCTGCGTCCGGAGAACCGCTTTCTCGACCGCCCCTTTCGGCGAGGCGACGACCCGTCGGCCTTCGGAGAGTGGCAGAGCGACTACGCGCTGATTCTCGCCACGGGCATCGACGGGGTGTTCGCCGATCAGGCAGATCTTGCGATCGCCGCCCGAGATGCCGTGTTCCGATCGTCTGTGTCGCGGGGAACTGTCGGAGGTTCGGCTTAAACTGGAGCCGACATGACAAGCCTCTTCGACCTTCCCTCGACCGATTCCGGCACCGCCGGCCTGAAGCCCGTCATTCTCGACGGTCAGGGGCAGGGGGCCGCGCACAGCGACCTGCTCGACGGCCTCAATCCCGAGCAGCGTGAGGCCGTCGAATACCGCGGTCCCGCCCTTCTCATCGTCGCCGGTGCAGGCTCGGGCAAGACCCGCGTACTCACCCATCGCGTGGCGAGCCTGATCGAGAGCCGCGAAGCGTGGCCGAGCCAGATTCTGGCGATCACCTTCACGAACAAGGCCGCCGCCGAGATGCGCGAGCGCGTAGAACAGTTGCTGGGCCAGGCCTCTCAGGGCATGTGGATCTCGACCTTCCACTCGGCGTGCGTTCGAATTCTGCGCAGAGAGGCCGAGAATTTCGGCTTCACCAAAAGTTTCACCATCTACGACTCGGCCGACAGTCGTGTGCTCATCAAGCGCATCATCAAGGAGCTTCAGGCCGACACCTTCGGGTTCACCGTCGGCTCGGTCTCCGCCAAGATCTCGAAGCTCAAGAACGAACTCGCCGACGTCGAGAGCTACGCGCGCACGGCGAATTTCGCCGACCCGCAAGAGGCCCTCTTCGTCGAGATCTTCCGCCAGTACACGCGCAGTCTGCAGGCGGCGAATGCCTTCGACTTCGACGACCTGATCAGCCAGACCGTGTTCCTGTTCCGCGCTTTCCCTCAGGTGGCCGAGCAATATCGGCGTCGGTTCCGGCACATCCTCGTCGACGAGTATCAAGACACGAACCACGCGCAGTACTCCCTCATCCGCGAGCTCACCCTGTCGCCCGGGTCGGTCGACCCCGGACAGCCGCCCGTCGCGGGCGCCTCACTCACGGTGGTCGGCGACTCCGATCAGTCGATCTACGCGTTCCGTGGGGCCGACATCCGCAACATCGTCGAGTTCGAGCGCGACTACCCGGGCGCCAAGGTGGTTCTTCTCGAACAGAACTACCGCTCGACCCAGAACATTCTCTCGGCGGCCAACGCCGTGATCTCGAACAACTTCGATCGCAAAGACAAAAAACTGTGGACTGCGATCGGTGACGGCGACAGAATCCTCGGCTATACGGGCTATTCGGGCCACGACGAGGCTCAGTTCGTGGCAGACGAGATCGCCAAGCTGCACGACGCAGGAACCGCCTACAAAGACATCGCCGTCTTCTACCGCACGAATGCGCAGACGCGTGCGCTCGAAGAGATCTTCATCAGGTCGGCTCTGCCGTATCGGGTGCTCGGCGGCACGAAGTTCTATGAGCGCGCCGAGATCAAAGACGTGATGGCCTATCTGATCTCCGTCGCCAACCCGCAGGATGCGCTGGCGCTCCGGCGCATCCTGAACAGCCCGAAGCGGGGAATCGGCCCCGCGACAGAAACCCAGCTTGCGAGTTTCGCCGAGGCCAACGAGATCACCTATCGTGAGGCCATGCGCCAGGCGGGCTCCCTTGGCCTGGGGCCCAAGGTCACGTCGGCGATCCTGCAGTTGGCGGGGCTGCTCGACGAGGCATCCGAACTCATCGATCCCGAGCGTGAACAGGGCCCCGCCCCCGTGTTCGATGTTCTTGCCCTTCTGCTCGAGAAGAGCGGCTACCTCACGGCGCTGCGTGCCAAGCGTGACCCGCAAGACGAGGCGCGGGCCGAGAACGTCGAAGAACTTCTGGCGGTCACGAAGGAGTTCGGCAAGAACAACCCCGACGGCGGGCTCATCGACTTTCTCACCGAGGTGTCACTGGTCGCTGCGGTCGACGACCTCGACGACTCCAGCGGAACCGTGTCGCTGATGACGTTGCACACGGCCAAGGGGCTCGAATTCGAGGCCGTGTTCCTCACCGGCATCGAAGAAGATCTGCTTCCACACCGTATGTCGGCGAATGAGCCGGGCGGGCCGGCAGAAGAGCGTCGCCTGTTCTACGTGGGCATCACCCGCGCGCGCAAGCGCCTCTATCTGTCGCTGGCCATGACCCGCGCCCAATACGGCGAGACCGCGGTGGCGATGCCCAGCAGATATCTGCAGGAGATCCCGGCCGAGCTGATCGAGTGGGTGCAGTCTCCCGGCATGGCCACGTCGCGCGGCGGCACTCAGCCGCGCGCACTCAACGCGAATCGCTCGTCGCGGCAGGGGTGGGGGTCGACCGGCTCTCAAGGCTCGAGCGACTTCCCTGCTCTTCCGCCGCGTCCGAAAGCAGAGTGGGCCAACACGATCACCAACAAGGTGCGGGACAACGGCGACCTCGAGCTGGCCGCCGGTGACCGCATCCGGCACAGCGATTTCGGTGAGGGCCGGGTGAACCAGGTCACAGGTGAAGGAACGAAGCGCGTGGCACACGTGATGTTCGAGAGCGCCGGCGCCAAGAAGCTGCTGATCAAGATCGCGCCGATCGAGAAGGTCTGATCTAGAAAGGCCAGCTCGAGAAGATTCAGATCGACAAAACCCAGCGTCGACCCGCGGCTTGGCTGCTTATTTCGACACCGACCTCAGGGCCTGGTCGCGGGGCAGATGCCGCAGTGCACGCGGCAGGCGGGGGTACACGGCGCGAGTGATCGCCATGATGCAGCCGAAGAAGCGTCGTCGGGCGGGCGACCACGGCAACTGGAACGCCTGCCGAATCGACGCGGGTAGAAGTCCTGCGGTCACGAGTCGAGCTAAGGGCATGGCGGCTGTGAGCCACAGTGGCGCCGCGGCCGGGTGAAGGAGGGCAGCCGCAACCCGTCTTATCGTCTCGTCGGTCTGCAGCGTCTCGAGTTCGTGTGAGAAGTAGGCACGGAAGGCGGCTCTGTCTGCGGGCCACATTTCTCGGGGAACCTGAAGCGCGGTTCCGAGTACCGCGTAGTCCTGATAGATCCGTTCGGCAGACGCATCGTCGAGCGCCCCGTATACGCGTTCGTGCATGTCTATCGCCGAGTCATAGAGAGTTGCCGCTACCCACAGTTGCAATCGGGGGTCGAAGGCGGAGTACGACGGGCCGACCGCATCCGCTGCCCCGCGCACCGGTCCGTGTGCACGTGAGACCGAACGAACCACCGCGTCGACCTGGGCAGAGGTGCCGTAGACGACCGTGTAGACGTACTCGAGGGTGCGGGCGAGCCGATCGAGTGGACGTGCGGCGAAGTCGCTGTGCTCAGCAACCCCGCGCCCCACTGCCGGATTGGCGAGTTGCAGCAGAATGGCGCGACCCGCGGCGCCGACCAGCACCGACTCGGCGGCGATGTCGCGGATGCCCAGGCTGCCCGACTCTGTTGCGCTCGAAAGGGGGTCGGCCACGGGGTTCCTCTCTGACCAAGGCATTGGATGCGGCGCGGGACCGGAGAGGAACCCCGACGGCTCAGTCTGTTGCCGGCTGCATAAGGCGGGTCGTCAGCCGACGACGCAACAGTACCCCGATGCCCAGGAGAGTTCCCAGAGTCAGCGCGGCGCCTGACGCCAGCGCCAGGGTGCCGGTTCCGGCGGCGCCGGTGTCGGCGAGAACGGGTGCCACTGCCGGCGCCACTGGAGCGGGCGGAACCTCAGGCGCGGGCGGTGGGGCGACGAACGTGACCTCGCTTGCCGTGCCGAAGGCCGATTGCCACGGCAGGATTCGCGTGCCGCCCTGTTCGACCGGAGTCCGGGAGGGGCTGATGCGCTCGACCCATACGAAGTAGCCGCTGCCGGGAAGAATGCACTCGGGCGTTCGATAGGTTCCCGGCCCGGTCTCGATGCGCACTTCGACGGTGCAGACGACCGGTGCCCCTGTCGGCGGCTCTGCGGCGGGTGCGATGGGATCGCTGAACGGGCCGAGGAGCGAACTCTCGACCACAACCGGAATAGGAAGCATGCCGTTCTCGTCGACGGCCGGAACGGCGCCGGCGGCCGGGGGCGTCGACGGCCGGTAGAGACCCCAGCCGGGCAGCAGATCGCCACGTGTCTCGTCGACCAGCGCCGACACGGTGAGCTCGTCGCTGATCGCCTCGCCTGCGCCGGCCGTGGCCGCGCTGGTCTTCGTCGCCACGATGGGCTGGAAGCTCTTGGTCGAGGGAACAGTGGACGTGACTGTCGCGCTGCCCGAGGCGGAGCCTGGACGGGCGACGAGCACCTGCTGCACGTCGTCGCCGGCGTGGCCTGCAGTGAACGCGGAACCGTAGGGGAGGTCGTTGTAGCGCACCGAGGCGACGACCGTAGAAGTCGGGTCGGTTCCCGTTGTCGTGATGGACAGGGTCTCGCCATTCGATATCGTGCGTTCGGCCTTTCCATCGTCGAAGACGGCTCCGGACAGGCTCATCGTGCCCGAGTGGCTGTTGGGTGCCAGCGCTGTAGGTCCGGTCGACAGAAAGTCGACGGTCAGACCGCTGGTGACGGTCATGCGCCCGTCGTCGTCGGCGGGTGTCAGCGCGACCGAAGCCATGACCCCTCGCGATGCGCCCGACGGTGCGTCTGCCGCCGCAAGAAGCTGGCTGCTCCTGTCGAGCACCGCCTGCCCTGAGGCGCCCGCTCGTTGCGCGTAGTACTCGGGGCTTCGGCCGTCGAGCCCGGCGATTCTCCAGGTCGCGAGCTGACCGGCTGCGGCTTCGGTGGGATCGGCGGAGGGCGCAGCGGTGCGAGAGATGTATGCCAGGCGAGCGAGATCGTCTGTGGCGAAGCGGCCGAGGGCAGCCCCATCGACGAACTGGTAGTCGTGCCCGGTGGGAGCCTTCTTGCCTACCTCGAGGCAGAACACGAGTGAGCCGTCGTCGAGTCGGTATGAGCCGATCCATGAGACGCCGTTCTCGGAGAGATGGCCCACCCCGTGCCCGGTGGATATGGCGGCGGTGGCAGGAGGAGCTCCCGCGAGGAGAAGACCGAGGGTCGTCGCGACGGTGGTGAGTGCGGTGAGTATGGCGGCGGACCGCCGGCGTGGTTGTGTCATGCCGATCACCCTCTCGGACCGGGCCAGAGCAGTGGGGCCCTGGACCGCCCTCCGTGGAATGCGGTCTCGCTTGCGGGATTGTGGAGGACGAGGCATCCTGTGACTCGCATGTGGCCCTCTTCTTCGGGCGGTAAGGTGGCAGACGGCGAAAGTCTGCGGCGGAGCAGCAAATCTGTCGGCCGTGACTCGCAGGAGTACTCTTCGAGCCGAGCACCAACCCCCGTGCTCGGCTGAGACCTAAGCGGATTGGATGAGCGTGGATCTGTTCGAATACCAGGCACGAGACCTGTTTGAAAGCTATGGGGTTCCGGTCCTTCCGGGTATCGTCGCGGACACACCCGATGAGGTGCGTGCCGCGGCCGAGAAGCTCGGTGGCGTGACCGTCGTCAAGGCGCAGGTCAAGGTCGGAGGCCGCGGAAAGGCCGGCGGCGTCAAGGTCGCGAAGGACCCCCAGGCGGCGTTCGAGGCAGCCGAGTCGATTCTCGGCCTCGACATCAAGGGCCACGTGGTGAAGCGCGTCATGGTCGCGGGCGGTGCGCGCATCGCCGAGGAGTTCTACTTCTCCGTGCTCCTCGACCGGGCCAACCGCTCGTACCTGTCGCTGACCAGCTACGAGGGCGGAATGGAGATCGAGCAGCTCGCCGTCGAGCGCCCGGAAGCGCTCGCGCGCATCGAGGTCGATCCCATCGCCGGCATCGACCTGGAGACGGCCAAGTCCATCGCCGTGGCCGCGAAGTTCCCCGCGGAGCTCGTCGACAAGGTCGCCCCGGTCTTCGTGAAGCTCTGGGAGGTCTACAAGGGTGAGGACGCGACGCTCGTCGAGGTCAACCCGCTCGTTCTCACCGAGGAGGGCGACATCATCGCCCTCGATGGCAAGGTGACTCTCGACGAGAACGCCGGATTCCGTCACCCGAACCACGAGGCTCTCGAAGACAAGGATGCGGCAGACCCGCTCGAGGCCAAGGCGAAGGCGGCCGACCTCAACTACGTGAAGCTCGACGGCGAGGTGGGAGTCATCGGCAACGGTGCCGGCCTCGTGATGTCGACCCTCGATGTCGTCTCCTACGCGGGCGAGAAGTACAACGGCGTGAAGCCGGCCAACTTCCTCGACATCGGCGGCGGAGCATCGGCCGCTGTCATGGCCGCGGGCCTCGACGTGATCCTCGGCGACGAGCAGGTCAAGAGCGTCTTCGTCAACGTCTTCGGCGGAATCACCGCGTGCGACGCCGTGGCCAATGGAATTCTCGGCGCCCTCGAGGTTCTCGGCGACTCCGCGACCAAGCCGCTCGTGGTCCGCCTCGACGGCAACAAGGTCGACGAAGGCCGCGCGATCCTCGCCGCAGCCAACCACCCGCTCGTCACACTGGCGACCACCATGGACGAGGGCGCCGACAAGGCCGCCGAGCTCGCCTCCCTCTGACGATTTCCTCGCGACGAAGTAAGGACCACAACAAGAATGTCGATTTTCCTCAACAAGGACTCCAAGGTCATCGTGCAGGGCATCACCGGAGGTGAGGGCACCAAGCACACCGCCCTCATGCTGGCCGCCGGCACGAAGATCGTGGGCGGCGTGAACGCGCGCAAGGCGGGAACGACCGTCACCCACGGCGAACTCGAACTGCCCGTCTTCGGCACGGTGGCCGAGGCCATCTCCACCACGGGCGCCGACGTGTCGATCGCCTTCGTTCCGCCGGCCTTCGCGAAAGACGCCATCATCGAGGCGATCGACGCGGAGATCCCGCTGCTGGTCGTCATCACCGAAGGCATTCCCGTCGGTGACGCGGCGGAGGCCTGGGCCTACGCCAAGCAGAAGGGCAACAAGACCCGCATCATCGGTCCGAACTGCCCCGGCATCATCACGCCCGGCGAGTCGCTGGTCGGCATCACCCCTGCCAACATTACGGGCAAGGGCCCGATCGGCCTCGTCTCGAAGTCGGGCACGCTGACGTACCAGATGATGTTCGAGTTGCGCGACCTCGGCTTCTCGACGGCCATCGGCATCGGCGGAGACCCCATCATCGGCACCACGCACATCGATGCACTCGCGGCATTCGAGGCAGACCCCGAGACGAAGGCGATCGTGATGATCGGCGAGATCGGCGGAGACGCCGAGGAACGCGCCGCAGAGTTCATCAAGGCCAACGTGACGAAGCCTGTCGTGGGCTACGTCGCCGGATTCACCGCGCCCGAGGGCAAGACGATGGGCCACGCCGGCGCCATCGTCTCCGGCAGCGCGGGAACCGCGCAGGCCAAGAAGGAGGCCCTCGAGGCCGCCGGGGTGCGCGTCGGCAAGACGCCGAGCGAAACCGCTGCGCTGTTGCGCGAGGTCTACGCGGCGCTCTGATCTCGAGCACGACCGGCGGCGGGCATCCTCTTCTCTAAGATGAGGATGCCCGCCGTTCTTGTGGCCCGGGAGGAGGGGTATCGATGTCCGAATCGCTGGGGGCCGACCCCGCCGAGCAGCCGATGGCACAGCTGAGCCGATGGCATCGCATCCGGCACGCGCTGGTGACGCCCGAGCTGATCTACGGAACCATCATGAGTTCCGCGGTGATCGCGGTCGCTGAAAGCGACGATGACGACTTCGACGTCTTCGTGGTCACGATCGTGACGATGCTCGTGTTCTGGGCGGCCCATGTCTTCGCGACCGCTGTGGCGAACCACGGCGTGCGCGGCGGCCGAATCATCGGCATCGGTCAGGCATTCCGCGACGGCGTGCATCACTCGAAGGGTCTGCTGTACGCCTCGGTCGTGCCACTGGTCTTCCTCATCCTCGGAGCAACGGGCGTGCTCGACGAGACCGTGGGGTATTTCGTTGCGCTCCTCGTGGGCATGGTGGTGCTGGGCATTCTCGGGTGGATGGCCTTCGCCGACCGAGGCAGCCCGTGGCCTGTGAGACTGCTCGGCAGCATAGGAACGGCGCTCTTCGGACTTGTCATCGTCGTGTTGAAGGCAGTCCTTCACTAGAGCGGCGGGGTGAGGCGTCGACTCAGCCGACAGGGGGTACGCTCGGCACGGCATGAATCGACCATTTACCGCATTCCTCGCGTTCCTCGACGCACTCCTCGTCGGGGCCCTCGGCCTTGGAATCCTCCTGATTCCCCTGACCGTCCTCTGGCTCACCCAGTTCGAGCTCGCCGTCGACTACGGCGCGTTCTGGAGAGTCGCGGCCAACTTCTGGCTGCTCGGCAACGGCGTCGATCTGCTCGTCACGATCGATCCGACTCTCGCGCTGCAACTTGCCCTGCAGGGCGCTGGCGTGCCCTTCGATATCGGCTTCGCCCCGTTGGGTGTGGCCGTGCTGACGGTTCTGCTCGGGTGGAGGTCTGGCCGGCGGCTCGCCGACTCGGAGCATCGCCTGCTCGGCTCGGCCGTGGGCGTTCTGACCGTTGCGGCGATCGGATGGCTGGTCGCCGTCGGGGCCGGCTCCGACAGCGCCCGGCCGTCGGTCATACAGGCATTGGTCTTCCCGGCGGCCATCTACGCGATCGGCATGGCGACGAGCCTGTTCTCCCGTTCCGATTTCTCAGCCGCGGCCGATCCCGCGGGCCAGGCCGTCGACATCCTCGCCCGTAGCCTTCGTGAGATCGTCGACCGCACGCCGGCGCCTCTGGCGACCGTGCTGTCGCTCGCGGCCCGCGGCGGTGCCATGGCTGTCGCCGGTCTCGTGGCGGTCGGCGGGATCGTGGTCTTCGTGCTCATTCTCGGGCACTACGGTCAAATCATCTCGCTGTACGAGTCCCTCCAATCGCAGCTCGTGGGGGGCATCGCTCTGACCGTCGGTCAACTCTCGATCGTGCCGAACATGGTCATCTGGGCCACCTCGTGGTTGCTCGGCCCCGGGTTCACCCTCGGCTCGGGCAGCATCGTGTCACCGCTCGGAACGCAGGTGGGTCTGATCCCCGCGCTGCCGATTCTCGGGGCCCTGCCGCAGGGGGCGCCTGCCCTCGGCTACGCGGTGATCGTGGTTCCCGTCATCATCGGCTTCGTGGTGGGCGTTCTGCTGAAGCCTCGGCTCACGACCGCGGGCGCTGCGGCGTCGCCCGTGGTTCTCGTGCTGTCTGGCCTTGGAGTCGGTGTCGTCGGTGCCAGCTTGCTTGCCCTGCTCGCTATCTGGTCGGGAGGAGCCGCGGGCCCCGGAAGGCTCGTTGACATCGGCCCTGATCCGGCGGCCGTCTGGCTGTGGTCGGCGCTCGAGCTCGCTCCCAGCGCCGTGCTCGGACTCACCGTAGGCCTCACCCGACGTCTGTTCTCCCGGTCTTCGGGGGCCTACGGGGTCGACGGCGGCACTGACGAACGTCTCGCTGGCCTCGGCCGCGCGGGCTCGGAGTCGGATACCAATAAACTGTGACGGTGCTGTCGCTGGTCGTACTCATCTCCGGCGGAGGGTCCAACCTCCGCGCCCTCCTCGACGCGCAGTCCGACGCCGAGTTTCCGGCCCGGATCGTGGCCGTCGGGGCAGACAATGACGCTGCAGGCCTCGCCCACGCCGAGGAGTTCGGAATCCCCACCTTCACGGTGCCACCGACCTCGTTCGAGTCGCGTGCGGCCTGGGGAGACGAACTGCTTGAGCAGATCCAGGTGTGGAACCCCGACCTCGTCGTCTGCGCCGGGTTCATGCGCATCCTGCCGCCGCGCGTCGTGGCGGCCCTGTCTCCGCAGCTGATCAACACGCATCCCGCCTTGCTTCCCGCCTTTCCCGGCGCCCACGCCGTGCGCGATGCACTGGCCGCGGGAGTCGCGCAGACCGGAGTCACCGTGCACATCGTCGACGAGGGTGTCGACACCGGCCCTGTGATCGTGCAGGAGGCCGTGGCGATCGAGCCCGGCGACACCGAATCCGAACTTCACGAACGAATCAAGACGATCGAGCGGCGCCTCCTCACCCAGGCCGTGCTCGACATCGCGAACAGCAGAGTCAACCTCAGGGAGCTAGCCACAGCATGAGCGGTCCAATCCACGATCCGAACCTCTACACCCACCGCGATGTCGTGCGCATCGAGCGGGCACTGATCTCGGTGAGCGACAAGACAGGGCTCCTCGAGCTCGCCGCGGCCCTCGCCGACGTGGGAGTCGAGATCGTGTCGACCGGTTCGACCGCCCAGACCATCGCCGACGCGGGCTTCGCCGTCACCGAGGTGAGCCAGGTCACCGGCTTTCCAGAGTCGCTCGACGGTCGTGTCAAGACGCTGCACCCGGCTGTGCACGCCGGCATTCTTGCAGACCTCCGGCTCGAGTCGCACAAGGCTCAGCTCGACGAGCTCGGCATCCGTGCGTTCCAGCTCGTTGTGGTGAACCTCTACCCGTTCCGCGAGACCGTTGCATCGGGAGCAGAGGGCTCCGCCGTGATCGAGCAGATCGACATCGGGGGACCGGCGCTCGTGCGTGCGTCGGCCAAGAACCACGCCAACGTCGCGATCGCCGTCTCGCCGTCGAGCTATGCCGGCATCATCGAGTCGCTGCCCGCCGGCACCACGCTCGAGAGCCGTCGAGCCCTCGCCGCTGAGGCGTTCGCCCACACGGCCGCCTACGACACGGCCGTGGCCGCGTGGTTTGCCGACACGGCGACGGATGGCGTGGCCGCCGAGACGGCCGGCCTCGGCGACGCGGTGACGATCGAGGGCACCCGGTCGGCGACCCTGCGTTACGGGGAGAACTCGCACCAGCCCGCCGCCCTGTACGTTCGCGACAACGGGCAGGGCATCGCTCAGGCGACCCAGCTGCACGGCAAGGAGATGTCGTACAACAACTACGTCGATGCCGATGCCGCCGTGCGTGCTGCTTTCGACTTCGCAGAACCCGCCGTGGCCATCATCAAGCACGCCAACCCGTGCGGCATCGCCGTGGCGCAGCCGACCGACGAGGATGCGATCGCGGGCGCGCACGCCCGGGCCCACGCGTGCGACCCCGTGTCGGCCTTCGGCGGCGTGATCGCGGCGAACCGCACGGTGACGCGCGCCATGGCCGAGGGCGTCGCCGAGATCTTCACCGAGGTTCTCGTAGCCCCGGACTTCGAGCCCGAGGCGCTGGAGATTCTGCAGATCAAGAAGAACCTCCGACTGTTGAAGCTTCCGGCAGGGTTCCACCGCGATGAGACGGAGATCCGCCAGATCAGCGGAGGTTTCCTCGCCCAGAAGCCCGACGGGTTCGACGGGTTCAGCTCGGTGAAGTGGCAGCGGGTGGCCGGCAAGCACGTCGACGACGCCACCCTGGCCGATCTCGAATTCGCCTGGAAGGCGTGCCGCTCGGTCAAGTCCAACGCGATCCTGCTTGCGTCCGACGGCGCATCCGTCGGTGTCGGAATGGGCCAGGTCAACCGGGTCGACTCCTGCCATCTGGCCGTGACGCGGGCGGGCGACCGTGCCGCTGGATCCGTCGCAGCATCCGATGCCTTTTTCCCCTTTGCAGACGGACTGCAGGTGCTCATCGACGCGGGTGTGACAGCGGTTGTTCAGCCTGGCGGATCGGTTCGTGACGCAGAGGTGATCGAGGCAGCCCAGGCTGCGGGAGTCACCATGTACTTCACAGGTGAGCGCCACTTCTTCCACTAGCAACGCCCGTCGTGCGCACAGAAACCCGAAGTAAGGTCGCACCCATGCATTTCCTCCGCCCGAGACCATTGATCGCGTCCGCTGTTGCGGCGCTGCTGGTCGCTGCGATCACGCACCTCGCCACGATGCTGTCGTTCTTCGTCGGTAATGATCCGCAGTCGATCGTGCTGCTGCAGATCAACAACTTCTTTGTGCCGGCGACGGTGATGCTCCTGCTGCTCGTCTTCGTCTTCACCATGGTCACCCGACTGGCGCGCTGGTATACGGCCGCCATCGCCGGTCTGGTATCGGGGGTCATCGCGGCTGTCGTGGGCACGGGCATCCAGACCCTGGTGCAGGGAAACGCACTCGATGGCCGCGTCATCGCCTACGTTCTCAGCACCCTCGGCAACATCAATCTCATCTTCGTTCTCACGGCCACGGTGGCCACGGCCACGCTGGGGCGTCGGGTGTACTCGGCGCTCAGCCATTCGGAGGTGCCGCCGCGCACTGTTTCCGGAACAGTTCTGGTGCGGCGGCCATCCGATAATCTCGCGGAGGGCATCGTGACGCACCTCGAGCGCGCCGAGGTCGACTCGGCACTCGCCGACGAGCAGTGGGAATCGTATGTCGCCGCTCTGATCGGTGCGGGGTGGAAGCCCGTCGAGGTCGAGCGTGCCGACGGGCTGGCCGACTCCGTCTTCGTCGAGGATTCCGTTGTGATGTTCGGTCGACTTGCCGTGCTGGCGAGTCCGGGCGCTCCGACCCGTGTCGCTGAGATCGACGGCGTGGAGAAGAGCGTTCGATCGCTCGGGCTCGATGTGACGCGCATCGTTCAGCCCGGCACTCTCGACGGCGGAGACGTGCTGAAGATCGAGAAGCGTGTGTATGTGGGGCGCGGTGGCCGCACGAACGCCGAGGGAATCAGACAGCTCCGGCACATTCTGAGCCCCCTGGGATACACCGTGATCGCCGTGCCGATCTCGAAAGTGCTGCACCTGAAGAGCGCGGTCACGGCGCTTCCCGACGGCACGGTCATCGGATATCCGCCGATCGTCGACGATCCCAAGATCTTCGACCGCTTTCTCGCCGTGCCGGAAGAGGCGGGCGCGCACGTCGTCATTCTCTCCGACGACACGGTGCTGATGTCGTCAGCCGCTCCCGAGTCGGCGCAGCTCATCGAGAGCCTGGGCTATCGAGTGATCGCCGTCGACATCTCGGAGTTCGAGAAGCTCGAGGCGTGCGTGACCTGTCTTTCGGTGCGAGTGCGCTGATCTGCTCGCCGAGCGTTGCGCACACGCACGACTCGAGAGTAGCCTGGGAGGCTGCCCGGATTCGGGCGGAATCCCACCCCCTTCTCTCGAGGTTTCTTCGTGTCAACGCCCCCGCCCCCGTCCACTCTGGCCTCCCTCGGACGGCTGTACCGCTACGCGAAGCCGGCGATGCCGCGCATCTACGTGGCGATCGTGGCGTCTCTTCTGGCGAGCCTCGTGGCGCTGGCGATTCCGCAGGTGATGCAGTGGCTGATCGACGGACCGCTCACGGGTACCGACGTCTCGCTCGTCTGGTTCTCGGCCGGACTGGTGCTTGCCTTGGGCATCGCAGAGGCCGGATTGATCGCCCTGCGCCGCTGGCTGGTGCTGACACCGGGAACCCATGTCGAGGCGCACATGCGCAACAGCCTCTACCGCCAGTTGCAGCGCCTCCCCGTCGCCTTCCATGACCGGTGGCCGAGCGGCCAGCTGCTGTCGCGCGCCATCGGCGACCTCAATCTGATTCGTCGGTGGATGGCCTTCGGCTTCGTGATCCTGATCGTGAACTCGCTGACCCTCGTGATCGGGTTCGTCATTCTGGTCTCTCTCAACTGGATCCTGGGGTTGATCTTCGTCGTCGCATCGGTTCCCGTGCTCATCTACGGCTACGCGTTCGAGAAGCGCTATTCCCTGGCTGCTCGCCGCGGACAGGATCAGCAGGGAGACCTGGCGACGGCCGTCGAGGAGAGCGTTCACGGCATCCGGGTTCTCAAAGCCTTCGGGCGCGGCTCGCACGCGCTCAAGCGGTTCGAGACGCAGGCTGAAGAGCTGCAGGGCACCGAGCTAGAGAAGGCGCGCGCTGTGGCCGGCATCTGGCTGTGGCTTCTTCTCGTTCCCGATGTCGCCTTCGCGGTGGCCCTCGTCGTCGGTGTGTGGCTGGCTCAGTCCGGCCAGTCGAGCGTGGGCGAGTTGGTGGCGTTCTTCGCGACCGGCACGGTGCTGCTCTTCCCCATCCAGTCGATGGGCTACTTCCTCGCCATGACGATCGACGCGAAGACCGCGACCAACCGCTTCTTCGAGGTCATGGACGAGACAAATACGATCGTCGACCCGGTGTCACCGAAAACGATCGCCAAGCCCGAGGGGCGGTTGGTCTTCGCCGACGCGCACTTCCGCTACCAGGATTCGCCGAGCCGCTTTCCCGATCTGCTCGACGGAATCGATCTCCTGATCGAGCCGGGGGAGACGATGGCGCTCGTTGGGCTCACCGGATCGGGCAAGACCACGCTCACCGCTCTGCCGACGCGTCTCTACGACGTCACTGGCGGTTCGGTCACGCTTGACGGCATCGACGTGCGCGATCTTGCGCTCGACGAGCTGCGAGCGCACATCGCTATGGCGTTCGAAGATGCGACGCTCTTCTCGGCGACGGTTCGCGAGAACGTGCTGCTCGGCAGGCCGGATGCGACCGATGCCGATCTCGAAGAGGCGCTCGACATCGCGCAGGCCCAGTTCGTCTTCGACCTGCCGAATGGGCTCGACACCCGCGTCGGTGAGGAGGGGCTGAGTCTCTCAGGAGGCCAGCGCCAGCGTCTCGCTCTCGCCCGTGCGGTGGCCGCGCGGCCGTCGGTCCTCGTGCTCGACGATCCGCTGTCGGCTCTCGACGTGACGACTGAGCAGCTGGTCGAGGCGGCCCTCCGCCGCGTGCTCGCGTCGACCACGGCGCTGATCGTCGCCCACCGACCCTCGACGGTGTCGCTCGCCGACAGGGTTGCCCTGATGCAAGACGGGCGCATCACCGCTGTGGGCACCCACAGCGAACTCATCGCGAGCAATGAGCACTACCGTTTCGTGATTTCGAGCCTCGACAACCAGACGCAGGCCCAGCCTGCACACACGGAGAACCCCTCATGAGCCAGTCCAGCGTCACCGGCACCAGCGGTGAGGAGCGCGATGACTTTTCGCGTGCCGAGAGCCGTCAGATCCGCGCCCGCAGCATCCATCTTTTGGGCTCTCTGCTCGCGCCACTCCGCGCCCGCCTGATTCTGGGCATCGTCGTGATCATCGTGTCGACGGCTGCGCAGGTGGCCGGTCCCGCCCTGATCGCGTTCGGCATCGACAGCGGCCTGCCGGCCCTGATGAAGAACGACTGGATGCCGCTGGCGCTCGCGGGAGCGGCATACCTCGCCACCGGCGTGATCGGCGCCGCTCTGGTCGCCTGGTTCACTGTTCTCTCCGCTCGCATCAGCCAGGCCGTGCTGCTCGACCTGCGACGCCGGGTCTTTCTCCAGACCCAGCGCCTCAGTCTCGAGTTCCACGAGAGCTACACCTCGGGTCGCATCATCTCGCGTCAGACGAGCGATCTCGATTCAATCCGCGAACTGCTCGATTCGGGAATCAACAACCTGGTTCAGGGCGTGTTGTACATGGTCTTTGTCGGCGTAGCCCTGCTTCTGGTCGATCCCCTCAGCGCAGCGGTCCTTGCCGTGTCTCTCGTTCCACTCGCGATCCTCACGCGATGGTTCCAGCTTCGATCGCAGCGGGTTTTCCGTCAAACACGCACAGCCTCGGCGAACGTCATCGTCAAGTTCGTTGAGACGATGACGGGCATCCGAGCGGTCAAGGCGTTCCGTACCGAGCCGCAAAACGAGCACGTCTTCGGCGAACTGGTCGAGGAATATCGTCAGGTGAACGCCAGGGTCATCCGCCTCTTCGGAATCTACAACCCAGGGCTCGTTCTCATCGGCAATGTGACGGTTGCCGTCGTGCTGCTCGTGGGCGGCCTGCGTGTCTTCGAGGGTCAGCTGGCGGTGGGAGCGCTGCTCGCCGTGGTGCTCTACACCCGTCGGTTCTTCGATCCGATGGAGGACATGGCGATGTTCTACAACTCCTATCAGTCGGCGGCGGCCGCCCTCGAGAAGATCTCAGGCGTTCTCGAGGAGCGCCCCAGTGTTCCCGATCCGACGACCCCGATCGACCTCTGGACGTCGAAGGGCCATGTGCGGTTCTCGGATGTGGAGTTCGCCTATTCCGGCGATCGCGTCATCCTGCCGACCTTCGATCTCGATATTCCTGCGGGTCAGACCATCGCCCTCGTCGGGTCCACCGGTGCCGGCAAGTCGACGCTGGCGAAGCTGGTGTCGCGGTTCTACGACCCGACCACGGGCGAGGTGTCGCTCGACGGCGTCGACCTGCGCGCGCTGCATCCGAAGGATCTGCGCCGAGCGATCGTTATGGTGACACAGGAGGCTTATCTGTTCTCCGGAACGGTCGCGGACAACATCGCCATCGGCAAACCCGAGGCCTCATTCGACGAGATCAAGGCGGCGGCCAGAGCAGTCGGTGCCGACGGGTTCATCGAGGGTCTGCCGAATGGCTATGAAACCGATGTGAACAAGCGGGGAGGGCGTGTCTCGGCCGGTCAGCGGCAGTTGATCTCGTTCGCGAGAGCGTTCCTGGCCGACCCGGCCGTCCTCATCCTCGACGAGGCGACGGCATCGCTCGACATCCCGAGCGAGCGCCTCGTGCAGGATGCGCTGCAGACGCTGCTGGCTGATCGCACGGCGATCATCATCGCGCACCGCCTCTCGACCGTTGCAATCGCCGATCGCGTTCTGGTCATGGAGCACGGGCGGATCGTCGAAGACGGAACTCCGGCCGATCTCATCGCCGGAACGGGACGTTTCGCTACACTCCACGCCTCGTGGCGTGAGTCGCTGGCGTGAGCGAGGGCTACGGAGTCCAGGCGAAGATGTTCTGCCCGACGACGTAGATGTGCCAATCGCCTGAACAGGTGATGGCGGCGTCGGTCGGAATGGATTCGACCCACCAGGTGTCGTCGAGGGCAGGGGTGCTGGCGCTGGCACAATCCGAGCCGATCGGAGCGGCGAGGGGAGCCGGGATGCTGTATCCCAGGATCTTGGTGTTGTCCGCGGTGTCGGTCTTGATACGAATCGTGGTGGCGTCGGCCTGCACGAAGTCGGGCAGCGCGACGTTGCCGGTCGCGCCGGATGCCTCGGGCTGCGTCGCGTAGATGGCGCTCTCGATGGGCGGATTGATCGCATTCGCCAGCGTGCATCCACTGAGGAGCGCGGTCATGGCGAGGACGGGGGCGGCAACAAGCAGACGACGCTTCACTGCTGCTCCTTCTGTTGGCTGACAGGACTGTTGGTCGATGGTTCAGATGGAATCCACCGTGCTACAGCGTAGTCGACGCGATAGCCGCAGCCTGTCGACGTACGTACGAGAGGGGTCGCCTCTGCCAGGTAGTGCTCACGGGCACTGGCTTCATGGCCTGTCGGCGGATGTCCGCCGGATCGAAGCACGCGCCACCACGGATGCTCGCCACCGGACTCCCTGAGCACGGCGCCTACACGTCGCGAGGCGCGTGAGCCCAGCATCGACGCGACCTCGCCGTATGTCAGAACCTGGCCGGGCGGAATGGAATCGACCAGATCGAGCACGTCGAGGGCGAACTCGTGCGGCGAAGAGCCAGTCGTGCCCACAGCGGGAGAGTCAGAGATCAGAGGGAGAGTGCGGCGATGGTCTCGCCGTACTGCGTCTCTCCGATGCTGGAGAAGCCGAGACGGTAGAAGAAGGCCTCCGGGCCGTCTTCGCCCGGCTCGAACATCACGGTGATGCGGTCGTAGCCGCGGGAGCGTGCCTCCTCGGCGAGCGAGAGAACCGCGAAGCGGCCCACTCCTCGGCCCTGGGCCGTCGCCGCCACGTTGATGCTCCAGATGCAGCCCTTGAATTCTTCGTGATCGCTGTCGGGATCGAAGTTGCCCTGGATGAAGCCCACCACGTCGTCGCCGTCGAGCACGACACGGGGCCAGGCAGTGATCGGGTTGACGTACGCCTCGGCGATGGAGTGCGAAACGGGCGCCACATACTGTTCCTGGCCGGGCTTCAGCGTGAGCGAATTCGCCGCCACGATGTTGCTCGCCGACAGCTCAACCAGTCTCAATTCACCCATGGGGCAAGGCTAGTCCGCCTCGAAGGCGCCCGCCACCTTCATCTCTGCGAGAGACATATATCTCGACGTAGAGATATATCTGCGAGCGGCTAAGCTGTGGAACAGTCCGAAAACACGTGAAGGAGTGGCCGTTGTCCAAGATCAAGGTTGAAGGAACCGTCGTCGAACTCGACGGAGACGAGATGACACGAATCATCTGGCAGGCGATCAAAGACACCCTGATCCATCCCTATCTCGATATCAACCTCGAGTACTACGACCTCGGCATCGAGAACCGTGACGCGACCGACGACCAGGTCACCATCGACGCGGCCCACGCCATCCAGAAGCACGGCGTCGGTGTGAAGTGCGCGACGATCACGCCGGATGAGGCCCGCGTCGAAGAATTCGGCCTCAAGAAGATGTGGAAGTCGCCGAACGGCACGATCCGCAACATCCTGGGCGGCGTCATCTTCCGCGAGCCGATCATCATTTCGAACATCCCGCGCCTGGTGCCCGGATGGAACAAGCCGATCATCATTGGCCGTCACGCGTTCGGCGACCAGTACCGCGCCACGGACTTCGTGTTCAAGGGCAAGGGCAAGCTCACGGTCGAGTTCACCCCGGAGGACGGCTCCGAGCCGATGAAGTTCGACGTCTACGATGCACCCGACGACGGCATCGCGCAGGTTCAGTACAACCAGGACGCGTCGATCCGCGACTTCGCACGCTCCAGCCTCAACTACGGCCTCAGCCGCAACTACCCGGTCTACCTGTCGACGAAGAACACCATCCTCAAGGCCTACGACGGTCGTTTCAAGGACATCTTCGAGGAGATCTTCGAGGCCGAGTTCAAAGAGAAGTTCGAGGCCGCGGGCCTCACCTACGAGCACCGTCTCATCGACGACATGGTCGCCTCGGCCATGAAGTGGGAGGGCGGTTACGTCTGGGCCTGCAAGAACTACGACGGAGACGTGCAGTCGGACACTGTAGCCCAGGGCTTCGGCTCGCTCGGCCTCATGACCAGCGTGCTCAGCGTGCCCGACGGATCGGTCGTCGAAGCGGAGGCGGCTCATGGAACCGTGACGCGTCACTACCGCATGCACCAGCAGGGCAAGCCCACGTCGACCAACCCGATCGCCTCGATCTACGCGTGGACCCGTGGCCTGTCGCACCGAGCGAAGCTCGACGACAACCCGGCCCTGGCCGAGTTCGCCGAGACCCTCGAAGACGTGGTCATCAAGAGCGTCGAGGCCGGCCACATGACGAAAGACCTCGCGCTGCTCGTGGGACCGGAGCAGAAGTGGGAGACCACGGAGGAGTTCCTCGACACGCTCGACAAGAACCTCGCGGCCCGTCTGGCATAGCGTTCACTCGCAGAACGAATCGGCGTCGCGCCTCCCCACTGAGGGAGGCACGGCGCCGATTTTGTTGTGGCGGTCAGACGAGGACGCGATGGCCGGGTAACCGCCGTCACACCAGGCGCAGGCCGTTCGCGAACACCTCGGTGGATCGCCACTGCTCGTCGAGCAGCACCGCGTCGGCCGCATATCCGGGACGCAGATAGCCCAGCCGCTCGTCGAGACCGAGGGCACGGGCCGGGCTGGCGGTGACCGCCCGAACGGCGAGAACGGGATCGATCTGTGCGAGTTCGATTGCGTTGGCAAGAGCAGCGTCTTGCGTGAGGGTCGATCCGGCGAGAGTATCGGTGCCGCTCAGCATCGCCTCGCCGTGCGACACGGTCACATCGAGTGAGCCGAGCCGGTATTGGCCATCGGGGGATCCCGCCGCGGCCATGGCGTCGGTGACGAGAATGACGCGATGAGGCGCAGCCAGAAATGCGAGCCGCACGACTTCGGCATGGACATGCACGCCGTCGAGGATGAGCTCGAGGGCGACCCGCGGGTCTTCGAATGCCGCGATGACCGGGCCGGGAGCCCGGTGGTGGATGGGCCGCATGGCGTTGAACGCGTGGGTCAGCACCGTGGCGCCGTGTTCGAAGGCCCTCTTGGTGACGTCGAGTCCCGCATCCGTGTGCCCGACCGCCACGACGACCCCCGCGGCCACGAACCGGTCGATGGCGTCGATTGCGCCCGGCAGTTCGGGCGCGATCGTGATCTGCCTCAGTGTGCCGCCGGATGCCTGCAGCAGCGCCCCGACGGACTCCGCCTCGGGCGCCACCAGATGGTGAGGGTCATGGGCGCCGCGGTGCAGTGGAGAGAGAAATGGGCCTTCGAGATGAGACCCGAGGATGAGCGGGTCGCGCGAGGCAAGGTCTGCGATGCCCCTGAGGCTGTCGGCCAGACGATCGAGGGGGTTCGCGACGAGGCTCAGCACCGACCGGGTCGTTCCGTGCGCACGATGCACTGCGAGAGCCGTGCCGATGGACGCCGCGCCGTCGTCGAACGAGGCCCCGCCTCCTCCGTGCTCGTGAAGATCGATGAATCCGGGAGTCAGCCAGCGGCCGCGTGCGTCGACCCTCGCGCTATCGGCGACCGAGGGAGCAAGCGCTTGCCAACTGTCTCCGGTGCCCGTCGTCGCGATCGTGTCGCCGACGAACAACACCCAGAAGTCGTCGACGATTCCATCGGCGTCGAGCTTACGAGCGCCGTGCAGCAGCATCAGCTGAATTCTTTGCGTCCGTAGAGCACGCCGCTTACGGCCGCCACCACGCCGAAGACAGCCGCGACGATCGGCTGCCCAAGAGCAAGCCAAGAGATGGCCGCCGACCCCATGATGAGGATCTCGATGAGGGCTTTGCCGAACGCGTCGAGCCGCACGACGGCGCGAGGCGAGCGGAACAGGGCCCAGACGAGGATGGCGAAGATGGGGGTGGCGATGCCCAGGATCACGTTGAGCCAAGGCCCGGGCCACGCAAGGAACCCCCAGATACCGAGGCTCACGAATGCGAACAGTTCGAGAACGAACCGGATCACCTCGTTGGCGCCAATTCTGTCGACGGCAGACTCCATCTGTTGATTCACGGTTCCCAGCGTACCGATCGCGTCAGCGGAAAATGATCGTGCGGGCGCCGTCTTGCAGCACCCTGTGCTCAGAGAACCACTTGACCGCCTGCGTCAGAGTTCGGCTCTCTTCGTCTTGACCGATCGACACGAGTTCTGCGGCGGTTCGTGAGTGATCGACCCGCACGACGTTCTGCTCGATGATCGGACCCTCGTCGAGGTCGCTCGTCACGAAGTGCGCCGTCGCGCCGATCAGCTTCACGCCGCGCGCGTGAGCCTGCTTGTAGGGATTCGCGCCCTTGAATCCGGGCAGAAAAGAATGATGGATGTTGATGGCCCGGCCGGCGAGAGCGGCGCAGAGTTCTGGAGAGAGGATCTGCATGTACCGCGCCAAGACGACGAGTTCGACGTCGTGCTGCTCGACCACCTCGAGAACCCGACGCTCGAACGCGGCCTTGCCCTCGGCATCCGTGACCGGCATCGATTCGAACGCGACGCCGTAGAACCCGGCGAGCTCGGCGAGAACGGAGTGATTGCTCAACACGAGCGGAATGTCGACGGCGAGCTGGCCCGCGCGCTGGCGGAACAGCAGATCGTTGAGGCAGTGCGCAGCCGTCGATCCGAGAACGAGGGTGCGCAGCGGGCGACCGACGACATCGAGCTGCCAGTCCATGTCGTAGCGCTCGATCACAGGAGCGAGGGCATCTTCGAAGACGGCACGATCGGAGTCGGACTCGACCTGCAGGCGCATGAAGAACCGGCCCGTGTCAGCACTCGAGAACTGCTGGCTCTCGGTGATGTTGCCACCCGATGTCACGACCGCTCCGCTCACCGCGTGCACGATGCCGGGGAGGTCGGCACAGACGAAGGTCAACACCCAATGGGAACTCGTCAACGTTCTCGCCTCTTCCATACGATTCTGCCTCCCGATACACTAGCGGGTGGCCGACGGATCTCGTTCGGCCCCGGGCATGCACGACGTCGTCATCGGTTCCTGAGGCCTGGTGCCCGTCGTGCGGCATCGTCCGATCCTTTCCGATGCCGCCCTCGTCAGGCTGGCGTGACGCCGCCTCTGTTCGCCTTCTTTCGTTAGTTTGGTTCGTTCAACCGCAGTGACTCAGCCGTTCACCTCTCCTATTGCCGTCGTCCCCTCAGGTGCCCCCGGGCGACCGTTTCCCTGGGGCGGGCTTCTCGTGCTCGCCTCCGCCGTCTTCCTCTCAGTGACAGCCGAGATGCTGCCGACAGGCCTTCTGCCCGAGATGAGCAAAGAACTCGGGGTGGGCGAGTCGCAGATCGGCCTTCTCGTATCTGTCTTCGCGTTCGCGGTCGTGCTCACGAGCATCCCGCTGTCGCGCCTCACCCGAAACGTGTCTCGGCACCGCCTCATCGTGCTCGTTCTCATCGTGGTCTCGCTGTCGAGCGCGGTCACCGCGATCGCGCCGACCTTCGAGATTCTCGTGGGCGCCCGCATCGTGGGAGGAATGGCGCACGGACTCTTCTGGGCCGTTATGGGCGCGTACTCGGGATATCTAGTACCCAAAGAGCAGCTCGGGCGGGCTGTCGCCATCACCACCGGCGGAGGCACGCTCGCGTTCGTACTCGGTGTTCCTCTCGGCACCGTTCTCGGCCAGGCGATCGGATGGCGCAGCGCCTTCGGAGCGATCGCTGTTCTCTGCATCATCGGAGCCGCGCTGATGCTCTGGCTGCTGCCCCGGGTCACGCGCCCGGCCAAGTCTGACGCGCTGCCTGAACGGCATCCGTCGGGCCGTCGCAAGCTGGATGCGACGGTTCCCGCCGTGGCCCTGCTGTGCCTGCTGGCCGCCGTCATCATGATCGGCCACTACTCCTTCTACACCTTCATCGCCCCTTATCTCACCGGCGAACTCGGTGTCGAATCGAGCCAGGTGGGTCTGCTGCTCGCGATCTTCGGTCTGGCCGGCGCGGGAGGACTTCTGCTCGCCGGCACCGTGTTCGGTCGTCGCCCCACTCTCGGCGTTGTCATCGGGGTCGCCGTTACTGCCGTCTCTGTTACCGTCATGGCGGTGTTCGCGGCGAACCCCGTGATTGCGATCCCCGCCTTCGTGCTGTGGGGACTCGTCTTCGGAACCCTGCCGCCGCTGCTCGGCGCCCGACTCTTGCACATCGCATCGGTCGACATCCGTGACACCGCCAGCGCGTTCTATTCGACGTCGTTCAACATCGGCATCGGCGGGGGAGCACTCGTCGGAGCAGCCCTGCTCGACGGCTTCGGACTGACGTCGTTGCCCGTGGCGTATCTCATCACGCTCGGGCTGGCTGGTGTTCTTCTTGTGGCGGGGGAGCTCTACTCGCGCCGCGCTCGCGGCTGACTCGGCTCGTTCCCTGAGACTCAGGGCAGCAAACGCGCGATCATAGAACGTTGTACGTGATCCACGTTGTGATGCCGAACCGAGAGGTGTTGGGGTCGAAGTAGCGCATTCCGACCCGTGTCTCACCGGATTGGTCAGCCGTGAACGATCCGGTCCACGATCCGGCCGGGTTGCCGATTTCTCCGAGCACGTGGATGTCTGGGCGCACCACGATTTCGCCGTCGATGTCCCTCAGCCTCTGAAAGCTCTTGCCGTCTGCCCCGGTGACCGTCAGGTCGTAGGGCTGGCCCAGGGGAATGCCCTGACCGTTCGGCGCGGGATCGTCGATAGAAGGACCGTTGAGCACGGTCAGATGGTGGGTCATGGCGGAGTCTGAGACCGCACCGCCGGTCGTGGTCTGTCGAACGTATGCATCCCTGCCCTCGGGTGCTCCCGTGATCGAGGAGCCGAAGTCGTTTATGGTCCACGACCCTGTTGTGCCAGCGACGGTGGATGCGAGCACATTATTCGCAGAGTCGACGATGTCGACGGTGGCACCCGGTTCTGCCGTGCCCGAATACTGCGGGAATGTCAGTAGATCGTCGTTCTGAACAAAGCTCGTAACGGTCGGAGCAAGGGGATCCTGCGGGTCGACCGGTGGGGTCGTTGGTTCGACCGGCGGCTGGGACGGCTCGACCGGCGGGGACGTTGGAACGGGCGTTTTCTCGGGTTCGGCTGGTTCCGTGGGCGGTGTCGGTTTAGTGGGTGTGGCCGGAGGCTGCGGTTGCTCTGGAGGGGATGTCGGCTCTGTCGTCGGTGCTGGTGCTGGTGCTGGTGCTGGTGCCGGTGCCGGTGCCGTGGTCTGCTGAGGCTTGACCGCGGGGGGAGCGGCTACCGTGGCGGAGTCGTCGTCGGACGACGCGTCGCTCGAGGTGGCGGTTGTGCTCGCGGGTGCGTTCCACAGCCCGGGACCGAGGGTCACAGCAGCGACGACCGTGGCCGCCAGTGCCAGCGCGCCGACGACGCCACCGACGACGACGGCGGCGCCGAGTGCCGTGCCGCCACCGGAGGACGAGGACGACGAGGATGTGCCGCTGTTCGGCGCGACAGCGTTTGACGATCCTCCGACGACGTTTCTGGGAAGTTCAGCAGCGGCAGCCATGCCGCCCGCTGCCCCGCTGCCCGCCTGGGTCCAGGACAGGAATCCGGCTGCCCCTGACACGCCGGCAGCCAGGGGAAGAAGGACGAGGGCGAGGCGCGATCCGACCTGGCGGGCCTCGTCGGCGACGATCGAGCATGATGTGCAGCCGCTGAGGTGCTCGCGTACGCGCTTCGATTCTCGCGCGCCGAGAGTGCCGCGGGTGAATGAACCGAGACGCTCGATGGCCACGGCGCATTCGGGGTCGGTCGTGCGCTGGAGGTGGGCCTGGATCCAGGCTTGTCTTAGGCCTTCGCGCGCGCGATATGCCAGCGCGGAAACGGCATTGGCCTTCATGCCGAGGAGAGGGGCGATCTCCGCCGAGGTGAGCTGCTCGACCTCGCTGTACCAGAGGGTTTCCTGCCAGCGAGTGGGCAGGCTGCGGAACGCGTTCACGGTGAGACTCTTGTCGAGTGCGGCGAGCGATGCGTCTTCTTCTGTCGACGGATCGGCGATGAGATCGAGATCTTCACTGGCGTCGGCGTTCTTGGCCCTGGCCCACTGCATCGACACGTTCCGGATCGTGGTGAACAGATAGGGGCGGAATGCCGCGGTTGGGCCCCCACCCGCCGAGATGGCCTGGAACACTCGGGCGAATGCCTCGGAGAGGAGATCGTCGGCATCGAAGCGGTGACTTCGAGCCACGGCGCGGCCGGCGCGGGAGTGACGGACCCACAACTCGCCGAACGCGGCCGAGTTGCCTTCGCGGGTGTACTCGACCAGCTCCATGTCTGATGCGTCGCCGAGCGACCGGGAATGCGGATCGAGGTGGGCGGCCATCAGGCGCACACTCCTTTTTTCAAGGGGAATAGGACGAATACTGCAGGGGTCCCCATTCCCCCCTCACGCGTTAAAGACACGCGAGGGCGACGTCTATGACGCCACTTGTACCAGAAATCTTAGTGGATGGCTGTTGTAGGCTTCTTTCTGTCGCAACTGGCGTTCAGATGGTCACCATCGGGAAGCGACTGACACGAATTCGGCCGCGCGCCTGGGTCGATCCGGATACTGCTTCACCCCGTCGTTCGCGCGGCGGCATCTTTCCGTTTCTGTCATTTTTTAGGAGCCAGCCTTGCCTGATCACACGTCTTCCTCATTCAACGAGCCCCTCGAAACAGTCGATCCTGAGATCTACGCCGTTCTCGAGAAAGAACTCGGTCGCCAGCGCGACACGCTCGAGATGATCGCCAGCGAAAACTTCGTTCCGCGTGCCGTGCTGCAGTCGCAGGGATCGGTTCTCACGAACAAGTACGCGGAGGGGTACCCGGGGCGCCGCTACTACGGCGGCTGCGAATTCGTCGACATCGCGGAAGAACTGGCCATCGCTCGGGCGAAGAGCCTCTTCGGCGCCGAGTACGCCAACGTGCAGCCGCACTCCGGCGCCACGGCCAACGCGGCCGTTCTCTCCGCGATCGCCACTCCGGGTGACACCATCCTCGGACTCGAGCTGAGCCACGGTGGGCACCTCACCCACGGCATGAAGCTCAACTTCTCCGGCAAGCTCTACAACGCGGTCTCGTACGGAGTTGACCCCGAGACGTTCCTCGTCGACATGAACGTGGTGCGCGACAAGGCCCTCGAGCACCGCCCTCAGGTCATCATCGCGGGATGGTCGGCGTACCCCCGTCACCTCGACTTCGCGGCGTTCCGGGCCATCGCCGACGAGGTGGGCGCCAAGCTGTGGGTCGACATGGCGCACTTCGCCGGGCTGGTCGCTGCGGGCCTTCACCCGTCGCCCGTGCCCTTCGCCGATGTCGTGTCGTCGACCGTGCACAAGACCATCGGCGGCCCCCGCTCTGGCTTCATCGTCAGCCGCGATACAGAGTTGGCCAAGAAGCTCAACTCGAACGTCTTCCCCGGACAGCAGGGCGGGCCGCTGATGCACGTCATCGCGGCCAAGGCGACCGCGTTCAAGCTGGCTGCCGAGCCCGAGTTCCGTGACCGCCAGCAGCGCACGATCAACGGCGCGCGCATTCTCGCCGAGCGGCTCACTGCCGAAGACTCGCGCGCCGGCGGTCTCGACGTTCTTACGGGTGGAACCGAGGTGCACCTCGTGCTCGCCGATCTGCGAAACTCGCCCCTCGACGGGCAGCAGGCCGAAGACGTGCTGCACGAGGTGGGCATCACGGTCAACCGCAACTCCGTGCCGTTCGATCCTCGCCCCCCGATGGTGACCTCCGGGCTGCGCATCGGAACGCCCGCACTTGCGACCCGTGGATTCGGAGACGTCGAGTTCACCGAGGTTGCCGACATCATCGCCGCCGCGCTCAAGCCCGGTGCCGACACGGCTGGCCTGCGCACCCGCGTCTCCGCGCTGGCCCAGGCGTTCCCCCTCTACCCGGGACTCGTTCAGTGACGGCCGTCGTCCTCGACGGCGTCGCCACGGCGTCGGCGATCAAGGCGGAGCTCGCCGAGCGTGTCGTTGAACTGAAGAAGCAGGGTATCCACCCGGGCCTCGGAACGCTTCTGGTCGGCGACGACCCCGCATCCCGTTCGTACGTTGCGGGCAAGCACCGCGACTGCGCCGAGGTCGGCATCGAGTCGATCCGAGTCGATCTGCCGGCCACGGCGAGCGAGCAAGACGTACGAGACGCCATCGTGGCGCTGAACGCCGATCCTCGCGTTACGGGCTACATCGTGCAGCTTCCCCTGCCGAACGGCATCGACGAGAACGCCATGCTCGAGCTCATCGATCCGGCGAAGGACGCCGATGGCCTGCACCCGACGAACCTCGGGCGTCTGGTGCTCACGGTCGATCCCGCGTCGAGCTCCGGCCGCCCCGCCCCGCTTCCGTGCACGCCCGCGGGAATCGTGGAGATTCTGCGTCGCTATGACATTCCGCTGAGCGGTCAGCACGTGGTGATCGTCGGCCGCGGACTCACTGTCGGCCGGCCTCTGGGGCTGCTGCTCACCCGCAAGGGCATCGACGCAACCGTGACGCTCACGCACTCACGCACGCGTGATCTCGAAGCCGAGGTGCGTCGCGCCGACGTCGTGGTCGCGGCGGTCGGAGTTCCCGGTCTCATCAAGGCCGAATGGATCAAGCCCGGTGCAGCCGTGCTCGACGTGGGCATCAGCCGGGTCGTCGACGCCGAGACCGGCAAGGCCAGGTTGAAGGGCGACGTCGATCCCGGTGTGGCGGATGTCGCCGGCTTCCTGTCGCCGGTTCCCGGTGGCGTGGGGCCCATGACTCGGGCTCTGCTGGTACAGAACGTGGTCGACGCCGCGACGCCGTAGTCGAGGCGCGAGAGCACGACCCCACCAAAGAAGGAGGAACGCATGACGCACGAACATCCCAAGCCTCACGATCCGGGCAAGAAGACGGTCGACGAGAAAGTGGACGCCGTTCTCGAGGAGATCGAAGAGTCGTTCCCGACCGACCCTGAACCCACCGACGGGCCGGCGCCCGCCGCCTGACCCGGCATGTCGCCCGGCCCTCGGCATCCGGATGCCCGGGGTCGGGCGACACCGTAGGCTTGTGTCGTGAGAGCAGCGACAGGCACCCAGTTTTCCGTGGAATTCGGCGATTCCCGAGCAACCATCACCGAGTTGGCGGCGGGCCTTCGCGGCCTTGTGCTGGGCGGCGTCGAGATCGTTCGGGAGTACCCCGAGCAGTCGTTGCCACCCATGGGGCAGGGCATGGTTCTCGTGCCCTGGCCCAATCGCATCGCCCAGGGCGCTTGGGTGCTCGACGGCGTCACACAGCAGCTCGACATCACCGAACCCTCGACCGGAAACGCCACTCATGGTCTGCTGCGCAACACGGCTTACACGGTCGCCGAAGAGGGGGAGGGCTTTCTGACGCTGAACGCCCGCGTCTTCCCTCAACACGGCTATCCGTTCCTCCTCGACACGTCCGTGAGCTACGAGCTCAGCGAAGCAGGACTCACCGTGACGCACGCCATCACCAATGAGTCAGATGCGCCGGCGCCGGTGGCGGTCGGTGCGCACCCGTACTTCGTCATCGGATCGATCCCGACCGAAGACCTGATGCTCACCATCGCGGCCGACACGGTCTACGAATACGATGACGCGTTCATTCCGACCGCCGAGGTTCAGGTCGAGGATGCCGGACTGGATCTGCGCGCCGGTCGACGTCTGGCTGACGTCGACCTCAACCACGCGTTCGGCTCGTTGACGGGAACGGGTGGACAGAACATTCACTCCCTCGTGTCGCCCGACGGCCAGCGGGTCGAACTGTGGACCGATTCGAACTTCGCCTACGTTCAGGCTTACAATCCCCGCCAGTTCCCTTTCGAGACGGGAACGGGGATGGCCATCGCGCTGGAACCGATGACCGCTCCGGCCAATGCGTTCAACACGGGCGAGGGCCTTCGCTGGCTCGAGCCCGGAGCGTCATGGATGCTCAGCTGGGGCGTGCGCTACCGCCCCGCTTCGTAACGCGGCGCCCGTAGCGGGTGGCGGAGGCTCCGTAAACCCCTTGTTGGGGGTGATCGCCGCGCCTAGCCTGAAGACATCAAGCAACTCTGAAAGGAGTGGATTTATGTCTCTCGTCATCGACAGCACGCCGTCGGCGCCGACGGCCTCCGACTCCGTCGCAACAGAAGGTGCCACGACGCATCTCCGTTGGCAACTCGTCTTCGACGGGGTGTGGCTCGCCCGTCGAGACGGACGATTCGCCGGAATGGTACAGGGCCTGCCTGGCCACCCCGCAAAACTCACGGATGCCTGCGGCTATCTCTGCGGTCTCTATAGATCCGTCGACGACGCGAAAGGCGCACTGCTCGCCCTCTCGCGATAGTCGAGCACTCGGATCGCATTGCACAGATGGTTCTGAATTGGCAACCCTGAAAATTAGGCATTTCCAGCGACTACCTTGGTAGGAGAGCTCACGTGGAATTGGATCCGCGTGGGCCTTTTGTCAGGAACGGACGTTTTTTCACATGGGCAGACTGATCTACGGCACCGGAGACACCGACGTCGAGTTCGAGGATCGGCTGCTCGCCCACCTCAAAGTGGTGATTTCGACCAAGCTGCGGCGCAATGAGGCATTTATGCTGTCGTGGGAGCACGGAACCGAAGAAGGCAGCGGTCGCAGCACCATCTGGATCCACCCGTCGATTCCCCTCCACTTCCGCTTCTACGGCAACAAGGCGCCGGCGCTCAACCGCGTCTGGATTGAGGATCTGATGCTCGCTGCCAACAGCACAGGTGGCCTCAGACCGGTTCCGGAGCCCGACGAACACGCCGAGCCCGGCGCCTCATAGAACGGCGACGCCAGGCGTGTCGTCTTCTGCGAGCGCCTGACGTGAGAGCAGCGCTCCTCCGGCGACCGCAGCGGGCATAACGAAGACGGCGCCGAGCGGAATAAGGAACACGAGATAGCTCGCCACCCCGAAGCCGAGAGCGGTCGGCCTCATGGCGGCCAGTGCCTGTCGTCGCTGACGTAGCGAGCGACCCCGCGCGTCGAAGGCCTTGCCCGTCAGCTCCACGGCGAGGAACCATCCGGCGATCGCCGCGCCCAGCACCGGAACGACTGTCTGGCCCACGACGGGTATGAATCCCAGGGTGAAAAGGCAGATCCCCAGGAGGGCGGTGGCGAGCAGGATGCGCAGTGCATCGACGACGCCACGCAAGACAGACGGCCAGAACGCCGTCTCCACCTCGTTGCGGATGCCGCCCAGCCGGTTCTCGACGCTTCGCCAGATCTTCTCGTAGAACGGGTCTCCGACGGCAAGAGTGATGGCCGTATAGGTGTAGACGACAAGGAGGGCGCCGAGAGCGAGGAAGGCGATGACGGCGGTCACGCGCAACGTCGTTCGCCAGCCCTCGTCCCACTCGTCGGCGAACGGCGTCGCCCACTCGGCCAGTGTCGGAGCGTTGATGAACAGCACGATGAGCACAGCGGCATAGACGACAGCGACGATGAGGGCGGGCAGAGCCCCGAAGAGCATGAGTCGCGGATCGCTTCCCCACATCTTCAATCCACGGCCGAGGTACGCGACGCCGTCGAAGAACTGGCGTGTGACACTTCGAGCAGATGATGGCGACATGGGTCTTCATCGTACGGGCGCCGCTGAAGCGAACAAAGCGCGGCGCTGTTACCTCAGGAGGAGAGTTGCCACAATGCCCGGGTCGAGGGCATCGCAATGCGTAACCCTTGAAACATGAAAAGGATGAGCTACGCGGGTGGGACGTTCGTCACGAGCGACGAGGTGGCAGACGCTCTTGTGCATTTCTCGGCAACTGTCCCGCGCAATCGTCGCAATCAGGTGGTGCTGGTGCCCGGCTTCGACGCAGACGGCATGCCGACCCCGGTGGCGCTGGTTCTGGGGCCGAGCAGCCAGATAATGAGTCAGCATGAGGCCGTTTCGTACGCTGAGCCCGAAACGCAGGGAGTTGCCGAGCGGGTGCGTGAGCAGGCGCAATCGCACGAGAACATTGCGCGCATCGACAGCGGTCATGGCAGAGCGAACCTCGACTACGACGTGTTCTGAGTAGCCGGAGACCGGATCAGGCCGAGCACGCTCCGGTGCTCACCGGCGCCGTCAACCCCGACGCCTGCGCGGCCACGGGCGAGAGCTCCTGCATCGTGAGCGCATAGCCGACATTGCTAACGGTGCTGGCTCGCGCAAAGACCACGCCCGCGACCTGCCCGTCGACAGTGAGGAGCGGACCGCCTGAGTTGCCCGGCTCGATGTCTGCGGCCAGCGTGTAGGCATCTCGCGTTGTGCCGACCGCACCGTCGGCGATCAGCTGCAGGGGGCCCGCAGCTATGACCTCGGCTCCGGCGATCGAGAAGGGTCCGCCGAACGGGTAACCGGCGACGACCGCGGGGCTCCCGGGCTGCAGAGTAGCTGTTAGCGGAAGAGCATCTGCGGGTAGACCATCGACCGCTATCACGGCGAGATCCGCCGCAGGGTCGAAGTAGACGATGCGACCCGATCGCGGCGATTGGCCGGGAACCTCGACTACAGGCTCGGAGATTCCCGCCACCACGTGGGCATTCGTGACGACTCTGTCCGTTGCAACCGCGAAACCGCTCCCCGACATGGTGACGCCGCACTCGTATGCCGTTCCGGTGATGCGCACGATCGATCGGGCTGCAGCGGTGAGGGCGGGGCTGTCGGTGCTGATCGTCGGAATCGACGGAGCCGTTGTCGGCGCCCCCAGCGCGTCGATGACCCACGGTGCGCCATCCGTGACCGCGGCGGTGCGCAACTGGGCCAGGAAGTTCGTGACCTGAGGGGGAACGATGCCGTCGATGGTTCGCAGGATCGACGACGACGCGATGGCCTGGGTGAGTGGCGCGACGCCGAGAGTCGAGACACCGGATGCGACGGTCACCACGACGAGCGCGGCTGCGACACCGCTGCCGATGAATCCGAGCGCACGGTCGACGAAGCGGAGTTTCGCCTTCGCGACGCCTCGACCGATCGCCCGTCCGATCGTGGCCCCGAGCAGATATCCAGCGGTGACCAAGACGAACGCCGTGCCGATCACGCCGGCGATTCGCCACTCGGGCTCAGGAATCCAGGCGACGACGGGCGGGATGGCGAAGTACGCGGCCACGCCCCCGGCGATCACTCCGGCGAGCCCGAGCAGCGATCTCACGATGCCCAGACGGTACCCAGCCACGGCGCCCGCGATGAGCACGATCACCACGATGACGTCGATCACCGGCGGGCCTCGTCGCTCTCCGCCGGCGGAGTCGTGACCACCTGCAGATCGATGTGCACGCCGGTGAGGCGACCCTCGGCATCCAGGGTCTGAACGACCGGGTAGACGCCGTCGCCCCAGCCCGAGTGAGCGAGGACGACGTTCTCACCCGCCGTAGCGAGCGGCATCTCGATGTTTGCGGCACCTGGCCGGAGCGGCGTCTCGGCATCCATGATGTCGAACCACGACCCGGGTTCGCCCGTGTTGAACACCTCGTCGTACCAGTCGTCGCCGTCGCCCGGCATCGACGTCTCGACGGCAGCGGCGTCGAAGAAAGCGACCGTTCCCGCGTCGACGGCGACCCCGAAGTACGAGCCGTTTTCAGGTGGCCCGTCGGGCCCGTGCACAGGCTCGATGGAGGCGGCGGGCGCGTCGGAGAGGATCAGCGACAGGTAGGCCTCGCGGAGGTGCGAGCCGTCTTGCTCGCTCGATACGTCTGCGATCGTGACGGCGACCGGGTAGTCACCCGGCGGAATCTGCACGGTGAGGGGCAGATCGAGGGCGACGAAGGGGTCGGCGGCCCCAAGAGTTCCCGATGGAACGCGCAGAATGCCGAGGTCATGCACCGTCAAGACGCCCGGGGAACCCGTGACGAGCGGGGCAGGGCCGGAAGCGAGAGCGAAGAAGTCGGAGAGCTGCACCGAACAATGATGCCAGCACGGCATTCGGATTTACTTCGAGATGAGCAGGTCGCTGAGCCCGAAGCCTCCACGAGGCGGCAGCGCCGCGCGGATCTGTTCTGCGGAGAAGTCGAGCCGAGGGCGGAGATCGTGCGGCAGCTCGGGCGTCGGGGGAGTGGCGACGGACACGCCCTCGGCGAGCATCGTCGCCTGGGCCTTCGCGATCAGGGGAACTTTCATGGTCGACTCCGTGAGCTGCGCGATCACCCGAATCGCCCAGACGGGTGCCGGAACGATGAGCACTCGGCGACCGACGAGACGCGCGACACGTCGCACTGCCTCGCTCAGCAGCAGCTCCTCGTGCCCGGTCACGGCGACCGTCGCGTTCGGCAGGCGCCCCTCGATGGATGCGACGAGCACGTCGACCATCTCGCTCACGGGAATCGGGCGGATGCTCTTCTCTCGCAGTCCGACAGTAGCGAAGAGCGGCAGCGTCTGAACGGAGTGGCTCAGATGGTCGACGAGATGATCGCCGTGCCCATAGATCATTCCGGCTTTCAGTACGGTGAAATCGAGGCCGCACGAGCGGATCATCTCTTCGGCCGCCCATTTCGATTCGTGATACGCCGAACCGCAGTCGGCACGCGCTCGGAGGAAGCTGAGCATCACGATGCGTGCGACACCGGCGCGCTTGGCGGCCTCGATGACCGCGCGGGTTCCCTCGATGTGCACTTTGTCGTACGTCTGATCACCGATCTCGCGGTTGATGCCGGCGCAGTGGGCCACGGCGTCGCATCCGGCGAACGCGGCGGCCAGAGCATCGATATCGGTGATGTCGGTGCCGGTTCGGCGCGAGACGAGAACGACCTCGTCTGGGGCGAATCGTTCGGCGAGATGGCGGCCGACGAAGCCGGCGCCGCCGGTGATGGCGATCTTCACATGCCTCCTCGCCGCACAATCAGTGCGGAAAAATCTCAGATCCCGACGGCAGCCTGAAAGCTGAACTCAAGGCACTGCTCGCCTGAGCCGGCAACCACCGCTTTACAAGAGCGGTGAGCAACAAGGGGCAGTCCAATCGGGCTGCCCCTTCCCAGTGGGGCTACTGCTTGTTGCTCGGCAGCTTAGATAGCGCGCTCTCCCGCACTCCGTCCGGTAGCTTCTCGAAGAAGCCACGCACGCGCTTCGGCTTCGTCACGAGCTCATCCACTAGCTCGTTGATGGCCTCGAACATCGCCTCGGCCAGCTCGGTCCCGCCGTCGTCGAGGTAGATCGCAACGAGCCCATCGGCCTCGTCGTCGACGTGGACGGCCTTGTTCCCGACGTGGCGTAGGACCGTGAGTAATTCCCATAGCGATGAGCTGACCCGCGACTCCATACGCGCGATTCGTTCGTCGAGTTGTGTCTTGCCGGCTTCGGGGTCGAGGGTGCGGAGAAGGCGTTCCAGGGTTGCGCGTCCGAGAGCGGCGCCAGCTCGCCGGCTGTGCGGCAACACCTGCCGCGCTTCCTCGTAAAGAACGGCAGCATTCGCTGGCATGTCATTCGCGGGTGGCGGTATGAGGCTCGCTGACGGGTACATCAGGACATCGTTTCGCCACACGGACATCTGATTGCACGATTCGCACCGGCTCATCGTCCAGTCGCCGTCGAAGCCCATGGAATGTTGGGTGTCGTAAACATGGTGCGAGGCGCCGAACGCCTTGTAGAAGACTTCCAACCAGGTCTGCGCAGCAAACGCCTCACATCGCGGACAAACGAAGCGGGGTTCGTCTTTTGCAGGAGCATTCCTGTTACCTGTCATGGCTCACACCCTAGCGACGAAGATGGCTCAGCGACCGACGAACAGTGCCACGACAGCGACCATCACCGCGACAACAGATAGGCCAGTCGTCATGACAGTCAGCCAGTACGTGCGCTTCGCCAGCTCCTGGGTCTCAGCTGCCAGCCTGTTGCTCGCCTCAGTCGCGCGCTCACGAGATCGACGCTCGAGCTCGTCCATGTAGTACGCCGTGCCCACGACAGTGTGCACCGCGTGCCCGTCGTGCTCGGCGATCAGTTCCTCATCAGTTCGGGCCCGCAACTGCTCAATCGAATAGCTCATGCCAGCACCGTAGCTCTAAGGGGACGGAGAAAAGGGAAAGGTCTGGGAGCACAACACTCCCAGACCTCCCAAACCCCGACAGGATTCGAACCTGCGACCTCCAAGGTGCGAACCAAGGCGCTCTGTCCAGCTGAGCTACGGAGAGTCTGTGCGACCAAGTCGCGTCATCAGCCTACTGACGCGACGACTTCAATCGTTCCCCCCCACTTCTGGGCACAGTACGACCTACCGCCGCTTTTGAGGATTCGCCGAAAGGTACGAGCTCACACCGCCGTCGAACCCCGGAGCATCAGGAGCCATCCCCCCCCGGCCTTCAACGCCGACCGCTTCGCGTTCTGCTGCTCGCTGCGCGCGCAGGTCTGGGGGGTTCGTTTTTCGGGGTCCGAGAGGCTCCGATCCCTGTAACGGCGGGGATCTGACCCGATCTGAGGAGCCGAAAACAGGCCTTTTCGACGCCTAAACTGGCAGTTTTTGGCTCTTTTCGGGGCAAGAATAGGCGCCTTATCAGGGATTTCGGGCGTCCAATTGAGAATTCGATCGGCGGGATCGCCCGACGGTGGCCGTCCGAGTAGGGGCGCTTGACCATTCCGGACGAGCGGGCTCCATGGGACCGGAGAGTGGAGGCGAGTTGCTCTTTCGCGGGGCAGGGTCGTCTGGTTGCGCTATGTTCAGTGCGTGGATGGGCGCCCGATCTTTGCGAAGATCACACTCTCGGGGGAACGATTCGCCGGCGGCATTTTGCCTGTCGGTTCCCTCAGCGAGCTGCAGCGTTACCAAGAGGTTGTTCTGCATCTAGCCGAGATCGAATGGCATCGCGAGCACCCGAACCAAGACTTACCCGATGACTTCGCTGATGATTTCCAGCTAGTGATCGAGGGCATCAACGATGGAAGTGCGGAGGTGTTGCTCGCGCTCGAGCAGCGCACCGCTTATGTCGAGTACCAAGAAGAAGCACGATCGGCGTTCGAAGTCGCGATCTCAGCGGCGTACGGCGACCAACCGATTCCAGAACTCCCCACGGCAGTTGCTGAAGAGGTAGCCGGTATTGGGTCGACGCTGGCTCCCAATCAACGTCTGTCGTTCTACCCCGCGGACGATTCAATACCCCCGACGGTTGTGACCGTAGAGACACGCGTCCAGGCCGTCGAGAAGCTGCAGTTGGCCACCTTCTGGGCGACAGAGGACCCCGATACGTCTAACCGTCTTGTGGCGACTCCTGACGTCATCGCCGGACGGATTGTTGAACTCGATCCCGACAAGCAGAGCTTCCGGTTCAATAGTTTGCAGTTCGGGGAGATGCGCGCTCACTATAAGAATGCCGATCTCACCGCGGACATGCGGGCGCTTCTGGACTCGACCTCGGAGGCGCCAGTAACGCGCCTCGAGGGCGTCGTTCAGTACAGGAACGGTCAGGCCTGGCGTATCAAAGACACGTTCGCGGTGGCGAGACTTGAACTTGACGAGCGCTCGTGGACGGGGCGCGTCGCCTCGTTGGCCGGCCTCCGCCCCGGGTGGGGAGACGACAGCAGTTCGCAGGCGATTTCCTTCGTTGCGCTCGATGCCGCACGCGAGATTATGACGCGCGTAGAGGACTCCAACGGGGTCTTGCCGTCGGTGTTCCCGGTCGAAGAAGGCGGGGTACTTCTCGAATGGGCTAACCCCGACGAAGTGAAGAGCATCGAGATTGGCCCGGACGGAGACTTCGAGCTGTTCCACCTGCCACCACGCTCGTTCGATTCCACCTACGAAGAGACCACGGACCTCGCCGCGGCGATCAAGTTTGCTCTCGGTGGTACAGAGTGAAGATCAGGGATGTCGACATAGGCGAAGGACAGTCGCTCTTGACGGAAGACTTCGATGAGGTGCTCTACCGCCAAATGACCGAGCACGTGTTCGACGTCGACAAGAGAGTGCCGGCCAGTCATGCATTCGGGCCATCGACAGCTGACCATGGAATGCCTTCCTACTCGCGCTCGACTTTGATCAGCGCCCAGGATGCTCGAAATTGGCACACGTCGTCGGCAAAGTCGCCGTCATTCGGTGTTTTTGGTGTCTCGACCGGCGAGGTTATCGAGGCCGGCACGGTGGCCTTAGACGACTCGGAGTCGCCGGATCAAAGCGGAGACGTGAAAGCTCCGGCTCACTGCTTCGTTGACTACCGCGGCCTAGCCAAGCCCGATATAAAGCTGGTCCGTGCGGTCCTTCTTCGGCACGCACTGTCCCGCCGGGAGATCCCGACAGTGCACCAGGACGAGGTGACCCTCATCTAAGTGCTGCCGTGGCTGGTATGCACGTTTGCGGTCGACTGGTCGAGCTACGGTCGCCGCTTGCTTACGAGGATACGGATTCCTTCGTCGAGCGTCCGGACTGTTGCGCCCAACGCGACGCCAATCGCAAAGGGTTCGAACGCGTACATCAGGCCGCCCGAGGCATCGATGAGCCCGAAGAGGTGTCCGTCGGGTGCCTGGACGGCGTACCAACGGCCGGTGGGGATAGGTCGTCCCTCGACAGAGTCTGATTGCCATCGCGAAATGATGACGGGCGTACCCTCGATATCTACCGGTCCGTAATTACCGACCTGATCGACCTGCTCGATTGTTGGCATGCTCGCCCTTTCGTGGAATGACTCAGCAACTTTCTCAGGGCCAACACCTTGGCGCAGGCCCCAGAAGTAGTGACAACGCGCGCGAATCGAGCGCCCTGCCCTGCTAGGCGTAATTATCATGCATGTATGACGGAATCCCGAAGTTCCTCAACATCAGAGCCTCAGCTAGGCGGGTGCAGCGAACCCGGCACACGATCTACCGGTGGGTGGCTGAGGGGATGCCGCATCAGGTCGACGGCGGCCGCATGTACATCCTCGAGGAGGATCTGCTCTCGTGGTGGCGCAGCAAGATGATCGCGCAACGACAGAGCAGGTTCGTAGCAGGCGGCCACAGAGTGCGTACGGCATCTCTGGAGGGGCCAGCCTGAATGATTCCGCGGGGTTTGTGCGGGGATGAATAGAGCGCTATCCGGAAGATCGCCGGAAATTGGTGGATACGGTGGGCCCCGCGGGGCTCGAACCCGCGACCCGCGGATTAAAAGTCCGATGCTCTACCAACTGAGCTAGAGGCCCGCAGCCACTAATCTAGCGTGTCTTTGCGCTCGGATCGAACCGAGGCAGGATGGACGCATGACAAGCGAGCATCGCAAACCCGCCCTCTTCGGCGGATCGGAGTTCGAGGCCTTCAAGGGCGGCGAGGATCCCGCCCAGATCTCGCGCCTCGCCCACGACACCGCCAGTGCGCTGCTGGGCCGGGTTCGCGCCGATCCAGACCCTGGCGTCATCGACAGGCTCATTGAGTACACCGACCTGCACGGCATCGACGCCATCGCCGAACTCTGGTCGCGGGCATCGTCGCACAGTCTTCCCGGCGCCCTCTGGCGCATCTATCTGCTGCGCGCACTGATCCGTCAGGATCCCGAGCAGTCGAGCTATCTGTTCCAGAAGGGCAGTGAGCTCAGCATCACCATCGATCCGGTGGTCGCCGGCGCGACCTCGCCGACGGGGCCGAAGGAGATCACCGACCTTGCCGACCAGATCCTGCGCGGCATCTTCGACGGCGACTTCGCTGTGGCGCTCGAGAGAGCTGCCGCGTTCTGCCGCATCATGTCGCTCGGAACGGCCGCCGAGGCCGACGATACCGAATCGGATTCGGCGGAGCGCGCATCCGAATTCACTGTGCGGGCCAACCGCTTCGCGGAGACCGCCTCGGAGTTCGCTATCTGCGCAAAGTTGTGGAGAACGGACAGCCTCGACTGAAGTCGGGTAAAGTCGTATCTCGCCGGGCCGCGGTAACCCCGGGCTCCAATTTCCGCCGTTACGAACGGCCTTCCGCCGAGAGGCGTTCCGCGGCCTGGCACTAATTCTGACCGAGAGCCTCGAGGCCGAGTCACCAGGCAGGCACACCGTCATGGCATTTCGAGTCGCCGCCGTCATCTGGACCGCCATCGCGCTCGCGGTCGCCGCCGTCGTGCACTTCTTTCTCGCCCCCCAATTCGATCTGGTCCAGACGAGACTCGAGGGCGGCTTCGTCGTGACCGTCGGCCAGCTCTTTCGCGTCGCCGCGGTCACGAACGGCCTCCTCGCCGCCCTCATCCTTGTGAGGCCGCGCCGGTGGTCTGCGTTGCTTGTGACTGCCGCATCCCTGGCGGGTCTCGCCCTGACGGTGTCGAGCACCGTCGGGCCCATCGAGCTTCCGTTCGGTCTCCCGACGATTCCGGTCGGCACGTGGTTGCAGCTGCGTGTCGTCGCTGCTGCCGCTGAGGCGCTCGCCGTCGTCGGTTCGATCATGATCGCGAGCCGTCGAAGCCGCTGATCGCACAACGCACGTAGGCCAGCTTCGTCGGTTTGGCAAGGGTCAATTCGCGCCCCGCGTTCGGGTGACATGCTGAGCAGGCGTCCGATGCACCACTTCGCACGGCGCACAACAACCCATGGAACGGAGGCGGCTATGACGAGCCTTCTTTCGCATTCTTATCGCGACGGCTCCGCTCCCGAGAAATCGGTCGCGCCTGAAATCCGTCCCGCTCTCGAGCCGCAGCTGGTGCGGGTGGCGTCCGTTCCCGCATCCTCTGTCTATGTACGTCACATCTCGCCGATCGACGGTGACGTCGCGCAGCCCGGCGGGTCAGCGGCCGCGTCCCGCGATGGCGGCGTGCGCGTCACGCGGCTGCCCGACCCCGATGACCCGGTCCGATCCGCCCAGCAACGCTGGTGGCCGCCGACGATGTTCGAGGCGGAGTGGGTGCGCGCTCACGCCGACGACTTCGACGTCTTTCACCTGCACTTCGGATTCGACGCCCGAACCCCCGAGCAACTGCGCGACCTCGTCGAAGAGTTGCGTCGCCTCGGCAAGCCGCTTGTCTACACGGCGCACGACCTGCGCAATCCGCATCACCAGAGCCCGGTTGAGCACAACGCCCAGCTTGACGTTCTCGTGCCTGCGGCCGATGCGATCGTCACCCTGACCGATGGCGCCGCCTACGAGATAAAGCGTCGCTGGGCCCGTCGGGCGATCGTGCTCCCACACCCGCACGTCGTCGACTTCGAGACCATGCGTCGGGTTCAGCGCGCCCGACTCGACGGGCGGCACGACCGCGACGACGCCGAGTTCCGCATCGGCCTGCATCTCAAGAGCCTGCGCGCCAACATGAATCCCGTTCCTGTCGTCGGTGCGCTGCTCGACACGATCGAGGCGCTGCCCAACGCGGTTCTCCAGATCGACGGCCATCGCGACCTTCTCGAGCCGACCGGCCTCCGTTACGACGAGGGCCTCGCCGACCTTCTGCATGAGGCGGCGGACGCCTGTCGCATCGACCTGCGCATCCATGACTCTTTCGACGACGAGCATCTCTGGGAGTACCTCGCCTCGCTCGACCTCTCGGTGCTGCCCTATCGCTTCGGCACGCACTCGGGCTGGCTGGAGGCCTGCCGTGACCTGGGAACCCCCGTGCTCGCGCCCACCTGCGGCTACTACCGAGATCAGGCTCCGGTGATGCTCTACCTGCACGACGACGACGGCCTCGACGCGGACTCCCTGGGCTGCGCCGTCGCCCGCGCATACTACGACCGGCCCTCCTTCTCGATCACGGTCGACGAGCGTCGGCGCCAGCGTGAAGCGGTGTCAGACGCGCACGCCGCGCTCTACCGCGATCTGCTTCGATGAAGAGGGCTCTCCGCATCTGACGTCGGCGCGCGCCCGGAGCAGCGGTGTGCGAGAGCCGTTCCAACCATCGGCACGAAAGCTCTGACGCGCGACCAATCCGACATCGTACCCGCGCCGAATCATTGGTGTGAACGGACCACGAACAACAGGCCTCAGGTCGGAAACCTGTCATGCTTAAGCTTGTGACCTCTGATAGCGACCACGACGGTACCCCGATGGAGGCACTCGACTCAGTCGAGAGCCTGCTGCTGCGGGTCGCCGACGGCGATCAGAGATCATTCGCCGAACTGTATGACCGCATTGCACCGCGAGTTCTCGGCCTCATCAAACGACTGCTGATCGACCACGCGCAGTCCGAAGAAGTGGCTCAAGAAGTGTTTCTCGAGATCTGGCGCACGGCAACACGGTTCGATCCACAGCGCGGCGCCGCCCTCTCCTGGGTTCTCACGATGGCGCATCGCAGGGCAGTCGACCGCGTCCGCGCGTCGCAGTCCTCCCACGATCGCGATGTCAAGATCGGTATCCGCGATGTAGACCGTGAATACGATCAGGTGGCCGAATCGGTCGAGATCAGAATCGAACATGAAAGGGTGAAGAGAGCAATGACTCAGCTGACTGAATTGCAGCGCGAAGCCATCTCTCTGGCGTACTACGGGGGATACAGCCATAGCGAGGTCGCCAAGATCCTGGCCATTCCGATCGGCACTGTGAAGACACGGCTGCGCGATGGCATGATCCGCCTTCGAGACGAAATGGGAGTTGCCTGATGGCCACGAATGACGACTCTCGTATGAACACCGGAGCGTTCGCCCTCGGAGCTCTGAGCCCTGAAGAGCTCGAACGATTCCTCGCGGCGGCTGAGTCCGATCCAGAGCTCGCGGCCGAGGCAGACGGCCTCAGCGCCACGGCCGTGCTCCTCGGTCTCGCGTCTACTCCGGTCGAGCCTTCCGCGAAGCTCAAGGTCGACCTGATGGCCGCCATCGCGTCAACGCCGCAGCTGCCCCGCGAAACGGCCGGCCCGGTTGCTCACACGGGTGACGCCGTGCCGCCGGCATCCACCGGTGTCGAGGATGCCCGACCGCGGCCGGTCGATGCCGGCGCGGCTGAGCAGAAGGCTCGCATCCGCTGGTTCGCCCGACCTGCCACCCTGCTGGTGTCGGCTGCCGCGGCCATCGCCCTGTTCGTCGGCGGAGGGTTCGTGGGATCCGCGTTGTCGGGAGATACACCCGTGGTCGTCGATCAGCAGGCCGCCGGGCTCGCTGAGATCTATGCGGCATCCGACGTGCAATCGGTTCGCAGCGAAGTCGAGGGTGGCGGCGTCGCCACCCTCGTCTGGTCGGGAGAGCTCGGACGCTCCGCCGTCGTCGTCGACGGTCTCGCACCGTTGCCCGCCGGAAGCGTCTATGAGGCTTGGTACATCAACGACGCGGGAGCCGCTCCCGCGGGCACCTTCGACGCGACCGGCGCCCACAAGACGTCGTGGCACCTGCTCGACGGAACGATGTCGGCTGGAGATACAGTGGGCGTCACGGTCGAGCCGGCCGGCGGATCCAAGACGCCGACCACGACGCCGATCGTGGCGATCGCCAGCGCTTAGCCACCTGCAGCACGAACAACGAAGGCCCCCTCGAGATCGAGGGGGCCTTCGTTGTTCGTGCTGCAGGGTTCTCGCTATCCGAAGCGACCCGACACGTAGTCTTCGGTGTCCTTGACAGTCGGGTTGGAGAAGATGGTGGTGGTGTCGTCGTATTCGATCAGCTTGCCTGGCTTACCCGTGCCGGCGATGTTGAAGAACGCCGTGCGGTCAGACACGCGGCTGGCCTGCTGCATGTTGTGCGTCACGATCACGACCGTGTACTCCTCTTTCAATTCCTTGATGAGGTCTTCGATGGCGAGCGTGGAGATCGGGTCGAGAGCCGAGCATGGCTCGTCCATCAGGAGAACGTCGGGGGAGACCGTGATGGCGCGAGCGATGCAGAGACGCTGCTGCTGACCGCCGGAGAGACCGCCGCCCGGAAGGTTCAGTCGGTCCTTCACCTCGTTCCAGAGGTTGGCGCCGCGCAGGCCCTTCTCGACCATGTCGTCGCCGTCGCTCTTCGAGAGACGCTTGTTGTTCAGCTTGAGTCCGGCGAGCACGTTGTCGCGAATCGACATCGTGGGGAACGGGTTGGCTCGCTGGAAGACCATTCCGACCTGGCGGCGAACCATAACGGGGTCGACACCGGGAGCGTAGAGGTCGTTGCCATCGATGATGACCTCACCCTTCACGTGTGCACCGGGAATGACCTCGTGCATGCGGTTCAGGGTGCGCAGGAAGGTCGACTTGCCGCAACCACTGGGGCCGATGAACGCGGTGACGGTGCGGGGTTCGATGGTGATCGATACGCCCTCGACGGCAAGAAAGTCGCTGTAGTAGACGTTGAGGTCTTTGACCTCGATGCGCTTGGACAATTCGATTCCTTCGGATTCTGTGGTGCGAAAGGGGGAAAGCTTGGGGCGGGAGACTAGCGGGAGCCCTTGGGGGCGAATACCTTCGCGACGACACGTGCGATGAGGTTGAGGATGACGACGAGGATGACGAGCAGCAGTGCCGCGCCCCACGCCGAGTTGTTCGACGCGGCGATATCGGTGCCGGGGAACGCGAAGCCCGTGTAGGCCATGACCGGCAGCGTCTGCATCGGGCCTTCGAACGGATTCGAGTTGAAGTTGTCGGTGAAGCTCGCCGCCATGAAGATGGGGGCGGTCTCTCCGATGACGCGGGCGATGGCGAGCATGATGCCCGTGACGATACCGGCGATGGCCGTCGGCAGCACGATGCGCACGATGGTCGCGAACTTCGACACGCCGAGGGCGTACGACGCCTCACGCAGGTCGTGCGGCACGAGGCGCAGCATCTCCTCGCAGGCCCGAACAACCGTGGGGATCATCAGCACGGAGAGGGCCACCGAAGCGGAGAACCCACTGAACGCCTTCGGCCCGAGGATGATCGTGAAGAGCGAGAAGGCGAACAGACCGGCGACGATCGAGGGGATGCCCGTCATAACGTCGACGAGGAACGTCACGGTGCGCGACAGCCACTGGCCGGGGCGGCCGTACTCCACGAGGTAGATCGAGGTGAACAGGCCGATGGGAACGGAGATCAGCGTCGCTATGCCTGTGATGATCAACGTTCCGACGATGGCCTGGAGCGCACCGGGGGTGTTGGTGACCTCGAGAGTGTCGGGGTTGAAGGCAGAGCCGCCGGACTGCGTGATGAACTGGAACGACAGGGCGCCGATGCCCTTGGATACGACCGTGAAGAGAGTCGAGATGAGGGGAATGATTGCCAGCAGGAACGCGACGGTGACCAGGCCCCGCACGAGGCGGTCGACGGCCTTGCGCCTGTTCTCGACGAGGCTGGAGAGAATACCGAGGAGCACGAGGTACACGACGGCGCTCAGAACGAGCCAGCCGATCAGGTCGAAACCGATCAGCATCAGCAGCACGCCAGAGACGACGGCTGATGCACCGAAGATGTAGAGTTCGGCGAAGCGAGGCAGCTGCCCGGTTGTCAGCGAATTGGGAACGGGGCCCTTTTCGACGGTACGAGGACTCAGCGCGGTCATGCGGATGCTCCTTCAGGGCCGGCGGCGGCGTTCTTGTCGGCGACGAGATCGCGGGTGAGGGTCGACGTGGCGTCGCCCGTGGGAACGACGAGGGGTTTCTGGCGGGACTTCTTCTTGCTGCTTGACTTGGACGAGCCGCGCGTCACGATGTACCGGGCGATCATGTTGACCGCGAGCGACACGACGAACAGCAGCAGGCCGGTGCCGATCAGAGCCTGGCGCTGCAGTGTGGAGGCGATGGGGAAGTTCAGCGCGATGTTCGCCGCGATGGTCTGCGAGTTCTGGCCTTCTGTGATGACGAAGAACGAGACGATGACGGCGGGGGAGATGATCATGGCGATGGCCATGGTCTCGCCGAGTGCACGACCGAGGCCGAGCAGCGTCGCGCTGACGATGCCCGACTTGGCGTAGGGGAAGACGGCGAGGCGCACCATCTCCCAGCGCGTGGCGCCGAGAGCCAGGGCCGCCTCTTCGTGCAGGCGAGGCGTCTGCAGGAAGATCTCTCGCGAGATGGAGGTGATGATGGGCAGGATCATGACGGCGAGCACCACTGCTCCCGCCAGGATCGTCGAGCCGGTCGTTGTGACCTGGCCTCCGAAGATCGGGATCCAGCCGAGGTAGGTGTTGAGCCAGTCGGACAGCGGCAGGAGGAAGGGGCGGATGACGATGATGCCCCAGAGACCGAAGACCACAGACGGCACGGCGGCGAGCAGATCGACGACATAGCCAAGCAGGCCCGCGAGTCGGCGGGGAGCGTAGTGCGAGATGAAGAGGGCGATGCCGATGCCGATCGGGGCGCCGATGACGAGCGCGATGGCCGCGGACCAGAGGGTTCCGAAGAGCAGCGGACCCACGTAGGTCCAGAAGCTGTCGAACGCCGACGTGAATCCGTCGTTCAGTTCTGGAGAGGTCTGCCAGTTGGCGACGATGGCCGGCATGCCCTGCACGATGAGGAACAGGGCGACTCCGGCGAGAATCACCATGATGAAGATGGCGCTGCCGGTGCTCAGCCCGCGGAAGATGGCATCCGCGGGCCGAACCCGACTGCTGCGCTTGGGGGAGGCGGCCGGCGAAGGCTCGCCGCCCCCAAGCGGGGTGGTGCTGTCAGACGTGGTGTTCTGCCGAGGCTGTGTCGAGGAAACAGATTCAACTGAGGTTCGGTCGCTCATGGCGGTCTTTCTCGAGAAGGTCGGGAGAACGGTCTGGTGAGGCTGTGTTACTTGACGAGAGCCAGGCTCGCGGCGATCTCGGTGAGGAGCTTCTCCGGGATCTGGGCCGCGCCGGCGTTCTTCGCGGCAACCTTCTGGCCGACGTCGCTTCCGATCCAGCCGAGGTAGGCGGTCGTCAGCTCCTTCTGCTTGGCATCGGCGAACGTGGTGCAGAGGATGCCGTAGGAGACCAGCGGGATCGGGTAAGCCTCGGTTCCGGAGATGGCCGTGAAGTCGACCTTCTGGGCCAGGTCGCCCTTGATGCCGGTGTCGGCGGTCGTCGCGGCAGCGTCGAACGCGGAGGTGACAGCCTCGGGGCTGAACGACACGAAGTCCTTGCCCTTCACGCTGACGGCGGCAGCCTTGAGGTCACCGATGGCGCTGTGGTCGGCGTAACCGATGGTTCCGTCACCGGCTCCAACGGCCTGCACGATGCCGGAGGTGCCCTTCTGGGCGCTGGTTCCGGCGATCGGCCACGCGCTGTCGGCCGGGTAGGTCCAGACATCCTTGGCCGTCTGGCTCAGGAAGTTCGTGAACGTCTTGGTGGTTCCCGACCCGTCTGAACGCGTGACGGTGGTGATGGCCGTCGCGGGCAGCTTTGCGGTGGGGTTCTCCGCGGCGATGGCCGGGTCGTTCCAGGTGGTGATCGACAGCGAGAAGATCTTCGCGAGCGTCTCGGCCGACAGGTTCAGCTTGTCGACACCGGCGAGGTTGTAGACGATGGCGACGCCATCGAGGTAGATCGGCAGGTTGATCGCGCCGTTCGGGCCGCACTTGGTGGCCGCGGTCTGCTGGTCGGCCGTGAGGGGCGAGTCGCTGCCGGCGAAGTCGTAGCTGCCAGCGGTCCAGTTGGTGACGCCGCCACCGGAGCCCTGCGACTTGTCGTAGTTGATGGTCACGCCCTTGGCCTGGGCGGTGAATGCAGTGGTCCATGCGGCCTGTGCGTTGGCCTGGGCGCTGGATCCGCCGGCGGTGATGGTGCCCGAGAGCGAGCTGTAGTCGACTGCAGCGGCCGTGGGGGTTGCCGTGGCGGTGGCCTCGGGGGTGCTGCTGGAGCAGCCAGAAAGTGCGATGGCCGACGCGACCAGGATGGCCCCCGCCGTAGCAACATTCTTGAACTTCACTGTGTGTGGTCCCTTCAAAGTGGGTAATAGCCGGGTGCTGACTGAGACCACTTGTCGATCAGAAGATCGTTGAATGTAGCCGGATATCAGAAATGCACACTGGCGGGCCGGTGCTGGCCCTCAGAAAACGTAGCCGTGCATCGTGGCCAGATTGGCGCATTTCGGTAAACGGGAGGTGAACAGCGAGGAGTCCTCAGTGTGGGACGTGCGTCTCCACGGCGACGATGCCGGAACCTGGGTGATCCGTCGACAGGTGAAGGACCGTGTAGCCGGCCACAGGAAGGTCGCCGGACCGAGCGATAGAGGCAGCCTTCGTCGTGCCTGTGGCGAGCGCGACCTCGCGCATGATCTCCGGCAGCACTGGCCCGTGGCTGCATAAGACGGCCGTCGCGCGGCGACGCACGCGTTTTCCGACGATGCTCCGGATGTCGCTGGTGCCGTTCTCGAAGGCCTCCTGGCTGATCGAGTCGGTCTTCTTGACCGGCAGCCCGAGAGCCTCAGCGGTCGGTGCGATCGTCTGCTGACACCGCAGCGCCGTCGACGATCGCAGAACGGTCGGGCCGAATGCGCTGATGCCAGGAACGATGAATCGCGCCTCGAGCAGACCGCGCTGAGTGAGCGGCCTCGCCGAATCCCGACCGTCGAAGTCGAAGGCGGGGATCGCCTTTGCGTGGCGCAGCGCAATGATCGCAAAGGTGCTGGTGATGCCGTCGTCGACGAATGCCTGGAAGCGCTTGAGGATCTCGGCGTCGCGTTTGTAGCTGATCGAGGTGAGCGCCCGACTCACCGGCATCCACTCGAGGGCGGCAACCTCGCTGTTCGGCACGAACGTAGACGAGAGGACGGCCTCGTTGGTCACCTCTGCCGCCCAGTAGTGCACGACCTTTTCGCGGTGGTTCGGCATCACGTAGTTCGTGACGCCGAGTGGCAGGCCGAGATTGACCTTGAGCCCGGTCTCTTCCGCAATCTCGCGAACGGCCGTCTGGGGCAGAACCTCGCCGGGGTCGAGTTTTCCCTTGGGAAGGGAGATGTCTTTGTGGCGCGTGCGATGGATCAGGAGCACCAGGATCTCGCCGTCGACAACGCGCCAGCAGACCGCTCCTGCGGCGAAGACGGTCACAGTGACCGTTCCCCCGCCCGGCTCACCGGCTGATTCCCGTTCGCTTGCGACGCCTGGTGATCTGCTTCATGACCACGTCTTGCAGATCGACGAGCGGGTTGCCTGCGTCGTCGACACTGCGCCGCACCCACTCGCCCTCCGGTCCGAGCGTCCACGACATGGTGTTCTCGTGCATTGCGAGGTCGAAAAGCTCACTGATCTCCCGCAGGTGATCGGTGCTCGTGAGCCGCACCAGCGCTTCGACGCGACGGTCGAGGTTGCGGTGCATCATGTCGGCGCTGCCGATCCAGGTCTCCGGTTCTCCCGCGTTCACGAACGAGAAGATGCGCGAGTGCTCGAGGTAGCGTCCCACGATCGAGCGCACTGCGATGTTCTCGCTGAGTCCGGGCACGCCCGGCTTGATCGCGCAGATTCCACGCACCCAGATCTCGACGGGAACACCCGCCTGGCTGGCCCGGTAGAGCGCGTCGATGATCGCTTCGTCGACGATCGAGTTGACCTTGATGCGGATGCCGGCGGGCAGGCCCTGCTCGACATTGCTCGCCTCTTGCGCGATGCGCTTGAGCAGGCCCTTGCGCAGGTGGAGCGGGGCCACGAGAAGGCGCTTGAACTTCTTCTCGATCGCATAGCCCGAGAGCTCGTTGAAGAGTCGAGTAAGGTCTTTGCCGACCTGATCGTCGGCTGTCAGCAGACCGAAGTCCTCGTAGATGCGGCTGGTCTTGGGGTTGTAGTTTCCGGTTCCGATGTGGCTGTAGTGACGCAGCACACCCTTCTCGCGACGGATCACCAGCGCGAGCTTGCAGTGGGTCTTGAGCCCGACCAGGCCGTACACGACGTGCACGCCTGCCTTCTCGAGTTTGCGCGCCCAGGAGATATTGGCCTGTTCGTCGAAGCGCGCTTTGATCTCGACCAGGGCGAGAACCTGCTTGCCCGCCTCTGCCGCGTCGATGAGCGCCTCGACGATGGGACTGTCGCCCGAGGTGCGGTAGAGCGTCTGCTTGATCGCGAGCACGTGCGGGTCGGCCGCAGCCTGTTCGAGGAACGCCTGAACACTCGTGGCGAACGACTCGTAGGGGTGATGCAGCAGCACGTCCTGACGGGCGATCGCCTTGAAGATGTCGGGCTTCGCATTGGGCTCCGACGGCTGGAGTGCGACCGACGTCGTGGGAACGCGTTTCGGGTAGTGCAGCTCGGGTCGGTCGATCTTGCCGAGGTCGAACAGGCCAGACAGGTCGAGCGGGGCGGGAAGGCGGTAGACCTCCTGCTCTGTGACGTCGAGCTCGCGAACGATCAGCTCGAGGGTGCGATCGTCCATGTCTTCCGTCACCTCGAGACGGATTGGAGGCCCGAAGCGTCGACGCAGCAGTTCTTTCTCGAGCGCCTGAATAAGGTTCTCGGTCTCGTCTTCGTCGACCTCGACGTCTTCGTTGCGGGTGACGCGGAACACGTGGTGGTCCAGCACCTCCATGCCTGGGAAGAGGTGGCTGAGGTGGTTCGCGATGAGATCTTCGAGCGCGATGAGACGCACATTCGTCTCGTCTTCGGTCTCGTCGACGCGGATGAAGCGCGGAATGACCTGGGGCACCTTGAGACGGGCGAACTCCTCCTTATCGATCTTGGTGTTGCGCACCCGGATCGACAGGTTCAGTGACAGGCCGGAGATGTAGGGGAACGGGTGCGCCGGGTCGACGGCGAGCGGCATCAGCACAGGGAAGATCTGCGTCGAGAAGTAGTCGCTGAGGCGCGCGCGGTCGTCTTCGTCGAGACTGTCCCAGGTGACGATGTGCACGCCGGCATCGTCGAGCGCCGGCTTCACCAGTTCTTGATACGCGCGGGCGTGCCGCAGCTGCAGCTCGTGCGCGGCGCGAGAGATGTCGCCCAGAACGTCGACCGGCTTGCGGCCGATGTTGGTGGGAACCGCGAGGCCGGTCGCGATGCGGCGCTTGAGGCCGGCGACGCGCACCATAAAGAACTCGTCGAGGTTCGACGAGAAGATCGCCAAGAAATTGGTGCGCTCCAGCACAGGAAGCGTCGGGTCTTCGGCGAGTTCGAGCACACGCGTGTTGAACGCCAACCAGCTCAGCTCGCGGTCGAGGTAGCGGCCTTCGGGAAGTGACGGGTCGTCGAGGATCTCGATGATCTCGTCGTCGTCATCGAAGTCGGAGCCGAAGTTCGAATCAAGAAGGATGTTGTCGCCGCTCATGCAATCATCATGTCACCCGGCGAGTGGGCGTCGGTACTGAACATCGACCGTATGGTCGGTGAATCCGAGCGACCGATACAGGTGCACGGCGCCCACGTTGTCGGCATCGACATAGAGCGCCGCCGTCGAGACGCCGCGCTCGCGCAGGCGATCGAATGCCCGCTGCATGAGCATGCGCCCGAGACCCCGTCCCGCATAGTCGTCATCGACACCCACCACGTAGATCTCGCCCGGTTCGTCGGGCCCCTCGACCTTGAGCCAGTTGTAGGCGATGACCCTGTCTCCCCGCCGTGCAAGCAGAAAGTCGCCTGCGTCGAACCATGGCTCGGACATGCGCGCGTGCAGGTCGTCGACGGTGATGGATCCCTGCTCTGGATGCTCGGCAAACACGCGGGCATTGAGTTCGACCCACGCGTCATCGTCGACACCCGGCCTGAACGCCTCGACGATAATCCCGTCGCCCTCGTTCCCCGAGCCTGTTCCCTCGTTCCCCGAGCCTGTCGAGGGGGAGCCGGGCACCGGCATCCGCAATTGGTACAGCGTGCGCACCGGCTCGAACCCCGTGCGTTCGGCGAGGATGCGACTGGCCGGGTGGTCGCCGTGGGCCCAGCCCGCGATTCCGGGCTCCGCGCCATCGAGAATGCGGTCGAGCAGAATGCCGCCGAGGCCGTTGCGGCGGAACTCGGGGTCGACGACGAATTCGAACTCTCCCTGGCCGACGAGAACGGCGCCCGCGATCGCATCGCCGTGCTCGGCGACGACCAGGCTTCGAGCGCCGGATGCCGCGTCGACGAGAGCCTGGTCGTTGAACGGCGGCTGGCCGTCGACAAGCGATGATCTCGAAATCAGTCGGGTGAACGCTGCGCCGAGTTCGGCGGGGCTACTTGCTCTGAGTTGCAGCGATGCGCTCATTGTCGTCTTCGAAGAAGTTGAAGCGGTAGCCCACGTTGCGCACGGTGCCGATGAGCGACTCGAGGTCGCCGAGTTTCGCGCGCAGGCGCCGCACGTGCACGTCGACCGTGCGCGTGCCGCCGAAGTAGTCGTAGCCCCACACCTCGGAGAGGAGCTGCTCCCGGGTGAAGACCCGCGACGGATGCATCGCGAAGAATCTCAGCAGCTCGAACTCCTTGAAGGTGAGGTCGAGCGGTCGGCCGTGCACCCTCGCCGAGTAGCTGGCCTCGTCGATGACGACACCCGACGCCTGAATCTTCGACGTCGACTGGTCTTGCACCTGGCGACCGATGGCCAGCCGGATGCGTGTGTCGACTTCCGCAGGGCCGGCCGTCTCGAGCACAACATCGGCTGCACCCCAGTCGGCACTCACCGCGGTGAGGCCGCCCTCGGTGATGATCAGGAGGATCGGAACCCCGATGCCGGTGGTGGTGAGGATCTTGCAGAGCGACCGGGCCGACGCGAGATCGGTGCGGGCATCGACGAAGATGAGGTCGCAGTTGGGGGTGTTCACCAGCTGAGCGGGCTCGGCGGGGATCTGCCGGGCGCGGTGACTCAGCAGAGACAGCGCGGGCAGAACCTCGCGGTCGACCACAGAGGTCAGTATCAACAGCTGCGCCACGTATGGTCCTCCAAGAAAGCCTGACGTCATACTATCGGGCAGAATAGGAGGGTGAGTCTCCTGATGAAGAGCGTAGCGCCGGTCTGGCTGGTGGCCGTTCTCGGCGCCGTCTCGGTCGCCGTGCTCGCCGAACCCGAGAACTATCTCGTCTTCCTCCCCGTCGTGCTGGGGGTGACCACCCTGCTGACCTTCGGCATCCAGCTGGGTATCAGGCGCAAGGAGGGGTACGTCAACCGCGTGACGGCCAGTGTCACCGGCGCGGTTGTGATTCTCATCCTGGCCACGGCCGTGCTCGCGCCCATCTCGTTCGCCGCCTGATTTCCGACCTCTCCGGCAGGGGAGTCGGGTTAGGATCGATGCATGGAATCGTATGTCGCGCTCGAACTGTTCTTCGTGGGACTGCTCGGTCTCGCGAGCCTGGCTATCGCCTGGATCTCGGGCATGGTCATCTTCAAGCTCTTCCGCGGCCAGCGCTGACCGTGATCGAACTGCCCGTCGGGCTCAACGCCGAACTGGTTCCGCTCTCGTGGCTCATCGGCGTCTGGGAGGGCACCGGAGTCATCGACTACACGGTCGGTGACGAGAAGGTCACCCGCGAGTTCGGTCAGCGTGTGAGCTTCAGCCAAGACGGCCTGCCCCACCTCAACTACAACTCCTACGCGTGGCTTCTGGGCGAGGGCGACGACGAACCCACGCCGCTCGCCACCGAGACCGGATACTGGCGACTCAGTCGGCCCCTGGTCGACGCCGATCCCGGTCCGGGAATGCTGCCCGGTGCTGAGCAAAAGCCGTTCACCACGGCCGACGAGGTCGAGACTCTGCGCAACGCCACGAACGGATTCGACGTCGAGGTCGCACTCGTGCACCCCGGAGGAGTGATGGAGCTCTACATCGGTCAGGTTGCCGGCGCTCGCATCGATCTGTCGACCGACGCGGTCGTGCGCTCGCACGGCGCCAAGGAGTACACCGCCGCCACTCGCATCTACGGTCTCGTCGACTCCCACCTTCTCTGGGCCTGGGACATCGCAGCCCTCGGGCAGAACCTCCGCACCCACGCATCCGCTCGTCTCGCCAAAACAGATTGACCTCAATGACCTCCGCAGGCTCCCCGTTCCTCGCCCTTCCTGGTGCAGTCGATTCGGCGGCAGCCGACCAGGGCGTTCCCGCCCATTACGGCAATCCCGTTGCCGAGCAGCGTGCGCTGCTTGCTGGGGCGATCGTCGACCTCTCGCATCGCGGAGTCATCTCGGTCAGTGGCGCTGACCGTCTCACGTGGCTCAACTCGCTGACGAGCCAGAGCTTCACCCGCCTCGCGCCGGGGGAGTCGACCGAGTCCCTGCTGCTCGGAGTCTCCGGCCGCGTCGAATTCGACATGCGCGTGATCGACGACGGCGACACGGCATGGCTGCTCGTCGACGCAGACGAACTGCCGGCGCTGCTCGCCTGGCTGCAGAAGATGCGCTTCACTCTGCGGGTCGTGATCGCCGATAGAACCGAACAGTTCGCCACCGTCGGCTCGTTCGGCGCCTCGAACGAGATTTTGGATGCCGTTGCAGCGTCGCTGAACGGTGTCGCGCTGGTCTGGCGCGACCCCTGGAACGCGGTGTCGGAGGGCGGCCACCAGTACGCCCAGATCGAGGAGCACCCCGGCGCCGAGTGGCTGTGGCGCGAGACGCTCGTGAGTCGCGACGAGCTCGCCGCGCTCGCCGACCGGGCCCGTGCCGGCGAGGTCGCGGTCGCGGGAGTGCTGGCCGCCGAGGCTCTGCGGATCGCCGCGTGGCGGCCGCGTCGCGCCACCGAGGGCGATGAGAAGACCATTCCCCACGAACTCGACTGGATGCGCTCCGCCGTGCACCTCTCGAAGGGCTGCTACCGAGGCCAGGAGACCGTCGCTAAGGTGCACAACCTCGGCCACCCGCCGCGCCGCCTGGTCTTCCTCCACCTCGATGGAACCGATAATGTGCTTCCGGCGCCCGGCGACGAGGTCGTGCTTCCCGCACCCTCCGACGCCCCCGAGAGCGGCGCGCCCGACGTCGTCGGACAGGTCACCTCCAGCGGCATCCACTACGAACTCGGTCCCGTGGCGCTCGCGGTCGTGCGCCGCTCGACGCCGGTCGATCGCGATCTCGGCGTTCTAAGCGACGGTATCGTCGTGGCAGCCGGCCAGGAGGTCATCGTGCCGCCCGAGGCGGGCAGTGTCGTCGGTCGCATCCGGCGCATGCCACGACTCGGCGTGATGCGGCGCTAACGCGCCGTGCGCAACCTTCCAAAGCCGGGCGCATCCATCGAACGCCTGGTGTCCAGCGCGCCTGCGATCGTGCAGATCGTGATCGCGGTCGTGATCTCGTTCTCCATCTCCCGCTACCTGCTCGGGCATCCCGCACCCGTGACGGCCGTGACCGTCACGATCTCGAGCCTCGGGTTCATGCGGGATGCCCGTCCTCTGCGGGTGGTCGAGACGGCCCTGGGCGTCACCCTGGGCATCGCCCTCAGCGAGGCGATCGTGCTCGGATTCGGCCAGGGTGTCTGGCAGCTCGCCCTGGCTCTGGCGGTGACGCTCACCGTCGCGCGACTGCTCTCGCCGGCCGCATCGTTTGCGATCGTCGCGGGAGTGCAGTCCGTTCTGGTCGCGGTGCTGCCAGTGCAGGCCGGAGGCCCCTTCACCCGCACGATCGACGGCGTCATCGGTGGCACGATCGCCCTGCTCTGCACGGCGCTCATCCCACGGGATCCACGGCGAGGGGCCCTCCGCGACGCGAAGAGATTCCTCTCGGCCTACATCGACGTGGTCGCCTCGCTCGCCGCGATTCTGCGGGTCGGCAGCGAGACCGAGACGGATCGTGTTCTCGAGCAGGCACGTCGCACGCAGCCCCTCGTCGACTCGTGGCGCACATCGCTCGACTCCGCGATCGCGATCGCCCGCATCTCCCCGTTCCTGCGGAAACACCTCCCCGAGCTTCAGCGGCAGCACGTGATGCAGCAGAACATGGACCTCGCGATGCGCAACCTGCGCGTGGTCACACGCAGGCTCTCCGTGCTCGATCGCGACGGTCGGCCGCGGCCCGAGATCGCAGAGCTGCTCTCGGGTGTCGTGAGCAGCGTGAATCTGCTCTCGCAGAGCCTCAACGAGCCGCAGCTCGAGCCACTCGTGAGGCAGAACCTCATTCTGATCGCGGTCAGGCTTCATCCCTCACGGCTTCTGCCGGGCCAGCCCCTGGCCGAGACTTCCGTGGTCTTCGCCATGCGACCGCTGGTCATGGACCTGCTGATGGCCTCAGGTCTCAGCGCCGAGGAGGCTCGAGCGTCGATGCCCGACATATCGGTCTGAGACGCGCGGCCTCGGGAGTCAGGTGGGCGCCACCTGCGCCCACGGCACCGTGAGCTCGCCCAGCCGCCTTCGTGACCGGGCGCCGAGAATCGACCAGCCCGCGGCATCCAGGGCCTCGACAGAGGCGAGCCATCGCTGTGTCGCGCCGTATACGCCGACGCCCGCGTTGTGCTGCCACGCCCTGTCGAGCTCGCTGAGCAGCGCGTGGACGGGCTGGCCGGGCACGTTGTGATGGATGAGGGACTTCGGCAGCCTCTCGGCGACGATCGACGGCTTCTCGAGGTCAGAGAGGCGCAGTGAGATCGTGAAGGTCTGAGGCCCCGCCGAGGTCACGGTGATCCAGCTGGAGACGCGGCCGATCTCGTTGCAGGTGCCCTCGACGAGCACGCCATCGGGTTGCAGTCGGGAGACCATCAGCCGCCAGGCATCCGGAACGTCTGACTCGTCGTACTGGCGCAGCACGTTGAACGCGCGGATGACGGCGGCGAGGCGACCGTCAGGGAGCGGCGTCTCGAACCCTCCGAGGGCGAACGAGACTCGTGCATCGGGGGAGAACGTGGTGGCTCCGGCGCGGACGCGGGTGAGCTGCTCGGTCGCGGTGCGCACCCTGTCTGGCGAGATCTCGAGGCCGATGACCTCGACATCGGCGCGCACGCGGGCCAGCCGGTGCTGCAGTTCGAATGCGGTCACTCCGCTGGCTCCGTAGCCCAGGTCGACGACGAGCGGGTCTGCTGAGCGGCGCAGGGCGGGCAGCGTTGTGATGAAACGGTCCACTCGACGGAGACGGTTGGTGTTCGTCGTCCCCCTAGTGATTTCACCGATCGGCATGCATCCAGTTCACCACGAAAGCGCGCCGCCGCCGCCCCTAGACTTGTGAGCATGTCTACGCCTTATACCTTGATACTGCTGCGCCACGGCAACAGCGACTGGAACCAGAAGAACCTCTTCACAGGCTGGGTCGATGTGCACCTCAGCGAGCAGGGAGTTGCCGAAGCTAAGCGCGCCGGCGAACTGCTCGCCTCATCGGGCGTCCTGCCCGACATTCTGTACACATCGCTGCTGTCCCGCGCCATCGAGACCGCCAACCTCGCACTCGCCGAGGCCGACCGGCAGTGGATCGACGTCAAGCGCAGCTGGCGCCTCAACGAGCGCCACTACGGTGCTCTGCAGGGCAAAGACAAGGCGCAGACGCTCGAGGAGTACGGCCCCGAGAAGTTCCAGACGTGGCGCCGGTCATTCGACGTGCCGCCGCCGCCCATCGAAGACGACGCCGAGTACTCGCAGGTGGGCGACCCCCGCTACGCGAACATCGACGGCGAGGTTCCGCGCACCGAGTGCCTCAAAGATGTCATCGAGCGCATGCTGCCGTACTGGCACTCCGACATCACTGACGACCTCAAGGCGGGCAAGGTCGTTCTGGTCACCGCTCACGGCAACTCGCTGCGCGCGCTGATCAAGCACCTCGACGGCATCTCCGACGATGACATCGCCGAGCTGAACGTGCCCACCGGTATTCCGCTGGTCTACAAGCTCGACGAGAACTTCGTTCCGATCGAGCCCGCCGCCTACCTCGACCCCGAGGCTGCTGCTGCCGGCGCCGCGGCTGTCGCGAATCAGGGCAAGAAGTAACCTCGCCCAGAGTTGCTCAGATGACCGGTCCGCGTTCCGCGGGCCGGTCATTCTGCTGTGAGTAGATCGCCGGAGCCTGTTGCGGCTGCGCGTACTGCTGAGCAGTGGGGCTGCTCTCGGCCGAGACAGGTGCGCGGTTGCCGCCGAAGAGTCGCGAAGCGATCGCGCCGCCCCAGCCGATGGCCGCGGTCACCGTTGCGCCGAGCAGCAGCATCACGAGGGAGCTTGTCGCCGTGTCAGCGCCGAAGGTGAGAAGCGCCCAATGCGCGAGCGCGACGATGACTACGAGAGCGAGTGCGACGAAAGCCAGGGCTGGACGGTATCGCACGACGAACCACGCGGCGCCGAAAGCCATGGGCAGCATCACATAGGGGTCGGCGAAGGTGAATGCGATGAATGTCGTCGCGGCCCCGAACCCCATCGAGAATCGCACTGCCTGGAATATCGCGATGAGGATCACGGCCAACGTCACGATTCCGGCCGCGATTCCGCGTCTTGCCAGTGACGCCGTGGCGAAGAACAGGCCGAGCAGCGCCACAGCAAGAGCGAAGAGAAGGTTCAGTGTCAGCAGGAGGCCGAACGCGAATCCGAGGTTGCGCATGTATTCGGCGCCCGAGAGTACCTGGGTGACCTGACCGGTCAGGCTGGAGAGCAGCAGGTATCCGCCCAGCGACGTGGTCACGAGGGAAAGCAGCCGTCGGTTCGAGAGGGCTGTGCCTGCTGCCTGCGGCTGGGGAATGGCGTTCTGGGGATAGGTCATACCCCCAGCATGGGGGAGTGTGCTCGCGGGTAGCAACCCGTCGAACCCTGTCAGTATGCGGGCCTCAACGAAGAAAAGGACCGACTGCCGTGGGGCGGTCGGTCCTTTTAGAGGCGTGCGGGATGCTACTCGGCGGCACCGGCCCAGTCGCCGGTGGCGAGGTACTGCACCTTCTTGGCGATGGCGACGGCGTGGTCGCCGAACCGCTCGTGGTAGCGGCTCGCGAGCGTCACGTCGACGGTGTCGACCGCGCCGCCCTTCCACGTCTCTCCGAGCACTGCGTCGAACACGCTGACGTGCAGCTCGTCGAGCGAGTCGTCGTCTTCGCGGATGACCTCGACGAGCGCGAGGTCTTCGTTCGTGAGAAGAACAGTGAGGTTCTTGGCCATGGCCACGTCGAGGCGGCCCATCTCGGTGAAGGTTCCACGCAGGCTCTTCTTCACGACCTTGTCGGGGTAGCGGTAGCGAGCCAGCTGAGCGATGTGCTCGGCGAGGTCGCCCATGCGCTCCAGCGACGCAGAGATGCGCAGCGCGCTCACGACGATGCGCAGGTCGCGGGCGACCGGCTGCTGAAGGGCCAGGATGTTGATGGCCAGCTCGTCGAGGCTCACCGCCAGCGCATCGATCTTGTGGTCTTCGGCGATCACGGACTCGGCGAGAGAGACGTTCGACTCGTTGAACGCCGTCGTGGCGTTGGTGATCGCTGTGGTGACGAGAGACGAGATCTCGACCAGGCGGTCCTGTACCTCCCGCAGCTCCTGCTGGAATACTTCGCGCATGCGTAAGGTCCTTTCACGGATTCGTCTCGACACTCGGTTGAACGAGTTTTGTGCAGCATCGAGGGGAGAGGCGTCGACTGACGCCCGGATTATTCTGGCGAGAACAGGTTAACGGATGGTGCCGAAGACCTGAACAATCGGGAAAATGGCCCCTGATACTCTTTCCTCGTGAATTGTCCCATGGGACGAGTCGTTAGTGTGGGGACATGGATTCAGGCTGGCTGGTGCTGCTTTCCGTGGCATTCGGCCTGGTCGTTGGGGGCGGATTCATGGCGCTCTTTCACGTAGCTGAACGCCGGGGAAATTCTGCGGTCGATGTTGTCAATCCTGCCGTGCCGGATGGCGTCGGTCAGGTCATCGACGCGTTGGAATCTGCGGGCGTGGTTCTCGACCCGTCTAACAACGTCGTCAAAGCGTCTCCGGGTGCTCTCGCGACGGGACTCGTCTCGCAGCAGGTGCTCGTGCATTCCGAGCTCATCGAACTGGTCAACAGAGTGCGCTCCACCGGCGAACCCGTGGTGCAGCCCGTTCAACTCGCGCGCGGGCCGTTCGGTGACGCGAGCATGCATTTTCTTGTGCGCGTCGCCAGGCTCGGCTCGAGGTACATCCTGCTTCTTGCCGAAGACCACTCCGAGACGTTCCGCCTCGACGAGGTGCGTCGCGACTTCATCGCGAACATCAGTCACGAACTCAAGACGCCGATCGGAGCCATCGCCCTGCTCTCGGAGGCGCTCGATCCCGCTGCCGACGATCCTGAGCAGGTGCGCCGCTTCGCCAAGCGGCTGCACACCGAGGCGGCGCGGCTCACGCGAATCACCCAGGAGATCATCGAGCTCTCGCGACTGCAGGCTGCGGACTCCCTGCGTTCCGCAGAGCTGCTCGACGTCGATCACCTCATCGCCGCGGCGATGGATCAGAACCACGTGCAGGCGGAGTTGCGCGGAACGACACTGGTCAAGGGCGGCGCCAAGCACGTTCAGGTCTTCGGTGACGAGTCGCTGCTCATCATGGCGCTGCACAACCTCGTGGGCAACGCCATCCAGTATTCGCTCGACAATTCGCGCGTCGGTATCGGCGTGCGCGTCGAGGACGGTGTCGTCGAGATAGCCGTCACCGATCAGGGCCTCGGCATTGCGAGCGAGGATCTCGACCGCGTCTTCGAGCGGTTCTTCCGCGTAGACCAGGCGCGTTCCCGAAACACCGGTGGAACGGGGCTCGGACTCAGTATCGTCAAGCACGTGGTCGAAAACCACGGCGGCGATGTCAGAGTGTGGTCTCAGCTCGGCCGAGGTTCCACGTTCACGATCAGGCTTCCCGAGGCGTCGACCGTCGCCATCGCACCACAAGGAGATTCACGATGACCCACATTCTTCTCGTCGAAGACGAAGACGCGCTGAGCGAGCCCCTCGCCTACCTTCTGCGCCGCGAGGGCTACACGGTGACCGTGGCGGCCGACGGACCCGCCGCGATCGCCGAATTCGACCGCGGCGGCGTCGAACTCGTTCTGCTCGACCTGATGATCCCCGGCATCCCTGGAACCGAGGTGTGTCGGGAGATCCGCACCCGCAGCTCCGTGCCGATCATCATGCTCACGGCCAAGGATTCCGAGATCGATATCGTGGTCGGACTCGAACTGGGCGCCGACGACTACGTCACGAAGCCGTACTCGACGCGGGAGCTGCTGGCGCGCATCCGAGCGGTCATGCGTCGACAGACCGAGCCGAGCGATCTGGCCGAGCCCGTGCTCGAGAGCGGACCCGTGCAGATGGACATCGAGCGGCACACCGTGCGAGTCAACGGTGTCGACACCGCCATGCCCCTCAAGGAATTCGAACTCTTGGAGCTGCTTCTGCGCAACGCCGGTCGTGTGCTCACCCGCGGTCAGCTCATCGACCGCGTCTGGGGTTCGGACTATTTCGGTGACACCAAGACCCTCGACGTGCACATCAAGCGCATTCGCTCGAAGATCGAGGATGTTCCGTCGGAACCCACTCTGCTGGTCACCGTGAGAGGACTCGGCTACCGATTCGAGGCGTGACCGAATGCCCGGGGAGGGCGACGGCCGCTACGGAGCGGGTGTCGCCTCGGGCGTCGGGGTTACTGCGGGGTCGGCGGTCGGCAGCGTCGTCGAGGGAACGGGCGTGGGCGTCGGCGTTACCGTGGGCAGGGGAGTGGGGGCGAGGCCCGTGTACTCGGCGAAGTCGGTGGTCAGGATGGGCAGCAGGAGCTGTTTTCCCTCGGCATCGCCGTACTGGAAGTAGACCGGGAAGAGCGATCCGGCTGCCGCATCGATGCCGCGCAGCACGACCTGCGTTTCGCCGTCTGCTCCGAAGCTCGTATTGCCGTTGCCGGCAACAGGAACGGTCAGTTCTGTCTTCGCGCCGGCTACCTCGTACTGCAGAGTCAGAGCGCGGCTCTCCTTGGCGCTGTTGCTGAAGGTGACGAGCAGACTGGCATCTTCGCCATCGTCGCTGATGAGCGTGGCATTGCGAATGTCGACGGTTCCTACTTTTCCGTTGACACCGTTCGCCGTCTCGACCTCTTTCGTGGTCGCCTGCGGGGTGATGAATGCGCAGCCGGCCGTGCCGAGCCCGAGAAGGGCGGCCATGGCCAGTGCGGCCCCGAGTCGTGCTCTCACAAGTTCCTCCAGAAGTGGTTCGGCGCGGCCTCTTCGAGAGGCCGGACGCGGACTCCTCTAGCCTACCGAATCACGGGCCGTGCAATCGGTCACCGGGTGTGGCAGACGAGCGTGGGAGGGTCGCTCGCCGCCGGTTCGAAACGGTGTGTCGTGGTAGTCTGGAGGTCGTTGAAGGGATTCCATCGATGATTTTCGAAGTCGGCGAGACAGTCGTCTACCCGCACCATGGGGCGGCTACGATTTCCGAGGTCAAGACCCGCATCATCAAGGGTGAAGAGAAGATCTATCTCAAGCTCCGGGTCGCCCAGGGTGATCTCACTATCGAGGTTCCTGCCGAGAACGTCGAGCTGGTGGGCGTGCGCGACGTCATCGGCAGAGAAGGCGTCGACCGCGTGTTCGACGTGCTGCGTGCTCCATTCACCGAAGAGCCCACCAACTGGTCACGTCGATACAAGGCCAACCTCGAGAAGCTGGCATCGGGCGATGTCATCAAGGTCAGCGAGGTCGTGCGCGACCTGTGGCGCCGAGACCAAGATCGTGGGCTGTCCGCTGGAGAGAAGCGCATGCTCGCCAAGGCTCGTCAGATTCTCATTTCCGAGTTGGCGCTCGCCGAGAAGACAGACGAAGAGAAGGCATCCCTGGTTCTCGACGAGGTTCTGGCCTCCTAGGTCGTGATCGTTCCTACACCGGCGCCTCGCGTCGCGATCATCGTCGTGGCCGCCGGCAGCGGAACTCGCTTGGGTAAGCCCCTGCCCAAGGCCTTTGTCGAACTCGATGGGCGCAGCATCCTGTCGAGATCTCTCGACCCGATCTTCGCCCTTGCCGACCCGGCACAGATTGTGGTCGTTGCGCCGCTGAGTCATCTCGAGCAGGCACACGACATCGTCGCCCACAGTGCGGGCATGGCATCGGATGCCTGCAGCGTGGTTGTCGGAGGCGACTCGCGCCAGGCGTCGGTCGCGTCGGGTCTTGCTGCGCTCCTTCCCTCGATCGAGGTCGTGCTCGTGCATGACGCGGCTCGTGCTCTTGCCCCCGCATCTCTCTTCGAGAGGGTCATCGCGGAAGTCGACTCCGCTGGCCGTGGGGTGATCCCCGGGCTGGCCGTGAGCGACACGATCAAGCGGGTCGACTCATCCGCGACGGTGCTCGAGACCGTCGACCGATCCCAGCTTTCCGCCGTGCAGACTCCGCAGGCCTTTCCCCGCGCCGAGCTCGTGGCGGCCTATGCGGCGGCAGACCGCGAGTTCACCGATGACGCAGCGTTGATCCAGCACGCTGGAGGATCGGTTGCCATCGTCGACGGAGATCCGTTCGCGTTCAAGATCACGACACCGTGGGATCTGCGCCGAGCCGAGCAGCTGCTGGCCGACGCATCGTCGTCGAGCCGGCCATCGGCATCCGCACCGTCTGTTCGAACCGGCGTGGGCATCGACGCGCACGCCCTCGATGGCGCCCAGCCTCTGTGGCTGGCCGGCCTCTTCTGGCCTGGCGAGGCAGGGCTCGCGGGTCACAGCGACGGCGATGCCGTGGCCCACGCCCTGTGCGACGCGCTGCTCTCTGCTGCCGGCCTTGGGGACATCGGAGGCATCTTCGGCGTCGACGACCCCCGACTCGAAGGCGCGCACGCCGACGTCTTCGTGCTCGAGACAGTGCGGCTCCTGGCCGTCGCAGGATTCGCGCCCTCGAACGTCTCCGTGCAGCTGGTCGGCAACCGCCCACGATTCGCGCCACGCAAGACAGAGGCAGAGCAACATCTCTCGGCCCTGGTGGGCTGCCCGGTGTCGGTATCGGCGACGACGACCGATTCGCTGGGGTTCACGGGCAGGGGAGAGGGCATCGTCGCCATCGCGACCGCACTCATCGTGTCGGCGACTCGCCCTGCTGCGGGTGCAGGCACGTAACACGCGCCCTGCGCCGCCTAAACTAACTGGGTGGCGCTTCGACTGTATGACTCGAGAAGTCGGACTCTGTCCGACTTCGTTCCCCTCGTTCCTGACCACGTGGGAATCTACGTCTGCGGACCCACGGTGCAGTCATCGCCGCACATCGGACACCTGCGCTCGGCGCTGGTCTATGACCAGCTGCGCCGATGGCTGTCGCACTCGGGTCATCACGTCACGTTCGTGCGCAACGTCACCGACATCGACGACAAGGTTCTGGTGAACGCGGCCGGCAGCGACGAGCAGTGGTGGGCCCTGGCCTACCGCGTCGAACTCGAGTTCACCGCCGCATACAACGCCATCGGTGTTCTGCCGCCCACATACGAGCCGCGTGCAACCGCGAGCATCCCCGAGATGCACGCCATCATCGAGCGACTCATCGAGAGGGGCTACGCCTACCCTGCCGCCGATGAATCGGGCGATGTGTACTTCGATGCGCGTGCCTGGCCGCAGTACGGCGAACTCACCCACCAGAGCCTCGACGACATGGCGCCGGCTGCCGATTCCGATCCCCGCGGCAAACGCGATGTGCGCGACTTTGCGCTGTGGAAGGGACGCAAGCCCGAAGAACCGGAGTCGGCATCGTGGCAGAGCCCGTGGGGTGCGGGCCGCCCCGGCTGGCACATCGAGTGCTCCGCCATGTCGACCAAGTATCTCGGCGCTCAGTTCGACATCCATGGCGGCGGAATCGATCTGCGGTTTCCCCACCACGAGAACGAACTCGCGCAGTCCACGGCGGCCGGCGACCCGTTCGCGAACTACTGGTTGCACAACGGGCTCGTCTCGGTATCCGGACAGAAGATGTCAAAATCTCTCGGTAACTCGATCTTCGCTGCGGAGCTCATCGCCTCGGCGCGCCCCCTCGTGCTGCGCTATTACCTCGGCGCCGCCCACTATCGGTCGACTCTCGAGTTTCACGATGGCGCCCTGGCCGAGGCGGAGGCTGCGCTCGGTCGCATCGAGGGATTCCTCGACCGCGCCGAGCGTCGACTCGAGGACACGCGCTTCGCCTCCGAAGCAGTGCAGATCATGCCTGACGAGTTCATCGCGGCCATGGACGACGACCTCGGTGTGCCCCAGGCGCTCGGGGTCGTGCACGACACCGTTCGCGCGGGCAACGCGGCCCTCGACAATGAAGACCTCGTCGAGGCGGCGCACGCATTGGGCGCCGTCATCGCGATGACGAGCGTGCTCGGCATCAACCCCCTATCCAGCGAGTGGTCGACGAGTTCGAGCGGAGCGACCGATGTCGCTCTCGCCGCGCTCGTCGAACGACTGCTCGAAGACCGCCAGGCTGCTCGGGAAGGACGCGACTTCGTCACGGCCGACCGGGTTCGTGATGAATTGAACGCAGCCGGCATCACTATTGAAGACGGTCCTACGGGATCGCATTGGAGTCTCGATGGCTAAATCAGGAGCGAACAAGCCCACAAGGGCCGGCGCAGTACGCAAGGCGAGCCGTGGAAAGGCCGTGGGTTCGGGCGGCCAGGGGCGCCAGGCGCTGGAAGGCAAGAAGCCCACGCCCAAAGCGGAGGATCGCCCGTATCACCCCGCCGGAAAGGCGAAGGCCGCCAAGGAGCGCTTCATCGCGGCCGGCGGCAAGGGCGGCCGCGGAAGCAGCAGCCGAGGGGCATCGCAAGACCCGAACCGCAAGCCGGCGCCGCGTCGCAGTGCGAAGAACGAAGAATTCGAGGTCGTGACCGGCCGCAACTCGGTCGTCGAGGCCCTCCGCGCCAAGATTCCGGCGACTGCTCTCTACCTCGCGACCCGCATCGAGATGGACGAGCGGGTCAAAGAGGCGCTCGCGCTCGCGACCAACCGGGGCATCCCGATCCTCGAGGTCATGCGCCCCGAACTCGACCGGCTCACGAGCTTCGATTCGGTTCACCAGGGGCTCGCGCTCAAGGTGCCCGCCTACGAGTACGCGCATCCCGTCGACCTGCTCGACGAGGTTATCTCTCGGGGCGACACCCCGCTCTTCGTGGCGCTCGACGGCATCACCGATCCGCGCAACCTGGGTGCGATCATCCGCTCCACGTCCGCATTCGGCGGGCAGGGCGTCATCGTGCCGCAGCGTCGTTCCGTCGGCGTCACGGCATCCGCCTGGAAGACCTCGGCCGGAGCCGCCGCGCGCACTCCTGTGGCCATGGCCTCGAACCTCACGGCCACGCTCAAGGCGTTCAAGCAGAAGGGTGTCTTCGTGATCGGCCTCGACGGCGGAGGCGATGTGTCGCTGCCCGGCCTCTCGTTCGCAGACGGCCCTGTCGTCATCGTCGTGGGCAGCGAGGGCAAAGGCTTGTCGCGTCTCGTTACGGAGACCTGCGACGCCGTCGTGTCGATTCCCATCACCGCGGCCACGGAGTCGTTGAACGCCGGAATCGCGGCGAGCGTCACGCTCTACGAGATCTCCCGGCTGCGCGCAGCGAAGAAGTAGCTGCCCCCTTCGACAGGCTCGTTCCCTGAGCCTGTCGAAGGACATGCCTCACACCTTCAGGCGCCAGTCCTCGTCGTCTTCGGCCTCGACGGCAACTGAACCCGTCTGCACATCGATGGGCAGAGTGATCGTTCCCGTCGGCGGTTCGATGACCGTGGCCTCGTCGCGCCGATGGCGCAGCACGTCGTTGATGTAGGCGTTGAGGGCCTCGGCCAGAGGGATGTCGCGCCCCTGCTGCTCGCTCATGAACCAGCGGTGCTCGAGCAGCTGGTGGAACAGCTCGGCCGGCTCGAGTTTGCGCTTGAGGTCGCGAGGCACACTGCGCACGACTGGCTCGAAGACCTTGGCGACCCAGTCGTGCGCCATCATCTCCTCGTCGTAGTCGTCTTTGCTGTAGCGCGCGCTGAAGTCGTCGAGGTCGTTCAGCAGGCGACGGGCCTGATTCTCTTGAGCGTCGACACCGGTAAGACGCAGCAGCCTGCGCTGGTGGTGGCCCGCATCCACGACCTTCGGCTGAATGCGCACGGTCGTGCCCTCGTCGTCGGTCTTGATGTCGAGTTCCTCGATGTCGAAACCGAGCTCGTTGAGTCGGTCGACCCGCTGATTGATGCGCCAGCGCTCGCTCGACGAGAACGACTCCTTGCCCGTGAGCTCAGACCACAGCGTGCGATAGGCGGCGAGGATGCCGTTGCTCACCTTGATCGGGTCGAGTTCGTCGTCGACGCGCCCGCCGGCCTCGAGGTCCATGAGCTCGCCGGCGATGTTGACACGGGCGATCTCGAGGTCGTTCTCGCGCTGACCATTCGACAGCCCGCCCGAGAAGAGCTTGCCTGTCTCGGCGTCGACGAGGTAGGCGGCGAAGGCGCCGGCGTCGCGGCGGAAGAGGGTGTTCGAGAGTGAGACGTCTCCCCAGAAGAACCCGATCACGTGCAGGCGGACGAGCAGCAGGGCGAGCGCGTCGACGAGGCGTGTGGCCGTGTCTGGTCGCAGCTGCTGTGAGAACAGCGCACGGTAGGGCAGAGAGAACTTGAGGTGGCGGGTGACGAGGACGCTGGGCAGGGGATCGCCGTCGGCGTTCGTGCGATCGGTGATGACCGCGAGGGGATCGACGCAGGGAATCTCAAGGCTCTGCAGCAGCCGCAGCATCTTGTACTCGCCCCCGGCCATGTCGTCGGTCGTCTCCTTGATCGCGATCACGTGACCGCTGAGATGAGCGAAACGAACGAGGTGTCGGGAGAGGCCCTTCGGCAGGGCGGCGATGTACTGATCGTCCCACTCGCCGAGGGGGACATCCCACGGCAGGTCGAGCAGGGCGGGGTCGGTGATGGCCGACGTGATGTTGAGGGAACCCCTCATTGCTGCTCCTTGCTGATGTGCGAGAACGAACGCTGGCTGAAGCGCTCGATGTGAATGTTGCGAGGACAAACAGGTCGAGCCCGTCGCCTGCGCACCGTGCCGTGGGGCGGGTGCATCAAGCGACGAGCTCGACTGTGGTGTTCGTCAGAAGGTGTCTGCCGGAGACTAGCTCGAGACGACGGCCTTGTTGCCGAGGCGCTCGCCCGACTCGGTGTCGAAGACGTGCACGTGGTTCGGTGTGGCCGTGAGGTACACGGTGTCGCCGAGCGACGGGTGCGAGCGGCCATCGACGCGCGTCACGATGTCGGTGCGCTTGCCCTCGATCTCGGAATGACCGTAGAGGTAACCGTCAGCTCCGAGCTCTTCGACCAGGTCGACCTCGACCGCGAGGCCCTGGCCCTGGGTGGTGGAGACGATGATGTCTTCGGGGCGAACGCCCACGGTGACGCTCTTCGCGGTGGCCTGTGACAGCGTCTCGCGGTCGACGGGAACAACGGAGGAACCGAACGCGATTCCGCCGTCGACGATGTCGGCGTGGAACAGGTTCATCGCCGGGCTTCCGATGAAGCCGGCGACGAAGACGTTGTTCGGCTTCTCGTACAGGTCGCGGGGGGTGCCGACCTGCTGCAGGAGGCCGTCTTTCAGAACCGCGATGCGGTCGCCCATGGTGAGCGCCTCGGTCTGGTCGTGGGTGACGTAGACCGTGGTGACGCCCAGGCGGCGCTGGAGCGACGCGATCTGGGTGCGCGTCTGAACGCGGAGCTTGGCGTCGAGGTTCGACAGCGGCTCGTCCATGAGGAACACCTGCGGCTGGCGCACGATGGCGCGGCCCATGGCGACGCGCTGACGCTGCCCACCCGAGAGAGCCTTGGGCTTGCGGCTGAGGTAGGGCTCGAGGTCGAGGAGCTTGGCTGCCTCGAGAACGCGAGTGGCACGGTCTTCTTTGCCGACGCCGGCGATCTTGAGTGCGAAGCCCATGTTCTCGGCGACTGTCATGTGCGGGTAGAGCGCGTAGTTCTGGAAGACCATGGCGATGTCACGGTCTTTCGGGGGCACGTCGGTGACGTCACGGTCGCCGATGAGGATGCGCCCCTCGTTGACCTCTTCGAGGCCGGCGAGCATACGCAGCGTGGTGGACTTTCCGCAGCCGGAGGGGCCGACCAGAACGAGGAACTCGCCGTCAGCGACCTCGAGGTCGATCTTGTCGACCGAGGCGCGGGTTGCACCGGGGTAGATGCGGGTAGCTTTGTCAAAAGTGACAGATGCCATGGGTGTTGATCTCCTTCACCGGCAGGTACGTGCCGGACGATCCGTTGTGATGGATTGAACTGAACCGTCGACAGCGTCGGTCCATCGCTCATTATGTCACGGTTCGAGGCCCCTGAATGAGGCACCCCTGGTCTGCTGTTTGGATATTTCCCAGTTAGGCCCTCTACGCTGGAGTTTCCGGCCGCTCTCGGCCCGATCGATTTCTCTTCTCTCACCCGGAGTTCTACACGTATGTCTTATGGCTCAGCCGGAGATGGTCGTCTCTCTAAGAATGAACGACGCGAAGCCGCACGCGAAAAGGCGAAGATGCTCCGCGAGCAGCAGCGAAAGAAAGATCTCCGCAACCGCGTCTTTCTCTTCGGGGGCCTCGGAGTCGTCGTCATCGCGATCGGCGTTGCCGTCACGCTGATCATCGTCAGTGCCATCAAGCCCGCCGGGCCAGGACCGATGAACATGGCCAGCGACGGCGTCACCATCAGCAAGGGCTACGTCGCCACGACGAGCCCAGCGCAGCCCGCCGACGCTGACCCAGTCGTGCCTACCCCCGACTACTCCACCGGTGTCGTCGACATTCAGGTCTACGTCGACTACCTCTGCCCGTTCTGCGGTCAGTTCGAGTCCACCAACTCCGAGCAGATCGGCCAGTGGATCGACTCGGGCGCGGCGACGCTCACCACCCACCCTCTGGCCATCCTCGACCGCGGATCGCTCGGCACGAAGTACTCGACGCGCTCGGCCAACGCCGCAGCCTGCGTCGCCAACTACTCGCCCGACAGCTTCTACGCCTTCAGCGCGCTCCTCTTCAAGAACCAGCCCGCTGAGAACACCGAGGGCCTCGACAACACAGCACTCAAGGGCTATGTCGGCGATGCGAAGGCCGACAATGTCTCGCAGATCGAGAAGTGCATCGACGACACCGAGTTCAAAGACTGGGTGAGCGCATCGACCGCCCGTGCTCTCAAGGGGCCGCTGCCGAACACCGAGGTCGAGAAGGTCGAAGGTACGCCCACCGTTCTGGTGAACGGACAGCAGTATTCGGGCTCCTTGACCGACGCTGACGCGTTCTCCGCGTTCGTGCTGCAGGTCGCCAGCGAGGCGTACTCCACGGCCACGCCCGCCCCGACGCCTGAGCCCACGGTCGCGCAGTAGCGCGTCACCAGGAACGCCTCGATCGGCCGCCGCACATGGCTAGAATGAGGTGTTCCATCTGCCGGCGTGGCGCAATTGGTAGCGCACCGCTCTTGTAAAGCGGGGGTTACGGGTTCAAGTCCCGTCGCCGGCCCCACACACCGACCTAACCAACCGAGATGGTTGGTTAGGTGACGCACAACGCTGGCGCGTTGTGGGGTTCAAGTCCCGTCGCCGGCCCCACACACGAAATCCCCTGCATCGATCGATGCAGGGGATTTGTGTTTCAGGCGCTCGAAGCGAATACGGTTCGCGTCGTCAGAGCTGGTTCGCGCCCGTCTTGATGGTGGGGATGCCCTGGGTCGCGCCGAGCACGGCCGCCTCTTCGAGGGTGGGAAGGCTGTCGCCCCGTGCCGCATTGGCTTCGAGCGTCAGATCCCGGTTCAGCGTCTCCGGCGACAGGCGCACGGTGATGAGACTGACGATCATGGTCACAGACATGTAGACCGCGACGGGAATCCACGAGCCGCTGAAGGCGGTCACGAGCGCCGTTGCGATCAGCGGTGCCACGCCACCACCGATGATCGACGAGAACTCGCGTCCGAGTGTGACGCCGGCGTAACGGTAACGACTGCCGAAGAGTTCGGGGAAGTAGCTCATCTGCACACCCACGACGCCCTGGCACGCCAGGATGAAGCCGATGCAGATCACGAGGATGATCGCGACGGGCGACCCCGTGGTGAGCAGCAGAAAGGCGGGGGCCGGGAAGAGAACCAGAGCGCCCGTGATGAGCGTGTAGAGCCGTCGACGACCTATGCGGTCAGACAGCGTGCCGAAGAAGAAGGCCGCGAACGCCCCGCAGATCGAGCCGATGAGCAGCACCTGGGGCACGAATTTCGGGTCGGTGCCCACGATCGTGATCAGGTAGGAGGCCATGTAGACCTGGATCGTGTAGGACTGCGTGCTCACCCCGAAGTTCATGAGGATGATGCGCCCGACGCCGAGCTTGCCCGACTGGAACACCTCCTTGACTGGTGCAACGGGACGCTCTTGCGATGCCTTGACCTCTTCGAAGACCGGCGACTCGTTCAGGCGACGCCGAATGATGAGTGCGGCGACGCTGACCACGATGCTCGACATGAACACCACGCGCCAACCCCAGGAGAGAACCTGCTCTTCGGGGAGCATCTGCACCAGGATCCAGACGACGGCGCCGAGAGCCGTTCCGAGGGCCGCCCCGACCATCACCAGTGACGAGAACCGCCCGCGCTGACCTGTGGGCGCCGTCTCTGTGAGCAGCGTCGCCCCGCCCGATTGCTCCGCTCCGGCCCCGAAGCCCTGGAAGAAACGCAGGAGGACGAGAAGCAGCGGCGCGAAGACTCCCACCTGCTCGAAAGTGGGAAGAAGACCGATGAGGAAAGTCGCCCCGCCCATAAGCGACAGGGTCGCCACGAGCACCCACTTGCGTCCGAGACGATCGCCGTATTTGGAGAAGAACAGTCCGCCGAGCGGCCGCGCAAGGAACCCGATCGCGTAGGCGGCGAAGCTGCCGATCAGGCCGGCTGCGGGAGAGACGTTGGGAAAGAACAGCTGGCTGAAGACGAGCGCCGACGCCGTGCCATAGATGACGAAGTCATACTGCTCGAGAGTTGTGCCGATGAGACCCGCCCACGCCGCCTTCTTGACCGCTCGTCGATCGGGCTTCGGTTTGCCTGAGGGCGTGAGTTCGTACGCCGCGACCGGGGGTGATTGAGACATGTCCAGACTCCTTTGAATGGATGGTGCTGATGGGGTGAATCGGATGGATGGCGGGGCGAACGGATCAGATTGTCTGGCTTGTGCCCGTCATCGGGATGCCACCACGTTCTTGAGGGGTTCGGAGTTCGCCAGTCGGCTGATGTTCTCGGCGATATCCAGGGCTCGTCCCCGGAAGGTGTCGGCGGTGACGCCGGAGGAGTGCGGGGTGAGGAGCACGTTGTCGAGATCGTCGAACGGCAGGGCCGAGGGCGAGCCTTCCCCGTCGCTGCCGGGGTAGCGGTACCAGACATCGATAGCGGCACCGGCGATCCGGCCCTCGGACAAGGCGTCGTACAGGGCCGTCTCTTCGACGACGGGCCCGCGTGCCACGTTCACGAGCAGGCCGTCGGCGCCGAGAGCATCGAGCTCTCCGTCTGCGATGAGGCCCGTCGTCTCGGGCCCGAGGGGGATGCTCACGACGAGCACATCGGACTGCTCGAGGGCTCGTTCGAGCTCGTCGACCGTTCCCGACCAGCGGAGTCCGTGCTCGCTGGTGTCAGCGGAACCGCTCCGAGTGATCGCGATGCCCTCGCATCCGAATGCCCGCAGTAGCTGCCAGGTGGCCGTGCCGATGTGTCCGAAGCCGAGGAAGGTCACGACGGAGCCGCGCAGCGTCGAGGGCTGCGGGATGCTCCGATCGTAGGCGGCCGATGCCCATCGGCCCTGCCTGAGCGATCGGTCCTGGCACAACAACCGGCGCCGCAGGATCACGAGGCTCGCGGCCACGTACTCGGCGATCGATTCCTCGTGGTTGAACGTGTTGGCCACCACGGCGCCCTCGGGCAGCGCATCGAGGTCGATACCGTCGTATCCGGCGCCGGGCGCGTGCACCAGCCGTAGCCGACTCGCCACCGATCCCATCGCTTTCGTCAGCCGGGCGCTGACGAGAACGTCTGCATCGGCGAGGTCGGCCATCAGTGCGTGCTCATTGGCGCTGTCGTACCACGACGTGGTCGACCCCTCGGGCAGTCCACCCTCGAGCAGTGCTCGATGTGGCAGCAGGCTCGGGTCTGCGATGACGATCTTCATTGATTGGGCCTCGGTGTCAGGTCGCTTTCGCGACGGTTGGGAGCGGCGGGTGCCGCGTCAGGTGCGTTGGAGCTCGGTGGCTCGGGCTCGGTCTGTGGATCCACGCACGATGAGTTGCGAGTCGAGATGCACCGCAGCGGTCGCCCTGGGTCGACCGCTCACCTGTTCCAGGAGCAGCTCGAGGGCGAGGGCTCCGCTGCGTTCGATCGCCACTCGCACGGATGTGAGCCCGGGCTCGGCAGCCGCCGCCATATCGAGGTCGTCGATCCCCACGATGCTCAGGCTCTCGGGACAGTGGTACCCCAGAGCGCGTGCCCCCGATTGCATGCCGAGGGCGACGAGATCGTTGTAGGCGATGACCGCGGTCGCGCCCGTGGCCACGACGGAGGCGGCAGCCGCCAGGCCACCGTGCACGGTGGCGGCCTGGTTTCCTACCACCGAGAGCTCGATGTCCCACATATCGCAGAACTCCGCGACGGCGGCAGCGCGCCTCCCGTTGGCCCACGATTCGGCGGGTCCCGGAACGTACGCCACATGGCGGTGACCGAGGGCGTACAGGTTCTCGACTGCTTGCCGGATGCCTTCGGCCGCCTCCATGAGGACGCTCGGCGCCCCGGCGACCTCGCCGTTGATGGCGACGATCGGCACCGACGCGACCAGGGCGGGGATGTCATTGGCCGGAAGGCGGGGAGAGCAGAGGATGATGCCGTCGACCGTCTTCGCCAGAGAGGCGAGTTGCGCCCTCTCGCGGGACGAATCCTCGTTCGTGTCGACGAGCACCATTCGGTGGCGTCCGTGCCATGCATGGTTCTGGATCGACTTGATGAGGGCGGCGAAGACGGCGTTCGATATGTCGGGAACGACGACTCCGATGGTTCGGGAGGCGGTGGCGGCTTCAGCCTCATAGCCCAGATCGGCCGCCGCGGCGAGCACGCGGGCCAAAGTCGCTTGCGCCAGGCGGTCGGGTGCACTGAAGGCGCGGGAGGCTGTGGCGAGGGAGACCCCGGCGGCGCGGGCCACATCGGTCAGCGAGGCGGAAGCCATCGGATCTCCTTTACACCTGTGGAAAGAGCGTGCAAGAAGTCTGCAACTCTTGCGCAAGATTTGTCAAGAGTTATCCGAGATGGATTGATCTCCACGCCCCGGCTGCGTTCCGTAGCTATTCGATCAACGCGCGATCGGCCGTGAGGAGGGTGATGAGGTGGCGTCGATACGACTGCGGGCGAACCACCCGATCAAGAGGAGGCGTTCTAGCGGGAGTCCGCGAGAGATCAGCTGCGGAGCGCCTTACGGCGATCGAGGCTGAGCGAGACAAGCAGGATGCTCACGCCTGCGATAGAGAGACCGATACCCACCCAGGCGGGCGCGATGTATCCGAAGCCCGCTGCGATGACGACGCCGCCCAGAAACGCTCCGAGAGAGTTGCCCAGGTTCAAGGCCGAGTGATTGAGGGCCGCAGCGATCGACTGGGAGTCGTGCGCGACATCCATGAGCCTTGCCTGAATCGTGGGCGATGCGGCCGACACGAAAGCGCCGATGAAGAAAATCGAGATGAACAACCCGGGCGCGCTTGCGGCCGTGAGTCCGAAGGCCAGGCATGCGAAGCCGATACCCGGCATGAAGATGAGCAGAGCGCGGGCCACGGACTTGTCGGCGGCCCAGCCTCCGATGAAGTTGCCGATGGTCATGCCCACTCCGAAGGTCACGAGCACGAGAGGCACGACTCCGGCTCCGAGCCCCGTGACATCGGTCACGACCGGGGCGATGTAGCTGTAGACGGCGAACATACCGCCGAAGCCGATCGACGCCATGGCCAGTGTGAGCCAGATCTGCGGGCGCGAAAACGCTCTGAGCTCGTTGCGGATCGTGCTCTCGGGGTTGCCTGCCTGGAACGGCACCGTCGCGACGATCGCCACCAGTGTTGCCGCGAAGATCACTGTTACGAGCCAGAATGCGCTGCGCCAGCCGAAGTTCTGACCGAGGTACGTGCCGATCGGAACACCGATGACGTTCGCGATGGTGAGGCCGGAAAGGACGAATGCCACTCCGCGGGCACGTTTGCCTGGGCCCATGAGCGTGGCGGCGACCAGTGAGGCGATGCCGAAGTATGCGCCATGGGGCAGGCCCGACACGAAGCGCGCGGCGAGGACCCAGCCGAACGAGGGCAGAACCGCGGTGGCGAGATTGCCTATGACGAAGCACGCGACCAGCACGGTCAGTAGACGCTTGCGGGGCCAGCGGGCCGCGGCGGCCGCGATCGTGGGTGCCCCGACGACGACGCCCAGGGCGTAAGCCGAGATCAGGTGGCCAGCGGTTGCGTTGGCGTCCGCAGAGTTCGAGGCGTACAGCGTCGGGAGGAGGTCTTGTGCGATGTTCGGCAGGAGCCCCATCGAGACGAACTCGGTGACCCCGATTCCGAAGCCGCCCAGGGCCAGGGCGAGCAACGCGAACCACCGGCGGCGGGGTGAGTACTTGAGATGCCCGACGCGCGATGCATCGGCCGGAGCGGCGGGCCCATCGTGTGCGGCGGACGCCGATCGGATGGTCTGGGTGGGGGCGTCGAATTCAGTCACGAGAACTCGATCCTATCCCTTGAAGAGCCGGGGTTCGAATCGATTCGATCGTGAATTTTCTACAGCGTGGAGACGTGCCTTGCGACATCGATCCGAGAGCGCCGCCGTTCTCTGGGCCGATCGGGATTCCGACCCGCATAGATCCAGCCCAGCATCTGCTCGCCGGGCTCGAGCCGGTGCGCGATTCGCACGGCATCGCTGCGCGTGTGGATGCCCGTGCGCCACATCGCGCCGTAGCCGCGCTCGTGTAGCAACAGGGTGAGTGCATGGGCGACCCCGGATGCCACGGCCTCCTGCTCCCAGTACGGTACCTTCACGCTGGGTCGGGGTGACACGACGACCGCAAGCAGCAGTGGTGCCCTGAATGACTTGCGGACACTCTTCTCTGCGTCGTGCCCGTGTAGACCGGATGCTGTGGCGAGGCTCTCGCCGACGATGCGGCGGGAATCTCCCCGGATCTCGATGACGCGCCACGGCGCCAGCCCGGAGTGGTCTGCAACCTGACCGGCAGCTTCGACCAGTTCGAGGACCTCGTCGTGGCTCGGCGCCTCGTCGGTGACCTTCGAGCTCGAGCGACGCTCGTGCAGGGCATCGAAGACGGATGTCACGGCGCTATTCGGCAGGATCGAACTCGAGCGAAATCGAGTTCATGCAGTATCGGTCGCCCGTGGGGGTCTGCGGCGCGTCGTCGAAGACGTGCCCGAGGTGAGAACCGCAGGCGGCGCAGCGCACCTCGGTGCGCACCATGCCGAGAGTGGAGTCGGTGATCAGTTCGACGGCGTCGGTCGACGACGGGTCGTAGAAGCTCGGCCAACCGCAGTGGGAATCGAACTTCGTCGTGCTGCGGAACAGTTCGGCGCTGCATCCCTTGCACCGATAAATTCCCTCGCGACCCTCGTCGAGCAATTCACCCGTCCAGGGTCGCTCCGTCGCGGCCTGACGCAGCACGGCGTACTCGTCGGCCGACAACTCGGTGCGCCAGTCATCATCGCTCTTCTGAACGTCGTAACCCATCGAAAAGACACTCCTTCTTTGCCGTCTGATCACGGCTTCGCGATCGGTGAGGCCCTTCCATCATCACAGTAAACTTCTCTGCCATGCCCCTCGAACCCATACCCGCGATCGTGCAGAAGAGGTGGAGCGAGCTGACCACGGCCGAGCTCTACGAGATCCTCAAGCTGCGCACCGATGTGTTCTACGTCGAGCAGAAGGTCGACGAGAGCGAACTCGATCGCCGCGACAGGGAGTCGACTACCGAGCACCTGTGGATTCCTGGAGAGAACGGCGACGTGGCTGCCTATCTCCGGGTGTTGCACGACGAAGTCGCGGAGCACGAGGACGCGCACCTCCTGCCAGGCCGCGTAGTGGTGGGAGCCGCTTATCGAGGTCAGGGCCTCGCTCAGCGGCTTCTCGCCCGGGTCGTCGAACTCCATGGGGCCACATCCATGCTGCTGCATTCCCAGAGCTACATCACGGGTCTCTACGCCACCTTCGGTTTTGTCGCGGTGGGCGACGAATTCGTCGAGGCGGGCATCCCTCACCGCACCATGTTCCGGGCCGGCAGATAGGCATCGCGGCATGCCCGGCTCATTCGGCTGATCCGGAGGATGCGGCCCATAGGATGTTCACGATCGGGGGCCTGACGCCTCCCTGGCAGAATGTGGAGGCCGCGTGGGAGCCGCGAAGAATCTCGATGAGCAGCATGCGGGCGACGGTGCGACGCCGCGTCTGAGCGCTCGCGACATCGCGATCCTGGCGTTCGAGCGCACCTGGTGGAAGCATGCCGGTGCCAAGGAGCAGGCCATCCGCGACGAGTTCGGGCTGTCTGCGGCCCGCTACTATCAACTGCTGGGGGCTCTCATCGATTCGCCCTCCGCCCTCGCCCACGATCCCATGCTCATCAAGAGACTGCATCGCGTGCGGGATGCCAGGACGGCCGCACGATCAGTGCGCCTCACGTCCCTCGACGATTAGGACCCGAGACCACACCATGGCCAAGCCTCCATCAGATCGCTTCGACACCATCCCGGCCGACCTCCACCGCACGGGAGCGCACCGCGGGCCCCGCCGCAAGGGTCGGGGATGGATCGCGTTCGCCTGGGCCGCTCTTGCGACGGGCGTCATCGTGGCCGGGGGAGTGATCACCCTTGCTGTCATCAACGACAGCATCAAATTCGATGACCTAATAGGAGGCTCGACAGCCTCGACACCGACTCCTACGCCCACGCCCACTCCCGAGATCACCCCGGTCGTCGATCCTGCCGTCACGGTCACCGTGCTCAATGGCACCGAGACGGTCGGGCTCGCAGCGAGCGTCGGCGACTCGATGCGCGAGGCCGGATGGGCGGGCATCGGATCGACCGCCAACGCGAGTGCCACGGACTTCAAGACGACGACGGTCTACTACGTCGATCCTGCGCACGAGGCCGCTGCTCTCGGCTTGGCGAACTCCCTGTTCACGAAGGCGACTGCTGATGCTGCGGCCAACGGGGTCACGCTGTCGATCACCGCGATCAGGGTCGAGCAATCCGATCAATTCCAGGGAGCCCAGCTCACGGTGGTGCTCGGCGCAGACTTCCTAGAGCCGTCCACTGACGGTTCGACAGACGAGCCCGTTCAGTAGGCGGTTCGGGGCCTCCCGTTCCGGCCGCATATTTCGGCGATGTTTCCGTCGTGTTGAGATGCGGAAACGGATGGCCGATTTTGCCGCCCACGACCGAAATCGAGCGGATGCGCTGATTAGTATCGGCCTTGGTCGCCCGTGTTTCAGCGGGTGTCCTGACGACACACATTCGGCAATTGGGAGTAACAATGGCGAACGGAACCGTGAAGTGGTTCAACGCTGAAAAGGGCTACGGTTTCATCACCGTCGACGAGGGAGGACAGGACGTCTTCGTGCATTACTCGGCGATCGAGATGGGTGGCTACAAGGTGCTTGAAGAGGGCCAGCAGGTCGTCTTCGAGGTGGGCACCGGAGCGAAGGGACCCCAGGCCGAAGCCGTCAGGCTCGCCTAGATGAGTGAGTCCGATTGGTTCGGGCGGCGTGGATGCTGTTAATCGCAGGCGGAGGGTGTTAAGCCCAGTGTGTGAAAACAGACCTCAACACCCTCCTGACCACACTTTACGTCCATCTCGATG
>NZ_JYFC01000020.1 GCF_000938265.1 Agreia bicolorata
CGAATCCGTCGTTGGCTGTGGTGAAGTCTGCTGATCCGTCGTCGATTGCGAAGGCGGGCGATGCGGTTGCGTATTCGTTTGTTGTGACGAATACGGGCAATGTGACGATGACGGATGTCACGGTTGCTGAGACGGCGTTCTCTGGAACGGGGACGGCTCCGGCGGTCACGTGTCCTGCTGGTGCGGCGTCGTTGGCGCCGGGTGCGTCGGTGACGTGCACGGCGTCGTATGTGGCGACGCAGGCTGATGTTGATGCGGGCTCGATCACGAACACGGCGACGTCGACGGGGACGCCGCCTGATGGGACCCCTGTTACGTCGCCGCCGTCGAGCGCGGTGGTGACGGCGAATCCGGCTCCGGGTTTGACGATGGTGAAGTCTGCTGATCCGGCGCAGGCCGGGAAGGTGGGTGACACGATCACGTATTCGTTCGTGTTCACGAACACGGGTAACGTCACGATGACGAACATCACTGTCAATGAGGGTGAG